>NZ_CP020555.1:6562500-7983613 GCF_002080455.1 Streptomyces sp. Sge12
ATCGAATCAGGCGATGCTAAGTCCGTGAAGCCGTTCCGGACCCTTCGGGGAAAGGAAAGTGGTGGAGCCGACGAACCAGACTTGTAGTAGGTAAGCGATGGGGTGACGCAGGAAGGTAGTCCAGCCCGGGCGGTGGTAGTCCCGGGGTAAGGGTGTAGGCCGAGGGGTAGGCAAATCCGTCCCTCATTAAGGCTGAGACCTGATGCCGAGCCGATTGTGGTGAAGTGGATGATCCTATGCTGTCGAGAAAAGCCTCTAGCGAGTTTCATGGCGGCCCGTACCCTAAACCGACTCAGGTGGTCAGGTAGAGAATACCGAGGCGTTCGGGTGAACTATGGTTAAGGAACTCGGCAAAATGCCCCCGTAACTTCGGGAGAAGGGGGGCCATCACTGGTGATCGGATTTACTCCGTGAGCTGGGGGTGGCCGCAGAGACCAGCGAGAAGCGACTGTTTACTAAAAACACAGGTCCGTGCGAAGCCGTAAGGCGATGTATACGGACTGACGCCTGCCCGGTGCTGGAACGTTAAGGGGACCGGTTAGTGACCTTTCGGGGTTGCGAAGCTGAGAACTTAAGCGCCAGTAAACGGCGGTGGTAACTATAACCATCCTAAGGTAGCGAAATTCCTTGTCGGGTAAGTTCCGACCTGCACGAATGGCGTAACGACTTCTCGACTGTCTCAACCATAGGCCCGGTGAAATTGCACTACGAGTAAAGATGCTCGTTTCGCGCAGCAGGACGGAAAGACCCCGGGACCTTTACTACAGTTTGATATTGGTGTTCGGTTCGGCTTGTGTAGGATAGGTGGGAGACTTTGAAGCAGCCACGCCAGTGGTTGTGGAGTCGCCGTTGAAATACCACTCTGGTCGTGCTGGATGTCTAACCTCGGTCCGTGATCCGGATCAGGGACAGTGTCTGATGGGTAGTTTAACTGGGGCGGTTGCCTCCCAAAGGGTAACGGAGGCGCCCAAAGGTTCCCTCAGCCTGGTTGGCAATCAGGTGTTGAGTGTAAGTGCACAAGGGAGCTTGACTGTGAGACCGACGGGTCGAGCAGGGACGAAAGTCGGGACTAGTGATCCGGCGGTGGCTTGTGGAAGCGCCGTCGCTCAACGGATAAAAGGTACCCCGGGGATAACAGGCTGATCTTCCCCAAGAGTCCATATCGACGGGATGGTTTGGCACCTCGATGTCGGCTCGTCGCATCCTGGGGCTGGAGTCGGTCCCAAGGGTTGGGCTGTTCGCCCATTAAAGCGGTACGCGAGCTGGGTTTAGAACGTCGTGAGACAGTTCGGTCCCTATCCGCTGTGCGCGTAGGAATATTGAGAAGGGCTGTCCCTAGTACGAGAGGACCGGGACGGACGAACCTCTGGTGTGCCAGTTGTCCTGCCAAGGGCACGGCTGGTTGGCTACGTTCGGGAGGGATAACCGCTGAAAGCATCTAAGCGGGAAGCCTGCTTCAAGATGAGTATTCCCACCTCCTTGAGAGGGTAAGGCTCCCAGTAGACGACTGGGTTGATAGGCCAGATGTGGAAGCCCGGTAACGGGTGAAGCTGACTGGTACTAATAGGCCGAGGGCTTGTCCTCAGTTGCTCGCGTCCACTGTGTTAGTTCTGAAATAACGAACAGCTGTGTCAATGCCAGCGTTCAAATTTCATAGTGTTTCGGTGGTCATAGCGTTAGGGAAACGCCCGGTTACATTCCGAACCCGGAAGCTAAGCCTTTCAGCGCCGATGGTACTGCAGGGGGGACCCTGTGGGAGAGTAGGACGCCGCCGAACAATCATTGTGGGAAAGCCCCGCACCAGCCCTTTCAGGGTTCGGTGCGGGGCTTTTCTGCGTTCGGGGCACCTGCGCGGTCTCCTGTAGGGTCAGAGGGCATCGAACGACCATTTCTACAGTCACAGTGGAGGCCCCCGGGTGGAGGTCCAGGAGACTCGGGTTCAGACTGACCGAATTTTCACCATTCCGAACATCCTGAGCATGGCTCGCCTGGCCGGCGTGCCCCTGTTCTTGTGGCTGATCCTGGCCGAGTACGACGGCTGGGCCCTTGCCGTCCTCATGCTCAGCGGGATCAGCGACTACCTCGACGGGAAGCTGGCGCGGCGCTGGAATCAGATCAGCAAGCTCGGCCGGCTGCTGGACCCTGCCGCGGACCGCCTCTACATCCTGTCGACGCTCTTCGGTCTGACTTATCGCGAGATCCTGCCGCTGTGGCTCACCGGCGCCCTCATCGCGCGCGAGCTGATGTTGCTGGTGATGGTGTGGATCCTGCGCCGCCACGGATATCCGCCCCCGCAGGTCAACTTCCTCGGCAAGGCCGCCACCTTCAACCTCATGTACGCGTTTCCCTTGCTGCTGCTCAGCGACGGAAGCGGCTGGTTGGCCTGGTTGGCGGCAGTTTTCGGATGGGCGTTCGCTGTATGGGGTACAACCCTCTATTGGTGGGCAGGAATCCTTTACGTGGTTCAAGTCCGCCGTCTTGTGAAGGCAGACACCACGGCCGATTGAGCCCGCCCGGCACCGGATGACGCGGAGGAGTCGCGGAGTCACCGAACGAGACGGGCCAAGGTCGGTACGACTGTCGTCTCCCAAGGAGGACTCTTCCGACATGAAGGCCGTCGTGATGGCCGGTGGCGAGGGCACGCGTCTTCGCCCCATGACCTCGAGCATGCCCAAGCCGCTCCTGCCGGTGGCCAACCGGCCGATCATGGAGCATGTGCTCAGGCTGCTCAAGCGGCATGGGCTCAGTGAGACCGTGGTCACCGTGCAGTTCCTGGCGTCACTCGTCAAGAACTATTTCGGGGATGGCGAAGAGCTCGGAATGGAGCTCACCTATGCCCACGAGGAGAAGCCACTCGGCACCGCCGGCAGCGTCAAGAATGCCGAGGAAGCCCTGAAGGACGACGCCTTCGTCGTCATTTCCGGCGATGCGCTCACCGACTTCGACCTCACCGATCTGATCCGCTTCCACAAGGAGAAGGGCGCCCTCGTCACGGTGTGCCTGACCCGGGTGCCGAATCCGCTGGAATTCGGCATCACGATCGTGGACGAGGAAGGCAAAGTCGAGCGCTTCCTGGAGAAGCCGACGTGGGGACAGGTGTTCTCGGACACCGTCAACACCGGCATCTACGTCATGGAGCCCGAGGTCTTCGACTACGTCGATCCGGACGTCTCCGTCGACTGGTCCGGCGACGTCTTCCCCCAGCTGATGAAGGAAGGCCGGCCCATCTACGGCTACGTGGCCGAGGGCTACTGGGAGGACGTCGGCACGCACGAGAGCTACGTCAAGGCACAGGCCGACGTCCTCGAGGGCAAGGTCCAGGTCGAGATGGACGGCTTCGAGATCTCACCCGGCGTGTGGATCGCCGAAGGGGCCGAGGTGAGCCCCGACGCGGTGCTGCGCGGCCCGCTGTACATCGGCGACTACGCCAAGGTCGAGGCCGGAGCCGAGATCCGCGAGCACACCGTCATCGGGTCGAACGTCGTCGTCAAGGGCGGGGCCTTCCTGCACCGGGCCGTCGTCCACGACAACGTGTACATCGGGCCCCACAGCAATCTCCGCGGCTGCGTCATCGGCAAGAACACCGACATCATGCGGGCCGCGCGGATCGAGGACGGTGCCGTCATCGGCGACGAGTGCCTCGTCGGTGAGGAATCGATCGTTCAGGGGAACGTGCGCGTCTACCCCTTCAAGACGATCGAGGCCGGCGCCTTCGTCAACGAATCGGTGATCTGGGAGTCCCGCGGACAGGCACATCTGTTCGGTGCGCGGGGAGTCTCCGGGATCCTGAACGTGGAGATCACCCCCGAGGTCGTGGTCCGGCTCGCCGGCGCGTACGCCACGACCCTGAAGAAGGGGGCGATCGTCACCACCGCCCGTGACCACTCCCGTGGTGCGAGAGCGCTCAAGCGAGCCGTGATCTCCGCGCTCCAGGCCAGCGCCATCAACGTACGGGACCTGGAGAACGTACCGCTGCCGGTGGCGCGGCAGCAGACCGCGCGCGGCAGCGCCGGCGGGATCGTCCTGCGGACCTCACCGGGAGTACCGGACTCCGTGGACATCATGTTCCTCGACGAGCGGGGCGCGGACCTCTCGCTCCAGGGGCAGCGCAAGCTGGACCGGGTGTACGCGCGCCAGGAGTACCGGCGGGCCTTCCCCGGTGAGATCGGAGACCTGCAGTTCCCGGGCAGCGTCTTCGACGCCTACACCGGCTCGCTGCTGCGCCGGGTGGACACCACCGGCATCGCCGATGCCGGGCTCAAGGTGGTCGTGGACGCCTCCAACGGAAGCGCCGGACTCGTCCTGCCCAGCCTGCTCGGCCGGCTCGGCGTGGACGCGCTGACGATCAACCCCGGGCTCGACGAATCCCGGCCGACGGAGACCAGGGAGTCCCGGCGGGCCGGGCTGGTGCGGCTGGGCGAGATCGTGGCCTCGGCGCGGGCGGCCTTCGGAGTGCGGTTCGACCCGGTGGGCGAGCGCATCTCCCTCGTGGACGAGCGCGGGCGCATCATCGAGGACGACCGGGCGCTGCTCGTGATGCTCGACCTGGTGGCCGCGGAGAAGCGCAGCGGCAAGGTCGCCCTTCCGGTGACCACGACGAGGGTGGCCGAACAGGTCGCCGCCTACCACGGTACGCAGGTGGAGTGGACGACGACCTCGCCCGACGACCTGACCCGGGTGGGGCGTGCGGAGAACACCATCTTCGGCGGCGACGGCCGGGGCGGTTTCATCGTTCCGGAGTTCAGCAGCGTCTTCGACGGGTCGGCCGCCTTCGTGCAGCTGCTCGGGCTGGTGGCGCGCACGCAGCTCACGCTGAGCCAGATCGACGCCCGGATTCCGCGGGCCCATGTCCTGCGGCGGGACGTTCCGACGCCGTGGGCGGTGAAGGGGCTCGTCATGCGGCGGGTCGTGGAGGTCGCCGGCGACCGGCAGGTGGACACCACCGACGGGGTGCGGGTGGTCGAGACCGACGGACGGTGGGCGCTGGTCCTGCCGGACCCGGCGGAAGCGGTCACGCACCTGTGGGCGGAGGGCCCCGACGACGCCTCCGCGCAGGCCCTGCTCGACGAATGGGCGGCCGTGGTGGACAGCGCCGGGCACTGATGCCGGGCGCGTGGTGACGTAGGGCGGAAGTCCGGTGGGCCGGTGCCGGGAGTGCGGGCCCGGCCCACCGGATGGACGCATTGGGTGTGTGCGGTGCCGACATGCGACGATGTGCGGCATGTCGCAGCCGCCCCACAACCGGACTTCGGCGTCTCCTGTGCCAGCGCGCCCGGACGCTTCCATGTCGCTGCTGACGCACGTGATGGACCACAGCCTCGACGAGGGCTACGCGGAAGCCGCGGCCCGGCGCGAGGCCGAGGGCACGGCGGGTCTGCCGCGCACCCTCAAGGCCAAACTGGGACTCGCGGCCGGGCTCGTCGTCACCGCCATGGTCGTCACGCTCGGCGCCGCCGAGGCGCGGATAGCCGCGCCGGTGCTGGCCAAGGAGCGTCAGGAACTGATCGACCGGGTGGAGCGGGCCGATGACCGGACGCACGGCCTGGAACGCGACATCGACCGGCTCAGGACCGATGTCGCGGCCCGCCAGCGCGCGGCGCTGAAACAGCCCGGCGGTGGCCAGGGCGAGCTCGTGGCACTCCTGGCGGGTGCCACCGAGGTCCAGGGCCCCGGGGTCAAGCTGGTGGTGGACGACGCGAAGGGCGCGTCCTCGGGCGGCGGCGGAAAGCCGCGGGAGAGCGCCGGCTTCTCGGACACCGGACGCCTGCGCGACCGTGACATGCAGAAGATCGTCAACGGCCTGTGGCAGTCCGGGGCGGAAGCGATCTCCATCAACGGACAGCGGCTGACGGAACTGTCGGCGATCAGAGCCGCGGGTGACGCGATACTGGTCGACAACAGGCCGCTGGTCCCGCCGTACGAGGTGCTGGCGGTGGGGGACAAGAAACGGCTCGGTACGGCCTTCCAGGACTCGGCGGACGGACAGTACCTGCACGTGTTGCAGGAGAGCTACGGGATCCGTTACAGCCTGTCCCCGGCGGACAACCTGCGGTTGCCGGCCGCGTCGAGTCTGACCGTACGCACAGCCACACCAGCAGAGCAGCAGAAGGGTGCATCGTGATCGCGGTACTGGGCCTCTTGGCCGGAGTGGTGGTCGGACTTCTGGTCAGGCCCGAGGTACCGGCCGTGGTGGAGCCTTATCTGCCGATCGCCGTGGTGGCGGCGCTGGACGCGGTGTTCGGCGGTCTCCGCGCGATGCTGGACGGCATCTTCGTGGACAAGGTCTTCGTGGTGTCGTTCCTGTCGAACGTGGTCGTGGCCGCGCTGATCGTCTTCCTCGGCGACAAGCTCGGGGTGGGCTCGCAGCTGTCCACGGGTGTGGTCGTCGTCCTCGGCATCCGCATCTTCTCCAACGCCGCGGCCATCCGCCGGCACGTTTTCCGGGCGTGAGGCCGATGAGTACGAACGACACCCCCGAGGAGCCGGGAGCCGAGGGCCGGCCCCCGCAGCCCCCGCAGCCCGGACCGGCCCCGCAGCCCGGACCGGCCCCGCAGCCCGCACCGGCCCCGCAGCCCGGACCGGCCGCGCAGCCCCCGCAGGCTCCCGCGCCCCCGCAGCCCGCACCGGCCCCGCAGGCGCCGGAGCGCGTGGAGGCGCCGGCGGACGGGCCGCCGGCGCCGCCCGAGGAGACCGGTCGGCAGCGGCTCGCGGCCGGGCTGTGGCCGCCGCGCGTGAGCCGGGCCCAACTGATCGTCGCGTTGCTGCTGTTCGTCCTGGGCCTGGGGCTGGCGATCCAGGTCCGCTCCAACAGCGACTCCAGCGCGCTGCGCGGGGCCCGTCAGGAGGACCTCGTACGGATCCTCGACGAGCTCGACGGGCGGACCAAGCGCCTGGAGGACGAGAAGCAGCGGCTGGAGGACCAGCGCAGAGAGCTGGAGAGCAGCTCCAACCAGGCCGAAGAGGCGCGCAAGCAGACCGTCGAGAAGGAGCGCCAACTCGGCATCCTGGCCGGTACCGTGGCAGCCCAGGGGCCGGGGATCACGCTGAAGATCACCGATCCCACGGGTCAGGTGGAGTCCGACCAGCTGCTGGACACCCTTCAGGAGCTGCGGGCGGCCGGGGCCGAGGCGATCCAGATCAACGGGGTGCGCGTCGTGGCGGGCTCGTACTTCTCCGACGAGAACGGCGGGGTCGCCATCGACGGTAAGAAGATCACACAGCCCTATGAGTTCAGGGTGATCGGCAAGCCGCAGGATCTGGAGCCCGCGCTGAACATTCCCGGCGGTGTCGTCCAGACACTGGAGAAGGAGCAGGCCACCGTCGCCGTCACACGGTCGGCGAAGATCGTTGTGGATGCCTTGCGGGCTGCGAAGCAGCCTGACTACGCTCGGTCGTCATCGTGATGAAGCGGAGTGGAGAGTGGAGCGCCCCACGCGAGTTGATGCCTGCGGGGGGTCGACGCACCGAAGTCGCGGTGCGTGGTGGAAACTGTCTGGTGGTTACGGACGTTGTGAGAATGTCCGGGTCGGCAGGTGTCTGCATTCGGAGTTCGTCCTGCCCCACGGGCGGGTCTGTTTCGGTCAAGGGGAATCGCCCGTGAAGTTGTTTGAGAAGTTGTTCGGCAAGAAGAACCGCGAGGAAGGCGGCGCGGCACGGCACCGCGCCGGCCACGGGGACGCGGAGGCACAGGGGGACCGGCCGCTCTTTCGCGACGAGGTCGCCGGTCCGGGCGAAGTTCCGGGCGCCCCCGGCGCGTCGGCTGTTGACCCTGCTGGTACCGGACGCATAGGTTTCGGTGAACCATCAACCTCAAGTGCGGGTGGAGGGTTTGCCCCCGACCCGTATGCCACCAATGCATCCGCGGGGCAGCCGCGGCACGAGGAGCCGTCCATGTCGGCCGAGCAGATTTGCAGCAGGTGCGGACACCGCAGCGATGCGGCCAGTCGGTTCTGCTCCAACTGCGGTGCGCCGCTGCGGGCGGGTCTGACGCCGGAGCGCGCCTCGGAGACCACGTCCACCATCTCGATCTCGGGCCTCGAGGCCTACGAGGCCGAGGTGTCGGGACAACCGCACGTGTCGTCGTCGCTGTCCCCCGAGGCCCAGGCCGCGGTGGAAGCGCTGCCCCCCGGTTCCGCTCTGCTCATCGTGCGGCGCGGTCCCAACTCCGGGAGCCGCTTCCTGCTGGACGGCGAGCTGACCACGGCCGGCCGCCACCCGCAGAGCGACATCTTCCTGGACGACGTCACCGTCTCCCGGCGGCACGTCGAATTCCGCAGGAACCCGGACGGCGGTTTCACCGTCGGTGATGTCGGCAGCCTCAACGGCACGTACGTGAACCGTGAACCGATCGACTCCGTCGCCCTGCACAACGGCGACGAGGTGCAGATCGGCAAGTACCGGTTGGTCTTCTACGCGAGCCTGCGGGGCATCTGACCCTCCTCCGGACTCCGTCCGGGGGTACCCCCAGAGGGAAGGTTCCATGCTGCGTACCCCGACCGGCGGCGCTCCGGGAAACGGCGCCGCCGGTACCGCCGGCCAGGCAGGGCGGCTGGTGAGCATCGGCACGGTGCTCACCACGCTGCGTGACGAGTTCCCCGAAGTCACCATCTCGAAGATCCGTTTCCTGGAGGCGGAGGGGCTCGTCGAGCCGCGGCGCACACCTTCGGGGTACCGCAAGTTCAGCACCGACGACGTGGAGCGCCTCGCCCGCATCCTGCGTCTCCAGCGTGATCACTACCTGCCGCTGAAGGTCATCCGCGAGCAGCTCGACGCGCTCGCACGCGGTGAGCAGATCCGCATCCCCGGGCCCACCCCGCACGGGGATGCCGCCGGTCCCGCCGGTCCTGCGGCCCTCTACGGCGAAGTGGGGCGGGAGCGGCCCACCGTGGCCCGGGTGGGCCGGGCCGAGCTGATCGCGGCCGCCGGGGTGGACGAGGTGCAGCTGGTCGAGTGGGAGTCGTACGGGCTGATCGCCGAGGGCCCGGACGGCGGATTCGACGCCGAGGCCGTCACCGTGGCCCGGCTCGTGGCCGATCTGGGGCGGTTCGGGCTGGAGCCGCGGCACCTGCGCGCCATGAAGGCCGCGGCGGACCGCGAGGCGGGGCTGGTGGAGCAGGTCGTGGCACCGCTGCGCAGGCACCGCAACCCCCAGACCAGGGCGCATGCGGAGGCCACCTTGAAGGAGCTGGCAGGGCTGTCCGCACGGCTCCACGAGGCACTCGTACGGACCGCTCTGGGGGTCCGGCTGCCCTGAGGTGGGGGGCCCGACTACCCAAACCTGCCGAGCAGGTCCTAGGGTTGCTGTGTGAACGAGCTCGACGTTGTGGGTGTCCGGGTGGAAATGCCCTCCAACCAACCGATCGTGCTCCTGCGTGAAGTGGGAGGCGATCGGTACCTCCCCATCTGGATCGGTCCAGGGGAGGCGACCGCCATTGCCTTCGCGCAGCAGGGGATGGCCCCTGCCCGACCGCTGACGCACGACCTGTTCAAGGACGTGCTGGAGGCGATCGGCGAGGAGCTCACCGAGGTCCGGATCACGGATCTGCGGGAGGGCGTCTTCTACGCGGAGCTCGTCTTCGCCAGCGGGGTCGAGGTGAGTGCGCGGCCTTCCGACGCCATAGCCCTCGCCCTGCGGACGGGGACGCCGATCTACGGCAGTGACGGCGTGCTGGACGACGCCGGAATCGCCATTCCGGACGAGCAGGAGGACGAGGTGGAGAAGTTCCGCGAGTTCCTCGACCAGATCTCGCCGGAGGACTTCGGTACCGGCCCGCAGTGAGGTGTCGGCCGCGTCGCCCTCGGGGAACCTGAGCCCATTCGACTAGCCTTTCCCCGCAAAGGGATACGGGAAACCACTCTCAGGGTGATTATCACTCGGCGTGCCGAGTGTGGCGATCGTTGACGCACCCCTGGTGACTGCCTACCTTCAAGGTGGGCAGGTCAAGGACGGAGGGTCGGCGTGAGGATCACGGGCGACGGTACGACCGGGGGCACCCCCGCACGGAGTGAGGCCGGGGCGTACCCGCTGCACGGTGGTGCGGTCGGCACCGCGCGCCGTCAGCCGGAGTCGACGCCGGTCGGACCGGTGAGCGATGACCCGGAGCCCGAGCAGGTCGGATACCGCGGGCCGACGGCGTGTGCCGCGGCCGGCATCACGTACCGGCAGCTCGACTACTGGGCGCGCACCGGGCTGGTGGAGCCCAGCGTGCGGGCCAACTACGGCTCGGGCACCCAGCGGCTCTACAGCTTCCGCGACGTCGTGGTCCTCAAGATCGTCAAGCGTTTCCTGGACACGGGCGTGGCGCTGCAGAACATCCGCACGGCGGTGCAGCACCTCCAGGACCGCGCTATCGCGGACCTCGAACGGATGACGCTGATGAGCGACGGCGCCACCGTCTACGAGTGCACCTCGCCGGACCAGGTCGTCAGTCTGCTCCAGGGCGGGCAGGGAGTCTTCGGCATCGCCGTGGGCGTGGTCTGGCGCGACGTCGAGAGCGCCCTGTCGCAGCTGCACGGGGAGCGCGTGGACACCGGCGAGACCGTGGTGCGGCACAACCCGACGGACGAGCTGGCCGCGCGCCGCAACCGGGCCGTCTGAGACCGGGCCGTACGGCACCGGCCCGAGCGTTGTCAGTGGCGTAGGGCAGCATCGGGCTGTGAGAGCCGCGCCGACCATCCTGCATCTGGACATGGATGCCTTCTACGCCTCCGTCGAGCAGGCGTCGAAGCCGAGCCTTCGGGGGAAGGCCGTCATCGTCGGCGGCCTCGGACCGCGCGGGGTCGTCGCCACCGCCTCGTACGAGGCCAGGCGGTTCGGCGTGCACTCGGCGATGCCGATGGGGCAGGCGAGGCGGCTGTGTCCCAACGGCGCGTACCTGATCCCCCGCTTCAGCCTCTACCGGCAGGTCAGCGACGTGGTGATGGCCATGCTGCGGGAGCTGTCGCCGCTGGTCGAGCCGCTGAGCCTGGACGAGGCCTTCGTGGACCTGGAGGCGGGAGGGGTCGCCTTCGACTCGCGGACCGCCCGGGAGACCGGGGAGCGGCTGCGGGCCGACATCCGGGCCGCCACGGGGCTCAGCGGGTCGGTGGGGCTGGCGGGGTCGAAGATGCTGGCCAAGGTGGCTTCCGAGGAGGCCAAGCCGGCCGGACTGCTGCTGATCGAGCCGGGGACGGAGCGCGAGCTGCTCGCGCCGATGTCGGTACGGACCCTCCCGGGCGTGGGGCCGGCCACGGGCGAGCACCTGCGACGGGCCGGGATCACCACCGTGGGGAAGCTGGCGGAGGCCGGGGAGGACGAGCTGGTCCGGATGGTCGGCCGCTCCGCCGGCGCCGGGCTGTACCGGATGGCGCTGGGGCTCGACGACCGGCCGGTGGTCGCGGAGCGGGACGCGAAGTCGGTGTCGGTCGAGGACACCTTCGACGTGGACCTGCACGATCGGGTGCGGATCCGCGGCGAGGTGCAGCGGCTCGCCGACCGGTGCGTGCAGCGGCTGCGGGGCTCGGGGCACTCGGGGCGCACGATCGTGCTCAAGGTGCGGCGGTACGACTTCTCCACGCTGACGCGGTCCGAGACGCTGCGGGGGCCCACGGACGACCCGGCGGTGGTGAGGGAGGCCGCGGCGCGGCTGCTGGAGGGCGTGGACACCACGGGCGGGGTGCGCCTGCTGGGGGTGGGGGTGACCGGGTTGGCGGACTACACGCAGGAGGACCTGTTCGCGCAGTCGCTCGCCGCTGAGCCGGACGGGGCGGAGCGGGTGCAGGGGGCGGAGGGAACGCAGGGGGTGCAGGGGGCGGACGGGTCCGGAGGGGACGCCGCGGAGGCCGGCGCCGCCGGGGCGGAGGCCGAGGCCGCCGCCGGGGCCCGTGAGGCCGCTGAGACGCCCGGGGAGCCGGAGCCGTCCCCCGAGCGGCGCTGGTCGGCCGGGAGCGACGTACGGCATGCCGTGTACGGGCCCGGATGGGTGCAGGGCAGCGGCGTCGGGCGGGTGACCGTACGGTTCGAGCAGCCCGGATCGGAGCCCGGCCGGGTGCGGACCTTCCGGGTGGACGACCCCGAACTGGAGCCGTCCGATCCGCTGCCGCTGGTGGGGGACGAAGGCTAGGCCGTCCCTTCCGGATCTTGTCGGACGAGCCCGCGGTGTACCGGTGCCGTACACGGCAAGGCGGAAGGGCGTCCGTGTACTGGACGTACCCGGGCGCCCCGACAACGCGGCCGGGTGCGGTACCGGGCGTCGCGGGCCCGGCAGGATCCGGAAGGGACGGCCTTAGCTCTCGTCGCCCGCCAGGTGGCCGAAGTCGCGGTGGAAGTCGGACGGCAGGGTCGTGTCCAGGCCGTAGTGGTGGTAGAGCTGCAGCTCCTGTTCGGGGGAGAGGTGGCGCCCGACGCCGAAGTCGGGGGCGTCCCTGATGAGAGCGCGTTCGAAGGGCACCCGGAGGGTGTCGCCCACCAGCTCGCTCGGCTCCAGCGGGACGAAGGCGTCCCGGCTGAAGAGCCCGGTCCGGACCGCGGCCCATTCCGGCACACCTGTGGCATCGTCGAGGTAGACCTCGTCGATGGTGCCGATCTTGGTGCCATTGCGGTCGAACGCCTTGCGGCCGATCAGGCTGCGCGGATCGATGTCGGTCTGCACGGTCCCTCCAAAAGGTCGCAACTGCTCCGTAATGACTACAGAAGTGCATTTCCGCAGCGGAGGCCACTCGGGGGAGGGGTCAGAACCTCGCTGGTACGCTGGTGAGTGGCTGTCGACCCTGTGCGGGAGAGTCCTCCGAAGTGAACGAGACGGAGGCGCCGAAGGAGCAAATCCTCCCCGGAATCTCTCAGGCATACGTACCGCACGGACGAGGCCACTCTGGAAAGCAGGAGCGGTACCGGGTGCGCAGCGCCGGTCCCACTCCTCACCGACGGTGAAAGCCGGACATCACGGGAGACCCCCGTGGCTCCGGTGAAACTCTCAGGTGCAGATGACAGAGGGGGAGGCCGTCCGGGTGCCCGCGCCGTGGTGCCCCTCGCAGGTCATACGACCAGGAGGCCTCCGTACATGACCGCCAACCGCATTCCGCTCTCCCAGCTGGAGCGAGGCATCCCCTTCGAACAGCGCCACATCGGCCCGGATGCCGAGGCGCAGGCGAAGATGCTCGCCCAGGTGGGCTACGGCTCCCTGGACGAACTGACCGCTGCCGCGGTACCGGATGTGATCAAGACCGCCGAGGGCCTCGACCTGCCCGAGGCGCGTACCGAGGCCGAGGTACTGGCCGAGCTGCGCTCGCTCGCCGACCGCAACCAGGTCCTCTCCCCGATGATCGGCCTCGGCTACTACGGGACCTTCACGCCGCCGGTGATCCTCCGCAACGTCATGGAGAACCCGGCCTGGTACACGGCCTACACGCCGTACCAGCCCGAGATCTCGCAGGGCCGCCTCGAGGCACTCCTCAACTTCCAGACGGTCGTCGCCGACCTGACCGGGCTGCCGACCTCGGGCGCCTCGCTGCTCGACGAGGGCACCGCGGCCGCCGAGGCCATGACGCTGGCCCGCCGCGTGGGCAAGGCCAAGGGCAACGTCTTCCTGGTCGACGCCGACGCCCTGCCGCAGACCATCGCCGTGATCGAGACCCGCGCCGAGCCGATCGGCATCGAGGTCGTCGTCGCGGACCTGTCCGAGGGCATCCCGGCCGAGATCGCCGAGCGCGGCGTCTACGGCGTGCTGATCCAGTACCCGGGCGCCTCCGGTGCCGTACGGGACATCAAGCCGGTCATCGACCAGGCGCACGGCCTCGGCGCGATCGTCGCCGTCTCCGCCGACCTGCTCGCGCTGACCCTGCTGACCTCCCCGGGCGCCCTGGGCGCGGACATCGCCGTCGGCACCACCCAGCGCTTCGGTGTCCCGATGGGCTTCGGCGGACCGCACGCCGGCTACATGGCCGTCCAGGACAAGCACGCCCGCTCGCTGCCCGGCCGCCTCGTCGGCGTGTCCGTGGACGCGGACGGCAACAAGGCCTACCGCCTGGCGCTGCAGACCCGCGAGCAGCACATCCGCCGTGAGAAGGCCACCAGCAACATCTGTACCGCGCAGGTGCTGCTCGCCGTCATGGCCGGCATGTACGCCGTCTACCACGGCCCGGACGGCCTGCGGACGATCGCGAACCGCACCCACCGCTACGCCGCCCTGCTCGCCGCCGGCCTGACGGCCGGCGGCGTCGAGATCGTGCACGGCTCCTACTTCGACACGATCACCGCCCGCGTCCCGGGCCGTGCCGCCGAGGTCGTCGCCGCCGCCCGCGAGGGCGGGGTCAACCTGTTCCAGGTGGACGCCGACCTCGTCTCCGTCGCCTGCGACGAGACCACCCTGCGCGCCGACATCGAGGCCGTCTGGGCCGCCTTCGGCGTCACCGCGGACATCGAGGCGCTCGACGGGACCACGGCCGACACGCTGCCCGAGGGCCTGCTGCGCTCGGACGCGTACCTGACGCACCCGGTCTTCCACCAGCACCGCTCCGAGACCGCGATGCTGCGCTACCTGCGCAAGCTCTCGGACAAGGACTACGCGCTGGACCGCGGCATGATCCCGCTGGGCTCCTGCACCATGAAGCTCAACGCGACCACCGAGATGGAGCCGGTGACCTGGCCCGAATTCGGCCAGCTGCACCCCTTCGCCCCGGTGGAGCAGGCCGAGGGCTACCTCACGCTCATCACCGAGCTGGAGGAACGTCTCTGCGAGGTGACCGGCTACGACAAGGTCTCCATCCAGCCGAACGCCGGCTCGCAGGGTGAGCTCGCCGGCCTGCTGGCCGTGCGCGCCTACCACCGCGCCAACGGCGACGAGCAGCGCACCATCTGCCTGATCCCGTCCTCCGCGCACGGCACCAACGCCGCCAGCGCCGTGATGGCCGGTATGAAGGTCGTCGTCGTCAAGACCGCCGACGACGGCGAGGTGGACGCGGCCGACCTGCGCGCCAAGATCGAGCAGCACCGCGACGAGCTCGCCGTGCTGATGATCACCTACCCCTCCACGCACGGTGTGTTCGAGGAGCACGTCGCCGACATCTGCGCCCAGGTGCACGAGGCCGGCGGCCAGGTCTACGTCGACGGCGCCAACCTGAACGCCCTGGTCGGCCTCGCCAAGCCCGGTCACTTCGGCGGCGACGTCTCGCACCTGAACCTGCACAAGACCTTCTGCATCCCGCACGGCGGTGGCGGCCCGGGCGTCGGCCCGGTCGGTGTCCGGGCGCACCTGGCCCCGTACCTGCCGAACCACCCGCTCCAGCCGACCGCGGGCCCGGAGACCGGCGTCGGTCCGATCTCGGCCGCTCCGTGGGGCTCGGCGGGCATCCTGCCGATCTCGTGGTCGTACGTGCGCCTCATGGGCGGCGAGGGCCTCAAGCGCGCCACCCAGGTGGCGGTGCTCGGTGCCAACTACATCGCCAAGCGCCTCGAGCCGCACTACCCGGTGCTCTACACCGGCCCGGGCAACCTGGTCGCGCACGAGTGCATCATCGACCTGCGCCCGCTGTCGAAGTCCACGGGCGTGAGCGTGGACGACATCGCCAAGCGTCTGATCGACTACGGCTTCCACGCGCCGACCATGTCCTTCCCGGTCGCCGGCACGCTGATGATCGAGCCGACGGAGTCCGAGGACCTCGCCGAGATCGACCGCTTCTGCGACGCGATGATCGCCATCCGCGGCGAGATCGAGCGGGTCGCGGGCGGCGAGTGGCCGGCGGACGACAACCCGCTCGTGGGCGCCCCGCACACCGCGGCGGCGCTGGGCGGCGAGTGGAACCACGCCTACACCCGGGACGAGGCCGTCTTCCCGGGCGGGGTCACCGCCGCCGAGAAGTACTGGCCGCCGGTGCGCCGCATCGACGGTGCGTTCGGCGACCGGAACCTGGTGTGCTCCTGCCCGCCGCTGGACGAGTACGACGCCTGAGACGAACGGCGCCCGACATGAACGGCGCCCGACATGAGCGGCGCCCGACATGAGCGGCGCCTGACGTGAACAAGGGGCCGGTCCGGGAGGTTCTCCCGGACCGGCCCCTTCGTCGTTGCCGCGTCGTCGGCCGTGTCGGCCGTCTGCTCGCCTACGCCGCCGCGAGCGGTCGGTGCGGGGCGATGATCTGGCCGTCCGGCAGAAGCTCACCGGTGTCCTCGAAGAGCAGGACGCCATTGCACAGCAGGCTCCAGCCCTGCTCCGGGTGGTTGGCCACCGGGCGCGCGGCTTCCCGGTCGGCGGATTCGGCTGACGGGCAGGCTGGCTGGTGCTGGCACATGGATGCGTTCTTTCGCTGCGGTGTGGTCTGTGTGCTACGGCTCGATGCGTGGTTCATGGCCGTCCCCCTGGGTCATCCCCGCACCCGCGGGGAGCGTGTCATCAGTGTTCCCCCATGACAGCCGCTTCGCAGGGATTTCCCGGCAGCTGTCCTCACAGATTGATGACGCATCACTCGTGCGGGCGGTTCAGGCCAACTCCCCTGTCATTTCGGATGGTTCACAAGTGACCCGGGTGGACTAGGCCGAATGGGTGATTCGGGTCAGGCGGCGGGTGCGGCCAGTGTGGGAGGGGTAGGTGCCGGCGCCGGGGTCAGCCGGCGGGTCAGTACGGGAAGCAGTTCGGAGACCGGGTGCGGCCGGTACGGGGCGATGCCGGGCGGTGCCGGTGCGAGCGGCACCAGCAGGTCCTCGCCGGCCGGCAGCCCGGCGGCGGCATCGGCGCCCACCGCCCCGTGGAGCCACAGGGTCAGCATGTAGAGCTCCGGGACCGACAGCAGGCGCGGCTGGTAGCCGGTGGTGAGGGATTCGGCCTGACGCAGGGCGCGTTCGGTGGCGGTGACGTAGGGTCCCTCGAAGAAGTGGGAGAAGACCCAGCCGTCGGCGGTCAGCCGGGTGTCGGCCGCCGCGACGTAGCGGTCCCCGCTGCGGATCAGGAACCGCCAGCCGGTGAGCCGTGTGCGGGGCGGCCTGCCACCGGCCGCGAGGTTGGACATGCCCAGCCGGTCGAGGACGTGGACCGGAAGGGGGAGTTCGGCGGTCAGCGGCCCCTGGATCGCACGCAGGGCCGGGGTGTGCGCCTCATGGACGGCGGTGGGGGAACCGAGTGCCGCGAGGACGCTGCGCAGGGCGGGCGCGGGAGCCGGAGGGACATGCAGCGGCATGGTGGGTCGCCTCTCACTTGGGAGACCGGTGGAACGGGGGCAGGTGCGGACTCGCATTCTGGGGCCAGAGGGGGGCCGAGGGGCAATGGCCGCGCGCCAACTCTCTGCCTCGTTTGCGGAGTTTATACGACATGTGTTCACGCAGTGTTTCGGCTAGCTGTCCCGCCTATTGCCGACAAGGCGACTACCGGACCCGCTGACATGGCATTCATGCCGGATGCGCGCGAACATGTCGCGCTGACCTCGGAGGTTACCGGACGGGGGCTCGGCTGGAAAGCGTCGGCTATCCGAACAAGGCAAAGTCGAAGGGGAATTTGCATCACGCGACTTGCCAGGTGAATGTGCCGAAGCGCCCTTCGGCCAAACCGGCGCGCGCTCCTCGCCACGCACGCCCCCCGCGCGTTATGGATCATGCTGCCGGGGCATCATCGACCGTAACGCGCGCCTGGGTGTCACGGGCCAGGCCCACTCGAGGAGGGACGCTTCGATGGGGGAGAAGGTCGTGGCAGGCGGATTCGACCTGTCCGATCGGCAGCGGTATCGAAGGAAGCTCCACGAGTGTCTGGAGGGACTGGAGCGGCTCCTGGCGGAGAAGAGGTTCGATCGCCCGAAGAACATGATGGGACTGGAGATCGAGCTGAATCTCGCGGGCGCCGACGGGTTGCCGAGAATGGTGAATGCCCAGGTGCTGGAGCGGATTGCGAGTCCGGATTTCCAGACCGAACTGGGAATGTTCAATCTGGAGGTGAACGTCCTTCCGCACCGGCTCGGCGGACGGGTATTCGACCAGCTCGCCGAGGAACTCAGTGCCGGACTGGGCTATGCCCACCGACAGGCCGCGGAGATCGATGCCGGGGTGGTGATGATCGGTATCCTGCCGACGATCTCCCGCGCCGACCTGGTCACCGCGAACCTCTCGGCGGTGGACCGGTACTCGCTGCTCAACGAGCAGATCCTGATGATGCGCGGGGAGGACTTCACGCTCGACATCGACGGCGTCGAACGGCTCGTCTGGACCTCCGGGTCGATCGTTCCGGAGGCCGCCTGCACCTCCGTACAACTGCACCTGCAAGTGACCCCGGCCCGGTTCTCGGCGGTGTGGAACGCGGCGCAGGTGGTGGCCGCCGCGCAGATAGCCGTCGGCGCCAACTCGCCCTTCCTGTTCGGGCGTGAGCTGTGGCGGGAGTCGCGCCCGCCGCTCTTCACGCAGGCCACCGACACCCGGCCGCCGGAGCTCCAGGCGCAGGGGGTGCGGCCGCGCACGTGGTTCGGGGAGCGGTGGGTGGACTCGGCGTACGAACTGTTCGCCGAGAACGTGCGCTACTTCCCGGCCCTGTTGCCGATATGCGACGAGGAGGAGCCGCTGCGGGTGCTCGCCGAGGGCGGAGTACCGGGGTTGCAGGAACTGGTCCTGCATAACGGCACCGTCTACCGGTGGAACCGGCCCGTCTACGGGGTCGCCGACGGGGTGCCGCACCTGCGGGTCGAGAACCGGGTCCTGCCGGCCGGGCCGACGGTCGCCGACGTCGTCGCCAACGCCGCCTTCTACTACGGGCTGGTACGCACCCTCGCGGACGAACCGCGCCCGGTGTGGACCCGGCTGCCCTTCGCCGAGGCGGAGGCGAACTTCGACGCCGCCTGCCGGTACGGGATCGACGCGCGGCTGCGGTGGCCGCGCCGGGGCCGGGCCGGAGGGCTGGCCAGCGTGCCCGCCGTGCGGCTGGTCCTGGACGAGCTGTTGCCGATGGCGGCGGCCGGGCTGGACGCATGGGGCATCGAGCCCGCGGACCGGGACCACTACCTCGGCATCATCGAGGAGCGCTGCCGGCGCCGGGTGAACGGGGCGACCTGGCAGGTGGACACCTACCACCGGGCGCTCGCGGGCGGGCTGGAACGGGACGAGGCACTGGCCGCGACGACCCGCAGGTACACCGAGCTGATGCACAAGGGCGATCCCGTGCACACCTGGCCGGTCGGATTGACGGAGGAGGTGGCCGCCCCGGTGCCGGTCGTGCGCTGATCCGCGGCGGAGTCCGTCCGCCGCGTTCCCGGAGACGTCCGCTCGTCCCGGCGCCGCCCCGCAGTGATCCTCCCGGTCCCCCGAGGGGGCAGTATGGGGTGGACGCAATGGGATGGCAGGACGGAGTCGGGCGTGCGGGCGGAGCCGGAGCCGGTGTTCGTGGGGCTGAGCGAGGACGGGCGGCGCGGTCTGCTGCGCACCGAGACACTGCTCGTCCTCGCGCTGTCGCTGGGGGCGAGCGGGGTCTCGGCGCTGATCAGCTTCCTCGGCTCGCTCACCAAGCCGGGAGGCCTCAAGGACCAGGCGGCCACCCTCAACGGGTCGTACGCCCCGGGCCGGCCCTGGCTGGACCTCGCCTGGCAGCTGTTCGGCATCGCGAGCGCCCTGGTGCCCGTACTGCTGGTGGCGCACCTGCTGACCCGCGAGGGCGCCCCCGGGCTGCGGGTGCTCGGCTTCGACCGGACCCGGCCCTGGTGGGACCTCGGCCGGGGCGCTCTCGTCGCGGCCGGGATCGGCAGCGCCGGGCTGGCCTTCTACCTGGGGGCGCGCGCCGCCGGATTCAACCTCACGGTGGTGCCGGAGGCGCTGCCCGACGTGTGGTGGAAGTTCCCCGTACTGATCCTCTCCGCGCTGCAGAACGCCGTGGTGGAGGAGATCATCGTGCTGGCCTACCTGCTGCGCCGGCTCGACCAGCTGGGCTGGTCGCCGACGGCGGCCCTGGTGGCCAGTTCGGTGCTGCGCGGCTCCTACCACCTCTACCAGGGCATCGGCGGCTTCATCGGGAACATGGTGATGGGCGTCGTCTTCGTCCTCGCCTACCGGCGCTGGGGCCGGGTGGGACCGCTCGTCGCCGCCCACGCGCTGCTCGACATCGTGGCCTTCGGCGGGTACGCGCTGCTCGCGGGCAAGGTGGGCTGGCTCCCGACGCCGTGACCCGGTGCGGCGGCCACCCGATCGGCCCTGCCGGGCGGTGGCGGACGCCGGGTCGGTGCGACTCTGGAGGGGAGTGAGGAGGCGCGCGCGGTGGCTGTTCTGGACTCCCTGGTGCCGTTCGCGCCGTTCTTCGTGCCCGTGGTCACCGGCCTGGTGGGCGGGATCAGCCTCCTCATCCGGGACCGCCGCGAGGCGCGCAGCAGCGACCACCACTACCGCAGGCGACTGGAGAAGGCGCAGTTGGAGGTCCAGTTCCTCACCGGCTGGATCCAGGCCAAAGAGCTGGCGCCGACCGACTCCCCGGCGCCGGAACCCGACCCGGGGCGCTGGCTGGACGAGTGCTACGCGTCGGTGCGCCGAGCCAAGTCGGACACGGGCGGCCGCCAGCGGACGGGGCCGGTCTCGCTGCGGAGGCTCCTGCTGCTGGGGCAGGTGAGCGGCCCGGCGAAGAGCATGCGGATCGCCTACTGGATCTCCCTCGTCCTGTTCAACGCGGCCCTCGCGTGGTGGGTGAACGCGCTCGTCGCCGGCGTGCCCGGCTTCATGCACGAGGACGGCGCCTCCGAGTCCGAGGAAATCGCCTCCTATCTGGGGGTGGCCGGCGTCTTCTTCGTCGTGTCGGCCGTCCTGTGGGGATGGACGGTGCACTTGGGCGCGGCGGAGCCGGAGCAGGTCTATCGCAAACGGATCGACTCGGAAGCCTGGGTGCAGGAGGAGGAGAAACGGCGGAGCGCCGCACGCGCCAAGGCCGATGCGAAGGCGCGCTCGACGGGCGCGGGGAGGGGGTCCGCCGGCTGACCGGGCCCACCGCCCCCGCCCCTGTCTCCCGCCCCGGTCGCCCTCCCGTCGTCACTCCGCCGGTCCGGCCCCGGCCGCCGCGGGCGGCGGCGCGAGGAGCTCGCCGTCGACCACGGTGACGGCCCGGCCGGTCAGCAGGGTGCGGTCGCCCGCCAGCGTCACCCGTACGAGACCGCGGCGCGCGCCGCCCTGGAGCCCGGTCAGCTCGGTGCGGCCCAGCCGCTCCGCCCAGAACGGGGCGAGCGCGGTGTGGGCGCTGCCGGTGACCGGGTCCTCGTCGATGCCGAAGGCCGGGAAGAAGCCGCGGGAGACGAAGTCGTACCCGAGTGAGGGATCCTCGGCGGGCGCGGTGACGATCACCCCTCGCCGGGCGAAGGCGCGCAGGGCGGCGTGGTCCGGCTCCAGCTCGCGGACGGTCTTCTCGTCGGCGAGCTCGACGACGAGGTCGCCGATGTGGTCGGCGGTGTCGTGCACGGACAGGATCGGGGGCCCGCCGAGGGCGTGGTCCACGGAGGCCGGCACCGGCACCGGGGTCAGTGAGGACGTCGGGAAGTCCATGGTGATCGTGCCGTCCGCGGCCGTCTCGGCGGTGAGGATGCCGCAGCGCGCGGAGAAGCGGATCAGTCCCGTGGCGAGCCCGTCGCCGGCCAGGACGTGCGCGGTGGCCAGGGTGGCGTGGCCGCACATGTCGACCTCGGCGGCCGGGGTGAACCAGCGCAGCGCCCAGTCGGCGTCCCCGCCGGGCGGCAGGGGACGGGCGAAGGCGGTCTCGGAGAGGTTCATCTCGCAGGCGACCTGCTGGAGCCAGGCGTCCGGGGGGAACGCGGCGTCGAGCAGCAGGACTGCGGCGGGGTTCCCGTGGAACGGGCGGTCGGTGAAGGCGTCGACGATTCGGATGCGCATGGCACGACGGTAGGGCGATTCCTTGATCGTCGACAAAGGCCAATCCGGGGTGACTGGCCCGGTCGGGTGGGCGCGCGGGGTGGTCGGGCGAGGAAGGGGTGAGCGCAGGTCGCTCGACTGTCGGTGATGCATTCCGATATATCGTTGACAGGTCGCGAGCCGTCGTCGATAGTAGAGCCATCGGACAACCGATGAACCAACCGCAACGTGACGAAAGGAGCGCAGTCATGCGTTCACACGGACAGCACGGACACGACCACGGACATGACCACGGACGGGGCCACGACCACTGCGGGCCCGATCGTCGGGAGGGTTTCAAGGGGCGGCGCGCCGCCTTCGGCCCGTTCGGGCCGCCCTTCGGCGGAGGCCCCTTCGGTGGCCGCGGCGGCCGCGGTGGACCGAGGGGCCGGGCCCGGCGCGGCGATGTGCGCGCCTCGATCCTGGCGCTGCTCGCCGACCGGCCGATGCACGGCTACGAGATGATCCAGGAGATCGGCGAGCGCAGTGGCGGGGCCTGGAAGCCCAGCCCGGGGTCGGTGTACCCGACCCTGCAGCTGCTCGAGGACGAGGGGCTCATCACCAGCGCGAGCGAGGGCGGCAAGAAGCTGTTCACGCTCACCGACGCCGGCCGCGCCGAGGCCGAGTCGGGTCCGGACGCCCCCTGGGCGGATGCCGGGCGCGGCTTCGACTTCGAGGCGATGCAGGAGGTCCGGACGGCCGGTGTCGGCCTGATGGAAGCCTTCGGGCAGGTCTTCAAGACCGGCTCGCCCGAGCAGCGCGAGAAGGCGCTCGGGGTCATCAACGACGCCCGTAAGAAGCTCTACCTGATCCTGGCCGACGAGCACTGAGCCCGTCCGGCCCCGGCATGCAGCGACGCGCCCCGCGAGTACCTCTCGCGGGGCGCGTCCTCGCGTGCGGCGCGGGTGTCGCGCGTACCGGGCGGCGTCGGTGTCAGACGACCATGCCGGCCAGCTTGCGCAGCGATTCGTTCAGCGCGGCGGTGGCCGAGTCCTTGAGCTTGCCCGCCATCAGGGAGACGGCGGCCCCGGTGAACTCGCCGTCGATGCGGACCGTGGTGGCCCCGCCGTCCGGGATCAGGGTGTACCGGGTGAGGACGGCCACGCCCATGGGTCCCTTGCCGGTGATGGCGAAGAGGCGTTCGGCCTCCAGTTCCGAGACCGTCCACAGGACCTCGGCCGGGAAGCCCATCATCTTCATGTTCTCCGCGAAGGTGGCCCCGACCGCGAGGGTCTCGGGTCCGCCCTGGGGGAAGTTCGTGTGGGTCATGCTCCACTGCCCGTACGCGTCCCAGTCCGTCAGCTGGGACCAGAGCTGCGCGGCGGACGCCTCGATGCGTGATTCCGCGGTGACTTCTGCCATGCGACCACCCCTTCTCGTCGGGTACGTGCGGCGGAAGGTAGCCCCGGCGGGCGGAACATTCAATACTGACGACCTGTCAGAAATGGTGGGGTTCGAAGGGCCGTGATCTCGACTCCGTCTCAACAGGTGTCATCCCCGTGACGGTGCTGACCGGCCCTGTCATGATGGCCGGATGCAAGCGTCAGGGAGAAATGCCGGACTGGGCCTCGCCCTCGTCTCGGCGTTCGCGTTCGGTGGTTCCGGTGTGGCGGCGAAGCCGCTGATCGAGGCGGGTCTGGACCCCCTCCACATGGTCTGGCTCAGGGTGGCCGGGGCGGCGCTCGTGCTGTCACCGCTGGCCTGGCGCCACCGCGACCTCCTCCTGCGCAGGCCCGCACTGCTCGCCGGCTTCGGGCTGATCGCCGTCGCGGGTGTGCAGGCCTTCTACTTCGCCTCCCTGTCCCGGATCCCGGTCGGCGTGGCCCTGCTCCTGGAGTACCTGGGACCGGCGCTGCTGCTCGGCTACATCCGCTTCGTACAGCGCAAGCCGGTGACGCGCGGCGCCGCCGCGGGCGCGGCCGTGGCCGTCGTGGGCCTCGCCTGCGTGGTCGAGATCTGGGCCGGGCTGAGCCTGGACCCGCTGGGCGTGCTCTTCGGCCTCGCCGCCGCCTGCTGCCAGGCCTTCTACTTCGTCTTCGCCGACCAGGGGGCCGACGGGGACGACGCCCCCGACCCGCTCGGGGTCATCGCGTACGGCATGCTCATCGGCGCCCTGGTGATGACGGTGATCGCCCGGCCGTGGGACATGGACTGGCACGTGCTCGGAGGCCAGGCCCTGGTGGGCACCACCTCGGTGCCCGCACCGTTCCTGCTCGCGTGGGTGGTGCTGGTCGCGACCGTCTTCGCCTACCTGACCGGTGTGGTCTCGGTGCGCAGGCTCTCGCCCCAGGTGGCGGGCGTGGTGGCCTTCCTGGAGGCGGTCGTCGCCACCGTGTTCGCCTGGATCCTGCTCGGCGAGCACCTCTCGACCTGGCAGATCGTCGGCGGCGGGCTGGTGCTCGGCGGCGCCTTCATCGCCCAGTCCTCCCGGCCCGCCCCGCCGGCCGAGCTCCAGCCGGCCGTACTGGACCGCGAGACGACCACGGCCTAGGGTGGCGATCATGCATTCGACCGTGCTTCCGCCTCCCGCCGCCTAGCGCGGGCGGCGCCACCACGTCAGGTACCCGGCCCGGGGAGCTCCCGGGCGGGTCCGTGCTGCCCGCGAAGCGATGACCTGCTTCTTTCATCCTTCACGCATGCGCGGAGACATCTCGTGTCGAACCATTCGCCCGCTGCCGGGCGCAGTCTGCTGTACCTCGTCGTCGCCGGAGCCGCCTGGGGCACCGCCGGAGCGGCCGCCTCCCTCCTCTTCCTGGCCAGTGACCTCGGCCCGCTCGCCCTGTCCTTCTGGCGGTGCGCGGGCGGGCTCGCGGTGCTGCTCGCCGTGATCGCCGTACGCGGGTCCGCCTCCCGGTCCCGGTCCGCCTCCCGGTCCCGCCCCGGCCCGGCGCGGGTGCGGCCCTCGATGGGTTCGCTGATCGTGACCGGGCTGCTGTTCACCGTCTTCCAGGCCGCGTACTTCGCCGCCGTGCGCGACACCGGCCTGGCCGTGGGCACCGTGGTCACCCTCGGCGCCGGGCCCGTGATCATCGCGCTGGGTGCCCGCCGCTGGATGGGCGAACGGCTCGGCCTCGGTGGTGCGACCGCCGTGGTCGGAGCGCTGGCGGGCCTGGCCGTACTCGTGCTGGGGAGCGGGGGCGGTGAGGTACGGCCGCTCGGGGTCGGCTGGGCGCTGCTCTCGGCCGCGGGCTACGCGGGCATGACCCTGCGGGCCCGCTGGCTCGGGCAGCGCGGGGCCGGCGGTGACCCGCTGGTGACCACCGCCTGGTCGGTCGCGGTCGGCACGGTGTGCCTGCTGCCGCTCGCCGCGGTGGAGGGGCTGCTGCCGCACACCGCCGACCTCGGCCGCGTGCTGTGGCTGCTGGTGTACGTGGCCACCGTGCCGACGGCGCTGGCCTACGCGCTCTACTTCACGGGGGCCGCCGCGGTACGGGCCGCGACCGTGTCGGTGATCATGCTGATCGAGCCGGTGAGCGCGGCGGTCATCGCGGTCCTGGTGCTCGGGGAGCACCTGACCGGCGCCGTGGTGCTGGGCACCGTACTGCTGCTGGCGGCGGTGGGCGCGCTCATCGCGGCGGAGTCCCGGCAGCCGGTGAACGCCGCGCCCACCCCCGTGCGGCGGACCCCTCAGAGCGCGGCGAGGTAGTCCGGGAGGTCGATGCCGGGGGCCAGGTCGGTGGCGGGCACCGGGGTTCCGTACACCGGGGCCACCGGGATCACGCCCGCCCAGTGGGGCAGGCCCAGGTCCTCGGCGTCGTCGTTGCTCGGGCCGGTGCGGAGCTTCGCGGACACCTCGATCAGGTCCACGCGGATCACCGCGGTGGCGGCGAGCTCCTTGGCGTTCGCGGGCCGGATGTCGGCGGCGCGGCCCGGGGCGACGGCATCCACCATGGCGTCCAGGGCCGTCCGGCACTCGGCCTCGTCGGTGACCTGGTGGGCGGTGCCGTGCACGACCACCGAGCGGTAGTTGAGCGAGTGGTGGAAGGCCGAGCGGGCCAGGACCAGTCCGTCGACGTGGGTCACGGTCACGCAGACGGGCAGCCCCGGGTCCGTGCGGCCGGCCGCGAGCAGCGGGCGGGAGCCGGTGGAGCCGTGCATGTAGAGCGATTCGCCGACCCGGGCGAACAGGGTGGGCAGGACCACGGGCGCACCGTCGTGGATGAAGCCGAGGTGGCAGATGTAGGCCGCGTCGAGTATCGAGTGCACCGTCTCGCGGTCGTAGCGCGCCCGGTCACGGGAGCGGCTGGGGACGGTGAGGGCGGTGGGCTCGTAGCCTCCGGTGGACTCGGGCCTCTCGGTCCCTTCCGTCGTCCCGGGCGTTTCCGTGGCAGGCGTGGCGGTCATGGTGGCCGACTCCATTGCACTAGTGCATACTGTGGTTTGTGCTAGGAGACTATCGGATTACAGGGCGGCGTGCAGCGGATATCGCTGCCGCCGTGGAGGCGGGCGTCGCTTCGGGCGCGCTCCCGCCGGGTTCGCTGCTGCCGCCCATGCGGGAACTGGCGGGCGATCTGGGGGTGAACCCCAACACCGTGGCCGCCGCCTACCGGACCCTGCGCGAACGCGGGGTCATCGAAACCGACGGGCGACGCGGCAGCCGGGTTCGCTCCCGTCCGTCGACCACACCGCGGGACGCGCTGCGGATGGTCGTGCCGGAGGGCGTACGGGACCTCGCCGAGGGCAATCCGGATGTATCGCTGCTCCCCGCGCTCGACGGACCGCTGGCGGCGGCCGCACGCCGGTACGCACAGGGACCGACCCTCTACGGGGCGGGCCCGGTCGCCCCGGAGCTCGCCCGACTGGCCCGGGCCGGCTTCGACGCGGACGGGGTGCCGCCGGGGCCGGTGGCGGTCACCTCGGGCGCGCTGGACGGGATCGAGCGGGTACTCGTCGCCCACCTGCGGGCGGGCGACGCGGTGGCCGTCGAGGACCCGGGGTGGGGCGGGGTGCTGGACCTGGTCCCGGCGCTCGGGCTGCGCGTACTGCCGGTGGCCGTGGACGACGACGGGCCCCGCGCCGACGCGGTGGCCCGGGCACTGGCCGCCGGTGCCCGGGCCCTGATCGTGACCGCGCGGGCGCAGAACCCGACCGGGGCCGCGGTGGGCGCCGAGCGGGCCCGGGAGCTGCGGGCCCTGCTGGCGCAGCACCCCGAGGTGGTGCTGATCGAGGACGACCACGGGAACGGGATCGTCGACCTGCCGTTGCACCCGCTGGGCGGGGTCACCCGGCACTGGGTGCTGGTCCGGTCCACGGCGAAGGCGTACGGGCCGGACCTGCGGCTCGCGGTGCTGACCGGCGACGCGGTCACGCTGGACCGGCTGCGGGGGCGCCAGCGGCTGGGCCCGGGCTGGGTGAGCCGGCTGATCCAGTACGCGGTGGTGGAGCTGTGGACCTCGGGCGCGGTGGACCCCGCGGCGGTGGCCCGCTCGTACGGGCAGCGGCGCGACGCGCTGGTCGGGGCACTGCGGGAGCGGGGGGTGCCGGCCTACGGGCGCAGCGGCATGAACGTCTGGGTGCCGGTGGTCGACGAGACGGTGGTGGTGGCCAGGCTGCTCGCCGCCGGATGGGCGGTGTCGCCCGGAGCCGTCTACCGGGTCGAGGCGGGGCCTGGGATCCGGCTGACGGTCTCGCCGCTGTCGGTCGCCGAGGTGCCGGGGCTGGCGGACGCGGTGGCCGCGGCGGCCAGCGTGAGCGCGGCGGGTGCGCGGTACGACTGACCCACCCCAGGGCCGGCGCCCCGGCGGGGCCTGTCCTGGTGACGGGACCCTCGGGGTGACGGCGGGGGGCGGGCCGGACCCGGGTCCGCCCCCCGGGCGCAGGCCCGGGTCCGCCCCCGGGGCCTGCGCCCGGGTTCGACGCCGGCGCGCGCCGGGCTTCCAGGGCGCGTGCCGGGCTTCCGGGCCCGGAGGGCACCGGGCCGGGTCAGGCGGGTTCGCGGGCTCCGGGGCGGGTCTGCGTGAGGGCCGCACCGGCCAGCACGATCGCGGCGCCGACGGGCGTGTTCCAGTGGAGCTGCTCGCCCAGGACCAGGACGCCCGCCGTGGTGGCGATGACCGGGATGAAGTAGGTGACCATCTGGGCGGTGGTCGGGCCGACCTCCGTCACCAGCCCGTACTGCATCTGCAGCGCCATGCCCGTGCCGAGGGCGCCCAGCGCGATCACCGCCAGGGTCGGCCAGAGGGGGAAGGAGCTCGGGGCCGAGGTGAACAGGGCGCTGACGACGGCGAGCTGGAGCGTGGAGATCATGAGCTGGCCGCCGGTCAGGGCCACCGGCGAGCCCGGGGTCCCGGCCAGCGTGCGGCGGACGTAGATCCAGCCGATGGGGTAGCAGAGCGAGGCCAGCAGGGCGAAGGCGGTGCCCTTGGCGTCGACGCCGGAGAAGCCCTGCCAGGCGCCGAGCACGGTGAGCACGCCGAGGAAGCCCAGGCCCAGTCCGGCGAAGCGGCGGCGGGTCGGGCGGTCCTCGGACAGGGCGACCAGCGACAGCGCCATGCCCCACAGCGGCGAGGTGGCGTTGCAGATGCCGGCCAGGCTGGAGGGGATGCTCAGCTCCGCGTACGCGAAGAGCGAGAAGGGGGCGGTGTTGAGCAGGAGCGCCGCCACGCTCAGGTGGCCCCAGGTGCGCAGCCCCCGGGGGAGCGGCTCGCGGCGGACCAGCAGGACGGTGAGCAGGGCGAGCGCGCCGAACAGGACCCGGCCCAGCGCCACCTGGAAGGGGGCGTAGGCCTCCGTGCCGACCTTGATCAGGAGGAAGCTGAAGCCCCAGACGACGGACAGGATCGCGAACCGGACCCGCCAGTCGAGGAGCCCGCCCCGGCGTGCGCGGATCGGGGCGGCGGCGGCGACGGCCGTGACGGGGGCGGCCGTGGCCGTGGCGGGGGTGCTCGGGACGGAGGCCGGGAGGGCCGTCCCGGGGGTGGTCGGTGCGCTCATGCCCCTTACTGTGCTCGTATCAACTTCGTAGGACAAGCGAGAGTTTCTCTTGGTGACGCCGTAGCATTGCTTACATGTTGAACCTGGAGCGCCTGCGTACCCTCGACGCCCTCGCCCGCCACGGATCGGTCAGCGGCGCCGCCGACGGCCTCCACGTCACCACCTCCGCCGTGTCCCAGCAGATGGCCAAGCTGGAGCGCGAGGTCGGCCAGCCGCTGCTTGCCAGGAACGGGCGCGGGGTCAGGCTCACCGACGCCGGGCGGCTGCTCGCGGACCACGCCGCCCGGATCATCTCCCAGGTGGAGCTCGCCCAGGCCGATGTGGAGGCCCAGCGGGGCTGCGCCGTGGGCGAGTTGCGGATCGGCGCCTTCCCGACCGCCATGCGCGGGCTGCTGCCGCAGGCCCTGGCGGGGCTCCGCACCGCGCATCCGGAGCTGCGCGTCCGGGTGCGCGAGGAGGAGCCCGAGGAGAGCATGGCGGCCGTCGTGCGCGGGGACCTCGACCTGGCGCTGGCGATCGACTGGCACAACAAGCGGATGCCGGTGCCCGCCGAGCTCACCCGGACCCACCTGCTGGACGACACCGTCGACATCGCGGTCCCGGCCGGCCACCGGCTGGCCGACCGGACCGGGAGCGCCGGGCACTCCGGAATCTCCCTCGCCGAGTTCGGCGAGGACGACTGGATCTCCTGGAACGAGGGGCAGTTCTGCCACGAGTGGCTCGTCTTCACCCTGCGCGGCACGGGCATCGAGCCGCGCATCGCCCACATCGCCGAGGAGCACCACACCCAGCTGGCCTTCGTGGAGGCCGGACTCGGCGTGTGCGTGGCGCCGAAGCTGGGGCGCGGCCCGGTGCCGCCGGGGGTGCGGCTGCTGCCGGTCTGCGACAGCGTGCGCCGCCACGTGTACGCCGTCTGGCGCGCGGACGCCGACCGGCGGCCCTCCATCCGGGCCGCGGTCGACAGCCTCCACCAGGCGGCCTCCGCACTCCGCTGACCACCCTGTCCGCCCCGACCGCCCCGACCGGGCCTCTGCGGGCCCCCGCCCCCTCGGGACCCTCGCCTCCTACAGCTTGCGGAAGTCCCAGGAGACCACCGACTCGGGCGTCAGGCGGATCCAGGCGTGCCTGCCGTCGTGCGGCATCTCCTCGATCCCGAAGTTCTTGACCGGGAAGATCCTTTCGGCCTCGGCCAGTTCGGGGCACGGCTCGCCCGTGCGCGGGGCCTCGCCCACGAAGACGGCGCTGCCGGACAGCTCCACGCCGCGCAGCTCGTCGTACGACTCGCCCGCGTCCACGACCACCGAGATCCGCGGGTCCCCCCGCAGGTCCGACCAGCGCCGGCTGCGCGTGATCGAGTACAGCCACAGCGAGCTGCCGTCCCAGGCGAACCACAGGGCGCCCACGTGCGGGCGCCCGTCGGGGGAGACCGTCGCCACCCGGCACGTCCGCTGCTCGCGCAGGAAGGCGTCCACTTCCGTGTCGCTCATCATGATGCGGCGGCCCCGCCGCTGAGTCTCGTCCATCCGTCCCGCGCCCCTTCACATCTGACTATGTGTCAGGAATCATGGGGGCTCTTCCGTCGCCACGCCAGGGGGAGCCATGCCGGATCTCGATCCCGCCACCACCGCGCTGCTCACCGTCGAGTGCCAGAACGGTGTCGTGGGCGAGGAGAGCGCGCTTCCCGAGCTCGCCAAGGAGGCCCGGGACTCCGGGATGCTGGCGCGGGTGGCCGCGCTGGTCGACGCCGCGCGCGGGGCCGGCGTACAGGTGCTGCACGCGGTCGCCGAGCGGCGGCCGGACGGACGCGGGGCGAACGCCAACGCACGGCTGTTCCGGGCCGCCGAGAGGCTGCCGGTGCGCCAGTTGAGCGGGAGCCCGGCGGTCGAGGTCGCCGCCCCCATCACGGTGGCCGAACAGGACCTGGTGGTGCGCCGGCTGCACGGCCTCTCCCCGATGGCTGGCACCGACCTGGACGCCCTGCTGCGCAATCTCGGCATCCGGACCCTCGTCGTCACGGGGGTCTCCTCGAACATCGCCATCCCGAACACCGTCTTCGACGCGGTCAACCTCGGCTACCGGGTGGTGGTCCCCGCCGACGCCATCGCCGGGGTGCCCGCCTCCTGCACCGCGGAAGTGATCCGCAACTCCCTCGCGCTGGTGGCGTCCGTCACCACGGCCGAGGAACTGCTCATGCAGTGGGCTCCCGCGAGCTGACCCCCGTAACCTGGGCGGATGCTGTCCGAAGTGATCGCGACCCGTTACGTCACGCCCCTGCGTGAGGGCGGCTCGCTCCCGGGAATCGTCGAGGCCGACGACCTCGGTACCTACGTCATGAAATTCACCGGAGCCGGCCAGGGGCGCAAGACCCTGGTCGCCGAGGTCATCTGCGGCCGCCTGGCCCAGCGGCTGGGGCTGAGGGTCCCGCGGCTGGTGCAGATGCAGCTCGACCCCGTCATCGGGCTCGGCGAGCCCGACCAGGAGGTCCAGGAGCTGCTCAAGGCCAGCGGCGGGCTCAACCTCGGCATGGACTACCTGCCCGGCTCGATCGGCTTCGACCCGCTCGCGTACCAGGTGGACCCGGTCGAGGCGGGGCGCGTGGTCTGGTTCGACGCACTCATCAACAACGTCGACCGGTCCTGGCGCAACCCGAACATGCTCGTCTGGCACGGGGACGTCTGGCTCATCGACCACGGCGCCACCATGATCTGGCACCACAACTGGCCCACCGCCGCGGCCGCGGCCGCCAAGCCCTACAACGCCTCCGATCACGTACTGGCCCCGGTGGGCCCGGACATCGCCGCCGCGGCCGCCGCGCTCGCGCCGCTGGTGACCGAGGAACTGCTCACGGAGGTCGCGGCCGACGTCCCCGACGAGTGGCTGGTCGACGAGCCGGGCTTCGGGTCCACCGACGCGCTGCGCCGCGCCTATGTGGAGGTGTTGCTGCCGCGCGCGGCCACGATCCACGAGAGGATCTCGATGGAGGCGGAGGTGAAGGCGCCCGCCGGACCTCCCGGCTGGCTCACCGACCACCTGCCGGAATGGCCCCACAAGACCCACCTGAAGAAGAGCGACAGCGAGTGACCAAGCGGGACGTGTTCGAGTACGCGCTGGTGCGCGTGGTGCCCCGGATGGAACGGGGCGAGTGCTTCAACGCCGGCGTGATCGTCTACTGCCGGGCCCACACGTACGTGGCCGCGCGCACCCACCTCGACGAGGCGAAGCTCCTCGCACTGGATCCCGCTGCCGACGTGGCCGGGGTGCGGGCCGCCCTGCGCGGGGTCGAGGGCGTGTGCAGCGGCGGGGCCGAGGCGGGGCAGGCGGCGGGTGACGACGCGGGGCGCAGGTTCCGCTGGCTGATCGCACCGCGCAGCACCGTGGTGCAGCCGGGGCCGGTGCACACCGGCCTCACGGCCGACCCGGCGGCGGAGGTGGAACGCCTGCTGGACCTGCTGGTCCGCTGACGCCGGGTTCGGGGGCTCCGTGTCGGGGCCCCCGCGCCCGGGCCGCGCGCCCCCGCGCCCGGCCCCCGCCTCGAACACCGGCCGGGCCGGTCCGGTGCGGCGGGACGGCATGGCGTTGACACCGGGTGCCAGGGCTCCTAGCGTCTCCTCAGCTGAAGCTACTAAGCGGTTGCTCACCTCTGGGCGGCCGCTTCTCAAGGGCGAGGAGATCCAGCATGTCCACCACCGAGCAGCGCGTCGCGATCGTGACCGGGGCGGCCCGGGGCATCGGCGCGGCCACCGCCGTACGCCTGGCCGCCGAGGGCCGGGCGGTCGCCGTACTCGACCTGGACGAGGCGGCCTGCAAGGACACCGTCGAGGCCATCACGGCGGCCGGCGGGAAGGCCCTGGCGGTCGGCTGCGACGTCTCCGACGGCGCGCAGGTGGAGGCGGCCGTCGCGCGCGTCGCGAGCGAGCTGGGCGCCCCGACGATCCTGGTCAACAACGCGGGTGTGCTCCGCGACAACCTGCTCTTCAAGATGAGCGAGACCGACTGGGACACGGTCATGAACGTGCACCTGCGCGGCGCCTTCCTGATGTCGAAGGCTTGTCAGAAGTACATGGTGGAGGCCAAGTTCGGCCGCATCGTGAACCTCTCCAGCAGCTCGGCGCTCGGCAATCGCGGCCAGGTCAACTACTCCGCGGCCAAGGCCGGTCTGCAGGGCTTCACCAAGACCCTCGCCATCGAGCTCGGCAAGTTCGGCGTCACCGCCAACGCCGTCGCCCCCGGGTTCATCGTCACCGAGATGACCGCCCAGACGGCCGCTCGCGTCGGCATGGGCTTCGAGGAGTTCCAGGCCGCCGCCGCCACCCAGATCCCCGTCCAGCGCGTCGGCCGCCCGGACGACATCGCCAACGCCATCGCCTTCTTCACGGGCGAGGCCGCGGGCTTCGTCTCCGGCCAGGTCATGTACGTGGCCGGCGGCCCGCTCAACTGACGAGTCCACCAGAGACAGGGCGTACGACATGACGTACAGCGGTATCGACAGCGGCAAGGTCGCTCTGATCACCGGGGCGAGCCGGGGCATCGGCTACGGCATCGCGGAGGCGCTGGTCGCCCGCGGTGACCGGCTCTGCATCACCGGGCGCAACGAGGAGGCCCTCAAGGAGGCCGTCGAGCGGCTCGGCGCGGACCGGGTGATCGGGGTCGCCGGCAAGGCGCACGACGAGGCCCACCAGGCCGTCGCCGTCGAGCGCACGATGGAGGCCTTCGGCCGCGTCGACTTCCTGGTGAACAACGCCGGCACCAATCCGGTCTTCGGTCCCATCGCGGACCTGGACCTCGGGGTCGCGCGGAAGGTGTTCGAGACCAACGTGATCTCGGCGCTCGGCTTCGCCCAGCGGACCTGGCACGCCTGGCAGAAGGACAACGGCGGTGCGATCGTGAACATCGCCTCCATCGCCGGCGTCTCCGCCTCGCCCTTCATCGGCGCCTACGGGATGAGCAAGGCCGCCATGGTCAACCTCACCCTCCAGCTCGCGCACGAGATGGCACCCGGGGTACGGGTCAACGCGATCGCCCCCGCGGTGGTCAGGACGAAGTTCGCGCAGGCGCTCTACGAGGGCCGGGAGCAGGAGGCGGCCGCGGCCTATCCGCTCGGCCGGCTCGGGGTCCCGGAGGACATCGGAGGGGCGGCCGCGTTCCTCACATCTGCACAAGCGGAATGGATCACCGGGCAAACTCTCGTCGTGGACGGAGGGATGTTCCTCAATGCCGGGGTGCACTGACCGATAATCGGACGTATTTGCCTCCGAGAGGGAGGTAAATGCATATCGAATATGCACGGAACCGGTCAAGTGCCTCACGAAACCACCCCATTGGATTCGTGAGGCACTGCGGTAGGGTCTGCCGCACCCCTGGCTGATCGAGGAGCGTGCACGTGTTCAACCGGACCAGATGCCTGCAGATCACTGCGGCCCTTGCGTCCATATCCCTGCTCGCCGGATGCGGCCTGCTGTCGGAGGACGACGGCGACGAGACGAAGAGGATCGTTGTCGGTACCACGAGCGCACCGAGCACCCTCGATCCCGCGGCCGCGTGGGACGGCTCCTGGGAGCTGTACCGGAACGTCTACCAGACCCTGCTGGCCTTCCCGACGGGCTCCAGCAAGCCCCAGCCCGACGCGGCCCAGAACTGCGAGTTCACGGACGCGGCGAGCCAGGCCTACCGGTGCACCCTGCGCAAGGGCCTGAAGTTCTCCAACGGAGAGCCGCTCGACTCCAAGGCGGTCAAGCACTCCCTCGACCGGATCAAGACCATCGGCTCCAACGTCGGCCCCAAGGGGCTCTTCGGCACCCTCGACAAGATCGAGACCCCGGACGCGCTGACCGTCGTCTTCCACCTGAACACCTCGGATGCCACCTTCCCGTACGTCCTCGGCTCGCCCGCCGCCTCGCTCGTCGCGCCCAAGGACTACCCGGCCGACAAGGTCCGAGAGGGCGACAAGATCACCGGCTCCGGTCCGTACGTGCTCGACTCGTACAAGGACGGCGCCGAGGCGGTCCTCACCAAGAACCCGACCTACACCGGCTTCGCCAACCGCCGCAACAACGCGGTGACCATCCGCTACTTCGCCGACTCCCCGAAGATGGTCGCCGCGCTGAAGGCGAAGGAGATCGACGCCACCTACCGAGGCCTGTCGGCCTCCGAGATCACGGACCTGCAGACCCCCGCCTCGCACGACCTGGGCGTCCAGGTCGTCGAGAACGTCGGCGCCGAGATCCGCTACCTGGTCTTCAACCCCAAGGACCCGGCGGTCGCCAAGCTCCCGGTCCGCCAGGCCATCGCGCAGATCGTGGACCGCGGCGCCCTCGTCTCGAAGGTCTACCACGGCACCGCCGAGCCGCTGTACTCGATGGTTCCCAAGGGGGTCGTCGGGCACAAGACGCCCTTCTACGACAAGTACGGCGCCGCGGACGTCGCCAAGGCCAAGAAGATCCTCAAGGACGCCGGGATCACCCAGCCGGTCGAGCTGACCTTGTGGTACACCACCGACCGGTACGGCTCCTCCACCGCCGACGAGTTCACCGAGCTCAAGCGGCAGCTCGACGAGAGCCTGCTCTTCAAGATCACGCTGCGCAGCCAGCCCTGGAAGACCTTCCAGGCCGGCTACAAGACCGGTGAGTACCCGATCTTCGGCCGCGGCTGGTTCCCCGACTTCCCGGACCCGGACAACTTCATCGCGCCGTTCGTCGGCAAGGAGAACGCGGTCGGTACCCCGTACGAGCCCGCCGAGATCCTGACCGACCTGCTGCCCAAGTCCCGCCGCGAGGGCGACCGCTCGGCCGGCGTCCAGGAGTTCGAGCGCGCGCAGCAGATCTTCGCCGAGGACGTCCGGCTGCTGCCCCTGTGGCAGGGCAAGCTGTACGTCGCCGCACGCGAGGACATCGCCGGCGCCGAGCGGGCGCTGGACCCGCAGACCGCCATGCAGATGTGGGAGCTGTACCGCAAGACCAGCTGGTAGCCACGGCATCGACGCGTCGGCCGCCCGGGGAGTCCCCGGGCGGCCGACGCGTTGTCAGTGGGCCCCGGTAGGTTCTGAGCAGTTGCACGAACTTGTACCGGAGGTTGTCGCCGTGACCCAGATGCTGCCCGAGTCCTGGCTCCCCGTCCTCGGCGGGGAGCTGGACCAGCCCTACTTCAAAGAGCTCACCGAGTTCGTCGAGAAGGAACGGGCGAACGGGCCGGTCTACCCGCCCCGCGAGCAGGTGTTCGCGGCCCTGGAGGCCACGCCCTTCGACCGGGTTAAGGTGCTCGTCCTCGGCCAGGACCCGTACCACGGCGCCGGCCAGGGGCACGGCCTGTGCTTCTCCGTGCAGCCCGGGGTCAAGACCCCGCCGTCGCTGCGCAACATCTACAAGGAGATGAAGGAGGAGCTCGACCTGCCGGTCCCGGACAACGGGTACCTGATGCCGTGGGCCGAGCAGGGCGTCCTGCTGCTCAACGCGGTGCTCACCGTCCGGGAGGCCGAGCCCAATTCGCACAAGGGCAAGGGCTGGGAGAAGTTCACCGACGCCGTGATCCGCGCGGTGTCCGAGCGTCCCGACCCGGCCGTCTTCGTCCTCTGGGGCGCCTACGCCCAGAAGAAGCTCCCCCTGATCGACGAGGAGCGGCACGTGGTCGTCAAGGGCGCCCACCCCTCCCCGCTGTCGGCCAAGAAGTTCTTCGGGTCCCGGCCCTTCACGCAGATCAACGAGGCCATCGCCGCCCAGGGACATGAGCCGATCGACTGGCGGATCCCGAACCTCGGCTGACGTCCCACCGCGCCTCGGCGCCATTGCCGGTACCTCCGGCTAGCTTCTTGATGATCAGACCGGAGCAGGTCTGGCAGAGCAAGCCGGAGGCCGCCGTGACGGAGCAGCAGGAGGCGTCGGAGGACGCCGTCATGACCAGGATCGGCCAGGCGGTCATCCTGCTGCACGCCGGGGACCGCGAGGAGGCCCGCAACCGGCTCGGTGACATCTGGGCCGAGATCGGCGAGGAGGGCGACTCGCTGCACCGGTGCACGCTGGCCCACTACATGGCCGACGCCCAGGACGATCCGGCCGACGAGCTGGCCTGGGACCTGCGGGCCCTGACCGCCGCAGCCGACGTGCGCGGGACCGGGCCCGGGACCGGACCGCCCCCTGACGGGCGGCCCGCGCAGCACGAGCCGCATCCGGCGATGCGCGTGTTCTACCCGTCCCTGCACCTCAGCCTGGCCGCCGACTACGTGAAGCTGCAGCGGCCGGAGGCGGCCCGGGTCCACCTGGCGCGGGCCCGCGCCGCCACCGGGGTGCTGGCCGACGACGGGTACGGCAACGGCGTACGGGCCGCGATCGCCCGGCTGGAGCGGCGCCTGGCCGCGGAACCGGGGACCGGGCCCCCGCCGTTCCCGGAGCAGTCCCCGTAGGTCCGCAGGATCCGCAGGACGGACGGGTCCGGTGGCGGCGACCTGCGGGACCTCAGTCCGTGTGGACGCCGGCGCAGATCCGCGCCTCCGGGCTGTCGGGGTGCCAGCGTCCGTGGCGGCGGCCCAGCGCGCACACGTCGGCCGGCCGCACCGGCAGCTTCCGGATCAGCTCGCGCTCCACCTCGGCGTCGGGCCGGGAGCGCTGCGGGCGGCCCCCCGGCCGCCCGGAGACCGGCTCGGCGGCCCGCCGCGGCTCCGGGATGTCCGGGACGGGCGGCGCCTCCCGCACGGCCCCGCCCGAGCCGCCCGCCGGCGGGCGCTGTGCGGACCTCTGGGCCGGCGCCGGAGCCGCGGGGGCCCCGGACCCCTCCGGGGCGGCCTCCACCGCCTCCAGCGCCTCCAGGGCCGGCGCCCGGACGACCACGGGCGCGGCCCCGGGCCCGCCGCGCGGCTCGTGGCGGGGCGGCACCCCGGCGGCCGGGGCCGTCGCGGGCTGTACGGGTCCGGGGCTCACATTCACACAGCCGGAGACCGCCGAGACGGCGCAGGCGACTCCGAGCAGGAGCTTTGTCGTGGTTCGGGTTGGATGCACTCGCGCAACTCTGCTGTGCGAGGACCCCGTTGCGAAAACCCGCAGCCGATATTCACCCCGCACGGGTGACGGCCACACCCGCTAATCGCCGGTGGCGCCGTCTATCTGCTCGCGCAGCAGGTCCGCGTGGCCGTTGTGGCGCGCGTACTCCTCGATCATGTGGGTGTAGACCCAGCGCAGGCTGAACACCTCGCCGCGGTGGTGGCTCTCGGCCCGCGACACCAGATCCAGCGAACGGCCCGCGGCCGCCTGACGCGCGAGCTCGACCTCGGTCTGCCAGACCTGCTCGCCCGCGGCCCAGGTGTCCTGCTCGGTGAGGCGGAAGTCGCCGTCCGGGTCCTCGCTCGTGCAGTACAGCTCGGGGAGGTCCTCGCCCAGCATGATCTCCCGGAACCAGTACCGCTCCACCTCCGCCATGTGCCGTACGAGGCCCAGCAGGCTCAGCTCGGAGGGCGCGAGCGGGGTGCGGCGCAGCTGCTCGTCCTGGAGCCCCTCGCACTTCCAGGCGAGGGTGGCACGGTGGTAGTCGAGCCACCCGTCCAGCATGTCCCGCTCGTCGGCGGTGGTGGCGGGTTCGGTGCGGTGTGATCCAGAACTGGTGGTCATGGGGCTCATACTCGGCGAACGGGGCCCCTGCCACCAGGGATTAAGCTGCGGAATCCCACAAGGAACCAACCTGGAGGCGCCCGGTGAAGGTCGGCTGCATCGGACTCGGCGACATCGCGCAGAAGGCGTACCTGCCCGTCCTCACCACCCGCCCGGGCATCGAGCTGCACCTGCAGACCCGTAACCCCGTCGCGCTGGCACACGTCGGTGACACCCACCAGGTCCCGGCCGCGCGCCGGCACACCGGCCTCGACGCGCTGCTCGCCGAGGGACTCGACGCGGCCTTCGTGCACGCCGCGACCGTGGCCCACCCCGAGATCGTGGCCCGGCTGCTGGAGGCCGGCGTACCCACGTACGTGGACAAGCCGCTCGCCTACGAGATCGCGGCATCGCGGAAGCTGGTCGAACTGGCCGAGGACCGCGGGGTCTCGCTCGCCGTCGGCTTCAACCGCCGCTACGCGCCCGGCTACGCGCAGTGCGCCGACCACGCCCGCGAGCTGATCGTCATGCAGAAGAACCGGGTCGGTCTGCCGGAGGACCCGCGCACCCTGGTCCTGGACGACTTCATCCACGTCGTCGACACCCTGCGCTTCCTGCTGCCCGGCGAGGCCGAGCACGTCGACGTCCGGGCGGTGGTGCGCGAGGGGCTGATGCACCAGGTGGTGCTCCAGCTGTCCGGCGCGGGCTTCACCGCCCTCGGCATCATGAACCGCCTGTCGGGCTCCACCGAGGAGATCCTCGAGGTCTCCGGCCGTGACACCAAGCGGCAGGTCGTCAACCTCGCGGAGGTCATCGACCACAAGGGCCAGCCGACCGTGCGCCGCCGCGGGGACTGGGTCCCGGTCGCCCGCCAGCGCGGCATCGAGCAGGTCGTCGACCACTTCCTGGAAGCCGTGACGACGGGCACCACGCTCAGCGCCCGCGACGCGCTGCTCACCCACGAGCTGTGCGAGAAGGTGGTGGGCTCGGCTCTGGCGCAGGCCTCCTGAGCACACGGCTGCCCGCCACCGCGCAGTACACCGCGAGCAGGGCGAGGGCGGCGGCCGGCGGCCAGTCCCCGAACCGGACGTAGAGGGTCGTGCCCCGGGCCAGCGGGACCTCGTACACCGCCGCCGTGCTCGCGGAGGTGGGCAGTACGGCGCCGATCCGCTCGCCGGACGGGCCGTTGACGACGCTGATGCCCGTGAGCGTGGCGTGGACCATCGGACGGCCGTTCTCCGCGGCCCGCAGCGCGGCCAGCGAGGCGTGCTGCGCCGGGGCCCAGCTCTCCTGGAACGAGGAGGTCGCCGACTGGGCGACGAGCAGGGAGGCTCCGTCGAGGGTGAGGCGCCGGCTCATGTCGGGGAAGGCCGACTCGAAGCAGACCAGCGGGCCCAGGCGTACGGAGGTGCCCGCGCTCCGCCCGCCCGGCCGTCCGGGCAGGTCCATGACCACCGGCGCATCTCCGCGCACCCGGTCCTCACCGGCGGCCCGGCCCACCGAGGTGGCCCAGCCGAACAGCGCACGGGCCGGTACGTACTCACCGAAGGGGACGAGCCGCATCTTGTCGTACCGGTCGCCGGTGGGGCCCTGCGGCCCCACGAGCACCGCGCTCTTGTAGATGCCCGGGGAGCCCGCCCGCCGCGCATCCACGTTCACCAGCAGCGGAGCCCCGACCTCCGCCGACAGCGCCGCCAGCCGCCGCGCCAGGTCCGGGCGGGCCGTCAGGTCCTCCCCGACGCTGCTCTCACCCCACACCACCAGGTCGACCCGCTGCCCGGCCAGCGGCCGGGTCAGCCGCTCCCCGATGTCGAAGCGCCGCTCCGCGCTGTCCGGGCCGTCCGCCACCGGGCCCGGCTGTACGACGGCCACGCGCAGCCGGCCCGACTCGGCGGGCCGCGCCGCCCACACCCACACCGCCCCCGTCAGCACCGCGCACCCGGCCATGCCGGCCACCGCCGGGAGCCGTGCGCCCGGCACCGCGACCAGCAGCACCAGCGCGCAGTTCACCGCCACCACCAGCAGGCTGACCAGCCACACGCCGCCCACCGAGGCCAGCCGCAGGGCCGGGGCCACCTCCCACTGGCTGGCCCCCAGCAGCCCCCACGGCCCGCCCAGCCCCTGCCAGGACCGCACCAGCTCCGACAGCAGCCACCCCGCCGGTACGAGCACGAGCGCGCACCAGGCCCGGCCCGCCGCCGGGACCCCGCCGAGGAACTCCCGCACCAGCAGGGCCCAGGGGATCCAGAACAGCCCGAGCAGCGCGGCCACCGGGATCAGGAACACGTGCAGGCTGGGAAGCAGCCAGTGATGGACGGCCAGGATGAAACCCGCACCGCCGAGCCAGCCCTCCAGGGCCGCCCGCCGCCCGGTGGGGGCCGACCGCAGCAGCAGCATCCACGGCACGAGGGCCACGTAGGCGAACCACCAGAGCGCGGGGGCGGGGAAGGCCAGGGCGGGCAGCGCCCCGGCGGCGACGGCGGCGGGCGCACGCCATCGAGGGGACCACCACCGCATGCGCATCGTGATCATGGCGCCTCCGCTTCCAGTGTGGCAGTGCCGGACCTCCGGGCCGAGTCGAGCGGCGCGCGCCCGGCTCACGCGGACATGTGCCGCCACTTCTCGTGCACGGTGACGCGGGTGAGCCGCCAGCCGTCACCGGTACGGGCCAGCTCGAAGGTGTACCGGCCGGCGGCGACGAAGTTCGGCGCGGTGACCCCGGGGTCGGCGTCCGGCCCGGCCAGCCGCATCGGATTGAGGAAATCCGCCCGCACCCGGGCGCTGTCGCCGGGCGAGCCGCCCACGTCCTCCACGCGGATCAGCCGGTTGACGATCAGGTGCTGGCGCACGGGGAACAGCGTCATGGTCTGCGCCAGCCAGTCCGCCACCTCCGCCACGGGGCCCTCGATCCCGCCCGCCGTGCTGTAGTCGACCCGCCCGCCGGCGGCGAACAGGGCCCGGTAGGCGGCCCAGTCCCCGTCGTCGACGGCCACCGCGTAGCCAGTGACCACTTCGTCGATCGCCAGCCGGTCCATCACCGTCGCGAGATCCACACGCTGAGTCATCGGGTCAGTGTGGGGCTGAGCGGGCGCGAGGCCAAGGGCCGTGCGCCCACCGGATCCTCCCGCGGGCGGTCAGTGACCGGAACGGGACTCCCGCTGCCGGACCACGACGAGGAACGCATCGCTGTCCAGGTCCATGACGACCTCGGCCGGCACGCCCTCGCGCATCCGCTGCGCCGCGTACTCCTCGGCGGGCCAACTTCCCCGCGGACTTCCGGCGGGAAATCGCTCCAGCACCACTCGACCCATGGGGCACCCCCTGCTGCTTGCCTTCCGCTCTCTTCAGGCACAACGACGCGCAGGCCGCCCGGGAACGTTCCCGAGCGGCCTGCGGTTCACGCGAAGAGGTGGAAAAAGGGCCTTCTAGGAGCCGGACTCACCCGCGTGCGGGCTCAGCACATCGGTCCCGATCAGCACGAACAGCACGATGCCCAGAAGGATCCGGTAGATCACGAAGGGCATGAAGCTCTTGGTCGAAATGAACTTCATGAACCACGCGATCACGGCGTAGCCCACGAAGAAGGCGATGACCGTCGCGAAGATCGTCGGACCCCAGGAGATGTGACCCGGGTTCTCCACCACGTCCTTGATCTCGAACGCCCCGGAGGCCAGCACGGCCGGGATCGCGAGGAGGAAGGAGTACCGGGCCGCGGCCTCGCGGGTGAAGCCGAGCAGCAGACCGCCGGAGATGGTGGCGCCGGACCGGGAAACACCCGGGATCAGGGCCATCGCCTGGCAGAGACCGAAGACCAGGCCGTCCTTGACGCCCAGCTGCTGGAGCGTCTTGCGCTCGCGGATGGCGCGGTGCCGGCCGCCCTCCTCGTCGCGGGCCGCCAGCCGGTCGGCGACACCGAGCACGATGCCCATCAGGATCAGGGTGGTGGCCGTCAGCCGCAGGTCACGGGCCGGTCCCACGATCGCGTCCTTGAAGACGAGGCCGAGGATGCCGATCGGCAGCGATCCGACGATCACCAGCCAGCCCATCTTGGCGTCCTGTTCGGAACGCAGGGCCTTCGTGTAGAGGGAGCGGAACCAGGTGGAGATGATCCGCGCGATGTCCTTGCGGAAATAGATCAGCACGGCGGCCTCGGTGCCGATCTGGGTGATCGCGGTGAAGGCCGCTCCCGGGTCGTGCCAGCCGGCGAACGCCGCGGTCAGCCGCAGGTGGGCGCTGGAGGAGATCGGGAGGAACTCCGTAAGCCCCTGGACGAGACCGAGGATTAGGGATTCGAACCAGCTCATGTCGGGGTGCGCTCGTCCTTGTGATCGTCGGGCAGTTCGCGTCCGATGCTATGGCCCGTGCGAAGCGCCACTGACCACAGGGGGGTGCTGGGGCGTCAGTTCGGGCAGCGGGTCCCCGGTACGAGGGGGTGCCAGACGGTGCCGCTTGCGCCAGCCGACGATCGCGCCGCTCACCACGGAGACGACGATGAAGCCGAACGAGATGAGGAACGCGGGCGATCCGGGGGAGGAGGCGCTGGCCCCCGCGATCACGTACGCGGCCGTGTTCGGGACCACGCCGACCGCGGTGGCGAGGAGGAAGGGGCCCCAGCCGCACCGCGACACCGCGGCGCAGTAGTTGGCCACCACGAACGGCACGCCGGGGAAGAGCCGGACGGCGAGCATCGAGCGGAAACCGTGCCGGCTGAGCTGGCCGTCGGCCGCCTGGAGCCAGCGTCCGCGCAGGAACGGCCGCAAAGCCTCCTGGCCCATGATCCGGCCCAGTCCGAAGGAGATCGCGGCGCCGAGCACCGTGCCGCCGACCGCTGCGACAAGCCCGAACTGGGTGCCGAAGACGGCTCCCGCGGCCAGATTGAGCAGGGGCCGCGGCACGAAGGCGGCCGTGCACACCCCGTACGCGGCTGCGAACAGCAGGACCGCCGAGCCCACCGGGAGCCCCGGGGGCCAGCCCTCCGAGAGGATGCGCTGGGGCTCGTACAGCAGCACGCACACGCCGGCCGCCACGAGCAGCACGACGAGCAGCGACAGCCGTGTCCGCGGCGCGAGGAGGAGGGACATCCCGGGAGACTAGCCGACACAAGCGGCGTCCCGCCGTAATCTGGGCCTCATGCTGCCGAACGACCGGCGACCTCCGCCGGTTCCCGAGAGCGCCCTCGCGGACACCCTGATGGAGCGGCTGCCCGAGGCGTACGGGGCGGCCGCCGATCCCGTGCGGGCCCGGGGCATGGCCGCGTACATGAAGGACGTCGCGCCCTTCCTCGGCATCCCCACCCCGCTGCGCCGGGAACTGTCGAAGACCGTGACCAAGGACACTCCGAAGCCGGCCGAGACGGACTGCGCGGCGCTCGCACTGCGCTGCTGGCTGCTTCCGGAACGTGAGTACCACTACTTCGCGGTGGACTACCTGCGCCGCCACGTCGCCCGCTGCTCCTCCGGCCTCCTGCCGGTGGCCCGGCACCTGATCGTCACCGTCCCCTGGTGGGACACCATCGACCTGCTGGCCGCGCACACGGTCGGCCCGCTGGTGGCCGCCGACCCGCGGCTCGCGTCCGTGATGGACGAGTGGATCGAGGACGAGAACCTCTGGCTCGCCCGCACCGCCCTGCTCCACCAGCTCCGCTTCAAGACCGCCACCGACAGCGGACGGCTCTTCGACCACTGCCGCCGCCGGGCCGGCCACCCGGAATTCTTCCTGCGCAAGGCGATCGGCTGGGCCCTGCGGGAGTACGCGAAGACGGATCCGGACGCCGTGCGCGCCTTCGTCGAGGCCGAACGCGCCACCCTGTCCCCCCTGTCCGTGCGCGAGGCCCTCAAGAACCTCTGAGCGTGCGGTGGTTCACCCGCGGTAATTCATTCGACGCGCCCCCGGCCGTCCGGCAGGATCAGCGGCATGAACCGGTACGCCTTCCTCGCAGCGCCGTCCGCAGCCGCGGACGCGCCGAAGGCTGCCGCATTCGCAGGTGCACCTGCCTTCGCCGCATTCGACGGCGCACGAAGCTGACCCTTCCCGGATCGTCCGGCGGACCCCGCAGGGGGAGGGTCGGCTCGGTTCCGGGGTCCCGTTCCAGCTTCCAGACACGGGAATGAATCATGGCCAAGACGGCCTTCGTGCGCACCAAGCCGCACCTCAACATCGGCACCATGGGTCACGTCGACCACGGCAAGACCACCCTCACCGCCGCCATCACCAAGGTCCTCGCCGAGAGCGGCGGCGCCTCCTTCGTGCCGTTCGACCGCATCGACCGGGCCCCCGAGGAGTCCCGCCGGGGCATCACGATCAACCTCACGCACGTCGAGTACGAGACCGGCACCCGGCACTACGCCCACGTGGACATGCCCGGCCACGCCGACTACATCAAGAACATGGTCACCGGCGCCGCCCAACTCGACGGCGCGATCCTCGTCGTCTCCGCGCTCGACGGGGTCATGCCACAGACCGCCGAGCACGTGCTCCTCGCCCGGCAGGTCGGCGTCGACCACATCGTGGTGGCGCTCAACAAGGCCGACGCCGGGGACCCCGAGCTCACCGACCTGGTCGAGCTGGAGGTCCGCGAACTGCTCACCGCGCACGGCTACGGCGGCGACGGTGCGCCGGTCGTACGGGTCTCCGGACTCGGCGCGCTGGAGGGCGACCCGCGGTGGACGGAGGCGATCCGGGCGCTGCTGGACGCGGTGGACACGTACGTGCCGACCCCGGTGCGCTACACGGACGCGCCGTTCCTGCTGCCGGTGGAGAACGTACTGACCATCACCGGGCGCGGGACCGTCGTGACCGGAGCCGTCGAGCGGGGCACCGTCCGCCTCGGGGACCGCGTGGCGGTCCTCGGCGGCGACGGCGAGCCCGCCGAGACGGTCGTCACCGGGCTGGAGACCTTCGGCAAGCCGATGGAGTCCGCCGAGGCCGGGGACAACGTCGCGCTGCTACTGCGCGGGGTACCGCGCGACGGCGTGCGCCGCGGGCACGTGGTGGCCGCGCCCGGCAGCGTGACCCCGCAGCGCCGGTTCACCGCGCAGGTGTACGTGCTCTCCGGGCGCGAGGGCGGCCGTACGACACCGGTCGCCAGCGGCTACCGGCCCCAGTTCTACATCCGCACCGCCGACGTGGTCGGGGACGTGGACCTGGGCGAGGCCGCCGTGGCCCGGCCCGGGGAGACGGTCACGATGACCGTCGAGCTCGGCCGGGACGTCCCGCTGGAGTCCGGGCTCGGCTTCGCGATCCGTGAGGGCGGGCGGACCGTCGGCGCCGGGACGGTGACGGCCGTCCTGGGCTGATCCGGGCCCGATCCGGACCCACTGTGGTGACGGCAGGACGGCTGGGCCAGACTGCCGTCACCACAGGCGCGATCGAAGGGGCGGGCGGAGATGGGCGGCGACACGGCACTGGTGCTCGGCGGCGGAGGACTGACCGGCGTGGGCTGGGAGTGCGGAATCCTCTACGGGCTCGCCCGCGCGGGCGTGGACCTCACCACCGCAGACCTGGTCGTCGGCACGTCCGCCGGCTCCGTGGTCGGCGCCCAGCTCACCTCCGGGCAGCTCACCGCCCAGGAGCTGTACGAGCGCCAGCTCGGGGACCCCGCCGGGGAGATCGCGGCGAAACTGGGGGCGGGCCTCGTCGCCCGGTACGCCGTCGCGATGGTGGGCTCGCGCACCGGGACGGCCTACCGGCAGCGGATCGGCGCCATGGCGCTGGCCGCCGACACCGGCCCGGAGGCGGAGCGGCGCAAGGTCCTGGCCGCCCGGCTGGTCTCGCACGAGTGGCCGGATCGGCGCCTCGTCGTCACGGCGGTGGACGCGCTCAGCGGTGAACTCAAAGCCTTCGACCGGGGGAGCGGCAGCGGACTCGTCGACGCCGTCTCGGCGAGCTGCGCCGTGCCCGGGGTGTGGCCGCCGGTGACGGTCGGCGGGCGCCGCTTCATCGACGGCGGGATCCGCTCCGCCACCAACGCCGACCTGGCCGCCGGCTACGCGCGCGTGGTGATCGTGGCCCCGCTGTCGCTCGGCTCCAAACTGGTCCCCTCGCCGTCGGCGCAGGCCGAGCGGCTGCGGGAGGCGGGCGCGCGCGTGCTGCTGATCACCCCGTCGGCGGCCGCCCGCACGGCCTTCGGGCGCAACGTGCTGGATCCGGCGCGGCGGGACCCGGCGGCCCGGGCGGGCCTGGCGCAGGCCGCGGAGCACGTGCGGGAGGCGGCGGAGGTCTGGTCGGGCCGGGCGGGCTGAGGGCCCGTCCGGAGCGGCCCGGGCCCCTGCCGGACAATGGAGCGGTGAGCGACGAACAGATCCCGGTCGTCCGGGACGTGGGCCAGGGCACCGCCAAGCTGATGCCGGACGTGGACCGGGACCGGGCCTGGCTGCTGACCGTCGACGGGGCCCCGCAGTCGTATGTGGACCTGGACGATCCGCAGCACCTGGAGTTCGAGTACGTACGCCGCCTCGGGCACGTCCTGGACTGCGCGGCCGGGCCGGGGCTCGCGCTGGACCTGCTGCACCTCGGCGGCGGCGCGCTCACCCTGCCCCGCTACGCCGCGGCGACCCGGCCCGGATCCCGGCAGACGGTCGTCGAGTTCGACGCGGGCCTGGTCGAGCTGGTGACCGAGCACCTGCCGCTCGCGGCGGGCTCCGACGTCACGGTGCACACCGCCGACGCCCGCGCCTGGCTGGAGTCGGCGCCGGCGGGGAGCGCGGACGTGCTGGTGGCCGATGTGTTCGGCGGCTCGCGGGTTCCCGCGCAGCTGACATCGGTGGAGTACGCGCGGGCGGCGGCGCGGGTGCTGCGGCCCGGCGGGCTGTACGCGGCCAACCTGGCCGACGGGGCGCCCTTCGACTTCCTGCGCGCGCAAGTGGCGAACTTCGCGGACGTCTTCCCGGAGCTGGCGCTGGTCGCCGAGCCCGCGGTGCTGCGGGGCAGGCGGTTCGGGAACGCCGTACTGCTGGCCTCCGACGCCCCGCTGGAGGTGGGGGCGCTGGCCCGGCGGTGCGCGGGCGACGCGTTTCCCGCCCGGGTGGAGTACGGGGACGGCCTGGCACGGTTCAGGAAGGGAGCGGTGCCCGTGGCCGACGCGGACGCGGCCCCTTCACCGGCGCCGCCGGAGGGCGCGTTCAGCCTGGGGTGAGCGGCCGGTGCCGGGCGTGCGTCAGAGGCCGGCGGGGGTCTGTTCGGCCGAGGCCGGCGCGGGTGCCGCGGCCGGGGCGAGGGTCTTGCCGTGCGCCCTGCGGGTCATGTGGCGGACGTCCGGCACCAGCAGCACGAGGGCGGTGGGCACGACGACCAGGACCGCGCACCCCCACAGCGCCTGCGTGCGTCCGAAGGCCGCTTCGGCCGGCCCGGCCAGGGCGGTGGCCAGCGGAAGCATCGACACCGAGCCGAACCAGTCGTAGGCGGTGACCCGGGAGAACTTCTCCTCCGGGATCTCCTGGTGCATCGCGGTCATCCAGTTCACGCCGAACACCTCGATCGCGGCGCCGCTGACGAGCATCACCACGCACAGCCCCCACACGGGCAGCGGCACGGCCAGCCCCGCCGAGGGCAGCGCCAGCGGGAACACGCACAGGGTGCCGACCAGCAGCAGCCGGCGCGGCTTCCACGCCATCATCAGGACGGCCCCGGCGATGGTGCCGACGCCGAAGAAGGCCAGGGCCAGCCCCCAGGGCGCGGACCCGCCCAGGTGGTCCCGGGCGACGAGGGGCCCGTAGACCGCGTCGGCGGTGCCCACGACGGCGACCACGACGGAGAACTGGAGCACGATGCTCCACAGCCAGGGGCGGGTGCGGACCTCCACCCAGCCCTCGCGCAGGTCCGACAGCAGGCCGCCGCCGGGGGCCCGGTCGGGGACGTGCTTGACGTCGAGGAAGGCGCGCAGGGCGCCGGCGACCGCGAAGGCCGCCGCGTCCGCCGCCAGCACCCAGCCGGGGCCGAGCACCGCGATCATCGCGCCGCCGAGGGCCGCGCCGCCGATGCCGGCGCCGTTGATCGCCATGCGGAAGAGCGCGAAGGCGCGGTTGGAGTGTTCGCCGGAGACCGTGGACAGCAGCATGCCCTCGGCGGCGGGGTTGAAGAAGGCCGTACCGGTGCCGCACAGAGCGGTCAGCAGCATCATCTGCCACAGCTCGGGTGTGCCGGTGAGGACGAGGAACGCGAAGGCGGCCTGCGACAGGCAGTTCAGGGTGTTGGCCGCGACCATCACGCGGTGCCGGGGCAGCCGGTCGGCTATGGCGCCGCCTATGAGCAGGAAGAGGACGAGCGGCAGCGTGCGGGCGGCCGCGATCAGGCCGACGTCGCCGCCGGACCCGCCGGCCTGCATGACCGCGAAGGCGGCGGCGATGTGGGCTCCGTGGCTCCCCAGGTTCGTGATGATCGCCGCACCCGTGAGGAGGCTGTAGTTGCGGCCGGCCCAGGCGGGGCGGCGGCGGTTCGCGGGCGTACGGGGTGCTGCGGTGCGGGGAGAGCTCACCCCGGGACTATCCCCGCCCCGGGCCGAGAATCCAAACGGATACCCGGCCCGGGACGCGGAACGCGGGAATCACGGCGCGGTGAGCCGGATGGAGCTGAGGACCTTGTCGGTGACGTCGGTCCCGACCTCGTCCTTCACACCGGCGGCACTGATGAGCGCGAAGCTGGCGAAGTCACCGGTGGCGTTCTTGAAGGCGAAGCCGACCGCCTTGCCGTCGGTGGAGCACTTGTGCTCCTTCTTCACGCCCGCGGCGGTCGCCACCACCATGTGGCCCTTGAGGCCGGAGGCGGTCGTGAACTCCTTGGGGTCGGTCACCTTGACCGTGCCCTTGGGCTCCTTCTGCGCGAAGCCGGCCCAGACCCAGGTGCCGGTGTTGTCGGTCGCCGCCTGTGCGGTGTCCTTGGCGCCCTGGGCGCCCTTGACGCCGGCGTCCGCGACCGAGAACTTCTCGACCCGGCCGTCCGCGTCCTTGTCGAAGGTGCACCACTCCTCCTTGAGGCTGGAGGTGCCGGACATCGTGATGACCGGCTTGCCGTCCTTCTTGACCTCGTCCTCGTAGAAGAGGGACACACCGGATTCGTGGACGTTCCACTCGGGGGGCACGTCGTAGCTGACGCCGTACTTGGTGTTGACGACGACCTTCCAGCCCGGGATGACGGGCTGGGCGCTGCCGCCGGCACGCGGGTTCGGGCTGCTGCCGGCCGGGGCGGGTGCTTCGGAGGCCGGCGCCGAGGGGTTGGCCGGCGGCTTGTCGTTCGCCTCGGTCTTCTTGTCGTCCCGGGTCAGGACGAACGCGCCGGTCGCGGCGGCCGCCACGACGACCGCGGCCGCCGCGACGATGGCCACGGTCCTGGTCGAGTAGGGGCTCCCGCCGGTCGGCCGAGGTGCCTGGGGCGGCTGAGGCGGCTGGGGCGGGCCCCACTGCTGGCCGGGAGCGCCCTGGGGCTGCTGGTACCCCGGCTGCTGCGGGTATCCGTAACCGGGCTGCTGCTGGTACGGGTTCGCCTGCTGCCCCGGCTGTCCCGGCTGCTGCTGGTACGGGTTCTGTTGCGCGTCCTGAGGGTTCTGTTCGCCCCCGGGCGGCTGCTGCTGTCCTGGCCACATGGCCGGTAACGATAGTGGCCGTGGCCGTGGGGAGCCACGGCCGCCCCCGTGGGAGCTCTGGCCAACCGGTACTACTCGTGGGTAACATCGCGTTTCATGAGCGCAGATCAGATGAACGTGGGCGAACTGCTCGCCGCGACGGTGCCGATGGCCCGGACCCTGAACCTCCAGTTCCTGGAGACCACCCCCGAGCGCGCGGTCGTCCGGCTCCCGGACCAGCCCGACTACCACAACCACGTCGGCGGGCCGCACGCCGGCGCCATGTTCACCCTCGCCGAGTCCGCCAGCGGCGCGATCGTCCTCGCCGCCTTCGGCGACCAGCTCTCGCGCGCCGTGCCGCTCGCCGTCAAGGCCGAGATCGGCTACAAGAAGCTCGCCAAGGGCGTCGTCACCGCCACCGCCACCCTCGGCCGCCCGGCCGCCGAGGTCGTCGCCGAACTCGACGCCGGCGGCCGCCCCGAGTTCCCCGTCACCATCGCCATCCAGCGCGAGGACGAGGCCGTCACGGGCGAGATGACCGTCATCTGGACCCTGCGCCCCAACGCGTAGCCACCGCCGCACGACCATGCCTGCGGCCACGGGCAGCCACCGTTTGAAGTCCCTCGAACGACGACGGAGGGAACGCCCGTGGCCAAGGTCAACATCAGCCTCGATGCCGAGCTCGTGGTGGAGGTGATGGTGCTCGCCGGGGTCGGCTCGCCGCAGGACGCGGTGGAGGTCGTCGTGCGGGACTACATCGCGCGCGGGCACCGCACCGAGGCGCGCGTGCAGCGACCGGACGAGACCCGGCGCGGCGCCGACACCGCAGCGCCCCTGCCGGAGGGCTGAACCTGGGCGCCGCGGTGGCGCGTCCCGGCAGGACCCGGCGGGCGCGCGGCGCACAGTGGGCGCGGGAGCGGTCCGGCGCGGGCCGCCCCCGCCGACCCACGCCGCAGGGAGCGCCCATGAGCGAGGCCGTGTCCAGACGTTCCGCGATGCGGCTCCTCGCCGCGGCGGGCACGGCGGGCGCGGCCCTCGGCGCCGCCGCCTGCGCACCCGAGGTACCCCCGGGCGCCGCGGCCCCCCGGGCGCCGGCCGCCGCACCACCCGCCGAGGCCAAGGGCGCGGCCCGCATCGACGCCCTCCTGGAGCGCCTCACCCTCGACGAGAAGACCGCCCTGCTGCACGGAGCCCGGGACCCCGCCCCGCTCGGCCAGGCCGGCTACGTGCCCGGCGTACCGCGCCTGGGCATCCCGGCGCTGCGCCTCGCCGACGGACCCGCCGGGGTACGCGTCGCCGAACCCGCCACCGCGCTGCCCGCGCCCGTGCTCCTCGCCTCCGCCTTCGAACCGGCGCTGGCCCGCGAGTACGGACGGGTCCTGGGCCGCGAGGGCCGGGCGCTCGGCCAGGACGTCCTGCTGGGCCCCATGGCGAACCTGATCCGCACCCCGTACGCGGGCCGGAACTTCGAGACCTTCGCCGAGGACCCGACCCTGACCGCCGACCTCGTGGGCGAGCTGGTCCGCGGCATCCAGGACGAGGGCCTCATCGCCACCGTCAAGCACTTCGCCCTCAACAACCAGGAACACGGCCGCGACACCGTCGACGTCATCGCCGCCGAGCAGACCCTCCACGAGACCGAGCTACGGGGCTTCGAGGCCGCCGTGGCGGCCGGCGCGGGCGCCGTCATGGGCGCGTACAACAAGGTCAACGGGGTCCACGCCTGCGAGAGCAAGCCGCTGCTCGACGAACTGCTGCGGGGCAGCTGGGGGTTCGACGGCTGGGTGATGTCCGACCGGGACGCCACCCACAGCACCGTCGCCGCCATCGGCGCCGGCCTCGACATGGAGATGCCCGCCGGCACCCACTTCGGCGCCCCGCTGCGCGAAGCCGTACGCGGCGGCTCCGTACCGGAGGCCGCCGTCGACCTCGCCGTCCACCGCATCCTGACCACCCTGGACCGCTTCGGGCTGCTCGCGGCCCGGCCCGCCGCCCGGCCCCCGCGCGACGCCGCCGCCGGCGCACGGACCGCCCGCAAGGTGGCCACCGCCGGGGCCGTGCTGCTGCGCAACGAACACGGCACCCTGCCCCTGACCGGCGCCGCCGCCCGCTCGATCGCGGTGATCGGGCCGACCGGCCAGGTGCCCTTCGTCGGCGGCGGTGGCAGCGCGCAGGTGGTCCCCGACGGGGCGACCGCCCCGCTCACCGCCATCCGCCGGCGGGCCGGGAACGGCGCCTCCGTGCACTACGCCCTCGGCGAGGACGTGTACGGGCGGCCGCTCCCGCCGAACCTGCTGACCCCGGCCGCCGCCCTGGACGAGCGGACCGTGGCCCCCGGGCAGGTCTGGAGCCACGAGGGGGAGTTCCGCCTCACGGCCGACGACGAGTGGACCCTGCTCGTCCACTACACCGGGAAGCGGCCCGCCGTGCGCCTCGACGGGCAGGACCTGTTCCCCGTCCGGCAGGGCGTGGCCGAGTACTTCGCCGGCGGGCTGCTCGGCTCCGCACCCGACGGGATGAGCGTCCGCCGCCGCACCCTCGCCCTCAAGGCGGGCGTCCACCGGCTCGCGGTGAACGCCGAGGGCGGGCAGAAGGGCCAGCGCTTCCGGCTCCGGCACACCACCGGGGCGATCCGCGCCGCGGACCTGGCCGAGGCCGTGCGCACCGCGAAGTCCGCCCGCAGCGTGGTCCTGTTCGCCTACGAGGACGCCACCGAGGGCAGGGACCGGACCTCCCTGGCGCTGCCGGGCGGGCAGGACCGGCTGATCGAAGCGGTGGCCGCCGCCAACCCCCGTACGACCGTCGTCCTCAACACCTCGTCCAGCACGACCATGCCGTGGCTCCCGCGTACCGGAGCGGTCCTCCAGATGTACTACCCGGGCCAGGAGGGCGGGGGAGCCACCGCCGACCTCCTCTTCGGGGACGTGGACCCCGGCGGCCGCCTCACCCAGACCTTCCCGGCCGACGAACGGGCCACCCCGGTCGGCGGCGACCCGCTGCGCTACCCGGGGGTGAGCGGCCGGCAGGAGTACTCCGAGGGCGTCCACGTCGGCCACCGCTGGTACGACGCCCAGCGGGTCGCGCCGCTGTTCCCCTTCGGGCACGGGCTCTCGTACACCACCTGGCACTACGAGAAGCTCACCGTCCGGCCCGGGCGCGCGGGGCTGCGGGTGGAGTTCACCGTCCGCAACACCGGCCGCCGCAAGGGCACCGAGGTGGCCCAGGTGTACGTGGGGCCCGCCCCCGAGCTGGAGCTCGACCAGCCGGTGCGCGCCCTGGCCGGCTACCGGCGGCTGGTCCTGGCGCCCGGTGAGGCGCAGCGGGTCACCGTCGACCTCGGCGTGCGGGCGCTGTCGTCATGGGACCCGGAGCAGCACGCCTGGGTGCTGGGTTCCGGCCGCCGGGAGGTGTTCGTGGGCCGTTCGTCGCGTGAACTGCCACTGAGGGCCAAGGCGGTCGTGACGAGCCGATAGGCTGCCCGTTCGGCGTGTCACAGGGGGCGCGCCGGCGACGACACGGGAGGACGTACCGGTGCACATCCAGGAATGGCTGGAGACGATTCCGGCGGTCAGCATCTATCTCCTGGTGGGTCTGGTCATCGGGCTGGAGAGCCTCGGCATCCCGCTGCCGGGAGAGATCATCCTGGTCAGCTCGGCGCTGCTGGCCTCGCAGCACGGGGAGATCGACCCCGTGATCCTCGGGCTCTGCGCGATCACCGGGGCGATCGTGGGCGACTCGATCGGCTACGCGATCGGCCGCCGGGGCGGCAAGCCGCTGCTGGACCGGCTGGGCCGGCGCTTCCCCAAGCACTTCGGACCCCAGCAGGTCGCGCTGGCGGAACGCTCCTTCGAGAAGTGGGGCATGTGGGCCGTCTTCTTCGGGCGGTTCGTGGCGCTGCTGCGGATCTTCGCCGGGCCGCTGGCGGGCGTGCTGCACATGCCGTACTGGCGCTTCCTGGTCGCCAACGTCCTCGGCGGCATCCTCTGGGCGGGCGGCACCACGGCCGTCATCTACTCGGTCGGGATCGTCGCCGAGCCGTGGCTGAAGCGGTTCTCCTGGCTGGCCCTGGGGCTCGCGGTGCTGTTCGGGCTCGCGGTGACGCTGGTGGTGCGCAGCCGGATGAAGAAGGCGGCGCAGGCGCTCCCGGCGTCCGCGCCGGCCGCGGACATCCCCGCCCAGCCGGCGGCCCGGACACCGGTCGGCGAGTGACGCCGGACCGACCGGAGACGGACCGACCGGAGACGGACCGACCCGACGGGGTCCGGTCGGACGGGGACTGGTCGGACGAGGCGCCGTCGCCGCCCCCTAGGCGTCCGGGGTCACCGCGGCGCGGTGCTGCTTGGACAGCTCCACGTACATCAGGGCGTTGACCTTGATGCCCTCGCGCTCCTCGTCGGTCAGCTCGCGGCGCACCTTGGCGGGCACGCCCGCAACCAGCGAGCCGGGCGGGACGACCATGCCCTGGGGGACCAGCGCCTGCGCCGCCACCAGGGAGCCGGCGCCGATCACCGCACCGTTCAGCACGGTCGCGCCCATGCCGATCAGGCAGTCGTCCTCGACCGTGCAGCCGTGCACCACGGCGTTGTGGCCGATGGAGACCCGCTCGCCGATCGAGACGGGGAATCCGGGGTCCACGTGGACCGTGCAGTTGTCCTGCACGTTGCTGTCGGCGCCGAGCGTGATCGGGCCGCAGTCGGCGCGCAGCACCGCCGAGTACCAGATGCTCGCGCCCGGGGCGAGGGTGACGTCGCCGATCACGACCGAGGTCGGAGCCGTGAAGGCCGTCGGGTCGATGTCCGGGTTCTTGCCGCCGACACCCGCCACGAGTGCCTGGGCCGCCTGGTGCGTCATGTTCTCTTCCTCTGCGTCCGTCGTCCGGTTGCCGCGCTACCGGCACCGTAGGCCACGCGTCCCGCCGCACAGGCGATGGGGTGAAGATCACAGGAGTGTGGCCGGGGCGTCCGGGGCCCGGCGCACTAACGTGGCCGGGTGCCGAAGAAACAGAACACGTTCTCATCTCTGACGGCCGCGCGCCGCCGGCTGGCGAGCCGCGTGGTCCACACCGGCTGGCGCTGGATGCAGCAGGCCGGTGCCGTCACCGCGCAGACCCCGGGGCGGCTCAGGTTCGGCGCGATCGGGGACGGCACCCGGCTCGCCTTCCCGCAGGGCACGGTCTTCGGCGAGCGGTGGATCCGACTCGGCGCGCACTGCATCATCGGCGAGCAGGTCACCCTCACCGCCGGGATGATGCCGGACCTCGACCTGGGCGCCGAGCCGATGCTGGTGCTCGGCGACGGGGTGGTCATCGGCCGGGGCAGCCATGTCATCGCCGACGCCCGCATCACCATCGACTCGAACACCTTCTGCGGTCCCGGGGTGTACATCACGTCCACCAACCACAGTTACGACGACCCGCACGAGCCCGTCGGCCGGCAGTGGCCGCGCAGCGAACCCGTGGAGATCGGCCCGGGGTGCTGGCTCGGCACCGGCGCGGTGATCCTGCCGGGGGCGCGGCTCGGCCGCAACGTCGTGGTGGCCGCGGGTGCCGTCGTACGGGGCGAGGTGCCCGACCATGCGGTGGTGGCGGGCGCGCCGGCGCGCATCGTGCGGCGCTGGGAGCCGGATACGGGCTGGCAGCCGCCGCTGCGCACGCCCGCGCCGGTGCCGATCCCGGACGGCATGACCTCCGAGCAGCTGCGCGGCCTGGCCGAGCTGGCGGAGGCCGAGCACTCCTAGGCCCTGTCCGTCAGCCGGCGGTGTCCGGTCGGTCAGCCGGCGGCGAGGAGCACCGTTCCGGCGAGGGCCAGGCCCGCACCCGCCGCCTGGACCGTGCGCAGTCGTTCCTTGAGGACGGCGAAGGCGGCGAGCGCGGTGATCACCGGGTACAGCGAGGACAGGACGGCCGCCATGGTGACGGGGCCGTTCTGGGCGGCTATGGAGTACGTGCCGTTCGCCGCGACGTCCGCGAGGCCGACGAAGGCGAGCGCGGGCAGCAGTCCCCACAGGACCCGCGGCCCGGTGCCCGCCGGGAGAGCGGGTATTCCGCGCCGGGTCTGTGCCCACAGGGCGGCGCCGCCGACGGCGACATTGGTGACCCGCTGCACGAACAGTGCGAGGAACAGCCCGGTCACGGTCGTGGACGCCTCCGCGATCAGGGCCATCACCGCGCCGAAGCCGAAGGCCGCGACCAGGGTGAGGACGACGGCCTGCCGCTGGACGGGAGCGCCGCGCAGCTCGGGGCCACCGGCGAGGACGATGCCGACGACGGCCACCGCGATCCCCGCGAACTGGCCGAGGCCGGGCCGCTCGCCGAGTATCAGCCCCGCGGTGACGGGTACGACCACGCCGAGGGAGCCCAGCGGCGAAACCACCCCCATCGGGCCGAGGGCCAGTGCCTTGTAGAAGCTGAGCATGGCGACCGGCCCGACCAGGCCCGCGCCGACCGCGAACCACAGCTGCGGTCCGGCCTCGTGCCAGGCACCGGTGCCCAGGACCACCGCGCCGAGCACGAGGACGGCGACGACCTGCGAGACGACGACCACGGTGAGCGCCGGGATCCGGCGGGTCAGCAGCCCGCCGCCGAAGTCGGCGAGCCCCCACAGCACGGCTGTGGCCAGGGCGAAGAGGGCGGTCATGGCGGGCCTCGCAGTACAGTGCAGTGAACGTGGGAGTGCAGCATCGAATACAGACACGGTAGTGCACTCTGTTGGACTGTGTCATCCAAAATATTGGACGGAATGGTGTCGGATCTCGAACAGCTCACCCAGGCGCTCGCCCGGAACCTCAAGCGGTGGCGCGGAGAGCGCGGTTTCACCCTGGACTCCCTGGCGGCCCGCGCGGGAGTGAGCCGCGGGATGATCATCCAGATCGAGCAGGCCCGGACGAACCCCAGCGTCGGCACCACGGTCAGGCTGGCCGACGCACTGGGCGTCAGCATCTCCGCGCTCCTGGACCACGACCGGGGCCCGCAGGTCCGGGTCGTCCCGCCGGACCAGGTCGTCCGGATCTGGTCCAGCGAGGCGGGCAGTTCGACGACGATGCTCATCGGCACCGACGAGCGGGGGCCGATGGAGCTGTGGACCTGGCACCTGGTGCCGGGCGAGGGGACGGACTCCGTCCCGCACCCGTCCGGCACCATCGAGATGCTGCACGTCACGGCGGGGGAGCTGACCCTGGTGGTCGGCGAGGAGGAGTTCCGCGTCCCCGCCGGGGCCGCGGCCACCTTCGAGGCCAACCTCGCGCACTCCTACCGCAACGACGGCTCCGTACCGATGGAGATGACCCTCGCGGTGTCGGTCCCCCCGGTCTCGGCGCCGGTGCCCGCGCATACGCATGCGCACGCGGGCACGGGCACGGGCGCGACGGCCTAGGGGCGTCTAGAGCGCCGGGATCTCGATCGCGGGGCAGCGGTCCATGACCATCGCCAGCCCCGCCTCGCGGGTGCGGGCGTACGCGGCCTCGTCGATCACGCCGAGCTGGAACCAGACGGCCTCGGCGCCGACGGCGACGGCCTGGTCGGCCACCGGTCCGGCCAGCTCGCTGTTCACGAAGACGTCCACGACGTCCACCTTGAACGGGATGTCCGCCAACGAGGCGTACCCGGGCTCACCGTGCACGGTCTCGGCCTTCGGGTGCACGGGGACCACCCGCTTGCCGAACCGCTGGAGCACGCGCGCCACCCCGTAGGCCGCGCGGTCCTGGTTGTTCGAAAGGCCCACCACCGCCCAGGTGTCGCCGAGCTCGGTGAGGATCTTGCGGATGGTTGCCGGATCGCCGTACACGTGTGCCGCCTCCTGATGTTCTCGTCCCCGCCGGTTCCGTCCGCTGCGTCGGACCGGCGCTCACCGGCACCAACCGCGCCGAGCCGTGCACGATTCCCCGGCTGACGGATCCACGTTCCAGGCCGGCGGCAGGGATCCGTCGCAGAAGACGCAGACGAAGTGCTCGTCCCGGACGATGTTCAGCTGCCCGCAGTCCGGGCACCGGCGGAAGACCACCTCGTGCGTGAAGCCGCCCGGGAGCCGGCCGAGACCCGCCGCGTCCAGGGCGTCCGCGACCGCCGGCCACGAGTCGGTGTCCGGGCAGTACCCCGCCGACTGGTTGCTGACCGTACGGACCACCCACCGCCCGGACTCCCGCCCGAAGCCCATCTCCCCGGCGCTCAGGACCGGGCCACCGCCCGCACAGACCAGGTGCTCGCTGCGCCGCGGCGCGAGCCGCAGCACACCGGTGGTGTCGACGACGAACGTGAACGGCTCGGACAGCTCCGCCGCCGGCAGACCCGCGGCCCACTGCGCGAAGTCCGCGGCCGAGCGGATGCTCCGGCCCGCGGCCCCCGGCCGTACGAGTTCCATCGGCCCGGCCGGTCCCACGTACCGGTAGCTCCGCCCCCGCAGCTTCATGACCGCCAAGGTAGCCCCTCACCACGGCTTAGGGTGGTGAGGTGAAGGCAGACCAGTACGTGACGGTGGCCCGTGAGGGCGTGCACGAGTCCGAGATCAACCGCTCGCGCTTCCTGTGCTCGCTCGCGCCCGCCGCGACCGAGCAGGAGGCGCAGGACTTCGTCGCGCGCATCCGCAAGGAGCACCCCACCGCCTCGCACAACTGCTTCGCCTACGTCGTCGGCGCCGACGCGTCCGTCCAGAAGGCCAGCGACGACGGCGAGCCCGGCGGCACCGCCGGGGTGCCCATGCTGCAGATGCTCATGCGCCGCGACGTCCGCTACGCGGTGGCCGTCGTCACCCGCTACTACGGCGGCGTGAAACTCGGTGCCGGCGGCCTGATCAGGGCCTACGGCGGGGTCGTCGGCGAAGCCCTCGACGAGCTCGGCACCGTCACCCGGCGCCGCTACCGGCTGGCCACCGTCACCGTCGACCACCAGCGGGCCGGCAAGACCCAGAACGACCTGCGCTCCACCGGCCGGACCGTGGTGGACCTGCGCTACGGGTCCGCCGTGGAGATCGAGGTCGCCCTCCCCGAGGCCGACCTGCCCGCCTTCGAGGCCTGGCTCGCCGACACCACGGCCGGCAGCGCCGCTCTCACCCTCGGCGGGGAGACGTACGCGCCCTGAGCGACCCCCGGGACGGGTTAGCGTAGAGGGGTTCAGCGAGCGGGAGACGACCAGGGGGAGACGGCATGTGCGGCGGGGCCGGCGAGTGAAGTTCCTGCACACCTCCGACTGGCACCTCGGCCGGGCCTTCCACCGGGTCAACCTGCTCGGCGCCCAGGCGCTCTTCATCGACCACCTCATCGAGACCGCCCGCGCGTACGAGGTCGACGCCGTCCTCGTCGCCGGTGACATCTACGACCGGGCCGTGCCCCCGCTGCCCGCCGTCGAGCTCTACGACCGCGCCCTGCACCGCCTCGCCGACCTCGGTGTGCCCACCGTGATGATCTCCGGCAACCACGACTCCGCGCGCCGGCTCGGCGTCGGCGCCGGACTGATCGACCGGGCGGGCATCCACCTGAGGACCGCCCCGGCCGGCTGCGCCGACCCCGTCGTTCTGACCGACGTACACGGTGACGTGGCGCTGTACGGCCTGCCGTACCTGGAGCCCGCCCTGGTCAAGGACGAGTTCAGCGCGGAGAAGGTGAGCCACGAGGCCGTCCTCGGCGCCGCCATGGACCGGATCCGCGCCGACCTCGCCGCCCGCCCGCCCGGCACCCGCTCGATCGTCCTCGCACACGCCTTCGTCACGGGCGGGCAGGCCAGCGACAGCGAACGCGACATCACCGTCGGCGGCGTCGAGGCCGTACCCGCCTCCGTCTTCGACGGGGTGGACTACGCCGCCCTCGGCCACCTCCACGGCTGCCAGACCATCAACGAACGGGTCCGCTACTCCGGTTCCCCGCTCGCCTACTCCTTCTCCGAGGCCGACCACCGCAAGACCATGTGGCTGATCGAGCTCGACGCGCAGGGCGCGATCGCCGCCGCCGAGCGCATCGACACCCCCGTACCACGCGCCCTCGCCCGGCTCCGCGGACGGCTGGAGGACCTCCTGGAGGACCCGGCCCACCAGGAGCACGAGGACGCCTGGGTCGAGGCCACCCTCACCGACCCGGTCCGGCCCGACGACCCCATGGCCCGGCTCGCCGCCCGCTTCCCGCACACCCTCACCCTCGTCTTCGAACCCGAGGGCCGCCAGGAGGACAGCGGCGCCTCCTACGCCCAGCGGCTGCGCGGCCGCACCGACCAGGAGATCGCCGAGGACTTCGTCGCCCACGTGCGCGGCGGCGGTCACGCGGACGAGGCCGAACGGGCCGTCCTCCAGGGCGCCTTCGACGACGTACGGGCCGACGACAGCCACCGGGAGACCCACCGATGAGGCTGCACCGGCTGACCGTCACCGCCTTCGGGCCGTTCGCCGAGCCCCAGGAGATCGACTTCGACGCACTCTCCGCAGCCGGGATCTTCCTGCTCCACGGACCCACCGGCGCGGGGAAGACCTCCGTGCTCGACGCCGTCTGCTACGCGCTCTACGGTTCCGTACCCGGCCCCCGCCAGGCCCCCGGCACCACGCTCCGCAGCGACCACGCCGCCGCCCACACCCCGACCGAGGTCACCCTCGAACTCACCGCGGGCGGCCGCCGCCTGGAGATCACCCGCCGCCCCGAGCAGGAGCGCCCGAAGAAGCGCGGTACGGGCACCACCAAGGACAAGGCCCAGAGCTGGCTGCGCGAGCACACCGGCGAGGGCTGGGAGCCGCTCAGCCGCTCCCACCAGGAGATCGGCGAGGAGGTAGAGCAGCTGCTCGGCATGAGCCGCGAGCAGTTCTGCCAGGTCGTGCTGCTGCCGCAGGGGGAGTTCGCCCGGTTCCTGCGCGCCGACGAGGCCGCCCGCGGCCGCCTGCTCGGCCGGCTCTTCGACACCCGCCGCTTCGCCGCCGTCGAGGCCCTGCTCGGTGAACGACGCCGGGCCGCCGAGGCGAAGGTCCGGGCCGGCGACGAGAAGGTGCTGCACACCGCCCAGCGGCTCGCCCAGGCCGCCGGGGACAGCGCCGACCTGCGGGCCTGGCCCATGCCCGGACACCAGCCGGGCGACCCCGGACTCGCCGAGGCCGTCCGGGCCTGGGCGGCCGTCGCCCGGTGCGCGGCCCGCGAACGCCTCGACGTCGCCGAGTACGCGCTGGCCGCCGTGGAGAGCCGGCACGCCGCGGCCCGGCGCGCCGCCGAGGACGCCCGGGAGCTCGACCGGCTGCAGCGCCGGCACGCGGAGACCGTCCGCCGGGCCGCCCTGCTCGCCGAGGCCGAGCCCGAGCGGGAGCGGGTCCGCGGCCTGCTGGACCGGGCCCGGCGGGGCGCCCTGGTGGCCCCCGCCCTGGAGCTGCGCGGAGCCGCCTCCGCCGCACACCTCGCCGCCGCGCACGCCGAGGCCTCCGCCCGGGCGCAGCTGCCGCCCACGCTGAAGGAGGCGGGGACCGAGCAGCTCGCCGACGTCGAGCAGCGGCTGCGCGAGGCCCTGGGCGCCCTCGGCGCGGCGCAGCGGGCCGAGCAGCGCAGCGCCGAGATCGGCCGCGAACGCGCCGACCTGGAACGGGAGTCCCGGGCCGCAGAGGAGCAGCACCAGGAGTCCGCCGAGTGGCTGGAGCGCTGGGAGACGACCCGGACCGAGCTGCAGGACCGCGCGGACGCCGCCCAGCAGGCCGCGACCCTGGCCGAGCAGCTCGCCGGCCGGCTCGAACCCGCCCGCATGCAGCTGAACTCCGCCCGCCGGCGCGACGAGCTCGACGCCGAGGCCGAGCGGGCCGCAGCGGAACTGCTCACCCTGCGCGAGGAGTCGGGGGCAGCCCGGGAGCGCTGGCTGGAGCTCAAGGAGGCCCGGCTGCGCGGAATCGCCGCAGAGCTCGCCGAGGCCCTGGTGGCCGGGGAGGCCTGCACCGTGTGCGGGTCCGCGGAACACCCCGCTCCGGCCCGCCCGGCCCCCGGCCACGTGGACCGCGCGGCGGAGGACGCCGCCCACGCCCTCTTCGAACGCGCCGAGCAGGCCAGGGCCGCCGTCGAGCGCAGGCTCGCCGCCGCGCAGGAGGCCCGCGCCGAGGCGGCGGCCGCGGCCGGGGAGGCGACCACCGCCGAACTGCTCGCCCTGACCGCCGACCTGAGCGCCCGCCACGCTGCCGCGCACGCCTCCGCGGCCGGTCTGCACGCCGCCCGTGAGCAGCTGGCCCGGGCCGAGCGGGAGCATGCCGCGCGCAGCGCCGACCGGCAGGGCGCCGAGACGCGAGCCGCCGCCCGGGCCTCCCGGCGCGAGGCCCTGGACCGCGAACAGGCCGGGCTGGAGGCCGAACTCGCCCTCGTACGGGACGGCGCGCCCACCGTCGCGGCCCGCGCCCGGACCCTGGAGGACCGGGTCCGGATGGTCTCCGGCGCCGCCACCTCGCTGCGGCGGGCCGAGAGCACCGCCGGCCGGCTGAAAGAGGCCGACGACCAGCTCGCCGACGCCGCCTTCAAGGCCGGTTTCGACACCATCGAGGCCGCCGCCGACGCCGTGCTCCCCGAGTACGAACGCACCGCGCTCCAACACCGGCTGGACGCCTGGCAGACGGAGGAGGCCCTGCTGGCGGACCGCCGGCGCGAGAGCGGCGCCGCCGAAGCGGCAGCCCTGCCTCCGGCCGCACCGGATGCGGCCGAGGCGTACGCCGCCTCGGCCGCGGCGAAGCTTCGTACGGCAGGGTCGGCCGCCGACGCCGCCCGGGTCCGCTGTACGGAGCTGGACCGGCTCTCCCGGCAGGCCGAGCAGGAACTGCGCGCCCTGGGCCCGCTGCGCGAGGCCTACGACCGGGTCGCCCGGCTGGCCGGACTCACCGCGGGCACCTCCGCCGACAACGAGCGCAAGATGCGCCTGGAGGCCTACGTACTGGCCGCGCGCCTGGAGCAGGTGGCCGCCGCGGCGACGGTACGGCTGCTGCGCATGTCGGGCGGCCGCTACACCCTCGTGCACTCCGACGCCCGGTCCGGCGGGCGGGGCCGTTCGGGCCTCGGACTGCACGTGGTCGACGCCTGGACCGGCAGCGAGCGGGACACCGCCACCCTGTCGGGCGGCGAGACCTTCTTCGCCTCGCTCGCCCTGGCGCTGGGCCTCGCGGACGTCGTCACCGACGAGGCCGGCGGCATGCGCCTCGACACCCTCTTCATCGACGAGGGCTTCGGCAGCCTCGACGACCAGGCCCTGGACGAGGTGCTCGACGTCCTGGACTCGCTGCGCGAGCGGGACCGCAGCGTCGGCATCGTCAGCCACGTCGCCGACCTGCGGACCCGGGTCCAGGCCCAGCTGGAGATCGTCAAGCAGCGCGGCGGTTCCGTGGTGCGCCACCGGACGGCGGCGCTCACGGACTGAGCGGCCTGCGGGGCAGCGGGGAGGAGTAGACGATGCTCGTCGTCACCGGTCCCAGGCCCGAGATCCGGCCCGTGACCTCCTCCAGGTGTGCCATCGAGCGGGCCGCGACCTTGAGGACGAAGCAGTCGTCGCCGGTCACGTGATGGGCCTCCAGGATCTCCGGGGTGGACTCCAGGAAGTCGTGGAACGGCTTGTAATTGCCGTGCGGGTAGCGCAGCCGCACCAGCGCGAGGATCGACTTGCCGAGCTTCTCCGGGTCCACCACCGCCGTGTAGCCGGTGATGATCCCGGTCTCCTCCAGCCGCCGGACCCGCTCGGTGACGGCGCTCGCGGACATGGACACGGCGCGGGCGAGCTCGGTGAAACTGGCCCGGCCGTCGCGCTGGAGGACTTCGAGGATCCGCCAGTCGGTGGTGTCAGGGGAATAGTCGGTCATGGGGCAGGTCTAGCAGGGGATTCCCCGGTCGGACAAGGAAAAGGCCGGGGAAATCCACTTCCGGTAGTGATCAACAGATCGTAGATTTTTGGCCATGACGACGACGCAGAACGCCTCCTCCGCCCCCGCCACCACCAACCCCGTGCTCCGCGTGCCGCCGGCCTCCCCGGCCGCGGCGGCCGCGTACTTCGCCGCGAGCCTGGCCTTCCACGCGGACGTGTCGGACGTCGCCGCCGCCTTCCGGGCCCACCGCGAGCAGGGCGCCGAGCTGGGCTTCCAGCTCGTCGACTCCCGCTCCACACCGTCCTGGGACCAGGCCCACGTGCCCGGCGCCGTCCACCTGCCCACCGCGCTGATTCCCGAGCAGGCCGAGCGGCTGCTGGACAAGGACGTCCCCGTGGTGACGTACTGCTGGGGCCCCGGGTGCAACGGAGGCACCCGCTCCGCCCTCGCCCTGGCCGAACTCGGCTTCCAGGTCAAGGAGATGCTCGGGGGTATCGAGTACTGGATCCGCGAGGGCTTCGAGGTCGAGACCTGGCAGGGCAACCAGCAGCGTGCCGGGGCCGACCCGCTGACCGCGCCGACCGACTCGGACGACTGCGGCTGCTGAGGCGGCGGTGGCCGTGGCCGTGATCGTGACCGTGGCCGTCACGCGGACGGGCCGCTCGTCCCCCGGGGTATGAGCGGCCCGTCCGTCATACGTCACGCGTCATACGTCACGCGTCATGCGCCACACGTCGTTTGCCGCTCGTCGGTGGAGCGGCCGCGTGCCGTCAGAGCTTCGACAGCTCGTCCACCAGGTCGTCCAGCCCCAGCGAACCCTGCGACAGAGCCGCCATGTGCCAGGCCTTCAGGTCGAAGGAATCGCCGTGCGCGGCCCGGGCGTTGTCCCGGCCCAGCAGCCAGGCACGCTCGCCCAGCTTGTAGCCGATCGCCTGGCCCGGCATCGACAGGTAGCGGGTCAGCTCGCTCTCGACGAAGTCCGCCGGGCGGCCGCTGTGCAGGCCGAAGAACTCCTGAGCCAGGTCCACCGTCCAGGTCTCGCCCGGGTGGAACGGCGAGTCCGCCGGGATCTCCATACCCACGTGCATGCCGATGTCCACGATGACCCGCGCCGCGCGCATCATCTGGCAGTCCAGGTAGCCGAGGCGCTGCTCGGCGTCCTTGAGGTAGCCCAGCTCGTCCATGAGCCGCTCCGCGTACAGCGCCCAGCCCTCGGCGTTGGCGCTGACCATGCCGACGGTGGCCTGGTAGCGGGAGAGCCGGTCCGCCACGTGCGTCCACTGCGCGAGCTGCAGGTGGTGGCCCGGCACGCCCTCGTGGTACCAGGTGGACACCAGGTCGTACACCGGGAAGCGGGTCAGGCCCATGGTGGGCAGCCAGGTGCGGCCCGGGCGGGAGAAGTCCTCCGAGGGGGAGGTGTAGTACGGGGCCGCGGGGCCGCCGGGCGGGGCGATGCGGGACTCCACCTTGCGGACGCGCTCGGCGAGTTCGAAGTGGGTGCCGTCGAGGTTCTCGATGACCTCGTCCATCAGGCCCTGGAGCCACGACTGGACCTCGTCGACGCCCTCGATGTGGGTGCCGTGCTCGTCCAGGTGCTTGAGCACCTCCCAGGGGCCGGCGCCCGGGAGGATCTTGGCGGCCTCGGACTTCATCTCGGCGAGCAGGCGGTGGTACTCCGACCAGCCGTAGGCGTACGCCTCGTCCAGGTCCAGGTCCGTACCGTTGAAGAAGCGGGACCAGCGGGCGTAGCGCTCGCGGCCCACGGTGTCCGGCCTGCCCTCGACGGCCGGGGCGTACACCGAGGCCATCCAGTCGCGCAGGTCGACGACCGCGGCGGTCGCACCGGCGGCCGCGGCGTCCAGCTCGGCGCGCAGGGAGTCCGGACCGGCGGCGACGAAGCCCTCGAAGAAGGGGGCCTCGCTGCCGTCCTGGCCGGCCCAGGTGGTGAGCTGGCCGATCATGGTGGTGGTGGCGCGGGGGCTGCCGTACAGGCCGCGCTCCAGTCCGAGTCCGAGGCTCTCGCGGTAGCCGTCGAAGGCGGCCGGCACGGCGCGCAGGCGCTCGGCGATCGCCGCCCAGTCCTCGTCGGTGTCGGCGGGGGTCAGGGAGAAGACCTCGCGGACGGAGTGCGCGGGGCTGTGGATGTTGCTGACCGCGCACAGGTCCTCGTCGGCCTCGATGACCGCGAGCTCGGCGGTGAGGCGCTCGCGCAGCAGCCGGGCGCACCGGCGTTCGGCGTCGCTGTCGGCGCCGGGCACGGACTCGGCGGCGTCGAGGCGAGCGAGGGTCTCACGGGCGAGCTCGGCGAGGGCCGCGCGGCCCGCCGGGGAGAAGTCCGGGAGCTTGCTCGAACTCGCGGCGACACCGAGGTAGGTGCCCGTGATCGGGTCGAGGGCGATGAGGTCGTCGACGTACGCGTCGGCCACCTGGCGGGGCAGCCGGGGTGCGCTGCCGTTGTGGAGGATCTCTGACATGCGGCCATCTTCGTATGTGGGACGTGTTCCCGTCATCACCCGTGGCAGTCGGCCTGCCGACGCGGGCCGGAGCGGGGCGGGCGGCGCATACGGGAATCGGTCAACCAGCCCTGCACGCAAGCGACTTCGGGCCTGCGGGGGAGGGATTGCCGGGGGTGGGCGCGCGCAGTTTGGCCGGATCCCGCCGTCCGTGGGGGCCCGTGTGGGCGCGTGGGGAACGAGGGGGCCTTGCTCGGCGCGGACGGGTGCGCCCGGAGCCGGTACCCGTGGAGGGCTCCGGTCCGGGCGGACCGGTCAGTGGCGGCGCCGGGGAGCCGGCTGTTCGTGCGGGAGCGCGCGGGGCAGCTCACGGGGAAGGCCGTGGGGCAGCCGCGAGCCGGCCGGGATCGCGTCCAGCCGGGCCGTGATCACCAGGGTGCCCTCCTCGATCTGGTAGTCGAGGGGGAGGCCGAGGCCGCGCATGGCGGCGACCATGCCGGTGTTGGCGGCCTGGGTGACGGCGTACACGCTGTCGCACCGGGCCTCGACGGCCATCGCGACGATCCGGCGCAGCAGCTCGGAACCGATGCCGCGGCGCTGCCAGTCGTCCTCGATGAGCAGCGCGACCTCGGTCTCGTCGCCGTCCCACAGCAGGTGGCCGAGGGCCACGAGCTTTCCGGAGGCGGTGGTCGCGGCGAGGGTGCGGCCGAAGCGGGGGCTCAGCAGGTGGCCGAGGTAGCGGTCGGCGTCGGCGACGGGGCCGTGGTAGCGCAGCGACAGGGTGCGGTCCGAGCAGCGGTCGTGCATGGCACGCGCCGCCGGCAGGTCGGAGCCGTCGGCGCGGCGCACGGTGATCTCGTTGCCCTCGGGCAGGGTCAGTACGTCCTGGCTGCGCGGGACGCGGGGGCCGAGCCGGGCATCGAGCTCGACGAGGGCGCGGGCCCGGGCGAACTCGGTCGGGGTGAACGGGAGGTAGGGCCGCTCCACGGTGATCGCGCCGCCGGAGGGGTCGCGCAGCCGCATGACCGTGGCCTCCAGGACGCCTTCGACGGGGGCGTCCGCTCCGGCGTTGGGGCGGCCGGAGAGGGTGGTCGCCGGGATCGAGTGGATCGTGCAGCGGCCGAGCAGCTGGCGCAGGGCCAGGGGCAGCTCGGCGGCGTCCAGGGCGGTGCGGGTGGCCAGGCCGAGGACCCGGGTCGGAGTGTCGACGAGGTCGTGGGCGTCGGCGCGCTCGATCCAGGTGCTGTGGCCGCCGGCGCGGGAGATGGCCCGGGCCAGGTCGGCGGAGGGCAGTTCCTGCGGGGCGCGCAGCAGGAACTCGTCGACGGTGCCGCCCTCGGGGAGCGGGTGTGTCTGGAGGGTCAGGATGTCCACGCTGTTGCGGGCGAGGGCGGTGCAGAGGGCGGCCAGGGAGCCCGGCTCGTCCCGTACGGTCGTGCGCATCCGCCAGAGCGCGGTGCTGCTGGCGGTCGCGTTCGTGCCGGAGTCGGTGGGTGCGAGCGGCTTCGGATCGCCGGGCGCTGTGCTCCGCGGCGGCGGCGGTGCATGGCTGTGGCGCCGTGCCCACCAGGTGTGGAAGGCCGCCGTCACCAGGAGTGCGACGGCCGAGGCGATGAGCATGATCGGGCCCCGCGGGCCGTGCACGACGAGATTGGCGATGGCGTCGGCGACCGCGACGGCGCAGAAGAGCGCGGCGAGTTCGACGATGTCACGGCGCCAGTGGTGACGGTGGGGACGCTGGGCGGAGGCGAGGTTACGGTCAGTCATGCACACCACTGTGGCGCAGGGGTGTTGCGTGATCACGAACGATCTGTGACCGACTGGTTAAGTGTCCATCTGGCCGATTTCACCCAGTTTTCCGAGCCATTTCCGGATTGCGGGTCGGTCCGCTGCGCCTCGGCTGCCGGTCCGCCTCCGGTTGGCGCCCCGTTCGGCCCTACTGGCCCACGCGCCCGGGCTGGAGGGTGCGGGTGAAGAGTACGTCCCCTCCCTGGCGGCGCAACCGGACGGTGAGCTCCCCGCTGCCGCCGTCGATGTCGACCTCGCCGTAGTACGGGGGGTTCTCCGAGGGCGACATGTTGGCGAAGGGGGCCGACTGCACGAAGGCGGTCTGCGGACCGAAGGTGGCGTCCAGCCGCCCGGCCGGGAACCCGCCGGCGCCGATCGGGCCGGACACGAACTCCCAGAACGGCGCGAAGTCGGTGAAGGCCGCCCGCTCGGGCGCGTAGTGGTTCGCGGCGGTGTAGTGCACGTCGGCCGTGACCCAGACGGTGCCCGGAATGCGCTGGTGCTTGATGTGCCGCAGGAGTTCGGCGATCTGGAGTTCGCGGCCCAGCGGAGCGCCCGGGTCCCCCTGGGCGACGGCCTCGAAGTTCGCGGCGCCGTCGGGTACGACGATGCCCAGCGGCATGTCGGCGGCGATCACCTTCCAGGTCGCGCGGGAGCGGGAGAGCTCGCGCTTGGCCCAGGCCAGCTGCTCGGCGCCGAGGATGCCGATGGGGTCCTCGGTCTGCGTGCCGGGGGAGTTGGCGTTGCGGTAGGTGCGCATGTCGAGCACGAAGACGTCGAGCAGCGGGCCGTACCGCATGACCCGGTACATCCGGCCCTCGGCGCGGCCCCCGCGCAGGTCGGTGACGGGGAAGTACTCCCCGAAGGCCTGGCGGGCGCGGGCGGCGAGGGTGTCGGCCTCCTTGACGGTGTAGCGGGGGTCGTCGATCAGCTGGCCGGGGTACCAGTTGTTGCGCACCTCGTGGTCGTCCCACTGGGCGAGGACCGGGACCTGGGCGTTGAAGCCGAGCAGGCTGCGATCGAGCAGGTTGTAGCGGAAGTTCCCGCGGAACTCGGCGAGGGTCTCGGCGACCTTCGCCTTCTCCTCGGTGGTGATGTTGCGCCAGACGGTGCCGTCGCGGAGGGGCGCGGTGGCGTTGACCGGTCCGTCGGCGTAGATCGTGTCCCCGCTGAAGAGGAAGAAATCGGGGTTGCGCAGCCGCATCTCCTCGAAGACGCGGTAGCCGCCGAGGTCGGGGTTGATGCCCCAGCCCTGGCCCGCCAGGTCGCCGGACCACAGGAAGCGCACGTCGTGGCGGCGGGAGACCGGGGTGGTGCGGAAGGTGCCGTGGACCGGCGAGGAGCTGCGGCGGGGGTCGTCGGGGTCGGTCAGGACGACCCGGTAGTGGATCTGCTGGCCGGGCGGCAGGTCGCGCAGGACGGTGGTCCCGGTGAAGTCGCTCGACGGGCCGAGGAGCGGACCGCGGTGGCGGCGTACGGCGTAGCGGAACGCCTCGCTCGGGGAAGTCTCGACGTACATCCGTGCCGGGCGGTCGGCGCGGGTCCACACGGTGGCCGAGTGGGCGGTGATCTCGCCGGACTGGACGCCCCACAGCGCATTGGGCCGCCCGGAGCGGGCGAAGGCGGGGGCCGCGAGCGCCGGAGCGGCGATCAGCGCGGAGGACAGGGCGAGGGATCCGCCGATGAGGGACCGTCGGGTGTGCGGGATCGATGCCATCGGGTACGTCTCCTGGGGCCGGCGAGGACGGGTCGGACCAGCGTGCCGTCGCACACCGGCCCGGCCGCGTCGCCCACGCGAACCGCGGATGAACAGCCGTCAGCCGCTCATTCGTTCAGCTGTCCGGGCATGCCGGCGGGTCCGCCGGGTCCGCCGGGTCCGCCGGGTCGGTCGGGTCCGCCGGGTCCGGGGCCGGTCGGGTCGGCCGGTCCCGTTCGGTCGTTCAGGCGACCGCGAGCCGCGCGCTGCGGGCCGTGTCCAGCATCACCCGGGAGACGAGCGCCGGATCGTCGTTCATCGGGACGTGACCGCATCCCGGGAGCCGCACCAGCCGGGCGCCGGGGACGGTGTGCTTGGCGCGGACGCCCTGCCGGCGCAGCAGCAGGCGGTCGCGGGTGCCCCAGGCGATGGTGACGGGCAGGCCGGGCACGTCGTCGGTGAACCGTACGGAACCACCCGCGGCCAGCGTGTCCTCGAAGCCGGTGGCATCGCGCAGGGCGAGGGTCTCGGCGACGACGGCCTCGGCCGGGCGGCGGGACGGGCGGGCGTAGATGGTGCCGGTGAGCGCGGCGCGGCCGGCGGCGGTGCGCGAGAGCCGGCGCACGGCGGGGAGGGGGAGAGCCTTGGCGCCGGCGCGCATCGCGAGGAGCGTGGCGAAGGCGTAGCGGCGCTCGCCCTCGGTCCAGAAACCGGCGGGGGAGAGGGCCGTGATCGAGCGGACGAGGTTGCTCCGGCCCATTTCGAGGGCGAGCAGACCGCCGAGCGAATTGCCCGCGACGTGCGGGCGTTCGACGCCGAGGGCGGTGCAGAGCGCTCCGAGGGCCGGGGCCACGGTCCCGAGGGAGTACGGGACGCCCGCGGGCAGGGGCTCCGAGGCGCCGAAGCCGGGCAGGTCGACGGCGATCACGTCGTGCTCGGCGGCCAGGATGTCGAGCACCGGGTGCCAGGCCTGGCGGTGATGGCCGATGCCGTGGAGCAGGAGGAGCGGTTCGCCGGCGCCCTTGCGCTCGTAGGCGACGGTGGCGGTGCGGGGGCCGAGCGGCGAATCGATCGTGAAGGAGACCGTGGCGGTCATGCTGCTCCTCGTCGGTGGGCGCGTGCGAGACAGGATGTCAGTAGTGCCTACCGTCATGATTACCGTCCGGTAGCCCTTGACTACAAGCCTTCCGTGCCATCGAGAACATCCCATGAACGGCTTGATACGTATGCCCGTTCTGCCCGGCAAAGGCATGAGCATTGGTCTTGACCAAGGGGGTGCGCCGTCCTATCGTCGCAGGGATAGTGCAGGAACCTTTAATAAACAAGGGCGCAGAACTGCCGCTGAAACACACGGCGAGTGCAGCGATGGCAGGAGGAGTCAGGGTGGGGACCACGCAGCTCGAAACGGCGCCGGAGCCGAAGTACTGGCACCTCAAGACCGTCCTCAGCGAGGCGCTCGACCAGGACTTCGCCGTCGGCGAGGTGCTGCCCAACGAGCGTGAGCTCGCGGCCCGGTTCGGCGTCGCCCGTGCGACCCTGCGCCAGGCGCTCGAGCAGTTGGAGCTCGAAGGCCGGCTGCAGCGTCGCCGTGGCGTCGGAACCACCGTCGCCCCGCCGCGCGTCGGCGTCGCGGTCGGCAGCGCGCAGCACAGCTGGCCCGGCGAGAGCGTCGACGGCTGGGAGCCGCTGGACGCGGCCGAGACCCTGCCGACGCCCGCCGTGCTCAAGCTCCTCGGCACCGGTGGCGCCTTCGCCGCCGACCAGCCGGTGCACACGGTGCGCCGGACCCGGGTCACCCACGGACAGGCCGTCGCCGCCGAGCTGCTCTACGTCCCGGCCGCCTCCGTACCGGGACTGCCCGCCATCGAGGCCCCCGCCGGTCCGGCCCGTGCCCGCGCCGTCCTGCGTGAGCTCCAGCGGCTGGTGCTCGACGGCCAGGACCGCTCGGTGGAGCTCGGCTCCGCCCGCGCCGACGACGCCAAGGAACTGGACCGGCTGCCCGGCGCCCCGGTGCTCCTGGTCACCACGCGCTACTTCACCACCGCGGGCACCGCGGCGGTCTCGGTGGCCACCTACCGCGCCGACACCTGCCGCCTCACCTTCGGCGACTCGGGCAACGTCGAGATCACCCACGAGCCGCGCGTCGCCTCCTGAACCACGCGCAACGGCCCGGCCCCCAGGCAACTCCGGGGCCGGGCCGTTCTGCGTCGTACGGGGCGGGGTCAGGGGCGCGCGGTGACCGTCTTCTCCACCGCGAAGAGCTCCTCCTCGACGTGGTCCAGCGCGAGCCGGAGCGCGCCGGTGGCGACCGCGGCCTCGCCGAGCATGGACTGGGCCACCCTCGGCGGGCGCAGGCAGTAGCGCTCCAGCTCCTGACGGAGCGGCTCCAGCACCCCGTCCAGGCCGGCCGCCCAGCCGCCGACGACCACCAGCTCCGGATCCATCGCCAGGACCAGCGCCGCCACATCGTGCACCAGCCGCTGCAGGAACCGCTCCACGGCGGCCACCGCCCGCTCGTCGCCCCGCTTGGCCATGGCGAAGACCTCGGCGACGGCGGGCTCGTCCAGCGGATGCAGGGGCTCACCGGTCGTCGACAGCAGCCGCTCCGGAGTGGCCTCGCGGCCCAGCAGGTGCAGGGCGCCGATCTCGCCGGCCGCGCCGCCGAAGCCGCGGTGCAGCCGTCCGCCGATCAGCGAGCCCGCGCCGGGGCTGAGACCCGCCATCACGAACACCATGTCGCCGGTGTCCCGCGCGGCCCCCTTCCAGTGCTCGGCGACCGCCGCCGCATTGGCGTCGTTCTCCACCTGGACGGGGCAGCGGAACGAGCGCCGCAGCCGTTCCCCGAGCGGCAGCCCCGTCCAGCCGGGCAGGGCGGTGCCGAGGCGGACCGTGCCGTCCGCCTCCACGATCCCCGGGCTGCCGACCCCGACCGCCCGCAGGGAGTCCCGCGGCACCCCGGCGCGGCGCAGCAGGTCGGCGACGGCCGCCCGCACCCGCTCCAGCCGCTCATCGGCGGACGCCGTCTCCGCGACGTCCTTGGTGCCGGCGCCGATGACCCTGCCGTCCAGCCCGGACAGCAGCACCGCGATCCGGTGCGCGCCGATCTCGATGCCGAGCAGGTGCCCCGCCTCGGTCCGGAAGCGGAAGCGCCTGGCCGGGCGGCCCTGCCGCCGCGCGCCCTCCTCCGCGTCCGCCTCGACGACGAGGCCGGTCGCGATCAGCCCCTCCACCACGCCCTCGACGGTCGGCCGGGAGAGCCCCGTCAGCCGTGTGAGGTCGGTGAGGGTCGGCGATCCGGCCGTCCGCAGTGCGCGCAGCACCACGGCGGAATTGATCCGCCGGAGCAGAGAGGGGTCCCCGCCGGTCAGCTGCCCCAACGTGTGTCCTCCCAGCTAGCGAGCTTGTCAGCCGGATCGTACTGCCCGCCCGGTGTGTCGGCGAGAAGCAGCCCCCCATCGGCCGGAAGCAGCCCTTCCCTCAGGCGGGGGAGACGAACCCCGACTCGTACGCCGTGATCACCGCCTGCGTCCGGTCCCGCGCCCCCAGCTTCGCCAGGATCGCGCTGACGTGGGACTTGACCGTCTCCGTACCGATGATCAGCTCGGCGGCGATCTCCACGTTGGTCAGCCCCCTCGCCATCAGCCGCAGAACCGCCTCCTCCCGCTCGGTCAGGGCCGCCCGCTCCAGCACCGCCCGGGCCTGCCGGTTCCCGTACTCCGCGGCCAGGGCCCGCACGGCCGCCGGGAAGAGCAGCGTCTCACCCTCCGCCACCAGCCGTACCGCGTGCACGATCTCCGAGGGCCGGGCCCGCTTCAGCAGGAAACCGTCCGCTCCCGCCCGCAGCGCCTGGTAGACGTACTCGTCGTTCTCGAAGGTGGTCACCACGAGGATCTTCGGCGGGGAGTCCACGGTCCGCAGCACCGCACGGGTCGCCTCGATCCCGTCGAGGAGCGGCATCCGCACGTCCATGGCCACTACATCCGGCCGCAACTGCCGTACCAGCGGGATCACGGAGGCGCCGTCGGCCGCCTCACCCACCACTTCGATGTCGGGTTGGGCGTCCAGCACGGCGCGCAGCCCCGCGCGCACCAGGGGTTCGTCGTCGACGAGCAGTACGGTAACCGGCATCCGGTCAGCGTATTCGCTCCAGCGGAAGCCGGGCGCGCACCCTCCAACCCCCCTCGTACGGACCGGTTTCGGCCTCCCCGCCGAGCAGCGCGGCACGCTCGCGGATCCCGCGCAGCCCGCTGCCGCCGCCCAAGGTGACGCCGGGGCGCTCCGGCAGCGGGTTCGTCACCTCCATCTCCAGCAGGGCCGCGGTCATCTCCACCCGCACGCGCACCGGGACGGGGCCGCAGTGCCGCAGGACGTTGGTCAGCGACTCCTGCAGGATCCGGTACCCCTCCCGGGTGACCGGGCCCGGCAACTTCTCCAGCTCACCCGTCAGCCGTGCGTCCACCGCGGAGCCGGAGGCCCGGGCCGACTCCAGCAGCCGGTCGGCCTCGGCGAGCGTCGGCCACTGCGACGGCGGCGGTCCCGACTCGCGCAGCACCCCCAGCACCCGCTCCAGATCCTCCAGCGCGGCCCGGCCCGTCTCCTCGATCGCGCACAGAGCCCGCTCCGTGAAGACGGGATCGCCCGCGGCCCGCGCCGCCCCCGCCTGCACGACGGCCACGGTGAGCGCGTGCCCGATGGAGTCGTGCAGCTCCCGCGCGATCCGGGTGCGCTCCAACAGCTGCTCCGTACGCGCCTCCAGCACGCTCAGCCGCTCCGCCGCGGACGGGCTGAGCAGGCGGGTGGCGATCGCGGTGATCAACTCGCCGAGCAGGGACACGACGACGATGAGGAGCACCAGCGGCACGGGCACGAGCAGCGCGGCGAGCCAGCGGTCGGGCAGGAACGGAAGGAGCTCGTCGCCCACGGGATGGCCGACCGCTATCGCGATGAGCTCCACGGCGATCGTGGGCAGCCAGACGGAGGCGCCCACCGCACCGACCGCGACGATCATCCGCGCCTCCAGCCACAGCACGGTGCGCCAGCGGTCCCCCCAATGAGCCGACGGTGCCAGGCTTATGGCGCTGTCGGAGGAGTCGCGGGCGTGCGGCGTGAGCAGGAACTGCGCCTGCATGCCCTCCGCCAGCCGCACCCAGGGCACCAGCCCGAAGGGCAGGATGAGCAGCAGAGGCCCCCACGGCCACTCGGGCATGATGAACATCCATATGGCCAGCAGCAGCAGCGGCACGCAGAGATGCAACCAGCGTGAATACGTCACTGGTTGAAACGGGGCTCGCAGCAGTCGGTACATGCCCCCATGGTGACAGCGCCCTGCTCAGGGCCGTCTCCCCCACGTGGGGGAGACGGCACCCCCGCACGGGGGAGGGAAGGGGGTGGGGCCGGCGGGGAGTCTTGAGCCATGAACAGCATCGAGATCCGAGAACTCACCAAGCGATACGGCACCCACCGTGCGGTGGACGGCCTCACCTTCGATGTCCTGCCCGGGCGGGTCACCGGATTCCTGGGCCCCAACGGCGCGGGGAAGTCCACGACGATGCGCCTGCTGCTGGGGCTCGACCGCCCCACGTCCGGCACGGCCACCATCGGCGGCCGGCACTACCTGGACCTGCCGGACCCGCTGCACCGGGTGGGCGTCCTCCTGGATGCCCAGGCGGCGCACGGCGGGCGCAGTGCCCGTGACCACCTCCGGCTGCTCGCCGCGGCCGGCCGGATCCCCCGCAGCCGGGTGGACGAGGTCCTGGAGCAGTCCGGCATAGCCTCCGTCGCCGAGCGGCGGATCAAATCCTTCTCGCTCGGCATGCGCCAGCGCCTCGGTATCGCAGCCGCACTGCTCGGCGACCCCGGAGTGCTCCTGCTGGACGAGCCCACCAACGGCCTCGACCCCGAGGGCATCATCTGGATCCGCGAGCTGATGCGCTCCCTCGCCGCCGAAGGACGCGCCGTCCTCGTCTCCAGTCACCTGATGTCGGAGACCTCGGCGTTCGCCGACCACCTGGTCGTCCTCGGCAACGGCAAACTGCTGGCCGACACCTCGATGGAGGAGTTCATCGACGCCCGCAGCACCCCGAGGGTGCGCCTGCGCACCTCCGATCCGGTCCGGCTGCGGGCCGCGCTGGCCCGGGACGGCTTCGAGTTGGTGACCTCCGGCGACGGGCGATGGACCGTCGAGGGCATACAGGCCGAGCAGCTCGGCGGCCTGGCCGCCCGTGAAGGGGTTCCCATGCTGGAACTCTCCGACGAGCGCGCCTCCCTCGAGCAGGCCTACCTCGACCTCACCGCCGATCACGCGCAGTTCACCGCAACCCACTGACGTACCCCCGCTCCCGCACCCTCAGGAGGCTTCGCCATGAGCGCCGCTCTGCCCACAACCGCCGTACTGCACTCGGAATGGATCAAGATCCGGTCCCTCCGGGGCACCTTCTGGTCGCTGATATCCGTCCTCGTCGCCACCGTGGGCATCCAGGCGTTGACGGCCGCGGCGCTGGGCCGGGCCGAGGAGGGAAGCATGGGGGAGGATCCGCTGCTCGCGGCCTTCTACGGACTCAACTTCGGCCAGATAGCGGCCATCGCCTTCGGAGCGACCGCCTTCTCCGCCGAGTTCCACAACGGAGCCCTGCGCACCAGCCTGACCGCAGTGCCGGACCGCACCAGGTTCTACCTGTCGAAGAGCTCGATGCTGGGCGCCCTGGCGCTCGTCGCCGGCCAGCTCACCGGACTGCTGACCTTCGTCGCCGGACAGGCCCTCATGGGGGAGCGCGCACTCGAACTGGGCGACCCCGGGGCCGTGCGCGCCGTCGTGGGCTGCGGCCTCTACCTGACGCTCATGGCGCTGTTCGCGGCCGGACTCACGGCGGTGCTGCGCAGCGGAGTGGCCGTTCTGAGCATCCTCATACCCTTCGTCGTCATGGTGTCCTTCATCGTCGGATCGGCGGCGAGCGGGGTGGGGCAGTTCATGCCGGACCGGGCCGGACAGGCGATGATGCGCAGTCAGTCGTACGGAGACCTCGGTCCCTGGGCGGGACTGGGAGTGCTGGCGCTGTGGGCGGGCGTCGCGGTCCTGGGAGGCTGGCTGGCGGTGCGCCGCCGGGACGCGTGACGTCAGGCCAGTTGTCAGTGGCCCTCGGGATACTGACGGTATGACCACGGCAGAGCACCTCGACACGATCGACCGGCTCCGGGCGAAGGAGTTCCCGCCCGAGCCGGTCCGGACCGGAGGAAACAGCAGCGGCCCGGGATTTCACCTGGTCCAGCTCGCCAGGACACAGGACTTCTGGGACGACGACGGCACGGGCCGGATCGAGGCGGCCGACCAGATCGGTGCCGAGTACGGGGCGCTCGCCCAGGCCGCGACCGACCGGTGGGGGGAGCCGCAGATCTTCTCGCTGCGGACGCTGCGGGACCGCGGGCTCGACGGGGAGGAGATACCGCAGCCGTGGGGGGAGATGGGCAACAGCACCGACCACGTGCACCTGTGGCGGGTCGAAGCCCACTGGCTGGTCGCCTACGTCGCGCAGTGGGACTCCGAGGACCCCTACCAGCTGATGGCAGGGGTCACGGTCACCGACCCTCCCTAGGCCGTCCCTTTCGGATCCTGCCGGGCCCGCGACGCCCGGCACCGCACCCGGCCGCGTTGTCGGGGCACCCGAGTACGTCCAGTACACGGGCGCCCCTCCGCCTTGCCGGGCTTCCCCTCGGCCCTGGCGGGCCTGGGGAGACCCCATGGCACCGGGCACCGCGGGCTCGGCCGACAAGATCCGAAAGAGACGACCTAGCAGGGATCCGAGGCTTCGGCGGCCGTGCGGAGGCGGGCGTACTCCTGGGCCATGGACTCGGCGGTCCAGTGGGCGTTGAGGCCGCTCGGGTTGGGGAGGGCCCAGACGCGGGTGGCGCCGATGGTCCGCTCCTGGGGGCCGATCTTCGCCTTCGGCTCGCCGAAAGCGGTGCGGTAGGCGGTCACGCCGACCACCGCCAGCCACTGGGGGCGCAGCAGTTCCACCTTGGCGGTCAGGATGCGGCCCCCCTCGCGGAACTCCTCGGCGCTCAGCTCGTCGGCGCGGGCCGTGGCCCGGGCCACGACGTTGGTGATGCCGAGGCGGTAGGTCAGCAGCTCCTCCTGCTCGGCGGGGGCCAGCCGGCGCGGGGTGAAGCCCGAGAGGTGCAGGACCGGCCAGAAGCGGTTGCCGGGGCGGGCGAAGTGGTGGCCCGTCGCGGCGGAGAGGAGTCCGGGGTTGATGCCGCAGAAGAGCACACGCAGACCGCCCGCGACCACGTCCGGGAGGACGCGGTCGCGGGCGGCGTTCAGCTCGTCGGGGGTCAGAGGATCGACCCCGGCGCGTATCCCGCGGCCTCCGGGTGCTGCTTGGCGATCGACTCGATCCGGGAGACCACCGCCGCGACCTGGTCGCCCGCGGCACCGGTGAAGGACAGCTTGTCGGCCATCAGGGCGTCGAGCTGGGCCCGGTCCAGCGGCATCCGCTCGTCGGCGGCCAGCTTGTCGAGCAGCTCGTTGCGCTCGGCGCCCTGCTCGCGCATGGCGAGCGCGGAGGCCACCGCGTGCTCCTTGATGACCTCGTGGGCGGCCTCGCGGCCCACGCCCGCCCGCACCGCGCCCATCAGGACCTTGGTGGTCGCGAGGAAGGGCAGGTAGCGGTCGAGCTCGCGGGCGACGACCGCCGGGAAGGCGCCGAACTCGTCGAGGACCGTCAGGAAGGTCTCCAGCAGGCCGTCGAAGGCGAAGAAGGCGTCCGGCAGGGCCACGCGGCGCACCACGGAGCAGGAGACGTCGCCCTCGTTCCACTGGTCGCCCGCCAGCTCACCGGTCATCGAGGCGTAGCCGCGCAGGATGACCATCAGGCCGTTCACGCGCTCGCAGGAGCGGGTGTTCATCTTGTGCGGCATCGCGGAGGAGCCGACCTGGCCGGGCTTGAAGCCCTCGGTCACCAGCTCGTGGCCGGCCATCAGGCGGATCGTCTTGGCGATCGAGGACGGGGCGGCGGCCAGCTGCACCAGCGCGGTGACCACGTCGTAGTCGAGCGAGCGCGGGTAGACCTGGCCGACCGAGGTGAAGGCCTGGGCGAAGCCCAGGTGGGCGGCGATGCGCTGCTCCAGGTCGGCGAGCTTGGCGGCGTCGCCGCCGAGCAGGTCGAGCATGTCCTGGGCGGTGCCGACGGGGCCCTTGATGCCGCGCAGCGGGTAGCGGCCCAGCAGGTCCTCGAGGCGCTCGTAGGCCACCAGCAGCTCGTCGGCCGCGGTGGCGAAGCGCTTGCCCAGGGTGGTCGCCTGCGCGGCCACGTTGTGGGAGCGACCGGCCATGACCAGCTCGGCGTGCTCGCCGGCCAGCTTGCCGAGGCGGGCGAGGACGGCGACCGTGCGGTCCCGGGCGAGCTCGAGCGAGAGCCGGATCTGCAGCTGCTCGACGTTCTCGGTCAGGTCGCGCGAGGTCATGCCCTTGTGGACGTGCTCGTGGCCGGCGAGGGCGTTGAACTCCTCGATGCGGGCCTTCACGTCGTGCCGGGTGACCTTCTCGCGCTCGGCGATGGAGGCGAGGTCGACGGTCTCGAGGACACGCTCGTAGTCGGCGAGGGCCTCGTCCGGGACCTCGATACCGAGGTCCTTCTGGGCGCGCAGCACGGCGAGCCACAGCCGCCGCTCCAGCGTCACCTTGTACTCGGGGGACCACAGGACGGCGAGCTCCGCGGAGGCGTAGCGGCCGGCCAGGACATTGGGGATGCGGGGCTTGGCTGTCACGTGGAGGAATTCTACTTGGGCCGCGGCTGTGCGTTTACGCAGGTAGGGCCACCACTCGGGATTGTGGCTTGCTACGAGAGCCGCGTGTCCCCGTAGGGCAGGAGATCGGGGCGCTTGGCCGGGCGGCCGTCCCCCGAGGAGCGGCCCGTCAGGCGGCGGCCGATCCAGGGGAGCAGGTGCTGACGGGCAAAGCTCAGGTCCTGGGCCCGGCGCACGGTCCAGCCGGGGGGAGCCTCGAGCGGCAGTTCGGTGCGCCAGTCAACTTCGGCGGGCAGGCCCAGCGCCTGCCAGACGGCCTCGGCCACCCGGCGGTGCCCCTCGGCGGTCAGGTGCAGCCGGTCGACGTCCCACATCCGGGGGTCCGCGAGCGCGGCGGCCCCGTACAGGTCCACGACCACGGCGCCGTGCCGGGCGGCCAGCTCCTCGATGGTGGCGAAGAGCTCCTCCATGCGCGGCCGGAAGCGTTCCATCACCGGCCCGTTGCGCCCCGGGGAGCGCATCAGGACGAGGCGCTTGCAGGAGGGGGCGAGGAGTTCCACGGCCGATTCCAGGTGGTCGCGGACCCGGCCCATGTCCACCTTGGGGCGCAGGGCGTCATTCAGCCCGCCCACCAGGGTCACCACGTCCGCGCCCATCGCCGCCGCCACCGGGACCTGGTCCTCGGCGATCTGCCCGATCAGCTTGCCGCGCACCGCGAGGTTCGCGTAGCGGAAGCCCGGCTCCCGCGCCGCGAGTCGGGCGGCCAGCAGATCCGCCCAGCCGCGGTAGGAGCCGTCAGGGAGCAGATCGGACATTCCCTCGGTGAAGGAGTCGCCGACCGCGACGAAACTGGTGTAAGAGGCATTCATCTCCATGGCGGAGAAGATGTTACCGCGCGGTACCCCGACCCGGCAGGGCCGGGGACCGCGCGGTCCCGACGGATCACGCCGACGCGGGCCTGCCGAACAGCTCCCGCAGGACGTCCTCCATCGTCACCAGTCCCGTCATGGCGCCTTCCGCCCCGAGGACCGCCGCCAGGTGCGTACGGCTGCGCCGCATGGCGGTCAGCACGTCGTCCAGCGGGGTCTCCGCCCGCACCTGGGCGATCGGCCGCAGCGCCGAGACCGGGAAGGGCTCGTCCCGGGCCTGGTCGTCCGCGTCCAGGGCGTCCTTCACGTGCAGGTAGCCCAGGATCCTGTGCTGCGCGTCCACCACCGGGAAGCGCGAGTACCCGGACTCCGCCGACAGCCGCTCCAGCCCGGCCGGGCTGATGCCCTCCCGGGCCGTGACCACCCGGTCCGCCGGCAGCACCACGTCGGTCACGGGCCTGCGGCCCAGTTCCAGGGCGTCGTGCAGGCGCTCGCTCGCCCGGTCGTCCAGGAGCCCCGCGGCACTGGAGTCCTTGACCATCCGGGCCAGCTCGTCGTCCGTGAACGTCGCCGCGACCTCGTCCTTGACCTCCACCCGCAGCAGGCGCAGCAGGGTGTTGGCGAAGGCGTTGATCGCGAAGATCACCGGTCGCAGCGCGCGCGTGACGGTCACCAGCGGCGGCCCCAGCAGCAGGGCGGTGCGCACGGGCTCGGCCAGCGCCACGTTCTTCGGCACCATCTCGCCGAAGAGCATGTGCAGGTACGTCGCCAGCGCCAGCGCCACCACGAAGGAGATCGCGTGGGTCAGGCCCGCCGGTACTCCGACGAGGTCGAACAGCGGGGTCAGCAGGTGGGCGATGGCCGGCTCGGCCACCACGCCCAGCACCAGGGTGCACAGCGTGATGCCCAGCTGGGCCGCCGCCATCAGCGCCGATACGTGCTCCAGGCCCCACAGGACGGCGCGGCCGCGCCGGTCGCCCTGCTCGGCGTACGGCTCGATCTGGCTGCGCCGGACCGAGATCAGCGCGAACTCCGCGCCGACGAAGAAGGCGTTGACGACCAGGGTCGCCAGGCCGATCAACAGCTGGATGACGGTCATCGGCCCTCCTCCGTACCCTCGGCGGGCTCGACGGGGGCGTGCAGCAGCACGCGCGAGGCCCGTCGCCCGACGGCGTCCACCACGTCCAGACGCCAGCCGTCCAGATCCATGCGGTCGCCGACCGCCGGGATCCGGCCCAGCTCGGTCGCTATCAGGCCGGCCAGGGTCTCGTACGGACCCTCCGGCACGCGCAGCCCGATCCGCCGGAGCTGGTCGGTGCGCGCCGCGCCGTCGGCGGAGTAGAGCAGGCGCCCGGAGGCGTCCGTACCGGCCGGGGCAAGGTCCGGGGTCTCGTGCGGGTCGTGCTCGTCGCGGACCTCGCCCACGACCTCCTCGACGATGTCCTCCAGCGTGGCCACTCCGGCCGTGCCGCCGTACTCGTCGATGACCACGGCCATGGTCTGCTTGCCGGACAGCCGGTCCAGGAGCCGGTCGACGGTGAGCGACTCCGGTACGAGGAGGGGCTCGCGCAGCAGCTGCGACACGGGACGGCGGCGGCGTTCCGAGGCCGGCAGGGCCAGGACGTCCTTGATGTGGACGGTGCCGACGACGGTGTCGAGGCTGCCCCGGTAGACGGGGAAGCGGGACAGGCCGGTGGCCAGCGTCGCGTTCGCCACGTCCTCCGCGGTGGTCTGCACGTCCAGCGCGGTGACCTGGACGCGCGGGGTCATCACATTCTCCGCGGTCAGGTCCGCGAGGTTCAGGGTCCGGACGAACAACTCGGCCGTGTCCTTCTCCAGCGCGCCCGCCTTCGCGGAGTGGCGGGCGAGGGCGACCAGCTCCTGCGGGGTCCGCGCGGACGCCAGCTCCTCGGCCGGCTCCAGACCGAAGCGGCGCACCATGTGGTTCGCGGTGGTGTTGAGGTGGCTGATCAGGGGCTTGAAGGCCCGGCTGAAGACCCGCTGCATGGTCGCCACGCGCTTGGCGATCGCGAGCGGGGAGGAGATCGCCCAGTTCTTGGGCACCAGCTCGCCGACGACCATCAGGACGACGGTCGACAGGACGGTGCCCAGCACCAGGGCGGTGGAGGAGGCGGCGCCGGCCGACAGGCCGAGGGCCTCGAAGGGCCCCTGGAGCAGGGCGGAGATCGACGGCTTGGAGATCATGCCGATGATCAGGCCGGTGACGGTGATGCCGAGCTGGGCGCCGGAGAGCTGGAACGTCAGGGTGCGGACGGCGGCCAGGGCGCTGTCGGCGCCGCGCTCACCGCGCTCGACGGCCCGTTCGAGTTCGCTGCGCTCGACGGTCGTCAGCGAGAACTCGGCCGCGACGAAGACTCCACAGACGAGACAGAGCAGCAGTGCCACGACGAGCAGGAGCACTTCGGTCATCGGTCGATCACCTCCGTCCCATGATCGGCCAGGAGGCGGGGGATCGCGCGATGTCGCGAACGGGTGCGTCGCGAAGCGTCGTGTCGCGAACGGGTATGTCGGGGACTGGGAGGCTCGCCCATGGGCGGACGCTCACACCTTTCACTCAAGAGGGACCTTTCACCACATGGTAAAGGAAGAGCAAAGGGAACGGATCATACTTTTGGCGGGGTGTGACCGGGTGGTGGGATCCGGACATGACTGATCTTCATATCGGCCCCGCGTCGGCCGCCGACCTGGGTGCCGTCCTGGACTTCTGGAAGGCCGCCGCGGAGGGAACGAGTATCAGTGACGACCTCGCCGGCGTCGAGCGCCTGCACGCCCGGGACCCGCAGGCGCTGCTCCTCGCCCGGCGCGACGGCGAGCTCGTCGGCACGGTGATCGCGGGCTTCGACGGGTGGCGCTGCCACCTCTACCGGCTCGCCGTCCACCCCGGGCACCGCAGGCAGGGCATCGCAGCCGCCCTGCTGGCCGCCGCCGAGGAGCGCTTCGCGGCCCTCGGCGGCCGGCGCGGGGACGCGATGGTGCTCGACCGCAACGAGCGGGCGCACCGGGTGTGGGACGCGGTGGGCTACCGGCCGCAGGAGCAGTGGACGCGCTGGGTCAAACCGCTCGGCCAGCCGCCGGTGCGGAGCCGTGCCGGTGCGGGGCGGGTGCCTTGGTCGGGCGGCCGCACCGCAGTGGCCGGCGGGGCTCACAGACTCGGGGCTCCGCCCCGGACCCCGCGCCTCAAACGCCGGCGGGGCTGGTTATGCCGGCGGGGCCGGGGTTGCGCTTTAGGCGCCGGCGAAGGCCGGGGGGGACCAGGTGGACAGGAAGGACTCTGCCGACCAGGTGCCCGACAGGGTCGGGTCCAGCCAGGACGGGGCCGATGCCCGGAAGAGCTCCGGCGCGAGGGTCCCCGAGCCCTCCGGGACGGCGCCCAGCAGCGGCAGTCCCGAGGACTTCGTGAGGTCCGCCAGGTTGCAGCGCGCCGCCAGGTCCGGGCTCTGCGGCCAGCTGCCCACCACCACGCCCAGCGGGGTCAGGTCCCGGGCCCGGAGCGCCTCCGCCGTGAGGGTGGTGGAGTTGAGCGTGCCCAGACCCGCCTGGGCGACGATCAGCGTCGGCGCACCCAGCAGGCGGGCCGCGTCGGCCAGCGTGTTGCCCGACTCGTCGAAGTGGACGAGCAGCCCGCCCGCGCCCTCCACCAGGACGAGGTCGTGGTCCAGCGACAGCCGCTCCGCGGCCTCGGCGATCTGTGCCGGGGCCAGCGTCGGCAGCCCCGAACGGCGGGCCGCCGTGTCCGGGGCCAAGGGCTCCGGATAGCGCGCCAGTTCCACCGCTGTCACGGAGGGCCCGGCCAGCCGGACGGCCTCCGCGGCGTCCCCCGGCTCCTGCGGGCCGACACCCGTCTGTGCGGGCTTGAGCACTGCCACCGAGCGGCCGGCGGCCACCGCGGCCGCCGCGATCGCCGACGTGACCACCGTCTTGCCGATCTCGGTGCCCGTCCCGGACACCATCAGTACGGACATCTCAGCCTTCCTGCGCGGCCGCGCACACGGCGCGGCAGATACGGTTCACGTCCTCGTCGCCGGTCACGAACGGCGGCATCACATAGATCAGGTCCCGGAACGGGCGCAGCCACACGCCCTCGCGCACCGCCGCCCGGGTGGCCGCGGCCACGTCGACCTCGTGGTCGAGCTGCACCACGCCGATCGCGCCCAGGACCCGTACGTCCTTCACCCCGGGGATGTCGGCGGCGGCCGCCAGCCCCTCGTGCAGCCCCGCCTCGATCCGCTTGACGTCCGTCGCCCAGTCCTGGCCGAGCAGCAGCTCGACGGAGGCCAGGGCCACGGCCGTGGCCAGCGGGTTGCCCATGAAGGTCGGCCCGTGCGCCAGCACCGGGACCTCGCCCTGCGAGATGCCGTCCGCCACCCGCTCCGTGCACAAGGTGGCCGCCAGCGTGAGGTAACCACCGGTCAGTGACTTGCCCAGGCACATCACGTCCGGGGTGATCCCCGCGTGGTCGGCCGCGAACAGCGCGCCCGTACGGCCGAAGCCCGTGGCGATCTCGTCCAGGATCAGCAGGACCCCGTACTCGTCGCACAGCTCGCGCAGCACCCGCAAGTAGCCCGGGTGGTGGAAGCGCATGCCGCCCGCACCCTGCACCACCGGCTCCACGATGACCGCGGCCAGCTCGTCCGCGTGCGCGGCGATCATGGAGCGCAAGTGGTCCGCGTACGCCGGGTCGACGGGCGTGTCGAAACCGCCGGGCGGGGCGTCCGCGAAGACCTGCCGCGGCAGGTGGCCCTGCCACAGCTCGTGCATGCCGCCGTCGGGGTCGCAGACGGCCATCGGCTGCCAGGTGTCACCGTGGTAGCCGCCGCGCCAGGTCAGCAGCCGGGTCTTGCCCGTCCGCCCCAGCGAACGCCAGTACTGCAGGCACATCTTGACCGCGACCTCGACCGAGACCGAGCCCGAGTCGGAGAGGAAGACGTGCTCCAGCCCCGGCGGGGTGATCTCGACGAGCTTCGCCGCGAGCCGGACGGCGGGCTCGTGGGTGAGTCCGCCGAACATCACGTGCGACATGAGGCCCAGCTGCGCGGTCGCCGCCTCGTTGAGTACCGGGTGGTTGTAGCCGTGGATCGCCGACCACCAGGACGACATGCCGTCGACCAGCTCTTCGTGGCCGTGGCCCTGGGACGGGTCGGCGAGCCGCAGCCGCACCCCCGAGGCGGAGGCGATGACCAGCGGTTCCTGCCGCCCGGGCATCGGGCCGTACGGGTGCCAGACGTGCTGCCGGTCCAGCGCGAGCAGTTCCGCGCCGGACGGCAGCCGGTGGAGCCGATCAGGCATTGGGGGCGATGTCCGTCCCCGCGCCGCGGCGGCGGACCGCCACCAGCTCCGGCCGGACCTCGCCGGCCTCGGCCTGGACCGGTACGGGCGTCTGGTCCGCGTGCGCGTGGCCGGAGCAGCCGCCGCACGCCGAGCCGCAGCCCGCGGCCGGGGCGTCGCCCTCGGCGGACGCGCCCGAACCGCAGAGCGAGGCGCCGCCGTTCGAACCGCAGCCCCCGCCGGTGGCGGCGGCCGCGACGTCGGAGCGGTGCGCGGGAAGGGTCGACGTACCGGCGCCCTCCACCTCGAAACCGGCGTCCGCGATCATGTCGAGGTCGGCCTGGCCGGCCTGGCCCTCACTGGTCAGGTAGTCGCCGAGGAAGATCGAGTTGACCACGTGCAGGGCCAGCGGCTGCAGCGTGCGCAGGTGCACCTCGCGCCCGCCCGCGAGGCGGACCTCGACGTCGGGGCAGACGAACCGGGCCATCGCCAGGATGCGCAGGCAGCGCTGCGGGGTGAGGTTCCACTCCTTGGCCAGCGGGGTGCCCTCGAACGGGATCAGGAAGTTGACCGGCACCGAGTCCGCGTCCAGCTCGCGCAGCGAGAAGACGACGTCGACCAGGTCCTCGTCGCTCTCGCCCATGCCCGCGATCAGACCGGAGCACGCGGACAGACCGGCGCCGTGCGCCTTCTGCACCGTGTCGACGCGGTCCGCGTAGGTGTGGGTCTTGGTGATCTGCCCGTACGTCGCCTCGGAGGTGTTGAGGTTGTGGTTGTAGGCGTCCGCGCCCGCGTCCCGCAGCCGCTCCGCCTGGCCGTCCGAGAGCAGGCCGAGGCACGCGCAGACCTCGACGCCCTCGTTCTGCTCCTTGATCGCCGCGATCGTCTTGCCGACGCGGTCCACGTCCCGGTCCGTCGGCCCGCGGCCGCTCGCGACCAGGCAGACCCGCTTGGCGCCGCCCGCGACACCGGCCGCGGCGGCCTGGGAGGCCTCCTCCGGCTTCAGCCACGTGTACTTGAGGATCCCGGCCGTCGACCCCAGGCGCTGGGAGCAGTAGGAGCAGTCCTCGGGGCACAGGCCCGACTTCAGGTTGACCAAGTAGTTCAGCTTGACCCGACGGCCGAACCACTGGCGGCGTACCTTGCCGGCCGCGGCCACCACGTCGAGCAGTTCGTCGTCAGAAGTCGCCAGTACGGCGAGCGCTTCTTCGCGGGTCGGCAGCTCGCGCCGCAGCCCCTTGTCCACCAGGGTGTTCAGCAGGTCCATGAACCCGATCCTGGACCACACCCCCGCTCCCGGCCAAGGAGAGATCGCACAACATGGCCGGATGGGTGTGTGTGTATCACCACACCTGGCGCAGCAGCCGCGGAAGCTAGGGTCGGGCAGGTCTGTGGACTGCCGACAAAACACGAGGACCTGCCGATGCCCCAGCACACTCCCGACCCCGTGGATGTCTTCGCCTGGATCGACGCCGCGGAGCGCGCGCGGGAGGAGGCCGGACTGGTCCGCACGCTGCGGCCCAGGCCGCCGGTGTCGCCGCTGCTGGACCTCGCGAGCAACGACTACCTCGGCCTGTCCCGCCATCCCGAGACCGTCCGCGGGGCGCAGCGGGCGGCCGAGTGCTGGGGCGCCGGAGCCACCGGCTCCCGTCTGGTCACGGGGACGACCGAGCTCCACACGGAACTGGAGCGGGAGCTCGCCGCCTTCTGCGGGTTCGAGGCCGCGCTCGTCCTCTCCTCCGGGTACGCGGCCAACCTCGCGGCCGTCACCGCGCTGAGCGACTGGGGCACGCTGGTCGTCTCCGACGCGGGCAACCACGCCTCGATCGTCGACGGCTGCCGGCTCTCGCGCGCCGAGACGGCCGTGGTGCCGCACGCGGACCCGGACGCCGCCCGCAAGGCGCTCGCCGCGCACGAGGGCCGGGCGCTGCTGGTGAGCGACTCGGTGTTCTCCGTGGACGGGGACGCCGCGCCGCTCGCCGGTTACGCCGCCGCCTGCCGGGACGAGGGCGCCGCCCTGGTCGTCGACGACGCCCACGGGCTGGGCGTGCTGGGGGAGGGCGGCCGCGGCGCGTTGCAGGCCGCCGGGCTCGCGGGCGCGCCGTACGTGGTCGCCACCCTGACCCTCTCGAAGTCCCTGGGCAGTCAGGGCGGTGCCGTGCTCGGTCCGGCCAGGGTGATCCGACACCTGGTCAACACCGCGCGCACCTTCATCTTCGACACCGGGCTGGCCCCGGCCGCCGCGGGGGCGGCGCTGGCGAGCCTGCGGCTGCTGCGGCGGGAACCCGAGCGCGCGGGCCGCGCCCGCGAGGTGGCGGCCCAGCTGTACGGGCGACTCACCGCGTCCGGCCTGACCGCGGCCCGGCCGGACGCGGCCGTGGTGTCGGTACGGGCCCCGTCGGCATCGGCGGCACTGCGCTGGGCCGCCGACTGCCGCGAGGCAGGTCTGTCCGTGGGGTGCTTCCGCCCGCCGTCGGTGCCGGACGGCATCTCCCGGCTGCGGCTGACCGCCCGCGCCGACCTCACGGGGGACGAGATCGATCGGGCGGTCGGGACGATCCTGGCGACCGCGCCCGCCGGAGCCACGGAAGGCCGGGGCCGGTAGGGCGCTTCGGCCCGGGTCCCGGGCACTGCCGGGCGGGTGTTACGCCTGCGCGTCCACCCGTACGGTGGCGAGGAAGCCGTCCCAGGCCGGCCCGGTGAAGAGCACGGCCGGGCCGTCCGTCCGCTTGGAGTCGCGGACGGCCAGCAGGCCGCCGCGAAGGACGGCCGTTTCCACGCAGTTGTTCATTCCGGTGCTGCGGCTGCTCCGCCGCCACCGCGCGCTGATCAGAAGTCCGCTGCTTGATAAGGGGGTTGCGGACACGGGGGTGCCTCCTTACGCGTCGTCAGCGAGTGAGCTGATGAGATCCGACGAGTCCTGGGGCGGGAGGGCGTGCGCCTGGATGGTGCGGAACGCGGCGCCGTACGCCTCAAGGTCTTCCTTCCGCTCCAGATAGAGGCTACTCGTCAAATGGTCGAGTACCACCACATCCAGATCAGCGATGTCCGGAAATGAAAAAATAACGAACGGTCCGGTCAGGCCAAGATGCCCGCCGACGCTGAACGGAAGCACCTGCAGGCGTACTTGAGGCAGCCGGGACACCTCCACCAGGTGCCGCAACTGCTCGGCCATCACCCCCGGCCCGCCGATCTGCCGGCGCAGCACCGCCTCGTCCAGTACGGCGCTCAGCTCCAGCGGGGGATCGGCCCGCAGTACCGACTGCCGGGCGAGGCGTACGTCGACCAGCGCGTCCACCTTCGGCTCCGGCAGCCCGCCCAGCGCGGCCCGGGTCACGGCCCGCGCGTACTCCGGGGTCTGCAGCAGCCCCGGTACCACGGACAGCTCCACGGTGCGGGCCGCGCGGGCCCCCGCCTCCAGGCTGATGAAGTCCCGGTACTCCTGCGGCAGCAGCCCCCGGTAGTCGTGCCACCACTGGCGTCCGCGGCCGGTGTCGCCCGCCGGACCGGGGCCGGTCGCCGAGGCCGACAGCGCCTCCAGCAGGGCGCGCTGCTGCGGGCTGACGATCTCCCCGTAGGCGTCGAGGAGCAGCCGGATGTCCTCCGGTTTGACGCCGCTCCGCCCTGTTTCGATACGGCTGATTTTCGACTGGTGCCACCCCACGATCCGGGCCGCCTCACCACTGGTGAGTCCGGACCGGTCGCGCAGGGCGCGCAGTTCCTCGCCGAGCTTGCGTCGGCGCACCGCGGGACCGTGCTGCACACCCGCCTCCTTCCACCGGCACAGCTCGCACCAGTCTGCCGTCCAAATACGCTCTTCCGTAGCAGAGTTCACCGCATCGAGCGACAGATATATGCATATCTTGGGGGAAAGGCAGATGTGACGGCACGATGGGTGGCACTCTGGCGTCCAGCACAGATCCGGGGCTTTTCGCCCCGGTGGGAAAGGGACCGTCGCCATGGCAGATCACCAGGAAGCATCCGTCACTCTGCCGAGCGATCCCGCCTCGGTCGCCGCTGCCCGACGCTATGTCGCGGAGGTGCTGGGCGAATGGGGACTCCCCGATGACGCCGACACCGCCGACAGCGTCCGGCTGATCGTCTCGGAGCTCGCCACCAACGCCGTACAGCACACTTTCGGCCAATCGCCGACCTTCACCGTCGACGTCCTGCTGGAACGCCAGGAGTGGTTGCGCATCGGGGTGACCGACAGCCACCCCCGCTGGCCCAAGCGGCTCCCGGCCGCCGTCCAGCAGGACAACGGCCGGGGCATGGTCATCATCCGCTGGCTGACGGCGGAGGCGGGCGGCCGGCTCTCGGTCACCCCGACCCAGGACGGCGGCAAGACGGTGTGGATCGCGCTGCCCTGGAACGCAGTGGCCCCGGCGGGCAGCGTCACCGGCCGCTGACCTGCGGAAGGGGCGGCCACGGCCTAGAGGAGGCCGCGTTCGCCCGCGCTGCGCTCGATGCACAGCTCGTTGCCCTCGGGGTCGGCGAGGACCACCCAGCCCGCGACACCGTCCGCGTCGCGGCGGTCGTCCACGAGCTTCGCGCCGAGCCCGATCAGGCGCTCCACGGTCTCGTCCCGGGTACCGGTCGGCGGCTGGATGTCCAAGTGGACCCGGTTCTTGACCGACTTGGCGTCCGGGACCCGGATGAACAGCAGCCCCGGCACACCGGGCTGCCCGGGCTCCAGCAGGACCTCGTCGTCCCCCTCCACGTCGTCGGGGTGGATCGGGAAGCCGGTCACCGCGGACCAGAACTCCGCGATCCGGTAGGGGTCCAGGGCGTCGAAGGTGATGTGCCGGACGGCGTTGACGAACATCTGTCTCCTCGATGGGGGATCCGTTCGCGGATCCGTATACGGAATCGGGCGCGCGGGGGACCGGAGTTGAACCGGGTACCTGCCCGAAACGTGGGTTAACGCAGTGGAAAAGCGCAGGGCTTAGCGTGGCGCCACGTTCGACCGCCAATGATCACCCATGATCCGGTAAAGCGCTGGTGGTCGGGGCGGAAAGCCTTTCCCCGTATGGGGCAAGACTCGCTTGGTTCGGATAAGCGCAGGTCAACAGAGTGTTGAAGGCCGTTAGGGTCGCCCCGCCCACAGTTGATCTTGTCCCGGAAGCTTGGTGATACACGTGCAACTGACACCGCACGAGCAGGAGAGACTGCTCATCCACGTGGCCGCCGACGTGGCCGAGAAGCGGAGGGCGCGCGGGGTCCGCCTCAACCATCCGGAGGCGATCGCGCTGATCACGTCCCACCTCCTGGAGGGCGCCCGCGACGGGCGCACGGTGGCCGAGCTGATGGCCTCGGGCCGCACCGTCCTGACCCGCGAGGAGGTCATGGAGGGGATCCCCGAGATGATCCACGACGTCCAGGTCGAAGCGACCTTCCCGGACGGCACCAAGCTCGTCACGGTCCACGACCCCATCGTCTGAACGGAGTACCCGCATGATCCCCGGCGAAATCGTCCACGGGGACGGCCCGGTGCTCCTCAACGAGGGCCGTCCCGTCACCCGCCTCACCGTGCTCAACGCCGCCGACCGGCCGGTCCAGGTCGGCTCCCACTACCACTTCGCCGAGGCCAACCCCGGCCTGGACTTCGACCGCCCCGCCGCCCGCGGGCTCCGGCTCAACGTCGCCGCCGGCACGGCCGTCCGCTTCGAGCCGGGCATCCCGGTCGCGGTGGAACTCGTACCCCTGGGCGGGCTGCGCACCGTACCCGGGCTGCGCGGCGAGACCGGAGGGCCGATCGATGGCTGAGCTCTCCCGCCGGGCGTACGCCGACCTCTTCGGGCCGACGGCCGGCGACCGGATCCGGCTCGCCGACACCGACCTCTTCGTCCAGATCGAGCGGGACCTCAGCGGCGGCCCCGGGCGGGCCGGCGACGAGGCCGTCTTCGGCGGCGGCAAGGTCATCCGCGAATCCATGGGGCAGGCCCGCACCACCCGGGCCGAGGGCGCCCCCGACACCGTGATCACCGGCGTCGTCGTCCTCGACCACTGGGGCATCGTCAAGGCCGACCTCGGCATCCGCGACGGCCGGATCTGCGGCATCGGAAAGGCCGGCAACCCCGACACCATGGACGGGGTGGAGCCCACCCTGGTCATCGGCCCCGAGACCGAGATCATCGCCGGCAACGGGAAGATCGTCACCGCCGGGGCCATCGACGCCCACGTGCACTTCATCTCCCCGACGGTCATCGAGGAGGCGCTCGCCTCGGGGACCACCACCCTCGTCGGCGGCGGCACCGGACCGGCCGAGGGAACCAAGGCCACCACCGTCACCCCCGGGCCCTGGCACCTGGCCCGGATGTTCGCCGCCCTGGAGGCCTACCCGGTCAACATCGGCCTGCTCGGCAAGGGCAACACCATGTCCCGCGAGGGGATGTACTCCCAACTGCGCGGCGGCGCACTCGGATTCAAGATCCACGAGGACTGGGGGGCCACCCCGGCCGTCATAGACGCCTGCCTCGGGGTGTGCGAGGAGACCGGCGCCCAGGTCGCCATCCACACCGACACCCTCAACGAGGCCGGTTTCGTCGCGGACACCCTCGCGGCCATCGCCGGACGGACCATCCACTCGTACCACACCGAGGGCGCGGGCGGCGGGCACGCACCCGACATCATCACCGTGGTCTCCGAGCCCAACATCCTGCCCAGCTCCACGAACCCCACCCGGCCGCACACCGTCAACACCATCGAGGAACACCTCGACATGCTGATGGTCTGCCACCACCTCAACCCGGCCGTCCCCGAGGACCTCGCCTTCGCCGAATCGAGGATCCGGCCCTCGACCATCGCCGCCGAGGACGTCCTCCACGACCTCGGGGCCATCTCCATCATCTCCTCCGACTCCCAGGCCATGGGCCGGGTCGGCGAAGTCGTGCTGCGCACCTGGCAGACCGCCCACGTGATGAAGAAGCGCCGCGGCTTCCTCCCCGGCGACGGCCCCGCCGACAACCACCGGGCCCGCCGCTACGTCGCCAAGTACACGATCAACCCCGCCGTGGCCCAGGGCCTCGCCCGTGAGATCGGCTCCGTCGAGACCGGGAAGCTCGCCGACCTGGTGCTCTGGAACCCCGCCTTCTTCGGGGTCAAGCCCGAACTCGTCATCAAGGGGGGCCAGATCGCCTACGCGCAGATGGGCGACGCCAACGCCTCCATCCCCACCCCGCAGCCCGTCCTGCCCCGGCCGATGTTCGGCAGCCACGGCCGGGCGCCCGGCCTCAACTCCCTGAACTTCACCGCGCAGGCCGCGCTCGACGACGGGCTGCCCGAACGGCTCGGCCTGGGCAAGCAGTTCGTGGCCATCGAGAGCACCCGCAAGGTGGGCAAGGCCGACATGCGGTGCAACGACGCCATGCCGAGGGTCGAGGTCGACGCCGACACCTTCACGGTCACCATCGACGGTGAGGCCGTGGAACCGGCACCCGCGACGGAACTGCCCATGGCCCAGCGCTACTTCCTGTTCTGAGAAGAGGTCCCTGCCGATGAGCCGCGCCGCGCTGCTCGTCCTCGCCGACGGCCGGTTCCCCGCCGGGGGCCACGCCCACTCCGGCGGGGCCGAGGCCGCCTGCAAGGCGGGCCGGATCCACGACGCCGCCACCCTGGAGGACTTCTGCCGGGGCCGGCTGCACACCGCCGGCCTCACCGCCGCCGCGCTCGCCGCGGCCGCCGCCCTCGGGCTCGACCCGGCCGAACTGGACGCCGCCGCCGACGCCCGCACCCCCTCGCCGGCACTGCGCACCGCCGCCCGGCGGCTGGGACGGCAGCTGCTGCGGGCCGCCCGGGCCACCTGGCCCGCGGCCGAACTGGAGGCCCTGGCCGCGGCGTTCCCGCGCGGGGCGCACCAGCCCGTGGTGCTCGGCGTCACCGCCCGGGCGGCCGGGCTCGGGCCGGGGGACGCCGCGCACGTGGCGGCGTACGAGAGCGTCGGCGGGCCCGCCACCGCGACCGTGCGGCTGCTGGGCCTGGACCCCTTCGAGGCGAGCGGGGTACTGGCCCGGCTCGCCCCCGAACTCGACGCCGTCGCGGCCCGGGCGGAGCGGGCCGCGCTGCGGGCCCGCTCGCAGGGCACAGGCGCCCTTCCCGCGGCCTCCTCGCCGCTGCTGGACATCTCGGCCGAGGTCCATGCCGACTGGCCGGTACGGCTCTTCGCTTCCTGATTCCCCGAAGGAGACACCCCCCATGCACCTCGACCACGCGGTGACCTATCCCCACCGGCACACCCACAGCGCCGATCCGCTGCGGCCCGACGGCACCCGGCGGGCCCTGCGCATCGGACTCGGCGGTCCCGTCGGCTCCGGCAAGACCGCCACCGTCGCCGCCCTGTGCCGCGCGCTGCGCTCCGAGCTGTCCATGGCCGTCGTGACCAACGACATCTACACCCGCGAGGACGCCGAGTTCCTGCTCCGCGAGGCCGTCCTGCCGCCCGAGCGGATCACCGCCGTCGAGACCGGGGCCTGCCCGCACACCGCCATCCGCGACGACATCTCCGCCAACCTGGAGGCCGTGGAGGAACTGGAGGACGCCTTCCGGGAGCACGGCCGACTGGACCTGATCCTCGTCGAGTCCGGCGGCGACAACCTCACCGCCACCTTCTCCCGCGGACTCGTCGACGCCCAGATCTTCGTCATCGACGTGGCCGGCGGGGACGACATCCCCCGCAAGGGCGGCCCCGGTGTCACCACCGCCGACCTCCTCGTCGTCAACAAGACCGACCTCGCCCCGCACGTCGGCTCCGACCTCGACCGGATGGCCCGCGACGCCGCCGCACAGCGCGGTAAACTGCCCGTCGCCTTCCAGTCGCTGCGCGGCCCCGAAGGGGTCGGCCCGGTGGCCGCCTGGGTCCGCGAGCGAATCGCCGCCTGGTCCCCGCGATGAGCGGCGCGGCCACGGCGGACCTCGCGCAGGCCGCTGCGGACCTCGGACGGGCCTCCGCGGACCTCGCGCAGACCGCCCCCGCGGCGCCGCCGGCCGGCCTGCGGGCCACCGCCCGCATCCACGCCGCGGCCGACGGGCGGGGCGGCACCGCCCTGCCCCTGCTGGCCGGGGAGGGGCCGCTCGCGCTGCGCCGCACCCGCTCATCGGCCGGGGACCGGGCCGGGGTCATGCTGGTCGGCGCGATGAGCGCCCCGCTGGGCGGCGACCACCTCACCGTCGAGGCCACCGCCGGGCCCGGGGCGCACCTCGCCCTCGCCTCGGCGGCGGCCACCCTGGCACTGCCCGGCCGGTCCGGCGAACCCGCGCGGTACGACGTACACCTCACCCTGGAGGACGGGGCGTCGGTGCGCTGGCTCCCCGAACCGCTGGTCTCGGTGCGCGGCAGCGACCTACGGGTGCGCACCCGGGTCCGGATGGCCCCCACCGCACGCCTGGTACTGCGCGAGGAGCAGGTACTGGGCCGCACCGGGGAGGCTCCGGGCCTGCTGCGCAGCCGCCTCACCGTCGACCTCGGGGGCCGTCCGCTGCTGGACCAGGAGCTCGCCTGCGGCCCCGGCGCGCCCGGCGGCTGGGACGGCCCGGCCGGCCTGGCCGGACACCGGGCGCTCGGCCAACTCCTCGTGGTGGAACCGACCTTCGCCGCCAGTCCGCCGACGGCGGCGGTCCTGGGGGAGTTCGCGGTGGTGACGCCGCTGGCCGGTCCGGCCGTTCTGGTGACGGCCCTGGCCCCGGACGCCCTGCGGGTGCGCGAACTGCTCGACGCGGCCTGCCGTACCTACGGCCGGTGAAAGCGGGACGCATCAGGCACCGCTCAGCGGTACACGCCTCGCCGGTTATCGGGTTGGCAAAGAAGTCGATCCGGCCCTGTCGCCGGGTCGGGATCAGACGACAGGATCCCCCTGCACGCCGACGATCGAACCCGACCAACCAGGCCGCCCACGGCGGCATCTGACGCAGGGGGAACAACCACGTGATACGCAACGCGGCGCTGGCGAGCGCCGCCACACTGATCACCGGCACACTTGCGGCGAGCCTGCTGCTGGCCCCGCCGGCCTCGGCGGCCTCCGCCGGCAGCGACGGCAGGCTGCCCGAGGCGCTGGGCGCGCAGATCGCCGCCGCCCGCGCCGCCCGCGCCGGGATCGACTGGAAGGACTGCCCGGCGGACTGGGGCTTCGAGAAGCCCATCCAGTGCGGCTGGGTGAAGGTCCCGCTCGACTACGCGAAGCCGTACGGCAAGACCATCGACATCGCCGTCGACCGGATCGGCAGCACGGGCACCAAGGAGGAGCGCCAGGGCGCCCTCGTCTACAACCCCGGCGGCCCCGGCGGCTCCGGCATGCGCTTCCCGCGCCGCGTCACCACCAAGAGCCCGCTGTGGGTCAACACCTCCAAGGCCTACGACTTCGTGGGCTTCGACCCGCGCGGTGTCGGCCACTCCGCGCCCATCTCCTGCATCGACCCGCAGGAGTTCGTGAAGGCCCCCAAGGCCGACCCGGTCCCCGACTCCGAGGCCGACAAGCGCGCCCAGCGCAAGCTCGCCGCCGAGTACGCGGACGGCTGCAAGGAGCGCAGCGGCGAGATGCTGCCGCACATGACCACGCCGAACACCGCCCGCGACCTCGACGTGATCCGGGCCGGCCTCGGCGAGAAGAAGCTGAACTACCTCGGCGTCTCCTACGGCACCTACCTGGGCGGGGTCTACGCGACCCTCTTCCCGACCCACGTGCGCCGCATGATCGTCGACAGCGTGGTGGACCCGTCCCAGGACAACATCTGGTACGAGGCCAACCTCGGCCAGGACGTCGCCTTCCAGATGCGCTGGAACGACTGGCAGGACTGGGTCGCCAAGAACGACGCCGTCTTCCACCTCGGCGACACCCGCGCCAAGGTCGAGGCCAAGTGGCAGGAGCTGCGCGGCAAGGCCAAGGCCAAGCCGCTCGGCGGGATCGTCGGCCCGGCCGAGCTCATCGGCTTCTTCCAGGGCGCCCCCTACTACGACTCCTCCTGGGTGCCCGTCGCCCAGACCTTCGCGGCCTGGGCCGCCGGTGACGAGCAGGCGCTCATCGACGCCATCGCCCCGGACATGTCGGACACCAAGGGCAACGCGGCCTCCGAGAACGGCAACGCCGTCTACACCGCCGTCGAGTGCGCCGACGCGAAGTGGCCCACCAGCTGGTCCAAGTGGGACCGCGACAACTCCAAGCTGCACCAGAAGTACCCGTTCCTGACCTGGTCCAACGCGTGGATGAACCTGCCCTGCGCGACCTGGAAGTCCAAGCAGAGCAACCCGATCGCGGTCGGCGCCAAGCACGGCCTGCCCCCCGTGCTGATCGTCCAGTCCGAGCGGGACGCGGCCACGCCGTACAAGGGCGCGGTCGAGCTGCACCGCCGCCTGGCCGGCTCGCGTCTGATCACCGAGAAGAGCGCGGGCTCGCACGGTGTCACCAGCCTGGTGAACCCCTGCATCAACACCCGGGTGGACACCTACCTGCTCACCGGCAAGGTCGACGCCAAGGACGTGACGTGCGCCCCGCACGCCACCCCCGTGGCCCCGGCCGCGGCCGCGGCGAAGTCCCTGTCCACCGACGCCCCGGCCGAGTCCTCGGTCTTCCCGGCGCCGGAAGAGCTCCCCGCCGTCCGCTAAGGACGCGCGGGACGGCACGGCACAGGACGAGCGGGAGAGGGCTCAGCGCGCGGAGCGCCGGGCCCTCTTCCGCTGTTCCTCCTCCTCGGCCTTGACCTCGGCCGCGTACCGGTCGACGTACTCCTGGCCGGACAGCCCGAGGATCGCGTACATGATCTCGTCGGTGACCGCCCGCAGGACGGCGCGCTCGCCCTCCATCCCGGCGTACCGGGAGAAGTCCAGCGGCTCGCCGAAGCGGATCGTCACCCGCCGGATCTTCGGGATCTTCTTCCCGGGCGGCTGGATCTCGAAGGTGCCCACCATCGCGCAGGGCACCACGGGCACCCCGGCGCCCAGCGCCAGCGCCGCCACCCCCACCTTGCCCTTGTAGAGCCGCCCGTCGTGCGAGCGCGTCCCCTCCGGATAGATGCCCAGCAGCTCGTCCTTGGCCAGTACGGACAGCCCCTCGCGCAGGGCCGCCTGCCCGGCGTTCTTGCCCGAGCGGTCCACGGGGATCTGCCCGGCGCTGCGGAAGAAGGCGGCGGTGAGCCGCCCCTTGACCCCGGGGCCCGTGAAGTACTCGGCCTTCGCGAGGAAAGTGATCCTCCGCTTGAGGATCGCCGGCATCAGGAAGTGGTCGGAGAACGACAGGTGGTTGCCCGCGACGATCGCCGCACCCTCGGCCGGGATGTTCTCCAGGCCCTCGATCCGCGGTCTGAACAGCAGCCGCAGCAGGGGACCGAGCAACACGTGCTTGAGCAAGTGGTAGAACACCAGGCCGCTCCTGTCGATATCCCGTTGTCACCGCCAGTTTACGGACGGTGAGACGCGAGGTGCAGGGGGCGGAGGTGACATTGCTCAGACATTGCGCGCGGCGGCCATCCCGGCGGTCAGCAGTCCCAGCACGACCCAGCCGAACCACAGCCAGCCGTTGCTGCCGAGCGCCACGGAGTACGCGGCCACGGCCACCAGTGCGGCGAAGGTCATGACTGCCATCGCCTTAACGGATCCGGTCATGCCCCATGGTGGCGCGCAAAGGCGGGATCGCGCTACTGGCCACGCGCTTGGAGCGAGGCGAGATACGAGTTGTACGCCTCCAGCTCCTTGTCGCCGTTGCGCTCCTCGGCCCGGTCGGACCGCCGTGCGGCCCGCTGCTCGGAGTGGTACCACTGGTAGACGAGGGCGATCAGGACCAGCACCGAGGGGATCTCGCTGAAGGCCCAGGCGATGCCGCCGCCCCACTGCTGGTCGAGCAGCGGATCGATGCCCAGCGACGCCGGCGGGTTCGCGTACGTCTTGATCATCGGCTGGCTCGCCATCATCAGGGCGATGCCGAAGAAGGCGTGGAAGGGCATGCCCGCGAACAGCTCCAGCATCCGCATGACGTAGCCCGGCCGGTGCGGCCCCGGGTCGATGCCCATGATCGGCCAGAAGAAGATCAGGCCGACCGCGAGGAAGTGGACCATCATCGCGATGTGCCCGGTGCGGCTCTCCATCAGGAAGTCGAAGAGCGGGGTGAAGTACAGCGCGTACAGGCTCGCGATGAACATCGGGATCGTGAAGGCCGGGTGGGTGATCACCTTCATGTACCGGCTGTGCAGCAGCATGAGCAGCAGCTCGCGCGGCCCCTTGTGACCGCGGGCGGCGGGCGGCAGCGCACGCAGCGCCAGTGTCACCGGAGCGCCCAGCAGGACCAGGATCGGGGTGATCATGCTGATCACCATGTGCTGCACCATGTGCACGCTGAACATGACCATGCCGTAGTCGTTCAGCTTGGTGCACATCACGAGGACCACGGTCAGCACGCCCGTCACGAAGGCGACCGTCCGGCCCATCGGCCAGGCGTCCCCGCGCCGGTGCAGCCGCAGCACGCCCCACCCGTACAGGGCGAGCCCGATCAGCGAGCCGAACAGGAAGAAGGCGTCGAAGGAGAACTCCAGACCACGCCCGAGAGTGAACGGCGGCAGGTCCATGTCCATGTCCATGCCGTGCCCGCTGTGATCCATCTGTTCACTCCCTTGACCGTGGTGCCCCACCACAGTAATGCCGCCCCCGTACGCTCTTGCGCGCGGGGGCGGCCCAGGATAGAGGGGGCGTACAAAAGGGGCGTCAGAGAACCGTCTGCGCCTCGTCGTACCGCTCGGCCGGAACCGTCTTGAGGGTCGACGTCGCCTCGGAGAGCGGCACCATCACGATGTCCGTGCCGCGCAGCGCCGTCAGCATGCCGAACTCACCGCGGTGGGCGGCCTCCACGGCGTGCCAGCCGAAGCGGGTGGCGAGGACCCGGTCGTACGCGGTGGGCGTGCCGCCGCGCTGGACGTGGCCCAGGATCACCGGCCGGGCCTCCTTGCCCAGGCGGTTCTCCAGCTCCACGGCGAGCCGGTTGCCGATGCCGGCGAACCGCTCGTGGCCGTAGATGTCCTTGCCGCGCTCCTCGAAGTCCATCGAGCCGGGCCTGGGCTTGGCGCCCTCGGCCACCACGACGATCGCGAACCGCTTGCCCGCCGAGAACCGCTCGCCGACGATCTCCGTCAGCTCGTCGATGTCGAAGGGGCGCTCCGGCACGACGATCGCGTGCGCGCCGGCCGCCATGCCCGAGTGCAGGGCGATCCAGCCGGTGTGGCGGCCCATGACCTCCACGACCATCACGCGCTGGTGGGACTCGGCGGTGGTCTTCAGCCGGTCCAGCGCCTCGGTGGCCACCCCGACGGCGGTGTCGAAGCCGAAGGTGACATCGGTGGAGGCGATGTCGTTGTCGATGGTCTTCGGGACGCCGACGATGGGCAGACCGGCCTGCGAGAGCAGGTTCGCGGCCTTCAGCGTGCCCTCGCCGCCGATCGGGATGATCGCGTCGAGGCCCAGGTCCGCGACGTGGCCGCGGGCGCGCTCCACACCGTCGCGCAGGTGCGCGGGCTGGACCCGGGAGGAGCCGAGGATGGTGCCGCCGCGGGCGAGGATGCCGCCGACGGCGTCGAGGTCGAGCTTGCGGTAGTCCGCCTCCAGCAGGCCCTTCCAGCCGTCGAGGAAGCCGATGACCTCATCGCCGTGGTCGACGACGGCGCGGTGCACGACGGAACGGATGACGGCGTTGAGACCGGGGCAGTCGCCACCGGAAGTGAGCACACCTATGCGCATGGCAGGAACGGACCTTTGCAACGTGGGCCGACGACCGGACCACGTCGTCCGGTTGGAACTACGGCCACCCTACAAGCGGTGGAGCGGTGGGCTGAACCATCCTCCACATGCTGGTCGCACTCGTCGTACAAAACCACGTCGGCCCGGTTCCCCCTAGGGAAAACCGGGCCGAACACATGATGGAGGGGCCGCCCCGATGAGCGGTCCGCCGGGTGCTACGCGGGCTGCGTCGCGGCGGCGATGCGCTCCGCGCGCAGCGCCTCGTACCACCGGTCGTCTATGGCCGGCAGTGCGTTCACATCGAGGGCCAGCTTCAGCAGCAGGTCCGCGATCTGCGGGTTGCGGGCCATCACGGGACCGTGCATGTACGTGCCGAACACCGTGTCGTTGTACGCGCCTTCGGTGCCGTCGCCGGTGCCGTTGCCGCGGCCCATGGTCACCCGGGCGAACGGCCGGGCCGTCGGTCCGAGGTGGGTCACGCCCTGGTGGTTCTCGAAGCCGGTCAGCTGCGGCAGGTTCAGGCGCGGGTCGATGTCGGCGAGGACGTCGCCGACGCACCGCTCGCCCTCACCGCGCAGGGTGACGACGTCCAGCAGGCCGAGGCCCTCCTGGCGCTGGCCCTGGTCGTTGACGAACTCCTTGCCGAGGATCTGGTACCCGGCGCAGACGGAGAAGACGATCGCCCCGTTCGAGACGGCGCGCTCCAGGCCGCCGTCGCGCAGCAGGCGCTCCGCGGCGAGGCGCTGCGGCCGGTCCTCGCCGCCGCCGATCAGGTAGATGTCGCCCGAGGTGGGGATGGGCTGGTCGCTGCGCACGTCCACGCGCTGCACGTCCAGGCCGCGCTGGCGCGCCCGGCGCTCCACCACGAGGGCGTTGCCCTGGTCTCCGTACGTGCTCAGCAGGTCCGGGTAGACCCACACCAGACGCAGGCTGTTGTCGCTCATGCTCTTGTCCTTATGGGTACTAGTTGCCGACGCGGCGGCGCACGTCCTGGAAGGCGGTGTAGTTGGCGATCAGCTCGATCTGTCCGGGCGGCGCGAGCTGCACGGCCTCGTCGAGGGTCTCGCACACCCGGAAGTCCAGGCCCGCGACCTCGAGGCGGACCGCGAGGTCCAGCTTGCGGTCGCCGATCACGAAGATCGGGTGACCGAGCAGCCGCGGGTAGTCCACGTCCCACAGCCAGGAGGTGTCGGTGCCGTCGGCGCCGCGCGCGTTCACCGAGAGGATCACCGGGGTCGGCGGGGGATCGATCAGCGAAAACGTTTCGAGCCAGCCCGCCGGGTTCTTCGCGAGCAGCAGCCGCAGCTCACGGCCCTGGAAGTTCACCACGTCGTAGCGGCCGGCGACGGCCTGCACCTGGTACATCCGCTCCAGCGCGACCTGCGGCGGGACGCCGAAGACGGCGGCCACGGCGGCGGAGGTGGCGGCGTTGGCCTTGTTGGCGCGGCCCGGCAGCTGGAGGTGGATCGGCCAGGCACTGCCGTGGGGGTCCAGGACGTGGTCGCCGGAGAGCACCCAGGTCGGGGTCGGGCGCCGGAAGCCGCACTCGCCGCAGAACCAGTCGTCGCCGGGGCGCTGCATGACGCCGCCGCAGGAGGGGCACGACCAGGCGTCGTCCTTCCACTCCTGGCCGGCCGCGACCCACACCACGTTCTGGGAGGAGGAGGCGGACCACACGATCAGCGGGTCGTCGCAGTTGGCGACGATGACCGCCTTGGAGCCCTGGAGGCCCTCGCGCCACTTCTCCGCGAGCATGCGGGTCTCGGCGGCGCGGTCCAGCTGGTCGCGGGAGAGGTTGAGCAGGGCGATCACCTTGGGGGTGACGTCCCGGGCTACTCCGGCCAGGTACTTCTCGTCGACCTCGATGACGCCGTACTTGGCGTCCGAACCACCGGCCAGCGCCGAGGTGATGCCGGCGGGCATGTTGGCGCCGAGGGCGTTGGAGACGACCGGACCGCTGGCCCGCAGGGCCTCCGCGATCAGCCGGGTCGTCGTGGTCTTGCCGTTCGTCGCGGAGACGAGGACGACATCGAGATGTTGCGCCAGCGCGCCGAGGAGATCGGGGTCGAGCCTGAGTGCGACCTTGCCACCGATCACCGATCCGCTTCCGCGTCCCGCGGCCCGCGACACCGCCGCCGCGGCCTTGCCCGCCGTCACGGCCAGCTTGGCCCGCGGCGAAAGCGGCTCCGTGTTGCCTGCCATCGTCCCTTGTCCTCCTTGCGTCGGTCGGCCCCAGCCTATCCAGTACCGGCCCGGGCCTTGACCGCGGCGCCCCCGGCCCGCCGCGGATCTCCTCATATAGTCGCCCGTCGTAGGCTTACGGCCATGCGACAGCGCCCCATCCCCGGTACCACCGGCCTCGTCCGCACCATGAGCCTGCTGGGTGATCCGGTGCTCCACTCCGCGTGCGCGGACGTCACCGCATTCGGCCCGGAACTCGACCGGCTCATCGAGGACATGTTCGCGACGATGTACGCCGCCGAGGGTGTCGGGCTCGCCGCGAACCAGATCGGCGTCGGACAGCGGGTCTTCGTCTACGACTGCCCCGACGACGAGGACGTCCGCCACGTCGGGCACATCGTCAACCCGCGGCTGGTGACGGCCGACGGGGACGAGTTCCTGGGGCCGGAGGGGTGCCTGTCCCTGCCGGGGCTGGAGGCGGGGACGGTCCGCTTCGACCACGCGGTGGTGGAAGGGGTCACCTCGGACGGTGCGGCGGTGCGGATCTCGGGGACGGGGTTCTTCGCGCGGTGCCTGCAGCACGAGTGCGACCACCTCGACGGGACGGTGTACGCGGACCGCGTGACGGGGCTGCGGGCCCGTCGCCTGCGGCGGGCCATCCGGAAGACCCCCTGGGGAGCCCGGGCCCAGCAGGACTAGGGCGGAGCCCCGCGAAACCCGGCTCCGCCGGGCACCGGGCTCCGCCCGGACCCGCGCCTCAAACGCCGGCGAGGCTGGACTCCGCCCGGCGAGGCTGGATTCGGCCCGGCGAGGTTAGAAGCCCGGGCCGTCCTTGCGGTTGCCGGCCGTGGCCAGGCGGCCCCAGAGGAGGTCGGTGAGGCCCGCGACGAGCTCCGCGCGGTCGCAGGGGCGTTCGCCCAGCCACCAGTCGCCGGCCGCGTGCATCATGCCGACGATGCCGTGGCCCCAGATCCGGGCGAGCCGTTCGCCGCCCGGGCCGAGGTCCACCCGTTCGCCGATCACCTCCGCCAGCTCCTCGCCGAGCCTGCGCAGCAGCGGGGCCGAGTGCAGCCCGACGTCGAAGCCGCGTTCGGCGCTGTGGGAGTCCTCGGCCGGGTGCATGAGGAAGCGGTAGACCTGCGGGCGGGCCTCGATGGCGGCGAGGTAGGTGTCGAGGGTCGCCTCCACCCGGCGGCGCCGCTCCGCGGGCGCGTCCAGCGCGGCCCGCAGGGAGTCGAGCAGGGCATCGGTGTGCCGGACGGCGAGCGCCTGGTAGAGGCCCGCCTTGTCCCCGAAGTGCCGGTAGAGGATGGGCTTGGTGATGCCGGCCTCCGCCGCGATCGCGTTCATGGAGGCCTTGGGGCCGTCCCTGAGCACGACCCGGTCGGCGGCTTCGAGCAGCTCCCGCCGGCGGCGTTCGGCCGCTCCCGGCTCGCCGGCCCGCTGAGTGGTCTCCATGACGTGTTTCTCTCCCCGCCCTTGCGATGTGCGTGACGCCCACGCAACGTAACACCCGGCACACCCTGTCGATCCAATCGGCGGCCACCCCGTCCGGCGTCGTGGCCGGTGCGGATGCTGCTTGACAGTGCTTACTCGCCAGTAACAGACTGTGGTCTTCGCGTAGGTTACCGCTAGTAACCTCCGCAGGGACGAGTACAGACAGGTGGAGGGGACATGGCGGAGTTCACCATGGAGCTGAACGACGACCAGAAGCAGGTACGGGACTGGATCCACGGCTTCGCCGCCGATGTGATGCGACCCGCCGCCGCGGAATGGGACGAGCGCGAAGAGACTCCCTGGCCCGTCATCCAGGAGGCCGCCAAGGTCGGCATCTACTCGCTGGACTTCTACGCCCAGCAGTTCTTCGACCCGACCGGCCTCGGCATCCCGATGGCGATGGAGGAGCTCTTCTGGGGCGACGCGGGCATCGCGCTCTCCATCGTCGGCACGGGGCTCGCGGCCATCGGCGTCGTCGCCAACGGCACCGAGGAGCAGATCGGCACCTGGATCCCGCAGATGTACGGGACCCCGGACGACGTGAAGGTCGCCGCCTTCTGCTCCTCCGAGCCGGACGCGGGCTCCGACGTCGGCTCGATGCGCACCCGGGCGGTCTACGACCAGGCCAGGGACGAGTGGGTGCTCAACGGCACCAAGACCTGGGCCACCAACGGCGGTATCGCCAACGTGCACATCGTGGTCGCGGTCGTGGATCCCGAGCTGGGGACCAAGGGGCACGCCTCCTTCATCGTCCCGCCGAACACCCCCGGACTGTCCCAGGGCCAGAAGTTCAAGAAGCACGGCATCCGCGCCTCCCACACCGCCGAGGTGGTGCTGGAGGACGTACGGATCCCCGGCTCCTGCCTGCTCGGCGGCAAGGAGAAGCTGGACGAGCGCCTCGCGCGGGCCCACGAGCGGGCGCGCAGCGGTGGGGGCGAGCGGGTGAAGAACGCGGCCATGGCCACCTTCGAGGCCTCCCGGCCCGCGGTCGGCGCGATGGCCGTCGGTACGGCGCGCGCGGCGTACGAGGTCGCCCTCGACTACGCGAAGACCCGCACCCAGTTCGGCCGCCCGATCATCGACAACCAGGGCGTGGCCTTCCAGCTCGCCGACATGCGGACCCGGATCGACGCGGCCCGGCTGCTGGTGTGGCGGGCGTCCTGGATGGCCGTCGCGGGCCGGCCGTTCGAGTCGGCGGAGGGCTCGATGTCGAAGCTCTTCGCGAGCGAGGTCGCCAAGGAGGTCACCGCCCAGGCGGTCCAGATCCTCGGGGGCAACGGATTCACGCGCGAGTACCCCGTGGAGCGCATGCACCGCGACAGCGCCATCTACACGATCTTCGAGGGCACCAGTGAGATCCAGCGCCTCGTGATCGCGCGCACGATCTCCGGTATGCCGATCCGCTAGGCCGGGGAGGACGCGGAGGGCGGGGCGGCGGGTGCGGTGGCCGCGCCCTGCGCCCGGCCCAGGCGGGTGAGGCAGAACGTGGTGAACTCGTCGGGGCCGTACTTGGGATCGGCGATGTAGTCGCCCGGGGCGCAGGGCGCATCGGACGCGCCGGGCCCGCCCGTGACGCGGAACTCGGCGCGGGGCGAGGCGCAGGGCTCGGTCCGCAGGTCCTGGTCGCTCCAGCTGCCCTCGTTGCGCACGCACTGGCCCGTGGTCAGCTTCGCGTCGCCGATCATGATGCCGAGCAGGATGAGGACCGGGACGGCCAGCACGGCGAGCAGCACCGGCGTCATCAGGAGCAGCGCCGGGGGCCGGCGCCACAGCGGCCTGCCCGGGTCGAGCGCGGGCCGGTGGCCGCCCGCCGGGGGAGCGAGCCTGCGGAAGGACGCCCGCGGGCCGAGGTTCATCAGCAGGGTCACGGGCGTGATGAACAGGGACAGCGGCCCCCACCAGCCCTGCCACAGGGTGTCTGACGACATCCGGCGGTAGGTGGCGAGCCCGCAGTCGCGGCAGAAGGGCCCGCCCAGGCTCAGGAACCGCATCAGTACGACCATGCCCTGGTGGCCGCGTACGGTCGCGTGCGCGGCCGGCCAGGCCCCGCACAGCCGGCAGCCGTACCGGCCGGGCTCCGGGTGCGTGCCGTACGCGCCGTAGGGCTGCGGTGAGCCGAACCCCCCTGGGCCGGGCGGACCGCTCTGCGGCGGGACGGGCACGGTGTAGGGGCCGTACGGGCCGGCGCCCTGCGGGGGCGGGGGCTGTGGCGGAGTGGCCACGGGGGTCTCCTCGGTCGCTCTTGATCACCGGTGCGGTGATCAAGACACCCTAGGGGCATGCCGGGCTCGTAGCGTCCGGGCCTCAGGGCCGCAGCAGCCGGGCGAGGGCTCGGCCGAAGAGGAACCGGCCCGCCGCCGCGACCGCCGGGTCCAGGGCGCGGGGGAGGCCGCGCATCCGCAGCTCCTCGCGCCAGTGGATCTCCGAGCCGCCCGTGGCGAGGGGGCGGATCTCGATCTCCGCCCAGCCCGTCACCGCCCGGCCGCGCTTCTCCAGCCGGACCAATCCCGGCAAACCGTCCGCGGGGGGCCGCCAGACGACGACCTCCATGCGGTCGTCGAACGTGATCCTGCTCACGCCCGTGCGGGCCGTGAAGATCGTTCCGACATGCGTCGGCGGAGCCGTCTCGATGATCGTCCGGGTGAGCGGGACCTGCGCGCCGTGGCGCTCCCAGTCTGTGAGCATCGGCCACGCCTCGACCGGGGAGAAAGACGTGCGGTGAACGATCCGGATAGCGGGCATGAGCGCATGGTAATCGGGCATACACACCCTGAACTGGACGGCGAATATGGGTTCCGTCCGGGGGCGGCGATCAGTAATACTCACCGCCACTGTGGATCGCGGAATCGACCGGGTGACCACCGGCGCTCCCGCCCCACTTCGCGAGGAGGTGCGCCATGTGCTCCCACCAGCCACCCTGCCCTACCGCCGACAGCGCCGATCACGACGCCGCCCGCATTGTGGCCTCTCACCCCGAACAGGGTTGGAGCCTGCTGTGCAACGGAGTCGTGATGTTCGACGACACCGGTGAACTGCTCCCCGACAGCCGCACGGTGGAACCCCGCCGCCCGGCACTGGTCTGAGCGAGGAGGCAGCATGCGCCAGCAGCTGATCCGTAAGCCCGTCCCGAAGCCCGCCCCCCGAGACCTGGACCTGCGCACACCGTCGGGCAGACCCCTCCCGTACTGACGGGAGCCCAGGTGTTGACCACTCACCCGGCCCACCGGCCGTGAGTCAGCCGGTGGGCGCAGCCGCGCCGCCCAGGAACGCCGTCTCGTACGCGGTGTCCCCGATCGCCGCGCGGGCCTGCTGCTCGCCCTGGTCCCGCAGGGCGGTCAGCGAGGGCGATCCGCCCATCTGCGGCCGGCCCACCGTGCGCCACCAGGCGTGCCCGGTGCCCAGCAGCCGCGCCGCCAGCTCCCCGTCGCCGAGTCCGGCCACCGCCGCGGCCAGCACGTCCAGGCCCAGCGCGATGCCGAAGCGGTCGCCGAGCAGCCGTTTCCCGGAGAGCATGGCCCTCACGTGCCGGGCGGCCTCCCCGTGGTCCCCCATGCCCAGCGCGGCCACCGCCAGGATGTAGTCGGCGTACGCCCGCAGCCAGCGATCGCCCAGCTCCACGCAGGCCTCCCGCAGGGACCGCGCCTCCTCGGTCGCCTCCTCGAAACGCCTCAGGTCGCACAGGGCGTAGCCGGTGGCCAGCTTGCACAGGAGCCAGCCGGCGCCGCTGGTCCGCCCGCCGTGGCCGGCCCGGGCCCGTGGGCCGGCGAGCCGCAGGGCCCGTACCGGGTCGCCGGGCATGAGGACCGAGACCGCGTGCAGGTAGGCCGCGCGCAACTCCCGCTCCGGGTCCGCGAGCCGGGCGGCGTCCCGCGAGCAGGTGTCGCCGAGCCGCTGGGCCGCCTCCAACTCGCCCTGGAGCAGCGCGGTGAGCCCGAGGGCCCACACGGCCTGGTTGTGCGCGCTCCCGGTACGCGGAGCGGCCCGCAGGGCCCGTTCCAGGAAGCCGCGGCCCTCGTGCACGTGCCCGCACGCGAACCAGTAGAACCACAGCGCCCCCGCCATCTCCAGCGCCGCCGTCGGGTCGGCGGTGAGGAGGTGTTCCAGGGCGGTACGCAGCTGCGCGTGCTCGGCGGCGATCCTGCGGTACCAGTCCACCTGCCCGGGGCCCATCCAGCCCTGGTCGGCGGCCTGGGAGAGGGCCGCGTACCAGTGGGCGTGCCGGTCGGTGACGATCCCCACCTCGCCGAGCTCGTCCAGCCAGTCCTGCCCGTACTCGCGGATCGTGTCCAGCATCCGGTAGCGGGCCCCGGCACCGCGTTCCTCGGTGCGCAGGACCACGGACTTGGCGGCCAGGCCCGCCAGCACCCGTTCCACGCGGGCGGCGGCCAACGGGCCGCCCGAACAGACCGCGCGCGCCGCCGCGATGTCGAAGTCGCCGGTGAAGACCGAGAGCCGGGCCCACAGAAGCCGCTCCAGCGGCTCGCACAGTTCGTGGCTCCAGCCGATGGTGGTGCGCATGGTCCGGTGCCGGTGCCGGTGCGGGAGGGCGACCCGGGCGTCGGAGAGCACCTCGAAGCGTTCGCCGATCCGTTCGGCCATGTGCTCCAGCGTCCACAACCGCATCCGGGCGCCGGCGAGTTCCAGCGCGAGCGGAATGCCGTCCAGGCGCCGGCACACCTCGGCGGCCACCGCGGTCCGGGCGGGGTCGGTGAAGACGGCGGCGGCCCGGGGGGCCGCCGCCAGCGCGCGGGCCCGGAAGAGGGCGAGGGCGTCGCTGTCGGGTCCTTCGCAGGGCAGCGGCCGGACCTCGACGACCTCCTCGGTCGGCATGTCGAGCGGCTCGCGGGAGGTGACCAGGACCGTCAGGCCCGGTGCGGACTGCAGGAGTTCACCGACGAGGTGGCGGCAGGCGGCCACCAGGTGCTCGCAGGTGTCCAGGACGAGGAGGAGCTCCTTGTCCGCCATCCACGCGCACAACTCCTCGTCGGGAGGGCGCGGGGAGTGGTCGGCGAGACCGAGCGTGTGGGCGATGGTGGCGGTGAGCAGGCTCGGATCGCGCAGCGGTGACAGCTCCGTCCACCACACCCCGTCGGGCCGTGACCGGCCGGCGGCGGCGACGGCCCGCAGGGCGAGCCGTGACTTGCCGACGCCCCCCACCCCGGTGAGGGTGACCAGTCTTCGCTCGCGCAACAGGTCTTCGAGCAGCGTGAGTTCACGCTCGCGACCGATGAAGCTCGCAGGTTCCGGCGGCAGGTTGCCCGGCACCGGGCGGCGGTCCGGTCCTGGATCGCCGTCCGCGGAGTCTGCCTGATTGTCATTGAACGAGTACTCACCGAACACGGAAGTATTGTGCGCGATCTTCCCGTTCGGGCGTGCCGTTCAGGCCGGATCGGTACCTTTCACGCGACGAGTGTGATCCGCCGCTCCGCGGAGAAGGATCCCCAGTTGCCGTCGGGGAGCCTGGCCCGCAGCTTGACGGTCCACACCGTGCCGGCCGGCTCGGCCACCGTGAGCCGGTGTTCCGCCCGCCCGCTGGGCACCGCGCCCGCTCCGAACTGGATGACGGTCGTGGGCAGTCCGTTGACGTACAGCTCGTACTCGGTGGTCTCGCGGCCGGTGTCCGGGGCGGTCCAGTTCAGCGTGACCGCGCCCGGGGAGGCGGTGGCGGTGAATGCGGCGGGGGCGGTGCCCGGCCCGTCGCCGGAGGCGGGCGGGGTCGTCACGTCCACCGCCGGACCGTCGGGGGAGGAGTTGTCCGCCCCGTCGCGGGCCCGGACGGTGAAGGTGTAGACGGTGTCCGGCTGGAGGCCGGTCAGCGCGGTGCCGCTCTCGGCGGGGCCGGCGGTGTGGATCCGGACTCCGCCCTGGTAGATGTCGTAGGCCGTCACGCCCGTGTCGTCGGTCGAGGCCGTCCAGGACACCTGGGCGGACCGGGGGCCGGTCGCCCGGGCGGTGGTGGTGGCCGGGGTGGTGGGGGCCCCGCGGTCCTCCGCCTTGGCCGCCGGGGTGGTGACCCGGGCGGCGGGGCCGGGGCCGGAGAGGTTCCCGGCGGCGTCCTTGGCCCGGACGGTGAAGGTGTATCCGGTCTGCGGGGCCAGGCCGGTGATGTCCACCATGGTCTTCTCGGCGGGGAGTTCGCGGACCATGTGGTCGGCCTCGAAGACCTGGTAGCCGATCACCCCGTCCCGGCCGGCCGCGGCCTCCCACATCACGTGCACGCTGGTGGCGCTGCCGGCCTGGGCGGTGAGTCCGCCCGGGGCGGGCGGGGGCCGCGTGTCCGGCGCGGTGCAGGCCGTGAGGGCGGCGAGGCCCAGGGCGGCCAGGCAGGGGGCGAGCGTGGGGGCGCTGCGTCGCACGGGGTGCCTTCCTCGGCTTCCTTAAAGGTCTAGACATGTATGGCACGGCGGACGGGAGCCCGACAAGACCCCTGCGGCCGATGGCCCGCGTGGTGACCGGGTTCGTGTTCTTCTGACCCCGTCTGGCATTATTGCCAGCTCTTTGCAATAGCGGATGATTTTGAACAGGGATGTGCAGCACATGACGGCCCGGACAGCACGGGGAGTGGCCGGCGCGACGCTGGCCGCCGCACTCATCACGGGCGTGACGGCCTGCTCCGCCCCCGCGGCCGGCGGATCGGGAGCCGACGCGGTCGTGGTCGGCATAGCGACCGAGCCGGAGACCCTCAGCCCGCTGCTGGGCTACGGCAAGGACGGCAACTCCAAGATCTTCGACGGGCTGCTCACGCACGACGCGGACATGCGGCTGAAGCCCGCACTGGCCGAGGCCCTGCCGGAGGTCTCCGCGGACGGGCGCACGTACACCTACGGGCTCCGCAAGGGCGTCACCTTCAGCGACGGGGAGCCCTTCTCCGCCAAGGACGTCGTCTTCACCTACCGCACCATCCTCGACGCGGGGACGAACAACGCCTCCAAGACCGAACTGGACGCGATCGAGAGCGTCATGGCGCGCGGCGAGGCCACCGTCGTCTTCACGCTGAAGTACCCCTACGCGCCGTTCGCCGAGCGGACCGTGCTGCCCATCGCTCCCGAGCACATCGCGGGCAAGCAGGACGTCAACAGCGGTGACTTCACCACCCGGCCCGTCGGCACCGGCCCGTACACGCTCGCCGGCTGGTCCAAGGGCGAGAAGATCAGCTTCAGGGCCAATCCGGGGTACTGGGGCGGCGAGCCCGCGGTGAAACGGTTCACCATGGCCGTCGTCAAGGACGACGACGTCCGCGCCACCCGGCTGCGCTCCGGCGAGCTGGACGGCGCGATCCTGCCGCCCAACCTCGCCAGGGGCTTCGCCGAGGACCCTGCCCGGAGCACCTACGCGGCCAAGACCTTCGACTACCGCAACGTGACCCTGCCGACCCACCACCCGGTCACCGGTGACGTGGCCGTCCGGCGGGCCCTCGACATCGCCGTGGATCGCGGAGCGATGGTCGACAAGCTCCTGGAGGGTGCCGGCCGGCCCGCGCACGGCCCGGTGCCCACCGGCAGCCCGTGGTTCGCCGCCGGCACCGAGCGCCGGCACGACCTCGACGCGGCGAAGCGGATCCTGGACGAGGCCGGCTGGAAGCCGGGCGAGGACGGCATCCGCGTCAAGGACGGGGTCCGCGCCTCCTTCCCGCTCTGGTACACCTCCGGCGACAAGATCCGCCAGGACCACGCGCTCGCCTTCGCCTCCGACGCCAAGAAGGCCGGGGTCGAGGTGCGCACCGAGGCCGGCACCTGGGAGGTCATCGAGCCCCGGATGAGGACCGAGGCCGTCCTCGCGGGCGGCGGCTCCCCGGCCGACCCGGACTTCGACCAGTACCAGCTGCTGACCTCCTCGCTCGGCGGGGACGGCTTCAACAACATGGCCCGGTACGACGAGCCGGCCGTGGACGCGGCCCTCGCCGAGGGCCGCAGGAGCGGCGACCCGGCGGCGCGCAAGGCCGCGTACGACACCGTGCAGCGCGAGCTCGTGAAGAACCCCGGCTACGTCTTCCTCACCCACATCGACCACGTGTACGTCGTCGGCGACAAGTGGGAGGGGCTCACCACGCAGGTCGAGCCGCACGACCACGGCCTCGGCTCCGGCCCGTGGTGGAACGTCGAGACCTGGAAGCCGAAGCAGAAGTGAGCCCGGCCAAGTGACCACCCGCACCACCGGCACCACCCGCGCCGCCGGTAGCACCGAAGCCACCGGTCCTGCCCGGGCAACCGGTACCGCCCGCGTGCCCTGGGGGCGGATGGCGCGCATGGCGGGGCGGCGGACCCTGTTCGCCGCCCCGGTCCTGCTCGCCGTCACCTTCGGCGTCTTCGCCATCGCCGACCTGTCCCCCTTCGACCCCGTCAAGGCCTACGCCGGCACCGCCGGCCTCACCGCCTCACAGGCCGACCTCGACCAGCTCCGCCTCAACCTCGCGGTGGACCGGCCGCTGGTCACCCGCTGGTGGGACTGGCTCACCTCGGCGCTCACCGGGGACCTCGGCACCTCCTCCGTGATGCGCCGCCCCGTCGCCGACGTCATCGCGGAACGGGTGGGCTGGTCCGCCCTGCTCGCCGCCTGCGCCTTCGCGGTGGCGGTGCTCGTGGGCACGGTGTTCGGCGTGCTCGCCGCGCGCCGCCCCGGCGGCCCGCTGGACCGGATCGTGTCCGGCCTCGCCTACACCCTGGAGGCCGCCCCGGCCTTCTGGCTGGGCCTGCTGGCCATCTGGTTCTTCTCCGTACGGCTGGGGGCACTGCCCTCGGGCGGTCTGACCGACGCGGGCAGCGACACGATCGGCTTCGGCCAGGTCGCCTCGCACCTGGTCCTGCCCACCCTGGTGCTGGGCCTGTCCCAACTCCCCTGGTTCTTCCTCTACGTCCGCCAGGGCGTGGCCGACGCACTGGCGGAGGACCCCGTACGCGGGGCCCGCGCCCGGGGGCTCGCCGAACGGACCGTCCTGCTCGGGCACGGCCTGCGCTCCGGCATGCTGCCGATGCTGACGCTGATCGGCTCCCGGGTACCGGAACTGATCACGGGTGCGCTGCTGGTGGAGACCGTCTTCAGCTGGCCCGGCATCGCGGCCGCCACCGTCCAGGCGGCCACCTCGGTGGACTTCCCGCTGCTCGCGGCACTGACCGTGCTGGCCACGGCGGCGGTGCTGGCCGGGAACCTGCTGTCCGACCTGCTGTACGGACTGGCCGACCCGAGGGTGGGCTTCGATGGCTGAGGTGATCTGGCGCCCGCGGGGCCGGGACCGCCGCTCCACGCGCACCCTGCGCGTACGCGCATCGGCACTGGTGATGGCGGTGATCGTGCTGGCGGTGCTGGTCGTTCCGCCGCTGGCGCAACTGGACCAGCAGGCCGTCGACCTGGCGGCCAGGCTGCAACCGCCCTCGTGGGCCCACCCCTTCGGCACCGACGACATGGGGCGCGACCTGCTGCTGCGGTGCGTCTACGGGCTCCGCGTCTCCCTGCTCGTCGGCCTGGTGGCCGCGCTGGCCGCCACCGTCATCGGTACGGCCGTGGGCGCCGCCGCGGGCGCGCTCGGCGGCTGGACCGACCGGCTGGTGATGCGCGCGGTGGACACGCTCGCCTCGATCCCGCACCTGCTCCTCGGCATCTTCATCGTGGCCATGTTCCGGCCCGGGGTCTGGCCCGTGGTGGTCTCCGTGGCCGTCACCCACTGGCTCTCGACGGCCCGTATCGTCCGCGCGGAGGTCCTCTCCCTGCGCGGCCGCCCGTACGTGGACGCGGCCGTCTCGGGCGGCGCCTCCCGCCTGCGGGTCGCCGTACGGCACCTGGTGCCGGGCGTCCTCCCGCAGGCGGGCCTGGCCGCCGTGCTGATGATCCCGCACGCGATGTGGCACGAGTCCGCCCTGTCCTTCCTCGGCCTCGGACTCCCGTCCCACCGGGCGAGCCTGGGCAACCTGGTCCAGAGCGCCCGTGGTTCGCTGCTCGCCGGCGACTGGTGGCCCACCCTCTTCCCCGGCCTCCTGCTGATCGTCCCGACGCTGGCCGTCGCCGGCCTCGCGGGCGCCTGGCGCGAGCGCCAAAGCCCCCGCCGCCGCTCGGAGCTGACCCTGTGACCCCGCCGCCGCCCGTGCTCACCGTCGAGCAGCTCTCCGTACGCTTCCGCATGCGCGAAGGCCGCTACGTCGAGGCCGTCACCGACGCGAGCCTGCGCCTGGCGCCCGGGGAGTGCCTCGTCCTGGTCGGGGAGAGCGGCTGCGGCAAGTCCGTCCTGGCCTCCGCCCTCCTCGGCCTGCTGCCCGGGAACGCCGAGACCGCCGGATCGGCCCGGCTCGCCGACGGTACGGACCTGCTCGCCGCCGACGAGCGCACCCTGGCCGAGACCGTACGGGGCCGACGCGTCGGCCTGGTTCCGCAGAGCCCGGCCGCCCACCTCACTCCGGTGCGCACCATCCGGTCCCACCTGCGCGAGGCGGTCCGCGAGCTCACCGGGACCCGCGGGCGGACCGCGCTGCGGGCGGCGGCCGAAGCGGCCGCCGAGCGGGCCGCCTTTCCCGCCACCCATCTCGACCGCCACCCCCACGAGCTGTCCGGCGGGCTCGCCCAGCGGGCCGCCACCGCCCTCGCCCTCGTCGGTGACGCCCCGTTGCTCCTCGCCGACGAGCCGACCACGGGCCTCGACCGCGACCTCGTCCTGCGCACCGTCGACGAGCTGCGCGCCCACACCCGCGCCGCCGGCCGGGCGCTGCTGATGATCACGCACGACCTCGCGGCGGCCGAGCGGATCGCCGACAGCGTCGCCGTCATGTACGCCGGGCGGATCGTGGAGACCGGCCCGGCCGAGGCCTTCTTCGGGGCGCCCGGCCCCCGCCACCCCTACGCCCGGGGCCTGCTCGACGCCCTCCCCGACCGCGCCTTCACGCCCGTGCCCGGAGCCCCGCCCGAACTCGGCGCGCTCCCGGCGGGCTGCGCCTTCGCCGCCCGGTGCGCCGCCGCCGACCACCTGTGCCGCACCCGGCGGCCCGAACTCTCCGAAGGGGTGGCCTGTCACCGTGCTTGAGCTCAAGGACATCACCGCGGGCTACGACCGCCGCGCCCCCGCCGTCCGCGGGGCCCACCTCACGCTGCGGCCCGGAGAATCCCTCGGCCTGCTGGGGCCGAGCGGCTGCGGCAAGTCCACCCTCGCGCGCGTCGCCGCGCTGCTGCACCGCCCCGACCGCGGGAGCGTGACGCTCGACGGCCGCACGGTGACCGGCTTCTCCCACCGGGCCCCGCGCTCCCTGCGCACCGCCATCGGGGTGGTCTTCCAGCAACCCCGCCTCTCCGCGGACCCGCGGCTGCGACTGCACGACCTGATCGCCGAACCGCTGCGCGCGACGGGCCGCCGTGCGGAAGTGGACGCGAGGCTCGCCGAGTTGGCTCCTAAGGTAGGCCTGGGCGGTGACCTGCTCGGCCGCCGCCCCCACGAGGTCAGCGACGGACAGCTGCAACGCGCCTGCCTGGCGCGCGCCTTGGTGCTGCGCCCGCGCTGGCTGGTCTGCGACGAGATGACCGCGATGCTGGACGCCTCCACCACGGCCGCCCTGGTCGGCGTCGTGGAGGAGTACCGCGCCGAGGCCGGCGCCGGGCTGCTCGCGGTGGGCCACGACCCGGTGCTGCTGGAGCGCTGGTGCGACCGTACGACCCACTGGGCGGAGATCGTCAAGGACTGACGCTCGTCACGGACGGTCAACACCCGTACGGCGGACACGTCTTTCGCCCGAAGGCACCCCCTCCTGCGCCACCATGACGGCGAGCAAGGAGGTTTCTATGGTGATTTCCCTCTCGGTGGTCGTCCTGCTCCTCATCCTGGCGTGGATCTTCCTGCGCAGCGGCGGGCTCAAGTTCTCGCACGCCGTCGTCTGCGCGCTGCTCGGCTTCTACCTCGCGAGCAGCAGCATGGCCGCGACCATCCACGACGGCCTGACGGCCACCGCGAACGTGGTCTCCAGCCTGAATCCTTGATCGACTGTTGCGCCTTCATGAATCATCCGGCCCATCCATGGACTCCTCGGGCAGTGCGATCTAGCGTCTGGCGGCGGCGCGACATCAGACGCATTGTCAACAAGACTGCAGAGAACCGGAGGACGCCCGGATGTTCCGAAGATCGCTGAACTGCGCCGTGCTGCCCGTCGTCGCCGCACTCACGGTGATGTACGGCGGCTCGCCGGCCCAGGCCGAGGACATACCCAAGGCCCCCGGCCACCGGCTGGTCACCCACTACGACGGCAGCCCCGCGGCCGCCGCCCCGCTGCCCGGCGAGGCACCGCCGCAGCACCCGTTCCTCGCGCCCAACGGCCGTAGCGGCATGCACTCCGACGCCGCGGGCAGCGCGACCTCCCCCTGGTCCGGCCCGCTCGGCAGGAACCCGAAGGTGACCAGCGAGAAGATCGCCGCCCTCGGCGGCGAGTGCGCGACCGCCACCTTCGACGCGGGCGGCCGGCTCGTCACGGTGTGCGGCACCTTCTCCGGCTTCAAGGTCAAGCTCCTGGAGCCCCGTACGCTGGCCACGCTCGCGGAGTACCAGCTCCCGCAGCGCTCCTCGACGGTCGAGGCGATCACCTCGCTCGACTTCGCGAAGATCTTCAAGGACACCTCCGGCGGCGCCTACTTCTACCTGGACCACCAGGACCGGGCCGTGCTGGCCGATTCCCGCCAGCACATCCTGCGCCTCGCCCATTCCCAGAACCCGGACGGCAGCTGGAAGTTCACGGTCGACGACGACTGGGACCTCACCGGACAGGTCCCGCACGACTGCGTGACCTGGACCAACCTGTGGCCCAGTGGCACCTGCGACCCCGTCACCTCGGTGATGCCCGACTGGAACGGCCGGATCTGGTGGGTCACCCGCCAGGGCCGGGTGGGCACGGTGGATCCGGCGACCGACCGGATCCGTTCCGTCCGGCTGCCCGGCGAGGAGATCCAGAACTCCTTCTCCGTCGCCGAGGACGGCGTCTCGATCGTCTCCGACCACGCGCTGTACAGCTTCCGCGCCGGTGCCGACGGCACCCCCGAGGTGCAGTGGCGCCAGACGTACGACCGGGGCACGGCGTCCAAGCCCGGCTCCGTCAACCAGGGTTCGGGCACCACCCCGGACCTGTTCGGCCCGGGCTACGTCGCCATCACCGACAACGCCGACGACCGGATGAACGTCCTGGTCTACAGGCGGGGCGTGGACGTGCCCGCCGACCGCCGGCTGGTCTGCAAGGTGCCGGTCTTCGGCTCCGGTGCCTCCACCACCGACAACTCCCTGATCACCTGGGGCAACAGCATCGTCGTCGAGAACAACTACGGCTACGAGAACCCCACCACCCTGCTGCTGGGCAAGTCCGTCGTGGGCGGCGCGGCCCGCATCGACGTGCGCGCCGACGGCAGCGGCTGCGACACGGTCTGGGAGAGCGCGATCCGCGCTCCCTCCGTGGTCCCGAAGCTCTCCACCGCGAACGGGCTGCTCTACTTCTACGAGAAGGAGCCCAATGTCTGGGGGATCGACGCCTGGTACCTCACGGCGGTGGACTTCCGTACCGGTGAGCGGCGCTGGCGGCAGCTGACCGGTACCGGTCCGCTGTACGACAACAACTGGGCCCCGATCACGCTCGGGCCCGACGGAACCGCGTACGTCGGCGTGTTCAACGGCATCGTCGCGGTCCGCGACAGCTGACACGGACCGCCTGCCTCCGGAATTCCCCGGGGGCAGGCGGGCGAACGAATCGCGCCGAGTCTTCGTACGAACTCCGACATTCACGCGCGACATCCGGCCCGTTGCCGGTGCACAGCCCTACGCTTTCCCCCGAAAGCGGCCATGTGGCCTTCCGCCATCACCGGCGACCGATCGGGCCGTCGGCCCGCACAGGGGGATCGATCTCGTGACGCGTGTACGCCATGTCTCCATAGCCCTCAGCGCAGCGCTCCTGACCTTCGCCACCGTCTCCGCGAGCGCTGCCGCGGACACCCCGGTGGCCGCGTCCGCCGAGATCGCCGGGACCGGGGAAGCGGCCGACGGCCGCCCGTCCGTGCTCGGTACCTGGTACAACCAGCTCGGCTCGACCATGGTCGTGACCAAGGCCGCGAACGGCGGGTTCGTCGGGACCTATGAGTCCGCCGTCGGCAACGCCGAGAAGCGCTACGTCATGACCGGCCGCTACGACAGCGCGCCCGCCACCGACGGCAGCGGGACCGCCGTCGGATGGACCGTCGCCTACCGCAACGCCTACCGCAACGCCCACTCCGTCGCCACGTGGAGCGGCCAGTACATCGGCGGCAGCCAGGAGCGGATCGTGACCCAGTGGCTGCTGAGCTACGGGACCACCGCCGCCGACCAGTGGAAGTCCACCGTGGTCGGGCACGACGAGTTCAGCCGGGTCAAGCCGTCCGCCGCCGACATCGAAAAGGCCCGTCAGCTCGGCATCGCCTCTGCGAATCCGGCGGCTTCCGGCCAGGAGTGAACCGGTCGTAGGACCTGGCACGTGACCGCTCGCGGCAAGGTGTCCCTTGCTGCGGGCGGCTCGCCCGCGTCCGGACCCGGGCCTGTCGATCTTGGCGCAAAACCCCCGTTGGCCTGCAACTTCTGTTGTGGGAGTGTGGTGATGACTCCGGTTCGCGTGGCCTTCGCGGCCCGTGCCATGATCGCAATCGGCACCGACCGGCCGGGGGCAGGGGGTTCATTTCGTGTTGGGCAAGGTTTTGACGCTCGCGCTCGGAGCGTTCGCAGTGGGGACGAGCGGCTATGTCGTCACCGGCGTCCTGCCACAGCTCAGCGAGGAGCTGTCCGTATCCCTCTCCACGGCGGGGCTGCTGACCACGTCCTTCGCCGTGGCGTACGCGATCGGCTCCCCGCTGCTGGCCGTGGCCCTGGGCGGGTGGCGCCGCCGTCCGCTGATCGTCGCCGCGCTGCTGGTGGCCGCAGTGGGCAATGCACTCGCCGCGCTGGCCCCGAACTTCGGTGTCCTGATGGCCGCCCGGATCATCACGGCCGTCGGCGCCGCGGTGTTCACCCCGGCGGCCACCGCCGTCGCGGCCGAACTGAGCGGACCGGAGCGCCGGGCCCGCGCGGCGGCCTGGGTGTTCGGCGGCCTGGTGACGGCCACCATCGTCGGGGTGCCCGCCGGCACGCTGCTCGTCGGACCGCTCGGGTACCGGGGCGTCTTCTGGCTGGTCGCCGGGTTCTGCACGCTCTCGGCGGTGGCCGTGGCCGTGGCCGTGCCCGAGGTGGCGGCGCCCCCGAGGGTCTCGCTGCGCCGGCGCGTCGAAGTCGCCTCGGACGCACGCGTGGTCAGCGTCCTCGGGATCACCCTGGCCGCCAGCCTGGGCGTGTTCACCGTCTACACCTACGCGGCTCCCGTGCTGGCCGACACCGTCGGGGCGCACGGCACGGGGCTGAGCCTGCTGCTGTTCGGATACGGCATCGGCGGCGCCATCGGCAATGTCGTCGGCGGTGTCGCGGCCGACCGGTTCGGATACCGGATGCCGCTGCTGGTGGCCGTGTCCGGCAGCGTGATCGCGCTGTCGGCGCTGTCCGTGGTGCACAGCACCGCCCTCGCCGCCGTGCTGCTGTTCGTGTGGGGCATCTCGAGCTGGGGGTTCAACCCGCCGGTCCAGCGCCGCCTCCTCGAACTCTCACCGGGCGCCGGCAGCCTGCTGCTCGCGCTCAACGCCTCCGCCCTCTACCTGGGCATCGGACTGTCCGGGGTCATCGGCGGTGCGGTGCTCGACCACGTCGGCATCGGCGCCGTGGCGCTGACCGGAGCGCTGCTGTGCTGCGTGGCGGTCCTGGTCCAGCTCTTGTCCGGCGGCCGCGGCGCTCCGCAGCCGTCCCGCTAGCTCCGTCACTCTCGGCAAAGGACGATGTTCGTGCGCGAATTGAACGATGTGGTGGGAATCGTCACGGGGGCCTCGCGCGGCGTCGGTCCGCACATCGCCGAACATCTGGCGGCGGCGGGCGTCCGATTGGCACTCGTCGCCCGATCGGAAGAAGGGCTGCGGGCCACCGCGGAAAGAATCGGCCGGCACGGCCACAAGGCGCTCGTGGTGCCCGCCGACATTTCCGACGAGGAGGCCCAACGGCAGATCGTGGAAACGGTCCGGAGCGAACTCGGTCCGCCCGGAATCCTGGTGAACAATGCCGGAATCGAACGCATCACCCGGTTCCAGGACGCCTCGATCGAGGACATCAGGAAAGTCCTCCTGGTGAATCTCTTCGGGGCCGAGGCGATGACCAGGCTCGTGCTCCCGCACATGCTGGAGGCGGGGCGCGGCCACGTGGTCAACATCGGCTCGGTGGGCGGGCGGACGGCCTATCCGTACGCCACGATCAACTCCTCGGCCAAGCACGGCCTGGTCGGCTTCACCTGGTCCCTGCGCGAGGAACTGCGGGGGACCGGTGTGGGGGTGTCGGCGGTCTACCCCACGCTGATCGCCGACGTCGGGATCTCCGCGGCCTGGCAGGCGGGCCGACGGCCGCCGATGCTCGGCCGGGTGGGGCCGGACGAGGTCGCGCGCGCGGTGCTGAAGTGCATCCGCGAGAACAAGGTGGAGATCACCGTGGCGCCCGTCATGGAGAAGGTCGCGGACGTGGTCAGCGCCCTCTCGCCACGACTCACTGCCTGGATCGCCCGCAATGGCGGCATCTATTCGTACCTGCGCAAGGTCGCCGACGCGCAGGCCACATCGCAATGAACACTCTGGAACCAGCTTGACCGGCTGGTCGATACGGGGGACCGATGTCAGAGATATCCGCTGTGCCCATTCCTGACCAGGACAAGGGCCTCAACCAGATACGAGACCTGCTGGCCGGCGTCAACAGCGACTACGACCGCTGGATCGACCCGCAGGAACCGCTCTTCCTCGACTCGCTGGACGCCGTACGGTTCAAGTCCGCGATCGACACCGCGTGCACCGTCGACCTCCCGCTGGAGCTGTTCTTCGGCCACTGCACGCTCGAAACGCTCACCGGGGCGCTCCTCAACCATGGTACGGACGGCGGGTCGGTCCCGCAGCTGGTTCCGGCACCCGAGCACGACCACGAGCCCTTCGCCCTCACCGACGTCCAGCAGGCGTACTGGCTGGGCAGCCGGGGATTCGACCTCGGCGGGCGCTCCGCCCACTTCTACGTGGAAGTGGACCTGTTCACCGCCGACCGCGAGCGCGTCGAAGAGGCCTTCAACACCCTGATCGGCCGCCACGGCATGCTGCGGGCGACCCTGCTCCCCGACGGCCGCCAGCAGGTCGCGCGGGAGGTCCCGTACTACCGCTTCCGCCACGGCGACCTGAGCGGCGTCCCGGAGGCCGACGGCCGATGTCGGCTCGAAGAGACCCGCGAGGAGATGGCCGCCCAGGTCTTCGACCCGCACACCTGGCCGCTGTACGACATCCGCACCCACCGGCTGGACGCCGGCCGGCTCCGCCTCCACATCAGCATCGACCTGCTGCTCGTCGACGCCGGCAGCATCCAGGTGCTGCTGGCCGAGTGGATCCGCCTGGTCCTCGACCCCGACTCGCTCGGTCCGGCGCCGGAACCGACCTTCCGCGACTACCTCGACGGGGTCGCCGCGCACCGTACGCAGCCGGGCCACGAGCAGGCCCGCGCCTACTGGCAGGGCCGCCTCGACACCCTGCCGCCCGCACCCGAGCTGCCCGTCCGCGCGCTCGCCGACTCCGGGGCGGCACCCGCCTTCGTACGCCGCGAGCGCCGGCTGACCGGCCGGGTGTGGCGGCAGCTCAGGGACCGCGCCAACGCCCTCGGCGTCACCCCCTCCGTGCTGCTGTGCGCCGCGTACGCGCAGGTCCTGCGCACCTGGAGCCGCAGCTCCCGGTTCACCCTCAACCTGACCCTCGCCGACCGGCCGCGCTGGCACGCCGACATCGACCGGCTGATCGGCGACTTCACCAGCACCATCCTGCTGGAGTGCGATCTCGGCGGCGCGCCCGACCTCGCGGTCGCCGCACAGCGGATCCAGACGCAGCTGCGGCAGGACCTGGCACACGCCCGCTTCAGCGGAGTCGAGGTGCAGCGCGAGCTGGGGCGGCGCGGTGACGCCACCCAGGCGCGGATGCCCGTGGTGTTCACCAGTCTGCTGCGTGAGCAGGACAGCCTCGGATCCCTCGAGGGCGTGGTCTTCGAGACCGCCTACGCCCTTTCCCAGACCCCGCAGGTCTACCTCGACAACCAGGTCGTGGCCCGCGGCAGCGACCTGCTGATCAGCTGGGACGCCGTGGAGGAGATGTTCCCCGAGGGCGTGCTCGACGACATGTTCGCCGCCTACCTCGACCTGGTCGCTGCCATCGCCGAACAGGAGGCACCGCCGCCGGTCACCCTGCCGGCGGAGCAGCGCGCCGTGCGCGGGGCCGTGAACGACACCGCGGGACCGCTGCCGGACGAACTCCTGCACGCCGCCGTGGGCCGGCAGGCCGCCGCGCGGCCCGGGGCACCCGCCGTGATCACGGCCGACACCACGCTCACCTACGGCGAACTCGACCGCATGGCCGACCGGATCGCCCACCGGCTGCGCGCACTCGGCGCGGCCCCCAACACCCTCGTTGCCGTCCTCATGCACAAGGGGTGGCAGCAGATCCCCGCCGTCCTCGGCGTGCTCCGCTCCGGCGCGGCCTACCTGCCGGTGGACGCGGGCCTGCCGCAGGAGCGCATCGACCAGCTGATCGCGGCGGGCCGCGCGGCGGTGGCCCTCGTCCAGCCCGGCGGCCGCGTCCCGGCGGGCGTCACCGCCCTGGTCGTGGACCGGCAGCCGGGGGAGGACCGGCAGTCGGAGGAGGACCGGCCGGACGGACCGCAGGGCGCCGGGGAACCGGCCGACGCCCCGGCCACCGGCCCCGACGACCTCGCGTACGTCATCTTCACCTCGGGCTCGACCGGCCGCCCCAAGGGGGTGATGATCACCCACCGTTCGGCGGTCAACACCGTCGACGACATCAGCAGCCGCTTCGCCGTCGGCCCCCGGGACCGCGTCCTCGGACTGTCCTCGCTCAGCTTCGACCTGTCCGTCTACGACGTCTTCGGCGTGCTCGGAGCCGGCGGCGCCCTGGTGCTGCCCGCACCCGGCGAGGCCCGCGACCCCGGCCGCTGGGCCGCCCTGGCCGACGAGCACCGGGTGACGCTGTGGAACACCGTCCCGCCCCTGCTCGAACTGCTGGTCGAGCACTGCGAACAGCAGGGCGCCGGCTTCCCGCGATCGCTGCGGACGGCCCTGCTCAGCGGCGACTGGATCCCGCTGACCCTGCCCGGCCGGGTCCGGGCCATCGCCGACCGGGCGCCCGAGCTGATCAGCCTGGGGGGCGCGACCGAGGCCGCGATCTGGTCGATCTGGCACCCGATCGAGGGGATCGATCCCGGGTGGCGCAGCGTTCCGTACGGCACCCCGCTACGGAACCAGACCTTCCATGTCCTGGACGCCGAACTCACCGACAAGCCGGACCACGTCACCGGCGACCTCCACATCGGGGGCGCGGGCGTGGCCCAGGGCTACTGGGACGACCCCGGGCGCACCGCGGCGCAGTTCATCGTCCACCCGGTCACCGGCGAGCGCCTCTACCGCACGGGCGACCTGGGCCGCTACCGACCTGACGGCACCCTCGAACTCCTCGGCCGGGACGACTTCCAGGTCAAGATCGGTGGTCACCGGATCGAACTCGGCGAGATCGAGGCCGTGCTCGCCGCCCATCCCGGCGTGCGGACCGCGGTCGTCGTGGCCCGTGACGCGCGGCGGCTCATCGGCTACGCCGTGCCCGAGAGCGGGGCCGCACCCGCGGAGGAGGAGCTGCGCAGCCACCTCGCGGCCAAGCTGCCCTCGTACATGGTCCCCTCGGCCGTGGTGATCCTGGACCGCTTGCCGATCGGCCCCAACGGAAAGCTCGACCGGCGCGCGCTGCCCGTGCCGGAGGCCACCGCCCCGGGGGACGAGCCTCCGGCCACCCCGGCCGAGGAGACGCTGGCCCGCGCCTGGGCCTCCGTACTCCCGGTGCAGCGGATCGGGCGCCACGACAACTTCAACGCGCTCGGCGGGGACTCGCTCCTCGGCGTGCGCGTCGTGGCCAAGGCCGCCGAACAGGGCCTCCACCTCACCCTCGCGGACTTCTTCGCCCACCCGACCGTTGCCGAACAGGCCGCCCTCGCCACGGACCGTCCGCCGGCCGACGCGGACCAGCGGGAGATCACCGGCCGGGCCGGCCTCTCACCCAGCCAGCTCTGGTTCTTCGAGCAGGACTTCGCCGACGCGGACCACTGGAACGGCATGTGGCCCGTCTTCGAGCTGGACCGGCGGCTGGAACCCGGACCGCTGCGCGAGGCCCTCGCCACCGTGCTCGCGCACCACGACGGGCTGCGCGCCGAGTTCCGCAGCACGCCGGAGCAGGGGCCGCACGCGGAGCTGCCCCCGGCCCGGCCCCTGGAGGCCGCCGCGGTCACGGAGGTCGACCTCGGCGCCGTCGCCGACGCCGACATCGAGGCGGAGATCGCCCGGCACGTCGCCCTGCGCAACGGCGGGCTCGACCTGGCCACCGGCACGACCGTCCGGCTCACCCAGTTCGACCTCGGCCCGCGGCGCCGCCCGCGGCTCCTCGTCAGCGCCCACTGGCTGGTCATGGACTACTACTCCTCCCGGGTGTTCTACGAGGACCTGCGCACCGCCTACTTCGCCCTCGAACGGGGCGACGCACCGGTCCTGCCGCCGAAGACGGCCGCACTGCCGCAGGCGGCGGAGCAACTCCACGCCCACGCGGCGAGCGAGGAGGTCACGGCCGAACTCCCCTACTGGAGCAGGCTCGCCGACCTGTCGCCCGCACCGCTGCCCGTGGACCACCGGGTGGGCCCCAACACACAGGCCTCCGCCGTCCGCCACTTCACGGAGGTGACCGGAGCGACCGCGGACGCCGTGCTGAACGGCCTCTCCCGCCGGCAGGGGACCGAGATACGCGAGGTGCTGCTGACCGCCCTCGCCCGCGCCGTGACCGACTGGACCGGGCAGCCGGAACTGGTCGTCGAGGTCGAGGGACACGGCCGCCGGCGGGCCTTCGGAGCACTGGACATCTCCCGTACCGTCGCCCGTTTTTCCACTCTGTCACCGCTGGTGCTGCGCCCGGGCGACCTCGCCCAGGTACGCGACCAGATCCGCGAGATGCCCCACCAGGGCGTCGGATACGGCCTGCTGCGGTATCTGCACCCCGACCCGGCGGTGCGGGCCCGGATGGCCGAGGTCCCGGTACCCGAGATCGGCTTCAACTACTGGGGAGACGTCAGCGAGTACTTCACCGGTGACGCCCGGCCGGTCGTCGACTCCTTCGGCCACCACCGCAGCGACCGCGGCCACCGGACCCGGACCCTCGACCTGATGGCGATGGCCTCGGACGGCACCCTGCGGCTGGTGTGGACCTACAGCAGCAACCTGCACACGGAGGCGACGGTCCGGGCCCTGGCCGACCGCCTCATCGACGAACTGCACGCCCTGGCGCGGAGCGCCGGATGAACGGGGAAGAGAAGACCATGGACCATCCGCGTCCCGAGGACATGTTCGGCGCGGTCACCGTGCCCGAGGTCCTGGAACTCGCCGCCACGACCCCCCGGGGCATCACCGTGGTCAACCGGCAACTGGACCGGACGCCACTGCCGTACGCGCTGCTGGCCGCCGGAGCGCGGCGGGTGGCGGGCGGGCTGGCCCGGGCGGGTGTCGCGAAGGGGGACCGCGTCGCGATCGTCTCCTCCACCTCGCCCGGCTTCCTGCTCAGCCTCTTCGGCGTCTGGCGGGCGGGCGCCGTCCCCGTCATCCTGCCCCTGCCGCACCGGCTCTCGGACCTGCCCGACTTCATCGCCGAGATCAACCGCAGGCTCGACCACGTGGACGCGCGCTGCGTGGTGGTCGCCGATGCCTTCGGCGACTTCGTCACCGGCCGGATCACCGGCGACCGGCCCGTGCTGACCTGCGGCGAACTGGCCGCGGAGCGCACGGAGATCAGCGGTCCGGTCCCGGTCGGCCCCGAGGACCTCGCCTACCTGCAGTTCACCTCCGGCACCACCGGCCTGCCCCGCGCGGTCGCGCTCACCCACCGGCAGATGCTCACCAACGCCGCCGTCTGCTGCGAGCGGCTCGAACTGGAGCGGGACCGCAGCGTCCACGTCAGCTGGCTGCCGCTCTACCACGACATGGGCCTGATCTCCGTGCTCTCCGGCATGGCCTACCGGATCAAGATGGTGCTCCAGCCGCCGGAGGACTTCCTGGCCCGGCCGGACTCCTGGGTGGACGCCCTCTCCCGGTTCGGGGCCACCAGCACGGTCGCCCCGAACTTCGCCTACGGTCTCGCCGCCCAGGGCATGCGGCTGCGTCCGCGCGAGCTCGACCTCTCGGCCCTGGAGGTGTGCGGGGACGGCGCGGAGCCGATCCGCGCCGCCACCCTCGAACAGTTCGCGCAGGCCGGCGCCGTGTACGGGCTCCGGCCGCAGGCGATGACCCCGATGTACGGACTGGCCGAGGCCACCCTGGCCGTGGCCATGGGAGAGGCCACCCGGCCGCTGGTCTGGGACCACGTGTCGCGCGACGGCCTCCAGCCGGGTGCAGTGGCCGCCCCGGTGGACGCCGATGCCCCCGGCGCCCGCGCGCTGGCGGTCTGCGGACCTCCGGTGCCGGGAGTCCGGATCGAGATCAGGGACGCGGACGGCACACCGCTCGGCGAACGCCGGGTCGGCGAGATCTGCGTGCACAGCCCCTCCCTGATGCAGGGCTACTGGGAGGACCCGGAGGCGACCGCGGCCGTCCTGCGCGACGGCTGGCTGCACACCGGCGACCTCGGCTACCGGACCGAGGACGGCGGCCTGGTGGTCTGCGGCCGGGTCAAGGACATGATCATCGTCTCGGGCCGCAACCTCTACCCGGAGGACTACGAGCACGTCGCCGCCAAGGTGGAGGGCGTACGGCCCGTGTGCGCGGCCTTCGCCGTGCCGGACACCGAGCGCATGATCGTGGCCTTCGAGTCCGCGAAGGGCTTCGAGAACCACGAGGAGACCGCGGCCCGGGTGATGAAGCGACTGCGCGAGCAGCTCGGCCACGCCCCCGACAGGGTCGTGGTCCTGGCCAAGGGCGCGATCCCGCGGACCTCCTCCGGCAAGGTCCAGCGGAGCCTGTGCCGGGAGCGCCTGCTGACGGGCCGTCTGGAGGTCCTGGCGGACGTCGCCCGCTGAACGGGCCGCAGGCCGCGGCCGCCCTCGTACGGGGGTGGCCGCGGCCCGGCCGTCCGATGCGGCTCAGCGGCGACGGCTCACCACGAGACGCGCCCCCCGGGAGGGGATCAGCGTGACGTGGTGGGCCTTCTGCTCCTCCGGAGCGGGCCGGTCGGGCCGGATCTCGTACTGCTGGAGCACCTCGCGCAGCGCCACCGTCGCCTCCAGCAGCGCGAAACCGGCGCCGATGCAGCGCCGGGCGCCGCCGCCGAACGGAATCCAGGTGTGGGCGGGCGGCTGCCCGTCGAGGAAGCGCTCGGGACGGAACTCGTCCGGCTGGTCGTGGTACGCCGGGTCCGACTGCACCATGCCGATGGCGGGCATCACCGTGGCGCCGGCGGGCAGTCGGTAGCCGCCCACCGTGAGCGGCTTCGTGAGCTGCCTGGCCACCTCGTACACCACCGGCTTGAGCCGCAGCGCCTCCTTGGCGACGGCCGTGAGGTAGGCGTCGTCACCCTCGTCCGCCGCGCGCTGCGCCCGCTGCAACTGCTCGGGTCGGCGGACCAGTTCGTGCAGCGCCCAGGCCAGGCCCGTGGCCGTGGTCTCGTGCCCGGCGAGGAGCAGCGTGATGAGCTGGTCGCGCAGCTCCGCGTCGGTGAACCCGCCGCCCTCCTCGTTCTCCGCCGCCTGGAGCAGACGCGAGAGCACGTCGGTCCGGCTGTGCAGGTCGGCGGCGCGGCGCCGGTCGGTGATCTCCGCGTACAGCAGCTTGTCCAGCCCCCGCTGGAGGTCGGTGTGGCGGCGCCACGGACCGACGCGCTGGAGGAGGGGGTAGGGGAGGCCGAGCAGGGTGACGGGGCCGATGTCCGCGATGCCGCGCACGAGGGGGCGCATGCGCGTCAGCCGCGCCTCGTCGGTCACCCCGAACACCACTTGCAGGATCACCTCCAGGGTGAGCGCCTGCATCCGCTCGTGGGAACTGAAGACGGTCTCCTCGGGCCAGCTCTCCACCTCCGCCCTGGTCAGTTCGCCGACCATCTGCTGGTAGCCCGCCAGCGCCGCGCCGGTGAAGGCGGGCATCAGCAGCCGCCGGGACCTGCGGTGCTCGCCCTCGTCCGTGAGGAGCACCGAGTGGTCACCGAGGGCCGGCCCCATGATCGCGTTGCCCTCGCCCGCGTGCAGGACGTCCACCGGACCGCCGAAGACGGTCTTGATGTCCTCCTGCTTGGTGAGGATCACCAGATGGCGGGTGGGCGTGGTGAGGCGGAGCGTGAAGATGTCCCCGTGCCTGCGGCGCAGCGCGGGAAAGAGCTTGTGCCGGTACTGGGCGAACAGCAGGGTCTGGACCACCGCGGGCAGGCGCAGACCGGGCGGCCGCTTCGTCGAACCGCTTTCGGCCGCGCCTATGGCGGTCGACACATCATCAATACCGCTGGTCATTGCGGAAATCCCCCTAGGTGGACGAACATCTGCGTTTTGTTCGAATGCAATTGCTGGTCCCGAATCACGCTAGCAGCCGGACCGACCGGCAGAAATGGCGGAAGAACGGTTCCGGTCGTTAGGGTCCTGAGGTGCTCGAACTGATCCTTCCGACCGCTGTGGCCTATGCCGAGAGCTTTGCCGACGTACCCGAATCCACCCTTCTTCCCGAGGAATTGGAAGCGCTGGGGGCGGCGCGCCACGAGGGTCGGCGCAGGGAGTTCACCACCGTCCGGCACTGCGCCCGGCGCGCCCTCGCGGACCTCGGCGTGCCACCCGTGGCGGTGCTGCCCGGAGAGCGCGGGGCGCCGGTGTGGCCTCAGGGGGTGGTCGGCAGCATGACGCACTGCGCCGGGTACCGGGCGGCGGCGGTGGCGTCCCGCACGCGGGTACGGGCCGTGGGGATCGACGCCGAGCCGCACGAACCCCTGCCCGGGCGGGTGCTGGGGGCCATCGCCCGAGCCGAGGAGCGCGAGCGGCTGGCCGTCCTGACCGCCGAGTGCCCGCAGGTGCGCTGGGACCGGCTGTTGTTCTGCGTGAAGGAGTCCGTGTACAAGGCGTGGTTCCCGATGACGCGGCGCCGGCTGGGGTTCGCGGACGCGTCGGTCTCCTTCGACCGGGCGGCCGGGACCTTCCGCGCCGAGCTCGTCGATGTCGGCGATCTCGGCGCGGCGGCAGGGACGGATGGGGCGGGCGGGACCGGTGGTGCGGGTGGGAGCTCCGTGATCGCCGGAGGGGGAGGGGCCGGGGAGCCGCCCGTGCCCCTCCGCTACGAAGGACGCTGGACGGCCACCCCGGAACTGCTCCTCGCGGCGACCGTCGTACCGGCCGACCCCTCCGTCAGGAATCGGCTGGATTACGCCATCCGGCAGCGGAGTTGAGCGGCGACAACAGCGCGCCCAGGCCGACGAGCAGGCGCAGACCGCCCGCGATCGCGATGATCAGGTACATGTTGTGCCAGTGCTGCTCCAGCACGCCCCCCAGCACCGACGCGACCGGGATCGACATGAAGGCGATCATCCGGGTGGTCGCCACCACCCGGCCCAGCATCCGCGCGGGCACCGTGCGCTGGCGCAGGACGAACCAGCTCACCATGTTCACGGTGCCGATGCCGTAGATCAGCGCCCACAGCACCGAGATGCTGACGACATCCCGCAGCGGGATCAGCAGCACGATGCCGGCGCCCGCGAGCACCGTGCCCGCGATGACGACCCGGCCGGGTGCGAAGCGACGGCCCAGCCAGGGGCACACGGCGGCCCCCAGCACCGCCCCCGCGCCCTGTGCGGCGAAGACCACGCCGATCAGGGCGGGCGACATCGCCTGGTAGTCGCTCAGGTAGTAGACGAGGTTCGCCTGCACCAGCCAGGTGCCCAGATTGGCGAGGGCGAACAGGACCGCCCCGCTGAGCAGCGGCCGGTTCTCCCGAGTGATGTGGACCAGGGAGTCCTTCACCTCCCCCAGCAGGTCGCGGCGTACCGGCCCGGCCGCCGCCCCGTCCCGCTCCGTCCCGGCGGGCGGTTTCGACCGGGCCCTGATGGCGACCATGGCCAGGGCCGACACGGCGAACGTGCCCGCGTCGGCCCAGATCGCGCCCTCGTACCCGACGGCCGCGATCAGCACGCCGGCCACGGCGGGACCGGCGAGGCTCATCACGTTGTCGCCCATCTGCATCCAGGCGTTGGCGCGCTCCAGGTCCTTGTCGCGGACCAGGTCCGGCACCATCCCCTGGAACGCCGGGTAGTACAGCGGCTCCACGCAGGCGAGCAGGAACGCCGCCAGGTAGACCAGCAGCACCGACGAGGAACCCGACGTCACGATGAGCGCGAGGACCCCCGCGAGCACCGTCGCCGCCAGGTCGCCGACCACCAGGATCCGCCGGCGCTCGAACCGGTCGGCGATCACGCCGCCCGGCAACGAGAGCAACAGCAGCGGGGCGTACTCCAGGGCGTACACCACCGCGGTGTTCAGTGCCGACCCGGTCAGCTCGAACACCATCAGCGGCAGCGCCAGGCGGTAGATCCAGTTGCCGAGCCCGGACACCACGAAGGCGAACAGCAACAGCTCGTACGGTGCGCCGAGCCGCCGTCCCGCGAGCCCGGCGCGCACGTCCGTACTCATCCGGCCACCGCGCGCACCAGGTCCAGCACGGCCGAGCGGTGCGGCCGGAGGTAGAAGTGGTCGCCGGGGAACATCCGCAGCCCGAACGGGCCGGACAGGTGCTCCCGCCACGCCTCCAGCTGTTCCAGGGGGATCCCGTCGTCGGTGCCGCCGAGCACCGTCGCCGCCACCGGTACGGGGGCGGCCGCGGCCGGCTCGTACGTCTCGATGACCTCGTAGTCGGCCCGGAAGTACGGCAGGACCATCCCGCGCAGTTCGGGGTGTTCGCGCAGCTCGCCCGGGACCCCGCCGTGGCGACGGTCCATGACGTCCAGGAACTCCTCCTCGGGCAGGTCGTGGATGCTGCCCCGGTGGGTGACCAGGCCCGGCGCCGGGCGGGCGGACAGAAAGAGGTGCCGCGGTGCGGGACCACCCGCCTCCACCAGGGCCCGGGCCAGCTCGTGGGCGACCAGCGCGCCGAAGCTGTGCCCGAAGAACACCATGGGCACGTCCGTGGCGATCTGCCCGGCCAGTTCCGCCACGAGGGGGCCCATACGGGTGTGCGGGGGCTCCTTGATCCGCGCCCCGCGGCCCGGGAGCTGGACGGCGCACACGTCGACGTCCTCGGGCAGGTAGCGGTGCCACTGCGTGAACTCGGACGCGGACCCGCCCGCGTGGTGGAAGCAGTACAGCCGCAGCCGCGGGTCCGCGCGCAGCTCACCGCGGACGGACCAGCGCGGTTCCCCGGCGCCGCGTACGGGCGTGCTCATCGGGCTCCCCCTGCCTGCCGGGCCAGCTCGGCGGCCAGGGCCGAGATGGTCGGGAACTCGAAGATCATGCCGATGCTCAGCTCGACGCCCAGCCGGTCCCGGACCTCCGCGATCAGCCCGACCGCGCTCAGGGAATCCCCGCCGAGGTCGAAGAAGTCCGCGCCGTGGTCGATGGAGCCCATGCCGAGGGCGGCCCGCCAGGTCTCCTCCAGCATCCCGGCCAGGTCCCGGTCACTGCCGCCGCCCGGGGCGGCCGGTACGGGAACGGCCGGTACGGCGGCGGGTTCGGGTGCCGGCGGGGCCGTGGCCGGGGCCGTGGCCGTCGGCGTCGCAGGGGCCGTCGCGGGTGCCGCCGACAGCGGCGCCCGTACCGTCTCCGGGGCCAGCGGCGCCCCGTCGCGGTACGGACGCACCGTGACCTGACGCGCCGGGCGCCCGCTCAGCACGTCGAACAGCAGGGCCACGCCCTCACCGGGCGGGATGCCGTCCGAGGCAGGCAGTCCGGCCGCCGCATCCGCCGCATCCGCGGCATCCACCGGTTCCGCGGGCTCCGTCGCGGGCTGTTCCTCGGCGGAGCCGGCCCCGAAGGGATTGCCCTCCACCCTGCGCATCGTGAAGCCGCGCACGGCGACCGCCACCACCCCGTCCGGGCCGACCAGGTCGATGTCCGAGACCAGCACCCCGCTGTCCCCGCCGCCGCGCACGTGCCGCACATGGCTGGTGAACTCGCCGGGCAGGTCGCGGTAGACCGTGACCGTGCCGTACAGCAGCGGCAGGTGGTGGGCGTCCTCCCGGCGCCGGGTGAGCGCCGTGGCACTGTCGAGCAGCGCCGGGTGCAGCGGACGGGTGGCCGCTTCGGCGCGGAAGCGCTCGTCGAGAGCCAGCGAGCCCAGCTGCTCGTCCGCTCCGCGCCGCAGTGCGGTGACGTTCAGCCAGTGCGGCCCGAGTTCGGCGAGGTCGCCGGCGCCGGACGCGTCGACGCTCTCCGTCATGCGCGCGGCCACGGCCGCCAGGTCCACCTCGGGCGCGGCCGGCCCGGCCGCGGCGCCGATCCGGCCGTCGCAGTGCACGGTGGACCCGGTACGGACCGAGAAGGCCCAGGTGTCCCCGCCGCGGGGTTCGAGAACGACCCGCACCCGCTGCGTACCGTCGACGAACAGGGGCCGGCGGAAGACCACTTCGCCCAGGCTCACCGGCACGCCCGCGAGCTGCGGGCACAGCTCCCGGGCCGCGCGGACCACCAGGTCGAGGTGGCCGGTGCCCGGCAGGACCGCACGCCCGGCGAACCGGTGCTCGTCGAGCTCCCAGTCCTTCTCCGACAACTCCTCCTCGTGCACCAGCCCTTCCGGGGCCCGGCGCTGCTCCGCGGTCCACGCGGAGAGCGGCTCACCGCTGCCCGGATCGACGGTGGACCTGGCGGCCATGCCGACGCTCGCCCAGCTCGGCCAGTTCACGCTCACGCAGCGCTGCCGGGAGACGGCGGCATGGGCGTCGAGGAACGCGTTGGCCGCCGCGTAGTCGGCGCTGCCGACCAGCCCGGAGATCGACGCCCGGCTGGAGAACGACGTGAAGAAGTCCAGCCGGGGGCGGTCCGCGAACACCCGCTCCAGCACGAGCGTGCCGAGCAGCTTGGGCCACAGCACCGCCCTGACCTGTTCGGGCGTACGGAAGGCGATCATCCCCTCGCCGGGCAGACCGGCCGCGTGCAGGACGCCGTGGATCTGCCCCGCCGTGCTCTCCACCCGCTCGACCAGGGCGCGTACGGACTCCTCGTCGGTGACGTCCCCGCGCTCGGCCAGCACGGTCGCACCGAGCTGTTCGAGACCGGCGACCTCCTCGGCGGCCGCGTCCGTGAGCCCGGAACGGCCGACCAGCACCAGGGTGGGGGCGAGTCCGGTCTCGGCCAGTCCGCGGGCGACGGCCAGGCCGAGGCCGCCGAACCCGCCGGTGATCAGGTACGTGCCGCCCGGGCGGACCGGGGGCTCGGTGGCCGGCTCGTGGGGGATCGGCACCTCCACGGGAACCCAGCGGCGGTCGCCGCGCAGGGCGACCACGGCGGGCCACTGCGGCTCCTGCACCTGCTGGGTGATCAGGTCCTCGTCGGTGCCCGGCGACACGTCGAGCAGCATGCACTGTGCGCCGGGCACTTCGAGCGGGACGGTCCTGGCCAGACCGGCGAGTGCGGCCTTGGCCGGGTTGACGCGCTCGCCGCCGGACACGTCCGCGGCCTGCGCGGCGAGCAGCAGGAAGCGGGCCGGCTGCCGCAGCCGGGACTGCCGGACCACGGCCTTGACGAGGGCGTACGCGCTCTCCACGCCCGCGGCGGCCTGCTCCTCGACGGTGTCGGGGGTGGCCTCGGGCCACGGCTGCGCCGCGAGGGCGTGGACGTAGACGGCGGGCTCCTCGCCCCGGGACAGCAGGCCGTCCAGCACCGACCGCAGGGTGTCCGGGCGGGCGGGCACCACCCGGTGACCGGCGCGGCCCAGTACGGCCGTCACCTGGCGGGCGGCGTCGGGGTCCTGCGGCAGCAGGGCCAGGGCGACGCTGCTGCGGTGGCGGGGCGGGCGCGTCCCGGTCGGGAGCTCCTCCCAGCGCATCACCGACAGGGGGGAGAGCGCGGGGGCGGCGCCGGTCGCGGGCACGGCCTCGGGCGCGGACTGCGGTGCGGGCGCGGACTGCGCGACTGCGGGCGCCTGTTCCCGCGCGCCGGACCGCTCGGGCTGCCCGGGCTGCTCGGGCCCGGGCGCGGCCGTCTGCGGCTGCTGCGCCTCCGGTGCGGGCGGGCTGATCCAGTGCCGCTCCCGCTGGTACGGATAGGCCGGCAGGGAGATGCGGTGCGCCGGACGGGCCGGGCCGACGGCCTCCCAGCGCAGGTCGTGGCCCTCGGTCCACAGGGCTCCCGCCGCCGCGAGGACGGCCTCCCGGTCGCTCCCCGCCGGGCCGAGGCCGGGTACGGCCAGGGAGTCCGTACCGTGCCGGCGCGCCAGCACGGACAGGGCGCGGCCGGGGCCGGCCTCCAGCGTGGTGAGGCGCTGTCCGTCCAGGAGCCGGGCCAGAGCGGGCCCGAAGAGGACCGGGGTGGTGAGCTGCCCGGCCCAGAACGCCGGGTCCACGGCCTGCTCGTCGGTCAACGCCAGCCCCGTGGCGGCCGAGACCACCGGGATCCTCGGCGCGGACAGGGTCACCCCGTCGAAGGCCTCCAGGAACCGGTCGGCGGCCGGGGCCATGGCCGGGCTGTGGAAGGCGTGCGAGGTGGCGAGGCGCTTGGCCTGCACCCCGGCCCCGAGCAGCCGCTCCTCCAGCGCGGCGATCGCCTCCGTGGGCCCCGCGAGCACGCTCTGGCGGGGACCGTTGACGGCGGCGAGCACGACACCGTCCGTGAGCAGCACACCGTCCGCGAGCAGCTCCCGCGCCTCCTGCTCGCCCAGGGACACCGCGAGCATCGAACCGGCGGGCATGGCCTGCATGGCCTGCGCCCGCGCGGTGACCAGCCGCAGGCCGTCCTCCGGCCCGGTCACCCCGGCGACCACGGCGGCCACCAGCTCGCCGACGCTGTGGCCGAGCAGCGCCACGGGGGACACGCCCCAGGCCCGCCACATCGCGGCCAGCGAGATGCCGACCGAGGCCAGCAGCGGCTGCGCGTACTCGGTGCGACCGAGCAGTTCGCCGGCGTGCGGTCCGCGCCAGGCGGGTTCGAGGTCGAGGCCGAGCCCGGCCACCGTGTCGAGGCAGTGGCGCATCGTCTCGGTGAACACCGTGTCGTACCCCATCAGCCCGGCAGCCATCTCAGGGCGTTGGGAGCCCTGGCCCGGGAAGAGCAGCGCGACCGGGCGGGCCGCCGCCCCGTCCGCCGGGCGGATCACGCCGCGGCCCTCCGCGTCCGAGAGCAGGGTCACCGCCTCGCGGGCCGAGCCGGCGACGGCCGCACGGCGCTCCCGGTGGGCGGTCCGGCCGCTGCGCAGGGTGGTGACGGTGTCCACGAACCCGTCCTCGCCCCGCCAGGTGAGGTGGCGGGCGAGCCGCGTACGGACCTCCGCCTCGGCGGCCCCGGTACGCGCCGACCAGACCAGCAGCTCGGGGCCGTCGGCCGGGGTGCCGGGCCGGGCCGCGGGCCCCTGCTCCAGCAGCACGTGCGCGTTGGTGCCGCCCACGCCGAACGAACTCACGGCCGCGGTCCTGGGCCGCTCGCCCGGGACCGGCCACACGTCACGCCGGTTGACCACGCGGAAGGGCGTCGCGTCCAGGTTCAGTTTCGGGTTGGGCTCGGTGAAGTGCACCGTGGGCACCAGCTCGCCGTGTTCCAGGCACAGGACGGTCTTGATGAGGCCCGCGACCCCGGCAGCCGGACCGAGGTGGCCGATGTTCGACTTCACCGAACCGAGCGCCACGGCGGCGGGGCCGAGCCCGCCGCCGTCGGCCAGGAACCGGTACGCCGAGGTGAGGGCCTCGATCTCGATGGAGTCGCCGATGTCCGTGCCGGTGCCGTGCGCCTCGACGTAGTCGACGTCCCCGGGCCCGAGTCCGGCGACGGTCATCGCCTCCACCACGGCCCGCATCTGCCCGTCCACGCCCGGCGCGCTGAAACTGACCCGGTCCGAGCCGTCGTTGGTGACGGCCGAACCGCGGATCACGGCGCGCACCGGGTCCCCGTCCGCCAGGGCGTCGGACAGCAGCTTGAGGACGATGACACCGCCGCCGTTGCCGAAGACCGTGCCGGTGGCCCTGGCGTCGAACGGACGGCACACGCCGTCCTGCGCGTAGATGCTGCCCGGCGCCCAGCGGTAGCCGTGCGCGTACGGCAGCTCGATCTCCGTGCCGCCCGCGAGCGCGACGTCGCACTCGCCCGAACGCAGCGCCTCGCAGGCGAGGTGCACGGCCACCAGCGAGGTGGAGCAGGCGGTGGCCACGGACAGGGCGGGCCCGGTCAGGCCCAGCCGGTACGAGGCGGTGCTGGCGACGTAGTCGTTGTTGTTGTAGATGTCCAGGGACAGGGCGCCCGCGCGGGCCGCGAGTTCCTTGTTCGCGCGGATGTTGAACTCCGCGTACCGGTTGGACGCGGCCCCGCCGTACACGCCGACCGTGCCGGGCACGGCGAACGCGTCGTAGCCGGCGTCCTCCAGGGCGGTGTGCGCCAGCTCCAGGAAGAGCCGCTGCTGCGGGTCGCGCATGGAGGCCTCGCGCGGGGTCATCCCGAAGAACGCCGCGTCGAACCGGTCGGCGTCCGCCAGCAGCGGGATCCGCCGCACGTAGTGGGGGTCCGTGAGGTGCCGCTCCTCGACACCCGCGGCCCGCAACTCCTCGTCGGAGAGGGTGCTGAAGCAGTCCTCGCCCTCCGACAGGGCGCGCCAGAACTCCTCCAGGTTCCCCGCCCCGGGGAACCGTCCCGCCATACCGACGATCGCGATGGGCTCGGCGGTCTGTTCGTCCATGTCGTGCATCTCCGACGGGTTCATCGCTGGGTCCTCTTCTGGTCGTTCAGGCGTCGGCGGACCGACCGCCGTGCGGCGGCCGTGCCGCTCGACGCGGCGGCCGCACCCGCCGGTGTCGTGTACCGGGCCGCCGTGGGCGCCGCGGTGCCCGGCGCGGCGGAGCCGGCACCGCTCAGGTGCCGGGCGAGCAGCCGGGGGTTGGGGAACCGGAACAGGTCCACGACCTCCACGTCCAGGCCCCGCGCCCGCAGCCGTGCGTGCATCCGCAGCAGCGACAGCGAGGTGAGACCGGAGTCGAAGAAGTTCGTGCCCGTGTCCAGCGGGTCGGGCGAGCCGAGCCCGTCGTCCCGTGCGCCGGCCCCCGTGCCGAGCTGTTCCCGCAGGGCGTCCACGATCACGTCCTCGGTGGCCGAGGCCACCGGTGCGGCCGCCGGTTCCTCCGGGACCAGGGCGGCCGCGGCCGCGCGGACGTCGACCTTCCCGTTGCGGTCGAGCGGGAGCTCGTCCAGGACGACGATCCGGCCCGGCACCGCCCACCCGGGCAGTACGGAGCCCAGCTCGTGGCGCAGCTCCTCCGCGAGCACCGGGCTCGCGCCGGGGGCCGCGACGAAGGCGGTGATCTCCGTACCGGAGACGACCGCGACGCACTGCGCCACCGCCGCGTGCGCACGCAATGCGGCCTCGATCTCGGCCGGTTCGAGGCGATGCCCGCCGACCGAGACCTGGCGGTCGCGGCGTCCGGCGAACTCGATCAGCCCGTCGGGCGTGTACCGGCCGAGGTCGCCGGTGCGGTACGTCGACACCCCCGGCCGACCGTACGGATCGGGCCCGAAGGGGGAGGGGTCCTGCACCGGGCTGGTGCCGAGCGCCATCCCCCGGCCGCGGACCACGATCTCCCCGAGCTGTCCGACGCCCGCGCCCTCGATCACCAGTTCGCGCCAGGGGCTGTGGGCCGCCAGCGGCACGCCCGCCCGGTCGCGCCGCCGTCGCTCGGGGTCGCGGGCCGGGTCGCGCCAGCGCAGCCAGGAGCTCAACTGCGGGGTCTCGGTGGACCCGTAGCCGTGGTGGATCTCCGCGGCGGGGGCGGCCCGCCGCAGTTCCCGGGCCACCGGGTCGGTGAGCAGCGCCCCGGAGAGCACCACGTGCCGGAGCCGGTCGAGCCGCCTGCCCGAGGCGACCGCGGCCGACGCGAGCAGCCGGGCCAGGCCCGGGGTGGCGTGCACGGCCGTGATCCGGTGTTCCAGCAGCAGGTCGACGAGAGCCCCGGGTTCGGTGCCCGCGGCCGGCAGGTGCAGGGCGGCGCCGCTGGTCAGCGGGACGAGGATGTCGCGCAGCACCGGGTCGTGCCCCGGCGCCGACAGCATCAGGAAGCGGTCGTCGGGCCCGGTCCCGAACGTCTCGCGGTACCAGTGCAGGGCCTCGGGCAGGGCCTCGCGCGGCGCGAACACCACGCTCGGCTCCCCGGTGGTGCCCGAGGTGCACAGGGCGTGCCCCCAGTCGAGCGGTACGGCCCCCGTGGCCGGACGCGGCAGGGAGGGCCCGGTCAGGACCGGCACCGGCCAGTCGGCGCCGTCGCCGGTGAGCACCGCCTCGGCGCCGGACCCGGAGAGCGCGGCGAGCTGCCGCCGGGCCGGCAGGGCCGCGTCCACCAGCGCGACCGAGCACCCGGCCCGCCAGGCCGCCAGGAGTTCGACGACGGTGGCGGGGGACCGGTCGCCCGGCAGCAGTACGGCGTGCCCCGACCAGCCGGCCCCGCCCAGGGCGGCCGCGCGCGCCTCCACCCGGTCGCGCAGTTCCCCGTACGTCAGCCGGCCGCCGGGGAAGCGGAGCGCCACCCGGTCGGTGTGCAGCGCGGCGGCCCGCCCGAAGGCCTCGGCCACGCTCGGCAGGGCCGGCTGCGGGGCCGGCTCCGCGGGCGGCCGGTCGCCGCCGAGCAGCCAACCGGTGGGCGCCCGGCCGAGGTCGGCGGGCGCCTCCCGCAGGAGCCGGACGACCTGGCCGAGCAGGTGCCCGGCGGTCTCCGCGTCGAAGACGTCGCGGGCGTGCACCAGTTGGAGCCGGTAGCCCGACTCGCCGTCCCGGTGCAGGTACAGGCCCAGGTCGAACAGGGAGCCGGTGGTGCCCGGTTCCACCGCAGCGGCCGGCACCCCGTCGAACGCGGGGGCGGGAGCGGCGTGCGTGAGGTCGTTGAACCAGATCTGGTACAGCGGGTTGCGGCTCAGGTTGCGGGGCAGGCCCAGCGCCCGGACGATCTCCTCGAAGTCCGCCCCGGCGTGCCCGTGGGCGTCGATCATCGTGTCGGACACCTGGCGGACCAGCGCGGAGAAGCTCTCCGCGGCCGCCACGCCGACCCGGACCGGCAGGGTGTCCACCAGGAACCCGATCACGTCCTCACTGGGGCCTCCGTCGCGGGAGGACCACGGGACGCCGACGACGATCTCCTCCTGCCCGCTCCACGAGGTGAGCACGGTGGTGAAGGCCGCGAGCACCACGGCGACGGGAGTGACCCCGATACGCCGTGCCACCTCGTCGAGGAGCCGGGCGTCGGCCCCGCCCAGGGCGGACTCGACGGCGCCCCCCTCGAAGGTGGTGACGGCCGGACGGCGTGCCTGGAAGGGCAGCCCGTGCGTGCGCGGGGCGTCGCGCAGCCGGTCCACCCAGTACGCGAGGTGTGCCCGCTGCTCGTCGGGGTCCTCCCGGGCGGCCCGCTCCACCAGCAGGTCACCGAAGTGCGGCGGCTCGCCGGAGGGCGCGGACCCGTCGTAGGCGGCGGCCAGCTCCGCGAGGAAGACGTCCACCGAGCGCTGGTCGGCGATCGCGTGGTGCAGGACGGCGACCAGCAGGCCGTCGCCGTCCGCACCCCGCGTGTGCACGACCCGCAGCAGCGGCGCGCGGTCGATCGGCAGCGGTACGGCCGCGGCCTCGGCGGCCAGCGCACGGCACCGGTCCGCGGTCAGCGCCCCGTCCACCACCTGCGTCTCCAGCGGCGGTTCGAAGTGCTCGGCGACCGCCTGGTAGGGGCCCGACGCGTCGCCGACGACGGCGGTCCGCAGGGACTCGTGCCGTTGGATCACGAGTGCCAGGGCCGCGCGCAGCCGCTCCGTGTCGAGGCCGCCTGGGACGCGTACGGCGGCGACCACGTTGTAGGCGCTCAGCCGCGGGTAGAGCTGTTCCATCAGCCACAGTCGGCGTTGCCCGCCGGAGACGGGCGCGCGGGCCGGGTCGGGCCGCCGGGCCGGGGTGCCGCCGGCGCCGTCGCCCGCCCCGGGCGCGGTGGCCGTGACCGTACGGCGGCGCAGCGCGGCCAGGGTGATCCGCTCGCGCAGCAGCTCCGCGAGGGTGATCCGCACGCCGTAGGAGCGCAGGAGTTCGCCGCGCAGCCGGACGGCGGCGAGACTGTGGCCGCCGAGCGCGAGGAAGTCGGCGTCCTCGTCGACGGTGTCGACCCCGAGCACTTCCGCCCACAGCCGGGCCAGCGGGTCGCCCGCGGCGGCCGGGGCGTCGGCGCGGGGCGCGAGGAGTCCGGCGGCCCGCTGCCGCAGCAGTACCCGGTCCTGCTTGCCGCTGCGGGTCAGCGGCATCGCGTCCAGGGCCACGAAATGCGTGGGGACGTACGCGGAGGGCAGCCGGGCCGCGACATGGGCGCGGCACTCCTCCTGCCAGGGGGCCGGGCCGCCGTCCTGCGCCGCGTCCCGCTCGGCGGCGGTCCAGTCCGCCGCCCCGTGCGGCCGGACGAAGGCGACCAGGCGGGGCGCCCCGTCGCCGGCGACGACCACGGCGCACTCGTCGACCGCGGGGTGCTCGCGCAGGACGCTCTCGACCTCCCCGGGCTCCACGCGCACGCCCCGGATCTTGACCTGCTCGTCGATCCGGCCCAGGTAGCGGATCTGGCCGTCCACGACCCGTACGAGGTCGCCGGTCCGGTAGACGCGGTCCAGGCCGCTGCCCTCGGGGGCGGGGACGAACACCCGCTCCGTCAGGTCCGGGCGACCGAGGTAGCCGAGCGCCAGCGGCACGCCGCCGATGGCCAGTTCACCGCTCTCCCCGTCCGGGACGGACCTGCCCTGCCGGTCCAGCACCAGCAGCGTGCAGTTGTCGACGGCCTGCCCGATGGGTACGTCGTCGATCAGCGCGGGGTCCTCGGGGCTGTCCCAGTAGGTGACCTCGATCGAGGCCTCCGTGGGGCCGTAGAGATTGTGCAGCCGGGCGGGCAGCGTCTTGACGCAGGCCCGCGCCAGCGCGGCCGGGAGCGCCTCCCCGCTGCAGAACACGTGCCGCAGGCCGGTGCAGTCGGCGGCGTTCGGCCAGCGCAGGAACTCGTCGAGCATGGACGGCACGAAGTGGCAGACGGTGACCCGGTGTTCGGTCACGGTCTGCATGATCGCGGCGGGGTCCGCGTGCTCACCGGGGGCGAGCAGGACCAGTCGCGCGCCGACGGTGAGCGGCCAGTAGATCTCCCAGCCGGACACGTCGAAGGTGTACGGGGTCTTCTGCAGGACGCGGTCCTCGGGAGTCAGCCCGTAGTGGCGCTGCCCCCACAGCAGCCGATTGGTGACCCCGCCGCTGGGCACGACGACGCCCTTGGGCGTGCCGGTGGAGCCCGAGGTGAAGATGATGTTGACGGGCTGGTCGGCGGCGACCGGCCGCAGCGGGCCGGGCACGAAGGCCGCGTCGGGATCGGCGGACAGCGGCTCCACGTCCAGCAGGGCGACGCCGGCCGGCCCCCGCCAGCCGGCCAGCGCTCCGGTGGTGCCCACCACCAGGTCCGGCCGGGCGGTGTCCAGGATCAGCGCGAGCCGCTCGGCCGACTCGTCGGTGGCCAGTGGCAGATAGGGCAGTCCGGCCTTGAGCACGCCGAGCAGCGCGGCCACCATGTGCGGTCCGCGCTGCGCCAGCACCGCCACGGGCCGGTCCTCGGGCAGGTCGCGGCGCAGCAGTTCGGCGGCGAGGCGGTCGGAGACCTCCTCCAGGCGGCGGTAGGTCCAGGTCTCCCCGGCGCCGGCGCAGGCCACGGCGTCGGGTGTGCGCTCGCTCGCGCCCCGGATCAGGCCCGGGATTCCGTAGGGCGCGGAATGGTCCACGGTCGGGCCGCGCAGGGCCCGGACCGACTGGTCGGGATGGTGGTTCATGCCGGATGTTCCCCCGTGTGTGATGGTGTGAAAGGGTCGGCCGATGCAGGTGGGGCGGCGGTGGTCAGGCGCGCCAGGCGGAGACCACGTCGAGCGCCTGTTCCACATTCAGCCGGGGGTCGCACAGCGGTCTGCTCCGGCCGGCGAGCCCGGACATGCCCTCGGCGTCGAGGACGCACTCCAGCACCCGGTCGGGGGTGGCCTCCAGGTGGAGCCCCCCGGCGGTGCCGCGGCCCGACTCCACCGCGTCCAGGAAGCCCTCGATTTCCTGGACCATCTCCTCGACGAGGCGGGTCTTGCGGCCGTCCGGGGCGGTCACGGTGTTCCCGTGCATCGGGTCGCACATCCAGACCACCGGATGCCCGGCCCGGCGTACGGCCCCGACGAGGGCGGGGAGGTTCTGCCGTACCCGGCCGGCGCCCTGGCGGGCGATCAGGGTGAGCCGGCCGGGCCGGCGCTCCGGGTCGAGCAGCCTGCACAGTTCGAGCAGTTCGGCGGGGGTCGTCGTCGGCCCGACCTTGCAGGCCACCGGGTTCTCCACCACGGAGAGCAGGCGCACATGGGCCCCGCCGGCGGAGCGGGTGCGCTCGCCGAGCCAGGGCCAGTGCGTGGACGTCAGGAACGCCCGGCCCGGCCCGTCGCCCCGGATCAGCGGGAGCTCGTAGTCCAGGACGAGCGCCTCGTGGCTGGTCCAGGTGTTCCGGAAGTCCCATCCGGTGTCCGTGCGCAGGCTCTCGAACACCGCGTGCGCGGCCCGGTAGCAGTCCACGAGCCGGCGCGGGTCGTGGGCGCGGGCCGCCGCGTCCGGCTCCGGCCGGTTCACCATGTGGCCGCGGAACACCGGCAGTTCACGGTCCCCGTGGCGCTCCGTAGGCCGGGAGCGCGGCTTGGCGTACTGGCCGGCCATGCGGCCCACCCGGACCGTCGGCCGCCCGGTGATCTCCGACAGCGCCGAGGCGAGGACATCGAGCATGCGGACCTTGGCGCCCACCGCCTCGGGCGTACTGTCGGCCGGGTCCTCGGCGCAGTCCCCGGCCTGCAGGATGCTCACGTTCCCCTGCGCGGCCTCGGCGATCAGGAGGCCGAAGCGGCTGATGTCGCGGGGGCCGACCAGTCCCGGGGCTGTGCGCAGCTCCCCGACGACCGGGCCGAGTTCGGGGTGCTCGGCCCAGTCGGGCTGCTGGGCCGCCGGCAGCGCGGCGATGTGCTCCAGTGCGTCGGCCGGGTACGGTTCCCCCGCGTACCAGCCCGGTTTGTCGATCAGAGATATGCCGTGCGGCATGGTGATCCCCCTGTGTGCGGTGCTGTTCCCGCTGTCGGTGCGATGGTGGTCATGCGGCCGCGTCCCCGGCCGGCAGCCGAGGTGCGGAGGGTCTGACGGTCAGGCCGCGCACGCCGGCGCTGCACAGCGCGAGGCCGGTGGCCGTGACGACCAGTACGGCACCGGCCACCAGCGTGGTGTCGATGCCCACGTGGAGCGCGATCGGGCCGGCCGCCACCTCGCCGATCGGGATGGCCACGAACGAGCCGAGCGCGTCGTAGGAGTACACGCGGGCGAGTCGCTCGGGAGGAATGTTCTCCTGGAGGGACACGTCCCAGGCGACCGCGAGTTGTTCGAGCGCCACACCGTTGATGAACATCGCGACCAGCAGCAGCGCCGTGTGCGAGGTGGTCGCGAGGGCGAGCAGCGGCACCGCCTCGAACGCGCCGACGGCCGCCCCGATCCGCAGGGCGTGCCGGGGCTGGGTGCGGGCCGCGATGATGCCGCCCGCGAACGCGCCCGCCGTCTGTGCGGCGAGCAGCAGCCCCCAGGTGGTCCGGCCGAAGGACTGGTCGGCGAGGGTGGGCCCGAGGACCTGCAGTCCGCCGGCGACCACCGCGTTGATGACCAGGAACTGGAGCACCACGACCCACACCCAGGAACGGGAGGTGAACTCCGACCAGCCCTCCCGCAGTTCGGCCAGCGGCCGGGCCGGTCCGCCCGCCGCCGCCGGCGCCTTCGCCACCCGCAGTCCGGCGAAGCTCAGCCCCGCCAGCAGGAAGACCGCCGCGTTGACGGCGATGCCCCAGCCCGGTCCCGCGAAGCCGACGACGATCCCGCCGGTCGAGGCACCGAGCACCATGCCCGCGTTCACGGCCATCCGGACCAGCGCGTTGGCGGGCCGGATCATGTCGGACGGCACGGTCTGCGGTACGAGGGCGGCGGCCGCGGGCAGCGAGACCGCCGACACCATCCCGTTGATGACGCTGATGACGACCAGGACCGGGATCGACGCGAAGCCCAGCAGCACGCTCGCCGCGATCACCGCCTGGGCGAGCCCGGCGGCCACGCTCGACCCCTGGAGCACCAGCCGGCGCGGCAGCCGGTCCGCGATCACGCCGCCGAACAGCAGCAGCGCCACATTGGCCACCGACCGCGCCCCGACGACGATCCCCAGGTCGATCAGCGAGCCCGTCAGGTCGAGCACCGCGAAGGAGAGCACGATCGGGGCCATGGCGTTGGCGAAGTACGTGGCCATGCGGCCGCCCGCCAGGCAGCGGAAGTTCCGGTGCCGCAGCGGGTCGCGCAGCGTGGGTGCCCGGGTGCCGTCGACGCTCACTGCCGGACCGTCGGACTCTCCACGATCAGCACGCTGTTGGAGGCAGCGCCCTGATGCGTGTTGATGAGTTCACCGGGCTTGGGCGTGGCGTGCCGGACGTAGATGCCCGACAGCGCCCGGCCGTACATCATCGGTCCCAGCACGCAGGGCACGGCGGCGCTGCGGATCTCACCGGTGGTGTCGTGCGCGAACTCCAGGGCGACGAGGTCGGCTTCCACCACCCGCTGGAGGATGTGGTCGCCCGATCCGGCGGCCCGCAGCACCAGCTCCCGCCATTCCTCCTCGGTCACCGAGCGGCCCATGGTCACCCCGGCGCCCCCGTACCCGTCCCCGGGCTTGAGCACCAGGGAGGTCCGGTCCCCGCCGAGGGCATCGGCCGTCGCCATCGTGGTGTGCGGCACGTGGCGGCGTACGAAGTCCCGGTCGGCCGGGTCCAGCAGGTCCAGGTCCTCCCAGAGCCAGGCCAGCAGCCGCTTGTCGCTGACGGGGCTGGTCGCCTCCGGGGTGTACATCCGAGCCGTGCCCGCCCGCAGGGCCCCGCCCAGGGCGTCGAGCCCCGGGCCCGCCTGCTCGACGGGCAGGAAGAGCCGGAACACCCCGTGCACGACCTGCTCGCCGGCGCGCAGCCGCTGCCGGTCGTCGAGGGCCAGCCGGTCGAGCGGGTACCCGACGACGGTGATGCCGTGCGCCTTGCCCCGCTCGCCCATGGGGGCGAGGAAGGAGATGAAGTCGTCCAGGTCGGCCAGGTAGTCGAGGCCGTCCTCGCGGAAGACGGGGACCGCGAGCGTGCTGCCGTCGGCCAGACCGAGGAAGGAGACCAGCTCGGTGAAGAACGCGTCGACCGCGGACGGCGGGGTCCGCAGCGGGCCCACGGGCACCTGCGCACCGGCCCCGGCCGGATCGGCGTACACCTCCTGGAACTGTGCGGCGATCAGGTCGGCCTCGATGGCCCCGCCGATCGCCCCGTCGATGTTGAGCTCGACGACCTTGGGCACGCCGCGCTCGACCATCACGTCGGCGCGGAGGGATGTCAGCAGGTGCGGGCCCAGCGGCTCCGCCGGATCCAGCAGAGGGAACTGCTCCCGCGGCATGGAGAGGGCGGCCAGCAGCCCACCGGCCGTGGTCACCCGGCGCAGGCAGGCGTCGAGCACCAGGCCCGCCGCGCGGTCCGCCACCGCGCCGACCAGCTCGTACGCCTCGGCGCCCAGCATCAGGGGCCGGGTGGGGCACCAGGAGTCCGCGAGACGCGGCACCCCTGTGTGCGCCCGGCGCCAGTGCTCCCGGCCGAGCGCGTCGATCCGTGCGCGCACCTCCCCGGGGAGGGTGTCGTACAGATCGACGACGAGGGCCCCGCTCATCCCGCCGACACCCACTTCGCGTAGCCGGGCAGCAGCCCCAGCTCGGCCTGCCGGTAGGTCCGTACGAGCTCCGCCACCACCGGGTTGTCCGTGTCGAACACGGCCGCGTCCACGCTCCGTACGGGGCGCACGCCACCGGCGGTGCTCGCCACGCACAGCGCGTCGCAGGCCAGCAGGTCCGCCGGGGCCAGCGGGCCGCGGTCCACCGCGTACCCGAGGTCGCCGGCCAGCTCGATGACCGAGGCCAGGGTGATCCCGTCCAGTGCGGCGGGCGAGTCGGGCACCAGCAGGGTGCGGCCGCGCACCCCGAAGACGTTCTGCACGGTGCACTCGGCGACCGCTCCGGTGTCGTCCAGCATCAGCGCGTCGTCGCAGCCGCGCTGCTGGGCGTCCAGCCAGGCGATCCTGGAATTGAGGTAGCCGGCCGACACCTTCGCCTTGGTCGGGAAGGCGTGCGGGCTCAGCCGGGCCACCTCGGACAGGGCCAGCCGGGGCTGCTGCGCGCGGATCACCGCGTCGAAGCCCGAGACGTCGAAGGCCAGGACCGCCACCTGGGCCTGCGCGCCGGGCGCGGCCAGGCCGAGCACCCCGTCGCCGAGGAAGGCGAGGGGACGCAGGTAGGCCCGGCGCAGCCCGTTGGCGGTCAGCGTCTCGTGACAGGCGGCGGCGAGCTCGGCGGGGGACTGCGCGAGCGAGGTCCCCACCAGGCGGCAGGACTCGGCGAACCGGGTCATGTGCTCCTGGAGCCGGAAGATGTGGTGGCCCTCGTCCCCGGAGGGGAAGGCGGAGATGCCCTCGAAGACACAGAGTCCGTAGTGGAGGCTGTGGTTGGCGAGGGTCAGCGCGGTGTCGCCGGCGGGGACGATGCCGCCCTGCCACCACATGAGCTTCGCTGGTTCGTTCATCATCGGTCCTTGTCGTGCCGGGCGATCGCCCGGCAAATCAGATCGCCCACCTCGTCGGTGCGTGCGGTGCCGCCCAGATCGGGTGTCAGCAGGTCCCCGCGCAGTACCTCGTCGACGGCGCCTTCCACGGCGCGGTGCGCCGCGCGCAGCCCCATCCGGTCCAGCATCAGGGAGTAACTCATCACCGAGGCCAGCGGATTGGCCCGGCCCGTGCCGGCGATGTCCGGCGCGCTGCCGTGCACCGCCTCGAAGACGCCGAAGAACGAGGTGTCCTGGGGGTCGTAGCTCGCCGACGGCGCGACCCCGAGCCCGCCCGCGAGCATGGAGGCCTCGTCGCTGAGGATGTCCCCGAAGAGGTTGCTCGCCACCACCACGTCGAACCGGGCCGGATTGCGGATCAGCTCCATGGCCGCGGCGTCGACGTACAGGTGGTCGCACTCCACGTCCGGGTAGGACGCGGCGAGGGCACGGAAGCGGCCCTGCCACAGCGGGCCGGCGCTCGGCATCGCGTTGCTCTTGTCCACCAGGGTGAGCCGGTGGCGCGGGCGGGAGCGGGCGAGCTCGAAGGCGGCCGTGAGGGCCCGGTCCACGGCCCACCGGGTGTGCACCCCGACCTCCATGGCGACATGGCCGGGACGGCCGCCGCGGACCGTGCCGCCGGCCCCCACGTACACGTCCTCCGTGTTCTCCCGCACCACGACCAGGTCCACGTCCCCGACCTCGCGCACGTGCTTGAGGGGGCAGTGGGCCAGGGTGCGCAGCCGGACCGGGCGCAGGTTCACGCTCAGTTCGAGCTGTTGGCGCAGCCCGCCGATGATCCGGATCGCGTGCCGGTTGTCCGGTACGCGCGGGTCGCCGAGCGCGCCGAGCAGCACCGCGCCGTAGGCCCTGCCGATCGCGGGGATGTCGATCTCCACGTCCCCGTGCTCGAGGAACCAGTCGGCGCTGTAGGGCAGTACCTCGGTCTTCAGCCCCGTACCGAAGACGTCCTCGACCACGGCGTGCACCTTCAGCACCTCGGCCATGACCTCGGGGCCGATGCCGTCTCCGGGGATGACCGCGAGGGTACTCATCCGGCCGACGCCTCCGCCCGGACCTGCTCCCCGGCGTACGCCACGAGGCCGCCCGCGGTCAGCAGCTCGCGCTCGAACGCGGAGGGCGGGGTGATCGGTGCGGAGGTGCCCCGGGTCACGTTGACCAGTTCGCCGCGCTCGTCGTCGACGACCAGCCGGTCGCCCTCCCGGATCTCGTACGCGAAGTCCCCGACCTCGACCAGCCGCAGGCCGATGTTGAGGGCGTTGCGGAAGAAGATCCGCGCGAAGCTGTGCGCGACGACGAAGGGCGCGCCCGAGGCCTTGATGCCCATGGGGGCGTTCTCCCGGGAGGAGCCGCAGCCGAAGTTCATCCCGCCGACGATCACCGAGCCGCTCAGGTCGTGCCCGGCGGCCGCGTAGTGGTCCAGGAACGGCTGGTTGCCCGCGTGGGCCATGATGTGCTTCTTGTACTCGGCCGGGTCGGGTATCTGGCAGAAGACGCCCGGCAGGATCACATCGGTGTTGATGTGGTCGCCGAAGACCCAGGCCAGGCTTCCGGTGCCGGCCGCCGCGGCCGGGTCCGGCGCCGCCTTGGGCGCATCGTCCGCCGAGTCGGCCAGGGGCGCCCGTCCCTCGCGCGCCGCGTGGAGCGCGAACAGCTCCTCGATACCGGCGCGCACCGCTGCCTCGTCGGCGTAGTAGTCGCCGCGGTCGCCGATGGGGGCGAGCATGCCGGTCAGCGCCGCCCGCGCCGCGATGGCGGGACTGGCCAGGACGACACTGGCGTCCACGTCGCCGCAGCGGCCGCGGAAGTTGCGGTTGGAGGTGAAGATCGCGACCTCGCCCTTGCCGAGCACACCGGACTTGATGCCGATGCAGGGCCCGCAGCTGGAGGACTCCACGTAGCAGCCGGCCTCCAGCAGCACGTCGATGAGGCCCTCCTTCATCGCCGCCCGGTAGGCCTTCTGGGAGGCCGGGATGACGATGGTCCGCACCCCCTCCTTGACGCGCTTGCCCCGCAGGACGTCCGCGACGACCCGCAGGTCCTCCAGATGCCCGTTGGTGCAGGAGCCGATGAAGACCTGGTCGACCGGGATCTCGCCGTTCGCGTCGGCCCGCCGGGCCAGCGGCGCCACCCCGGTCATCAGGTCCGCACGGCCCTCGTACTCGTCCCAGTGGCGCAGCAGGTGCTGCAACTGGTGCGTGCCGACGGCGTTGTCGGGGGAGAACGGCAGCGCGACGGTGGGCTCGATCAGGCCCAGGTCGACGTCGATCACGTCGACGTACTCGGCGTCGTCCTCGTCGATGGCGAAGGTCGGGTAGGCGACCTCGTCGCCCAGGTAGTCGGCGAGCACCCCGTCCGTGGGGAACAGGCCGTACTTGGCACCCATCTCCACCGCCATGTTGCTCAGCGACAGCCGGTCGGTGATCGCCAGGGAGGCGAGGCCGGGGCCGCCGAACTCCAGGCTGCGGTAGACCGCGCCGTGCACCCCGATCAGGCCGCACAGGTACAGTGCCACGTCCTTGCCCTGCACGTGCGGGCGCAGGCTCCCGCGGAAGCGGACCAGGGTCGCCTCGGGCACCCGCATCCAGACGCTGCCCCGGACCAGCGCCATGGCCAGGTCGGTGGAGCCGATGCCGGTGGCGAGGGAGCCGATCGCGCCCGCGGTGCAGCTGTGCGAATCGGCGCCGACCGCCACGTCGCCGGGGCGGATCAGCCCCTGCTCGATGAGGATCTTGTGCTGGATGCCGCCGTCGTAGCCGACGTCGAAGACCTTGATGCCGTGCTCCCGGGCGAACCGGCGCAGCTCGACGAGGATCGAGGCCATCGAAGCGGTGTGGGTGGGGACGACGTGGTCGAAGACGAAAGCCGTCCGCTCCCGCTGTGCGGCGAGGCCGGCGGCGATGTACTCGTCGCTGAAGCCGGAGTCCCGCAGGATGTCCAGGGCCCACTTGACGGTCATCTCGCTGCCCCAGCACAGGTCGAACGGCAGGTCCACGACCTCGCCGGTGCTGACGGGACGGCCGAGTTTGTGCTCGAAGAGCTGGCGTACGAGTGTCATCGCAGAACGCGTCCATCCTGGTTGCCGAGAAGCTGTTTCTTGAGGCAGTCGAAGACGGCGACGTACGGCTCGATCCGCCGCTGCGCCGCAGGTGAGGAGAACCGGATCCAGCCGCGCACCGCCGCCGGACGGCAGCCGCGCAGCCGCTTCGCGTCCGCCGAACCCATGCCGTAGGCGATGCGGTGTGCGTCTCCGCCGACAGCCAGTTCGACGAGGTGGTAGAAGACGAGGTTGAAGTAGGAGTAGGTGGCCCCGACGGCGGCGTCGTCGAAACCGAGGAACTTGGGGTGCAGGACGCCGCCCGCCTCGAGGCACAGCAGGAAGCCGCCGAAGTCGGCTCCCTCCGTCTCCTCGCGGCGCACCACGTACAGCGCGGGACCCAGTCGCGGCGCGGCGACGAGCGCGGTGAACAGCCGCTCCATCGCCGCCCGGTCGACCGGCAGCCCGTACTTCTTCTGCTGGCCCTCGGAGAGTTCGGCGCAGCGGGCGAGCACCGCCGGGTCCGGGTCCGTGATCCGCTCGACCCGCATCCCGCCCTCGGCGAACTTGCGGATCTCGGCCCGGGCGACATTGCGGCGCTTGCGTTCCAAGGTGCCCAGGTACTCCTCCAGGGAGGTGCTGGGCCCGGTGTCGAGGTCGTACTCCAGGTCGGAGAGGAACTCCAGGTAGCCGTGGTCGGCGAGGGCGCGGTGCAGGTCCTCGTCCGCGCCGGACTCCCACAGGAAGGACTGCGAGGGGACCGCCTCGTCCCGGCAGAACGCCTCGACCCCGCTCAGCAGTTCGCCGATTGCGGCCCGCCGGTCGATGCCCGGCAGCGTGAGCACCCCGCTCGCGTACCCGTAGGGACTGGTCATCACGAGCGCCGGATAGCCGGACGCCCGCGTGTGGCCGGCCTCCGTGCGCACGACGGCGGCGAGCAGGGCCGCCGCCTCGGCGGACTCCTGCGGCGACCGGTCGCGGCCCAGGGCCTGCGTGAGGTGGTCGATCTCGTACTCGCCGAAGAGCGCACCCGTCGGATCGTGGTACGGGAAGGCGTCCGGGTCCCGGACCAGCAGACCCTGCACCGCGGCCACGGTCCGCTCCCCGTCCCGCAGCAGGAACAGGACCAGCTCGAAGCCGAAGCACTCCTCGACCGCGCTCAGCCAGTCGTGGGAGAGGTACACCTGCGCCGGGGGGACCAGCGCGTCCCACTCCTCGCGGCCCACATCCGCCGCCGACCGTACGACGACGACCTCAGTTCCCACGGACGTCCACGCCCTTCGTGGCGACCGCGATCAGGCGCTCGGCCCGGTGGTCGTAGGGCCCGCCGTCGTAGTCCCCGTGGAACCGCACGTCGGTGAAACCGGCGGCCCCCAGCATGTCCCGCAGCTCGCCGGCGCTGTAGAGGAACAGCGTCATCGAACCGGTCGCCGCGCGCGAACCCTCGATCGAGTACCAGTCGCTGCGCAGCCGGGTCCAGTCGTCGAGCACCGTGTCGCGCTGCACGAGCACCTTCCCGTCCCGCTCGGAGAGGGACACGCGCTCGTCCAGCCTCGCGAGGATCTCCTTGCCGACGACGTCGATCAGCAGGGTCCCGCCCGGCGCGAGGCTGGCGTGGGTGTTGCGCAGCACCTGCACGTTGTCCTCGTGCCGGTCGTAGTACCCGAACGACGTGAACATGTTGACGACGGCGTCGAACGCCCCCGGCTCGGCGAAGCCGAGCATCTCCGCCTCCACGAACCGGGCCTCGACGCCGGCCTCCCGGCAGTGCGTCCGGGCGCGCGAGAGCAGCGGGGCGCTGAGGTCCACCCCGGTGACCGCGTGGCCCGCGCGGGCCAGCGGCACGGTGAACAGGCCCGGCCCGCAGCACAGGTCGAGCACGCGCGAACCGGCCGGGAAGCGGAACAGCGGGGACCCTTCCACGATGCGCACCGCCTGCGCGGCACGCTCCGGGGAGAAGAGGTGCGGATAGAAGTCGTTCCAGAACGCCTGGTCCTCGAACCAGGCGGAGGAGTCCCGATCCGATGCCTGTTCCTGTGCCTGTGCCTGTGCCTGCTCCGTGCTCATACCACCAGGGCCGTTCGCTTGCGGTGGATCTCCACGACCTGCGCCTCGGTGACGCTGGACTTCGACAGCACCGAGACCTCCTTGACCTCGCGGAGCACCGCGCCGAGGACCTCGTCGTCGTACGCGAGCCCGTGGGCGTCCAGGACGTGGGCGATGATCCCCTTGCCGGAGTGCTTGCCCATGACGATCCGCCGCGTGTGGCCCACCAGTTCGGGCCGCAGGGGCTCGTAGGCGGTGGAGTCCTTCATCACCGAGGACACGTGCAGCCCCGACTCGTGCGAGAAGGCGTTCCCGCCGACGATCGGCTTCATCGGGCTGACCTCGATGCCCGACAGGCCGGCGATCAGCTCCGACATGGGCCTCAGCCGCGACAGGTCGACATTGGTCTCGAACCCGTACAGCTGGGTGAGGGCCACCGTCACCTCCTCCAGGGAGGCATTGCCCGCCCGCTCGCCGAGCCCGTTGATGGTGCACTGCACCTCGTCCGCGCCGCCCAGGATGCCCGCGACCGTATTGGCCGTGGCCAGCCCGAAGTCGTTGTGGCAGTGCAGCGAGAGCGTCACGTGGATCTGCGAGCGCAGCCGCTGGATGAGCGCCCGGAACGCGTCGGGGGTCGTGGAGCCGACCGTGTCCGCCACGCCGACCAGGTCCGCCCCGCTCTCCTGGGCCAGTACGAGGACCTCCTCCAGGTAGTCGTACGAGGTCCGGGTGGCGTCCTCGGAGCCGCAGCCGACGTACATGCCGAGGCCCTTGGCGTAGGCGATGCCGTCGGCCATCTCCCGCTTCAGCCGGTCGCGCACCGCGCTGTCCGTACCGCCGAACTTCACCCGCATGTGCACGTCGGACGTCGGCACGAAGGTGTAGATGGAGTCGGCGCCGCACGCCCTGGCGAGATCGATCTCGGCGCGGTTCGGCCGGCAGAACGCCACCACACGGGCGTTCAGGCCCAGCTCGGCCATGCCGCGCACGGCGTCCTGGTCGGCCTGCGAGGAGGCCGGGAAGCCGGCGTCGATGACGTCGACGCCCATGTCGTCGAGGAGACGGGCGATCTTCACCTTCTCCTCGACCTGGAAGGCCACTCCGCAGGTCTGCTCACCGTCGCGGAGCGTGGTGTCACAGACGCGGATCTTCCGCGCCGGGGATTCGGTCCCGCTCATGCGCCCTCTCCCAACAGGTACTCGCGGCACTTGGTGCCGATCACTTCGCCCGAGAACCTGGGACGGCGTCCGTAGACGACCCAGGTGGTGGTCACCGCGCCGATGTAGCGGTCGAGGCGCAGCGCGCCGTTCGACTTCTCCAGGTACTCCAGGTGCGTCAGGCCGGACTCGTAGACCCCGGCCAGCAGCTCGGCGCCCACGACGGGCTTGGACGCCACGGGGACGACCTCCTCCCACTGCGACACGTCCACGTAGCCGGCGGTCGCCGGGACCAGGCCCAGCGACCTCGGCCGCTCCACGTCGGCGCGGCTGAGCAGCACCAGTTCCTTGGTGGGGTAGACGAAGGTGTCCACCACGTGGACCTCGCTGAAGTATCGCTCGGTGAGCAGGTGCACCTCGGGGTGCGCGCTGCACTGCACGAGGTAGTCGGACTCGCCGCGGCGCACCCGCTCGAGGCCCTCGTGCAGGTCGATGGTGAGGTCGATCTTCGCGTCGTTCTCGATGCCCTGGAACCCGAAGTAGTGCTGGAGGGCGTTCTCGTGGCAGCTTCCCTCGGGACCGAGGGTGGTGAAGGTCAGGGTCATCGCAGTGCCTCCGCGCCGGCGGCCGCGGGAGCGTCGATGATCTCGTCCTCCAGGCGGCACGCCTCGTCGATGAGCAGGGTCGCCAGTGAGCGCATGAAATCGGGTGACAGGTCCAGCCGTTCGCCGCGGGCCGCGTACGCCTCGCGGACCGCGGCGACCCGGTTCGGCTGCATCATCGGAATGCCGTTGGCCCGCTTGACCTCGGCCACCTCGCAGCAGATCGCCAGGCGCGCCGCCACCAGTTCGGCCAGCTGCTGGTCCAGTGCCTCCAGCCGCTCCCGGAACGGCTGGAGCAGGCTTTCGGGAGTAGGGTTCGTCACGAGGCCTCCAGGGCCAGGGCGCGCGCGGCGCCGCGCAGGGACGGGATTCCGTATCCGCCCTCCTGGACGAAGACGGTGGGCAGCCGCTGCTCGGCGATGAGCGCGGCGACGGGCCCGAACACCTCCGGTGCGAGGGTCCAGGAGCCGTGCGGGTCGCCCGCGAGCACGTCGTAGCCGACCGAGACCACCAGTGCCGCGGCCCCCTCACGGCGCAGGTGCGCCAGGGCGTCGGCGACGAGCGCCAGGAAGTCCTCCTGGGCCGGGTCGGACCGGATGCCGAAGAGACCCGGCCCCGGTTCGAAGGTGTACGGGAAGTCCTTCGGGTCGCTGGAGTGCACCGAGGCGAACGGCAGGGTGGGATCGCCCTGGACGAGGGCGAGGGTGCCGTTGCCCAGGTGGTAGTCGACGTCGAGGATGCCGACCCGGGCCACTCCCTCCTCCTGCAGGGTCCGGGCGGCGACGACGGCGTTGTTGACGAAGCAGTAGCCGCCGTACCAGCCGGGGCCCGCGTGGTGGCCCGGGGGCCGCACCAGGGCGTAGCTGTTCTCCCCGTCGCGGGCCGTCAGCTCGGCCGCCCGGACCGCCGCGGCCGCTGCCCCCAGCGCCGCCGGCCACACCCCGCGGGTGACCGGTGTCTCCTGCTCCAGGCCGGGGGCCGAGAACGCGCTGTCGAGCACCGACTCGGCGCCCTCGGGCACCCCGTGGCGCAGGTGGTCGAGCAGCTCCTTGTCGTGCACGGCGCCCACCAGCCGCTCGGCGCGGGCCAGGCTGTCCTCGCCGAGCGCGGCGGCGACCGCGCCCCCGTCGAGCAGACCGGCCAGGATGTGGTGGATCCGCTCGGGGATCTCCTTGCTGGCCACCTGGGCACCGGACGGCTCGACCGTGAACGGCAGCGCCGCGGACTCCTCGGGTATCACCACATGCAGCGTCATGACAGATCCTTGATCACGCGCGGGCCGATGACGCGGAAACCGGAGCGCTCGTAGAACGCCCGGGTCCGCGGGAAGGAGGGGAACTGCTCGCCGGGCAGGCAGACTTCGACCCGCCGGACCCCGTCGGCGGCGCACAGCCCGTCGAGGGCCTCCAGCAGCAGGGCGGCGACGCCGCGGGAACGCAGCGCCGGCTCCACCCACAGCTCCTGGACGTGCCGGTACGGCGCGGCGAGCCGCAGGGCGGTCTGGGTCGTGTACCCCAGTACGCCGACCACGCGGCCCTGTCCGTCCCGTGCGACCAGCACCCCGGAGCCGTCCCGGCCGGCGATGGCCGCGTCCACGGCTCCGTCCAGCCCGGGGATCGTGTGGGTGTCGTCCTGGCGCAGCTCCCGCAGGAGGGTGGTGACCGCCTCGGCGACGGCCTGTGCCTCCTCCGGCTTCGCCGGACCGGTCTCGAATTCGAGCGTGCTCATCCCTGGTACCTCGCAGCCGTTCCCGATGTGGCCTCGTGGAGCTCGTCGACGCCCAGGACCCGCAGCAGCGCGCGGGCCTTGAGCCGTGTCTCCTGGAACTCCTCCTCGCCGTCGGAGAGGACGATGAGCGCCCCGCCCACGCCGATGCGCACGCGGTTGCCCTCCCAGACGATGGTGCGGATGACGATGGACTGGTCCGCCGCCCCGTCGAAGCCGAAGAACCCGAGGCTGCCGGAGTACACCCCGCGCTCCTGCGGCTCCAGTTCGTCCAGCAGCTCCACCGTGCGCTTCTTCGGCGCGCCGGTCATCGAGCCGCCGGGGAAGAGCGCCTCCACGCAGTCGACCGCGCCGCGGTCGGCGCGCAGCCGCCCGCGCACCGTGGTGACGAGCTGGTGCACGGTGGCGTACGACTCGGCCGCCATCAGCTTGGGCACGTGCACCGTGCCCGTGTCGCAGACCTGGCCGAGGTCGTTGCGGAGCAGGTCCGCGATCATCAGGTTCTCGCTGCGGATCTTGCGGTCCGTCTCCAGGGCGGCGCGGGCGGCCTCGTCGGCCACCGGGTCGGCGTGCCGCGGAGCGGTGCCCTTGATCGGCTTGGCCTCGACCTCGCCGCTGCCCGCCACCGTGATGAAGCGCTCCGGCGAGGAGCTCAGCAGCGAGCGCTCGCCGAGGCGCACGTACGCGGCATAGGGCGCCGGATTGGTCGCCCGCAGCCGCAGGTAGGTCTCCAGCGGGTCGGCCTCGCTGGTACCGCTGATCTGGTACGTGTAGCAGGCCTCGTACGAGTCGCCGTCCCGCAGCCACTGCTGCACGGTGTCGAAGTGCTCGAGGTACGTCTCCCGGTCGACGCCGGGCTCCAGCACGGCCGGTGCGGTCTCCCGCCGGGGCCGCGGCACCAGGGGGCGCCGCGCGAGCGCGCGGACCTCCTCGCACCAGGCGTCGTGCTCCTCGGCGCAGAGCCCCACCGTGATCAGGTAGCGCCGGCCGGCCTCGTGGTCGTAGGCGACGAAGCGGTCGACCCGCAGCAGCTCCGCGTCCGGCCGCTCACCGCTGCCGGGTCGGCCGATGCCGACGCTCCCCTTGATGCCGTAGCCGAGGTAGCCGAGGTAGCCGCCCGCGAACGGAACGGGCGAGGCGCCGGCCGCCACGGGGGTGGTCGCGAGCCCCGCCCGCAGGTGCTCGAAGACCGTGCCGGAGAGGCGTTCCATGGCCTCGTGGGTCTCGCGTTCGACGATGCCGGCGCCCGCGTAGGCGCGGAGCACCTCCAGGCCGTCCCCGGCGCAGGCGCCGAGGTAGCTGTAGCGGCCCATCCCGTACGCCGTGCGCGAGCTGTCGAGCCAGAAGCTGTACGGGCTCTCCGCGAAGGCGCGCAGGAACAGGCCCTCGGTGTCGAGTTCGACGTCGAGTTCGCTCCAGCGGAGCGTGGGCGTGACGCCGAGGAAATTGGCGATGATCTCCTCGCCGTACTCGCTGTCCACCGACTCGGGGTGGAACTGCACCCCGTACAGGGGCCGTTCGCGGTGCTGGAGGCCCATCAGCAGCCCGCCCTCGGACCAGGCCGTCGCGACGAGGTCCGCGGGCAGCGGCTCGGTGACGGTGAGGGAGTGGTAGCGCACGGCCCGGAAGCCCTGCGGTACACCGGCGAAGACACCGGTTCCGGTGTGGGTGATCGCACTGGTCTGCCCGTGGACGATCTCCGGCGCGTGCCGGACGTCGCCCCCGAAGGCCAGCGCCAGGCCCTGGTGTCCGAGACAGACGCCGAGGACGGGCACGGTCGCCTGTTCCAGGAGGTCCCGGCAGAGCCCGAAGTCCTCGTCCCTGGCCGCGGTGCCCGGGCCCGGGGAGATCACGACGTGGGTGAAGTCCTGTCCGAGCAGTTCGTCCGCCGTCGCCTCGTCGTTGCGAACGACGACGGGAGGCACGCCTGCCACCTTCCATATCAGCTGGAAGAGGTTCCACGTGTAGGAGTCATAGTTGTCTACGAGAAGGATCCGCAGGTCTATCACGATGTGGTCGAGCTCCTTGATGGCCGGAACGGCCTTTTGGGCACAGTGATCCGGCTGACCGACTTTTCTATCGGTGGTGATTCATCGGTGATGTGAATCGATGGCGCTGAATTGAGCGCACGTCGGCATGCCCGGGCGGATGCGCATGGCTATGCGGATGAAACTGACATTTTCTAGCCCCCGTAATGTCTGTCACAGCTCGGATCATTCAGGGCGCACGTTGTGCTCGTGTGGCCGGTGCGCCGGTCCGAGAAGGTCGTTCCAACGTTCGATGCTAGCCATGCCGGGCCGAATATGCATCCCCGTGTGACCCAACCCACTTGCCACCTGCGGGAACGCGGTGAGTTGTTACTCGAGTCAGTTGGCGGAGCATCAGAACGGAATGCTGCATTCAGTACTGAGGGCGCATCAGCCCGCCTCCACGGCTGCCAGGACACCCTCCGCGATCCGGGCCAGATCCTTGTCACCGGTGATGAACGGGGGCATGGTGTAGACCATGTCGCGGTAGGGGCGCAGCCACACTCCCGCGCGCATCGCGGCCCGGGAGGCCGCGGTCACGTCCACGTCGTGGTCGAGCTGGACCACGCCGATGGCGCCGAGCACCCGTACGTCGACCACGCCCGGCAGCGCCCGGGCCGGCTCCAGGTTCGTCCGCAGCTCCGCCTCGATCCGCTTGACCTGGGTGCGCCAGTCGTCCCGGATCAGCAGCTCGATCGAGGCGACCGCCACCGCGGCGGCCAGCGGGTTGCCCATGAAGGTCGGTCCGTGCGCGAGGACGGGAAGCTCGCCGCGCGAGATGCCCTCGGCGATCCGCGGGGTGCAGAGCGTGGCGGCCATGGACAGGTATCCGCCGGTCAGGGACTTGCCCAGACACATCACGTCGGGGGTGACGCCGGCGTGGTCGGCGGCGAACAGCTCACCGGTGCGGCCGAAACCGGTCGCCACCTCGTCGAAGATCAGCAGCACGTCGTGGGCGTCGGCGAGCTCGCGCAGCAGCCGCAGGTAGCCGGGGGAGTGGAAGCGCATTCCGCCCGTGCCCTGCACCACGGGCTCCACGATCACGGCGGCCAGCTCGTGCGCGTGCCGTTCGAAGAGTTCGGCCAGGTGGGCGGCGTACTCCTGGTCCACGCCGGCGTCGAAGCCGGCCGGCGGGCGGTCCGCGAACACCTGGTCCGGCAGCAGGCCCGCCCAGGCGCTGTGCATCCCGCCGTCCGGGTCGCACACGGCCATCGTCTGGAAGGTGTCGCCGTGGTAGCCGCCCCGCCAGGTCAGCAGCCGGCGCTTCGCGGGGCGGCCGAGGGAGCGCCAGTACTGCAGGCACATCTTGACCGCGACCTCGACCGAGACCGATCCGGAGTCGGACAGGAAGACGTGCCGCAGCGGGTCGGGGGTGATCTCGACGAGCTTCGCGGCCAGCCGTACGGCGGGCTCGTGGGTGATGCCGCCGAACATCACGTGGCTCATCCTGCCGAGCTGGTCGCGCACGGCCTCGTCCAGGACCGGGTGTCCGTAGCCGTGGACGGCCGCCCACCACGAGGACATGCCGTCGATGAGTTCGTCGGAGCCCTCGGCGGGCCGCGCCAGCCGCAGCCGGACGCCCGAGGCGGACTCGACGACCACCGGGTCGGTGCGCCCCGGCATGGGGGCGTAGGGGTGCCATACGTGGGCCCGGTCGAGGGCGACGAGTTGCTCGGGGTCCAGGGGCGGCGGCATGGCTGAAGACATGGGATCCGAATCCTCCTGACGGTTCGTCCTCTTGGCGGCGCTTCGCCGGAATCGGGCGCCGACAAGCGGTCCGAATATAACGACCGGCCCGATTCATTCAAGCCACATCTACTCTTGGGGAGTGGGGATTGACTTGAAATCGACTTCCCTTCCTGATCAAGTCGTCGGCAGAACAGCGCTTTTCGGCCACTGATCGGGGTGATCGCCCTCACGTTAATGCCGTTATTGTCGTGACTTGATTGCTGGTACGTTGATCCGAACAACCCCGTTCGTAAAGTCGGTTCACGAGACCGGCTCGACCTGAAAGGGGAGCTGGAAAAATTCACGATCCTGACATGCGTGATCCCGCGCAGGGTCCCCGGGAGGCGTCATGCCCCACAAGGTGATTCTGGCGCTTCTCGCCATCGGCTCCTTTGCCGTCGGCACCGACGGTTTTGTCATCAGTGGGATTCTTCCGCGTATCGCCGGGGAACTGGACGTGTCCGAACCGGTGGCCGGACAGCTCGTCACGGCCTTCGCCCTGAGTTACGCGATCAGTGCCCCGGTCCTGATGACCCTGACCGCCGGCCTGTCCCGGCGGGTCATGCTGCGCGGCTCGATGCTGGCCTTCCTGCTCGCCAACGTGCTGGGCGCCGTCGCCCCCACCTACGGGGTGCTGATGGCTGCCCGGATCCTGGCCGGGATCAGCGCCGCGCTCTACATGAACACGGCAGCGGCCACCGCGACCGCTCTCGCGGGGGAGCGGTACCGCGGCCGGGCGGTCTCCCTGATCATCGGCGGGCTCACCGTGGCCACCGCGCTCGGGGTGCCCGGAGGTACGCTGGTCGGGCAACTCGGCAGCTGGCGGCTCACGTTGGCGCTGGTCGTGGTGCTCGCCGTGCCCGTGTTCATCGGGCTGTTCCTGGTGCTGCCCGCCGTGCCCCAGCCGCCGGTGATCAGCATGCGGGACCGGTTGCGGATCGGCGCACAGCGTCCGGTGCTGCTGTCCGTCCTGGCCAACCTGTTCGCGGTGGCGGGCTGTTTCACCGTCTTCACCTATCTGGCCGCCTTCACCCGGGCCACGACGGGCATGGACGACGCGCAGGTGAGCATCGTCCTCCTGGTGTTCGGTGTGGCGGGCGCCTTCGGCAATGCCGTCGGCGGCCGGCTCAGCGACCGCATCGGCGCGGAACGCACCTTCACCGGTGCGGTGTCGGGCGTCGTGGTGTCGATGGTGCTGCTGGCCGTGCTCGCGAGCTGGTTCGCCTCCGGATCGACGGTCGTGGGGCTGGTGTTCCTCGCCGTGACCGTCCTCTGGGGCACGCTCTACTGGGCCGAACCGCCCACCGCCATCCACCGCGTGCTCGACCTGGCGCCGACGGCGCCGAGCGTGGCCATCTCCGTCAACAGTTCCGCCTCGTACCTCGGCGTGGCCCTGGGCGGCGCCGTCGGCGGCGCCGTGCTCGACCGGCTCTCGCCGGCCGCCCTGGCATGGGCGGGCGCGTGCCTGGAGCTGATCGCCCTGGCACTGGTCGTCCTGCCGAGAACGTCCGCGGCCCGCAAGGGCCGGGCGGGACACGTGCCCGTCGGCCCGCTGCCGGAGCCCGCACGCGAGGTGTGACCCGGTGTGATCTCCAAGACTTCCGGCTCCGGGCGCCGACACGGCCGCCCGGAAGCCGGGGAAGCAACAACCACAGATAATTCATCTTATTTTGGGGGAGGTTGGCCACCCGTGGCTAACGACGACGTTTTCGACCGCCTCACCACCTGCACGGTGGACGTCCTGCAGGTCAAGCCCGAGTCCGTGACCCCGGACGCGAGCCTGACCGAGGATCTCGGCGCCAGCAGTCTCATCCAGGTGGAGCTGGTCATGGCCATCGAGGAAGAGTTCGGCATCTCGGTACCCGACGAGTCCGTGGAGGAGATCCGGACCGTCGACGACCTGCACCGACTGATCCTTTCGCTGGTCGCGTGATGAACGGCAAGGACAACGGGGGACGTCGCGTCGCCGTCACCGGCATCGGTGTCGTGAGCGCCTGCGGCACGGGGGCGGAAGCCTTCTGGGAAGGCCTCTTCCGGACACCGCCGGACGGCCACCGGGAACTGGCGGACTGGGATCCGTCGCCCTGGATGGAGGTCCGCGAGGCCCGGCACACCGACCGGTTCACCCAGTTCGCCGTCGCGGCCGCCGACATGGCCCACCGCGACGCGGGCCTCACCGAGGTCGACGCCGAACGCAGCGGGGTCGTCGTCGCCACGGCCCTGGCCGGCGTCAGCACATTCGAACGGCAGAGCGTCATCCACCACGAGCGCGGCGGGCGCCGGGTCTCCCCCTTCCTCGTGCCCATGATGATGGCCAACGCCGCCGCCGCGACGGTGGCCATGCGCCAGGGCTGGCGGGGCCCGTGCGAGAGCCTGGAGACCGCGTGCGCCGCGGCCACCCACGCCATCGGGCACGCCGCCCGGATGATCGCCGACGGCACCTGTGACCGGGTGCTCGCCGGGGGCACCGAGGCCGCCATCACACCCACCATCGTCGCCGGATTCACCAACATGCGGGCCCTGTCCTCCACCGGCCGCACCCGCCCCTTCGACACGGATCGCGACGGCTTCGCCATCGCCGAGGGCGCCGCGGTGCTCGTGCTGGAGGACTGGGACACGGCGGTGGCCCGCGGCGCCACCCTGTACGGCGAGGTCCTCGGCTCGGCCAGCACGGCCGACGCCCACGACATCACCATGCCCGCCCCCGGCGGCGGCGAAGCCGCCCGGTGCATCCGCCTCGCCCTCGAGGACGCGGGCGTGCGCCCGCAGGACGTAGGGCAGATCAACGCCCACGGCACGGGCACCCTGCGCAACGACGAGGCGGAGACCAACGCCATCCTGTCGGTGTTCGAGGAGTGCCCGCCGGTGACCTCCACCAAGGGGGCCACCGGCCACGCCTTCGGCGCCGGCGGCGCGCTGGAGGCCGTCGCAGTGCTGCTGTCCATGCGGCACGGGAGGATCCCGCCGACCGTCGGCCTCACCACCGTCGACCCGGCGCTCGCCGTGGACGTGGTCACCGGCGAGGGCCGCACGTGGCAGCCCGGGCCGGCCCTCACCCAGTCCTTCGGATTCGGCGGCCACAACGGCGTCCTTGTCCTCGGCCCCGCCGGATAGGTTCGGAGCGAAGCGATGGCAGCAGAGCGAAAGAGCGATCCGCACGACGTGTTCGCGTGGATCGACGACAGCACCCGGCGCCGGGACCGGGCGGGTCTCACCCGCCGGATCCAGGTCCGCGGCCCCCGGCCGAACGTGATCGACTTCGGCGGCAACGACTACCTCGGCCTCACCCGCCACCCCGACGTGGTCCGGGCGGTGGCCGACGCGTCACTGACCTGGGGCGCGGGGTCGACCGGGTCCCGGCTGGCGACCGGAACCACCGAGGTCCACGCCGAACTGGAGCGTGAGCTCGCCGAGTTCAGCGGAGCGGAGGCCGCACTGGTCTTCTCCTCCGGCTACCTGGCCAACCTCGGCGCGGTGACCGTACTGGCCCGCCCCGGCACGCTCATCGCCTCCGACGCGTTCAACCACGCCTCCCTGATCGACGGCTACCGGCTGTCGGGCGCGGACGTGGCCGACGTCGAGCACGCCGATCCGCAGGCGCTGGAGCGGGTGCTCGCCGCGCGGGAACAGCAGCGCGCGGTGGCGGTGACCGAGTCGGTCTTCTCGGTCGACGGCGACCTGGTGGACCTCGGGGCCGTCCTCGAGGTCTGCCGGCGGCACGGCGCGGGCCTGCTCGTCGACGACGCCCACGGGTTCGGCGTCATCGGCGCGAAGGGAGAGGGCGCGGTGGCCGCCGCCGGGCTGGCCGGCCACCCCGACGTGGTCACCACCATCACCCTGTCCAAGTCCCTGGGAGCCCAGGGCGGCGCGGTGATCGGCCCCCGCCGAGTGATCGACCACGTCATGAACATGGCGCGGAGTTTCCTGTTCGACACCGGGCTCGCCCCCGCCTCCGCCGCCGGAGCCCTGGCGGCGCTGCGGGTCCTGCGCGCCGAGCCGGACCGACCGGCCCGGACCCGCGCCGTGGCGGTCGCCCTCGCCGAACGCCTGGCGGCCGCCGGACTGCCGGTGACCGAGGCGCAGGCCGCGGTGGTCTCCGTACGCGGGCCCTCCGCGGCGCAGACCGCGCAGTGGGCGCAGGACTGCCTGGACGACGGCCTCAAGGTGGCGTGCTTCCGCCCGCCGTCGGTGCCCGACCGGTTCTCCCGTATCCGGCTCACCTCCCGCGCCGACCTGACCGAGGCCGAGATCGACCGGGCGATCGACGTGGTGGTCAAGCACAGCCCCTGGTGAAGCAGTTGCCCCGGGAGTCCGGGGCACCACGAACGGCCCGGGCCGAGTGAGGGAGACCGTCATGACGATCGCCGGTGGGTTCCTGGCGCACACCACGAAGTCACCCGACCGGGCCGCCCTCGCCGTCGGCGACGCAGCCGGGCGGCGGTGGAGCTACGGCGCGCTGCGGCGCGGCGCGCTCGCCGTCGCCCGGGCCCTGCGCGCCGAGTTCGGCCCCGCTCCCGGACCCGCAGTACGCGTCGCCGTGCTCCTGGGCAACCGTGAGGAGTTCCCCCGGATCTTCCTGGGAGCCGCCGTCGCCGGCATTCCGGTGATGGTCCTCGACCCCGCGTGGAGCGCCGCGGAACTGGCCGCCGTCCTCTCCGACACGCCCCCGGCCCGGCTGTTCTGCGAGAGCGCCGACGGGCCGCTCGCACGACTCCTGCCCCCGGACGCCCTCGTGGAAGTGGCGGGAGGGGGCCTCGAAGCGTGGCTGCGCCCGCACCACGAGGAGCCTCGGGAGCCCGACGCCGACGCCGACGCCCGCCAGGAGTTCGCCGAGGTGCCGCACGGCGCACCGTTCTACGTCGGCTTCACCTCGGGGAGCACCGGCCGCCCCAAGGGGGTGGTCCGCTCGCACCGCTCCTGGCTGCGCACCTTCGACCGCTACACCGCCGAGTTCGGCATCGGCGCCGGCGACACGGTGCTGCTGCCCGGCTCGCTCGCGCATTCGCACTTCCTCTTCGGGCTCGTGCACGGGCTGCACGTCGGTGCGACCGTCCGCCTGATGCCGGCCTTCGACGCGGGACGCGCACTCGACCACATCGAGCGCCACGGCGTCACCCGGCTCTACCTCGTGCCGACCATGTTCCAGGCGCTGCTCGAACACGCGCGCCGGCAACCGGGCCGGCGGTTCCCCGCGGTGCGCTCCCTGCTGTCGGTCGGCGCGAAATGGTCCCCGGCCAGCCGTGCGACGGCCGCGGACCTCTTCCCGAACGCCGACGCCGTGGAGTTCTACGGCTCCACGGAGCTCAGCCTCGTCTCCGTGCTCCACGGCGACGACGACGGTCCGCGCGAGTCGGTCGGCAGACCGGTGGCCGGTGTGGAGCTCTCGCTGCGCACGCCCTCGGGCGAGGCGGCCGGTGTGAACGAGCCGGGCCAGGTCCATGTGCGCAGCGACATGCTCTTCACCCGGTACCTGTCCGCCGACCATGTCGAAGCACCCGATGCGGACGGCTGGTTCACCGTCGGGGACATCGGGCGCGTCGACGAGCGCGGCTATCTGCACCTCGTCGGCAGGAAGCAGGGAATGCTGATCAGCGGCGGGCTCAATGTGTACCCGGAGGAGGTCACCGCCGCCCTGCTGCGACTGGAGGAGATCGCCGAGGCCGCGGTCGTCGGACTGCCCGACGAGCGCTGGGGCGATCTGGTGTGCGCGGTGGTCAGGTGGCGGCGCGGGGCCCGTCTCGGTCTCGCGGAGCTGCGCGAGCGGGCCTCGGCCCACGTGTCGCGGCAGAAGTGCCCCCGGCGGCTCTTCGAGACGGACGAGCTGCCCCACACCTCCAGCGGGAAGATCGACCACGGGCGGGTACGGAGCCTTCTGCTGGACGGCCGCCACAGCATGCGGGAGGTGCGGTGAAGCGCACCGGCCGATGGCCGCGGCGGCCGACTCCGTACGGCTTCTCAGCCCCGCTCCACCAGTACCTGCAACGGGGCGCGGAACGAGAGCAGGGCCAGCATCCGCGGCGAGGTCCCGTCCGAGAGCCGCAGGTCCGGCAGGCGGGCGGCCGTCATCCGCATCACCACATCGGCCTCCATCCGGGCCAGTTCGGCACCGGAACAGCGGTGCCGCCCGATGCCGAACGACAGGTGCTTGCGCACATTGGACCGGTACGGGCAGAGCTGTTCGGGCTTCTCGAAGACCTCGGTGTCCGAGCCGGTGGACGACAGCATCAGCAGCAGCGGCGCTCCGGCCGGGAGCTCCACACCGGACAGGGTCATCGGCCGGCCGGTGACCCTGCGCCAGGTGGTGATCGGCGGATCCCGGCGCAGCACCTCCTCGGTCCAGGGCGCCACGGTCGCCGGCTCGGCGGCGAACTGCTGCCACAGACCGGGCTCCCGCAGTGCCCTGCGGTACATGGTGCTCAGCATCTGGGTGGTCGTCATCTGACCGGCGATGATCATGAAGTAGACCACCGCCGCCTTCTGGGTCACGCCCAGCGGTTCCCCGTCCGGCAACCGGTGCTCGGCGAGCGCGCCGAGCAGCGTGCCGGCCTCGGGCGCCGGCTGCGAGACGAGGTCGGTGAGCCAGGAGTAGAAGGCGGCGGCCTCGCGGGCCAGCGCCACCTCCCGCTCGCCCCGCGGCCGCCCCCAGAACAGTTCCAGGGAGGCGTCGCTCCAGCGGGCCAGGGTGTCGATGTCCACGTCGATGGCCGATTCCAGACCGAGCAGCCGCAGCATCACCCGGAAGGGAACGTCCCGGGCGATGGTCGTCGCCAGGTCGCACGTGCCGTCGGCGGCCAGCCGCCCTTCGACGTCGTCGAGCGCCTCCGCCACGACCTTCTCGACCATCGGCATCGAGGCGTTCACGGCCTGGGCGTTGAACAGCTTGGTCATGATGCGCCGATAGCCGGCGTGGCTGTCCGAGCTGTTGTTTGCAAGTGTTTGCGGGAGGTCGAACCTGACTCTCGCGAGGACGCGAAGCGTCTGTACCGAGAATCGCCCGATCGCGTCGATCGCATTGTCCGGAAGGAAGTTCTCCGGGTCGAGCAGAATGGACCGCACGTCCTCGTATCGGCTGATCAGCCAAAGTCCCGTGTTCTCGTCGAACTTCACGGGTTCGTTTTCCCGGAGTGCCGCCATCGCCGGATATGGGTCGAGCGCATATCCCTGGTCGAAAAGATCCACACTGTCAACGGGCATTGCCAACATCACGTCAATTCCACCTTCCCCCGTTCGAAGGTATCAAGCCTTGGTGATCGCGCTGAATACCGGCCGGGGAAGAATCTGTGTGAGCCGCGTCTCGCGCGGACGCCGCCCTGGGGCGGGGCCGCGGACGGCGGGCCGTCCGAAGTCAGGTCTGCGGACGGCCCGCACGTGAGCGGTCCGGCGTCCCGGCACCCGCCGGTGCCCGGACGTGACTACTGCTGAGGGGCGTCGAGCGGGTTGCCGTTGTTGATGCCGGCCTTCTTCGCGGCGTCGATGGAAGCGGCGGACGGCTTCACCTTGGTGAAGGTGTCGTGGCCGACCAGGGTGGACTTCCAGGCGTTGGCCTCGGTGGTGCCGGAGGTCAGCAGCCACTGGGTGTTGATCCGGGCCTCGGTGCCGCCGACGTACTGGCCGCTCCACGTGGTCGCGGAGTGGGCGTTGCGGTAGTTATTCTTCCAGGCCACCGTCCAGCCGAGGGCGGTGCCGCTGCCGTCGGTGGCCGGGGTGCTGTCGTAACGACCGGTCAGGACGTAGCGGCTCTCGGCGTTGCCGACGGCCGACTCGTAGGTGCCGGTGAGGGCGCCGTCGGCGCCCGCGGTCACGATGAAGGTCGAGCCGAGCTGGTTGTACCAGGTGCCGGTGATGCCCGCCTCGGCGGCGGAGACCTGGGCCTTCGAGTCCTTGGAGGGGTCGGCCGAAGCGCTGGCCGTAATCGAGATCGTGGTCAGGGAAACGGCGATGGCGGCGACGACGATCTTGCGCATGTGAGACACGAAAAAATACTCCCCTAGTTGTTGCCCGGCGAGGGACGGAAGGCGCGCATGTGGCGCGCGCCCGCCGTATCCCGCCCGTCAAGGTTTGTGACCTCGGCCGTGCACCTGGCGGTGTCGGTGAACAAACAGCAGTGCGGCATGTGTCTTTGGCGGCAGAACTGGATGGTCGAGGTCCGGGTCGATGGTTGCCAAGGGCACATGTTCGGTGTAAATCGTACTAGCCTTCACAGGGTTCTCAACAACATTTTCTGCAAAGCAATTTCGGCCAAAGAATGGCCGAGTCCTGTCGGTGACTTCGTCAACTCGGCCCGGCCGGGGTATCCCTCACAGCCAGGGGATCTGCTCGGCCGCGTACCGGTGGGCGCGGAAGACCGAGTTCTGGGCGCCGGCCGAGGACTCCAGGCCCACGCCCTCGCCGAAGGACCGGAACTGCGGGACCACGAACTCCCACACGACGTCCCCGTCCGGCGTCACCTCGAAGAGCCGGCCGAAGGAGCCCTCCGCCACGAAGGTGTTCCCGTTGGGCAGGCGCTGCGCGCTGGACATGTACGGGCTGAAGAAGTTCTGCGGCGGGTTGTCCTCGTACGACCACACCTCCGTGCCGGTGTGCGGGTCGAGCTCCAGCACCCGCGAGTACGGCACCGAGGTGGTGTCGCGGTAGGTTCCGTTGTCGAAGACCAGCAGGGTGCCGCCGGGCAGTTCGTGCGGGTGGTGCTGCTGGGCCAGCACGTCCGGGCCGATGCGCCACTGCACGGACCCGTCGGCGCGGTCGACCGACACGGTGGTGGACGCGCTGCGGAAGCCCACCACGATCGAGCCGTCGGCGCTCTCGTTGACGGTGTTGGCCATCGGCCAGTGGTTGCGGGCGAAGTGCCGGTTCAGCGGCACCTCCTCCGGGTCCAGGTGCTCGATGGCGGCCCAGCGCCACACGATCTCCCCCTCCCAGGTCAGCTCGTACACCACGTCCCCGTAGATCACCCCACCGGGCGCCTCGGACCCGGGGATGCCACCCCTGATCCGGGCCGCGTCGGCCGGGTCCAGTGGCTCGACCGCCCCGATGATCAGGTTGCCGTTGCGCAGGATCGAGGCGTCGTGGTGGTGGAAGGGGTGCCGGACCTCGCGGAGCACCGTGGAGTCGGGCGCCAGCTCCTGGAAGATGCCGCCGTGGTAGACGTCCCAGATGGGGAACAGGGTCGGGCCGGTGGTGTCCTTGGCCGCGTAGAAGAGGTTGCCGCCCGGCAGGAGCTGCGCCTGGCGGCCGGGCGGGTGCGGGGAGTTCCAGGTGTGCGCCGGCCGGCCCTCGATGTCGACGAGGTGGATCTCGCCGGCGCTGGTGATCGGCGTGTAGAGGGTGAGGCCGCCGTAGCTGCGCTCGGGGTCGTGGGCGATCAGGCCGACGCCGCGGCGGCGCACGGTGTTCTGGTCGACGGTCATGAACATCTCCTGGGAGTGGTGGGGCGGGTGGGGCGGGACGGGGTGGCGTGGCTCAGCGGACGGTGACGGCGGCCGGGTCGGCGGCCGTCAGGGGTCCGGGGTTCAGGTACCGCAGCAGCGCGGCGCGGTCGGCGGCGCCGGGCAGTTTCTGGGCGGCCTTGGCCCAGGCCGCCTCCTCCTCCAACTGCGCCAGCAGTTCGGGGGAGAGGGTGGCGCCGTAGGTGTAGCGCGGCTGGTAGGCGTCGACGTAGGCGGCCTGGAGGGCGCCCTTGGACTGCGTCAGTACGGCCTTGCGGGCACGGGCCGGGTCGGCGCCCAGTTCGCGCTGGGCGCGCAGCAGCGTGCGCAGGACCGCGGTGGTGCTCTCCTCGTTCGCGGAGGGGCCGGCGACGAGGAGGGTCCTGGCCGTGTACCCGGTGAAGGGCAGCTCGGCGTAGGAGCCGCCGAGGGCGGTGCGCGCGGCGTCGTAGAAGCTGGGGAAGGTGACCCCGGCGTCGATGTCCCCCCGGGCCAGCGCCGAAGTGACCTGGTTCGGGGCGAGGTTGACCACGGTCACGTCCGCCGCCGTCAGCTGCGCCGAGGCGAGCATGCGCGACAGGGCGTACTCGACGTTCGTGCCCTGCGGAACCCCCACCTTGCGGCCCTTGAGCGCGGCGAAGCCGGTGATCTGCCGGTCGGTCCGGGTCAGGAGGCGCCAGTCGGAGAACCGGGACAGGTCGGCGACGACCCGCAGCTCGCGCCCGCCCAGGGCGGCCGTCACGGCGGGCAGGTCGCCCACGACGCCGAGCTGGGCCTGGCCGCCGAGCACGGCGTTCAGGGCGTCCCGGCCGGTGGGCTGGGTCGTGACGGTGGCGCGTACGCCCTCGGCGGCCCAGAGATCGCCGTCCTCGGCCACGTGGACGGGGGCGCCGCCGAGGTAGTCGCTCGCGGCGAGCGTGACGGCCGGGCGGTCGCCGGCGGCCGTACCGGACGGGGAGCCGGCGCAGGCCGTGGCGAGCGGGGAGAGCAGGGCGGCGAGCAGTACGGCGGCCACCGCGCGGGGTCCGGGCATGGTGAACGGTCCTTTCCTGGACAGGGGTGTGGTCGTGGGTGCGGTCGTGGGACGGGACGGTGGGGCGTGGTGCTGGGCGCGGTGGTGGGCGCGGTGGTGGGCAGCGGTTCATTCGGAGCCGAGGTGGCGGGCGATCAGGGACCGCAGGTCGGGATCGGGTGCTCCGGCGGGCACCGCGTGGTCGGCGAGCACCCGCCCGGGACTCCCGCCGAGGACGATCACGCGCCCGGCCAGCGCCAGTGCCTCGTCGATGTCGTGCGTGACGAACAGGACGGTGGTGCCGCGGCGCTGCCACAGCTCCCGCAGCAGGCTCTGCATCCGGGTCCGGGTCAGCGCGTCCAGTGCCCCGAACGGCTCGTCCATCAACAGCACTTCGGGTTCGGCGGCCAGCGCCCGGGCCAGCGCCACCCGCTGCTGCATCCCGCCCGACAGCTGGGCCGGATACTTCTGCGCGCCGTCCGCGAGCCCCACCTCGGCCAGCGCCGCGAGGGCGCGCCTGCGGCGCTCCGCACGCGGCAGACCGAGCCGCTTGAGGGCGAACTCGACGTTGCCGCGGGCCGTGCGCCACGGGAACAGCGCGTAGTGCTGGAAGACCACGCCCCGCTCGGGGCCCGGCCCGCGCACCGGCTCGGACCCCGCCGTCACCCGCCCCGCGGTGGGCCGGACGAATCCCGCCACCAGGTTGAGGACCGTGGACTTGCCGCACCCGCTGGGCCCGAGCAGCGCCGTGAAGGAGCCCGCCGGGAACTCCAGGTCGGTGCGCTCCAGGACCGGGGCGGCGCTCCCGTACCCCGCGGACAGCCCCTCCAGCCGTACTTCGAGGCTCATGACGCGCTCCAGTGCACGAACCGGCGGCCCACGGCGGCCAGTACCAGGTCGACGGCCACTCCGAGCAGTCCGAGCACGAGCAGCCCCGCGAACATCCGGTCCACCCGCAGGAACTGGCCGTCCACCTGGAGCCGGTACGCCAACCCGCTGTCCGCGCCGCCCAGTTCGGCCGCCACCAGCGCGAGCAGGGCCACCGAGGCCCCGTAGCGCAGCGCCGCGAGCAGGGCGGGAGCGGCGGCGGGCAGCAGCACCTCGGTGAACCGCCGGTGCAGCGGGGCCCCCAGTGACCGGGCCGCCCGCAGATGGGAGACCGGCACCCGGGACACCCCGTCGTGGACGTACAGCCAGACGGCGAGCAGCACGGCGTAGGCGATGAGCAGCCGCTTGGCACTCTCGCCGATACCGAACCAGGCGGTGGCGAGCGGGACCAGCGCGATGGCCGGGATCGGCCGCAGGAAGGAGACCAGCGGGGTCACGGCGGCGGACACCGCCGGCAGGTAGCCGGTGGTGAAGCCGAGCGCGCTGCCGATGACGGCGCCCAGCGCGAAGCCCTGTCCGGCCCGGGTCAGGCTGGCGCCGAGGTCGGCGGCCAGGGCGCCGCTGCGGGCGCTGTCCGCCAGGGCGGCCGCGGTCCGGCCGGGTGTGGGCAGCAGTCCCGGTGCCACGCTGCCGGAGCGGGCCAGCAGGTACCAGAGGGCGAGGACGACGCCGGCCGTGCCCAGGGCCGGGCCGAGCCCGGCGAGGCCTCGGCCGGGGGGTGAGGGGGTGGCGTGCACGGGGCGGCTCCTCGTTCGTTCCGGATGTCTGCTCCGGACCCGTTGATAAGTGAGGTCAATAATTGCCACGCTTATGAAGGGAGTGTTGCGGCAGTGCGAAACCTGCCGCGGCCCTCCGGCGCCGCATGCGCGATGAGGTACGTTCACCTGCGTGTCTCGCCCCGAACCCACGCCCGAAGCGATCGAGGTCGGACGGGTGATCCGCGGCTGCCGCAAACAGCGCGGCGTCTCCATGGCCGTGCTCGCCACCCGATCGGGCCTCTCCCAGCCCTTCCTCAGCCAGCTGGAACGCGGACTCGCCACGCCCAGCCTCAGCTCGATCTACCGGATCGCCGAGGCCCTGGACGTCACCCCGGGCACCTTCCTGCGGCCGCCCGGCCGGCCCGGCGCCGTCACCCACGAGAGCGACCCCCAGGTGATCCGGGTCGACGAGACCGCGGGGCAGATCGCCCGGGTCCTCATCCCCGGCGGGCGCAGCACCCTGATGGAGGCCTACGAGCACCACTTCGAGCCCGGCAGGGGCGAGCGCGGCTGGTTCGAGCACCCCGGCGAGGACTTCCTCTACGTCCTGGAGGGCGAGATCGTGCTGGAGGTCGAGGGCGAGGAACCGCTGACCCTGCGCGCCGGCCAGAGCGCCCACCACCGGGGCGAAGTCCCGCACCGCTGCCGCCTGTCGGGCCCGGCCGCCGCACGCACCCTCCTCGTCATCGCGAACGCCTGACCCCGAGGGACCAACCCCCGTTCCGCCCCTCGGAGCCGGCCGTCTCCCGCAGCCGGCCGATCGCCGCCAGCCGCGCCCCGACGTCCAGGTCCCACAGCCGCACGGTGCCGTCCGTACTGCTGCTCGCCACCGTCCGCCCGTCCGGAGCGAACACGACGCCCCACACCGCATTCGCATGACCGGACAGCGCGGCCACCGTCCGGCGCCCCGCCACGTCCCACAACCGGACCGTACGGTCGTTGCCGCTGCTCGCCAGCGTCCGGCCGTCGGGGGAGAAGGCGATCCCGCGCGCCGAACCGGTGTGCCCGGACAGCGCCGCCTCGAAGCGGTGCCGCCGCGCGTCCCACAGCCGTACCGTCCCGTCGTTGCCGCTGCTCGCCAGCGTCCTCCCGTCCGGGCTGAAGGCCACACCGCGCACCGCACCCCGGTGGCCGGTGAGCACGGCCAGCGGCCGGCGCGCCACCACGTCCCACAGACGGACCGTCAGATCGTCCCCGGCGCTCGCCAGGGTGCGCCCGTCGGGGCTGAACACCACGTCGTTCGCGAAGTCCGTGTGACCGGCCAGGACGGCGAGCTGCCGGCGCCCCGCCACGTCCCACAGCCGTACTGTGCCGTCCGACCCGGCCGAGGCCAGGGTCCGCCCGTCCGGCGAGAAGGCCACCGCGAACACGGTGCCGCTCCGGCCGGTGAGCACCGCCGACGGGCCACGGGCCACCGTGTCCCACAGCCGGACGGTGCCGTCGGAACCGGCCGAGGCCAGCGTCCGCCCGTCGGGGGCGAACGCCACCGAGAACACCGTCTCGCTGTGCCCCGAGAACGTGGCCAGGACCCGGCGCCCCGCGACGTCCCACAGCCGTACCGCGTGATCGGCCTCCGCGGTCGCCAGCCGCTTCCCGTCCGGGCTGTACGCGGCGTGCCAGATCTCCGTGAACGGTCGTGAGGTCAGCGCCGCGCCCCGCAGGTCCCACAGCACCACCGACTGGTCGAAGCCGGCGGTGGCCAGCACCGCGCCGCGGCCGTCCACGGCCACCCCGAGGACGTAGTCGGTGTGCCCGGCGAGCGTGGCCGCCGCCCGGCCCCCGGCCACGTCCCACAGCCGGGTCGTGCCGTCGCCGCCCGCGCTGACGACCGTCGTCCCGTCCGGTGTGTAGGCGACACCGTTGACGTCGTCGCTGTGCCCGGTGAGCGTCGCGGTCGTGCGCCGCCCCGCCACGTCCCACAGCCGTACGGTGCGGTCGACGCCCCCGGTGGCGACCGTACGGCCGTCCGGTGCGAAGGCCGCGCCCAGCACCTCGTCGGTGTGCCCGGTGAGGACCGCCAGCGGACGGGCCTCCACCGCGTCCCACAGCCGTACCGTCCGGTCGGCGCCGGCCGACACCAGGGTCCGCCCGTCGGCCGCGTACGCCAGGGCGTTGACCCGCCCGGTGTGACCCGCCAGGGAGGCCACGGCGCCGTGGTCCCCGGCGGCGTCCCACAACCCGATCGTCCCGTCCGCGCCGGCGACGGCCAGGGTCCGCCCGTCGGGCGCGAAGGCCACGGCCCGGGCGCCCGCCGTACCGGCCGGGAGCGGCGTGCCGCCACCGCCACCGCCGGCGGTGTCCCAGAGCCGGGCCGGCCCGTCCGTCGACGTGGCCGCGAGCGTCCTGCCGTCGGGGCTGAAGGCCACCGCCCGCACCCGGCCGGGCAGCGTGAAGGTCGCCGTCGTCCGCCCGTCGGACACCCGCCGCAGCATCACCGTCCCGTCGGAACCGGCCGTCGCCAGCGTCTCGTTGCCCGGCGCGAAGGCCACCGCGTTGACCGGGCCGCCGTGCCCGCCCAGGCGGGCGATGAACGGCTGGGACTGGGTGCTCAGCAGGGCGCCGCGCGCCTCGCTCGTCGCGGAGGTCCGGTACGCCTCCCCGGCGAGCAGCATCGAGGCCTCGGGCCGGCCCGCGGCCAGCGCCGCGGACTGCAGGGCGAGCGCCCGCGACCGCGCGACGCGCTCCTGGCCGAGGGCGCCCGCGCGCTGCTCGTAGGCGAGGCCCCCGGCGCCCACGGCGAGGACCAGCAGGACGACCAGCGTGGCCAGCGTCCACTGCCGCAACCGCACCTGGCGCCCGGCCTGCCGCTCCCGGCCCTCGTGCGCCTCCTGGCTCGCCCGCAGGAACGCGGCCTCCAGCGGGCCGAGCCGGCTCCTGCCGTCGTGCTCGTCGGCCCAGGCCCGGGCGGTGTCCAGCCGGGTCCCGCGGTGCAGCGCCGACGGATCGCGGCCCTCGCGCTCCCATTCCGCGGCGGCGTGGGCCAGTTGCTGGTGGATCAGGAGCCCGGCCCGGTCGGCGCGGATCCAGCCGCGCAGCCGCGGCCAGGCGTGCAGCAGCGCCTCGTGGGTGATCTCGACGCTGTCGCTGTCCATGGTGATCAGGCGGGCCCGGACGAAGGTGTCGAGCGCGGCCGCGGCGGGGCCCGCGTCGGCCAGCTGTTCCATCAGTGCGGTCCGGCTCATCCGGCGCCGGGTGGCCCCCGTGCCGTCGGCCACGTGCACCAGCCGCACCAGGACGCGGCGGAGCGTGTTCTGTTCGGCCGGGTACAGGCGGGTGAACACCTCCTCGGCGGTCCGGGCGATCGCGCCCTGGATACCGCCGGTGCGCTCGTACCCGGCGACGGTCAAGGTGGCGCCCTCGCGCTGGCGCCAGGTGGCCAGCAGGGCGTGGGAGACCAGCGGCAGCACCCCGGAGGGCGTCCGGTCGGGCGGATCGTCGCGCAGGCCGGCATCGCGCAGCAGCAGCGGGAACAGGCCCGGTTCGAGGGTGAGACCGGCGAGCTCCGCCGGGCGGGTGATCGACTCCCGCAGCTCCGCCGGGGACATCGGGGCCAGGACGAACAGCCCTTCCGTGAAGACCGGGGCCAGTTCGGGCAGGTCCAGACAGTTCCCGGAGAAGTCGGCCCGTACGCCGAGCACCACGACGGCCGGGTCGAGAACATCCGGCCCGGGACCGTCCGGCCCGGGACCGTCCGGCCCGGGACCGTCCGGCCCGGGGCGTGCGGCCGCCAGCGCGCAGAGCACCCGGACGAAGGCGCGCCGCTCGTCCTCGTCGCAGCAGAGCGTGAACAGCTCCTCGAACTGGTCGACGAGCAGCACCGGACGGGGCGGCGGCGGCCTGCGGTCCGGTCCGTCCGCCGGGGGAGGGCCCGCGAGCCGCCGGACGGCCTCGAGCAGCGCGTCCGGCCGCTCGCGCAGCTCGCCCGCGGTGAGCCCCGGATCGCCGCCCAGGACTTTCGCGGCGCAGCCGAGCAGCTCCTCCAGCGGATGCGCGGTGGGTGTGAAGCGCAGCACCGGCCAGGTGTCGGAGCCCGGCATCGGAAAGCCGCCGCGCCGCAGCGCCGGTACGAGACCGGCGTTCAGCAGCGAGGACTTGCCGGCGCCCGACGGGGCGACGAGCATCAGCGGCCCGCTGCCGACCCGCTCGAAGACCCGCTCGGTCAGCTCGGCCGTCGCCCGCTCCCGCCCGAAGAACCACCGGGCCTCCCGCGCCGTGAAGGCGGGCAGGCCGCGGTAGGGGCACTCGCCGTCCGCCTGCGGCCCGGCGGGCGGACCGGTGCCACCCGGCCCGTCCTCGTCGTCGTTGCCGCGCGGACCCGTTTCCCGGACCATCCGCAGAAGTTCACCGCCCGCCCGCAGTACGTCGTCGCAGCGCCGCGCGACATCGACGGTGACGCGCTTCGAGCCGGTCTCGATCTTGCTGAGATAGCCCTTGCTGTAGTGCGTCTGCCGTGCGAGGTCCGCGAGGGACAGGCCGCGTTGCACCCGCAGACGTCGCAACTGAGCGCGGAAAGGCATCGCGGCATCGTCGGAGTCGTGCTGGTGACCGGTCGTGCGCCGGTGGTCCGGGTCCCCCAAGACATCCCCCATGGACGTGCGAGCCCAGGCAGCGGTCGGGCAGCGCCCAGGGTAGCGCGGGGGTGGGGTGGACGGCCGCCTCTTCGGGCCGGTATGACCAGCACACGAGCGTGCGGAGCGGCCCTGCCGGGGGCTCCGCACACTGCCGTGACGGGGTTGCCGCTAGGGGTTGAGCCGGACCGAGTTGATGGGGGTGAGGTCGGCGTAGACACCGGTCTTGGCGGCGATGTTGCCGCCGCAGTCCTGGCCTCCCAACCCCCTGCACAGATTTGCGGTCGCACCGCCGTACTGGTTGTTGAGCACCCAGTGGTTCCCGAACTGGTTGCTCAGGTTGTGCGCCCCGTAGGCGTAGAAGATGTGCGTCGGCTTGACGGCCGGGTTCTGGTTCTGAGGGTAGATACAGACCGCCCCGTCCGGGCAGCCGGCCCATGCGTCGGCCGGCTTCGCCTCGACGGTCCCGCTGAGCGCGATCACGGCGACGACGGAGGTGGCGAGCGCGGCGGCGCCGCGGAACAACTTGCGCATGATTTCCCCTTGTGGTGCTTGCCTCGTGCTGACGGCTTCAGCCTGCCCCGGCCGTGCACCGGGGTCGACGGGTTGCCCGTTGCCCAACCCGTGCCCGCCCGGGAAACCCCCTGCCACCAGCGCGGACGCCGGGCAGTGGGCAACGGCCCGGCCGGTGGACGTAAGACTTTCGTCATCGGTGCGGACATGGCGCACGGCGGCGCGACCGCGTTGAATCGCCGAGGAGAGAACGAGTGGGGAAGAGGGAACGGCAGTGACAGGCACAGGCACAGGGGTAGTGGCAGGGCGACGTCGACGGCTGTGGGCCGGAGTGTCGATCGCGGTGGCGGTGGTGCTGGCGGCGGGGCTGTACTGGCTGCAACCGTGGAAGCTGTGGCAGGACGAGACCGTCCGTGAGGCGCTCCCGGCCGCCGTCGCGCCGTCGGACCCCGGGGCGACCGCGGCCGTACCGGGCGCCGTACCGGGTGGCGCCCCCGCCGCCCCGGTGACCGTCGCCCGCGGGACGCTCATCAGCCACGAGCACAGCACCACCGGCGAGGTGGCGCTCATCCGGCTCCCCGACGGGTCCCACACGCTGCGGCTGACGAACCTCGACACCAGCAACGGCCCGGATCTGCGGGTCTGGCTGACCGACGCCCCGGTGAAGGAGGGCGTGGCGGGCTGGCGCGTCTTCGACGACGGCAGGTACACCAGCCTCGGCAAGCTCAAGGGCAACAAGGGCGACCAGAACTACCCGGTCCCGGCCGACGTGAAGGTGGCCGATTTCACCAGCGTCACCATCTGGTGCGACCGCTTCGACGTCTCCTTCGGCGCCGCGACGCTCGCCCGGGTGTGACGCCCCCGCGGGGGCCGTCCGGGCCGGGCGACACGCCGTGGGCCCGGAGCTGATCGGGCGTCACCCCGTTCGGCCGTCGTCCGGAGTACGACTATCCACTCCTCCGGACGTCAAAATGCGGCCGTTTGCCCACGGGATGTATCCATCCGCTCACACGGTGTGGCGGGAGGTCGTCATGGCCCATAACTTCGGGATCGTGACGAACCGACAAATCAAGTCCCTCACGTGCATCGCAGTCGTCATGGCCGCAGGTCTCGGCGTGCTCACGCCCTCCGCCGCCGCTGCCGGACGCCGGGTGCTCCCGGGCGACTCGATCCAGGAAGCGGTGAACTTCGCCAGGCCGGGCGACATCATCACCGTGATGCCCGGCACCTACTACGAGAACGTGCTGATCACCAAGAGCGTGACCCTGCGGGGTTACGGCGCCCGTACGGTGATCAAGCCGCCGGTCACGGCCACCACCCCGGGCACGCCGGTCGCCCCGGGCACGCCGGTCGCCCCGGGCACGCCGGTCACCCCGGGCACGCCCGTGGCGCCGCCGGAACCCGGCGCGTCGGGGGCGCCGGTCCCGCCCGGGGCGGCGAAGGCCCCCGTCGCACCCGGGTCGGCGGCGAACGGACGGGCCCTCACCTGCTCGCAGGCCGACACCGGCATCTGCGTCATGGGAACGGCCGAGCAGCCCGTCGTCGGCGTGGACATCCGCTCGCTGACCGTCTCGGGGTTCAAGCGCAACGGCATCTGGGCCTCCCACACGGACCGGCTCAGCGTCCAGCGGGTGATCGCCGAGAAGAACGGCACCTGGGGCATCGCCCAGGAGCGGTCCACCCGTGGGCTCTTCCGTGACAACACCGCGCGCGACAACGCCGAGTCGGGCCTGTTCATCGCCAACACCGTCGACCGCGAGGGCGGCGCCACCGACACCCTCGGGGCCGTGGTCCGCAGGAACACGCTGACCGGCAACCGCATCGGCGTCACGGTCAGGCGGGTGCGGAACCTGTCGGTCTACGGCAACACCGTCACCGGCAACTGCGGCGGCGTCTTCGTCGTCGGCGACGAGGGCGAGCCCGGCGCCGGAGACATGACCATCCGCAACAACCGGATCCACGAGAACAACAAGTTCTGCAAGGGCAACAGCCGCCTCCCCGACATCCAGGGCGTCGGCATCGTCCTCACCGGGGCGGAGGAGACGGTCGTGCGGTCGAACTCCATCCGCGGCAACGTCGGAGCCTCCCCGCTGTCGGGCGGAATCCTGCTGTTCAAGAGCTTCGTGGGCGCGACGAACACCGACAACGTCATCCGGGACAACGACGTGCGGGACAACAAGCCGGCGGACCTGGCCAACCAGGGCACCGGATCGGGCAACCAGTTCCTCAACAACCGGTGCGAATCCTCCGTACCGGCCGGGATGTGCTGACGCGTGAACCCCCTGATCAGCAGAAGCGAGGCCCCATGACCACGGTAAGTCCCACCTCCACCCCGATCCCCGCCCCCCAGCACACCCCCCAGCCCGCCATGCGGATGCGGGAGCTCGTCTTCGGCGCGGCCTGCGCCGCCGCCGTACGGGCCGCCGCCCGCCTGGGAGTGGCCGACGCCCTCGGGGAGTCGCCCGCCACCGCGGCCGAGCTCGCGACCGCGGTCGAGGCCGAGCCGCTGCCCCTGCAACGGCTGCTCCGCGCCCTGGCCTGCTACGGGATCTTCGCGGAGACGGAGGACGGGCAGTTCGTCCACACCGAGATGTCGCGACTGCTGCGCGAGGACGACCCGCACAGCCTGCGCTACATCGCCCTGTGGTGCACCGAACCCTGGACCTGGCAGGCCTGGCCGCGGCTCGACGACGCCGTCCGCTCCGGCGGCAGCGTCTTCCAGGAGCTGTACGGCAAGGGGTTCTTCGACTACCTGCACCAGGACGCGCACGAGTCGGCCCACGTCTTCAACCGGGCCATGACCACCTCCAGCATGCAGTCGGCGCTGGACGTCGCGGAGCTCCTCGACCTCACCGGGATCGAGGTGGTCGCGGACATCGGCGGCGGCCAGGGGCACGTCCTCGCGAGCCTGCTGGAGAAGCACCCGACGGTACGGGGCGTCCTGCTCGACCTGCCGGGCGTGGCGGCCAAGGCGGACCCCCGGCTGCGGGAGGGCGGCGAACTCGCCGCCCGGGCGGAGATCGTTCCCGGGGACTGCCGTGAGGCCATCCCGGTCGACGCCGACATGTACATCATCAAGAACATCCTCGAATGGGACGACGACAGCACCCGCAGGACGCTGAGCAACGTCGTCGGTGCGGCCCGTCCCGGATCCAGGGTCGTCATCATCGAGAACCTGGTCGACGACAGCCCGTCGATGAAGTTCACCACGGCCATGGACCTGTTGCTGCTGCTGAACGTCGGCGGCGCGAAGCACACCAAGGCCAGCCTCTGCGCCCGGATGGCGGACGCCGGACTGGTGATCGGCGAGATCCGGCCGGTCAACGCCTACCTGCACGCCTTCGAGTGCACCGTGCCCGGCTGATGCCGGCCGGCATAGCACGGCAGCCGGCTGAGCCCGGGAGGGCCGTCGGCCCGGACACGCCTCGAGACCGGCACGGAGCCGGTCTCGGGGACGTGTCCGCAGCGCCCGGGGCGCCCGGGCGTCGCGGCTTCAGGCCGCCAGGGCGTTGTTGACGAGGTCGAGGAACTCGCGCGGCGACTTGCAGCGGTCCGCGTCGGCGGGCAGCGGCCGGCTGTGGCGGTTCTCCAGCTCACCGACGATGCCGAGGAGTCCCAGGGAGTCGAGCCCCCACTCGTCGAAGCCCGAGTCGGGGCGGCTCGCCATCGCCGCGGGGTCGACGGTGACGCCGGCCCCCTTCTTCATCAGAGCGGCCAGTTCTTCCATGGTCAGTCGAGCGGTCATGACGGACAACTCCTCAGGCTTGGACCGGCGTGCGCCGGTCGGTGATCAGGCGCATTTCAGAGCGCGCGAGGAAGCGTGAGATCTCCTGGTCGGTGGTGGGGACGCCGTCCTTGGCGCTGTCGAGCAGCCGGGCGAGCACGGCGGCCTTGTGGCTGCCCTCGACGCCGAGGGCCAACGCGGGCCGCGCATCGAGCGGGCCGCGCAGATCGAGGAGCCGCACGACGATGTCGTCGCGCTGGAAGACGGTGCTGGCTTCGACGGGGCACGCCGGGTCGTCCACGGCCGCCTCGTCCTGCCCGGCCAGCAGGCGGGCGAGGGCCATGCCGCACCCGTCCTTGGCCGGGTAGAAGAGCGCGTGCCGCCCGACGTCCGCGGTCTCGCGGCCACCTGCGGCCACGTGGTGCACCGCCGGGAGCGCCGCCCGGGTGAAGAACATGCGGGCCGATCCGGGGTCGCTGAGATCCCGGTCCTGCTCCAGGTACGGGTTGATGGCCTCCTCGAGCGCCTGCACCTCGGGCTGGAGGGCCACGTGGCGCAGTGCCGCGAGGAGGTCGCCCTCCACCTCGACCGCCCGCACGACCCGGTTGCCGTGCATGAACAGCGAGGTGCGGCGCAGCCGGGTCGTCTCGTCGACCTGGGCCTGCGGGGAGGTGTACCCGGCCAGCAGCTCGGCCACCACGGGCTCGCTGCCCGGCTTGACGGTGAAGGTGAGCGCGTGGCGGACCACGCCGTCCCCGCGTCGGGGAGCCACCTGGAGATGCCCGCGGGCCCCGTCCGCGGCGCCCGCGGAGGCGGATGCGGAGGGGAAGGCGGAGAGCGGGACGTCGAGGGAGGGGAGGCCGGGGTCCGGGCCCTTGCCGGTCGCCCGCAGCACGCTGAAACGCAGCGAGCGGGTGTCCCGTACACAGCCGTGGAGCGGCTGCACCGACGCGACGTGTTCCTCGCTGTTGACCCAGGCCAAGAACCGCGGTGCGCTCTCCCACTCACTGGTGATCAGCCACTGCGACGGATTCTCGATCGACTGGCACAACTCGTCGCGGATGTGCCCGGGGACGGAGGACACCTGCTTGCGCAGATGTTCGTACACCTCCAGAAACTGGTTCTGCGCTCCGTCGTACAGATCCAGCAGCAGCACGACCCGAAGCCTCGAGCCGTCGAAGGCGGACTGGGATATCCGTTCCGACAAGGTTGTCATCGTTCACACTCCTTCGAGACCACACGGTCGCCACGGGGCGGCGCCACCCGAACCCGATCGTTGTCCCGTAATCCCTGCGGCGCGAGATGAGAGAACCAAGCGGGTGAACGAGCGAGGGAAGGGGCCTCGTACAGGGCATGGAAGAGCCATGAAGGAAAACGTCGACCACCACGTCCCGGTCCTCATCGTGGGCGGCTCGCTGGTGGGTCTGTGCACCTCGCTCTTCCTCGGCCGGCATGGCATCAGGCACATGGTGGTCGAGAAGCACGCGGGTACCTCGATGCACCCACGCGGACGCGGTATCAACGTTCGGACGATGGAGCTGTTCCGGGTCGCCGACGTCGAGGGCCGGATCCGGGAGGCCGCCTCGGTCCTGGCGGACAACCACGGCATCCTCCAGGGCGGCTCGCTGACCGGGGACGATCAGGAGTGGCTCTTCGAGCAGATCGACCCGGGTGGTGCGCTCGCTCGCTTCAGCCCGTCGTCCTGGTGCCTGTGCAGCCAGAACGACATCGAGCCGGTCCTGATGTCCGTGACGCCCTCCCTCGGGGCCGACCTGCGGTTCTCCACCGAACTCCTCTCCTTCGACCAGGACCCCGGCGGGGTCACCGCGATCGTGAAGAACCGGGACACCGGGGAGCACAGCACGGTCCGCGCGGAGTACCTCGTCGCCGCCGACGGGCCGCGCAGTCCGGTGCGCGAGCAGCTGCGCATCGGCCAGAGCGGCTCCGGGGACCTCTTCCACAACGTGAGCATCACCTTCCGGTCCCGGATGCTCGCCCACGTGGTCGGCGACCGGCGCTTCATCGTCTGCTACCTGACCAAGCCCGACGCCGACGGGGCCCTGCTGCCGGTCGACAACGCCGAGCGGTGGGTCTTCCACGCGCCCTGGCACCCGGACCGGGGCGAAACGCTGGAGGACTTCACCGACGAGCGGTGCGTCGAGCACATCCGGCGGGCCGTCGGCGCACCCGACCTGGACGTCGAGGTCACCGGGAAGGCCCCGTGGCACGCGGCCGAGCGGGTCGCCGAGCGGTACGGGGCCGGCCGGGTCTTCCTGGCCGGTGACGCCGCCCACGAGATGTCCCCCACCGGGGCCTTCGGCTCCAACACCGGCATCCAGGACGCCCACAACCTCGCCTGGAAGCTCGCGGCGGTGCTCAACGGTACGGCCGGGCCGGGGCTCCTGCACACCTACGAGGCCGAGCGGCTGCCGGTGGCCCGGGCGACGAGCGAGCGCGCCTCGGCCCGCTCCGCGGAGCACAGCCACCCGGGGTACGAGCCCGACCCCGAGATCCTGCCCGCGATCGAACCCGAACCGGAGCCGGGGCCGGGGCCGGGGCCGGACGCCGCGCCGCGCGCCGGCGGCCGCCAGGGCGGCGTCCTCTCGGTGGCCATGGGCTACCGCTACAACCGGGGCGCGGTGCTGGGAGCCGACCCGGAGCAGCCCGTCGTGCCCGACCGGATGCGGCTGACCGGCGAGCCGGGCAGCCGCGCTCCGCACATGTGGCTCTGCGGGCCGGGGGAGCCGGAGCCGAAGTCCACCGTGGACCTCTACGAGCGCTCCTTCGTCCTGCTCAGCTCCGAGGACACGCCGTGGCGCGCCGCGGCCCGGTCCGTCGCGGAACAACTGGGCCTGCCCCTGGACGCGTACGCGATCGGCACCGGACCGGAGGCCGACCTGATCCCCGCCAACGGCGGCGACTGGGCCGAGGTGCACGGCACGACCCCGCAGGGCGCGGTCCTCGTCCGCCCCGACGGCTTCGTGGCCTGGCGCTCGGCCCAGGCGGTGGCGGACCCGGAAGCGGTCCTCCATGAGGTCCTGACCACCCTGCTGGACCGGGCCTGACGCACCACGCCGAAGGGCGCCGCCCCGTGGATCGCTCCACGGGACGGCGCCCTTCGGCCTTCGAGACCGGATCAGGTCACGGCACCATCTTCGAGCCGCGTTCGCCCGGCGTCTTCGGCACCCAGGGCTGAACGGCGGTGGCTTCACCGGGGTCCGGCTCGGCCATGTTCACCCCCCAGACCTCCTTGTCCTCGCCCTCCAGGCGCACGGGACGGACGTGGATCTCCTTGATCTGCCCGGTGCCGTGCAGGTAGAGCACGACGGTCTGCCGGTAGGAGCCCTCGTCGTAGAACTCTGCGGTCACCTGCCCGCCGGCTCCCTTACGGAACGCGTCGATCCAGTTCTTGGCGGTCTTCTCGGCGACGCCCTCGCCCCGGTCGTCGGACGTGAGCGATGCCAGCTCGTCGGCCTTCCCGTCGGCGATCCGCCACACCACCTGCTGGGTGATCCCCAGCGAACCCGTGGACGGATACCCGACGACCTTGAGCGGCGGATGGCTGCTGTAGTCCCCGGTGTAGTTCGCCTCTTCGGAGGCGACGTCCCCGGAGCAGGCGGTCAGCATGCCGAGCGCCACGGCGGACACGAGCGCGGCCCGCAGAGCCGGAGCCCGCCTCACCGGGACCTCGGCCTCAGGGCGGCGATCTCCACGATGTCTCCGTTGTTCCTGGCGATGATCTCGGGCAGGGTACTGAGCGGCGCGTACCCGTGCTGGGCGATCTTGACGGTGCCGCCCTGGATACCCCGCACCACGGCCGTGTGGTTGTAGATGTTCTCACCCCTGTACAGGAAGAACAGAACGTCTCCGGGGCGAAGATTGTACGAGCGGTTGACGTAGCCCGGCTGGCGGTAGTTGAACAGGTGGGTGAAGAGCCCCTGGGCTCCGGCCCAGGTGCGGCTCTCCCTCGGCATCCAGCTGAAGGTCGGGTTCCGCCACCAGACGTTGCTGTTCTTGTACCAGCCGGTGCGCATCTTCATGCCGCCGCCGTAGTAGAGCGACTTCGACACGAAGTTGGCGCAGTCGATGCCCCGGTACTCCGGCTTGTCATAGGCGTGGGTCAGGGCCCAGCTCGCGGTTCCCGAACCGTTGACGTACGCGGCCGTACGGACGCCGGCCTCGGACTCGCCCGCCAGCGGGAAGCCGTCGGTGCCGAGCGCGATGGGGTCGATGCCGGTCGGCACCTCCGGTGTTTCGGCCGGAGTGGCGGTGACCTGTGATCCCGCCGCGGCCGTGGTGGACAGGGTCTGCCCCGCCTCGATGTCGTCGGACTCGCTCTCCAGCTTCGCCGCGCCCGCGACGACGTTGAAGACGAACCGCCGGTAGACCCGGTTCTCCGAGACCTCGTCGACCCCGTTGACCCGCAGGGTCACCGTCTGGACGACGGTGCTCCGTACGAGTACCCGACCGGCCGCGCCGTTCAGGACCGTGGTGTCCGCGAGGGCCGAGGACGCACCGATGTAGGCCTGGTTCTGCGTTTCCAGGCCCTCGCGCGTCCCGACCACGGGGTCCTCCTGCACGCCGAGCAGATCCCTGAAGACCGCCGCGTGCGGGGATTCGGCAGCGGCTTCCTCCGCGGTGAGGCTCACCCCCGTCACGACCTTGTTGCGGGCGCTCAGGTACGCCTGGACGTAGTCCTTGTAGCGCGTGGTTCCCCCGGGCACGGAGGAGCCCTGAACCGGCGCACTGCGGGACACCGGGCTGCTGCCCACGGCGTTCTTCGCCGTCACGGCGACACGGTAGGAGAGGGCGTTGTCCAGTCCGGTGAAGACGGCACGCGGTACGGTGCCCTCCGAGGTGGCGACCACGGTGCCGTCGGTCTTCTCGGCCTTGGCCACGTACGTGGTCTCGCCGTTCGCGCCGGTGTCGGTGGGCGGGTTCCACGTGGCGAGCAGGCCCGCGTCACCGGCGGTGGCGAGGACGTCGTTGACCGCGCCGGGGGTGACCGGCGGCAGGTACTCGATGGTCAGCCTGGGCCGCTTGGTGGCGTCCGTGACCGTTCCCGAGTGGTACGAGGCCGCCGCCGCGGTACCGGGAACCGTAAGGGCTATGCCCTGGTTGGTGCCCCGGTCGATCCAGGACTGCACCAGCATGCCGAAGTCGACCTCCGCCAGGACGGTGTCCGTGACGTAGCTCTCGTCGCCGGCCGCGGCGAGGAGGTCCTTGCCGCTCTGCGCCGCGGTCCAGGCGGTGGAGAGCTCGTACACGCCCGGCTTCTGCGCCACGCACTGCGTGGTGCAGTCGGACCTGGTCAATGACAGCTTGGCCGAGGTGACCCGGGCCCCCGCCGGCAGCGCGGAGAGGTCCGCCTTCACGTGCGTTGCCCACAGGTGTCCGTCCGCGGTGCCGATCCGCAGCTGGTCGGCCGGCGGCGTGGCGCAGCCGGGCGTGTCGCAGTCGGTCGGGGCGGACGTGCCCGCGAGAGTGGCGCCGGTGAGGGTCAGGGACTGCGTGGCGGGCATCTGCGGCAGCGGCTGCTGGCGGACCGTCAGGCTCTGTTCGGCCGACCAGGGCGAGCATCCGACGTTGTCACAGGCGCGTACGGACCAACGGTACGTCGCGCCGTCCGTGAGCTTGCCCTCCGGGATCTCCAGGGCGGCGCGACTCCCGCTCTCCACACTCACGGGGGGCATCACAAGGCCGGGGACCGGGTTCCCGGCCGCGTCCTTCAGCGAGAACTCGGCCTTGACCCGGGTCTGCGCGGGGGACGTGGCGACCGCGGACAGGATGGGCGTCAGCGTCTGCTGGGCGCCGGCCTGGAGCTCCTGCGGGACGTCGGGCAGCGGGCTGACCGTGAAGGTGGTCCAGTTGGACCAGGGGGACCAGCTGTTGCTGTAGTGCGTGCCGTCGTACGGCGAGGTGCGGAAGCGGTACATGCGCCCGTGCTGGAGCACGCCCGCGGGTACGACGACCGACGCCGGGGTGCCGGCCGGGACGTACGGCGAGACCAGTGTGTTGCCCACCTGGGTGTTGGTGGCCGCGTCGAAGATCTGGAAGGTGCCGTTGACCGTGTCGCCGTCCTTGTCCGCGAACGTGTCGCGCAGGGTCGGCGTCGTCGTCTCGACACGCCAGGCGGGGGTCTTGTCCTGGATGAACGGAGGACCGGCTTCCTGCTTCGTGCCGGTCTGCGGGCGGTAGTTGTAGGTCACCGTCAGCTTGGGCGGGTTGGACGTGGCGTTCGCGGAGTTGACCCGCTTCCACTGCCCGACGACCGACTCCGAGGTGGCGCGCAGGCCCATGCTGGACAGCGGAGCCTTCGCGGACGCCCACGTCTGCACGAGGGTGGTCACGTCGGCGTTGATCCAGCCGTCCGGCGCCGAGCCGCAGCCGGGGTTGCCCCGGGTCTCGGTGGAGGTGGCGTACTTGGTACCCATCGCGGGCTGGTTCGTCCAGCGCGACGCGGTGCTCGGGGCGGCGGAGTCCCAGACCTCCCACGGCTGCGCGACGCAGTCGGTGTTCCCGGAGTGGAAGTTCCACAGGGACAGCTTGGCGTCGGAGACCAGCGCGTCGGCGATCGGCGCCGTGTTCCAGGTGATGAAGGAACGGGCGGTGCGGAAGGTGCCGTTCGCGTTCTTGGTGCCGGGGTTGCCGAGGTCGAGCTCGGTGTCGTTGGACCAGTCGACGGTCTCGCCCTGCTGGACGTAGGTGTCGAAGACGTTGCCCAGCGAGGAGGTGGAGGGGTCCACGGTCACGGGGTACTTGGTGGCCGGGTCCGCGAGGAACTTCGCGTCCGGGGTGACGACCAGGTCGACCGTGCCCCTGCCCTGGACCACCTTCATCGCCACAGGCACCTTGCGGGTGTGCTCACCGGAGACCGGATCGACCGTGGAGTCCCACATCACCGGCGCCGGCATGACCGCGGTCTTCTTGCTCTTGCGGTCGGTGAACTGCACGCTGCCGTCGGCCTGCTGCTCCACCTTCAGGCCCTTGGCCACCAGCGGCAGGGTGTACGCGTAGTTCTCGCCGGCCGGGCGCTGCTTCAGCTCGACGAACTGCTCGAATCCGGCGCGCGTCGCTTCGATCACGACGTCACCGCCGGCGACGGCGCCCGTGTACTCGGCGCGGGCACCGTCGAGCTTCGGGGCCGGCAGGGCGCCCTTCCACTGGAGGGTGATCTGCTGGTCGCCCTCGCCCAGGGTGACCAGGTCGGTGCTGATGAAGCTCGCCGACGGCGCGGCCGAGGGGGCGGCCTTGGCCATCCGCGGGAGGCTGCCCGCGGCCAGCTTCAGGCCCTGCGGGTGGGCCTTGGACGCCACGGAACCGTCCGAGCCGCGGGCCAGGGTCACATCGACGCTGCGCCATCCGCGCGCCTGCTGGTCGTAGAAACGGATCGGCCCCGCGGCCACTTCGGTCGTCAGGGTGCCGTTCGGGTTCACCCACGTGGTGGAGGTCTCGGAGCGCTCCGAGACGGCCTCCACGCGGTGGCCGGCGGTCCGCGCGGCCACCCGGGCACGCGCGAGGTTGACCTCTTCGGTCACCTTACCGGTCTTGGTCGCGGACCCGGCCGGAGCCGCGCCCGCCGTGTTCGAGCCCTGGAGCAGGGTGGCGGTCACGATGAGGGCCGCCCCGCCCGCTATCCAGTGCGAGGTACCCCAGGGCCCTCTCCCACGGCGTGGCGCCGCGGAGAAACGAGTAGCCATACTTCCTCGGTCTTTCGGTGGATCATCGAGTGATCTCGATACAGAGAGCTGCAACGTAGCGCCCTGATCAGGCAGTTCGATCCGGTAAACGGACAACCGGGACACAACTCGACGGGTAGTGAGGTAATTCACGCCATGGCTGGATCTGGTCCCTCGTCGATGAGGCCCGTGACGTGGTCGGTGATCATGTCGAGGATGTCCGCCGAGATCCTGTCGTCGCCGAGGACGAGGTGGTTCAGCGTCAGTCCGTCGGTCATGGCGGCCAGATAGCGGGCCAGCACGATCACGGGTACGCGGAGTTCGAGGGCCATGTGCCGGCGGAGGTCTTCGATCAGCTCGGTGTAGGTGTCGCAGTACCGCTCGTACTGCCGTTGCGCCAGGTGCTCGAAGCCCGGCCGCCGCAGGGCGTACTGGGTGAGTTCGTACGTGAGCATGTGCTCGCCGGGGCGGTCGGACACGTGGTCCCAGTACGCCTGGAAGCCCGCCCGGACGGTCTCCCGGAGGGTGGCCCTCGGCCGGATCGCCTCGCGCACCAGCGTGACGCTGTGATCGGTGATCGCCGCGATGACGGATTCGAGCAGGGCCTGCTTGGAGTCGAAGCAGTAGTGGAAGACGCTCAGGGACACCCCGGCCTCGGCGCAGATCGACCTGGTCGTCGTCGCGGCGACGCCGTCGCGGGTCATGGCGCGGATCGCGGCCTCGGTCAGCTGTCTGCGCCGCTCGGCCGAGGGCATCCGTGCCATGGGCGTTCCTTTCGGTCGTGCTGTGCGGTGTGCGGTGTGCGGTGTGCCCCGGTGCCCGGTGCTGCCGGGAACGGGGAAGGCGGCCGGGGCCGGCCGGATCAGCTGATCCGGCCGGCCCCGGCCCGTGTGCTCGCCCCGGCGGCGTCAGCCGCTGTAGACGCCGACCTCGTGGAGTGAGTACCCCCACTGGGTGGCCCGCTGGAGTCCCTGGACGCGGACGTAGCGCGCCGGCACCCCGGCGAAGCGGGCCGTGTCCAGGCCGCCGTCACTGGCGGTGGTGGACCAGACGGTCTGCCAGTTGGTGTCGTCCGTGGAGACCTCGATGCGGTACGCCTTGCCGTACGCGGCCTCCCAGTCGAGCGTGATGCGCCCCACCCGGTTCGCGGACCCGAGGTCGATGCGCAGCCACTGGTTGTCGTTCCACTCGCTCGCCCAGCGGGTCCCCGAGTCCCCGTCCACGGCCCGGCCCGGGGAGAAGTTCACGAAGGGGTTCCACCACTCCGCGCTCGACGCCGAGGCCGGGGTGCCCGCGGCGAGGTTCACGCCGGACTTGTGCTTCTCGGAGTTCCCCCAGGTGGTCAGGTAGGACTCGGCGCCCTTGAAGAGGTCGTCCACCACGCCCTGGCCGCCGACGAGGCGGATGTCCTCGATCCAGTCGGGCACCAGACCGTAGTGCGAGGCACCGTCGGTGTTGAGGTCCCAGGTGCGCGAGCCGGTGGTCTGCCGGTCGATGACCGAGCCGCCGTCGGTGCTGCGGAACGGGTAGCGCACCGGGTTGGGGGTGTCGGCCCCGCGCGGTCCGGGCCAGCCGCCGACGCCGTTCATGTCGGTGCCGTACCCGTAGCCGACGTTGTACTTGTCGCGCAGCGCGTCCGTCCGCTTCGCCTCGGCGCTGAAGCCCTCGGCCCCGCTCATGTACGAGGCGATGAAACCGCCGAGCTTGTAGACCCGCTCGGTCCAGTCCATGTCCATCCAGCTGTGCGAGGAGATGACCCCCGGGTAGGACTCGGACTCCAGGATGTCGAAGGCCCGGCCCGCGGCCTTCACGCTCATGTGGTCGACCTCGAGCATCATCTTGCGTTTCATCATGCCGCGCACCGCGTACTCACCGAGTTCCGTGAGCCCGCGCGTGTTGCACTGGGCGTCGGCGGCGTAGGACGGGACCGCCACCCCCGCGGGGAGCTTGCTCTGCACCGCGGGCGCGGCCGCGGCCAGCCCGATGGGGTTGTCGTGCTGCGGGCCGGTGCACTTCTCCGTCTTCCAGAAGGTCCCGGTCGACAGGAACTGGCCCACGTTGATGGCCGTACCGAGGGCGCCCTCGTCGAAGCGCACCCCGCACAGGGCGTTGTCGAACTTGTGGCACAGGAACATGCTGCGCACGCCGAGGCGGTACAGCTCGTCGAGGCCGCGGTCGATGTCCTGCTTGCTGCACTGCGAGATGTCGAGGATCTGCTTGCAGCCGAAGGGCTCGGAGGTCTCGACCCCGAGGACCACGGCCAGCTTGCCCTGCTGGATGACGTCGCGGGCCTGCGCGGAGTCGGTGACGATCCGGAACCAGCCCTTGCCCGGGCCGCCGTACATCTTGTCGATGTAGGCCTGCATGTCGTACGTCTTCTGCGCTTCGAGCCGGATGGCGGTCATCTCGTCGCAGCCGCGGTCCTTGAAGAAGTAGACCGAGCAGATGACCCCGTTGGTGACGAGGTCGTTCACGAGCACCCGCTGGCCGCCGCGCCAGGCCCGCTCGACCCAGGCGTAGTAGTTCTGCTGGTGGGTCAGCGAGTCGTGGGCGGGCCAGTCCTTGAAGGTGGGCCAGCCGTTCGGGTCGTGCTTGCCGTCGCCGCCCTTGGTGATGAAGTCGAAGATGGCGAGCGTGCCGTCGGGGTAGTGCTCGGGGCAGTCCTTGAGCGCGTCGGCCACCCCCGCCTCGGAGAACGGCTTGCCGCAGATGAGGCGGCCGCCGAAGCCCTCGTTGGACATCAGGTGGTCGTGCGCGTCGACGAAGCCCCGGACCCGTCCCTGGGCGTCGGTCCCTTTGAAGGGCTCGCCCGTGACGTTGATGTCGGAGTCGGGTGCGGGCCGCGCGACCGGGTTCCACCAGCCGGGATCGGCGGCGGAACTGGGTACGGGGCCGAGCACCATGGCCACCACGGCGAGGAGCAATGACAGGACCGCCAGGGGCCTACGCCTGTGGTGCGTGTGTCGAGAAATGGTCATCACTCACGTCTTAGGTCAGCCGGATGGCGCGGTCGGGGAGCCGGATCCGGGGGCCGGATCCACCGGGGGTCATGACAAGCCACGGCCACAGGCGTGGCTTGTCATGGACCCCACAACGGTGGGACGAGAATCCCGACTGCCGTCGACGGAGTCAATAGTCCGGGACAGATGACCTGATGATTCGTCAGACAGGTGCTCCTGCGGGCACCCGCCCCGTGACGTCAGCGCGCGTTGCGTTCCGGCAGGTCCATCTCGGCCGGGGCGATGCCGAAGCCGCGCGCCGTGGCCTTCGCGGCCGGCTTGCCGCAGAACGCGGCTTCGAGGGTGCCGCCGAGGGCCGTGTTGGCCTGTCCCCGGTTCGAGGTGTTCGCCATCGCGGCGAGGCTGCGGCGTCCGTCGCGGGTGGAGAAGGCGTAGGTGTAGAAACCCTGCACGGTGCCCGTGTGCCCGTAGACCGAGGTGCCGCAGGAGAGGTCGTAGCGGCGCAGGCCGAGCCCGTAGAAGCGGGTGTTCGTGGCATCGGTCGGGGTCGCGGTGAGCATGGCGTCCAGCAGGCGCGCGGGCAGCAGCCGGCCGCCGAGCAGCGCGGAGGTGAAGGTGTTCAGGTCGGCGGGGTTGGAGATCACCGCTCCCGCGGACTGGGCCCACGACACCGTCTGCTCGGTGGAGTCGACGAGCGGGGCGCCCGCCTCGTCGGGGTGGAGGTAGCCGTGCGCGTGCAGCCCCCTGATCTGCGTTCCGGGGTGCACGTAGGAGGTGTTGCGCAGCTTCAGCGGCTTGAAGATGCGCCGCTCGTACTCCTTGGCCACGCCGTGGCCGGTGGCCTTCTCGATGAGCATGCCGAGGACGACGAAGTTGGTGTTCGAGTACGCGTACGCGGCGCCGGGCTCGTTCGTCCGCGGTTCGGCGAGCGAGAGGTTCACCAGCTCCTGGTAGCTGAACACCCGGTTGCGCACGGCCTCGAAGCCCGGCACGGTGTGCTCGAACATGGCATTGGTGTAGTCCGACAGGCCGCTGCGGTGGCTCAGCAGGTGGCGCACCGTGATCCGGTCGTCGGGCAGCAGTCCGGGCAGGTACCGGTTCACGGCGGTGTCCAGATCGACCTTGCCCTCGTCCACCAGCTGCAGCAGGACGACGGAGGTGAAGGTCTTGGAGACGCTCCCGATCCGGAAGCGGGCCTGCGGGTCCATCGCCGACCCCGTGGCCTTGTCGCGCACCCCCTCCGTCCGGACGCTGACCCCGTCGGGACCGCTGAAACGGGCCATGGCGCCCGGCGCTCCGGCGGCGGTCGTGTTCCGCAGCGCCTGCGACAGCGCTTCGAGGTCCGGGGTGGTCGGGGCGGCGTGGGCGGTGGTCGCCGGAGCCACGGCGGCCATCACCCCCAGCAGGGCTGCGCCGAGGGCCAGGCGTCGGTTCATGGGTCGGGGCACGATGCTCCTCCGGTGGGGGCGGAATCCGGTCCGCCGGCGTCGAACGGCCGGTGTCGACCGTTCGGGTCGGGCGGCGGTGTCGGTCGGGTCGGTCCGGTCGGGTCTGTCAGGTCGGTCGCTCACGAGCCTACGCAAGATCATCAGGTGGGGCGGGCGCCGGAAGCAGCGGGAACGCGCCAATAAACAACGGCAGTTCCGCCACGCGGAGCCGCCTTCTAACCTGAAGGTGTGACCAGCAGCGATCTCGGAGACTTCCTGCGCGCCCGGCGCGCGCACCTGCGGCCCGGCGACGTGGGACTCGCCTCCTACGGACGCCGCCGCGTGGCAGGGCTGCGCCGCGAGGAGGTCGCCGTCCTGGCCGGAATGAACAGCGACTACTACGCCCGGCTGGAACAGGGGCGCGAGCGCGGCCCCTCCCCGCAGGTCCTCGACGCGATCAGCGCCGCCCTGCGCATGGACGAGGCCGCGCGGGAACACCTGTTCAGGCTGGCGGGCACCGCGCCCGGCGGTGACCGGCCGCAGCCACGGGAGGCGGTCGCGGCCTCCCTGCGGCAGCTGCTGGACGGGTACACGAGCACCCCGGCGTTCGTCCTCAGCCCCGCCACCGACCTCTTGGCGGCCAATGCCCTGGCCGACGCGCTCTTCTCCCCGTTCGCGCAGCGGGACAACCTCGCCCGGATGACCTTCCTCGACCCCGCGGCCCGACGGTTCTTCGTGCACCCCGACCGTGCGGCCGAGGCGGTGGTGGCGGGTCTGCGCCACGCGACCGGCCTCGACCCGCACTACCCGCGGCTGCGCGACCTGGTCCGTGAACTCGGCTCGGCCAGCGCGGACTTCGCCGCCCTGTGGTCCGCGCACACCGTCCGGGGCAAGACCTACGAGGCCAAGGAACTCGACCACCCCGACGCCGGCCGGCTCTCGCTCACCTTCCAGTCCTTCGACGTGCGCGGGGCGCCGGGCCAGCAACTGGTGGTCTACCACGCCGAACCGGACAGCCCGAGCGCCCGGGCCCTCGCCCGGCTCACGCCGGCGACCTCACCGCCCATGCGGTGAGCGCCGCGTCGCGCCCGGTGCGCCGCAGGCCGGCGTCGGCGCTGCGGGTGGCCCAGGCGATGTGCCCGTCGGGGCGGACCAGGACCTCGCGCACCCCGTCGAGCTCCGGGTGCTCCTCGTACGCGTGGGCGGTGACGGCACTGATGTGCGGGTGCCGGGCGGGGGCCTCGTACGGCTCCGGGTTCGGGTCCCGCGCACCGGCGAGGCGGAGCAGGACGAAGCCGCCCCGGTGCAGGAGCTCGTACACCCGTGTCGCGTCCGAACCGGCCGCGCTCAGGGCGATGTCGGGCATCCTGCGGCCGACCAGGGGATCGGCGCCGGGGGCGGTGGCCGGGTAGGCGGTGCCGAGCGCGGAGACCTGTTCGGCGAACCGGCGGTTGACCTCGGGCATCCGCAGCAGTTCCTCGAAGAGCCCGCGCAGGGCGGCGGCCGGCCGCCGGTAGCGGTCCACGAGCGGCAGCTCCGCCAGCAGCGTCTGCACCTCGGTGTTGTCGGTGACGGCCCGGCCGACGGGGTGGCGCTCGGCGTGGTAGGTGTCGAGGAGGCCGGGCGGGGCCCAGCCCCTCACCTCCGCGGCCAGTTTCCAGCCGAGGTTCATGGCGTCCTGGAGCCCGGTGTTGAGGCCCTGGCCCGCGGCGGGGAAGTGGATGTGGGCGGCGTCGCCGGCCAGTAGGACACGGCCGGAGCGGTAGGCGGCCGCCAGCCGGGTGGCATTGCCGAAGCGCGAGAGCCAGCTGGGCCGGTCCACCCCGAAGTCCGAGCCGCAGAGCCGGACCAGCGCGCTGCGGAACTCCTCCAGGGTCACCGGTACCTGAGCCGGTGTCCGCATCCGCTCCGGGTCGATGTACACGAAGCGGGTGAGTCCGCCCTCCAGCGGGACGGCGAGCACGCCCGCGCCGCGGGCGGCGGCCAGGGCCTCGGGACCGGCGGTGACGGTGGCGAAATCCCCGAGTACGCCGGTCAGGGTCTCGTCGGTGCCGGGGAAGTCGATCCCGGCCGCCTCCCGGACGGTGCTGCGCCCGCCGTCGCATCCCACCAGGTACGCGGCGCGAAGGGTCCGCGGGGTTCCGGCCGGCCCGTGGCCCGGCCGGCCGCCCGGCCCGTCCTGAGGTCCGCGCACCTCTGCCTCCACCCCGTCCTCGCCCTGCCGCAGCCCGGTGAGCGTGTGGCCGCGGCGTATCTCCACGCCCAGCTCCTGCGCCCGCTGTGCCAGCAGCTCCTCGGTACGGGCCTGGGCGAGGAACAGCGTGTGCGCCAGACGGCTGTCCAGTGCGGCGAAGTCCAGCGGGGTCTCCAGGGCGGCGAAGTGCCAGCCGGGCAGCGTCCGGCCGAGCCCGAGGAAGCGCGGTGCGAGACCGCGCAGGTCCATCAGTTCGAGGCTGCGCGGATGCAGGGTCAGGGCCCGGGAGTCCTGCTGGGGCTCGGTGCGCCGCTCGACGACCAGGGTCCGTACGCCGGCCAGGGCCAGCTCGCAGGCGAGCAGCAGCCCGGTCGGTCCCGAGCCCACGACGATCACGTCGGTATCCATCGGTGATGCCTCCCACAATTAGTGAACAGCGTTCACGTGAACGCTGTTCACTATAGTGAGGGCCATGAGCTCACCGTCAACCCCCGCCCGCGGCCGCCCGGCCCGCCTCGACCGCACCCGGACGGTCGACACGGCCCTGGACCTCCTCGACGAGGTCGGCCTCGACGCACTGACGATGCGCCGCCTCGCCGACGCGATGGACGTCCAGGCCGGCGCGCTGTACCGGTACTTCGCCACCAAGGGCGACCTGCTGACCGCGATGGCGGAACGGATGCTCGCCGACCTCGCGGCGACAGCGACGACAACGGCGACGGCGAAGACCGAGGGCGCCGGCGACTGGAGCGGGGAACTGGCCGCCCTCGCCCGGGCCATGCGTACGGCGCTGCTCGCCCGCCGCGACGGCGCACGCGTCTACGCGGGCACCCATGCGACCGGCCCCCACACCCTCGGCTTCGCCGAGGCGGTCATCGGGGTACTGTGCACGGCCGGATTCGGGGCGGAGGAGGCGGCGCGCACGCTGATGGCGGTGGTCCACCTGACCATCGGCCACACGCTGGAGGAGCAGGCGGTGCTTCGACCGGTGGGCAGCGAAGGGGCGGCGGATTCCGAACGCCTGCGCCTGGCGGCCGATCCCGAGCGGTACCCGCGGCTCGCCGCCGTGCTGCCCACGCTCACGAGTGAGGACTTCGCGGCGCACTTCGAATTCGGGCTGTCCCTGCTCCTGCGCGGGCTCGGGACCCTGGACCGGGCGCCGACCTGCGGCGATGCGCCTGAAATATACTCGCGGGGTGACTGAGAACCCCTTGCCTCCCTGCCCCGAATGTGCGGGTGCGTACACCTACGAGATGGGGGCGCTCCTGGTCTGCCCCGAGTGCGGGCACGAGTGGCCGCACGCCTCCGGCGAGTCCGACGGGTCGGGCGGCGCCGCCGAGGAGCGGGTGATCAAGGATGCGGTGGGCAATGTGCTGGCCGACGGCGACACCGTGACGGTCGTCAAGGGCCTGAAGGTCAAGGGCAGCCCGAGCGGCATCAAGGCGGGCACCAAGGTGCGCAACATCCGCCTGGTGGAGGGTGTCGACGGGCACGACATCGACTGCAGGATCGAGGGCTTCGGCCCCATGCAGCTGAAGTCCAGCGTGGTCAGGAAGGTCTGACCGGCGCGGCGACGCCGGGAACGGACGAACGGCGAAGGCGCCTGCCGGGTACGGACCCGATCAGGCGCCTTCGCCGTTCTTCCGGGGGCCGGAGGGCCGGAGGGCCGCAGAGCCGGAGGGAAGGGACGGGTCGGTTCGGCGGGGGCTCATGAGCCGGCGCGCTCATGAGCCGGGCGCCTCACCGAACGGTCAGGGCGTGGCGTGGATGCGGTGGGGGGCGGGCGCCGTGGCGTTGATCGTCGCGGTGGCGGTGAAGACGACCTCGCCGTTCTGGCTGGCGACCACGCGTACGGGATGGCGGTCCGGGGTGGTCGAATCGCCGGCGATCGGGACGGTCTCGATCCAGCAGGCCGAGGTCAGCTCCGCGTAGCGGAAGAAGCGGATCTCCATACCGGTCAGGACTCCCCGTCGGGGGAAGGCGGAGCGGTACGCGGCCTGGCGCACGGCTTCCAGGAGCAGCATGCCGGGGGCGTGGTCGACGGGGTGGTCGAAGAGGATCGGGTGGTTGACGTCGGCCCGGAGCTGGGCGCGCCGCGTGGAGCTGGTGGGGGAGAGGACCACGTCGTGGAAGCGGTCGCGGCCCACGCGGCGGGGTGTCAGCGGAGGCGGCAGCGGGATGGTGCGGGCGGCCACCTCGTCGAGGTCCGCGTTCCCGCCGCGCAGGCGCTGGTAGACGGCCTCGGACTGGTTGGTGAAGCCGGCCTCGGCGGTGCCGAGGAGCTCTCCGTCGCGCGTGGCGGTCACGTGCATGGTGAGACCCGCGAGTCTTCGTCCGCGCCGCGAGATGCCGGAGCAGCGGATGTGCAGTGCGATGTCGGCCGGGGTCGAACCGACGGCGAGGGCCTCGGGGTTGGTCGAGTAGCTGAAGGTGTCCCAGATCTGGCGGTGACCGAAGGGGACTTCGTACGCGACGTGGCTCAGGAGCGGGATGGTCTGGCGGACGGACTCGGCGAGGAGCAGGGGATCGTGGTGGCCGCCGTCCGGCGTGTAGAAGCTGTGGGTGCGGGGCCATTGGGCGGTGACGACGTACTCGTCCGGCGCGACGGTGCGCCACCCGGTGAGAAGGACTTCCGAGTGTGCGCTCTTGTGTACGTACTCCCGCGGTAAGGCGCTGCTGAGCGTGGCGATGGGTGAGGCGGAGTGATCAGTTGACAGAGTCATGGTTGAGCCCCCCTGGACGTCGGACATGAGCTGGTGCTTGTTCGGCGCGGGTCCTAAAATAAAGGATGTTCGTTTTTTTTGTCGAGATTAGTTAGGTGCCCATGTCAGAACGGAAGCAGCAACGCGCCCCTCAACTCAGGGCAGTTCAGACCAAAGCTGCCATCCTGCGCGCCGCGGCCGAGGTCTTCGACGAGTTCGGTTTCAGCGGGGCCAGCATCAGCAAGATCATGAAGCGTGCGGACGTCACGCAGGGCGGCATGTACTTCCACTTCAGCTCGAAGGAGGAACTCGCCTACGCCGTCATGGTCGGCCAGGGCGAGGGCCTGGAGTTCCCCGCCGGGGAGGACGGCCTGCAGCACCTGGTGGACATCACGCTCTACCTCGCCGAACAGCTCCAGCACAATCCGGTGCTCCGGGCCGGTGTACGACTGGCCGTGGAACAGGGCGAGTTCGGCCTGCGCGACGACGTCGCCTACCAGGCCTGGGTCCTGGAATTCCGTCAGCAGCTGCGCTTCGCCCGCGCCAAGGGGGAGCTCCAGCCGGACGTCGACGACCACGAACTGGCCTGGGTGCTCGTCAGCTCCTTCACCGGGGCACAGCTCTTCTCCCAGGCGTCCACGGGACGGGCGGACCTGCCGCAGCGGATCGCCTCGCTGTGGCGCTACCTGCTGCCCGCGGTGGCCGCCGACGACATCCGCGGCGGGCTGCGCCTGACACTCCCGCCCACCGGGCCGAAGCCGAAGAACGCGCCGAAGAACGCACCGGAGAACGCGCCGACGAACGAGACCGGGTCGGGCGCGGAGAAGCGGGCTTGAGCACCCGCCGCATCGTCGTCACGGGAGCGACCGGTTTCGTGGGATCGGCGGTGCTGCGCCGCCTGGCCGCGCAGGACCCGCGGGCCGTGGTGCGCGCCACGTCGCGTACGCCGCCCCCCGCGGCAACGCACGGCGTGCGCTGGGTGGACGCGGACCTGGCCGACGAGCAGTCCCTGCGCGGGGTGTGCGAGGGCGCGGACGTCCTGCTGTCGCTGGCCTCCTACATCGGACCGGACGCCGAGCGGTGCGCCGCGGTCAACTCCGCCGGCGCCGCGGCCCTGGTGGCCGAGGCCCGAAGGGCCGGAGTGGAGCGGATCGTCCACCTGTCGACCTGCGCCGTGTACGGACCGGGACCGCACCGGGGACAGGACGTCGCCGAGCTGACACCCGCCCCGGTCTCGCCGGCCAGCGCCGGCCGGCTGGCGGGGGAGGGGCCCGTGCTCGACGCCGGGGGACTGGTCCTGCGTGCGGCACTGGTACTCGGAACGGGCGACCGGTGGGCCGTACCGGCCCTCGTCGACGCCTTCCGGCGGGTACCGGCCCGATGGGGCGGAGGGGAGGGGCTGGCCTCCTTCGTCGACGTCGACGACCTGGCCCGACTCATCGTCGCCTTCGCCCTCGGCGGCGGCGCGGCGGCCCGGACGACGGGTGTCCTGCACGCCCACCACCCGGAGCCAGTACGCAACGGGGACCTCATGGACGCGCTCGCCGAGCACCGGGTGCTGTCGGCGCGGCCCGAAGGGGACTGGCCCTGGCACAGGTGCCTGGAGGCGCTGGCCGCCACCCCGGGCTGGGTGAGCGAACGTCAGTTCGCGCTGCTGGCCCGGGACCACTGGTACCGCGCGGACGCGGCCTGGGAACTCGCCGGGATCACGCCCGGGCCCGGCCCGCTGAGCCGGATCGGTCCGGCGGCGGCGTGGTACCGGGAGAGGGGCGGGGCGGCCCCGGGGTGACGGCTATCTGCCAAAGCCTCGGCGGGATGGGGCGTGGGCGGGCTGTGCCGGGCAGGGCGAGCGGTAGCGTCCGGAGCACAACCGGTCACCCCTGGAGGAGTGGAAATGCCCGATCTTTCGAACATCGTCAAGGCGTATGACGTGCGTGGTGTCGTGCCGGACGAGTGGGACGAGTCGTTGGCCGAGTTGTTCGGTGCGGCGTTCGTCGAGGTCACGGGTGCTGATGCGATCGTGATCGGTCATGACATGCGGCCGTCCTCCCCGGGTTTGTCGGGGGCGTTCGCGCGGGGTGCGGCGGCGCGTGGTGTGGATGTGACGTTGATCGGTCTGTGTTCGACGGATCAGTTGTATTACGCGTCGGGTGCGCTGGGTCTGCCGGGTGCGATGTTCACGGCGTCGCACAATCCTGCGCAGTACAACGGGATCAAGATGTGTCGTGCGGGTGCGGCTCCGGTGGGTCAGGACACGGGTCTGTCGCAGATCCGTGAGCTGGTGGAGAAGTGGTCGGACGGGGGCGCGCCGGCGGTGGCGTCGGGCACGGTGGCGGGGACGGTCACGGAGCTGGACAGTCTGCCGGGGTATGCGGCGCATCTGCTGGGTCTGGTGGACCTGTCCTCGATCCGTCCGCTGAAGGTGGTGGTGGATGCGGGCAACGGGATGGGCGGTCACACGGTTCCGACGGTGTTCGAGGGTCTGCCGTTGGATGTGGTGCCGATGTACTTCGAGTTGGACGGCACGTTCCCGAACCATGAGGCGAATCCTCTGGATCCGAAGAACATCGTGGACCTCCAGGCCCGTGTCCTTGCCGAGGGCGCCGACCTCGGTATCGCGTTCGACGGTGACGCGGACCGGTGTTTCATCGTGGACGAGCGGGGTGTGGGGGTGTCGCCGTCGGCGATCACGGCGCTGGTCGCGGCGCGTGAGCTGGCCCGTAATGGTGGTTCGGGCACGGTGATCCACAATTTGATCACTTCGTGGTCGGTGCCGGAGGTGGTCCGTGAGAACGGCGGGACGCCTGTGCGGACGCGGGTGGGTCATTCCTTCATCAAGGAGGAGATGGCGAGGACGGGTGCGATCTTCGGTGGTGAGCACTCGGCGCACTATTACTTCAAGGACTTCTGGAACGCGGACACGGGGATGCTGGCGGCGTTGCATGTGCTGGCGGCGCTGGGTGGTCAGGACGGGCCGTTGTCGGAGCTGGTGGCTTCCTACGACCGTTACGCGGGGTCGGGGGAGATCAACTCGACGGTCGCCGATCAGGGGGCGCGTCTGGCGGCGGTGAAGGCCGCCTACGGCAGCACCGAGGGCGTGACGCTGGACGAGCTGGACGGTCTGACGGTGACGGCGGAGGACTGGTGGTTCAACGTCCGCGCCTCGAACACGGAGCCGCTGCTGCGGTTGAACGTGGAGGCCCGTGACGAGGCCACCCTGGCCAAGGTCCGCGACGAGGCCCTGTCCCTCATCCGCGCCTGACCCCCGGTCCGGGCCGCCCATCTCCAGCCCCGCCGGCATGTGAGGCGGGGCCGGTACGGCACCGAAGAGCAGGGCTCCGCCCATCCCAGCCTCGCCGGCGTTTGAGGCGCGGGTCCGGGCGGAGCCCGGTGCCCGGCGGAGCCGGGTTCCCCCCGGGCCGCGGCCCGCCCCCTCAGGCGGGCTGCGCCCGGGGAAGCCCCACATGCCCCCGCAAGGCAAACGCATACGCGGCCGACATCAGCGTCATGTGATGGTGCCAGCCGGGAAAGGACCGCCCCTCGAAGTCGAGGAGCCCGAAGTCGTCCGCCAGCGCCCCGAGCACGGCGGCGGACCGCCCCGCCGCCCGCACCAGGCCGAGCAGGTCGTCCATCCGGTGCCGGTTCATATTGGTCAGCCACACCGGCCCACCTCCACCCCCACCCCCACCGGCGCCCCGCCCGCCCGCCCCCGGCCGCCGTTCCCCGAACAGCCGGTAGATCTGCTGCCCGCCCGCGGGGCTCCCCGCCCCCGACTCCCCCTCCGGCACCCTGACCAGCGCCGAGTGGATGCGCTGCCCCTGCGGCCGTGCGCCGGGTCCCGCGAGCGGTGTGCCGTACGGGTGGCTGGTGTTGCCCAGGCGGGAGAAGTCGGCCGCGGTGGTCCCGCGCCCGGGCGTCCGGGTGCTGTCGGCGCCGGGCGTCAGGCCGGCCGCGCGCACCGCGAGGGTCGGCGGTACGGACACCAGGAAGTCGTGCCCGCGGCGGCCGAGCATGCCGATCAGCGCGGCGGCCCCGCCGAGGCGGCTGAGGTCGGCGACCACCGGGGGACGCGCGGAGGAGGTGCGGGCCGCGATCGAGTCGGCGAGCTCCAGCACCAGGGCTTCCGGGCTCTGGTGGACGGCCTCGGGCGCGATGCGCGCCCGGCGGCGCAGGACGGGATCCGTTACCCACGCCTCGGGGAGGGCCAGCCGCCAGTCGACCGGCACGTTCATGCCGTCCAGGGAGAGGAAGAGGCAGAAGCCCAACTGGCAGTTGACGATGCGTCCGGCGGCGGGGTCGAAGCGTCGGTGCACGCCGACCGAGTGCTCGCCGCGCTTGGGGAAGCAGACCTGCCCGATCGTCCATGCCCGTACCGGGTGTCGTTCCTCGACCCAGCGCAGCAGCTCGGTGCGGGCCGGATTCCAGTCCCAGGGGCTGGCGTTGATGAACTGCTGCAAGGACTGGGAGGCGGTGGGCGACTCGGTGACGGACGCGGCGAGCCTGCGTACGGACTTCTTCCCCGGGGTGGTGAGCAGTCCTTGCAGGTAGACCCGGGCCCAGCGTCGCTGGTCGGCTCTCGGTAAGTGCCCGAAGAGGCGCTCCGTGAACTCCTTCAGTTCGGTGTCACCGGCAGCCAGGGTTCTGGTCCTTGTCCGTGTCGTCATCTGTCTCCCCCTCCAGTGCGGATGTCGGCAGGCGCCGTCGGTACTCGTAGAATACAGAACGTTCGTTTTTTTTCTAGCGAACGTATGGCGTCCTCCCCGCGACTTCGGCACGTTGGTTCGGGGAGGGCGGCGGAACCGGTCACGGGGCCGGCACGGAGCTGCGGGGGAACGCGGGGCACGGTCGCTTCTTCGTCAAGTCGGCGTTGTGGGGGGCCCGCCCGCGGGTGACGCTGGAGGTCGCCATCTCCCCGCGGGGCCCATGGCGAGTGAGGAACGACCTGGATGGCAGTGATAGTGCAGTGGTGAAGCAAGAGCGCGGCGTACGCACCCGTAATCATCTGATCTCGGTGGCCGCCGCTGAATTCGACCGCAATGGGTACGACGGGACCTCGCTCTCCCGGCTGAGTCGTTCTGCCGGAATTTCGATCGGGGCACTCACCTTTCACTTCGCGGCGAAAGGCGAGTTGGCCTCCGCCGTCGAGGATTCGGGGCGGGCCGCCACCCGCAGAGTGGTCGAGGGAGTGACGGCCCGCGGTGGCCCGGCGCTGGACACCGTTTCCGCGCTCGTCCTCGCCCTGGGCGGGCTGATCGAGACGGACGCGGCCGTGCGCGCCGCGGCGCGGCTGACGCAGGAGCGCGTCGGCGCCGGTCCCGACTGGTGCGGATGCTGGCTCCCGGAGGTCAAGGAGCTGATGGTGCAGGCCGCCGAGGAGGGGCAGTTGGACCCCGAGGTCGACCCGTGCCCCGCCACCCTGCTGACGGCGCACCTGGTGGGCGGTGCCGTCACCAGGGCGCGCCGCGGCCGCGGCGAGCGCCCCGGTGCGCTGACCGGGGAGCTCAGGGACCTGTGGCGGCTCATCCGGCGCGGCATCGCGGCGCCGACCGAAACGGAAATGCCCAAGTAGGAATAAAGGAACGGCAATTCAAGCCCGTCGGGTGCGGTGCGCCCTAGCGTCAGTGGCATGAATTCCACGACTCACCGCATAACCAAGGCAGTGATCCCCGCCGCGGGACTCGGCACACGATTCCTCCCGCTGACCAAGGCCACCCCGAAGGAAATGCTCCCGGTGGTCGACAAGCCGGCCATCCAGTACGTGGTGGAGGAGGCCGTCGCGGCGGGGATGTCCGACATCCTCATGGTCACCGGACGCAACAAGCGGCCGCTGGAGGACCACTTCGACCGCAACCACGAGCTGGAGGAAGCCCTCCTGCGCCGGGGTGATCAGGACAAACTCCGGAGCGTCTGCGCCTCCACCGAACTCGCCGACATCCACTACGTGCGCCAGCGGGACCCCAAGGGCCTGGGGCACGCCGTCCTGTGCGCCGCGCCGCACGTCGGCCGGGAGCCCTTCGCCGTCCTCCTGGCGGACGACCTGATCGACCCGCGCGACCCCCTGCTCGCCCGTATGGCCGAGGTGCAGGAGCGGTTCGGCGGCAGTGTCGTGGCCCTCATGGAGGTGGATCCGCGCGCCATCCACCTGTACGGATGCGCCGCGGTGGACCGGTCGTCGGCGGGCGGTGACGGGGTGCGCATCACCGATCTGGTGGAGAAGCCCGAGCCCGGCACCGCGCCCAGCAACCTGGCCGTCATCGGCCGGTACCTCCTGGATCCCGAGATCTTCGAGGTGCTGCGGAACACCGCCCCCGGCCGCGGTGGCGAGATCCAGCTCACGGACGCGCTGCGCACCCTGGTCCGAGCCGGCCGCCCCGTGCACGGCGTCGTGTTCTCCGGCCGGCGCTACGACACCGGGGACCGGGCCGAGTACCTGCGCGCGACGGTCCGGCTCGCCTGTGAGCGTGCGGACCTGGGGCCCGAATTTCTCTCCTGGCTGCGGGAGTTCGTGCGGTCGGAGGAGCTCGTGGCGGTCTGAACACCGCGCGGTGGGCGACCGCGGATGTTCCCCGGTCGCCCACCCCACCAGGCACTACAGAGTCAACTTGCCCAAATCTCAACGGAGTTCGGCCTGCAGATTGGTTACCGAACGGTAATTACGTAATTTCTTCTCGGGGCCGCCGAACGGAGCGGCGCCCGAACCACCGAGTGCCGAGAAGGAGGTGAACTCCATGGACGAGACGACCGAGCCGACGGAGCCGACCGAGCCGACCCCACGAGACTCGGCGCAGACCCCCGACGCCGCCGTCGAGGTACCGATCCGCACCCTGCTCGCCGCGGATTCCCCCCGCACCGTGCAGGTGGACGAGGCCCACGCACAGGCCCTCGCACACTCCGACCGGACCCTGCCGCCGCTGCTCGTGCACCGCCCCACCATGCGGATCATCGACGGGACGCACCGGCTGCGGGCCGCCGTACTGCGCGGGCGGGACACGGTGGGAGTGACGTACTTCGACGGCAGCGCCGAGGACGCGTTCGTGATCTCGGTCGAGGCCAACATCAGTCACGGACTCCCCCTGACCCAGGCGGAACGGAGCGCCGCCGCCTTACGGATCCTGCGGTCCCACCCGGACTGGTCCGACCGCGGCATCGCACGCCGGACCGGGCTCGCAGCCAGGACCGTCGCGACGCTACGACGCCGCGAAGCACCGGGACCCGAACCCCCGGGCCGCGTCGGCCAGGACGGTCGCATCCGGCCGGCCGATCCGGTCCGGGGCCGGGAGGCCGCGGCCAGACTGCTGGCCGGCCACCCCACCGCGTCCCTGCGGCAGATCGCACGGGAGGCGGGCATCGCGCCCTCGACCGTACGGGACGTGCGCCGCCGGATCGGCGAAGGAGCCGATCCCGTACCGGCCGCCCAGCGCCGCTCCGCCGACACCCCGGCCCCCGCCCCGCCCCCGGTGCCCCCGCGGGGCCGGGGGCAGCCACTGCCCGCACTGGTCACCAGCCTGTGCAAGGACCCCCTGCTCCGGCTGAGCGACGCCGGCAGGCTCCTGCTGCGCATGCTCGACCTCCAGGTGAGCGGACTGCGCCAGTGGGAGCGGATCGTCGCCGCAATACCCCCGTACCGCGTCGAGACGGCCGCCGCCGCGGCCGCCCAGTGCGCACAGGACTGGCAGGAACTGTCCGACGAACTCCGGCGCCGCGCCTCGGCGCACACCCCTGCCTGAGCCGGCTTCCCCGGCGAGTACCGGCCTTCGACGTGGAAGGCCCCCCAGTTGTGATCGAAAGGACGTATGGCGATGTCGGTTGTCGAGGGAGCGCGTGTCGACGCGGATTCAGGAGAGGGGGGAGGAGCCGAGGGCCCCGTTCGTCTGGATGGGCGTTTGAAGCTTGTCCTGGTGGTGCTGCTGGTGGCGCAGTTCATGCTGGCGGTGGATTTCTCGATTCTGAATGTGGCGTTGCCGGTGATCGGTGACGGGCTGGGTTTCTCGTTGTCGAATCTGCAGTGGATCGCGACGTCGTTCGCGTTGTGTGCTGCTGGTTTCACTCTGTTGTTCGGTCGGGTGGCGGATCTGTTCGGTCGGCGTCGGTTGTTCCTGGTGGGGCTGGGGGTGCTGGGTCTGTCGTCGTTGGCGGGTGGTCTGGCTACCTCGCCGGAGATGCTGCTGGTGGCTCGGGTGTTCCAGGGTCTTGCGACGGCGGCGGTCACCCCTGCCGGTCTGTCGTTGTTGACGACGTCGTTCCCGGAGGGGCCGCTGCGTCAGAAGGCGCTCGGTTTGAATGGTGCGTTGATGTCGGCGGGGTTCACGACGGGCGCCATTTTGGGTGGTGTGTTGACGGATCTGCTGTCGTGGCGGTGGGCGTTCTTCATCAACGTGCCGGTGGCGCTTGCGGTGTTGTTCATCGCTCCTGTGGTGATCAAGGAGTCGCGTCCGGCGGTGCGTCCGAAGCTGGATGTGCCCGGTGCGACGGCGGTCACCCTGGGTCTCCTCGCGTTGATCTACGGGTTGACGCAGGCCGGTGAGCACGGTTGGGGTTCGGGTAGTGCGCTGGGCTGGCTGGCGGCGGGAGTGGTGCTGCTGGTGGTGTTCTATGCGGTCGAGTCGAGGAGTTCGGCTCCGCTGGTCCCGGTGTCGGTGTTGAAGAAGAAGACGGTGGCCTGGGGCAATATCGCGGGTCTGATCGCGTTCCTGACGGAGACGAGTCTGGTCTTCCTGATGACGCTGTATCTGCAGGAGGTCCTGGACTTCTCGCCGCTGACGGCGGGCCTGTCGTTCGGTGTGCTGGGCATCGGGACGGTGATCGGTGGTTCGATCGCTCCGCGCGTCATCGGGGCGACGAGCACGCGGACCACGCTGATCGTGGGTGGGGTGCTCCAGGCCGTCGCGACGTTGAGTCTGATCGCGTTGGGTGAGACCTCGTCGAGCATGTGGCTGCTGCTGGTCGCCACGTTTGCCGGTGGTGTGGGCAACATGTTGGTGATCGTCGGGTTCATGGTGACGGCGACGACGGGGCTGCCGGATCACGAGCAGGGTATGGCGACGGGTCTGGCGACGATGACGCAGCAGATCGGTATCACGATGGGCACGCCGATCATGTCGGCGATCGCCGCGGCGAACACCGATATCCATGCCGGGATCACGACCGCGGTCATCGTCAACACCGCGATCGTCGTCCTCGGCACCCTCACCACCGCCCTCTTCCTCCGGAACAGGGCCACGAAGGACCTCGCCGCCGCCTGATCCACCTGACCGACCCTCCCCCCCCGGAGGCACCCGGCACGGTCCGCACCCGCCCCCGGACCCGTGGACCGTGCCGGGTCGCCGCCCCCGAAGGTCGCCAAGGCCTCCCTCCCCAAGGTCTCCCTCCCCAAGGTCTCCTCTTCTCAAGGAACGTGATGGACCTCCGTATCGAAGACCGCGTGTACCTCGTCACCGGCGCGTCGTCCGGAATCGGCGAGGCAACCGTCCGCCTCCTGGCAGCAGAAGGCGCCACCGTCGTCGGCGTCGCCCGCAAGCCGTGGAGCACCGAGGCCCTCGGCGACCGCGTCAGCACCGTCGCCGCCGACCTCACCGACCCCGCCGCCGCCCGCCACGTGGCCGACACCGTCATCGAACGTCACGGCCGGCTCGACGGCCTCGTCAACAACTTCGGCGCGCTGCAGTCCCGTACCGGCTTCCTGGACGTGACCGACGAGCAGTGGAAGACCACCTTCGAGGTCAACTTCCACTCCGCGGTCCGGATGACCCGCGCGGCCCTCCCCGCGCTCCTGGACACCGGCGCGGGCGCCCTCGTACACATCGCGAGCGAGGCCGCCCGCTTCCCCGACCCGGGCATCGTCGACTACGCGGCCGCCAAGACGGCCCTGCTGTCACTCTCCAAGTCCCTCGCCGCGGAGTTCGGGGTGCGTGGCGTCCGCTCCAACGTGGTCTCGCCCGGGCCCACCCGGACCGCGCTCTTCGACGCACCCGGCGGATTCGCCGAGCAGCTCGGCGAGCGGTTCGGCCTCCCGGCCGACGAGGCCGTCGAGCACTTCATCCGCGAGGTACGCCGACTGCCCAGCGGCCGCATCGGTACGGCCGACGATGTCGCCGGTGTGATCGCCTACCTGCTCTCGCCCCTCGCGGGCCAGGTCACCGGCGCCGAGTGGAGCGTCGACGGCGGCGCCCTGCGACAGGTCTGACCGGGCCGATGCGCGCTTCCCTCCTCGCCCTCGCCATAGGTGCCTTCGGCATCGGGACCACCGAATTCGTCATCGTCGGTCTGCTCCCGGAAGTGGCCGACGACCTGTCCGTTTCCATCCCCTCCGCCGGCATGCTGGTCACCGGCTACGCCCTCGGCGTGGTCGTCGGCGCGCCGCTGATGACCGCGGCCGGTGCCCGGCTGCCGCGCAAGACCATGCTCGTCGTGCTCATGGCCATCTTCATCGCGGGCAACCTGCTCTGTGCCCTGGCCGGCGACTACACCGCCCTCATGGGCGGCCGTCTGATCGCCGCCCTCACCCACGGCGCGTTCTTCGGGATCGGGTCCGTGGTGGCCGCCGACCTGGTGGCCCCCGACCGGCGGGCCAGCGCCATCGCCCTGATGTTCACCGGTCTCACCCTGGCCAATGTGCTCGGCGTACCGCTGGGCACCTTCCTGGGGCAGGAGTTCGGCTGGCGCTCCACCTTCTGGGCGGTGACCGGCATCGGGATCGTCGGACTGCTCGGCCTCATCGCCCTGGTCCCGGCGCAGCCGGCACCGGAACGCGGAGCCCTGCGCGGCGAACTCGCCGTCTTCCGCAAGCCCCAGGTATGGCTGGCGCTGACCACGACGGTCCTCGGCTTCGGAGGCGTCTTCGCCTCCTTCACCTACCTCGCCCCGATGATGACGGAACGGGCCGGCTTCTCCGACAGCGCCGTCGCCTGGCTCCTCGTCCTCTTCGGAGTCGGGCTGTGCGTGGGCAACGTACTCGGCGGCCGGGCCGCCGACCGGGCCCTGATGCCCAGCCTGTACCTCATCCTGGGCGGCCTCTGCCTCGTACTGGTGATCTTCACCTTCACCTCGCGGGCCGCCGTGCCCGCCGCGATCACCCTGGCCGCCTTCGGCGCGATCGGTTTCGCCACGGTGCCCCCGCTGCAGGCACGTGTGATGCAGCAGGCCGCCGGGGCCCCGGCCCTCGCCTCCGCGGCGAACATCGCAGCCTTCAACCTCGGCAACGCCCTCGGGGCCTGGCTCGGCGGTCTCGCCGTCGCCCACGGCCTGGGGTGGACCTCGCCGACCTGGATCGGTGCCGCACTGGCCGCGGCCGGACTGGGCACCGCCGCGCTCTCCGGCCGGCTCGACCGCGCGAGCCGCCGAAACCGTGACCCGCACCCGCACCCGCACCCGCACCCGCACGCGCAGCCACACCCGCACGAAGAACGCCCCACCGCACCGGGTGCCGGGTACGGCACCCACTCCATCGTCGAACAGAAGTCGAGGTAGACGCACATGAACGGTGTCGATCGCCGGACCATGCTCACGCGCAGCGCGGCCGTCGTCTCGGGCGCGGCGGTGGCCGGCGCCCTGTCCGGTCCCCTGGCGGCGGCCGCCCCCAGCGCCTCCGGCGAAGCCGCCTCGGCGGCGCCCTCGGCCGCCGGGACCGGGTCCGTCGTCAGGCCCGGGGATCCGCGCTACGACATGCTGACCACCGGCAACAACCAGCGTTTCGTGGCCCGCCCGGAATACATCAAGATGGTCCGCTCGACCGCGGACGCCGAACGCGCACTGAGAGACGCGGTCCGAGCCGGCAAGCGGGTCTCCGTGCGCAGCGGCGGCCACTGCTTCGCCGACTTCGCCGCCCACTCCGGCACCCAGGTCATCATCGACTTCTCGGAGATGACGCACGTCGGCTACGACCCGAAGTTCCGGGCGTTCGTCGTCGAGGCGGGTGCCCGCCTGATCAACGTGTACGAGGCCCTGTACAAGGGCTGGGGCGTCACCATCCCCGGCGGCATCTGCTACAGCGTCGGAGCCGGCGGCCACATAGCCGGCGGCGGCTACGGACTGCTCTCCCGGGCCCACGGCCTGGTCGTCGACCACCTCTACGCCGTCGAGGTGGTGGTGACCGACGGGAAGGGCGGCGTACGCACGGTCGTGGCCACCCGGGAGCAGAACGACCCGCACCGGGAGCTGTGGTGGGCGCACACCGGAGGGGGCGGCGGCAACTTCGGCCTGGTGACCCGCTATTGGTTCCGCTCCCCGGGCGCGAAGGGCACCGAGCCCTCCGAACAGCTGATATCCCCGCCGTCGAAGGTCCTGGTGAGCGCCGTCGACTTCCCCTGGGAGCAGCTGACGGAGGCGAAGTTCACCCGGCTGCTGAAGAACTTCGGCGCCTGGCACGCCGCCCACAGCGCGCCCGACTCCCCGTACCGCAACCTCTCCAGCCTCTTCAACGTCAGTTCCAAGGCGCACGGCAGCCTGGGCATGTTCACCCAGGTCGACGCCACGGTGCCGAACGCGAGAAGGCTGCTGGACGACTATCTGGCGGCCATCACCGCCGGTACGGGAGTCACCCCCAAGGCACTGACCCGACCCACCGGCGAGCTCCCGGCGATGCCCCAGCTGGCGGAGCCCAGGACGCTGCCCTGGCTCCAGGCGACCAGACTGGTCGGCACCAACAACCCCGTCATCACCAATCCGACCTCCCGCGGCGCGCACAAGTCGGCGTACATGCGGAAGAACTTCACCGACCACCAGATCTCCGCGCTCTACCGGTACATGAGCCGGCCGGACTTCAAGAACCCGGACACCATGCTCGTGCTCTTCTCCTTCGGCGGGCAGGTCAACGCCGCCGCACCGGACGCCACGGCCAACGCGCAGCGGTCGTCCATCTTCAAGATGTGCTTCCAGACGTTCTGGCAGGACGAGGGCGAGGACGGCTACTACCTGGGCTGGCTGCGCGACCTGTACGAGGACTTCTTCTCGGCGACCGGCGGCGTGCCACTGATCGACGACAGCACCGACGGCTGCTACATCAACTACCCCGACCGCGACATCACCGACCCCCGTCGCAACCGGTCCGGCGTGCCCTGGCAGACGCTCTACTACAAGGACAACTACCCGCGCCTCCAGCAGGTGAAGAAGAAGTACGACCCGTCGGACTTCTTCCGGCACTCCATGTCGATCAAACCCGCCCGAGGCTGACCCCGCCCCCTGCCCACCTGCCCCCTGCCGCCCCCGTCCGTCCCCCGTACCCCTGGTCAGAAGCCCCGTACTCCGGTCTCCGGAGTGCGGGGCTTCTGTCGTTCCCGCTCAACCGTTCGAGTGTCCGCGGGTGTTCGTTGACTCCCCGGCCGGCTCCGGGAAAGCTGGGTCCTGGCCGGAAGAGGGCAGCCGAAAAGCCCCTCGCAGCGAGATCCGATCCCCTGGCCACCCCCTTCGAAACGCCCGCGGCCCACCGCCGTGCCGCGCCCCCGCACGCCCCGCCACGCGCATCCCCGTACATCCCCTACATCCCGTACGTCCCCCGCACGCCACCGCATCTCACGACACGTCAGAAAGCAGAGGCAGCCCATGCGTTCCGTCGCCGTAGTCCTCGGTACCCGGCCGGAGGCCATCAAGTTCGCGCCGGTCATCCAGGCCCTCCAGGACGACCCCCGCTTCGAGCCCGTCGTGATCTCCACCGGGCAGCACCGCCAGATGCTCGACGAGACCCTCGACGCCTTCGGCCTCACCGCCGACGTCGACCTGAAGGTCATGGCCCCCAAGCAGACCCTCTCCCAGGTCACCTACCGCTCCCTGCGCGGCCTGGAGGACTACTTCGCCTCCGCACCCGCCGACGCCGTCCTGGTCCACGGTGACACCGCCACCACCCTCACCGGAGCACTGGCCGGATTCCACCAGCGGATCCCCGTCGTCCACGTCGAGGCCGGACTGCGCAGCGGCCGGCTCGGATCGCCCTTCCCCGAGGAGGGCAACAGACGGCTCGTCGCCCAGGTCGCCGCCCTCCACCTGGCCCCCACCCCCGGTAACCTGGCGAACCTGCTGCGCGAGGGCATCGCCGCCGACACGATCACCGTCACCGGCAACACCGTCATCGACGCCCTGCGCTGGGCCAGCGGCCGCGCCGAGAGCTACGGCGACCCGGCCCTGGCCGACCTCGACCGCGACCCGCGCCGGGTCGTCCTGGCCTCCGCGCACCGCCGCGAGGCATGGCCGCACCTGCCGCAGATCGGCCGGGCGCTGGCCCGCATCGCCGACGAGCCCGGCGTGCGCGTCGTCGTCCCGCTGCACCGCAACCCCGTGGTCCGCGAGGCGCTGCTCCCGCACATCGGCAGCCACCCGAGCATCACCGTCGTCGACCCGCTGCCGTACCTCAGCTTCTGCAAGCTCATGGGCCGCGCCGACGTCATCGTCTCGGACAGCAGCGGCAGCCAGGAGGAAGGGCCCGCGCTCGGCAAGCCCACCCTGGTCCTCGGCGACGTCACCGAGCGGTCCGAGGCCATCGTCGCCGGCACCGCCTGCCTCGTCGGCACGGCCACCGAGGGCATCGTCACCCGCACCCTCGAGCTGCTGCGCGACCGGGCCGCGTACGAGCGGATGGCCACCGCCGCCAACCCGTACGGCGACGGACGGGCAACCGCCCGCACGGTCGCCGCCCTCGCCCACTTCTTCGGCCTGGGACCCGCACCCGAGCCCTTCGTCCCCGACAGCGCCGTCGACGAGCTCAGCGTCGAGCTCGCCCGTACGGCCGACTTCGCCCGCACCTGAACCCGGAGAGGAAGCCACCGCATGAGCGCCACCCCGTCCGCCGTCGAACGCCCGCTGAACTTCAGCACCCCGTACCTGAGGGCCGCGCTCGTCCGCGACGCAGTGGACTACACCGTCGAAGGCCGCACCATCGTCGTCAACCCCGGTGTGACCCCCGTGACGATCGCCGAGGAACCGCGCAAGACCATCCCCCCGCTCTCCTCGACCGTCCTCGCCGACACCCGCATCGAGAAGGCCGACGCGCTGCTCCTGCTGCGCACCGCCCCCGACGGCACCGACATCACCGGCATCACCGCGGAACCCGGCTGGTCCCACCTCGCCGACCTCCTCGGCCCCGGCGAGTTCCCCCGCGAGACCGCCCTGTACCGCAGCCCCCAGGACGACATCAACACCGTGCTGTTCGACCCGGCCCACGTACTCGGCGAGCGCGGGACCGCCATGGACCTGCGCGAGTTCAACGTCCGCGCCAACCTCTGGTTCTCGCCCGCCGGCACCGACTGCGCCGTCCACAACCAGCACGACTTCATCGAGGTCCACACCCAGGTCCACGGCCTGGGCCGGATGCAGCGCTTCCGGGACCGCGACCACGCCTCGCTCTACCAGGACGTCCTGATGAGCCCCGGCTACACCACCCCGGACCCGTTCTGCGCCACCGGCCCCCAGTGCACCTACCACTACCCCTGGCACCAGTACCGGGCCGACACCGACTGCATCTGGCTCGCCATCGAGTACCACCCCGTACCCCGCGCGCTGCGCACCCTCCACCCCGCGCCCGCCCTCACCTCCCTGGAGAACCACTCATGACCGCCACCGGCAAGAACCCCGAGACCGTCCTGCGCGCCCCGAAGTTCACCGCCGAGGTCGTCGCCGACCAGCTCCGCGACGGCTACTGGCTGGAGGCCCCCGACATCGACGGGGACGGCAGGCCCGACCTGTTCGGCTACGGGCTGCGGCTCGGCGAGATCTACTGGTACGCCAACGACGGCGACTGGACCCGCCGGCTGATAGCCGACCGGATCAAGATGCCCGTCGGGGCCGACTTCGCCGACGTCAGCGGCAACGGCCACCCCGACGTCATCGTCTGCTACGACCTGTACGGCCCGATCGGCACGATCCACGACGCCAACACCGAAGGCGGCAAGATCGACTGGCTGGAGAACCCCGGCACCCCCGACAAGGACGAGTCCCGCTGGAAGCGCCACTACGTCGGCCGCGCCACCGGCATGCACCGCCTGCGCGCCGGCCACTTCACCCGCACCGACCGCCTCCAGATCATCGGCCTGCCGATCGTCGCCAAGGAGGACGTCCACGCCGTACTGCCCGTCGTGCTGTTCACCCAGCCCGACGACGTGCACACGGCGGAGGAATGGCCGATGACCGTCATCGACGACAGCCACTTCCGGATGATCCACGGCGCCGAGAAGAAGCGGGGCCTCGTCCCCGGCTCCGATCTCGAATCCCTGCTGCTGGCCTCCGACGAGGGCGTCACCTGGCTCTGGTTCGACGAGGCCCGCCAGGAATGGGTGCGCGAGCCGATCGGTACGGGCGAGCTCACCCAGTTCGAGCAGACCGGCTTCCGCGGCAGCGGTGACCTCAACGCGGGCCGGCTCGGCGACGACCCGATGGCGTACGTCGCCGCCATCGAGCCCTTCCACGGCAACACCGTGGCCGTCTACACGAAGGCCGAGGACGGCGAGGGCTGGAACCGCGTCCTGCTCGACGTGTACGGCGACCCCAACGAGAACGGCGAGGGCCCCGGCCACCAGATCGTATGCGCCGACTTCGACGGCGACGGGGACGAGGAGTTCCTCGTGGCACTGCGCGGACCGTGGCCCTGGCAGGGCGTCATGTACTACAAGGCCATCGACGCGGCCAACGGAGTCTGGGCCAAGTGGCGGGTCTCCGAGGAGTCCGTCGCCCGCATCGCCACGGCCGACTTCAACGGGGACGGCCGCCTCGACTTCGCCACCATCGCGTACTCCGTCCAGAACTACTACGTGGCCAAGGACGCCAAGCTCATGGTCTACCGCAACGAGATCGAGCAGTAGGCCCGCGGCGCCCCCGCCCCCCTCGCGCACCGGTACCGGCCGGGCAGTCCCGTACGCCCCTTCGCGCCGCCGGGACCGCGCACCGCACCGCGGAGCACGGTCCCGGCCGCCGCCCCCGACGAACCCCACTCCCGAAAGAGCGATTCCTGTGGCCTCCACGACGTCCCCCGACGCCGCGAAGCGGGCGAAGCTGCCCTCACTGACCGGCCTGCGGTTCTTCGCCGCACTCTCCGTCTTCTTCTTCCACTCGTCCCTGACCGACTCCCCGATCCCGCCGAACGCGCCCATCAACCCCTTCGCGGACGCCTCGATCGCCGACGGGTTCTCCACCGCCTTCGGCAAGGCGGGCTACCTGGGAGTCTCCTTCTTCTTCGTCCTCTCCGGCTTCGTCCTCGCCTGGGCCGCCAAGCCCGGCGAGCGCGTCACCGCCTTCCTCCGCCGCCGACTGCTGAAGATCTTCCCCAACCACGTCGTCGTCTTCGCCGCCGCGATGCTCCTCTTCGCCGGCTCCGCGGTCACCGGCGTCGCCGACTGGCTCCCGAACCTCTTCCTCATCCACACCTGGTGGCCGCAGCCCACCGTCAACCTCAGCGTCAACCCGCCCAGTTGGTCCCTCGGCAGCGAACTGCTCTTCTACATGCTCTTCCCGGCCCTCATCGTCCCGATCCGCAGACTCCGCGGCCGGACCGCCCTGTGGGGCTGGAGCGCCGCGATGGTCGCCGGGATGGTCGCCATGCAGCTCATCGCCACCTACTTCGTCCCCGACACCCCGAAGTCCACCATCACGCCCATCTCCGGCATGCAGTTCTGGTTCGGCTACCTGCTGCCGGCCGGCCGCCTCTTCGAGTTCGTCCTCGGCATCCTGCTCGCCCGGATCGTCCTTGCGGGACTGTGGCCGCGCCGCGTCGGCTTCGGCGTCTGTGCCGTGCTCACCGTCCTCGGCTACGCCGCGGCCCTCGTCGCCCCGTTCCAGTACGGGTTCGTCGTCGCCACGATCGTCCCCGTCGCCGCGCTCATCGGCGCCACCGCACAGGCCGACGTCGACGGCCGGGCCACGTTCCTGCGCAGCCGGACCATGGTGTGGCTCGGCGAGGTGTCCTTCGGCTTCTACCTCGTCCAGGGCGTCACGATCTTCTACCTGCGCTCGCTGCTCGGCGAGCACACCTACAGCGTCCCGGTGGCCCTGCTGGTGATCGCCGGCTTCTTCGCGGCCTCACTGCTCGGCGGCTGGCTCCTCTTCCGCTTCGTGGAGATGCCCGCCATGCGCCGCTTCGGCCGCGCCCGGCCCCGTACGCCGTCCGTCCCTGCACCGGCCCCGGCTGCCACCCACGAGCCGTCCGGTGACCGCACCCCGGTCACCGCGGCCGCCCGCGACTGACCCGCCGCCCTACTGCTCCCCGCCCGCGTCGGCATCCGCCGACGCGGGCTTCGGGGCGTTGCGCCCCGGCGCCGCCGCCGGACCGGCGGTCAGGCTCGACAGCATGTGCAGCGCCGCATCGGAGGGAGAGGACTCGGGGGCGCTGTAGAGCAGCATCCGGTGGTTGGTGCCGTCGGTCAGGTGCAGGTTCTCGAAATCGAGGGTGAGCGGGCCCACCACCGGGTGGTGCAGATTCTTGGTGCCGACCGTGCAGTCCCGTACCGGGTGCTTGGACCACAGCGAGGCGAAGTCCGGGCTCTGGAGCATCAGGGACCCGATGAGCTCGGCGAGGGCGCGGTCCTCCGGATTGCGCCCTGCCACCAGGCGCAGGGCCGCCAGGGCGACCCGGGCCTCGCTCTTCCAGTCCGTGTACAGCTCCCGGGTGTGCGGGTCGAGGAACAGCATCCGCGTGAGGTTCGGACGCACCGCCGGATCGTCGGGGCTCGCGAGGTCCACATGGCCCGCGAGCAGGGCGTGGCCCAGCGGATTCCAGGCCAGCACGTTGTTGCGGCCGTCCAGCACGACCGCCGGGACCTGCGGCATCGCGGCGATCAGCCGGCGCGTGGTGTCGCGGGCGTACTCGGGACGCGGCGACTGGACCCGCTTGGCGCGGGGCGGCCGCGCGAGGTTCAGCAGGTGGGCGTGCTCGTCCGGGGTCAGGCGCAGGGCGCGGGCCAGGGCGTCGAGGACGCTGTCCGAGGCGTTCGTGCTCTGCCCCTGCTCCAGGTGCGTGTAGTACGTGATGCTCACGCCCGCCAGGAGGGCGAGCTCCTCACGCCGCAGCCCCGGTACGCGCCGGCGGGTGCCGTGGGAGGGGAGCCCGACGTCCTCGGGCTGGAGCTGGGCGCGACGCGTGCGGAGGAACTCGCCCAGGGCAGTCGGTGTGTCCATGCGTTCCAGTGTGCCGGGGGAGGGCGCCGAACGCTGCCCGTGAAGGTGGCCCTGGGAGTGCTAGCTTGCCCGGCGCCAGCACAACCAGGGGGCTGGGTAACCCCCTCCGACCGGTCCAGAGTCGATGACGCAACAGGTCGTTGCGTGATCGAGAGGATGTGTTCGCGATGTCGGTCGTCGAGGGTGCGCGGGTCGATACGGGTACCGGGGGGCCCGTTCGTCTGGATGGGCGTTTGAAGCTTGTCCTGGTGGTGCTGCTGGTGGCGCAGTTCATGCTGGCGGTGGATTTCTCGATTCTGAATGTGGCGTTGCCGGTGATCGGTGACGGGCTGGGTTTCTCGTTGTCGAATCTGCAGTGGATCGCGACGTCGTTCGCGTTGTGTGCTGCTGGTTTCACCCTGCTGTTCGGTCGGGTGGCGGATCTGTTCGGTCGGCGTCGGTTGTTCCTGGTGGGGCTGGGGGTGCTGGGTCTGTCGTCGTTGGCGGGTGGTCTGGCTACCTCGCCGGAGATGCTGCTGGTGGCTCGGGTGTTCCAGGGTCTTGCGACGGCGGCGGTCACCCCTGCCGGTCTGTCGTTGTTGACGACGTCGTTCCCGGAGGGGCCGCTGCGTCAGAAGGCGCTCGGTTTGAATGGTGCGTTGATGTCGGCGGGGTTCACGACGGGCGCCATTTTGGGTGGTGTGTTGACGGATCTGCTGTCGTGGCGGTGGGCGTTCTTCATCAACGTGCCGGTGGCGCTGGCGGTGTTGTTCATCGCTCCTGTGGTGATCAAGGAGTCGCGTCCGGCGGTGCGTCCGAAGCTGGATCTGCCCGGTGCGACGGCGGTCACCCTGGGTCTCCTCGCGCTGATCTACGGACTGACGCAGGCCGGTGAGCACGGTTGGGGTTCGGGCAGTGCGCTGGGCTGGCTGGCGGCGGGAGTGGTGCTGCTGGTGGTGTTCTATGCGGTCGAGTCGAGGAGTTCGGCTCCGCTGGTCCCGGTGTCGGTGTTGAAGAAGAAGACGGTGGCCTGGGGCAATATCGCGGGTCTGATCGCGTTCCTGACGGAGACGAGTCTGGTCTTCCTGATGACGCTCTACCTCCAGGAGGTCCTGGACTTCTCGCCGCTGACGGCGGGTCTGTCGTTCGGTGTGCTGGGCATCGGGACGGTGATCGGTGGTTCGATCGCTCCGCGCGTCATCGGGGCGACGAGCACGCGGACCACGCTGATCGTGGGGGGTGTGCTCCAGGCCGTCGCGACGTTGAGCCTGGTCGCGTTGGGTGAGACCTCGTCGAGCATGTGGCTGCTGCTGGTCGCCACGTTTGCCGGTGGTGTGGGGAACATGTTGGTGATCGTCGGGTTCATGGTGACGGCGACGACGGGGCTGCCGGATCACGAGCAGGGTATGGCGACGGGTCTGGCGACGATGACGCAGCAGATCGGTATCACGATGGGCACGCCGATCATGTCGGCGATCGCCGCGGCGAACACCGATATCCATGCCGGGATCACGACCGCGGTCATCGTCAACACCGCGATCGTCGTCCTCGGCACCCTCACCACCGCCCTCTTCCTCCGCACCAAGCAGTCCCGCTGACGAAGTGCGCGCCCCCACTAAGGCAACTCCGCCTTGTGACAGCCCTGCCCCGGCCGCGAACGTTGGCCCCGGGCCCGGCGCGAGCGCCGGCTACCGATGGAAAGGAACCCCGATGGCCACACCCACCGTCGTCAGCTGGGAGCAGGTGTCCGTGCCCACCGCGTCCGGGCCCCTTCCCGCCCGCGCGTACCGGCCGGGTACCGGGTCGCCGCAGGGCTGGCTGGTGTGGGCCCACGGGGGCAGCTGGCGCGCGGGATCCGCCCAGGACTGGCACGGCGCCACCGCGGAACTCGCCCAGCACTCCGGTTTCGGCGTGCTGAGCGTGGACTACCGCCTCGCCCCCGACGTACGCCACCCGGCCATGGTCGAGGACGTCCTGTCCGCCCTGACCTGGGCCGGGGAGCAGGACCACGACCGGTCCGCGCAGCCCGCCGGGCCCGTCCTCGCCGTCGGCGGGGACAGCGCCGGAGGCACCCTCGCCGCCTGCGCCGCCCTCGTCCGCCGCGACCGCGGGCTGCCGCTGGCCGCGCAGGTCCTGGCGTACCCGCCGCTGGACCCCGCGTGCGCGGCAGCCTCGTACCACCGCTTCCCCGACCTGTTCCCGACCGCCTCCTACCTGGTGGCGGCCTGGCAGGACTACCGGCTTCCGGGCCGGCCGGTCGCCCCGGACGGCACCCGGCTCCACAGCACCCCCTTCGAGGCCGCCGACCTCAGCGGACTGGCACCGGCCGTCCTCGCCACCGGCGACCTCGACCCCGTCAGCGACGACGTGCACCACTACGGGCAGCTGCTGCGGGCCGCCGGAGTGGAGGTCACCCTGCGCGAGTTCCGGCAGACGGGCCACGGGGCGTTCCTGCAACCCGGCCGTGGCGGCCCGGGCCGGCAGCCGGCCGCGTCGATGCGCGGCTGGCTCGGCCGGGCCCTGCACCCCTTCCTCCCTCGTTCACCCCTCAAGGAGCTCTGACATGACCACCACCGCCGACGTCCCCAACCTCGACGCCCTGCTGCGCCACTTCGCCGATCTGCGCGACGGCATCCACGGCGGCGCCGTCTCCCGGCCCGACAAGGAGGAGCACTTCCGTACCGCCGCACGCCTGCTGGACCCGTACGCCCGCCAGGCGCTCGGCGAGCTCAACGACGAACTCCTCCTCGGACAGGGCGTGATCGACGCCAGCGAGGTGCAACGCGCCGACGACGGCAGCCTCTTCCACGCCTGGACCCTCTGGTGGGACGAGCAGTCGGCCGCCGACATCCCGCCCGTGACGCTCTACGCCCACTACGGAGCCTCGTTCCACCACCCGCACCTGCGCGGGGCGACGGTCTCCGAATGGCCCCTGAACGTCTTCGACGACGCGCAGGCCGCCGCCGAACTGCCCACCCTGCGCGCGATCGCCGCCGCGGACCTCCACAACCTGGTTTTCGAACGGGACTTCAGGATCGTGCCCGCGACCATGGCGGGCGCCACCGGCCTTCCCGCCCACCAGCACTGAAGGGGCGGCCCGTCATGACGAAGCTGCGACTGTCCGTACTCGACCAGACCCCGGTCGGCGAGGACCACACCCCGGACGGGGCCCTGCGCGCCTCCGTGGACCTCGCCCGCGCCGCGGAGGAGCTCGGCTACACCCGCTACTGGGTCGCCGAACACCACGACTCGCCGGGCTTCGCGAGCAGCGCCCCGGAGATCCTCGCGGGCGCGCTGCTCGCCCGCACCTCGCGGATGCGGATCGGGACCGGCGGGGTGCTGCTGCCGCGCTACGACCCGGCGAAGGTGGCCGAGGTGTTCGGCGTCCTGGCCTCCCTCCACCCGGGACGCGTCGACCTCGGCATCGGCCGCGCCGGCGGTCCCGCCCGGGACTTCCCGCAGCGGCTGGCGGAACTGCGCGCCCTGCTCGGCGAGGGCGGGGTCGTCCCGCAGGCACCCGTTCCGCCGCAGATGTGGCTCCTGGGCGCCGGCCGCGAATCGGCGCGGCTGGCCGGAATGCTGGGCACGGAGTTCGCGTTCGGGCACTTCTTCTCCCCGGTCGGCGGGCGGGAGGCGTTCGAGGACTACCGCGCCCGGTTCCGCACCTCCACCGGCGGACGGGCCGGCGGCGCGCTCGCGGTCCGCGTGGTCACGGCGGACAGCGCCGGCCGCGCCGAGGAACTGGCACAGAGCATGCTGCTGTGGCGCGCCCGCAAGGACCTCGGCCAGGACGGCCCGCTGCCGTCGTACGGGACCACGCGCCGCCACCGCTGGACGGGCGCGGAGCTGGAACGGGCCCAGGTGCACCGCACGGCCCTCGTCTCCGGGGCGCCGGAGCAGGTTTCCGCGGAACTGACGGCCCTCGCCGCGAGCCACGGCGTGGACGAGCTGATCATCAACACGCTGACCTGCGACCCGTCCGACCGCCAACGCTCCTACGAACTCCTCGCCGAGGCCTTCGCCCTCCCCGCGCCCCACCCGCAACCCCCGATCCCGGCGGGAGCGTCCCGCGGCTGAGAGGCTTCCTGCCGATCAGGCAGGACTCGCGGGCTCCGGCGGGTCGGACTGGAGTTCGGGGTACGGATTGGGGCATGGTCGTCGGTGGAGTCCGATGACGAGGGGGAGCGCCGATGAAGCGGCACGTCGAGTTCGAGCGTCTGCACAACTTCCGTGACCTGGGCGGCTACCGGTCCGCCGACGGGCGGACCGTTCGATGGGGGACGGTCTACCGGGCCGACTCGCTCGGCAAGTTGAGCGGCGCCGACTGGGAGCGGTTCCTGGGCCTGGGCATCGGGACGGTCATCGACCTGCGGTACCCGTGGGAGATAGAGGCCAAGGGGCGGGTGCCCGAGGCGGAGCGGTTCCACTACGTCAACCTGAGCATCGAGCACCGCCCCTACGACCAGGCCGAGATCGACCCGGACCTCGACCCCTGGCGCTACCTCGCGGACCGGTTCGCCGAAGTGACCGAGGACGGGGCCGAGGAGATCCGGCAGGCGCTGGAAGTGATCGCGCAGGCACCCGGCCCCATCGTCTTCCACTGCACGTCGGGCAAGGACCGGACCGGACTGATCGGGGCGTTCGTGCTGACCCTGCTCGGGGTGGAACGCGCCGACGTGCTCGCCGACTTCGCGCTCACCGAACTGGCCACCGAGCGGCTCGCCGCGGACTGGCGGGCCGCCAACCCGGACCGCACCATGAAGTGGCCCAGCTACGGCCGCGCCCCCGCCGTCGTCATGGAGCTGGTGTTCGCGGACCTGGAGGCCCGGTACGGATCGGTGGAGGGCTACCTCAAGGACCGGGTCGGGCTCCACGGGTCGACCGCGGAGCGGCTGCGCGCCCGCCTGCTGACCGGCGAGGGCGCCCGCGCGACGTGAAGTCGCTCTGGTGGGGCGACCGGCGCATCTCCTACCATCGGAACACGGGCGGGGGGAGGGGGTGCGCTCATGGCAGCGCAAGTAGGGCGCCTGGAACGCTTCGTCGCCTGGGTGCTGCGCAACGCCGACGTCGTGGTCGCCCTCGGCATCGCGATGGCGGTCGGGCTCCTGGACATCTTCGGCGACGTCATCAGTGACGACGTCTCCTCCGGCGCCACCCTCGTCGTCCTCGGCCTCCTCGCGACCGGGTCGCTCGTGGAGCGCGTGCGCCGCCCCGCGACCATCCAGGAGGCGATGAGCGGGACCCGGCAGGCCCTGGAAGACCTCGCGATGGTGCGTTCGCTGTCGGGCAACGAGGTCGGCGAGGCGCTGCGCAAGGCCCGCCAGCACACCAACCTCTGGTATTTCAAGGGCGGTACGGGCACCTACCTGCGGGCCGTGACCCTCCCCCTGTGCGTGAGCGCCGCGAAGGAACAGCGCTCGCAGCTCAACGTGAAGATCGACATCGTCAATCCGGCCGACGAGCGCGCCTGCGCCGCGTACGCCCGGTTCCGGCAGATGTTCGGCGTGCAGCGCCGCGGCGACGAACTGTGGACCACCGACCGGGTCCGCCGGGAGTCCTACGCGACCGTCCTCGCCGCCTGCTGGTACCAGCGGCAGCTGACGACGCTGGAGATCAGCGTGCACCTGTCCGCCGCCGTCCCGACCCTGCGCTTCGACCTGTCCGAGACCTGCCTCATCATCACCCAGGACGACCAGTCCCGGGTGAACCTGCTGGTCGAGCGCGGACAGCCGCTCTACGACTACTACGTGACCGAGCTGCACCAGAGCCGCGAGCAGGCCACCGTGCTCGATCTGCGCGTCGCCTCGCCACTCGGCCAGGAGCCCACCGTCGACGAGGTGCGGACCCTCTTCGACGACCTGCGGCTGCCCCTGCCGCGCGTCTTCACCGACAGCGACATCGGCAAGATCATAGAGAAGGCCCTGCACGCGGAGGACCCCTACAGGAGGTGATGCGCTCCGGCGCGTGCCATGGACCCCGAGCTCGAAAGGACCCTGATCACCCTGGAGGAAATCGCCTCCGGGACACGGGAGTTACACGCTGTCAGGCATCCGCTCGGATTCCTCTGCCTGCCGCTGCTGAGAGAGGGCCCGCGAGGAATCTGCGTCCATCTCTTCGACGCCGGCGACCACGCCGAGCCGGACGCGTCCCCGATGCACGCCCACAGCTGGGAACTGCGCAGCCGCGTGCTGTACGGGCGGATCGCCAACCTGCCGGTACGCACCACCGTGGTTCGGGACGGCGAGGAGGGCGCGACCCACCGCGTCTTCGAGGTGCTCAGCGGCAGCGACGGCGTGGACGAGATCCGGCCCACCTCCCTCCTCGTGCGCAGCGAGCCCGGCCCCGCCCACATCAGCTCCGGCGGGCAGACCTACACCCTGCCCGCGGGCCGGTTCCACGCCACCGCCCTCGACGGGGCCGAACCCGCGGCCACGCTGGTCCACGGCATGTCGATCCCCGGACAGCTCGACCTCTCGCTCGGCCCGCTCGACGGCCGCCCGCGCCGCACGACCCGCCGGCTGTGCGACACCGCGCAGACCGTGCGCAGCGTCCACACCGTCCTCAGGAGGATCGATGCCCAACAGCGGGCCTGACTTCGACCACGAGCGGCAGGTCGCGGTGGCCGCGGCGGAGGAGGCGGGCGGCCTGCTGCGCAGCCGTTTCGGGACGGCGCGGTGCCTGCGCACCAAGGGCGGGTCCGGGGACGTGCAGATGGACCTCGACCTCGCCGCCGAGAAGCTCCTCCTCAGCCGGATCCAGCGCCACTTCCCGCACGACCGGATCCTGTCCGAGGAGGCCGGGCTGCTCGAAGCGGCGGGCGAGCGCACCTGGCTGGTGGACCCGTTGGACGGCAGCAACAACGTCGCGATCGGGCTGCCCACCTACGTGGTGGGCATCGGGCTGTGCCTCGCGGGCGCCCCCGTGATGGGAGTGGTGCACGAACCGGTCACGGGGGAGACCTGGCACGCGGTCCGGGGACACGGAGCGTACGGGCCGTCCGGCGCGCTGCCCGGCCCCGACCGGACGCTGCCCCGCCCCGGGCCCGTCGTCGCCTGGACGCAGGGGTACGCCGTGGCGCGCGGGGACGTGACGGCGGTGGCCCTGCGCGGCACGCTCGAGCTGCACTGCCGGCGCGTCCTGCAACTGTGGGCGCCGCTGCTCGGCTGGAGCCTGCTGGCGCGCGGCACCATCGACGCCTTCGTCGGCTACCGCGCCGAGGGGGTGGACCTGCCGACCGGGGCGCTGCTCGCCGCGGAGGCCGGGGTGGAGCTGCGCACGCTGTCCGGGGCGCCGTTCAGACCCGGCTTCACCGGCGCCGACACCGGCCGCAGCTTCGTGGCGGCACGCGGCGAGACCCTCGCGTACCTGCTGGAGCGGGTGGCGGCCGGCACCCCGGGGCTGGCCTAGGAGGTGGCCGCCAGTGCCAGCGTCGCCGCCAGCGTGCCCGCCACCGCCAGCACGAACCCGGTACCGAAGAAGCGGCCCAGGTCGATCCGGGTGCCGTGCCAGCGGCACCGCTCGAACCACAGCAGGGTGGCCAGCGAGGCCCACGGCGTGATCACCGGGCCCACGTTGACGCCGACGAGCAGCGCGAGCAGCTGCTCGTGGTTGGCCACCGGGATCGCCGCCTCGCCCGCCAGATAGGCCGGGAGGTTGTTCAGCACGTTGGAGACGCCCGCCCCGACCGCCGCGGACCTCAGCATGCCGGCGAGGCCGTTGTCGGACCCCATCGCGGAGGCGAGGACGTCGTGCAGCCCGTGGGCATTGACCGTCTCCACGACCAGGAACATCCCCGGAACGAGGACGAGGAGCCGCCAGGGGATCAGCGACAGGCGCAGCGCGTCCCGGCGGCGCACCCAGAAGGCCACCACCACGATCAGCGCGGCCGCCATCGACGCCGACCACAGCGGTACGTCGGCGAGCAGGATCGCCAGCAGGAACCCGGCGCACGCCACCGCGCACACCCGGAACAGGACCCGGTCCGCGGGGCGGGGCAGGGGCGGGGGCGTGTAGCGGGTCTCGCCGCGGCGCCCCGGGCGCCAGTAGAAGCCCCACAGGCAGGCCATCGTGACGGCGATGGCGGCGAGCTGCGGTGCCCACATGGTGGCGGCCATCTCCGACGGGGTCAGCGCGATCCGGTCCGCGGCCAGCAGGTTCGTCAGGTTCGACACGGGAAGCAGCAGGCTCGCCGTGTTCGCGAGCCAGACCGTGGTCATCGCCAGCGGTACGGGGGCGATCCCGACCCGGGCCGCCAGCGCCAGCATCACCGGGGTCAGTAGGACCGCCGTCGTGTCCAGGTTGAGCGTGATGGTGGTGACCGACGCGAACAGCACGCAGAGGCAGAACAGGAGGGGATATCTTCCGCGGCCCGCCCGCGCCACCCAGGTCGCGACGACGTCGAAGACCTCCGCCTTGCCGGTCAGCTCGGCGAGGACGATGACGGTGGCCAGGAACACCACCAGCGGACCGATGCGCTGCATCACGTCCGCGGCCGGCCCGGTGGGCAGCAGGCCCGTGGCGACGCACAGCGCACCGAGTACGAGCAGGCCGCCGGCCAGCCAATCCAGTGGGTGCAGACGCCGAAGGAGGGACACGGCGAACAGGTTCGCACATCCACACGTCCCGACGTCAGAGGGGCCCGACGGAACCGGACACCCCGCCCGGGCGGGGTGAGGCCCGCCCCGAGAACGGCCGCGCCCGCGAAGGCCCCCCCCCGGGAACGGCCGCCCGTCCTTGCCGGGACAACCCGCGGTCGAGGACGCCGTCCTACGATGGACGCATGATGACGGACGGGCAATTCGGCGCTCCTGCAAGAGAGTTCGACTTCTTCATCAGCTACTCCCCGGCAGACGAACCGTGGGCCGCCTGGATCGCCTGGACCCTCGAGGAAGCCGGGTACCGCACGGTGGTGCAGGCATGGGACTTCGTGCCGGGAACCAACTTCATCGACTTCATGGACCGCGGGGTCAGCGAGTCCGTGGCGGTCATCGCCGTCCTGTCACGCCACTACGAGCGATCCACCTACGGCCGGATGGAATGGCAGGCCGCGCTCCGGGCCTCGCCCGAGTCCCCCGAACGGAGGCTGCTGACCGTCCGGGTGGACGAGATCCCGATCGAGGGACTCCTCGCCACGATCACCTACGTCGACCTCGTGGGCGTGGCCGACATCGACGCCGCCCGCACCCTGCTGCTGAACCGGGTCGGCCAGGCCGTCGACGGCCACGCCCGCCCCGGACGCCGCCCCGGCTTCCCGGGCGGCGCAGCGGGCGCCACCCGCCACCGGGAGCAGCCCAACCCGGGCCGGCCGCGGCCGAGCGCACTGGCCGGCCCCGGCTGGTCCGGGCGCCGGCGGCCGGCCCGGGCGCCGCTCTACCCGCAGGCCGCCGCGGCCGGCGGAGCCGGCGCCCAGGACACCGTGACCGTGCTGCACCTGGCCGGGCCCGACTTCGGGCGCGGTCGCGAACCCGATGCCCTCAGCCGGCAGATCCGCGGCGACCTCATCATGCTCCGGGACGCGGGGGCACCCGCCCCCGACCTGATGGTGGTGACCGGGGACCTCACCGCGTCCGGCAGCCCGCGCGAGTGCGACCAGGCCCTCAGCTTCCTCACCGCCCTGCGGTCCCAGCTCGACCTGTCGCCCCAGCGGGTCATGGTGGTACCGGGCGCCCAGGACGTGAACCAGGCCGCCTCCCAGGCCTACTTCCACACCTGCGAGGCCGACGAGGTGGCGCCGCAGCCCCCGTACTGGCCCAAGTGGCGCCACTACACGCGGCTGTTCCGCGGCCTCTACCAGGGCCTGGACACCGTCTTCGACAGCGACCAGCCCTGGACCCTCTTCCCGGTGCCCGAACTGAGCACGGTCGTCGCCGGATTCAACTCCTCCATCGCCTACAGCCACCGCCCCGAGGAGCAGTACGGCTTCATCGGCCGCGACCAGGCCGCCTGGTTCGCCGAAGCCATGCGCCGGTACGAGGAGGAGGGCTGGCTGCGCATCGGCGCGCTCCGCCACCCGCTCACCGACGGGCGCCGCCCCGGCGACGCGATCGGCGGCCCCGGCGGGCTGCGGGACACCGACACCTTCGCCCGGCTGGCCGCCCCCCGGCTGCACCTGCTGCTGCACGGGCCGACCGGCGGTCCGCGCACCGCCACCGCGACCCCCAGCCGCACCCAGCTCGCCGGACCCGCCGGTGAGCTCCCGCTGTTCGGCTCCGCGGCCCCCGCCCGGTTCCAGCTGCTCCAGGTCGGTGCGCAGGGAGTGACCCGCTGGGACGACCGGATCACCCCCGAGGCCGCGACCTTCCCCGCCGAGTGGCGGCAGACCCGACGGGTCTTCCCCGTACCGGAGCTCCCGCCCGTCATCAACGTCGAGCGTGCCACCGGCCGGGCTCCCCTGGACGATCCGGCCGCCGCGCTCGCCGAGCAGGTGAAGGAGATCTGCCGGGTGCGCCGGGAGGGCGTACGGCTGCGCGACGTACCGCGTCGCGAACCGGGCGACATGGTGCAGATCATGGCCACCTGGCGGGAGCAGGAGGACGGCGTCGTCCAGCAGCAGCGCATCGCCGTCCACCCCGGGAGCCCCACCGAGGAGGAGGTCGACCGCTTCATCGCCCAGGTGCACGCGACCGACTCCGGCTCCGAGGCCGTCCTGGTGTACGCGGGCGACGCCCCGGCCGGCGGGCTGCGCACCCGGGCCGCCGGCCACGGCGTACGGGTCAGGGTGCGCAGCTTCATCGAGTTCCAGGGCCTGCTCGACCTGCGCGGCTACGTCGCCGCCCAGAGCGCCCGGCTCAACGCCAGCGAGCAGTACGCCCCCGGGCTCTACCTCCCCCAGCGCTACCGCGACGCCGACCGCCCCGGCGGCCAGGACGGCGGCGGCCAGGAACGCGACGGACTCGTCGAGGAGCTGCTGGAACTGCTGGAGTCCGACCACGGCCGCTTCGTGCTGCTCCTCGGCGACTTCGGGCACGGCAAGACCTTCGCCCTGCGCGAGCTCGCCCGCCGCATCTCCGAACAGCTCCCGCACCTGACCCCGCTGCTGATCCCGCTCGACTCCCTGGACCGGGCGCACAGCCTCGAAGGCCTGGTCGCCGCCCACCTGGCCGGCCACGGCGTCGACACCATCGACCTGCGGGCCCTGCGCTACATGCTCGCGCAGGGCCGCGTGGTCCTGCTCTTCGACGGATTCGACGAACTGGTCAACCGGGTCAGCTACGACCGCGCCGCCGACCACCTCCAGGTCCTCCTCGACGCGGCCGTCGACAACGCCAAGATCGTCGTCAGCAGCCGCACCCAGCACTTCAAGTCGCACGCCCAGGTCCTCACCGCGCTCGGCGAGCGCGTCGGCCTGCTCCCGCAGCGCCGGATCCTGGCCGTGGAGGGCTTCACCCCCGCACAGATCCGCGCCTACCTGGTGCGCAGCTACGGCGACGAGCACACCGCCGACCAGCGCTACCAGCTCCTGCGCAACATCCCCGACCTGCTGATGCTCTGCCGCAACCCCCGGCTGCTCTCCTTCGTCGCCGACCTGAGCCAGGACCAGCTGCGCGCGGTCGCCGGGGCCGGCCGGGCGCTCAGCCCCGCCCGCCTGTACGAGGACGTGTTCACCTCCTGGCTCGGCCACGAGGAGCGGCGCGGCCAGGGCGGGCCCGGCGCGCCGCCCGGGCTCGGCCTCGAAGAGCTGTGGGCGGCGGTCACCGCGCTCGCCCTGCGGCTGTGGGAGAGCGGCCGCAGCGCCCTGCGGCTCGACGAGCTCACCGAGACCGTGGCCGGCACCCTCAGCGAACTCACCGGTTCCCCGCTCGCGCTCTCGCCGCTCACCCCGTCCGAACGCGCCCAGGCCGTCGGCGCGGGCAGCCTGCTGGTCCGCAGCGACGACGGGGTGTTCCAGTTCATCCACGGCTCCGTCATCGAATGGCTGGTGGCACGGGAGGCCGCCCGCCAGCTCGCCCGGGGCGGGCACACCCTGCTCCTCGCACGGCCGCTCAGCCAGCTCGCCGTCGAGTTCTTCTGCGACCTCGCCGACCACGAACAGTGCGCCCGGTGGGTGCGCGACGTCCTCGACTCACCGGGGCGCTCGGTCAGCGAGGCCGCCCGCGCCAACGCCGTCCGGATCTCCGACCGGCTCCGGGTACCGGCCAACGCCGACCTGCGGGGCGCCCGGCTGGCCGGGGAGGACCTCTCGCACCGCGACTTCTCCGGTGTCGACCTCACCGACGCCGATCTGACGGACGCCCGGCTGATCGGCGCGAACCTGTCCGGCGCGCTGCTGCGGGGCACCCGGCTGACCGGCGCCCGCCTGGACCGGGCCGACCTCAGCGCCGCCGACCTGACCGGCGCGAACCTCAGCCGGGCCCGGCTGACCCGGGCCGACTTGAGGGGCGCCGTGCTGACGGGCAGCCGCTGGCACCGGGCCGCGCTCATCGACGTGACGATGGACGAGGCGGTGCGGTCGGCCCCCGAGCTCGGCGTCGCCGCGATCGCCCCGGGGATGCCGGTGGACGCCGGGTTCCGGCCCTCCGCCGTCGGGGTCCCGTACGGATTCGGCATGCGCACCAGCCGGCTGCCCGAACCCATCGCGTACAGCACCGACGGCGAACTCCTCGCGGTCGGCAGCGAGGACGGCTCCATCCTGGTCTGCGGCGCCGACGACGGCCGGGCGGTGCGCACCCTCCAAGGTCACGAAGGGCGCGTGTACGCCGTGAAGTTCCGGGCGGGCGTCCTCGCCACCGGCGGCTCCGACGGGGCCGTGCGGCTCTGGGACCCGGTGACCGGCGCGTGCCGCCACCACCTGCGGGTCCACCCCGACGGCGTGTGGCCGGTCTCCTTCGACGCGGACGGAACGCTGCTCGCCACCGGCGACCGCGAAGGCCTGGTCACGGTCTGGGACGTGGGCACCGGCGAGCCCCTGCACCGGATGCCGGGTCACACCGCACCCGTCTACACCGCGGTCTACGGCCCGAACGGAACGCTGCTCACCGGGGACGCGAACGCGACGGTACGGCTGTGGGACCTGAGCACCGGGCACTGCGTCCGGGAGATCGAAGGCCACCGGGGGGCCGTCTACCGTGCCCGGTTCAGCCCCGACGGGACCCTCTTCGCCACTGCCGACCGGGGCGGACCCGGGCAGGGCGGCACGGTGCGGATCTGGCGGACGGCCGACGCGCGGCTGCTGCACGAGTTCACCGGACACACCGGCCGGGTGTACGTCCTCGACTTCCACCCCGACGGGAACCTCCTCGCCAGCGGCGACACCGACGGCCAGGTGCGGCTGTGGGACCCGGTGGTCGGCACCCCCGCCGGAATCCTCGAACGGGGCACCGGCGGCGTCTACCAGGTGCTCTTCGGTGATGAAGGCAGGCTCCTCGTGGCCTGCGACAGCAACGGCGCCGTCCGGCTGTGGACGGTCACCGGCCGCCCCCACGGCTACACCGTCGCCCTCCACCCCCAGCAGCCGACCGCGCACCGCGGCACCGCCTGGGCGTGCGCCTTCCGGCCCGGCGACAGCCAGCTCCTCACCGTCGGCAACGACGGCGGCGCGCAGATCTGGGACGCCGCCACCGGCCAGGGCAAGCGCATCCTGCGCGGGCACGGCCGCCGGATCAGCGGTGTCGCCTTCAGCGCGGACGGCTCCCAGCTGGCGACGGCCGGCAACGACGGGGTCGTACGGCTCTGGGAGACCCGCACGGGGCGGCGTACGGACGAGCTCACCGGACGGGGCGACCGGCTGGTCTCGGCCGCGTTCAGCCCCGTCGACGCCATCCTGGCCACCGCGAGCAACGACGGCGACATGTACCTCTGGGACCCGGTCGGCGGCGAGTACCTGAGGGAGCTCGACGCCGAGACCGAGCACGTCTGGGCGGAGGCCTTCAGCGCGGACGGCACCCTGCTCGCCACCGCCAACGACGACGACTCCGTCCACGTGTGGTTCCGCCCCACCGGATCCCCCGTCTCCACTCTGACCGGGCACCGGGGGCGGGTCCGCTCGATCGCCTTCCGCCCGGACGCCGACATTCTGGCCACCGGCTGCGACGACAGTTCCGTACGGGTGTGGGACGCCAGGAGCGGCCGCCTCATGGACCACCTCGGCGCCGGCGGCGACGGCCATGCAGACCGGGTGTACGGCGTCGCATACGGCCCGGGGAGCGCCTGGCTGGCCAGCGCGAGCTGGGACGGCACGGCCATCGTCTGGCGCGGGGGACGGGCCCGCCTGCGGCTGCGCGGACGGGGCGGCCGGCTGTGGGCGGTCGCCGCCCACCCGAGCCGCCCGCTGCTGGCCACCGGGGGCGACGACCGCGGCGTCGGCCTGTGGAACGCCGAGACGGGGGAGAAGGCCGCCGACCTCGTCGGGCACACCGGCCGCGTGCTCTCGCTCGCCTTCTCCCCGGACGGCACGACCCTGGCGAGCGGCGCCGAGGACGGCACCGTACGGCTCTGGAACCTTCCGGCCGACGGCGAGCCGCCGTCCCTGCGCGGGACGCTGATGGGAATGGCGGACGGCTGGGCGGCACTGACACCGGCCGGCGGGTACAAGTACGAAGGCGATGTGGCCGGTGAGTTCTGGCACGTGGTGGGCATGTCCCGGTTCACGCCGGGGGAGCTCGACGCATACCTCCCGGGCATCCACCGACTGCCCCTCGGCGAGGAACTGTGACGACCCACGCCCCCGACACCCGGCCGGGCTGAGCGGCCCGCCGCGGGTCGGGACCGTACGGGCGGTTGGTCAGGTGAGGGAGAAGGCGGAGGGGACGACCACGCCGTAGAGATCGGCGATCGTCGCCAGCGCCGCGTGGTGGAGCTGCTCGGCGGACACCTCGGCCACCGCCGTGCGCAGCGGCCGGGTCGCGCAGGCGTCCGCGACGACCGTGGGCCGGTTGCCCCGCAGGAAGGCGCCCTCCGCGGTGAAGGTCACGCACATGTGGGTCATGAACCCGGCGACGATGACGTCCTTGTGGCCGGCGGCGTCGACGTGCTCGCCCAGGTCGGTGTCGACGAACGCGTTGGGGACCGTCTTGACGACCACCGGTTCGCCCGGGGCCGGGGCCACCCGGGGGTGGATCGCGCCGATCTCGGCCCGGACGTCGTAGGGGGTCCCCTCGCCGCCGTCGTTCACCACGTGCACCACCTTCGCGCCTGCCGCCCGGGCCCGGGCCAGCAGCGCGGCGGCGGCCTCGAGCGCCGGTTCCCAGCCCGACAGCTCCATCACGCCGCGGGTGTAGGTGTTCTGGTAGTCGACGAGGATCAGCGTGGCGTCCGCCGGCGAGGCCGGGGTCCCGTCGAGGCCGCTCAGCTCGCGCAGGGTCGTCTTGGACATGGCAATACCCTCCTGGGGTGTCTGGTTCGGGGTGCCGGCCGCGCAGCGGCGGCCGTGATCAGAACGCTATGACCCACCCCTCCATGTCGGCAATGTCATCCAAGGTGCAGAAACCGACATACGGTGGAGCCGTGCAGCGGCCACCGAACGGAGAGAACCCTTGAGCACCGTCGAACGGTTCATCGTCGTCGTCCTCTTCGACGGCGTCGACCTGCTGGACGTCACCGGACCGCCCGAGGTGTTCGCCCTGCTCCGGCGGGAGGCGGGCGACGCGACGGGCTACCGCGTGGCCCTCGCGGCCGAGACCCTGGACCCCGTCACCACCTCCGCCGGGGTCAGGATCCTGCCCGACCTCACGTTCGCGGACGTGGCGGGTCGGAGCATCGACACGCTGCTGGTGCCCGGTTCGGTCGAGGTCGACGGGCGGGGCCGCGTCCGCGCCCTCGCCGACCCCGTCGTCGTCGACCGGGTGCGGACCCTCGCCGCGACGACCCGGCGGGTCGCGTCCGTCTGCGTGGGCGCGCACATCCTCGCGGACGCGGGGCTGCTGGACGGCAAGCGGGCCACCACCCACTGGTCGACCGCGCAGCAACTCGCCGACGAGCACCCCTCGATCGAGGTCGACGCGGATCCGATCTTCATCCGGGACCAGGAGGTGTGGACCGGCGCCGGCATCAGCGCCTGCCTCGACCTCTCCCTCGCCCTCGTCGCCGAGGACTTCGGCGAGGCCGTCGCCCTGCGCGTCGCCCGGCAGCTGGTGATGTACCTGAAACGGCCCAGCGGGCAGAGCCAGTTCAGCGTCCCGCTCGAACCCCTGTCGACGACCCGGCGCATCGAGGACCTGCGCCACTACATCACGCGGAACATCGCCGAGCAGCTGACCGTCGCCGACCTGGCCGAACAGGCCCATGTCGGCGAACGGCAGCTCACCCGGATCTTCAAGACGGAACTGGGCATGACCCCGGCCGCCTACATCGAATCGGCCCGCGTCGAAGTGGCGCGCAACCGGCTGGAGTCCACGGACGACACCCTCGAACGCGTCGCGACCGTCTGCGGTTTCAACACGACCGACACCCTCGTCCGCGCCTTCCGGCGCAAGCTCGACACGACACCGTCGGAGTACCGCAGCCGCTTCCGGTCCTCTCCCGTCTGACGGCCCGACCGGTCGTGCCGACCGGCTCAGGCCGTGGGGAAGGCCAGCAGCGCCACCGGCGCCGAGGTCGGCCGCGGCGAGCCGCCGGCCGGTTCGACGGTGATGCCCATCCCCGATGCCGCGTCGACCGGCCCGCGCAGCAGCGTGGCCGCCGCAGGGGTGGCGCTGTCCATCAGGCCCGCCGAACGCATCCTGCCGCCGCCGTCGTTGTACCAGAGCTGGTACACCTTCCCGCTCGGCGGCGCCGGCATCCCGGAGGCCGCGAAGACGGCCTGGTTGCGGGAGGGCGAGACGACCACCGTGCCCACGGCGCCGCCCCGCAGGGGCGCGGTGGAGACCCGGGCGTCGGCCGACGCCAGGACCGCGCCGACCGCATCGTTCGCGATCCGGGCCTGCAACGCCTGCTGCCGCGCCTCCTGCGCCTGCTCGTACTGCGACACGGCGACGCCGCCGAGCGCGACGGCCGCCGCGAAGCAGGCCGCCAGGGCCCAGTTCGGTGCCCACCGCCAGCGGGGCCGTACGTGCCCGCCGCGGGTGGACCGCACCGTCGAGGGTGCCTCCTGGCGGACGGTGCCGATCCGGCGCATCACCTCGTCGCGCAGTGCCGGGCTGGGTGTCGCGGCGACGGCGAGCCCGAGGCGCGTGACGGTTTCGGAGAGCTCCCGGACTTCCTGCGTGCAGGAGATGCAGTCGGCGAGGTGCCGTTCGACGGCGGCCCGTTCGGCGGGCTCCAGGGCGTCGAGCACGTACGCGCCCGTCAGCGTGTGCAGATCCACGGCGTTCACACGCTCACCCCCAGGCAGTCACGGAGCCGGATGAGGCCGTCGCGCAGCCGTGTCTTGACGGTACCCAACGGCAGGGCCAGCAATTCGGCGACCTCCCGGTAGGTCAGGCCCCGGTAGTACGCCAGGGTGACCGACTGGCGCTGCAGTTCGGTGAGGCCGTTCATGCAGCGCCGCACCTGCTCGCGCTCCAGCCGGGTCTCCACCTGCTCCACCACCTCGTCGTAGGCCGTGGTGTGTTCCAGCAGGGCCGCCCGCTTCTCGCGGTTGGACGCGGCCTGCGCGGAACGCACCCGGTCGACGGCCCGGCGGTGGGCCAGCGTCAGGACCCAGTTCATCACCGAGCCCCGCGAGGGCTGGTACCGGGCGGCGGTCCGCCAGAGCTCGACCAGCACTTCCTGGGCGACCTCCTCCGACTGGGCGGGGTCGCGCAGCACGGAGCGCACGAGGCCGAGGACGGGGCCGGACACGGCCTCGAAGACGGCCGTGAACGCCTGCTGATCGCCGCGGGCCACCCGGCCCATCAGCTCCGGCAGGTCAGGAGCGGCCGACGGGTGTCGGCCTATGCGCACGTTCTCTCTCACCGGGGAGGTCCTCCAGGAGTTCTCGGTTGCACGGCCCATTCGGAGCCGCGGACCGGCCGGATTGGTCGTGTCGGACAAGGATGGCGGCAGCCGCAGGCGGTGGATCGGATACGCGTTCGAAGTCTTACCCGTTCGGGTGAGTCGGCCATCCGGACGGCGGCGGGCGCCGAACAGACGGCGTGCTTCACCGATGGGTGAGCCCCGCAGACTCAGGAGAGACCATGAGCATTCACCCCTTCCGCCGTGCCGCCCTCGCGGTGACCGCCGCCGTGCTGCTGCCGCTGGCGCTGTCCGCCTGTTCGCAGGAGAGTACGAGCAAGCAGGGGGCCGGCGCGCCCGATGCCGTTTCCTCGCCCGAGCCGCTCGGCGGTACCGGGGCCGCCGCGGGCGACCCGTTCGGCCCGGCGTGCGCCTCGGTTCCCAAGACCGGAGCGGGCTCCTTCGACGGTATGGCCGAGGCTCCGGTGGCCACCGCGGCCTCGAACAACCCGGCCCTGTCCACGCTGGTCGCGGCCGTGAAGAAGGCCGGCCTGGTGGACACGTTGAACAACGCCCAGGACATCACGGTGTTCGCGCCGACCAATGACGCGTTCGCGAAGATCCCCAAGGCCGACCTGGACAAGGTCCTGGCGGACAAGGAAACCCTGACCAAGATCCTCACGTACCACGTGGTCGGCGAGCGGATCGCCCCGGACCAGCTGGGGAGCGGTTCCTTCCAGACCCTCCAGAAGGGCATGATCAACAGCATGGGATCGGGCAACGACTACACGGTGAACAACACCTCCAAGGTGGTCTGCGGCAACGTCCCCACCGCCAACGCCACCGTCTACATCGTCGACACGGTCCTCATGCCGAAGTAGCCGCGGTCCCGCACGATCGGCTCGTGGGCGACGGTCCGTGCATCCGGCCGGACCGCGCCCCCGGAAGAGTTCCGGGGGAAAACACCCGTGACGGCGGATCGGAGCGACTCCATGACGGACGCACAAGGACCCTCGGCCCCCGGCCTGCGCTGCCTGGTCACCGGAGCCACCGGCTACATCGGCGGCCGGCTCGTCCCGGAGCTCATCGCCGCGGGCCACCGGGTGCGCTGCCTCGCGCGCACCCCGGAGAAGCTGCGCGACCACCCCTGGGCCGGACAGGCGGAGATCGTCCGCGGCGACGTCACCGACGCCGCGTCGCTCGCCTCCGCCCTGCGGGACGTCGACGTCGCCTACTACCTCGTGCACGCCCTCGGCACCGGTCGCGACTTCGAGCGCACCGACCGGCAGGCCGCGCAGAACTTCGCCGAGCAGGCCCGCGCCGCGGGTGTCCGCCGCATCGTCTACCTGGGCGGACTGACCCCGCCCGGCGTCCCCGACCACGACCTCTCACCGCATCTGCGCTCCCGCGCCGAGGTCGGGCGCATCCTGCTGGGCTCCGGAGTCCCCACCACGGTGCTCCGCGCCGCCGTGATCATCGGATCCGGCTCGGCCTCCTTCGAGATGCTCCGCTACCTGACCGAGCGGCTGCCCGTGATGGTCACCCCGAGCTGGGTGCGCACCCGCATCCAGCCGATCGCCGTCCGCGATGTACTGCGCTACCTGGTCGGCAGCGCCGGTATGCCCGCCACCGTCAGCCGCGCCTTCGACATCGGCGGTCCCGACGTCCTCACGTACCTCGACATGATGCGCCGCTACGCCACCGTCGACGGACTGCCGCGGCGGCTCATCCTCCCCGTACCGGTCCTCACACCGAGGCTCTCCAGCCACTGGGTGGGGCTGGTCACGCCGGTGCCCCGGTCCATCGCCCGGCCCCTCGCCGAGTCCCTCAAGTACGAGGTCGTCTGCGACGAGCACGACATCGCCACCTGGGTGCCCGACCCGCCCGGCGCCCCCCTCCCCTTCGACACGGCCCTCGCCTTCGCCCTGAAGAAGGTCCGCGACGCCGAGGTCATCACCCGCTGGTCCTCGGCCTCCGTACCCGGCGCGCCGAGCGACCCGCTGCCCACCGACCCCGACTGGGCCGGCGGCAGCCTGTACTCCGACGTGCGCGAGCGGACCGTCGAAGCCTCGCCGCAGGCCCTGTGGCGGGTGGTGGAGGGCATCGGCGGCGAGAACGGCTGGTACTCCTTCCCGCTGGCCTGGGCCGTCCGCGGCTGGCTCGACCGGCTCGTCGGGGGCGTCGGGCTGCGCCGCGGCCGCCGCGACGCCGTACACCTGCGCGTCGGGGACTCCCTGGACTTCTGGCGGGTCGAGGAGATCGAACGCGGCCGGCTGCTCCGGCTCCGCGCCGAAATGCGGCTGCCCGGCCTCGCCTGGCTGGAGATGTACGCCGAGGGCGACGAGGAGGGCCGTACCCACTACCGGCAGCGGGCCCTCTTCCACCCGCGCGGCCTGGCCGGCCACCTCTACTGGTGGAGCGTCTCCCCGTTCCACGCCGCGGTCTTCGGCGGCATGGCCCGCAACATCGCGCGCACCGCGGAGGCGGACGGTGAACGCGGACCGGCTGCATCCGCCGCGGCCGCCCGCACCGAATGACAGGGCAGGCCCAGCCCAGCGACCACCGCACTGCCCGTCGAGAGCCGTCCGGTGGCCCGATGCCAGGAGCAGCTCCATGAACGTCTCGGTCGTCCTGTTCACCTCGGACCTCCGCGTCCACGACCATCCGCCGCTGCGCGCCGCGCTGGGACCGGGCAACGAGACGGTTCCGCTCTTCGTCCGGGACCCGGCGGTGGACCGCGCGGGCTTCGCGGCGCCCAACCGGCTCGCCTTCCTCGCGGACTGCCTGGCCGGTCTCGACTCCGGGCTGCGCGAGCGCGGCGGCCGGCTCGTGGTGCGCTCCGGCGACCCCGTCGCCGAGGTGTGCGCCGTCGTACGCGAGGCCGACGCCGAGGAGGTGCACATGGCGGCCGGGTGCAGCGCCTTCGCCCTGCACCGCGAGCACCGGCTGCGCAGCGCGCTGGAGGCCGACGGGCGGCGCCTGTACGTCCACGACGGCGTCGTCACCGCCCTGCCCGCCGGGGCCGTGACACCGAGCGGATCCGACCACTTCGCCGTCTTCACCCCGTACTTCAGACGCTGGTCGGCGGAGCGGCTGCGCGAGCCGCTGGCGCCGCCGCAGGAGGTTCGCGTGCCCGGCACGATCCGCTCCGACCCCCTGCCCTCCCGCAAGGCCGTGGCCTCCGTCTCCGAGGGCCTGGCCACCGGGGGCGAGCAGGAGGGCCGGCAACGGCTCGCGGACTGGCTGGAGGAGTACGCCGACGGGTACGAGGAGGGGCACGACGACCTCCCGGGCGACGCCACCTCACGGCTCTCCCCGTACATCCACTTCGGCGCGGTCTCGGCGGCCGAGGCGGTGCACCGGGCGCGGTCGCGGGGCGGAGCGGGGGCCGAGGCCTTCGTACGGCAGCTGTGCTGGCGCGACTTCCAGTACCAGCTCCTCGCCGCCCGCCCCGCCGCGGCGGTCGAGGACTACCGGCCCCGCTCCGACCGCTGGCGGCGCGGCAAGGCCGCCGAGGCGGACCTGCTGGCCTGGAAGGAGGGCCGCACCGGCTATCCAGTCGTGGACGCGGCCATGCGGCAACTCGCCCACGAGGGCTGGATGCCGGGCCGCGGCCGGCTGCTCGCCGCGTCCTTCCTGACCAAGACGCTGTACATCGACTGGCGCGCCGGCGCCCGCCACTTCCTCGACCTGCTGGTCGACGGCGATGTGGCCAACAACCAGCTCAACTGGCAGTGGGTGGCCGGGACCGGCACGGACAGCCGCCCCAACCGGGTGCTCAACCCGGTGATCCAGGGCAGGCGGTACGACCCCGACGGCGCGTACGTACGGCGCTGGGTGCCCGAACTCGCCGGGCTGCCGGGCCCCTCGGTCCACGAGCCGTGGAAGCTGACCGGCCTGGAGCGGGCCGAGTACGACTACCCGGACCCCCTGGTCGGCCTCCCGGAGGGACTGGCCCGCTTCCGGCAGGCCCGCGGCAAGGACGCCCCCTGACGGCCGCTCGGACCCGCTCACCCCCGCCCGGCGGTCGGCGTGGACGGAACGGATTCGCACAGCCCGCGCAGCAGGGCCAGGGCCTCCCGGAGGCCGCCGGGCCGCAGCATGCCCGGGGCGGGCGGAGGTCCCGCCCAGCCGGGGCCCGCCAGCAGGACCGTGCTGCGGGCCCGTGCCCCCTTGACCCCCCACGCGGTGTCCGCGATGTGCCGGGCCAGCGCGTGGTGGGCGGTGGAGCGGGCCTGGGCCCACAGCACGACCGCCGAAGGGCCGGTCCGGCGGACGGCCTGGTCGAGCGCCTCGGGCGGCACGGCCGCCCCGAACATCCGGGCGGGCAGGCCCAGTTCGGCGAGCCCCGCGGCGAGCGCCTCCAGCGGGAGCGTGTGCTGCTCTCCCGGGACGCACGCGAGCAGGATCGGGGGAGCGGCCGCCCGGGGTCCGGCCGGCGCGGCGATGCTCACGCGGCGCAGCGCGGTCGAGACGTGCCAGGACAGCAGGTGCTCCACCTCGATGTACTGGTCGCCCGAGGTCTCCCACTTGCGCCCCACGGCGTGCAGCGTCGGCACCATCACCTCCTCCCAGGTGGTGACCAGGCCGTACTCGCTGATCAGGGAGCCGAGCATCTCGTCCATGGTGGGCGAGTCGAGGCGGACGGCGGCCCGGCCCAGCCCCCGGCACTCCTGGCGGACGTGGCCGAACGGCAGTCCGTTGCCGGACCCCGGCTGACGGGCCGGCGCGGCGGGAACGACGGGTGCGACCGGTGCGACCGGCACTGCGGGTGCGCCCGGCTCGGCGGGCGCGGCGGCCGCGGCCGGCCCCGATCCGGCCCGGGCGGCGCGGGCCGCCTCCGCGGGCGGGACCCCCGACGAGGTCAGCCGGCACATCTCCTGGAGGACGGCGATGTCCCCGGGGGTCCACCGCCGGTGCCGGCCGTCCTCGCGGGCCGCCGGCCCGATCCCGTACCGCCGGTCCCAGGAGCGCAGGGTCGTGGGGGCGACCCCGAGCCGGCGCGCGACGGCTCCCGTGGTGACACCGTGCGCGGCCCCGGCGGGCTGCTCGGCGGGCTGCTCTGCTGACTCGTCCATACCTCCATCATGCGACGCACAACCGATGCGAGTGGAATCGATGCGCGCACGGTCGGAGTCTGGACGCGTACCGGTCCCGCCCCCGAGGAGCAGTCGCCATGACCGCACAGAGCGTCACCGCCCGGCCGTTGCCCGCGGTCGGGGAGCAGCTGCTCGACCGCGAGGTCGCCGCGGGTTTCGTGCGCGGCGACGAACGCTGCCTGAGCGCCGCGTACCGCCGCTGGGGAGGGCTCGTCCACACCCTGGCGGCCCGCACCCTCGGCGACTCCAGGGAGGCCGAGGACGTCAGCCAGCAGGTCTTCCTGGCGGCCTGGGTGGGCCGCGCCGGATACCGGCCGGAGCGCGGCTCCTTCCCCGGCTGGCTGGTCGGGATCACCCGCCGGAAGATCGCCGACGCGCTCACGGCCCGTACCCGGCGGCTCGACCTGGTCGCCGCGGCCGGCGCCGCCCTGCCGCCCGCCGGCGAGCCGGTGGCCGGCCCCGAAACCGTCCTGGACCGGCTGCTCGTCACCGGCGAGCTGGCGAAACTGCCCCGCGCACAACGGGAGGTACTGGCCATGGCCTTCTACGCGGACCTCACCCAGGCCCAGATCGCCGAGCGCACCGGCCTGCCGCTCGGCACCGTCAAGAGCCACGCGCGCCGCGGACTGCACCGGATGCGCCACGGCCTCGACGGCGACCGGCACCCGCCGGAACAAGATTCCCATCCGCGGGCCGACCGGCACCGAAGTACCCGTGAAATGCCCGGCACCGGCCGTGCCGGGCAGGCGAGCGCGAGGGGTTGAGTGACGTGGACCGGCGGAGAATCGCTGTGGTGGGCGGGGGCGTGGCGGGACTGACGGCCGCCCATGTGCTGCAACGCGCGTACGACGTGGTGCTGTACGAGGCGGACGACCGCCTGGGCGGCCACGCCCACACCCATGAACTGCCCACCGGGGACGCGGGCACCGTCCACGTGGACAGCGGATTCATCGTGCACAACGAGCGCACCTACCCGCACCTGCTGCGGCTCTTCGGCGAACTCGGCGTCACCACCCAGGAATCCGAGATGAGCATGTCCGTGCGGTGCGACGGCTGCGGACTGGAGTACGCGGGCGCCCGCGGCGCGGCCGGCCTGCTCGGCGGCGGCAACGTGCTGCGCGGCCGCCACCTGCGCATGCTGGCCGAGGTGCCGCGCTTCCACCGCGCCGCCCGCCGGCTGCTGGACGGCGAGGACGACGGGCAGACCCTGGGGGAGTTCCTCGACCGGCACCGCTTCTCCCCGTACTTCGTCGGCCACTTCGCCATCCCGCTCGTCGCGGCCGTCTGGTCCTGCGCCCCGGACACGGCCCTCCAGTACCCCGCCCGCTACCTCTTCCGCTTCCTGGCCCACCACGGACTGCTGTCCGTCAAGGGATCCCCGCAGTGGCGCACCGTCACCGGCGGTTCGGCCAACTACGTGGCCAGGGCGGCCAAGAACCTCACCTCCGTCCGCACCGGGACCCCGGTCCGGGCCGTCGTGCGCGCCCCCGACCACGCGCGCGTGCTCACCCCCGACGGCGACTCGACCCCGTACGCGGCCGTGGTCATCGCCGTCCACCCGGACCAGGCGCTGCGGCTGCTCGCCGACCCGACCGAGGACGAGGTACGGATCCTCGGCGCGTTCACCTACTCCCGCAACCCCACCGTGCTGCACCGCGACACCTCGCTGCTGCCCCGCTCACCGCATGCGCGCGCCTCCTGGAACTACTGGCTCCCGTCCTGCTCGGCCCGGCCCGAGAGCGTCCAGGTCAGCTACGACATGAACCGGCTCCAGCGGCTCCCGACCGCCGAACCGCACATCGTCACCCTCAACGCCTGCGGCCGCGTCGACCCCTTCGACGTGATCGCCCGCATGGTCTACGAACACCCCGTCTACACCCCGCGTTCCGTCGCCGCGCAGCAGGAACTGCCCCGGCTGAACACGTCGGTGACCGCCTTCGCCGGCGCCTACCACGGCTGGGGCTTCCACGAGGACGGCTGCGCCTCCGGCGTCGCCGCCGCCGAGGCACTGGGGGTGCGGTGGTGAACGGCACCTCCGCGCGGCGGACCCTGCCCCGCGTCCCGGCCCTGTACGAGTGCACCGTGGACCACGCCCGCACCGCGCCGGTCCACCACGCCTTCCGCCAGCGCACCTACTTGTGGCTCATCGACATCGACGACCCGCCCCGCATACCCCGGGCGCTGCGCCCGCTGGCCCGGTTCGACCACCGCGACCACTTCGGCGGCCGGGCACCCACCCTGCGCGCGGGCCTGGAGGCCCAACTGGCCGCCCACGGCGTGGAGAACGCGGACGGGCGCATCCTGATGCTCGCCCACGCCCGGGTCCTCGGGCACGTCTTCAACCCGCTGACCCTCTACTGGTGCCACGACCGCGCCGGCACCCCCGTCTGCGTCGTCGCCGAGGTCCACAACACCTACGGCGAACGCCACTGCTACGTGCTGCGCCCCGGCTCCGACGGACTCGCCGACGTCCCCAAGGACTTCTACGTCTCGCCGTTCTTCGCGGTCGAGGGCTTCTACCGGATGCGGCTGCCCGTCCCCGGCGACCGCCTCGACCTGACCGTGCAACTGCGCCACGAGGACGGGACCTGCCCCTTCACCGCGACCGTACGGGGCCGCCACCGTCCGGCCGGCGTCCGCGCCCTGTTGGGCGCAGCCCTGCGGCACCCCTGGTCCACCGCCCGGGTCTCCGTCGGCATCCGGTTCCACGGCGTACGCCTCTACCTCCGCGGACTCCCGGTCCGCCCCCGCCCCGTCCACCCCCCGCAGGAAGGCACCCTGTGACCGTCTCGTACTCCCCGGCCCACGAGGACGCGCTCGCCCCCGTCGACCCGGCCCGCTGGCCCGACGTGGCGCGGCCGCCCCGCGCCTCGGCGCTGCGCACCGCCGTCGCCGAGCGGATCCTGGGCCGCGCGTTCGCCCGGCTCCCGCTGCGGGTACGGCACGGGAACGGCGAGCGGCCCGTGCCCGGAGTGCCCCGGCAGGCCGGAGCGCTGCCCACGCTGATCCTCCACGACGCCGAGGCCTTCCACCGCCGCATCGCGGCGGACGGCCTGATCGGCTTCGGGGAGTCGTACATGGCCGGGGAATGGGACAGCGACGACCTGGTCGGCGCCCTGACCGTGCTCGCCGTCCACGTCGACGACCTGGTGCCGGCGCCGCTGCGCAAGCTGCGCGACGCATGGGTGCACCGGCGACCGGAGCAGCAGCTCAACACCCCCGAGGGCGCCCGGGAGAACATCCACCGCCACTACGACCTGTCCAACGAGCTGTTCACGCTGTTCCTGGACCGGAGCATGAGCTACTCCTCGGCGGTCTTCGCCGCCTTCCCCGCCTCGCCCGTGACCTTCACCGCCGCCCAGCACCGCAAGATCGACCGGCTCCTCGACCTCGCGGACGTCGGACCGGGCACCCGGCTGCTGGAGATCGGCACCGGCTGGGGCGAGCTGGCGATCCGGGCCGCCGCCCGGGGCGCCCGCGTGCGGACCGTGACGCTCTCCGCCGAGCAGCGCGACCTGGCCCGGGAGCGCATCGCGGCGGCCGGACTCGGCGACCGGGTAACCGTGGAACTGCGCGACTACCGGCAGGTCGAGGGCTCCTTCGACGCCGTCGTCAGCGTGGAGATGATCGAAGCGGTCGGCGCCGAGTACTGGCCCGTCTACTTCGCCGCGCTGCGCCGGCTCCTCGCCCCCGGTGGCCGCGTCGCCCTCCAGGCCATCACCATGCCGCACGAGCGGATGCTCCGTACCGCCCGCACGCACACCTGGATCAGCAAGTACGTCTTCCCCGGCGGGCTCATCCCCTCCCGCGAGGCGATCGCCCGCGAGAGCGCCGCGGCCGGACTGCGCACCGTTTCGGACACCGGCTTCGGCGACCACTACGCGGAAACGCTGCGGCTGTGGCGCGAGGAGTTCGACCGCCGGGCGGACGCGGTCGCGGCCCTCGGCTTCGACCGCACCTTCCGGCGCATGTGGGAGCTCTACCTCGGCTACTCCGAGGCCGGATTCCGCTCGCGCTACCTGGACGTACGCCAACTGCTCCTCACCGCCGACCACGAGCCGGGGGAGCCCCGATGACCCTCGACGGGGGCGCGCTGTCCCTCAACCTGGCCGCCGCGGCCGGCGCCGCGCTCGCCGTCATGCTGGTCACCTTCGCCATCGCCGCCGTCCGGGGCCTGCACCGGATCGTCGACATCGCCTGGGGCGTCGCCTTCGCCGCGGTGGCGCTCACCAGCTGGCTGCTGTCGGCGGGGTACGGCGACGACGGCCGGCGGCTCGCCGTCGCCGCCGCGACGGTCGTGTGGGGGCTGCGCCTCGCCCTGCACATCGCCGGCCGCGGCCGGGGCCACGGCGAGGACCCGCGCTACGCCCGCATGCTCGCCCGGGCGCCCGGCAGCCCCCGGCTCTACGCCCTGCGCAAGGTCTACCTCCTCCAGGGCGCGCTGGTCTGGCTGGTCTCCCTGCCCGTGCAGGTCGCCTCGTACGCGCCCGAGCCCCTCGGGCCGCTCGCCGCGGCGGGCCTGCTGCTGTGGGCCACCGGACTGCTCTTCGAGGCGGTCGGTGACTTCCAGCTCGCCCGCTTCAAGGAACGCCCCGAGCACCGCGGCACGATCATGGACCGCGGGCTGTGGAGCTGGACGCGGCACCCCAACTACTTCGGCGACTTCCTCGTCTGGTGGGGGCTGTACCTGCTGGCCTGCGCGACCTGGCAGACTGCGGCACTCACACTGGTCTCACCGCTGGTGATGAGCGCGCTGCTGATCTGGGGCAGCGGCAAGAGACTGCTGGAGGCGCACATGGCGGACCGTCCCGGCTACGCCGCCTACGCGGCCCGCACCAGCGGGTTCTTCCCGCGCCCACCCCGTCGCACGACCGGGGAGGCCCGGTGACGGCCGGGACGGAGCGCGGCGCGGCGAGAGCCGGCGAGAGCCCGGCGCTGGTGGTCCGTACCGCCCCCGAGATACCCACCGCCGCGGTCCTGCTGCTGCACGGGGGCCGCGAGGACGGGCCGGAGCCGCCGCCCCGGCTGAACCTGCCCGCCCTGCGGATGCGTCCCTTCGCGGCCGCCGTCGCCCGCGCCACCCGGGGACGCGGCGTCCTGGTGGCCGAGGTGCGCTACCGCCACCGCGGCTGGAACGGCCCCCGCTGCGACGCCGCCCGGGACGCCGAGGCGGCGCTCGACCGGCTGCGGGGGATCGCCGGGGACGTGCCGGTGGTCCTCGTCGGCCACTCGATGGGCGGCCGGGCCGCGCTGCGCGCGGCCGGCGCCCCCCTGGTGCACGGCGTGGTGGCGCTGGCCCCCTGGTGTCCGCCGGGCGAGCCGGTGGACCACCTCGCGGGCCGCAGGCTCTACCTGCTGCACGACGAGCAGGACCGGGTCACCTCGGCCGCCGGATCCTGGGAGTTCGTCCGCCGCTCCCGGCTCGCGGGCGCCGACGCCACCGCCATCCCGATGCACACGGGCGGCCACGTGATGCTCCGGGGCGCGGGCGCCTGGCACCGGCGCACCGCCGCACTCGTCACGGGTCTGGTCACGCGCGACTGACCGCCCGCCCGCCCGACAACCCGACCGGGCAGCGATCCGGCGCCGGCCGACCCGTGGTGCTCCCTCGGCCAAGCCCGTGAGCAGGCCGATACGCGCCTATTTGACGTGCACCTGCTAGGGCAAAATGGCAGATGTCACGGGCAAAGCGGTACGGGAAGGTGTGGTCTTGGCATTGCTGTCCTTACCGGTACGGCGCATACGGGCACTACGGGGGACGAGCGGGGTCGGATCGGGCCTGCAACGCGCCCAGTCCTTCATGGTCGTGGCCACCCTGCTGTACCGGGCGAGCCATCTGACGGTGGGCGCCCTCGCCGTCGCCCAACGCGGCTCCGCATTCCCCCTGCAGTACGCGGGATACGCGGTGGCCCTCGGGCTGAGCGCGCTGACCTACGCCACCGCCCTGCGGCGCGGCTGGTTCGACCGGCGGCACATCTGGGCGGACGCCCTGGTCGTCGGCTGCGTACTGCCCCTGGCCCTCTGCGCCTGGGGCGGCGTGCGCGAACCACCCGTGATCGCCTGGGCGATGCTGCTCGGCGGGTCGGCGAGCGCCGTCGCCGCCATCTCCCTCGAACGACTCCACGCCCTCACCGTGATCGCCCTCCTCGCGATCACCCACTTCATCGGCTACCAGGCGGTCGGCGCGAGCCCCGCCGTGATTCTCGGCCATCTCAACTCCATCGTCTCCTCCGCCGTGATGACCTGGCTGTTCCGGTGGTACCTGCTGCGCCAGGGCCGCCTCCTCGACGAGGCCAACGCCCGCGCCGTCGCCGCGGAGTCCCACAAGGCGCGCTACGCCGAGCGCCTGGAACACCACCGCGCGCTGCACGACACCGTCCTCGCCACCCTGACCACCCTGGCGTCCGGCGCGGTCGACGCCAACGCCCCCGAGGTGCGCCGGCGCTGCGCGCGCGAAGCCGCGTACCTGCGCCGGCTGATCCAGCAGACCGCCGCGGAGGTCCACCACCGGGAGATCGGCACGGCCCTGGAGGACGCCGTCTGCTCCGTCGAGAGCCTCCAACTGCGCGTCACCGCCCAGTACCACGACCTGCCGCAGGTGCCGCCCGAGGTCGCCGCCGCCCTGGGCGACGCCGTGCGCGAGGCCCTGAACAACGTACGGCGCCACGCGGGCACCGGACACGCCTACCTCACCGCCACGCGGGACCCGGACGCACACGGCGGCGCCCTCGTCACCGTGGTCGACCGGGGGCCCGGATTCGACCCCGAGCGGTGCGTGCCCGGGCTCGGCCTGCGCGGCTCGGTGCACGGCCGGATGGCCGAGGTCGGGGGCCGGGCGACCGTGGACACCGCTCCCGGCGAGGGCGTACGGGTGGAGCTGAGATGGCCCGGGTGATCACCGTCTCGGTGGTCGACGACGACCGGATGCTCCTCGACGGCCTGCGGGCCTGGCTGGCCGGCGTGCCGGAACTGCGGCTCGTGGCGACCGCCGCCACCGTCGGGGAGCTCCTCGGCGCACCGGACGCCCAACTCCCCTACGGATTCGGCCGGACCGGGTACGCCCCGCCCGACGTCGTCCTCCTCGACCTGGTCCTGCGCGACGGCTCCGCCCCCACCGACAACATCCGCCGCCTGCTGCGCACCGGGAGCCGCGTCCTGATGATCAGCACCGTGCCGGACCGCTCCCGGATCATCGAGGCCGTCCGGGCCGGCGCCGACGGCTACCTGACCAAGGACCACGACCTGCCGACCCTGGTCGCCGCCATCAAGGACCTGGCATCGGGCAGCGGCGCCCTCTCCGCGGAGCTCGCCTTCGCCTGCGCCTACGACGACAGCCCCGCACGCCCCCGGCTCTCGCCGCGGGAACGGCAGATCCTGCTCGACTACGCCTCCGGACTCACCCTGAAGTCCGCCGCCCGGCGCGCCGGCATCACCGTCCACACCGCCAAGGACTACCTGGACCGGGTCAAGGCCAAGTACCAGCAGGCGGGCCGCCCCACCCACACCAAGCTCGATCTGGCCAGGCGGGTACGGGAGGACAGTCTCGACGCGGGCTGACCCCCCGCACAAGCCCCCCAAACGGACGGCTACAAGGGGCACCCGCACCACCCCTATCGTCACCCCCGGCGGCGCCTCGGAGGGCCCGCCGGAAAGGGGACGAGCCGGTGTCCATTTTCTGGCCGGCGCTGCCGGAGGACTGTACCGCCGCGGCTCCGAACGGCAGCCCGCACCCCAGACGGGGCGAACTCATCGGGCGGGGACCGGAGATGGGGCAGATCATGGCCGCGCTGGCCGCCGCCCGGTCCGGCCGCGGGGCGGCGCTCTTCGTCACCGGCGAGCCCGGGGTGGGCAAGACCCGGCTCGCCGCCGAGGCCCTCGCCATGGCCGCCGAGACGGACATGGTCACGGTACGGGGGCGGGCCAGCGCGGTCGGCCCGCCCGTCCCCTACCGGCCACTGGTCGAGGCCCTGCTCCTGCTGGCCCGCGCCGGCCTGCTGCCCGAGCCGGACGAACTCGGCCGCTACGGGCCGGTCCTGACCCGGCTGCTCAGCGGCGCCCGGGCCGCCGACGCCGATGCCGACGCGGCCTCGCACCTCATGGTCGCCGAGACGATGCTGCGCCTGCTCGACGTCGTCGGGGAACACCGCGGCTGCCTGCTCGTCCTCGACGACCTGCACGACGCCGACCCCGGAACCCTGGCGGTCCTCGAATACCTCCTCGACAACCTCGCGCAGCAACCGGCCGTCCTGCTCCTCGTCACCGGGTGCGCACCCTGCGAAGCAGCCGAGCTGACCACCCGGGCCCGGCTGCGCGGAGCCGCCGCCGTGCTCGAACTCGACCCCCTCAGCCGCCCCGACGTGCACCTGCTCATCGCCGCCGAACTGCGCGTCCCCCCGGCCGAGGTCTGCCCCGACCTCGTCCACCGTGCGGTGGACAGCAGCGCCGGAATCCCCTTCGTCGTCAAGGAACTCGTCCACGACCTCGGCGGCCGCCCCGCCCACCACGGCCCGCGGACCCCCTCCGTACCGCCCACCGTCGCGGACGACGTCCGGCGCCGCACCGGGCGCCTCGGCCCGCTCGGCGGGGAACTCCTCGGCATGGCCGCCCTGTTCGGCCACCGCTTCCCCCTGCCCGTACTGGAGCGCGCCCTCGGCCGCGACCACGCCGAGCTGTCCGCGGTACTGCGCGCCGCGGTCGCCTCGTACCTGATCACGCCGGAGGGGCCGGGCGCCCAGTGGTACACCTTCCGCCACCGGCTGGTCGCCGAGGTCCTGCTGGACGACCTCGGCCCGGGGGAGCGGGCAGGACACCTGCGCCGGGCGGCCCGCGCGCTCACCGACCTGCACCCCGCCCTGCCCGGCACCTGGTGCGAGCACGCCGCCCTGCTGCACGAGCACGCCGGCGACACCCCGGAAGCCATCCGCCTGTACTGCGAGGCGGCCGGCCGCGCGACCGGCGAGGGCACCGCGGACCGGGCGGTGGAACTGCTCACCCGGGCCCACCGGCTCGTCGAACCCGGCACCGCACCCGAACTGCACGCCACGGTGCTGGAGCGGCTGCTCGACGCCGTCGCCCGCTCTGCGCGGTTCGACCGGCTGCCCGCGCCCGCCGCCATCCTGGACACCCTCGGCGGCGACGGCGGCGAACACGACATCCCCGCCCAGCGGCGGGCCGCACTGCACGCCCGGCTCAGCGACATCGCCACCCTCACCGGCCGCCCCGCGGAAGCCCTGTGGCACCTCGACATCGCCCGCTCACTGCTCGGCGGCCACCCCGCCGACCAGTACGCCGCCCTCGTGGACCTCTGCGCCGTACAGGTGGAACTGAGCCGGCTCGCCCCCGACCGGCTGCGCACCGCCACCCGCTACGCCCACCGGGCCCTGGAGGCCGCCCAGCGCGTCGACCTGCCGGACGTGGCCTGCCGCGCGCTGCTGCTGCTCGGCCAACTGGCCCGGGAACAGGACGAGCCGACGGCCGCCGCCCACTTCCGAAGGGCCCGCGCCATCGCCCTCGCACGCCGGCTCCCCGTACCGCGGATGGCCGCCGACGTGCACCTGGCCACCGTGGTCGCGAGCCACGACGGCCACCCCGCCCGGATCGAAGCGGCCCGGCAGGAGGCCCTGCGCATGGGCCTGCTGCCGCTGGCCCACGAGACGGGCTTCGTCCTCGCCCTGGACCGCATCCAGCACGGCCGGTTCGACGAGGCCCGCGACCGGATACGCGAGGCCGCGGCCGACGCCTCACGGCTCGGACTGGGCCGCCCCCTGGCCATGCTGCGGCTCGCCGACGCCGTACGGTACGCGCACCAGGGCCGCCGCGCCGAGATGCGCGGGGCGCTGGAGCGACTGGCCCCGCTGCTGGACGCCGCGCCCGGCGTCCGCGCGATGTCGTACGGGCTGGCCCGGGCGTTCTGCTCGCTGCTGGAGGAGCGGCCCGAGGCGGCCGGACAGGAGTTCGCCCAGGCACTCGCCTACGACGCGGAGAACCCCGCGCTGGGCGACTTCGGCAAGCACGGCATCGTCCTGCTGCTCGGCGTCCTCGACGGCCGGATGGGGCGGCGCCACCACACCGAGGTCGCGCGGGCGAGCATCAGCGGGACCCGCTGGAACCACCAGTTCACCGGCCTCGCGGACGCCGTGCTGCTCGGCCGCGAGGGCCGCCCCGACGAGGCGACGGCCGCCGCGGGCAAGGCACTGGAGGCCGCCGCACTCTTCCCCGTCGCACGCCGGCTGTCCCTGCGCCTGGTCGCGCAGGCCGCGTACGAGGACGGCTGGGGCACGCCCGTCGCCTGGCTGCGCGAGGCGGAGGAGTACTTCCACGGCGCGGGCCTCCAGGCCGTCGCCGGCGCCAGCCGGGCCCTGCTGCGCGGCATGGGCGCATCGGTCCGGCAACGGCGCACGGGCACCGAACGGGTCCCGCCGGACCTGCGCCGGTGCGGGATCACCGTCCGGGAGTTCGAGGTGGCCCGGCTGGTCGCCGAACGGATCAGCAACAAGGACATCGCCGGAAGGCTGCACATCTCGCTGCGCACCGTCGAGAAGCACGTGGCGAACCTCCTGCAGAAGACCGGCCACCCGAACCGGACGGCCTTCGCGAGCGCCGCCCGCGACCTGGTCGCCTGACGGGCCCGACCGGCAGCACACCACGGGCTACGAGAGCCGGGCCAGCGGGTGCCGGGCCGCCAGGGTCACCACCCGGTCGAAACGTCCGTCGAGGTCCTCGTCCCCGTGGTGCACCACCAGCAGGGCCCGCCCCGCGGTCCGCTCGCGCAGCAGCCCGAACACCAGCTCCCTGCCGCGGTCGTCGAGGTTCGCGAAGGGCTCGTCGGCGAGGTACGCGTCCGCGTCCTCGCACAGGAGCGCGGCCACCGCGACGCGCTGGCGCTGGCCGGAGGACAGCTCCGAGGGCAGCCGGCCGGCCTGCGCCCCGAGGTCCAGCGCCGCGCGTAGCCGCTCGTCGGGGACGAGGTCGCGCACCGGCAGCGGAGGCAGGTTCACCGGGGCGGTCAGGCTCGCCACCCGGGGCGGCAGGGTGACCGACCCGGCGTCGGGGGCGAGCGTTCCGGAGACGATGTGCAGCAGGGTGGTCTTCCCGCAGCCGTTCGGGCCGCGCAGCAGTACGTGCTCGCCGGCCCGCAGCTCGAACGCGTCGATCGACACCCCGGCCACCCCGCCGTTACCGCCGCCGCCGGCACCACCGGCCCCACCGGCCCCGGACCCGCCCTCGCCCCCGGCCGCCCCGCCGTACACGACGCGGGCCCCGTGGACCCGTACCAGGGCCCCTTCGTCGTGGTACGGCGTTGCCCGGGACTCCCGCAGGGACTCGATCCGCTCGAGGACGGCGGTGCTCCGGCGGGCCTGCGGAATCATGTTGATGAGGTCGAACATCCCGGTCACCGCCCGCCACAACGAGTTGACGAAGGCGAGGAAACTGCCGAAGGACATCCGGCCGGAGAAGACGAAGAAGGCCCCCACGACCATCGAAGCGGTGTCCGACAGGTTCATCACCAGGTCGCTGAGGGTCCGCTGGCGCTGTGCCAGCCGGAAGTTGACGAACACGATGCCGAGGAACCCGCTCAGGGCGTCCCGGTTCGCGGCGCGCGTGCCCGGCAGCAGCGACGGCAGCCCGCGCAGGGCGGGGAACGCCTCCAGCGTGCGGGTCAGCGTGTTGACGTACCGGGCCTCCGCCTCGCGTTCGGGGCCGGTGTTCGCCTCGATCCGCCTGCCGAGCCGGTTGCTGACGAACACCAGCGGCGGCACGATCACCAGCAGGATCAGGCTCGCCTGCCAGGACAGGTACAGCAGCACCCCGAGGAAGACCGCCGAGGTGACCGCCTGCCGCGCGATCCGCAGCGCCACGTCGAGAGCCGGCAGGACCCCCTGCGCGACGTCGTTGTGGATGCGGCTGACGAACGAGGCGTTGCCCTCCCGCGACACCTTCCGGCCGTCCAGGCCGAGCGCGCGGCCCAGCAGCTCCGTCTCCAGCACCAGCGTGAACGCGTTCTCGAACCGCTTGCGGCGGCACGCGATCCAGTACCCCGTCGTATTGAGGGTCAGCCCGAGCACGAGGTAGGTGAGGCCGAGGAACAGGAAGCGCCGCAGGTCCGCGGTCAGGATCGCCTCGTCGAACAGGGCCTTCAGCAGCAGCGGGTGCAGCAGCGCCTCCAACCCGCTCGTGGTGGTCTCCGCGACGAGGATCACCACGAACGGGGCCCGGTGCCCCCGCAGCGTGCGCCAGAGCTGCCTCACCGCCCGACCTCGTCCAGCAGGAAGTCGGCCGGGCCGCCCCGGTTCACCCGGTTCAGCACCCGCAGCACGCCCGCCGAGCCGGTCAGGTAGTCGGTGGAGCAGCGCAGCAGTCCGTCGCCCGGGAGGGCCAGCAGGGGCGGCCGGCCTGCGGCGCGCGGCGGCCCGAAGCGTTCGGAGGGCTCGAAGAGGAAGACCCTGCGGACGAAGTCGAGCTGGCGCAGCGCCGTATCGCGGTACGACCGGTCGCCGGTGAACTGCGCCGCGTCCAGCAGCGCGTCGGCGACCCCGGCCATGCCGAAGGCGTACCCCGGCATCACCGAGTACCGGACGTCCAGCCCGCGCAGGACGGTGCGGGCCGCGTCCAGGTCCCCGTAGCGCAGCAGTACCTTCAGCACGCCCGCGGAACCGACCTCGACGTACGGCTCCATCGTCCCCTCGTGCGCGAACATGACCGGGCCGCCCTCGTCGTCGATCGGCTCGGCGTGGGCCATCTCCCAGTCGAGCGCCTCCCGCCCGAGCCGCAGGTAGCGGGCCTCCCCGGTCACCTGGTGCATGCGCAGCAGGAACATGGCGACCCCGGCCTGCCCGAAGCCCAGCCCGGTCAGCGGCCCCTTCGCGGAGAACTCGTTCAGCCAGTGGGTACGTCCGCCGTCGCGCCGCGCCGTCTCGCACAGGGCCTGCGCGCACTCCTGCGCCGCGGCGAGGTCGCGGGGGTCGTGGCTGCGCAGGAAGAAGCGCAGGTTCGTCATGCCGACCCCGGAGAGGCCGTAGTAGAAGGTGTGGTCGCCTTTCTCCACCGCGCGCCGGTTGGCCTGTGCCAGCAGTTCGCGCGCCTGGATGCCGAGCCCGAGCGTGTCGGCCGCCCAGGCGATGCCGGACAGGCCGTTCATCAGGCCGTCCGGGTAGCGGGCCGGATCGATGCCCGCCAGTCTGCGGCTCAGCCAGGCGCGCCATTCGGGCCGGACCGGGATGCCGCTGGAGTGCAGCGCCCACAGGACCCCGCCGGCTCCGAAGCCCAGGCTCAGCGGGTTGGTGACGTGGGCGAACGGGTCCACGGGGAACAGCGTGTCGCGGCCGGTGTCGGCGGTGGCCAGGACGAACGCGCCCACCGCGGCCTCCGCCTCCGCCAGGGCGAGCCGCTCCTCGACGACCGGGCGCCGGGGCGCGGTCTCGACCCGGTCGAGCAGGTCGCCCTCGTCCTCCAGGGCCTTCAGCACGCCGTCGAGGTCGATGCGGTCCCGGGCCAGGTCGGTGATCAGGTCGTGGACCCGCGCCGGCCAGCCCAGTCCCTCGGTGATGAAGATGCGGTACAGGTCGAGGACGTCCTCGCGCAGGTACGACATGGCGGCGATCGGGAAGACGAAGTACGCCATGGTGGAGGCGAGGGCGTACCGGTCGCCCTCCGGCCCGTACGCCTTGAAGCGGTTGCGGGAGAGGCTGAAGCCCGGGGTGTACAGCTCGACCGGCTGTTCCAGCGCCGCTTCGGCGCTCCCGGTGCTCCCGGCGCCCCCGTCGGGGGTCTCGGCCAGCCGGCAGGCCTCCAGGTCGACGATGGTCACCTCGTAGGTGTCCGGGTCGATCAGCAGGTTCGCGGCGGTGAAGTCCGCGAGGATCACGCCGCGGTCGTGTGCGGCCCGGATCGCGCGGGCCAGCCCGCGGAAGACCGCCAGGAAGATCCGCAGGTACTCCCGCGACCGCTCGATGTCGAACCCCGGCCGCGCGAGCGGATTGCGTTCGAGGAGCACGGAGCGGATGTCGGAGCTGTCGACGAACTCCTCGGCGATGTAGTGGTGTTCCCAGTGCCGGAACCGCGCGATCGGCGCCGGGTACGCACCGACGTCGGCCAGCCGGTTCAGGAACATCCACTCGCGGCCCAGGATGTCCACGGCGTCGTGGTCCTGGCGGGGGTTGATGTTGGTGTGCGGGCGGGCTTCCTTCAGGAGCACCGGGCGGTCGTCGTCCTCGGTGTCCTCGGCGGTGTACACGCCGCCGCTGTTGGAGAACTGGATCGCGCCGGTCACCCGGAAGCGGCCCCCCAGCAGCTCGCCGTCCCCCTCGTCCCCCTCGTCCCCCTCGGGCTTCCAGTCGTCGAACGGCCAGGGCACCCAGCCGGGCCGCGCGTGCCCCGGGCGCCGGTCGTCGGGGACGGGGCCGTCGGGTCCGAGGATCCGCGGCCGCCTGCGCCCGAGGACGTCGACGGTGTGCGTGTCGAGGAACTGGCCGTAGCGGAAGTAGAGCGCTTTGCTGTCCCGGTAGCGCAGGTCCGACAGGACGTAGGCCCCCTCGACGCCGTCCAGGAGGCGGGCCAGGTCGGCCAGGCAGCTGCGGAACTCGTCGTCGTCGCGGGGGTAGACGGTGACGAGCTTGCCGCCGCTGCCCCGGGAGATGGACTTGGAGTTGAGCATCTCGAAGATGTTGAGGTCGAGAGCGATCTTGAAATCGATCCCGCGCTCCGTCAGGTGCCCGATCACCGAGGTGGCGACCTCGCGCACGTGGCGGTGGCTCGACGACACGTGGATCTTCCAGCCCTGAGCGGGCAGGGCCGGGTTGTGCCGGTGGCTCCACCAGATGCCGCTGCGGACGAACCGGGCCCGCACCGTCTCGTCGAACGCGGCGAGGAAGTGGTCCGCGTTCGGCTCGTAGAAGACGTCGAGCGGGTCGAAGAACAGGGTGTCGTTCCACGCGAAGAGGAAGCGGTAGACCCAGCGTTCGTTGCGCATGTCAGCCTCTGTGATCGTCCGAGGACCGCCGACGGCAGCGGCCGTTGGGAACAGCGGGTCCGTGCGGGGGCGCGCCGAGCCCCCGCACGGACCGCCGGGTCAGTTCGGGTTCTCCGGCTCGTGCGGAGACTTGCAACAGTTGCTGTTGCTGCTCGTCAGGCTGACGGTGGCGGCAGCGCTCTGTGTGGTGCGGGCTTCCATGTTCTGAAGCTTGAGGACGCTCATCCGGATCACCTCCTCGAAGGTCGAGTGCGCGGGTCGCGCGGCTGATGTCGATTCCTTGCCGGCCGATCGGCAGTTCCGACTCAACGCCATCCGCTCCACCCGCACATGGGCGGTGGCCCCGCATAATCTCCGCCCGCGCCCCCCACCGCAGTGCCGACCCGCAGCGCGCACAATGGTGGTGGTCCGTACGCTCCGGCCGGCGGCCCGCGGTGTGGTAGAGACGGGCCCTGTCAGACCCGGTGGCTAGCCTCGGCCGTATGTCTGAGACCTCCGCGGGTGCGCCCGACGACGTGAATGCCCCGCTGCCCGATCAGCGGTGGACCGTGCAGTGGGCCGACGGACCCGTGCCCGACCACCGGCGGCTGCGCTCCCTCACCGGCCACAGCGCCCCGGTCCGGTCGGTGGCCACGGCGGTCGTCGACGGCAGGGCGATCGTGGTCTCGGGCAGCCGGGACACCACGGTGCGCTTCTGGGACCTGGCGACGGGCGAGCAGCTGCACGCTCCGGTGACCGGCCGCACCGACCCGGTGTCCTCGATGACGACAGGGGTCCTGTCCGTGGCCACGGCGGAGGCCGACGGGAGGCCGGTGGCCCTCACCCTGCACGAGGACGACTCGGTCCTCGCGTGGGACCTGGCCACGGGCCGCGCGGCGGGGGAGTTCGTCAGGCTGGTCGAGAGCACCGTCCTGGAGGGGCGCCGGGTGCTGCTCACCCTCGGGGCCGACGGGACCCTGGGCGCGTGGGACCTGCTCACGGGCAGCCGGGTCGGTGCCTTCCCGTCGGCGGCCGGCCTCGCGGTGCTGGAGGGCCGCCGTGTCGTCCTCACCGTCGACGACATCGCCGTGGACCGGACGGTACGGGTGTGGGACCTGGGCACCGGCGAGCAGCTGGCCCGGTCGGTGGAGGTGGAGCGGACGCTCACCCTCGACGGGCGCGTCCTCGCCGTCACCGCAGGGGAGGCAGGGACGGCGGCAGGTGCGGAGCCGCGGCTGTGGGACCTGGCCACGGGAGAGCCGGCCCCGGCCCCAGCGGCCGCCGCGGCCCTGTCCCAGGGCACGGAGGTGGGCGGGGTGTCCACCGCGACCGTGGTGCACGGACGCCTGGTGGCCGTCGGGCTCGACGGCGAGGAACCCCGCTTCATCGGCCCCCTGGCGCTCGCCCGCCAGAACGGCGCCCTGGCACGGCACCGGGCCCGCGAGACCGCGCTGCTCGACGGACGTACGGTCGCCCTCACGGCCGGAGCGGACGAGGACGGGACGCTGCGCATCTGGGACCTGGCGGACGACGGGCAGCAGCACGTGACCGGAATCCGGGTGATCCGGAGCGTCGGCGCCGGCGAGGCGGCCCCGGTCCTCCCGCACGAACCGGAGCGGGCCGGTGACCTCTGGCAACGCCTCTCCGGCCGCCCCACCGGGACCGGCAACGCTCCTGTGGCCGTCGTCGGCGGCAGCGGCGGCGATCGGATCGCCCTCACCGTGGAAGCGGACGGCACGGTGACCGTACGGGACCGCGCCACCGGCAGGCCCGTGGGACCGCCCCTGACCGGCCACACCGGAAAGGTCCACGACGTGGCCACCACGGCCCTGGCCGGCCGTCCGGTGGCCGTCACCGCGGGCGCCGACCACACGATCCGGACCTGGGACCTCACCCATGTCCAGGGCGACGGCCCGCCCCGCTCCGGGCACACCGGAACGGTGTGCGCCCTCACCACGGGCGTTCTCGACGGGACCCCGGTGGCCGTCACGGCGGGCGCCGACCACGCCGTGCGCGTCTGGGACCTGGCCGCAGGGCGGCCCGTCACGGCCCCCGTGACGGGCCTGGAGGGTGAGGTGACGGCCATGGTCACGGTGGTGGTCGACGGCCGGATGCTGGTCGTCACCGCCGGCTGCGGCGACGCGCTGGGCCTGCTGGACCCGGTCGGGGGACACCCCCACGAGAGCGTCACCACCGGGCAGGGCCGGGTGCTGGCCCTGGCCACGGCGACCCTGACCGGCCGGCCGGTGCTCGTCACGGCCGGCGCCGACCGCACCGTGGCCGTCTGGGACCCCGCCACCCGCCGGCCGGTCGGCGAGCCGCTCACCGGCCACTCCAGCCGGGTGACCTCCGTCGCGACCGTGGAGCTGGCGGGGCGGCCCGTCGCGGTCACCGGCAGCTGGGACAAGACCGTACGGGTGTGGGACCTCGCCGACGGGCGGCAGATCGGCGAACCGCTGACCGGGCACACCGACTGGGTGACCTCGGTGGCCACCGTGCTGGTCGACGGGAGGCCCGCCGCGGTCAGCCGGAGCCGGGACAAGACGGTGTGCCTGTGGGACCTGGCGGCCATGCGGCAGATCGGCGGGGCGCGGACCGCTCACGCGGACCCGAACGGGCCGATGGCCGTCACGGGCACGGGCACGGGCACGGGCGCGGGCGCGGGCGCCGGGCTGCCGGTGGTGGCCGTGGGCCAGGGACAGACCGTGCGCTGCTGGGACCTGGTCACCGGGGACGAGGCCGGGAACGAATACGTGCTGCCGCTCGCGGTGGGCGCGCTGGGGGCCGCGCCGGGCGGCCGGCTCGTGGTCGGCTTCGGCCCGGAGGTCGCGCTGCTGCGCCCGGCAGCGGATTGACTCAATCGGACCGTACCCCTCCGGTCGGTCGGGAGAATCTCAGGAGCAACAGGCGGTGATCGAACGTGCGGCGGGCTGCGAGTGAATTCGCGCCCGCCGTAAGGCGGTTCACCGATCCCCCCAGCACCGTGAGAGGTTCCACGATGACCACACACCGCGTCAGGCGCCACGCAGCCCGCGCGTTGACCATGACGGTGGCGGCCTGTGCCGTCGCCGCGGCGACCGTCCTTCCGGCAGCCGCCTCCGACCAGCCGACCCGGCAGCAGCTCATGGCCGACTGCGCCTCGGGCGCAGGCAAGTGCACGTTCAATGCGCCCCGGCTCGGTGAGGCGTAGCTCGGTGAGCTCCGCCAGGTGTCGAACTCGCTGTTCAACTGCAGCACGTCCGACTCCACCCAGTCGATGACCTGGGACGACACGGTGGGCTCCACCGATTCCCTGGGCGTCTCCGTCACTGCGGGAGGGAAGATAGCGGGCATCGTAGACCTGAGCGTAACGGCGAGTTACAGCCACAGTTGGTCGAGCAGTCACTCCGAGAGCAGCTCGCTCAATATGACGGTGAAGCCGGGCGAGGTGGGGTGGATCTCGCGCGCCCAGGTGATGCAGCGGGTCTCCGGCACCTGGCAGACCCACTACGACAGCCCTCAGTGGGACCACTACTACTGGTTCTTCCAGGACACGATCACCAGCCCGGCCAAGAACGGCACGGACGGCAAGAGCAACGCGGTGGTGGTGAAGACCCGCAAGATGACCGCCGCGGAGAAGCGATCCTGCACCGCCGAGGGCCACCAGGGCCGCACTTTCGTCGCACCCCGCTGACCCACCCCCCCTCTGCCCGGCCTCCCCACCCCCCCTATAGGGGCCAGGGGAGGCCGGGCTCGTTTCACCCGGCACCGACGCATACACGCTCGCCCCCGTCGGGCGCTTTTAGCCGATGTTTATGAGGGCGTCAAGCCCCGAGATTCCGGAACATGACCCGGGTATGGCCCCCGGGGCTTACTTGTGGTGCGGGCCTCACCGGAAACAAAACGAGGCAGACGGAAGAGACGGAAATCCTCACCGAGGACCACTTCTCCCCTTCATATCCGCACCTCCCGGAAATCCGGGCAGGTCACATATCCCTCTTCATTCGGTAGGAGAAAGTCATGAACCGCAAGATGCACACCAACAGCACTGTCCGTCCGACCCGTCGCGGCTTCCGCATTGCGACCCTGGCCGCTGCGGCTGCTGTCGTCACCGGTGGTGTCCTGCTCCCGGCGTCCATGGCCTCCGCGGCCCCCGTGGCCTCCCACGTGGCAACGGTCCTCCCGAACGCCGGAGGCGCCGGAGGTGACGGTGGCAAGGGCGGTACCGGCGGGCTCGTCGGTGGCGCCGGTGGTGCCGGTGGCTCCGGTGGCGGCAGCGTCACCGGTACCGGTGGCAAGGGCGGCAACGGTGGTACCGGTGGGGACGGCTTCCTGCTCGGTGGCGCCGGTGGCGGCGGCGGCGGGGGCGGCGAGGGCCGCATCGGTGGCGCCGGTGGTAACGGTGGCGACGGCGGCTTCGGCGTCCTCCAGGGCGGCAACGCCGGTGGCGGCGGCGGGGGCGGCGACGGCTTCCTCAAGGGCGGCAAGGGCGGCAACGGCGGTAACGGAGGCTTCGGCATCTTCAACGGCGGCAACGGCGGCAAGGCCGGAGACGGCGGCCTCGGCGGCCTGATCGGTGGCCTGGGCGGCAACGGTGGCGCCGGTGGCGGAAGCATCTTCTAAACCGCACACCGCAGTACCCGGCTCAACGGGTGGAGGCCTTCGGGCCTCCACCCTCCCCACCCCCTTCCCCTCTCTCATCCCCCCACCTCGGTATTTGCGGAAACGGAGAACCACGCCATGTTCACGAAGTCCTGGCAGCGTCCGATCATCCTGGTCACGGCCTCTCTGGCCCTCGTCGCCGGTACGGCGTGCGCCGCGCAGGCGTCGCAGCAGTCCCACACCCCCACCGGCATCAGCGCCTCGGCCCCGGCCGACCAGCCCGAGCACTGCATCGGCTTCGGCGCAGGCGGCAAGGGTGGAGAGGGCGGCAAGGGCGGCCGGGGCGGCGAGCCCGGTCAGCCGGGTGAGCCCGGACAGCCCGGCGGAGTGGGTTGCTTCAGGTTCGAGGACCTGCCCAACACGCCGAAGGCGGACCTGACGGTGGTGGACAAGGTGCGCATCGCACTCATCGTGCTGGCGGCCGACGACCCGGAAGAGATGACGAAGAAGATCGCCGACAAGTACAAGATCTCGGAAAAGCAGATCGACGACTGGAAGAAGTACTACGTCGACGGCGACTGGTTCGCACTGATGGCGGACAGCAACCGCCCCTGACGAAGCACGAAGCACGAAGCACGAAGCACGAAGGCGCACCGCGGCGCCCCGGCCTCCAGCAGGCCGGGGCGCCGACGACTCTCGGGGAACAGCCGGCCGGATCTGGATCGGGCCACCCGATACGGAAAAGCAATTACTGGGCAAGGGAGAATCTCATGCGTATGCGGTCCACGAAGTTTCGACTCGGTCTCGTCATTTCGGTCACGCTGATCGGTGCGGGTGCCATGGCACCGGTCGCCACGGCGGCGCCGGCTGCGGCCACCGCTCAGGTGGCCCCCGCGTACGCCGCCGGTGACTCCCATCCCGGCGGGGGCCGCTTCGACGGCAGGGCGGTCCTCGACAGCATCAAGGTCGGCAACGGCAGCGTCCGTGTCGGTGACCGGGTCTGTGCGGGCAACTGCAACGGAACGGTGAACGGCACCGCCGGCGGCAAGGGCGGCATCTGCGCCGGGCTCTGCAACGGGAGCGCCAACGGCGGCACCGGCACCACTGGCGTTCCGGGCGGCACGGGCGGCACCGGCGGCAAGGGCGGCATCTGCGCCGGCTCCTGCAAGGGAAGCTCCAACGGCGGGACCGGTGGCACCGGCGGGAACGCGCTGCCCGGCGGTGACGGCGGCAAGGGCGGCACCGGCGGCGAGGGCGGTATCTGCTTCGGCTTCGGCTGCGCCGTCACCGGCGGGGCCGGCGGCGCCGGCGGCTTCGACGACGACTGAGAGCCCACCGGCCGCCGCGACGGCCGGTACGACCACCACCGACAGCATCGCGCAGGTGACCGGCCCCCGACGGGGGGCCGGTCACCTGCGCGATGCGTCCGCGTGTCCCCGATCCACGGCGCGATCCACCCCCGGACCCGCGGCCGGGACCGGGCACACGGGTGGACCGGTCGATAGACTTCCAGGTAGGGAAACAGCGGCCCGCCGCGTCCGGCGGCGTCCTACGGCCCGGGGAGCGGGGCGTCCGATGAGCGAGGTCTCCAACCTCAGCGTGTACGCGGGGCGCGCCTCGGGCCTCATCGGGAAGCAGATCGCGGGCTACCGGGTGGAGCGCATGATCGGCCGCGGCGGCATGGCCGTCGTCTACTGCGCGAAGGACCTGCGGCTGGACCGTACGGTCGCGCTCAAGCTGATCGCCCCGGAACGCGCCCGGGACGAGACCTTCCGCCGCCGCTTCACCCACGAGTCACGGGTGGCCGCATCGATCGACCACCCGCACATCGTGCCCATCTTCGAAGCCGGTGAGACCGACGGCGTGCTCTACATCGCCATGCGCTACGTCTCCGGCCTGGACCTGCGCGCGCTGCTGGACCGGGAGGGCCCGCTGCCGGTCGCTACGGCGCTGCGCATCGCCGCCCAGGTGGCGTCCGCACTCGACGCGGCCCATGACCACGACCTGGTGCACCGGGACGTGAAACCCGGGAACATCCTGGTCGCCGCGGGCACCGACAGCGAGCACCCCGAGCACATCTACCTCACGGACTTCGGGCTGACGAAGAAGGCGCTGGCGCTCACCGGGTTCACCACGGACGGGGAGTTCGTCGGCACGCTCGACTACATGGCGCCGGAACAGATCTCCGGCAGACCGGTCGACGGCAGGTGCGATCTCTACAGCCTGGCGTGCGTCGTCTACGAGACCCTCGCCGGCGCGCCGCCCTTCCAGCGCGAGGAGGACGCGGCGCTGCTCTGGGCGCACCAGTACGACCCCCCGCCCCCCATCACGGAAAGGCGGCCGGGAATCGCTCCCGCCGCCGTCGACGTGCTGACCAAGGCCCTGTCGAAGATCCCCGAGGACCGCTACGGGTCCTGCCTCGAATTCGTGGCCGCGTTGCGCGTGGCCACGGGAGGAGGCGGCACCGGCCGTGGGGCCGATCCGCCTGCGCGGGAGAATTCCCGTCCCCCCGGTGCGCCGGGGAATTCCAGGCCCCCGAAGGAGCCCCCGGCCTGGGCCCGGCCGGTGTTCTACGGCCTGGCCGGCGGCCCGTAGGCCGCCCCGCCCGTTACGGGCGCTTGCGTTCCCGAGTGCGTCACAGCCCCATGGAGATGGCCATGCGGGTCATCTCGGCCGTGGTGTTGATGTTCAGCTTGGCGCGGATGCGGCGCAGGTAGGCGTCGACCGTGTGCTTCGAGAGTCCCATCTGGCGGGCCGTCTGCAGGTAGGTGCAGCCTGCGGCGATGTGTCGCAGTGCCTCCTGCTCGCGCGGGGCGAGCGCGGGGGCGGTGGCTTCGGTCTGCGCTTCGGTCTGCGGGGCGGTGAGAGTGAGACTCATGATTTCCTCCGACGGATCGGCCCGGTCATCACTGCTCACGTCCTCGGAAGCAGGGGACTCGTACCTGAATGTCGGTGTTTGTCCCTGTTAAAGAGCTTGTGGGCGCGACTTCATGGAGGTGTCCGTCGACTGTCACAGGCGCGTCACAGGGAACATTTCTGTGCATACCGCCCCGCCGTGTGGGCGTCCTCAGAACCCGGTGAGGGACTGCTCGGCCCAGATGGTCTTGCCGATGGCCGCGTGCCGGGTGCCCCAGCGCTGGGCGAGCTGGGCGACCAGCAGCAGACCCCGCCCGCCCTCGTCGAAGGTCCGGGCCCGCCGCATGTGCGGGGCGGTACTGCTCGCGTCCGAGACCTCGCAGATCAGGGTGCTGTTCTTCTCGTGGATCAGCCGCAGCTGGATGGGCGGCTGGCCGTACCGGATGGCATTGGTGACCAGCTCGCTGACCAGGAGCTCGGTGACGAAGGCGGCCTCCTCCAGACCCCAGGCCGTCAGCTGGTCGGTGGTCTGGCGCCGGGCCGTGGCGACGACGGAGGGGTCGGAGGGCAGGTCCCAGACGACGACCTGGTCGGCGTGCAGGCCCCGGGTCCGGGCCACGAGCAGGGCCACGTCGTCGTCGGGGCGGTGCGTCAGCATGGTCGTCAGCACCCGGTCGCAGACCGCGTCCAGGGTGTCCGCCGGTCGAACGAGAGCCGCGAACATGCTGTCCAGCGCCTCGTCGATGTCGTGGTCGCGCGGCTGGAGCAGACCGTCCGTGTACAGGGCGAGGATGCTGCCCTCGGGCAGCTCGACCTCGATCGTCTCGAAGGGCAGACCGCCCAGGCCCAGGGGCGGCCCGGCCGGGACGTCGAGCAGGTACACGGAGCCCTCCGGGGTGACCACGGCGGGTGGCGGGTGACCGGCCCGGGCGACCGTGCACCGGCGGATGACCGGGTCGTAGACCACGTAGAGACAGGTGGTGCCGATGCCCCCGGCCGTCTCCCCGCCGGCCTCCTGGTCGCCCTCGTCGGCGGACAGGTGGATGACGAGGTCGTCGAGGTGGGTGAGCAGCTCGTCGGGCCCCAGGTCCACGTCCGCGAGGGTGCGTACCGCGGTGCGCAGCCGGCCCATGGTGGCGGTGGCACGGATCCCGTGGCCGACGACATCGCCCACGACCAGGGCCACCCGGGCGCCGGACAGCGGGATCACGTCGAACCAGTCGCCGCCCACCCCGGCCTCGCCGGCGGCGGGCAGGTAGCGGGAGGCGATCTCCAGCGCCGCCTGATCGGGCAGGGTGTGCGGGAGCAGGCTGCGCTGCAGGGTCATGGTGGTGGTGTGCTCGCGGCCGGACCGGTACGCGTTGCGGATCCCGGCGGCCGCCCGGGCCGTGAGCTCCCCGGCCTCGCGCAGGTCCTCCGGGCGGAAGGGCTCCCGCCGCCGGTGGCGGCTGAAGACGGCCACACCGAGCGAGCCCCCGCCCGCCCGCATCGGCACCACCATGATCGAGTGGGCCCCGTACTCGCCGATCCAGGCGGCCCCCGGGTCCTCGGCCGCCCACCGGGCGAGAGCAGGGTCCGCCGCCCCGTACACCGCGCCGCGGCCCGCGATCAGCGCCTCGACGGGCGGGGACAGCGGCGGATAGCTCGTCGTGTCCCCGACGGCGACCTGGGACTCCGGGGTTCCGTCGAGGACCGACCGGGCCGCGGCGCGGCACACGGTGACCGGCCCGTCCAGCGGGACCGATGACGGCTCGTCGCCGCGCGGGAGGGGCTCCAGCAGGTCGACGACCGCGAAGTCGGCGAACCGCGGGACGGCGGCGTCGGCCAGTTCGTGCGCGGTGCGGACACTGTCCAGGGTGGTCCCGATGGGTGCGGCGGCGTTGTCGACCTCGTCCGTCAGGAGCATCTGGTGCTGGACGCTCTCCACCCCGCTCCGGTCGTGCGCGGCCAGGCACAAGGCGTGCACCCGGCCGTCCGGATCCCGCAACGGCGCCACCGAGGTGGCCCAGCCGTGATCCGCGCCACCGCCCGTCGGATGGACGAAGGAGTCCATGTACTGCGGCTCACCGGACTCCAGCGCCAGACGCATCCTGCGCTCGGTCTCGTCGCTCACCGGATCCGGGGCGATCTCCGGCAGCCGCAGCCCCCGCATCTCCGCCTCCGTGAGGGAGAGCGTGCGCTCCATGCCGGAGTTCGCCCGCACCAGCCGCAGGTCGGCATCGAAGATCGCCAGGAAGCAGGGGGACTGGGTGAACGCCCACTCCTTCAGCGGCTCCTCCCAGGGCGAGCGGCCCCCGCCGCCGACGGCGGACACCACGAACCACTTGGTGGTCCCACCGCTGGACGTCCAGCGGTGCGCGAGCAGCGCCACGTCCATCCGGTGGCCGTCCCGGTGCCGCAACGCCACCGTGCCGCTCCACCGCTCCTGCCCGGACGGAACCCGACGCGCCGCGTCACTGAGGACATCGGCCAGCCGGTGGGCGGCGGGCAGTCCCACGACCTCGGACGGTACGTAGCCGAGGAGACGGGTGGCTCCCTCGCTCCACTCGGTGACGATGCCCTCCTCGTTGATCGTGGCCGAGGCCGTGTACGCCGACTCGAAGGCGCCCGTCTCCTCGGGCCGCTCACCAGGAGAGGTGGGAACTCGCTCCATCGCCACTCATCTCGCCCTCGCTCGTTCCGCTGCCGCCGTCCCACCGGGACCCGCACGGCCAGGCGCTCCTGTGACCAGGATGATCCAGCGCGGCAAGGAGCACCAACGCAGGACACGGCCCTGCGCGGACGGCCGGAGGGCGGTGTCCACGGCGGTCACGCGGCCGGGGTCGTGTCGAGGAGCAGCAGCTCGCGCGCCAGCGCGGCCACGGCCTGCCGGATCCGACCGGGCGTGTGGTCGTAGGTGACGAAGAAGCGCAACCGGGCCAGTTCCTCCGGTACCGCCGGATGGAGGATGGGGTTCACGCTGATGCCCTGCTGGAACAGCGCCTCGGCCAGGCGCAGAGTCTTCAGCGAGTTCCCGACGATGCACGGGACGACCGGCGTGCGGTGGCTGTCGCCGGTGTCGATGCCGGCCTCGCGCGCGAGGTGGACGAACAGCGCCGCGTTCTCCGCGAGACGCGCCACGCGCTCGGGCTCGCCGCGCAGCATGCGCAGGGCGCCCAGGGACGCCGCGGTGTCGGCCGGGGTCATCCCGGCGCTGTAGACGAAGCCGGGAACGGTGTAGCGCAGGTACTCCACGACCGGGCGGCTCCCCGCGACGTAGCCGCCGCAGCTCGCCAGGGCCTTGGACAGGGTGCCCGACCACAGGTCGACGGCGGTGCGGTCGATGTCGAAGTGCTCGCCGATGCCCCGCCCGCTCCGGCCGATCGTTCCGATGCTGTGCGCCTCGTCGATCATCAGCAGGCAGCCGTGCCGCTGCTTGACCTCGATGAGGGCGGGCAGGTCGGCGATGTCCCCGTCCATGCTGTAGACGCCCTCGACGACGACGAGGACCCGCCGGAACTCGCCGCGGACCTGCGTCAGCAGGGCGTCGAGGGCGGCCGCGTCGTTGTGGGGGAAGGGCCGCCGGGTCGCGCCGGAGAGCCTGCACCCCTGGAGGATGCTGTCGTGGGCGAGGGCGTCGTGGACGATGAGGTCCCCGGGGCCGACGAGGTGCCCGATCACGGTGACGTTCGTGGCGTGGCCGTTGGCCAGGGTGATCGCCGCTTCGCATCCGAGCAGGTCGGCGAGCTCGCTCTCCAGTTCCAGGTGGAGCGGCCGGCTGCCGGACAGGAGCCGGCTGGCGGACACCGAGGTGCCGAAGCGTTCCGTCGCCTCCCGGGCCGCCGCGCTCACCTCGGGGTGGGTCGCCAGGCCCAGGTAGTTGTAGCTGGAGAAGGAGAGCAGCTCCCGGCCGTCGACGACGGTCGTGTCCGTCATACCGCCCTGGTGGACGAGGAAGTACGGATTGGGCAGCCCCAGTCCGGAGAGGGCGGCGATGCGCTCGCCGTGGGCGACGACCTCGGGGAAGCACTCGATCCGCGTGTGCTCCTCGGGCGGCGCGGTGGCGCCCGGGGCGGGATCCGGGGCCGGGTCCGGAGCGGGGGCAGGAGCGGGGTCCGGGGCCTGCACCTCGTCGCCTTCGGAGCGCTGCTCGGGTACGGCCGCGGCGGCGTCCGGGGATGCGCCCGCGATGGACGCGACGATCGCTGCGACGGTCGGCCGGTCGGTGACCGCTTCGTTGTACGTCCACTGCGGCCACTGCTGCCCCAGGGCCGTGAACAGGTCGGTCAGCATCAGCGAGTCGAAACCGAGGTCGTCGACCAGCAGCTGGTCGTCGCCCAGCCGGGACACGGGGAAGGCACTGACCCGGGCCACGTGCGCGAGCACGGCCGCCCTGACGTCGGCGGGCTCCCCGGGCGGTGCCGGATCCTCCTCGACGGGCACGGCGACCGCGGCGGGCGGCGCGGCCGCGGGCGGGTCTGCCGCCGGCGCGGCGGGACCGTGCTCCGGGAGCGCCCCGGCGAGCCGGGCGAGCAGCGCGGTCTGCTGCTGGACCAGTCGCAGCAGTTCGTCCATCGGGTGGTGCATCGACGCGTCCATGGTGCTCTCCTCGGGCGGTACGGGCAGGGGGGATGCGGCGGCCCGGCCGGACGTCTTCCGGGGGCGCCGGCCGGGCACCCAGTAGGACCGGGTGGCGAGCCTCGCCACCGGAAGGTCGAGCAGGAGGCGCTCCTCCCGGGGAACCAGGGCGCGCGGGTCGACCGCCACGCCCAGGACCGCGAGCCGGGCCAGGGCCCGTACGAGGCTGCGGGCATCGTCCGGAGCGTCCCCGGTGACGGGGACGACGTGCACGTCGCCGTGGTCGGTGAGGTTGCGCCGGACCGACGTCAGCAGCGAGTTGCCGCCGGTCACCTGGAGGAAGACGCGGGCCCCCTGGTCGTAGGCGGTACGGACGGCCTCGTCGAACCGGACCGGCGCGGACGCGTGCCGGCCCCACAGCTCGCGCAGCCGCCCGGGGTCGGTGCACAGGGCCGCGCTCACGGACGACACGAACGGCAGGACCGGGCTGCTCACGGAGCGGTCGGCGAGGTCCGCGCGCATCCTCTCGTCGGCGGCGGCGAGCCGCGGCGAGTGGAAGGCGTTCGACACGTCGAGCGCCACCGTGACGACGCCCGCCTCCGCGCAGACCTGCCGCATCGCGGCGAGCCCCTGCGGGGTACCGCTGACCACGACCTGCCGCGGCTGGTTGAAGCAGGCGAGCCACACGTCGTCGATGCCGGTCACCAGCCGGCGGCAGGTCTCCTTGTCCGTCTGTACGGCGAGCATCCCGCCGCGCAGCCCGCTCTCGGCCTCCCGCAGGGTCGCGCCCCGGTGGACCAGCAGCCGGACGGTGTCCTCTGGGGTGAGGGCGCCGGCCGCCGCGGCCGCCGCGAACTCGCCGACGCTGTGGCCGAGGACCAGGTCCGGGCGGACGCCGAGGTTGGCGAGGAGCCGGGTGGCGGCGATCTGGACGGTGCCGAGCAGCGGCTGGCACACCTCGGTCGAGGCGATCCGGCGCCCGATCTCCTCGGCCTGCGACCCGGTGTCGTCGGCGGCGCCGGGCGCCCCGCCGTACAGCAGGTCGCCGAGGTCGAAGCCGCTGTCCCGGCGGGCCGCGGCGCCGAGCCCCTCGACGGTCGCCCGGAAGCCGGGGAACCGCTCGTGGAGGTCCCGCATCATGCCCGGCCGCTGGCTGCCCTGGCCGGGGTAGAGGAAGGCGAGGCGGCGCTTGTCGGCCGGCAGTGGAGCGTCGGCGGCGTGGGCGCCGTCGCCGAGGTCGCCCCGCTCCCCGCCGGCGAGCTGCCGGCGGGCGTGGCGCAGCCGCTGGACGAAGGCCTCCGTGTCGTCGGCCACGATCGCGAGGCGGGCCGTCAGCGGCCGGCGGGAGCCGAGGGTGTGGGCCACAGCCGCCAGCGGGGCGGGGTCCGCCGTGTCGAGTGCGTCGAGAACGTCGCCGATGTGCTGGTCCAGCAGCCCGGCGTCACCGGCCGAGAGCAGGACGAGCTGCGGTCGGGCGGCCCCGCCGCGTTCCGGGAGAGCACCGGGGGAGGGAGCGGGGGCCGGTGCGGGGGCGGGCCGTTCCTCCAGAACCACGTGGACGTTCGTCCCGCCGAACCCGAACGAACTGACGGCGGCCCGGCGCGGGGCGCCGGAGGCCGGAAAGGGCCGCGGGCCGTCGGCGAGGCGCAGGCCCGCGGTCTCGATGTCCAGGTCCGGCCGGGCGGCGGTCTTCGGCTGCGGGACGATCGTGCGGTGGTGGACGACCAGGGCCGTCTTGATCAGCCCGGCGATACCGGCCGCGGACAGGGAGTGCCCGATGAGGGCCTTGCCGGCGCCCAGGTAGCACAGCGAGGGGTCGTCGTCGGGGTACTCGCTGCGCAGCCGGCGCAGCGCCTCCACCTCCACGAGGTCGCCGGTGACGGTACCGGTGCCGTGGGCCTCCACGAAGCCCACGGTGGACGGAGCCAGGCCCGCGTCGTCGTAGGCCCGGCGCATGGCGCGCAGCTGGCCCTCGGGGGCGGGTGCGAGCGGGCCGGGCGACGCCCCGTCGTTGGCGGCGCCGATGCCCCTGATCACCGCGTAGACCCGGTCGCCCGCGGCGAGGGCGTCCTCCAGCGGCCGTACGACGACGGCGCCCGCGCCCTCACCGAGGACGAATCCGTCGGCGCCCTCGTCGAAGGGGCGGCAGACCCCGGTGGCGGACAGCGCCCGGAGCGTGGAGAAGCCGATCAGGCCGTCGGGCGTGAGGCTGAGGTACACGCCACCGACGACGGCGATCCGGCAGCGGCCCTGGCGCAGTTGCGCCACGGCCTGGTCCAGGGCGACCAGCGAGCCCGAACAGGCGGCGTCCACGGCGAAGCTGGGCCCGCCGAGGTCGAAGTGCCGGCTGACGGTGCCGGGGGCCATGTTGAGCAGGCTGCCCGGGAGGCTGAACGGCTGGACGCTGCCGAGGGCCTGCGCGTGCTCCTTGACGGCGTCGAGGACGCCGCCGTGGCCGTCCGCCGTCTGCCGTGCGTCGTCGGCCAGGGCGATGGCCCGGAGGGGGGCCGACATGAGGTCCTTGTAGTCGGACACCGACAGTCCGCAGAACACCCCGGTGTTCTCCCGGTCGAAGTCGCCCCGGCCCAGGCCCGCGTCGTCCAGGGCCTCGCGGGTGACGTCGAGCAGCAGGCGGTGCTGCGGGTCCATGGCCCGGGCGCGTGCGGGCGGTACGCCGTAGTGCCCGGCGTCGAAGCGGTCCACGCCGTCCAGGAAGGCGACCTGGTCGGTGTAGGCGGCGTGGGGGGCCGAGGGATCGCCGGGTTCGTGGAAGGTCTCGTGGTTCCAGCGCTCCTTCGGGACGGCGGCGAACTGCCGTTGCCCGCTCAGCAGGAGCTTCCAGTAGGCGCTGATGTCGGGCGCGCCGGGGAAGCGGCAGCCGAGTCCGGTGATGGCGATGTCGGTCATGGGAGGTCTTCCTTGTCGTGAGGCGGGGCAGGGGCGAGGGGGTGCAGCGGTGGTCAGTGGCGTGCGCGGGCCGGGTTGCGCAGGGCGGGTCGGGCCGCGGGACACCGGCGGACGGGGGCCGGGGGCGGGCGGGACACCGGGCTCGGCTCCGCCGGCCGCAGGGGACGCGGGGCCCACCAGTTCAGGCCGCCCGCCAGGCGCATGAGCGCCGGTACGAGGACGCCGCGGACGAGCGTGGCGTCGAGGAGGACGCCGAGGCCCGCACCGATCCCGAAGAACTGCAGGAGGGAGACCTGCGAGGTGCCGAAGCTCAGCAGGGTGAAGGCGAGCAGGGCACCCGCGGTGGTGACGATGCCGCCCGTGCGGGCCATGCCGGAGACGATCGAGTGGGCGTTGTCCTGCCCGGCGTCGTGCGCCTCCTTGATACGGGCCAGCACGAACACCTCGTAGTCCACCGAGAGCCCGAAGACGATGCAGAACAGCAGGACCGGCATGGTCGTGCTGAGGGGGCCGGGGGTGAAGCCGAGCAGGTCGTGCAGGTGACCCGTCTGGAAGACCCACACCATGGCGCCGAGGACGGCCGCCAGGCTCAGCCCGTTGAGCGCGATGGCCTTGAGCGGCAGGAGCAGGCTGCGGGTGAAGCCGAGCAGCAGCGCGAAGGTGGTGACGCTGATCAGGGCGAGTGCCAGCGGGATCCGGTCGCCGACGGTGGCCTTGGCGTCGACCAGGACCGCGCTGGGTCCGCCGACGAGCACCTCGGTGCCCGCCGGGGCGGGGGCCCTGCGGATCTCGCCGACGAGGTCCTGGGCGGCGTGAGACTGGGGGTCGACCCGCGGCACCACGGAGAGCTGGACCGGGCCGTCACCGGCGGCCGGCCGGGCGGCGGATCCGGCCGCGCCCGGGACGGCTGCCCGCTCGCCGCCGCGGAAGCCGCCGTCGGGCCCCGTGACCTGCGCGACCTGCGGGAGGGCGGACAGCCGGCGGGCGAACCCCTCGCGCTCCTGCGGGGAGGCGCTGCCCGTGGTGACGACCGTCAGCGCACTGGAGCCCGCCATGTCGAACCGCTCGCGCACCAGGTCACCGGTCTGCCGGCCGGACGCGCTCACCGGCAGCGCCCGGTCGTCGGGGGTGGCGAAGTCGGCGTGCGCGAAGGGCGCCGCCAGCAGGACCAGCAGGCCGATCACTGGCAGCGCCGCGATCAGCGGGCGGCGTACGACGATCCGCGCCAGCTTCTCCCAGAAGCCCGACCCGGAGCCGGAGCGGGTCCCGCGGCGCCACGGCACGGCCCAGGCGTTGACCCGCTTGCCGAGCAGCGCGAGCAGGGCGGGCAGGACCGTCACGGCGCTGAGCGCCGCGATCGCGACCACGGCGATGCCCGCGTAGGCGAAGGAGCGCAGGAAGTACGGCGGGAACACCAGCAGCGTGGCGAGTGCGGCGGAGACCGTCGCGGCGCTGAAGGCGATCGTGTGACCCGCGGTGCGCACGGTCCGTACGGCGGCCGTGCTGGGGAGGAAACCGGCGGCCAGCTCCTCACGGAACCGCGAGACGATCAGGAGTCCGTAGTCGATGCCCAGCCCCAGGCCGAGCGCCGTGGTGAGGTTGAGCGCGAACACGGACACGTCGGTGACGCTGCCGAGAACGCTCAGGACCAGCAGCGTCCCGGCGATGGCCAGGACCCCGATCAGCAGGGGCAGCGCCGCGGCCACCACACTGCCGAACACCAGCACCAGCAGGACCAGGGTGCCGGGCAGGACGACGGCTTCGGCCCGCTTCAGGTCGGACTCCGAGAGGTCCTGGAGCTCGGCGTCGACGAGCGCGCTCCCCCCGACGTCCACGGTCAGGGCCGTCTCGGCGGGGGCCGGGGCGCCGGCCGGGCCGGTGGACGGGGTGGCCAGTTCCTCGCGCAGCCGCTCGACGCGCGCCGCGAGCTCCGTCCCCTCGCCCGCCACGTGGGCGACCAGCATTGCCGCGCGGCCGTCCCGGCTGCGCAGTTCGGCCGCGCCGCCGGTCCAGTAGGAGGCCACGGAGTTCACGTGGGGCTGTGCGGCGAGTCTTCGGGTCAGTTCCCCGCCCGCGGTACGGGCCGCCGGGTCGTCGACGGACCCGCCGCGGGTCTGTGCCACCAGCACGAGATTGGGCGACGCACCCAGCCGCTCGGCGGCGACGACGGCCGCGCGGCTGGACCCTGATCGGGGATCGTCGTACCCCTGGGTCTTCAGCCGGCCGGTGGCGTCCGCACCGAACAGCACGGACAGGACGAGGAACACCAGCGCGGCGGCGAGGACGAGTCGGGGGCGGCGGGTCACGAAAGCCCCTGCGCGGCGGAACATGGCTGCCTCCGATGGCGGACGCGATGCGTTCCTGCTCGTGCGCAGGAAGGTCGATATCCACCGTGCCCGCGGGCGGGAGACGGCCGTAGTCCCGGCCATTCGTGCCTTGACAGGAGCCGGGGCGGCGGTGTCCGGAGGCGCCCACCGATACGCAGGGTGACATTGCGTGCGCGGGGGTCACTCGATGTGGTGGGTCCGTGACGGGAGTGGCGGCGCCGGGGTGCGTCCGGTGCGTCCGCCGCCGACTATGGGCGGCGTACCACCCCCACTGCCGTTGTCAGGAGCTCACCATGCTGGAGCGCAAACTGCGCAAGGACCGCACCGAGGTCACCTTCATCCTGCCTGTCGACACCCCGCCGGGACCGGTCAGCGTGGTGGGCGACTTCAACGACTGGCAGCCCGGTGTCCACACCCTGGCCCGCCGGAAGGACGGCAAGCGCGCCGTGACCGTCGAGCTGCCCAGCAAGAGCACCCACTCGTTCCGGTACCTGGCGGCCGGGGACTACTGGTTCAACGACGAGAGCGCCGGGGACCAGGACGGCCCCAACAGCCGCCTGCACACCTGACGGCCGGCACCTACCGGCACCGGGCGCGCCCCGGTCGTCGACCCCCGCACCGGGGGCGGCGGCCGGGGCGCGCCGCTGTCCCGCCCCGGGGACGCATGACACCGCACGGGATGCTTAGGTTTGGCTAAGCTAAGCGTTCAACAGTGCGCAGTGGGGGGCGCGTTGCTGCCGCCCCGCTCCCGGCTGCCCGTTTTGTCTATCGACAGTGCGCCATGGGATCAGCTTAGCTTTGCCTAAGTTACTGCCCGCTGAGCATGCTTGATCCCCGCTGCGGCTCGAAGGGACGACGTAGAGCGACATGGGCACGATCGCAGTGGAACGCCCCGTGCCCAGGGGCGTAACAGAGGCCCGTCGGCGGCGGGTTGCCGGTTCGGTCATCCTGGTGCTGGTCCTCCTGGCCGCCATGGTGGTGTCGCTGGCCGTCGGCGCGCGTGCGCTGACCCCCGGCGAGGTGTGGCGCGGCTTATCGGCCCCGCCGGATCCCGATCAGCGGCTCACCGAGATACGGCTCATCGTGCGCACCGTACGGGTGCCCCGCACGGTGCTCGCGGTCGTGGCGGGCGTGGCCCTGGGGGTCGGCGGAGCGCTGATCCAGGGGTACACGCGCAATCCGATCGCCGACACCGGCCTGCTCGGGGTCAACTCCGGCGCCTCGTTCGCCGTGGTGCTGGTGATCGCCCTCTTCGGCTTCGCCAACCCCCTCCAGTACGTCTGGTTCGCCTTCCTGGGCGCCGCGGTCGCCGGTGTCATCGTCTTCGGGCTCGCGAGCATCGGCCGGGGCGCCGGAAATCCGCTGACGCTCGCACTGGCCGGACAGGGGGTCACGGTGTTCCTCGCCGCGATGACCACGGCGGTCGCGCTGTCGGACAAGGCCTCGCTGAACGCCCTGCGCTTCTGGAACGCGGGCTCCGTGGCCGGCGTCGGATTCGGCATCATCCGGCCGGTGGCCGCCTTCGTCGCCGTCGGGCTGGTACTGGCCCTGATCACGCTGCCCGCCCTCAACCTGCTCAACCTCGGCGACGACGTCGCACGGGGGCTGGGGGTCAACATCGTGCTGAGCCGGACCGTCGGCATCGTCGCCATCACCCTGCTGGCGGGGGCGGCGACGGCGGCGTGCGGCCCCATCGCCTTCCTCGGCCTGATGGTGGCCCACCTGGCCCGGTACCTGACCGGGCCGGACTACCGGTGGCTGGTGCCCTGCGCGGGTCTGCTCGGCGCCATCGTCCTGCTGGTCTGCGACATGGCGGGGCGGCTGCTGGTGCGACCGGGGGAGCTGGACGCGGGTGTGGTCGTGGCCCTCCTCGGAGCCCCGTTCTTCGCGGTCCTGGTGTGGCGCGGAAAGTTCAAGAGCGCATGACCGGGACCGACGTGAAGGCCGCGGTGACGCCGGGCGTGCGGCTCGGCCCGGTCTCCTTCGTGTGGCGGCCGTGGGTCGTGTGCGTCACGCTGCTGCTCGCGGCGGCCGCCTTCCTCGTCTTCTGCCTGTCCATCGGCGTCGGGGACTTCCCCATCGCCCTGCCCCAGGTGGTCACCACGATCCTCGGCGGGGGCGAGCAGGTCGACAAGTTCGTGATCATGGACCTGAGGATGCCGCGGGCCCTGGCCGGGCTGGTCGTGGGGGCGGCGCTGGGGGTCTCCGGGGCGATCACCCAGTCCATCGCGCGCAACCCGCTGGCCAGCCCGGACATCCTGGGCATCACCGGAGGCGCCGGCGCGGTCGCGGTGTTCCTGGTGACCGTGTCCGGCGGTACCGCCGCCGCGGTCGTCAGCTCCGTGGGCCTGTCCGGGGCGGCGCTCGCGGGCGGCCTCGGCACGGGCCTCCTCGTCTACTTCCTGGCGTGGCGGCGCGGGATCGACGGCTTCCGGCTCATCCTCATCGGCATCTCGGTGAGCGCGGTGATGGAGGCCGTGACGACCTGGCTGCTGGTCACGGCCGACATCAGGGACGTGGCCAGGGCCCAGGCGTGGCTGGTCGGCTCGCTGGACAACCGGTCGTGGGACGACGTGGGCGTCGCGCTGTGGTGCACCCTCGCCCTGATGGTGGTCGTGACCGGCGTCGCCTTCCAGTTCAAACCCCTGCACCTCGGCGACGACGTGGCGGCGGGCCTCGGCGTCCGCTACACGAGGGTGCGGGCGGTGCTGCTGCTGTGCGCGGTCCTGCTGGCCGGTGTGGCGGTGAGCGCGGCCGGCCCGGTCCCGTTCGTCGCACTGGTGGCGCCGCAGGTGGCGATGCGCCTGGCGAAGTGCCCGACGCCGCCGCTGGCGGCCTCCGCGATGGTGGGAGCCCTGCTGCTGATCGGCGCGGACCTGGTCGCCCGTACGGCACTGCCGATCACCCTCCCGGTGGGCGTGGTGACCGCCGTGATCGGCGGCCCCTTCCTCATCCACCTGCTGGTGCGGGCCAACCTCCGCTAGCCGATCGCTCGATACCTCTTCAGACATGCCTACCTCAGGGGGAGTTGTGGCCGTACAGCAGATCGCCGGTGTCGAGTCCGGGGAAACGGGGACCTCGAGGCTGGCCGCCAGAGGGGTCACGGTCGGGTACGGCGGCCGGGCCGTCATCGACGACCTCCACGTGTCGATCCCGCCACGGGTGATCACGACGATCATCGGCTCCAACGGATGCGGGAAATCGACGCTGCTGCGGACCCTGTCGCGGCTGCTGCGGCCGACCAGCGGAACGGTCGTACTGGACGGCGAGGACATCGGCAGGCTCCGGACCCGGGAGGTGGCGAAGAAGCTCGGCCTGCTGCCCCAGGCGCCGGTCGCGCCGGAGGGGCTCACGGTGGCCGACCTCGTCGCCAGGGGCCGCCATCCGCACCAGAGCTGGCTGCGCCAGTGGTCCTCGGACGATGCAGACGTCGTGGCGCGCGCCCTGGCCATGACCGGTGTGTCCGACCTGGCCGACCGCCCCGTCGATGCGCTGTCCGGCGGGCAGCGCCAGCGCGTCTGGATCTCGATGACGCTGGCTCAGGGCACCGACCTGCTGCTGCTGGACGAGCCGACCACCTATCTGGACTTGGCGCACGCGATCGACGTGCTCGACCTCGTGGACGACCTGCACGAGTCGGGCTGCACCGTCGTCCTGGTGCTGCACGACCTCAACCTCGCCACGCGCTACAGCGACAACCTCATCGTGATGAAGGCCGGTTCGATCCTCGCGCAGGGGCACCCCCGTGACGTGATCACCGCCGAGCTGTTGTACGAGGCGTTCGGGCTGCGCGCCCAGGTGATCGACGACCCGGTGGGGGACCGTCCCCTCATCGTTCCGATCGGGCGCACCCACGTGCGGATCGATGAGCAGGACACCCTCTAGATCAAACAAAGTTACGGCGCAAGTAAGGCTAGGCTAGCCTCACTTGAGCGCGATAGGGTTTGGCTGCGCCAGACACCCCCCACGGGGCGGGACCGCGACGGACGGCACGAAAGCAAGGGATTTCGGATGCTTCTCCAGCCAACAACACGTACGAAGCCCTGGCGGAGGTGGGCGGCGGCACTGTCCGCCGCGACCCTCGGCGTGGGGCTCCTTGCCGGATGCGGTTCCGACTCGGGTGACCAGGGGGACAAGAAGAGCGACAACGCGCCCGCCGCCGGCGGCACGTTCCCGGTCACCGTGGAGCACGCGTTCGGATCCACGAAGGTCGAGAAGGCCCCCCAGCGGGTCGTCTCGGTCGGATACACCGACGACCAGGCCGTCCTGGCGTTCGGCATCAAGCCCGTCGGCATGGTCGACCAGTACCCGAACCCGCCGGGCACGTCCCCCGACATCAACACCCAGTGGCCGTGGGTGAAGGACAAGTGGGGCGACACCCGCCCCGAGGTCATCATGAACAACGGTGACACCGGCCCGAACTACGAGAAGATCGCGGCCCTGCGGCCGGACCTGATCATCGCCGTGTACTCCGAGATCGACCAGGCGGGCTACGAGAAGCTCTCCAAGATCGCCCCCACCGTGGGCCGCACCAAGGCCGAGAAGGAGCCCTTCAGCGCTCCCTGGCAGGACAACGCCGTCCACATCGGAAAGGCGCTCGGCCAGGAGGCCAAGGGCACCGAGCTGGTGAAGGGCATCCAGGACAAGCTCGACGCGGCCAAGAAGGCGCACCCCGAGTTCGCCGCCCAGACCGCCGTCCCGCTGTCCTGGTACAAGGACTCGGTGGCCCCGTTCACCACCACCGACGTGCGCGGACGGCTGGTGACGGGCATCGGCTACAAGGGCCAGACCGAGATCGACAAGATCGCGGACGGCAAGTTCTACACCACGCTCTCCCCGGAGCGCATGGACCTCGTCGACGTCGACCGCATCTTCGTCATCGCCGACAAGGCCGACCAGGAAGCACTGAAGAAGTTCCAGCTCTTCACCAACCTGAACGCGGTCAAGAACGGCAAGGTCTCCTACCTCCTCGACAGCGAGGGCCCGGCCGTCGGCGCGGCCATGTCCCAGGGCACCCTGCTCTCCCTGCCGTACGCGATCGACGAGCTCGTCAAGTCGGTCGGTCAGGTGTGAGCATCGCCGCCACGCGCGTCGCCCCGTCGACCCTGCGCACGACGACCGGACGCGAGGCCACCCGCTGGGTCGCGGCCCACTGTCGTGAGGTGCCGTGGCTGACCTTCGCCACCGTGTTCACCACGGTGGCGGGGGCGGCCCTCCAGGTGCTCCCCCTGCTCCTGCTGGGCCGGGTCGTCGACGGGGTGGTCGCGGGCGGACCGCGCTCGATCCTGGTCACGACCGGGGTGTTGATGGTGGCCGCCGCGCTGCTCGGCGCGGCGGCCACCGCCCTGTCGACGTACCTCATCGGGCGCCTCGGCGCGGACCTGCTCGCGCGGCTGCGCGAAGGCGCCGTCCGGGCGGTGCTGGGCATGCCGAGCGCACGGATCGAGCAGGTCGGCCGGGGAGACGTGCTCTCCCGGGTCGGGGACGACGTGGCCGTCCTGTCCAAGGGCATCAGAACGGCCGTGCCCACCGTGTTCTCGGCGGGCGTGCTGGTCGTCATCGCCACGATCGGCATGTTCGGCCTCGACTGGCGGCTCGGGCTGGCCGGCGCCTGCGCGCTGCCGGCGTACGGGCTGGCCCTGCGCTGGTACCTGCCCCGCTCCGCCCCGCTCTACCGGAAGCAGCGGGCGGCCCAGGCCGACCGTGCGCAGGCCCTGATCAGCGGACTGAACGGGATCGACACCGTCCGGGCCTACCGGCTCGAAGGAGCCGTCCGCGAGAAGGTCACCCAGGAGTCGTGGCGGGTACGCGACCTCGGCATCGAGGTGTTCCGGCTCTTCGGCCGCTTCGTCGGCCGGGAGAACCGCGCCGAGTTCATCGGACTGACCCTGATCATCGTGGTCGGGTACGCCCTGCTGGAGGCCGACGCCGCGACCCTCGGCGAGGTGTCCGCGGCCCCGCTGCTCTTCCACCGCCTCTTCACCCCGCTCGGCTCCATCATGTTCACCTTCGACGAGGCGCAGAAGTCCGGCGCGAGCCTGACCCGCCTCGTCGGAGTGCTGGAGGAGGACGCGGAGGACCGGCTGGTGGGCGCCCTGGCCGTGGCACGGGCGGCGGACCTGCCGGACCCGGTGCCCGTCACGGTGCGCGGGCTGACCTTCCGCTACCCCGACTCCGAGGAGCCGGTCGTACGGGACGTCGACCTCACGATCCCGGCCGGCGGTTCGCTCGCGCTGGTCGGGGCGACGGGCGCGGGCAAGTCGACCCTGGCGGCCCTGATCGCGGGCATCGGCACCCCGCAGTCCGGGTCGGTGCGCATAGGGTCCACCGACCTCGCCGGCCTGGACGAGGCCGGGGCGCGAGCCCTGGTGAGCATCCTGACCCAGGAGACGCACGTGTTCTCCGGCCCGCTCGCGGAAGACCTGCGGCTGGCCGCGCCCGGGGCGAGCGACGCCGAGCTGTGGGACGCCCTCCGCACCGTCGGGGCCGACGGATGGGTCGACGCACTGCCCGAGGGGCTCGGCACCCCGGTCGGCGAGGGCGGCGAACGCCTCGACGTCACCAAGGTCGCGCACGTCGCGCTGGCCCGGCTGGTGCTGGGCCGGACACCGGTCGTGGTGCTCGACGAGTCCACGGCGGAGGCGGGCAGCGAGGGCGCGGCCGAGCTGGAGCGGGCCGTCCTGGCCGCGTGCGCGGGCCGGACCACGCTGTTCGTGGCACACCGGCTGACCCAGGCGATGGCGGCGGACCGGATCGCCGTACTGGACGCGGGGCGTGTCGTGGAGCAGGGCACGCACGAGGAGCTGGTGGCCCTCGGCGGCCGCTACGCACGACTGTGGCGGGCCTGGCGGGAGGGCAGCTAGCCGGCCGGCCCTTTTTCCGGTTGGGTCAACTCATCGATCTGGAAGGGACGTTGAGCCTTCGATGTCGGAATCGACCGCTCGTCTCGTGCTGCTTTCTCCCACCCGGCTGGCCGACGTGCGCCGGCGCTGCGGCGACTACGCGGACACGACCATCGCCCGGGCGTGCGCGATCGGGCTGGCGTACTGGTCCACGGGCCACAGCCCCGACGGCCTCGAGCTCACCCCCGGCACACTGTTCGCGGACGTCCTCGGCTGGGCGGACAGCGGCGGCGCCGGGCCCACCGGCTGGGAGGTCGCCCCGGACCCCGCGGGCGGGCGGAGCATCACCGTCCCGGAAGGCGTCGTACCCGACGATGCCCGGCTCGCCCTGGAGGACCTGGCCGACTTCCCGGACCGCCCCGTCTCCACCATCGGCCCCTCCAGCATCGAGGCGAGGCTCGAGACCCTCGCCCGGTGGAACGACACCGGGGCGGACCGGGTCCGCCCGACCATCGTGGAGATGTTCCGCGAGCAGGCACGCCTGCGACCGGACGCCGTCGCCGTCGTCGACGAACACCGCTCACTGACCTACCGCCAGGCGGCCGAGCTCTCCAGCCAGCTCGCCCACCACCTGCTCGAACGCGGCGTCACCGGCGAACAGGTCGTCGCCGTCTCGCTGGACCGCTCCGCCGCCATGGTCATCGGCCTGCTCGGCGTCCTCCAGGCCGGAGCCGCGTTCGTACCGCTCGACCCGCAGTGGCCGGCCGCCCGCCGGTCCGTCGTCATCGACGACGCCCGCGTCGTCCTGCAACTGGCCGCCACGGGCGAGCACGCTCCGGACGAACCGGAAGCCGTACCCGTCGACCTCGGTGACTGGCGGTTCGGCGCGTACCCCGGCGGGGACACCGGGGTCACCGTCGCCGGCGACGCCCTCGCCTACGTGATCTTCACGTCCGGCTCCACCGGCCGGCCCAAGGGCGCGATGATCCGTCACGAGGCGATCAGCGAGCGCCTGCTCTGGCAGGTCGACGAGATCCTGGGCTTCGGCCACGACGACGCCTCGCTCTTCAAGGCACCGCTGTCCTTCGACATCTCCATCAACGAGATCTTCCTGCCCCTGGTGTGCGGCGGCCGGCTGGTGGTCCTGCGCCCCGGCGGCGAACGCGACCCCCACCACCTGATCGGCGTGATCGCCGAGCAGCGCGTCACCTTCACCTACCTGGTGTCGTCCATGCTGGACGTCCTGCTGGAGATCGCCGGCGACTCCGGACGGCTCGACAGCCTGCGCCACGTCTGGTGCGGCGGCGAAGTACTCACCCCGGAGCTGTACGAACGCTTCCGCACCCGGCTCGACATACCCATGTACCACGGCTACGGCCCGGCCGAGACGACCATCGGCGTCTCGCACGTCGTCTACCGCGGCGCGGCCGAACGCCTGTCGACCTCGATCGGCAGGCCCAACCCCAACACCCAGCTGTACGTACTGGACGACGAGCTGCGCCCGGTCCCCGTCGGGGTCGGCGGCGAACTGTACGTGGGAGGGTTCCTGCTCGGCCGCGGGTACGTGGGCGCGCCCGGCCTGACGGCCTCCCGCTTCGTCGCGAACCCCTTCGCCGCCGACGGGTCCCGGCTGTACCGGACCGGCGACCTCGCCCGCTTCGCCCCGGACGGCTCGCTGGACTTCCTCGGCCGCGCCGACAACCAGATCAAGATCCGCGGCATGCGGCTGGAGATCGAGGACGTCGAGATCGGCCTCGCCGAGCACCCCGGGGTACGGCACACCTGCGTCGTCGCGAAGAAGAACACCGCGGGCGGCACCTGCCTCGTGGGGTACGTGATCCCGGCCGCCGGAAGCGAGGACCTGCGCGCGGACGAGGTCGGGCAATGGGCCGCCGGGCACATGGTGGAGTACATGGTGCCCGCCCACATCGTCGTGATGAAGGAGTTCCCGCTCACCGCCAACGGCAAGCTGGACCGCGCCGCGCTGCCCGAGCCCGCGACCGGGGCCGGCGCGCTCGCCCCGCCGGTCACCGAGAACGAGCGGCTGGTGTGCGCGGCGGTCGCGGCGGTCCTGCGGCGCGACGCGGTCGGCGTCGACCAGGACTTCTTCCAGCTCGGCGGGGACAGTATCCTCGCGATCTCGCTGCTGAGCGCCCTGCGCGAAGCGGGCCTGCACGTCACGGCCCGCCAGATCTTCACCCACAGCGTCGTGGGCGCGCTGGCGGCGGTCGCGGACCGCGAGGCCGCCGCCGTCGACCACGGCGACGTCGCCACCGGCACCGTCGTCGGCGCGCCCATCGTCCAGTGGCTCGGCGAGACCACCGACGCCGTCGACGGCTTCGTGCAGTCGGTGGTCCTGAACACCCCGGCGGACCTCACGGCCGAGGCCCTCGACGCGATCCTCACCGCCGTGGTCGCACGCCACGACATGCTGCGCGCCAAGCTGGTGCGCGGCGAGCGCTGGGGCTTCGAGATCCCGGAGGCGGGCCGGGCCGCGGCATGCTGGCAGGAGAGCGACCGGCCGCTCGAGGAGTGCGTCGCGCTCGCCACCGCACAACTGGACCCGGACGGCGGCGTGATGCTGCGCGCCGTCTGGCGCCGCGAGGCGCGCCAGCTGGTCCTGGTCGCGCACCACGTGGTCGTCGACGGCGTGTCCTGGCGCATCCTGATGGAGGACCTCTCCACCGCATGGCGCTGGTTCGTCTCGGGCGCACCGATCGACCTGCCGCCGGTCGGCACCTCGTTCCGCCGCTGGACGCAACTGCTGGCGCGCGCCGCCTTCGACGCCGACCGCGACCACTACCGGCGCCCCCTGCCGGGGCCGGACCGGCCGCTCGGCCGGCGCGCACTGTCCGCCGCCGACACCGTCGACCGGGAGCGGACGACGACCCTCTCGGTCCGCCCCGAGGTCACGGCCGCGCTGCTCGGCGAGCTCCCCGCCAGGTTCCACGCGGGCCTCAACGACGTGCTGCTGACCGCGCTCGCCGTCACCCTCGCCCGGTGGCGCCGCGACCTCGGCCAGGACCAGACGTTCGCGCACATCGAGCTGGAGGGCCACGGCCGCGAGGGCCGGTACGTGGCGGAGTCCGCCGGCTTCGAGCCGGAACTCTCGCGGACCGTCGGCTGGTTCACCACCCTGTTCCCGGTGACCGTCGACCCCGGCGCGGCCACCGACCCCACGGATCCCGGATACCTGGCCGCCGCCCTCAAGGCGGTCAAGGAGGACCTGGCCCGGGTGCCCGGCAACGGAGTCTCCTACGGCGCCCTGCGCCACCTGGCCGGCACCGCCTTCGACGCCCCTGCCCCGCAGGTGCTGTTCAACTACCTGGGACGCTACGACGCCGGCTCGTCCGGCGACTGGGAACTCTCTGGCACCACCAAGCAGTTGGGTGAGAGGCGGGATCCGAGGATGCGGCTGCCCCGCGTCCTGGAGTTCAACGCCATCGCCGAACCCGCCCCGGCCGGCGGCGCCTACGAACTGGTCACCACCCTCTCCTGGCCCGACGGGCTGCTCACCGACGGGGACATCGAGACCATCGGCCGGTACTTCCGGGAGGCCCTGACCGGGCTCGCCGCGCCGGCCGTGCTCGACCTGGGCGGCCACTCGCCCAGCGACTTCCCCCTCGCGGCGCTCACCCAGGCCGACGTCGACGAACTGGACGGCCCGGCACTGCGCGACGTCCTGCCGCTGACCCCGCTCCAGGAAGGCCTGTACTTCCACTCGGTCTTCGACGACGACTCCGCCGGCAGCTACGTCGAACAGCAGCTGCTGACCCTCGACGGGGAGGTGGACGCCGACCGGCTCGCCGCGGCGGCCACCCGGCTGCTCACCCTGTTCCCCAACCTGGCCGCGCGGTTCGTGGCCCTCGCCGACGGCCGGGTGGTCTCCGTACTCGAGGCCGGGCTGGAGGCCCCGTTCACCAGCCTGGACCGGCCCGGCATCACCGACGAGGAGATCCGCGAGCACGCCGAGCGGGACCGCCGCGCCGGCTTCGACCTGGCCACGGGTCCGCTGATGCGGTACACCCTCATCCGCACGGGCACCGCCCGCAGCGTCCTGGTGCAGACCGTGCACCACATCATCGCCGACGGCTGGTCCGTGCCGCCGATGCTGCGCGCCCTGCTGGCCGAGTACCACGCGCCGGGCACCGTGTACCCGCTCGGCGGATTCACCGACTACGTGCGCTGGCTCGCCGAGCGCGACGAGGACGAGAGCGACCGGGTCTGGGGCGAGGAACTGGCCGGACTGGCCGGCCCCTCGCTCGTCGCCGAGGGGCACACCCCGTCCGACCGGTTCGACGACACCTGCGCACCGCCCGAGGGCGACCTCGACGAGGCCGCCCGGACCGCCGGCGTCCCGCTCAGCGTGGCCGTCCACAGCGCCTGGGCGGCGACCCTGGGAGGCCTCCTGCACAGCCGGGACGTCGTCTTCGGCTCCACCGTGTCCGGGCGCGACGCACCCGTCCCCGGCATCGGCGACATGGTGGGCCTGTTCATCAACACCGTCCCCGTGCGCGCCCGGTGGACCGCCGCCACCACCGCGCGCGACCTGCTCGGCTCGGTGCGCGCACACCAGAGCGCGGTGCTGGCGCACCAGCACGTCTCCCTGGCCCGCATCAGCCGCCGAAGCGGCGCCGGCCCCCTCTTCGACACCCTCGTCGTCTTCGACGTCGCGACCGACACGGCAGGCCTGCGCCGGCCCGGGGACACGCTCGCCATCACCGGCATCGTCAACGAGGGCGCCCCGCACTACCCGCTGACCCTCGTGGTGGAGCGCGCCCTCGACGGCCGCCCGCGGTTCAACCTGATCTACGACCGCGCGCTGCTGCGCGAGGCGACCGCCCGGCGGATCCTGCACACCTTCACCCGCGCCCTGGACGGCCTGCTGACCCGGCCCGACGCCCTCGCCGACGCCCTCGCGCCCACCGGCGCCCGGCCGCCGGCGCGGACCACCCCGACGACCCTCGGCGCCCTCTTCGACGCCACCGCCCACCGCGATCCGGCCGCCACCGCCGTCACCCAGTGCGCCCTCGACGGCAGCGCCCGGTCACTGACCTACGGCGAACTGGCCGCCGCCAAGGACGAGCTCGCCGCCACCCTGCGCGCCGCCGGGGTCGGGCCGGGCGAACGGGTCGCCGTCGCCGTACCGCCCTCCCTCGAACAGGTCGTCGCCCTGGTCGCGATCGTCACCGCGGGCGGTGCCTACGTACCCCTGGACCCGGCCCACCCCGACGCGCGGCTGGAGTACGTCCTCGCCGACGCGGCCCCGCAGGTCGTCCTCGTGGACCCGGAGCACCGGGACCGCTTCACCCGGCTGCTGGACCGGGCGGGCGTACCGGCCCGCGTGCTCGTACAGGGCGACGGGCCGGAGCCGCGGGAGGCCCGGGACGCCGCCGTGCCCGAGGCGGGCCCGCACGACCCCGCGTACGTGATCTACACGTCGGGCTCGACCGGCCGGCCCAAGGGCGTGGTCGTCCCGCACTCCAGCGTGGTGACCCTGCTCGCGAACACCCGGCCCGACATGGAGTTCGGCCCGCACGACGTGTGGGTCCAGTTCCACTCGTACTCCTTCGACTTCGCCGTGTGGGAACTGTGGGGCGCCCTCGCGCACGGCGGTGAACTGCTCGTCCCCGACTACGGCCTGACCCGCTCGCCGGTCGACTTCCACCGCCTGGTGCGCGAGCGCGGGGTGACCGTCCTCAACCAGACCCCGTCGGCCTTCTACCGGTTCATCGAGGCCGACCGGCACACCGACGAGCCGGTCACCGCCCTGCGCCGGATCATCTTCGGCGGCGAGGCGCTGGACCTCGGGCGGCTGCGCGCCTGGGTCGAGCGGCACGGCGCCGCCGCGCCCGAGCTGGTCAACATGTACGGGATCACCGAGACCACCGTGCACGTCACCCACCGGATCCTGACCGAGGAGGACTTCCGCCACGCGGACGGGGCCAGCCCGATCGGCGGCCCGATCCCCGGCCTGGTCACCCACCTGCTCGACGACCGGCTCCGCCCCGTCCCACCGGGCCGGGTGGGTGCCGTCTACGTCGCCGGGGACCAGGTCTCCCTCGGCTACCTGGGCCGCCCGGCCCTCACCGCGGGCCGGTTCGTCGCGGACCCGTTCGCGGGCGACGGCTCCCGGATGTACCACACGGGCGACCTGGCCCGCCGGACCCTCGACGGCGAGCTGGAGTTCATCGGCCGCGCCGACGACCAGGTGCAGCTCAAGGGGTTCCGCATCGAGCTCGGCGAGGTGGAGTCCGCGATCAGGGAACTCGACGGCGTGGTCGACGCGGCCGTCACCGTGGCCGCGAGCGGCGACCACCTCGTCGCCCACATCGTCGGCCGGGCGCCCACCGACCTCGCCGGGCCCCTCGCCGCGAAGCTGCCCGTCCACATGATCCCCGGCCTGGTCCTGCCGGTCGACGCCCTTCCGCTGACCGTCAACGGCAAACTGGACCGCAAGGCCCTCACCGAGAGCGCCGCGCTCCACGACGCGCCGCGCGACGACACGATGTGCGACGACACGGCGCGGGACCCGTCGGCCGCCACGACCGGCTCCGCCCTGACCGCACTGGTCGACATCTTCACCGAGACCCTCCCCGGCACCGCCGTGGACGCCGACAGTGACTTCTTCCGGGCCGGCGGCGACAGCATCCTCGCCATCACCGTCGTCAACCGGGCCCGGGCACTGGGCCTCGCCGTCTCCCCGCGCGACGTGTTCCTGCTCAGGACACCGCGCGAACTGGCCGCGCAGGCCGCGCAGGCCGCGACCGGTACGCCGCATGCCGCGGAGCCCGCCGTACCCGCCCCCGTACCCGCCGAGGACGGCCTCCTGACGCCGACCCCGATCATCCTGCGCCAGCGCGAACTCGGCGGCACACTCGCCCGGTTCGCCCAGGCCAGGGCCCTGGTCACGGCCGAGGGCACCGGGTTCGCGGACATCGCGCGCGCCGCGGACGCCGTGGTCGCCGCACACCCGGCCCTGCGGCTGCGGCTGCTCGTCGAGCACGGGGTGTGGGCCCTGCGCACCGAACCCGCCCGCCCCGTCACCGTCGTACGGAGCCAGGCGCCCGACCCCACGAGCGCGGCCGACGAGGCCGCCGGGCGGCTCGACCCGGAGGCCGGGGAGGTCATCGCCTTCTCCTGGCTGGAGACCAGCCGGACCCTCGTGGTCACCGTGCACCACCTCGCCGTCGACGCCGTGTCCTGGCTGGTCCTGCTCGACGACATCACCACCGCCCTGCGCGGGACGCCGCTCCCGCCCCCCACCACCTCCTACGCCGCCCACGCCATGGCACTGGCGCAGCGGTCCGCCCACGAGATCGACGACCTCGGGCACTGGATCACCACCCTCCAGGCACCCCCGCTGCTGCCCGCGGCCGAAGGACTGCGGGACACCACGCTCGTGCTCCCGCCCGAGCTCAGCGACCACGTGACGCGCACCGCGCCCACCGCACTCGGCCTCGGCCTCACCGAGCTGCTGTGCGGTGCCCTGCGCACCGCGCTGACCCGCGTGCAGTCCTCGCCCACCGACCTCGCCATCGAGCTGGAGCGGCACGGCCGGGTCCCCGCGCTGCCCCACCACGACTACACCCGTACCGTCGGCTGGTTCACCTCCATCGCCCCCGTGCGGCTCACGGCGCACACCGACCCCGTCGCCGCGGCCCGCGAGCTCGCCGAACGCCAGCCCGACGAGCACGCGCACGTCGCGTACGGCCGGCTGCGGTACCTCAACCCGCAGACGGCCCCGCTGCTCACCGCCCGGCCCCAGGTGCTGTTCAACTACCTGGGCCGGGGCGGCGAGTCACAGGCCCTCCACCTCACCGGCGGCGACCGGGCGGACCAGGGCAGCCCCTACGCCGTCGAGGTCAACGCGTGGACGGACGCCGCCACCGGAAGCCTGCACGCCGTCTTCACCCTCGCCGACGGCATCCCCGACGAGATCACCGCGCACTGGCGCGCCGCACTGGAACACATCGTGCACGCCGCCACGACGGCCGAGCGCACGGCGCCGGTCACCCCGCTCCAGCGCGGCCTGTACTTCCAGGCACAACTGGCGGGCCCGGACGGACGCTACGTCGCACAGAGCTGGTTCACCTTCGACCGGCGCCTGGACACCGGCGCGCTCGCCGAGGCGATGGCCTGGGTGATCGCCCGGCACCCGGTCGTCGGCGCCGGCTTCACCACCGACGACGACGGCAGGGCCGTCCAGGTCCTGGGCGCGGGCCGGCGGGTCGGCGTCCGGACCGTCGACCTCGCGACGGACGAGGAGGTCGACGCCCTGCTCGCCCGGGACCGCGACACCGGATTCGACCCCGGTGAGCCACCGCTGATCCGCCTGACCGTGGTGCGGCTGCCCGACGGCCGCGACGGCCTGCTCCTGAGCTACCACCTGCTGCTCTGGGACGGCTGGTCCCGCGAGATCGTCCTGCGGGACCTGTTCGAGGCCTACGAGGCCGCCGTCGCGGGCACGCTCACGCCCCCGGCCCCCGCCACGCCGAGTTTCGAGGAGCACGCCCGGGCGCTCGACGCCAGGGACCCGGCACTCTCCGAACGCTTCTGGGCCGAGCACCTGACCGGCCTCCCCGGCCCCACGCTGCTCGCCGGACCGGCACCGACCCTGGTCGACGACCTGCCGCGGACGCTCGTGCACCGGCTCCCCGCCGAACACTCGCAGCGCCTGCGGGAGGCGGCCCGGGCGTACGGCGTCACCCTGAACACGGTGCTGACCGGCGCGTTCGGCCTGCTGCTGGGCGCGCACACGGGCCGCGCCGACGCCGTTTTCGGCGTGACGGTCTCCGGCCGTGAGGGCGCGGACCTCTCCGAGGTCGTCGGCGTGCTGCTAAACACGGTGCCGATGTGGACGCGGGCCCGGCCGTACGACACGGTCCGGGACTACCTGACGGCCGTACAGGCGGCCCGCGTCGAGGCGATGGAGCACGAGCACCTCGGGCTCGGCGAGATCCAGCGGGCCGGCGGGCACGACACCCTCTTCGACAACCTGTTCGTGCTCCAGAACTTCCTGGACATGGACGCGTTCGCCGAGATGAACGCCCGGCACGGCATCACCGCCGTACGGGCCGACGACTCCACGCACTACCCGTTCACCTGGGTGGTCACCCCCGGCGACCGGCTCACCGTCAAGCTGGAGTACCGCGACCACGACACGGCGGCGGCCCGCCGCCTGCTCGACCACTACCTGAGCCTGCTCGGGGACCTCACCACCTGGACCGGACCGGTGGGCGCGCTGCCGGGCCCGGGACCGGAGCCCGAGGCCGCCGCCCGCACGGACGTCGGAACGGACACCGTCGTCGACCGGTTCGACCGGGCGGCCGACCGGGACCCGGAGCGGGTCGCGCTCGTCGCCCACGGCCGGAGCATGACCTTCGCCCGGCTCCGGGACCGCAGCCGGGAGCTGGCCGGTGTGCTCGCCACCCGCGGCATCGGACCCGAGACGACGGTGGCCCTCGCGATCCCGCGCTCCCTCGACTCGATCGTCGCGCTGTTCGCCGTACTGCGCGTGGGCGCCGCGTACGTACCGCTGGAGCTCGACCACCCGGACGAGCGGATCGCCGCCATCGTCGCCGACGCCGCCCCCGACGTGACCCTCACCGTCGGCGCCGTGTCGCCCCGGCTGACCGGCGACCTGATCGAGCTGGACCGGCCCCTGCCCGAGGCCCCGCCGTACGTGACCTTCGCCCCGGACGACCCGGACCGCCTGCGCCACCCCGCGTACACCATCTACACCTCCGGATCGACCGGCCGGCCGAAGGGCGTGGTGACCGAGTACGCCGGGCTCACCAACATGCTCGTCAACCATCAGCGCCGGATCTTCGAGCCGGTGCTGGCCGAGCACGGCCACCGCGTCTTCCGCATCGCCCACACCGTCTCGTTCGCCTTCGACATGTCGTGGGAGGAGCTGCTCTGGCTCGCCGACGGCCACGAGGTGCACATCTGCGACGAGGAACTGCGCCGCGACGCCCCCCGGCTGGTCGAGTACTGCCTGGAGCACGGGATCGACGTCATCAACGTGACGCCGACCTACGCCCAGCAGCTGGTGGCCGAGGGCCTGCTCGACCACCCCGGACGGCGCCCGGCGCTGGTGCTGCTGGGCGGCGAGGCGGTCACCCCGACCCTGTGGCAGCGGCTCGCCGAGACCGGGGGGACCGTCGGCTACAACCTGTACGGACCCACCGAGTACACCATCAACACCCTCGGCGTCGGCACCTTCGAGTGCCAGGACCCCGTGGTGGGCGTGGCGATCGACAACACGGACGTCTACGTCCTGGACCCGTGGCTGCGCCCCCTGCCGGACGGGGTCCCCGGCGAGCTGTACGTGGCGGGCATCGGCATCGCGCGGGGATACCTCGGGCAGCCCGCCCAGACCGCCGAAAGGTTCGTGGCCTGCCCGTTCGGCGCACCCGGTGCACGCATGTACCGCACCGGGGACCTGGTGGCCCGGCGGCCCGACGGGAACCTGATGTACCTGGGCCGCACCGACCAGCAGGTCAAGATCCGCGGACACCGCGTCGAACTCGGCGAGGTCGAGGCCGCGTTCGCCGCGCACCCCGCGGTCCGGTTCGCCGCCGCGGTCGCCCAGCCCGACCCGCAGGTCGACGGCGCGTACCGGCTCGCCGCCTACCTCGTCCTGGACGGCTGCGACCTCGCGACGGTCGCCGCCGAGGTCGGCAACGCCCTGCCGGACTTCCTGCGCCCGACGCACTACGCCCGGGTCGACCGCATCCCGCTGACCGTCAACGGGAAGGCGGACAACAGGGCGTTGCCTGAGGCCCGGCCGCTGGGCACACTGACCACGGCGGGGGAGCGCGGACCGCGGACCGGGACCGAGACCGTGGTGTGCGAGTTCTTCGCCGAAGCACTCGACCTGGACGACGACGAGGTGAGCGCGGTGAGCGATTTCGTGTCCCTCGGAGGACACTCCATGCTGGCGGTGAGGCTGATCGGCCTGCTCCGCCGCGAGTACGGGCCAGTGATCACGGTCCGCGACCTGTTCACCCTGCGAACCCCGGAAATGATTGCCCGCCACCTCGATGAAAACGCCTGACGCGCAGCGGCCCCGACCGGGGTCCGACATCCTCAAGACCGCCCTGCGCCGCAACATGGGCGCCATGGCCTGGGGCACCGTCCTCATGGGCCTCTACCAGGCCGGAGAGACCGCCTTCCCGATCGCGCTCGGCCTGATCGTCGAGCACACGATGCAGGAGCGCAGCCCCGGTGCGCTCGCCCTGTCGATCGGCGTACTCGCCGTGATCATCACGACCGTCTCCCTGTCGTGGCGGTTCGGCATGCGCATCCTGCAGAAGGCCAACACGACCGAGGCGCACCGCTGGCGGGTCAAGGTCGCGGACTGCGGACTCCAGCCCGTCGCCCGGGACGCCGGCCTCAAATCCGGCGAGGTGCTGACCATCGCCACCGAGGACGCCGACCAGACGGCCGACATCATCGAGGTGGTGCCCCTGCTGATCAGCTCCGTGGTCGCGGTGCTGGTCGCGGCGGTCGCCCTGGGGCTGGCCGACATCCGGCTGGGCCTCCTCGTGATCGTGGGCACCGCCCTGATCCTGTCCGTCCTGAGCGTGATGTCCCGGCGGATCGGAACCAGCACCCGCGAACAGCAGGCCCGGGTGGCCCGGGCGGGCGCCAAGGTGGCCGACCTGATCACCGGCCTGCGCCCGCTGCACGGATTCGGCGGCAACCACGCCGCCTTCCGCTCCTACCGGAAGGTGAGCACGGAGGCCAAGCACCAGGCGATCACCGTGGCCGGGGTGAACGGCGCGTACGCGGGCACCGCGACGGCACTCAACGCGGCCCTCGCCGCCGGTGTGACCCTGACCGCGGGATGGCTGGCCTTCGAGGGCCGGATCACCGTCGGGGAGCTCGTCATGGCCGTGGGGCTCGCGCAGTTCATCATGGAGCCGCTGAAACTGTTCTCGGACATGCCCAAGTACGTGATGATGGCTCGCGCGTCGGCCGAGCGGATGGCCTTGGTGCTGACCGCACCCCCGGTGGCGACGCCCGGGCCCGAGCGCCCGGCGGCCGGTGGGGACCTGGAGATCGACTGCGTCCGGTACGGGGCCCTGCGCGACCTGAAGTTCCAGGTGCCCGCCGGCGAGTTCGTGGCGATCGCCGTCTACCAGCCGCGCGCCGCGGCCGACCTGGCCGCGATCCTGTCCGTGCGGGTGCCGCCGCACGCCTACGAGGGCGCGGTGCGCGTCAGCGGGGAGGAACTCGCCGCGCTGTCGATCGAGGCCGTTCGCGAGCACATGCTGGTGAACCCGTACGACGGGGAGATCTTCGCGGGCACCCTCCGTACGAACATCGACCCGTCGGGCACCAGCCGGACGGTCGACGCGGCGGTCGAGGCCTCCATGCTGACCGACGTCGTCGCCCTCCACCGCGAGGGACTCGACCACGGCGTCCGCGACCGAGGCGCGAACCTGTCCGGCGGACAGCGCCAGCGGCTGTCCCTGGCCCGGGCCCTGGCCGCCGACACCGACATCCTCGTCCTGCACGACCCGACCACCGCGGTGGACGCCGTCACCGAGCAGATCGTCGCACGCAACATCGCCGAGCTGCGGCGGGGCCGCACCACGGTCGTGATCACCAGCAGCCCGGCCCTGCTGGACGCCGCCGACCGGGTCCTGGTCCTGGACGACGGAGTGATCACCGCCGAGGACACCCACCGCAACCTCCTCGCCGGCGACGAGAACTACTGCCTGGCGGTGGCCCGTTGACCGGAAGCGGGTGCCGAACCGTGAACGGGACCCCGCTCCCTCCCCGCGCGCACCCCTAGGCGAGCGCCCAGCCGACGTCCCGGAGCAGGGCGTGGCGCCAGCCCGCGCGGTCGTGGCCCGACGGCGAGCGGGAGACCCGTACGGTGGCGCCCGCCTGCTCGGCCAGGGTCTCGATCCGTTCGCAGTGGGGCAGCATCCGGGTCTCGTGCTCGCCCACGTCGAAGGCGATCCGCAGGCCGGACAGGTCGGGCCGCTCCCGCAACCGGGCGGCGATGGCGCCGCCGACCGGCCCGCCGAGCGGGTCCGGCGACCGCACGGCGTCGGGTGTCCACCACAGCGACCCCGACTGGCAGGCGACGCGCGACACGAGATCCGGGAACTCCAGGGCCGCGTAGACCGCGCTCAGCCCGCCGAGGCTCTGACCGGCGACCACCAGGCGGTCCACATCAGCCGGCACGCCGGATTCCGCGACCAGCGGCAGCAGTTCGTCCCGGACGGCCCGCCACAGCTCCGGCCGGCACCCGAACTCGGCCTCCCGGTCCCTGGTCGGCAGGAAGACCAGCGTGACGGGGGGCATCTCGCCACTGGCGACGGCGGAGTCGAAGGCGGTCATCGCCGGGTGCAGGTAGAGCCAGTCGTCCCCGTCGAGCAGCAGCACCACCGGTCCGCCGCCGCCCGCCGGGTGGACCCGTACGGTCCGGCGCCCGCCGAGCCGTTCGCCGGCCCAGCGGACCCGGGTCCGCGGGACGGGCAGTACGTCGTCGGGGCCCAGCAGCGGCCAATGCGGCTGGGCCGGGGCGTCCGGGGTGGCGGCGACGGACCGGTCGCCCCCGGCGCCGACCGGGTTGAGCGGATCGGCGTACGCGGTGCCGCCCACGAGGAACCGGTATGTGACCCGCAGCCGCGCGGGCATCGGTACCTCGGCGTACCAGCAGTCCGTGTCGCGCCAGCGGCGCAACGGCACGTCCTGCGACCAGCTCTCGAAGGTGAGGTCGGCCGCCGAGCCGCGCCACAGGAACAGGGTCGTCCAGCCACCGTCTCCGGCAGGCACCGATCCGGGGCCCGCGGCCGCCGCCCAGAACTCCCGCGACCCCGGCTCGCCGGGCAGCCCGTATGCGGCGAAGACGGTCTCCAGCGGCATGAAGTCTCCTGGTGGGAACGGGAGTTAGGTCAGCCTAACTTTACAGCGTTCCCGCGGGGTCCGGGGGAGGATGGCCCGGGACAGGGGCTCCCCCGGCGGATCGTGGCGGCGGGGGCGCCGTGGGACGGCGGAAGGGCAATCGTGCAGGCAGTGTTATCGGCGGGTCGGATGGTCACGGGCCCGGGCGGAGAGGTGGTCCCGGACGGTGCCGTGCTGTACGACGGGGGCCTGATCGCGGCGGCCGGACCGCGCGCGGAGGTCGAGGCGCAGGCAGGGCCGGACGTTCCCCGACTGGCTTTCCCCGAAGGCACTTTGCTGCCCGGTCTCATCGATGCCCACGTCCATCTCGCGCTCGACGCCGGCCCGGACCCCGTGGCAGGCCTGCAGGCGGCCGGTGACGCCGAGCTCTACGCCGGGATGGCGGACCGGGCCGGACGACTGCTGGCCACGGGCGTGACCACCGCGCGCGACCTCGGTGACCGGGGCGGACTCGCCGTGCGGCTGCGGGACGAGATCGCGGCCGGGCGGGTGCCGGGGCCGAGGCTGCTGTCCGCCGGCACACCCCTGACCGCTGTGGGCGGGCACTGCTGGTTCATGGGCGGTGAGGTCGAGGGGATCGGGGCGATCCGTGAGGCGGTCCGCCGCAACGCCGCCGCCGGAGTGGACCTGATCAAGGTCATGGCCACCGGCGGGGGCATCACCAAGGGCGGACCGGCCGTCTGGCAGGCGCAGTTCACCGAGGAGGAGCTGAGCGTGGTCGTGGCGGAGGCGCGGAGCCTCGGGTTGCCGGTGGCCGCGCACGCCCACGGGACCGAGGGCATCGCGGCCGCCGTGGCCGCCGGGGTGGACACCATCGAGCACTGCACGTGGATGGGGCGGGCGGGCTTCGACGTACGGGAGGACCTGGTCGACGCCATCGCGGCGGGCGGTATCGCCGTCTGTCCCGCGGCGAGCCCCGACTGGCGGGGTTTCGCGCAGCGGTTCGGGCCCGAGCGGGCCGAGGAGATGTTCGGGCGGCTCCGGTGGATGGCGGAACGCGGCGTCCGCTTGCTGCCAGGGACGGACGCGGGCGTCCCGCACGCCGTCTTCGACGGGTTCGTCTCCAGCCTGGAGTTCTTCGAGCACATCGGGCTGGCCCCGGCCGAGATCGTCGACCTGGCCACCTCGGGCGCGGCGCGGGCCCTGGGGATCGACGGGGACACCGGCCGGCTCGCGGCCGGGTTCCGGGCCGACCTGCTGGTCGTGGACGGGGATCCGCTCACCGATCTCGCGGCGTTGCGTGCGGTCCGGCTGGTCGTGGCCGGTGGGCGGCCGGCCGGTCCGTCTCTGGCGGATCCTGCCGATCGGGACCTTCCGGACGCTTCCTGAGCAGGGGGACGAGCGTCGGCGTGCCGGCCGCCGGGACGCGTTCCAGGACGCCGCCCGCGAACACGTCGTACAGGGGCAGCGTCTCCAGATGGACGTAGCCGATGTGGCAGTCGCAGCTGGTCAGCGGGCACGGGCGGGGGCCGAGCGCGCTCCGGTAGGAGCCGTCGTACAGGTTGCCGAGCTCGGCGCGCACGAAGTGGCAGCGGCGCACCGTGCCGTCGCCGTCCACCGAGATCACCGACTCGCCCGTGCGGCACGGCATTCCGGCCGAACGGTGCGGGTGCCGGCTGTACGGGAAGAGCGGGTCGACGGCGGTCCAGGTGCCGGCCTCGGCGTCGGTGTAGGTGTGGCCGTCGGCGGCGTTCACCCACAGGTAGACGTGGGAGGGCAGGGCGGCCCGCAGCCGGCGGGCGTGCTCCAGGTTCTCCGGGAGGCCGACGATGCCGACGCTGTGGCGCACGCCCCGGTCGGCGAGGTCGCGCACCTTGGCCAGGAAGCGGTCGTACGGGGTCTGCCCCGGGTGGTAGGTGCACCACAGCGCGAGGGTGGCGGGGTCGGCGTCCGCCAGCCAGTCGGTGCGGCAGCTGAGGTTGGTCTGGATGGCGACGCGCTCGACGTGCGGCAGGTGGGAGAGCTCGACCAGGGCGCGGCGGTACCAGGAGCGCACGAGCCCCTCGCCCCAGGGCGTGAACAGGAGGGAGAGCCGGTCCTCGGTACGCGAACGCGCCCAGTCGGTGAACCGTTCCAGCGCGGCCCGGTCGGCGCGCAGCAGGGCCGTGGTGTCGCGCCGCTTGGCGAACGGGCAGTACGGGCAGTCGTAGTCGCAGGAGGCCAGCGGGCCGCGGTAGAGCAGAGTGAGGTCCACGGCGGCTACTTGGTCTCGTAGGCGGCCATCGCGGCCCGCACGGCCGGTGAGAACAGCTCGGGGCCGAGCGCGTCGGAGTGGGCGAGCCCCTCGGGCGTGAGCTGCAGCAGCGGGCCCGCGCCGTCCTCGGCGAGCCAGCCGCGGGCGGCGAAGGCGGACAGCTCGGCGGGGAAGTCCTCGTGCGGGTCGCTGCCGAACCGGTCCCGGTAGTCGGCGACCGGCATGCCCCGGGCCTGGAGCAGCGACTGGAGCAGATGGCGGCGGCGCGCCTCGTCGCCGTCGGTGGGCCGGCCGTGGACGGCGCGGGTGAAGTCCTCGGACGCGGTGTAGTCGTCGATGATCCCGCGGATCTCGCCCATGTCGACCGCGTAGTCGAAGGAGTAGTGCAGCGACGAGGTGTAGGAGCGGGCGCCGCAGCCCAGGCCGATCATGCCGTCGGTCTGGCAGGCGTGGTCGTCGGGGCCCTGCGGGGCCGCACCGGCGAGCCGGAACATGCGCATCGAGACCTGCTCGTAGCCGTGGGCGAGGAGGTGGTCGCGGCCCTGCCGGTAGAGGGTCAGGCGCTGCTCGTCCCAGGCCCGGTCGGTGAGGGCGGTGCGCCGGGCGAGCCCGGTGAGGGGGCGGACGTAGAGGGGGTAGAGGTACAGCTCCTCGGGGCGCCAGGCCAGCGCGGCGTCGAGGGAGGTGCGCCAGGTGGCGGGCGTCTGGCCGTCGATGCCGTAGATGAGGTCGATGTTCAGGACGGGGACGCGGGCGTCGCGGATGCGGCCGAGCGCCGCTTCGACGTCGGCCCGGCGCTGGGGGCGCACGGCGGCCCGGGCCTCCTCGGGGAGGAAGCTCTGCACGCCGATGCTGATGCGGGTGGCGCCGCGCCCGGCGAGGACGGCGAGCCGGTCGGCGGTGGCGGTGGCCGGGGACGTCTCGACGGACAGCGGTACGGCGCGCAGGTCGGCCCCCATGCCCAGCTCGGCGATGTCGCAGAGCCGTTCCAGCTCGCCGGCCGTCAGGAAGGTGGGGGTGCCGCCGCCGAACGCGGCGTTGGCGAAGGAGACGGGTGCCTCGTCGCCCAGGGCGTCGCGGACGGCGGCGGCCTGGCGCTCCAGGGCGTCGAGGTAGCGGCCGGTGAGCCCGTCGGGGGCGCCGATGCGGGTGAAGAGGTTGCAGAAGCCGCAGCGGACCTCGCAGAAGGGTATGTGGAGGTAGAGGGAGAGGGCGTCCTTGCGTTCGCCCCGCCACAGGTCCCGCAGGAGGGGCGGGTCGGGCAGTTCCCGGTAGGCGGTCTTGTGGGGGTACGCGTAGACGTAGGCGCTGTACGGGCTGCCCGGCAGGGGCGCGGTGGGGGCGAGGGGGGCGGGTGCGGGGGCGGGGGAGGTCATGCGGACGGCTCCAGGAAGAAGTGGGCGTACGGCACGGTCCAGACGGCCTCGTGCGCGAGGCGGTGGCCGGTGTAGCCGTCGTCGCCGTAGGTGGTGCCGTGGTCGGAGCAGACGATCGCGAAGCAGCGGCGCCGCGAACTCATGGCGGAGAGGAGCCGGCCGATGTGCCGGTCGATGTACTCGAGGGCGGCGGCGTGGGTGGCGCGGGTGTCGCCGGCCCCGGCGGTGGCACCGGGCAGGTGGAACCAGTTGGGCTGGTGCAGGGCGGAGGCGTTGAGGAAGAGGAACAGCCGCTGTTCGGCGGGCAGCGCGGCGACGACCTGCTCGGCCCGCTCGACCTGGGCCTCGAAGGAGGTGGGCGACGCCACGCCGAACGCCGGTTCCCAGTGGCTCTCCTGGAACATGCCCGGGAGTACGTCGCCGAGGGCGCCCTGCTTGTTGAAGAAGCCGACGCCGCCGATGCACACCGTGCGGTAGCCGGCCGCGGCGAGGCCCGACACCAGGTCCGGCGTGTCGAAGACGTAGGTCCGGCCGGCGGTCGTCTCGCTGCCGGCGAAGCGGGCGGCGAACAGCCGCGGGTGCGGACCGGGCCGGGCCGGGGTGGGCAGGAAACCGGCGAACATCGCCTGGTGGGAGGCGTAGGTGAAGCTGCCGGGGGCGTGCCGCTCCTCCCAGGCACCGCCGGGCAGGTGCCGGGCCAGGTTCGGGATGCGGCCGGCGGCGGCCAGCTCGACGGCGACGTCGTGGCGCAGCGTGTCCAGGGTGAGCAGGAGCAGGTCGTCGCGGCCGACGACCTCGTTCATGTCGGGGACGGGGACGGGGACGGGGACGGGGACGGGGACGGGCAGGGGGAGCGCTGGGGTGTCAGTCGGGTGCACGGTGGTTCCTCGTGGGGTGGTGCTGCAGATGTCTGCGCGCGGCGGCGACCTGCGCGGCGTAGGTGTCCAGGCCCTCGGCGCCGCTGCCCGGCAGACCGGTCAGGCCCGGCAGCAGGTCGCCGAAGGCATTGACCTCGGCGACGGCGAACCGGCGCCAGCCGACGGCGGGCAGCAGGTCGACGCCGACGCACAGGGTGCCGGGGAAACAGGACGCGGCCCGCTCGCAGATCCGCAGGGCCTCGGCCCAGGCCTCCGGGCCCGCGGCCCGGACCGCGGCGGACAGGTCGCCGCGCCGGCCGCCGAGATGCAGGTTGGTCATGGGGGTCCGGCTGGTGCGCACCACGGCGTGGGTGGCCCGCCCGGCCACGACCACCACCCGCAGGTCGGCCGCACCGTCGCCGAGGGAGGCCTTGGGCCACCACCGCTCGACGTGGAGTCCGTCGGGGGCGAGGGCGTCGACCAGCGCGGCCACCTCCGGCTCGCGCGTGAGGCGACGTACCCGCAGGGAGTTGTGCAGCCGGCCGTCCGCCGCGCTCTCCACGGACGTGGTCGCCCTGATCCGGCCCCCGCCGGCCGTCTCGACGGCGACGACACCGGAGGCGGAGGACCCGTGGGCGGGCTTCAGGAACACCCGCGGCATGCCGTGCGCGGCCATGAGGGCCCGTACGTCGTCCCAGCCGCGCACCGGTGCCGCGCCGCCGGAGGTCGGCGCCTGCGGTACGGGGACCCCGGCGCGGGCGAGGGTCCGGTGGCAGCTCCGCTTGTCGAAGAGGACCGCCAGCTCGTCGGGGTCGTCGAGGCGCAGGCCGCCGGTCAGCGTACGGACGGCAGCCGTGAAGGCGGCGTACCAGCGGGCCCCGCCCTCCACCCGGGTGGGGTCGTCGGCGCCGCGCAGGAGCCGGTCGACCGCGGCGTTCTCACCAGGCGACTCGATCCGGACGATCTCGTCGGAGGCGAAGGCGGCGCCGCCCGCGCGCAGCACGTCCGTCCAGGGCACGACGCGCGGCGCGGGGAGCCCGGCGGCGCGCACGGCCCCGGAGAACAGGGCGACGCGCCGGTTCTCCGGGTTGCCGACGACCGCCCAGCGCGGCGGCTGCGCGTGGTCCGTCACGGTCCGCGCGCTACTCGCCGACGGCGACGAAGCGCCAGGTGCGGCCGTCGTACTCGTCCTCCTCGGCATGGCCGCGGTCCAGGTCGAGGAGGACGCCGGCGCCGCCGAGCACCTCCTGGAAGCGCCGGCGCAGCGGCTCCGTGAGGTAGTTGTGGTGCAGGTCCAGCTTCTTCAAGTGGGTCAGGGGCCGGCCGTCGAGCAGTGCCGCGCCCCCCTCGTCGGTGAGGACGCCCATGGACAGGTCGAGGGTCTCCAGGCGGGCGACGACGGGCGCGGACGCGACGGCGGTGGCGATCTCGTCCTGGATGTCGCTGTTGCGCAGGCCCAGGTGGCGCAGGCGCGGCAGCCGCTCCCCGTCGAGGATCGGCGCCACATCGGTGAGGGCGGCGTCCCCGCCGTACTCGGACGTGCCGAGCCACAGGTCGAGGTGCTCCAGGGCGGGCAGGTCGCTCGCGGCGACGCCGCGGACGGCCTCGGCGGGCATCCCGCCGGTCTCGACGGTCAGGGAGCGCAGCTTGTGGTGCGTCACGGCCGGGAGGACCAACCCGGAGCCGCCCCGTACGCCGAACTGCTCCAGCTCCGGGAAGCCGTCGAGGAGCGGGCCGACGTCCCCCTGGTTGATCCAGGAGATCTCGCACTGCTCCGACTCCATGTCCCCGAGGAACAGGGCCCGCAGGGCGGGCAGCTGGGAGCGTGCGTCGAGGAGGGCGGCGATGATCTCCTCGGGGCCGCTGTCGTAGGCCTCCTCCCAGGAGCCGACGACGATCGCGCGGACGGCGGTGGTGTCGACCGCCTTGCGGAACCGGGCGAAGGCCTCGGTCCAGCTCTCCTCGCTGTCGTAGCTGTCGCTGGCGATCCGCCACGCGACGTCGTCGGCCTCGGGCAGGCGGGTCGTGTCCGCGTCGCCGGGGCCCGGGAAGTCGATGACGGGCAGTCCGCCGAATCCCGTCAGATGGTTCGCGTAGCTCATGGGGTGCCCGCCGTTCCTCGCCTGTCGCGTCCGATGTGCTGCAAGTTGTACCAAGCGGCACTGACAGCCCCGGAGGCAGGTCGGGCGGAACGCCGTTGCCGGACCGGGCCCCTGTGGTCGGAGGAGGACGCGGCGGGACGGCGGTGTCCGGCCGTCAGAGGTCGGCGAAGGCGCGTTCGCCGGGGGACACGAGCCGGGAGAGGAACAGGCCGATGCCGGCCGAGCCGGGCGCGTGGTCGTGGGCGATCCGGTTGAGCCAGCGTCCGGGGAAAGCGATGCCGTTCCTGGGGCTCCCCGTCCGCACCCGGTTCCCGGCGCATGCGACCTGCGTGAACACCCGACCCGCGGCGCCCTGGGCGAGTACGCCGAACGGGTGAGTCCGGGATGCCGAGCAGATATCACGTATGTCCAAATTTGGTGCATTTTCGTGCGTGAAGCAGGCCACTCTCCGCAATGTATTGCGCATGGATTCGGGGAGCCGGGGCAGGCGGGCGGATCAAGTCGGTCTGACCGGCAGGGGGACGCAAAGGAACGAAAGGCTATACGGAACGTGACGGCACCACAGCAGACCATCCACGTGGGCGGAGAGTGGCGCGAAGCCCTGTCCGGGGCCACGCGCGAGATCATCGACCCCGTCGACGCGAGCCCCTTCGCGCTCGTGGCGGAGGGCGGCGTACCGGACACCGACGACGCGGTCGCCGCGGCGCGGGCCGCCTTCGACGCCGGCGCCTGGCCGCGCACCCCCGTCGCCGAGCGGGCCGCCCTGCTGCGTCGCGTCGCCGACCTGCTGGAGCGCGACCGCGAGCGGATCGGCGCCCTGGAGAGCCAGGACGCCGGCAAGACGCTCGAGGAGGGCCGCGTCGACGTCGACTGCGTCCGCGACGCCTTCCGCTACTTCGCCGACCTCGTGGAGAAGGAGGATGGCGGCCGGATCGTCGACGCCGGTTCGAACGAGATCCGCAGCGTCGTCGTGCACGAGCCGGTCGGCGTCTGCGCCCTGATCACGCCGTGGAACTATCCGCTGCTCCAGGCCAGCTGGAAGATCGCTCCCGCCCTCGCCGCCGGCAACACCTTCGTGATCAAGCCCAGTGAGATCACCCCGCTGACCACCGTCGTGCTGATCGAGTTGTTGCTGGAGGCCGGACTCCCGCTCGGTGCGGCCAACATCGTCACCGGTCCCGGCGACACGGTCGGCGCCCGGCTCGCCGAACACCCCGACGTCGACCTCGTCTCGTTCACGGGCGGACTCGTCAGCGGTACGAAGGTCGCCAGGGCGGCCGTCGACAGCATCAAGAAGGTCGCCCTCGAACTGGGCGGCAAGAACCCCAACGTCGTGTTCGCCGACGCGTGTTCCACGCCCGAGGGGTTCGACACCGCCGTCGACCAGGCGCTCAACGCCGCCTTCATCCACAGCGGTCAGGTCTGCTCCGCCGGCTCCCGCCTCATCATCGAGGAGCCGCTGCGCGACCGCTTCGTCGCCGAGCTCGCCCGCCGGGCCGAACTGATCCGGCTGGGACGCGGCACCGACGAGGGCGTCGAGTGCGGCCCGCTCGTCTCCGCGGCGCAGCTGGCACGGACCGAGGCGTACGTGGCCTCCGCCCTCGCCGAGGGCGCGCAGCTGCGCGCGGGCGGCACGAAGCCGGCCGGCCCCGGCTACTTCTTCCGGCCCACGGTCCTGGACCGGTGCCACCGCGGCATGCGGGTCGTCCGCGAGGAGGTCTTCGGCCCCGTCCTCACCGTGGAGACCTTCCGCACCGAGGAGGAGGCCGTCGCCCTCGCCAACGACACCGAGTACGGCCTCGCCGGAGCGGTGTGGACCTCCGACGAGAACCGCGCCCGGCGGGTCGCCGCCCTGATGCGCCACGGCACCGTCTGGATCAACGACTTCCACCCCTACCTGCCGCAGGCGGAATGGGGCGGCTTCGGGAAGTCCGGCATCGGCCGCGAACTGGGCCCCGGCGGCCTCGCCGAATACCGCGAGGCCAAGCACATCTACCAGAACCTCGCTCCGCGCCCCGTGCGCTGGTTCGCGGGCGCGACGGCGAAGGGCCAGGCATGAGCGACCAGCACCTGTACGACTACGTCGTCGTCGGCGGCGGCACCGCCGGTTCCGTGATCGCCTCCCGGCTCACCGAGGACCCGGACGTCAGCGTCGCCGTCATCGAGGGCGGCCCCAGCGACGTCGGCCGCGACGACGTCCTCACCCTGCGCCGCTGGATGGGCCTGCTCGGCGGCGAGCTGGACTACGACTACCCCACCACCGAGCAGCCCCGGGGCAATTCGCACATCCGCCACAGTCGTGCGCGGGTGCTCGGCGGCTGTTCCTCGCACAACACCCTCATCGCGTTCAAGCCGCTGCCCTCCGACTGGGACGAGTGGGCGCAGGCCGGCGCCGAGGGGTGGGACGCGGCAGCCATGGACCCCTACTTCGCCCGGCTGCGCAACAACGTCGTCCCCGTCGGCGAGGCCGACCGGAACGCCATCGCCCGGGACTTCGTCGACGCGGCGCAGAGCGCCCTCGGCGTGCCGCACGTCGAGGGCTTCAACAAGGCCCCCTTCCACGAGGGCGCCGGCTTCTTCGACCTCGCCTACCACCCGGAGACCAACAAGCGCTCGTCGGCCTCCGTCGCCTACCTGCACCCCTTCCTGGACCGGCCGAACCTGCACATCGCGCTGGAGACCTGGGCGTACCGGCTGGAGCTGGAGGGCACCCGCGCCACCGGCGTGCACATCCGTACCAAGGAGGGCGCGGAGCACGTCGTACGCGCCCGGCGCGAGGTGCTGGTGTGCGCCGGGGCCGTGGACACCCCGCGCCTGCTGCTGCACTCGGGCATCGGGCCGCGCGCCGATCTGGAGAAGCTCGGCATCCCCGTCGTGCACGACCTGCCGGGCGTCGGCGAGAACCTGCTCGACCACCCCGAGTCGGTCATCGTGTGGGAGACGCACGGTCCGATCCCGGAGAACTCGGCGATGGACTCCGACGCCGGGCTGTTCGTCCGCCGGGACCCGGCGTCCGAGGGCCCGGACCTGATGTTCCACTTCTACCAGATCCCCTTCACCGACAATCCGGAGCGCCTGGGGTACGAACGGCCCGCGCACGGCGTGTCGATGACCCCGAACATCCCCAAGCCGCGCAGCCGCGGCCGGCTCTACCTGACGAGCGCCGACCCGGAGGTCAAGCCCGCGCTCGACTTCCGGTACTTCACCGACGAGGACGACTACGACGGCCGCACCCTCGTCGACGGCATCCGCATCGCCCGGCAGATCGCGGCGAGCGAACCCCTGGCCGGATGGCTGAAGCGCGAGGTGTGCCCCGGGTCCGAGGTGACCTCCGACGAGGAGCTGAGCGCGTACGCCCGCAAGGTCGCCCACACCGTCTACCACCCCGCCGGCACCTGCCGGATGGGGGCCGTCGACGACGAACTCGCGGTCGTCGCACCCGATCTGACGATCCGGGGCCTGACCGGCATCCGGATCGCCGACGCGTCCGTTTTCCCCACCATGACCGCCGTCAACCCCATGATCGGCGTGCTCATGGTCGGCGAGAAATGCGCCGACCTGCTGGGAGGAACCACCCGATGAACACTCCGCCGCACAGCACGACCCCGCACCGCACGACCCCGCACTCCGCCGCCCCGCCGCAGACACCCGCGGAGTCCGTCTTCTCCGTACGCAACCTGTGGAAGGTCTTCGGCGCGAAGGCCGACCGCGTGCCCGCCGACAAGGAACTCGCCGCCCTCGACGCCGCCGAGCTGCGCGAGCGCACCGGCTGCACCGCCGCCGTCCGCGACGTCTCCTTCGACGTCCGCAAGGGCGAGGTCTTCGTCGTCATGGGCCTGTCCGGCTCGGGCAAGTCGACGCTCGTACGCTGCCTCACCCGGCTCATCGAGCCGACCTCGGGCACGATCTCCATCGACGGCGAGGACGTGCTGTCCATGGACACCGGCCGGCTCCGCGAGCTGCGCCGGCACCGGGCGGCGATGGTCTTCCAGCACTTCGGGCTGCTGCCGCACCGGACGGTACTCGACAACATCGCCTACGGGCTGGAGATCCAGGGCGTGGGACGCGGCGAACGCCGCGACCGCGCGGCCGAGTTCGTCACCAAGGTCGGCCTCGAGGGCATGGAGCTGCGCAGGCCGAGCCAGCTGTCGGGCGGCCAGCAGCAGCGCGTGGGCCTGGCCCGCGCACTCGCCGTGGACCCCGAGGTCCTGCTCTTCGACGAGCCGTTCAGCGCACTGGACCCGCTCATCCGCCGTGACATGCAGGAGGAGGTCGTACGCCTCCACCGCGAGGAGGGCCGCACGATGGTCTTCATCACGCACGACCTGAACGAGGCGCTGAAGCTCGGCGACCGCATCGCGCTGATGCGCGACGGCCGGATCGTCCAGCTCGGCACGCCCGAGGAGATCGTCGGCGCCCCCGCCGACGACTACGTCCGGGACTTCGTCCGCGACGTGCCGCGCGAGCAGGTGCTGACCGTCCGCTCGGCGATGCGCCCCGCTCTCATCGGCGAGTCCGAGGCCGGCCCCGCACTCGCCCCGGGCGCCACCGTCCACGAGGCCATCGAGGCCGTCGCCCGCACGGGCGAGAACGCCCGGGTCGTCGAGAACGGCCGGTGCCTCGGTGTGGTCGACCACGCGGGACTGCTCGGTGTCGTCGCCGGGGTCCCCGCCGCGACGGGGAAGGCGGTGGCCTGATGTACGACCATACGACCTGGCCGCCGCCGTGCGGCACGACCGGCGCCGACACCGGGCGGTGGGCCCGATGACCGCAACCGTCACCCCTGTGCCCCCGGAGTCCACGGGCACCGAGAACGCGGCGGCCCCCGCTGCCCCCGCGACCTCCTCCGCGACCACCAAGGCCCCCGGGACCACCGAGGCCTCCACCGACGCAGGACCCGGTGTGCTGCGCGCGCTCGCGCGCCACCGCGGTCGGCTGATCGGCCTGTGCACGGCCCTCGCCCTCCTCCTCGGCGCCGTCCTCCTGGGTGGCGGAGGCTGGCCGTCCGCGCTCGCCGTCGACCTGTCGGGCCCGCTCGACCGGACCAGCGACTGGATCATCGACAACCGCGACAGCCACCCGCTGTTCCTCTACTTCCTCGGGCACGTCAGCAACATCGTGGTCGTGTCCGTCCGCGCCGCGTACCTGGTGCTGCTCGCGCTCGGCTGGGCCGGCGTCACCGCCGCCGCCGGGCTGCTGGCCTGGCGCGTCGCGGGAGTCCGGCTCGCACTGACCTCCATCGCCGCCTTCGCCGTGTGCGGACTGCTCGGCATGTGGGTGCCCACCATGCAGACGCTCGCCCTGATGGTGGTCGCCGTCGCCGCGTCCGTGCTGCTCGGAGGCCTCCTCGGACTCGCCGCCGGCCTGTCGGACCGGATGCACCGGATCCTGCGGCCTGTGCTGGACACCATGCAGGTGCTGCCCGCCTTCGCGTACCTGCTGCCCGTCGTCCTCGTCTTCGGCATCGGCGTGCCCGCGGCCGTCCTCGCGACCGTCGTCTACGCGGCTCCGCCCATGGCCCGCCTCACCGCGCTCGGCCTGCGCGACGCGGACGCCGGCGTCGTGGAGGCCGCCACCTCCCTCGGCGCCACCGGCCGGCAGCGCCTGCTGACGGCCCGGCTGCCGCTGGCCCGCAAGGAACTGCTGCTCGGCGTCAACCAGTCGATCATGATGGCGCTCGGTATGGCCGTGATCGCCTCCGTCATCGGAGCGGGCGGCCTCGGCGACCGGGTCTACCAGGCCCTGGCCTCCGTCGACGTCGGCGCCGCACTCGCCGCCGGTGTGCCGATCGTGCTGCTCGCCATCGTCCTGGACCGGGTCACCGCCGCGGCCGGCGCGCGCATCGGCGCTCCCGTGGCCCCCCGGAGCGGGCTCGCCCGGAACGTCGCCGCGCTGCTGACCGCCGCGGTCGTCGTCGGCGGCCGCCTCGTCGACGGGCTCTCCTGGCCCGCCGGGTGGACGCTGGACATCGCCGAACCCGTCAACCGGGCGGTCGACTGGATGACCGCCCACCTCTACTCCGGCGTACCGTTCGTCGGCGGCACCGCCGACTGGGCCGGCCACTTCACCACCTGGGTCCTCGGCCCGCTGCGCGACGGCCTCCAATGGCTGCCCTGGTGGGCGGTCCTGCTGGCCGTCGGCGCCCTCGCCCTGCTCATCGGCACCTGGCGCACCGCCGCCACCGCCGTCCTCGCGATGGCCGCGATCGGCGTCCTCGGCGTCTGGGACCCGGCGCTCGACACGCTGTCCCAGGTCCTGGCCGCCGTCGCGGTGACCCTGCTGATCGGCTTCACCCTCGGCGTCGCCGCGGCCCGCAGCTCCCGCCTGGGACGCGCGCTGCGCCCGGTCCTCGACGTCTTCCAGACGATGCCGCAGTTCGTGTACCTGATCCCGGTGGTGGCCCTGTTCGGTGTGGGCCGCGCCCCGGCGGCCGCGGCCGCCGTGGTCTACGCACTGCCCGCGGTGGTACGGATCACGGCCCAGGGCGTGCGCGCCGTGGACCCGGCGGCGCTGGAGTCCGCGCGCTCGCTGGGCGCCACCGGGCGCCAGCAGCTCTTCCAGGTCCAGCTGCCGCTGGCCCGGCCCGCGCTGCTGCTGGCCGTCAACCAGGGCGTGGTCCTGGTCCTCGCCGTGGTCGTCATCGGCGGCCTCGTCGGCGGCGGCGCGCTCGGCTACGACGCGGTCTTCGGACTCGCCCAGGGCGACCTCGCGACCGGCCTCGTCGCCGGCGCCGCGATCGTCTGCCTCGGCCTGATGCTCGACCGCGTCACCCAGCCGACACAGCGCCGCGACCTCGCCGGAAAGGGGGCCTGACATGGCTCGCACCACACGCTCCGCCGCCCTCGCGGCGGCCGCCGCCGTCGCCGTCTCCCTGACCGCCCTCACGGGCTGCGGCGCCGCCGACATGACCCGCCAGGCCTCCCCGTACGCCGACGCGAAGGGCTCACGCACGGTGACGCTGTCCGTGCAGTCGTGGGTCGGCGCACAGGCCAACGTGGCCGTGGCCCAGTACCTGCTGGAGCACGAGCTCGGCTACCGGGTGGACACCGTCCAGATCGACGAAGTCCCCGCCTGGGACGCGCTCAGCCAGGGCCGGGTGGACGCCATCCTGGAGGACTGGGGCCACCCGGAGCAGGAGAAGCGGTACATCGACGACAAGGGGACCATCGAGCGGGGCGGCGACCTCGGGGTGACCGGCCACATCGGCTGGTTCGTGCCCACGTACTTCGCCGAGGAACACCCGGACGTCACCGACTGGAAGAACCTGAACAAGTACGCCGACCAGTTCCGTACCGCGGAGAGCGGCGGCAAGGGCCAGCTGCTGGACGGCTCCCCGTCCTACGTGACCAACGACAAGGCCCTCGTGAAGAACCTGGACCTGGACTACCAGGTCGTGTTCGCGGGCTCCGAGGCGGCGCAGATCACGCAGATCAAGCAGTTCGCCAAGGAGAAGAAGCCGTTCCTGAGCTACTGGTACAAGCCCCAGTGGCTCTTCGAGAAGGTCCCGATGACGGAGGTGAAGCTGCCCGAGTACAAGGAGGGCTGCGACGCCGACCCGCAGAAGGTGGAGTGCGCCTACCCGCACACCCCGCTGCAGAAGTTCCTCAACGCCCGCTTCGCGGACGGCGGGGGTGACGCCGCCGCCTTCCTCAAGAAGTTCCGGTGGACGACCGACATGCAGAACGACGTCGCCCTGATGATCGCGGACGAGAAGCTGTCCCCCCAGGAGGCCGCGGGCCGCTGGGTGAAGGAGAACGAGGCCACCTGGCGGTCGTGGCTCCCGTCCTGACGCGGGTGCCGCCCGGCCGCGCCGGGTGAGGGTGCCCGGAGGGACGACCCCCTCCGGGCACCCGACTGCGCTCCGCGTGCGCGCGTACGCCGCGCCGAGTAGCGTCGAGAGGGAGTGTTCCGTCCCAACCGTGGCGGCCGGGCCCGGCGGGGCCGCCGCCGATATCGGCGGAGGCACGAGACCACATGCCTCAGCACAGCATCCACGTGATGACCGCCGCGGCCGCCCTGATGTGCCTGGCAGCGATCGGCCCCGCAGCGAGCGGCGCCGCCACGGCATCCGGCCGGCCCGCCGGCCAGTCCGCCGGTCAGCCCGGTGCGGCGGCCCCGTCCCGGTTCGTGCCCGGTCCCTGCCCCGAGTCGCCCGAGGCCGCCGAAGCGCTCGCCACCGCACGGTGCGGCGTCCTCGAAGTCCCCGAGAACCGCGCCCGCCCCGGTGGCCGGACCATCGAGCTGGCCGTGGCGGTCCTCCCGGCCGCCCACCCGGCGAAGCCGGCGCAGGACCCCGTGGTGTTCATGGCGGGCGGCCCCGGCGGCGACACGTTCGACGACATTCCCTTCCTCGTCGAGTCCGGCCTGAACAAGGACCGCGAGCTGATCGTCATGGCCCAGCGCGGCAACCTCCACGACCGGCCGAACCTCGCCTGCCCGGAGATCGACCGCTTCAACGAGCAGTCCGTGGGCCTGGGCTACGACGCCGAGCAGGCGGAGCAGCTCATGCTGAAGGCGGTGAAGGAGTGCCGCGACCGCCTGACGGCCGACGGCGTGGACCTCGGCGCCTACAACACCACGGAGAACGCGGCCGACTTCGCCGACCTGCGCGCCGCGCTGCACATCCCCCGGTGGAACGTCTACGGGTACTCCTACGGCAGCGATCTGGCCCTCACCTACCTGCGCCTGCACCCGGAGGGAATCCGCGCCGTGGCGCTCGACTCGGTCACCCCTCCCCAGTCCGCGGCCCTGCCGTGGGGGTGGCGGAGCGCCGCCGAGGGGATCGACAACATCTTCGACGCCTGCGCCGCCCAGCCCGCCTGCAAGAACCGGTACCCGGACCTCGCCCGCACGCTGACCGAGCAGGTGCGCAAGCTGGAGGCACACCCCCTGACCCTGAACGTCCCGCCACCGGGCGGCGGAAAGCCGGTCGAGGTCGTCCTCGACGGAGGCGCACTGCTCAACCTGATCGTCGCCTCCACCCCCCGGCCCAAGGACCTTCCGGCCGCGCTCGACGAACTCGCCCGCGGAAACCCGCAACGCTTCGCGCAGGCCCGCGCGGCCGGCTCGGTCCAGCCCGTGGGCATGTTCGCGCACGGCCTGACGAACTCGGTGGCGTGCAGCGAGTGGGCGCCGGGTTACTCGGAGGCCGACGTGCTGACCGCGGGCCGGGAGGCCTTCCCAGGCTGGCCCGACACGGTCCTGGCCCAGGCGCCGCAACTGCCCTTCCAGTACCCGGTGTGCCGGATCTGGAACGTGCCGGACCGCGCGGCCGTCCAGCGGGTGGCCACGGTCAGCAGCGTGCCCGCCCTGCTCGTCTCCGGCACGTTCGACGCGAAGACCGGGGCGAGTTGGGCGAAGGACGTGGCCCGCGACCTGTCCCGCTCGACCGCCGTCCAGGTCCCCGGAATCGGCCACTGGGTGGTGCCGCAATCGCCGTGCGCCCAGCGCGTACTGGCCTCGTTCCTCGCCCGCCCGACCGCACCCGACACCGCATGCGTGGACGACCTCGAACCCGGGCCGTTCACGATCGCCCCGAAGTGACCGGGAGGCCAGATGACACACCGGCAACCGTCCCGCCGCCACCGCACCGTACGACGCCTGCGGGCCACGTCGGCCGGGCTGGCGACCGGTCTCCTGGTCACCGGACTGCTCGCCGCGCCCGCCGGGGCGCAGTCGCGCACCGGGACCGGCCCCGGCCCCAGCCCCGGCTCCGATGCCCCGATCGGCACGGTCGCACGGACGGTGGGCGACGCCCGCTTCGAACCCGGCCCCTGCCCCAGGACGCCCGAACCGGTCGACGCGCTCCAGGGAGCCCGCTGCGGAACGCTCACCGTGCCCGAGAACCGCGCCGGGGCGACCGGCAAAACGATCGAACTCGGTGTCGCGATCGTGCCCGCCGCCACCGACAAGCCGAAGCCCGACCCCATCGTGTGGCTCGCGGGCGGACCCGGCGACGACGCCGTGGGGGAGGCGAAGATGGCGATCGACGGCGGCCTGAACCGCGACCGAGACGTGATCTTCATGTCCCAGCGCGGCACCTACTCGGCCGACCCGACCCTCCTGTGCCCCAACATCGACGAGTTCAACGCACGCGCCGTCGGCCTCGGCCACGACGCCCCGACCACCGAACGCCTGCACATCGAGGCCACGAAGGCCTGCCGCGACCAGCTGGCGGCCCGCGGGATCGACCTCGGCGCCTACAACGACACCGAGAGCGCCGCCGACTACGAGGACCTGCGCGCCGCGCTGGGCATCAAGCAGTGGAACCTGTACGGGATCTCCTACGGCACCCACCTCGCGCTGGTCTACATGCGCCTGCACCCCGAAGGCCTGCGCTCGGTGGGCATCGACGGCATTCTGCCGCCGTCCAGGGCCGGTTCGGCCGCGACCTGGAGCAGCGCCCGGCAGGGCTTCGACGGCCTGTTCAAGGCCTGCACGGCGCAGCCGGCCTGCAACAAGCGCTATCCGAACCTGTCGGCCACCTTCGACAAGCTCGTCCGCGACCTCGAGGCCAAGCCGGTCACCACCACCGTCACCGTCCCCGGCAGCGACAAGCCGGTCAAGGTCGTACTGGACGGCGCAGCCCTGGTGAACTGGATGACCTCGGCGACCCACATCGCGCCGCAGGTACCGCTCGCCCTCGACGAACTGGCCCACGGCAAGCCGCAGCGGATCGCCCAGCAGTGGGCGGGCGGCAAGCTCAGCCCGCAGGCCATGGGACGGGTCGCGCACGGTCTCGTCTACGGAGTCTTCTGCAGCGAGTGGACGCCGTACGAGGCGCAGGACGCCGCGCTCAAGGGCGGTCAGGAGACCTTCCCGACCTTCCCCCGCTCGGTCCAGGCCCAGGCCCCGCAGCTGGCCTACCTCCACCCCGACTGCGAGGTGTGGAAGGTCCCCCCGGCCCCGCCCTCGATCCGGGACGCCACGAGCGGTGACATCCCGACCCTCGCCCTGTCGGGCGGCTTCGACTCCCAGACCGGCGCGGACAACGGACCGTACGTCGCCCGAACGCTGAACAGGGCCAAGGTCGTCACGGTGCCGTACGAGCCGCACGTGGTGTTCGCGACCTCGAAGTGCGCGCAGGAGATCGCCGTCTCCTTCTTCGACGACCCGGCCGCGCCGAAGACCGAATGCCTGAAGACCCTCGAGGCGCCCGAGTTCGAGATCGGCCCGTAAGGCCTGCTCAGCGCAGTTGCTCGGCCAGTCCGACGATGATGCCTTCCGGGCCGCGGAGGTAGCAGAGCAGGTAGCTGTCCTCGAACCGGGCGATCCCGCCGACGAGTTCGGCGCCGTGAGGGCGCAGGCGGGCCACGGTGTCCTCGATGTCGTCGACGGCGAACATGACGCGGTGGGTGCCCAGGATGTTGTGCGGCCGGTTGTGCGGCCCCGCGCTGATCGCCGCGGGGCTGCGGTACTTCGCCAGCTCGAGCCGGCTGTGACCGTCCGGGGTCCGGACCATCGCGATGTCGCAGTGGACGCCGTCGAGTCCGGTGCACCGGTCGGCGACGGGGCCCTCGACCTGCGCCCTGCCCTCCAGCTCCATACCGAGTTCGACGAAGAACGCGACGGCGGCATCCAGGTCCTCGACGACGATGCCGACGTTGTCCATCCGTTGAATCGCCATGCTGGTCTCTCCTTCTTCCCTCGTGCGGCCGGTGGTGGCCGCTGGTGTCCACGCGGATCGCGGTGCGCGCCGCGCCCCTGCCGAAGCGGTCAGGACGTCGTCCCCGCCTTCACCCAGCCGTCGCCGCCGAGGGGGAACTCGTAGCCGGGGCGCCCGTTGTTGCCGCTGGTACGGAAGGGCGTGCCGTGGTTGTCGACGGTGAGGGTGCCGGAGCGGGAGCCGCTGGTCCAGGCCAGTTCCAGGTACCAGCTGACGTCGTACGCGGAGGCGTCGGCCTTGATGTAGAACACCTCCGGCTCGGACTCGCTCACCTTGAACGGGAACGTGGCCTGCCCCGCCGCCGGTACGACGGCCGGGCGCGCGGCGTCGAGGGCCACGCTGAAGGAGCGGGTGCGTACGCCCGCGCCGCAGCCGACGCCGGGATAGCCCATGGCGTAGTCGTTCCGGGCGAGGGGAGCGCGCTTCCCGGCGGTGCGGACGGTCAGGCCGTCCAGGACGACCGTCTCCTTGCCGGAGCCCTGGAGGGTGAGGGTGACGTACTGCTCTCGGGCCGAGACGGCTCCGGACGCCGCCACCCAGGCGGGAGCGTCCCGTTCCAGAGGCGGCGGGGACACCTGGGCCGGCGGCTTGTCGATCAGGTAGTGCTGGCCGCAGGGGGACTCCCAGGTGTAGGGCTGGGCCGTCACCGTGACCGGCGTACCGGTCGCCGGGTGCTCGCCGGGGCCGGACGGGTGCGGGCTCGCGGCGGCGTCGGTGCCGGCGCCCCCGGCCCCGGGGGCGGCGGGAGCGGATGCCGAGGACGAGGGCGAGGCCTGTGCCGGCGACGCGGAAGCCGTTCGGCCGGCCGTACGCTCCGCTGCGCCGGCCGGGAGGGACGCGGCGCCGCCGGCCGGACCGCCGGCATCGGCATGCCGCGCCGGCAGGTTCAGGGCGAGCGCGACCGCGCAGGCGATCACGGCCACGGCGGCTCCGGCGAGGGCGGCCTTCCGGTGACGGCGCCGCTGCTCCGGTACGGGCCGACCGGAGAGCTCGGGCAGGTCCACCGGGGACTCCGCCACCGCAGGCGGCGCGGAGTCCTCCGACGCCTGCGGGGTCGTCCGGGCGGTGCCGGTGCCGGTGGCGGTCGGCTCGCCGACCGGTCGCTTGACGCCCGGCTCGCCGCCCTTGCGCGGGCGGTTGGCGTCCGCCAGTACCCAGCGCCGGTGCAGTTCGACGAGCTCCTCGGACGAGGCCTTGCAGAGGCGGGCGAGCCGTTCGACCGGTGCGTAGTCCGCCGGGACGACGTCACCGGCGCAGTAGCGGTGGAGCGTCGACGTGCTCATGTGGAGTCGCTTGGCGAGCGTTCCGTAGCTCAGACCCGATCGGTCCTTCAACTCCCGCAGCAGCTCGGCGAACCCGGTCCCGGCCGCGTCCTGTGACACCGTTCCTCCCACCCCGTGTTCCGTTCCACGTCCCAGGAACAGGTTGTTTCTGCAGCTCAGACCCTGTGCCGCCGTCCCAGCATCCCTGACCGTCCATCGGATGTGGTCCCTGGGACGGATCACCGCGCAGGCTCAGGTCATCCAAGCACACGGCCTCCGGGCAGCCGGTATCGACCGGCCGCCGCAGGCCCGTACCCGAGAGGACCCCGTCATGTCCGTGTCCCGCCGCATCCCCACCCTGCCCGTCGCTGCCGCCCTCGCCGTGCTCGTCCTCACCGGGTGCCAGGGCGGCGGGGGTCTCAAGGACGGAGGGCCCGCGACGGACACGGGCTCCGCCCCGGCCTCGCCCTCGGCGACGGGCGCCGCGACTTCGGCTCCCGCCACGCCCACCACCGGTGGCGGCACGGCGGGTTCCGACCCGGCCGCGCCCAAGGCTTCCGCGGACCCGTCCGCCGCGGACCGCCGCGTCCTGTGCAACGGCTCCAACACCGCCGTGACCGTCCAGGCGGTTCCCCGTCCGCTCAACCACATGCTGATCACCGTGAAGAACACCGGGTCGAAGGTCTGCGACCTGACGTACTACCCGGTGCTCCGCTTCGACGAGATGCAGTGGGCGCCGGCCGCGCGGAAGGAGACGCAGCCCCAGGCCGTGGTCTCCCTCGCACCCGGCGAGTCGGGTTACGCGGCAGCCGTGCTGTCGGCGGCCGACGGCAGCGGGGAGGGCGGGACGACCGGACAGCGGCTCACGATCGCCTTCCAGGGCGTGACGCCCAACAGCAGCGGCGGAGCATCCGCCATCCCGCCGCTGCCCGCCAAGGGCCTCTACTACGACAGCTCGCTGACGGTCACCTACTGGCAGCAGGACATGGACGACGCCCTCGGCTCCTGAGCCGGGATCAGCAGCGAGGGCGCCCGGAACGCGACCCGTCGCCCAACTCCACCACTGGACGGCTTGGTTGTGCGTACGCCCGAAGCCGGGCCGCTTCGGGGAGTGACCGGCCGAAGGACAAGGAGCACGCCAACGGCCCGGCACAGGACGGCGCAGGCCCGGTCCGGGGTGGGTCGTCAACCTGATCCCTTGGGGGGCCTTCACCCGGTACGTGGACACGCCGCCCGCGATGCGGGACGCCCGGGGCCCGGCCTTGCGGCCCGTGCACCGCACCCCGAGGGGTGGCCGCCGGGTTGCCGCGCCAGGGCGTGCCCCATGCCGCTCGGCTACCGTCTGCGATCGAATCGCTCGATAGTCGCTCTGCGTGAGGAACTTCATGTCCGTACCGAGCGTCGCCCCTTCCCTGTTCACCATCCGGCTCCTCGACGGCTTCGCCGTGCGGTGCGCCGACCGTGCCGTCGACGTGCCGCCCAGCGGCCAGCGGCTCGTCGCCTACCTCGCCCTGCGGATCGGCGCCGGACGATCGGCGGCCGCGGCCGTGCTGTGGCCCGAGGTGCCCGATGAGAAGTCGCAGGCCAGCCTCCGGACCGCGGTATGGCGGGTGAACCGGGCGGCACCCGGCCTGGTGGTCACCCGCGGGATCCACGTCGCCCTGGCACCGGACACGGTCGTCGACAACCGGGAATTCACCGCCCGCATCAGGCGGATACTGCGACCGACCGCCGGCGGTCAGCCGCCGCCGGTGGACGAGGACGGCTACGCCTGGCTGCTCAGGGGCGGGGAGCTGCTGCCGGGCTGGTACGACGAGTGGGTGCTGCTCGAGCAGGAGCACACCCGCCAGCTGCGACTGCACGCGCTGGAGGCGGCAGCCCATCGCATGGCCGTCCACGGCAGCTTCGCAGGGGCCCTGGAGCTCGCCTTCGAGGCCGTTCGCCTGGAGCCGCTCCGGGAGAGTGCCAGCAGGGCGGTCATCGCGGTGCACCAGTCCGAGGGGAACGCCGTCGATGCGGTCCGGCACTACGAGTGGTTCCGCCGGCTGCTCGACGCGGAACTGGGGCTGCGGCCCTCGGCGCAGCTGACGGCACTGGCCCGGGGGCAGGTCGTGGCCCCGCGCGGCACCACCGGTGATCGAGCGGTGACGCCGTGGTGACACGGGCGGGATAAGCCATACCCAACAGATGACCTGGCGGAGGGAAAGCCGATGGCGGTGCAACTGTCCTACCCCGGCGTGTACGTGGAAGAGCTGTCCAGCGGCGTGCGCACGATCACGGGTGTCCCCACCTCGGTCACGGCCTTCGTCGGCCGCGCCCTGCGCGGCCCGCTCCACAAGCCCGTGACGCTGACCTCCTACGCGGACTTCGAGCGCAGCTTCGGCGGCCTCTGGTCGGACAGCCATCTCGGCTACTCCGTAAGGGACTTCTTTCAGCAGGGGGGCGGAGTGGCCCTCGTCGTACGGGTCCACGCCGCCGCCGCCAACGACACATCCGTCATCACCCTGGGATCCGGCAACAGGCGGCTGAGGCTCAACGCGGCCTCGCCCGGGGTCTGGGGCGCGAAACTCAAGGCGACCGTCGACGACGACGTCCGGCTGAACGACGACGGCACGAAGGACCCGGCGCTGTTCAACCTGACCGTCCTCGACACGGCGACCGGAGTCAAGGAGGTGTTCCGCAACGTCTCCATCGCGCCCGGCGCCGGCCGCCGGGTCGACCTCGTCCTCGCGGCCGAATCCCAGCTCGTCAGGGCGGACTCCGCGCTCCCGACCCAGCCGCAGAGCGGCTTTCCGGTGGAGGCCACCGCCACCGGAGGGGCCGACGGCGGGCCGATCACCGCGGCGGACATCACCGCCGGCACCAACTTCGAGACGGACAAGAAGGGCCTCTACGCCCTGGAGCACGCCGACCTGTTCAACCTGCTCGTCATCCCGCCCTACGCGGGCACCGGCGACCCGGGCGACCGCGACGTCGAGAGCCAGGTCATCACCTCCGCCCTCGCCTACGCCGCCAAGCGGCGTGCCGTCGTCGTGCTCGACCCGCCCCCGTCCTGGACCACGGTGGCCCTGGCCACCGCCGGCGCGGCCGCGCTGACCAGCAGCAAGAACGCCGCCGTCTACTTCCCCCGGATCAGGCAGCCGGACCCCCTCCGGGACGGCCAGGTGATGTCCTTCGCCCCGTCCGGAACCGTCGCCGGTGTGCTGGCCCGCACCGACGCCGAGCGGGGCGTCTGGAAGGCCCCGGCCGGACTCGACGCCACCCTGCCCGGAGTCACCGAGCTGGCCCTGCCGCTGACCGACGCGGAGATCGGGCTGCTCAATCCCGTCGGGGTGAACTGCCTGCGGCTGGCACCCGGCGCGGGGCACGCCGTCTGGGGAGCCCGTACCCGCAACGGCGCGGACCGCATCGCCTCCGAGTGGAAGTACCTACCGGTGCGCCGTACCGCCCTGTTCATCGAGGAGAGCCTCTTCCGCGGCATCCAGTGGGCGGTCTTCGAACCGAACGACGAACCCCTGTGGGCCCAGCTGCGCCTGAACATCGGAGCCTTCCTCAACAACCTCTTCCGGCAGGGCGCCTTCCAGGGCAAGACCGCGCGCGAGGCGTACTTCGTGAAGTGCGACGCGACGACCACCACCCAGACCGACATCAACCTCGGCGTCGTCAACATCCTCGTCGGCTTCGCTCCGCTCAAGCCCGCCGAGTTCGTCGTCCTCCGGCTGCAGCAGATCGCCGGCCAGATCCCCGCCTAGGAGTCGACCCCATGGCACAGTTCAGCGTCAACGCCCAGCGCTTCGACCCGTACAAGAACTTCAAGTTCCGGGTGAAATGGGACGGCCGCTTCGTGGCCGGCGTGAGCAAGGTGAGCGCGCTCAAGCGCACCACCGAGGTCGTCGAGCACCGCGACGGAGCCGACCCCTCCACCGCGCGCAAATCACCGGGCCGCACGAAGTACGAGGCCATCACCCTCACCCGCGGCGTCACCCACGACGTCGAGTTCGAGCGGTGGGCCAACAAGGTCTGGAACTTCGGCTCCGGGCTCGGGGCGGAGGTCTCCCTCAAGGACTTCCGCAAGGACCTGATCATCGAGCTGTACAACGAGGCGGGCCAACTGGTCATCGCCTACAAGGTCTTCCGCGCCTGGGTCTCGGAGTTCCAGTCCCTCCCCGAGCTCGACTCCAACGCCAACGCCGTGGCCATCCAGACGCTCAAGCTCGAACACGAGGGCTGGGAGCGCGACCTGGACGTGGTCGAGCCGCAAGAGCCCTCGTTCGTCGAGCCGTAGGAGGGGACATGCGCACACTGCCCGCGGGAGAGGTGCTGCGGCTGTGGGACGAGTGCCGGGACGCGTCCCCGCAGACGCGTGCCCTCGCCCTGGCCGCCGCGGCCGACGACGACACCGTCTGCGCCGTCCCGCCGGCCGAGCGGCCCATCGGCCGCATCACCGCGCAGCTGCTGCGCCTGCGCAACGCGCTGGCCGGTCCGCTGATGACGGCCACGGTCGGCTGCCCGGGGTGCTGCGGGACGGTGGAGTTCCAGGCCACGACGGAAGCACTGCTCGCCCTGGAGGACAAGATCGTCGACTCCCCGCCGCCCCTGCTGCACGGCGGGTACGAGGTGGCCTGGCGATGCCCCTCGTACGGGGACCTCCGGGCGGTGGCCGAACTGCCCGAGTCGGAGCAGGCGGACGCCCCGGACAACGGCGCGCTGCTGCTGCTCGAGCGATGTCTGCTGAGCCCACGCCATGAGGAGCGCACCCGGGCGTCGTCCGCCGCCGACCTGCCCGGTGCGGTGCGCGAGGCGCTCACCGAGGCCATGTCGTCCGCGGACCCGCTCGCCGACCTGTTGGTCGACCTCCGGTGCCCCGACTGCGAGCACCAGTTCACCGCCGACCTCGACGTGGCCGCCTTCGTGTGGGCCGAGCTCGACTCGCGGGGCCGGCAGCTGCTGCTCGACGTCGACGTGCTGGCCCGTTCCTACGGCTGGTCCGAGAGCGAGGTGCTCGCGCTGAGCGAGCCGCGAAGGGCGAGCTACCTCCGCATCGTCACAGGGGAACTGCCATGACCGATCTGCTGCACCGCCTCGCCTCCCGGGCCACAGGACGGCGCGGCCGGCCCGCCGCCGTCGCGGTCCTGCCGCCCCGCCCCGCCGCCGGGCGGGCGTTCGGGGAGCGGGAGCCCGTCGGGCCCGGCGCGGACACCACGCCGCAGGAGGCAGCGGACGGGGCCGCGCGCCCGCCGGACGACGCGGCGACCGCGCGGGGCGCCGGGACCGGCCGTGGTGCGGCCGACGACCGGCCCGTCCACGGGCCCGCGGACGCGCCGCACGGCCTGCCGCCCGTTGCCGTTCCCGCCCTCCCCGCCCGCGGGGCCACGCCTTCGCCGGTCCCCGCCGCGGACGCCGCGGAGCGCGGTACGCCCGGCCCCGTACGCCGCGTCGAACCGCAGGACACCGCGCCGCACCGGCCACTCGCCGCGCCGGTCTCCGCCACGCCCGCGACCACCGCCGCCCCGTCGTCCGGCGCACCGGCCGTACGGGCCCCCGCCGATGACGGAGGCGCCTCCCCGGTCCCGCACGGCCGGCCCGGACCGGACGGGCCCCGACCGCACCGCCGCCCCGCGGCCCCCGGTCAGGAATCCGCGCGGCCGGCGCGGACGCGGAAGGCCCTCGGGATCCCCGTGGCCCGGCCCGCGCCGCTCCCCGCCCCGGTCCCGGCGACGGTGCGCCCCCGTACCGCCGCGGCCCCGACGCTCCCCGCCCCCGGGGAGCCGGCCCCCGCCGTCACGATCACCATCGGCAGGGTCGAGATCCGCGCGGTCCCCCCGGCGGTACGCGCGCCCGCCCCTTCGGAGCCGGACGGTGTCCTCCGCAGCGGGACGGCAGCGGGCGCCGGCACGCTGTCCCTCGGTGACTTCCTCCGCGGCACCCGGGACCCGCGATGAGCGCCGGGCGGCCGCAGGTGCGGATCGTCATCGACGAGGTCGTGCTGCGCGGCCTGACACCGGACCAGGCCGGCTCCGTCGTGTCCGGTCTCGAGCGGTCCCTCGGCGCCCTCGCCGCCGGAGCCGACCCCGCCGCCCTCACCGGGCGCGCCCTGCCGGTGGTCCGCCCCCGGCTCGCCCCCACCCCCGCACCGAACGCGGCCGCGCTGGGCGCCCAGGCCGCGGCCGCGATCTGGACGGCCCTGGGAGGCGACCGTTGATCTCGCCCCGTGTCGTCAAGGGAGGCCTCGTCGAGGTGGAGGTCACCAGCGGCCGCGTCCTGCGGACGATCGCCCTCCAGTACAACCCGGACGCGCTCACCCGCACCGTCGCCGTCCAGGCCGCGGGCGGAGACACCGGCCAGGCGCTGCGGCTCAAGGGCGTCGCCGTCGAGACGCTGCGCCTGGAGGCGGAGATCGACGCGACGGACCGGCTCGAATTCCCCGAACAGAACCCGGGAACGGTCGAATTCGGCATCCACCCGCAGCTCGCCGCCCTGGAACTGCTGGTCAACCCACGGGCCACCACGCTCGTGGACAACGACGCCCTGGCCGCCAGGGGCATGCTGGAGGTCCTGCCCATGGAATCGCCGCTGACGCTGTTCGTATGGAGCAAGCAGCGCGTCGTACCGGTCCGCGTGACCGAGCTGTCGATCGCCGAGGAGGCCTTCGACACCCTGCTCAACCCGATCCGCGCCAAGGTCACCCTCGGCATGCGCGTCCTGTCCGTCGACGACCTCGGCTTCGGCCACCGCGGGGGAGCGCTGTTCATGAGCCACCTGCGCAACAAGGAGGCGCTGGCCTCCCGCGCCGGCTCGGCCGCCCTGTCCGCCCTCGGGCTGGAGGTGATCTGAGGTGCCCGACCCGCTCCAGGCACTCCTCGCGGCCGGTGCCGTGCCCACCGTCGCGCTTCCGCCGACCAGCCGCTACGCCGACGCCGGCATCACGGCCCACGTCCGGCCGCACGAGCCCGGTGAGGAACCCGCGCCGCCCGTCCCGTACTTCCGCCGCCGGCTGTGCCCGTCCCCGGAACGCTTCGCGCTGCTCCACGAGTACGCGACCGCGGCGGGCGACCGCCGGGACCTGCTCGCGGCGAGCCTGCTGGGCGACCCGGAGCTGTGGTGGCGGCTGGCCGACGCCAACGGGATCATCGACCCGGCCCGGATGACCCTGCCGCCGGGGCGCCGGCTGCGCATCACCCTGGCCGAAGGCGTGCCCGGAGCACCGGATGAATGACCTGCCCCCGGGCCCCGTCCGGCTCCAGCTGTTCCTCGGCCCTGCCGTCCCCGTGCCCGCGCCGCGCTTCGTGGTCGACGCGCTGACCGGCCTCAAGGTCGAGAGCGGCGCCGGGGACGCACAGAGCGGGTTCGAGCTGACCTTCTCGATCGCCAAGGACTCCCCGGTCCAGGCGTTCTTCCCGATCACCGTGCCCGTGTTCCGGTGCGTCGTCGCCGTCACGGTGCGCGGCATCACCGAAGTCCTCGTCGACGGCGTGGTGACCCACCAGGACATGACCGCGGCCGGACCCACCTCGGTGCTCCACGTGAAGGGCAAGGACATCAGCTGCGTCATGGACCTGGTGCCGTTCGACGGCCTGCCCTATCCGGCGATGTCACCGGCCGTGCGCGCCCTGACCGTCCTCGCGAAGTACGCGGCACTGGGCTGCGCGCCGGTCGTGATCCCGAGCCTGCTGGAGGACGTACCGATCCCCGTCGACCGCATCCCCGTGCACCAGGGCACCGACTACGCCTACGTCATGGCCCTCGCCAAGGAGGTCGGTCACGTCTTCTACATCGAACCAGGACCTGTGCCGGGGGTGAGCAAGGCGTACTGGGGGCCGGAGATCCGGCTCGGAGCACCGCAGCCCGCGCTCAGCGTCGGCCTCGACGCCGCCCACGACAACGTCGCCACCCTCAACTTCACGTTCGACAAGGAGAAGAGGGAGCTTCCCATCGTCGCGATCCAGGAACGCACCAGCAAGGCCCCGCTCCAGCTGCCCGTCCCCGACGTGGCCCCCATCCGGCCGCCGCTGGGACTCGTCCCCCCGCTCCCCCCGAAGTTGCACCGCATGACGGACACCGCGAACCTCACCCCGCTCGCCGCCGTGATGAGGGGCGTCGCCCACGCCGCCCAGCACTCCGACGCCGTGTTCGCCGCCGGCACCCTCGACGTGGCGAAGTACGGCCATGTACTGCGCTCCCGCCGACTGGTGGGGGTGCGCGGCGCGGGCACCGCCTTCGACGGCCTCTACTACGTCACCCGCGTCACGCACGACATCCGGCGCGGCTCCTACACCCAGTCGTTCTCGCTCGCCCGCAACGGCGTCGTCTCGACCGTCCCGGCGGTGCCGGTATGACCCAGACCAGGACGCCCGCTGTGACCGGCTTCGTCGGCAAGTACCGAGGCACCGTCGCCAACAACGTCGACCCGCTGCAACTGGGCCGGATCCAGGCCATCGTCCCCGACGTCTCGCCGAGCGTGTCCTCGTGGGCGATGCCCTGCCTGCCCCTCGCCGGGATCAACACCGGCGTCTTCACCGTGCCACCCATCGGCTCCGGAGTCTGGATCGAGTACGAGCACGGCGACGCCGACCACCCGGTCTGGGTCGGCGGCTACTGGGGGAGCCCGGCCGAAGTCCCGCTGCTGTCCCGCACCGTGCCGCCCGGCATCTGCGGCATCACCCTCCAGACCACCCTCAAGAACGGTCTGGTGATCAGCGACGCCCCGGGACCGACCGGCGGGATCCTGATCACCACCGCGACCGGCGCCATGATCTCGGTCAGCGACGTCGGCATCGTCATCAGCAACGGCAAGGGCGCGACGATCTCCCTGACCGGACCGACCACCGACATCAACCTCGGCGGACTGACGGTGGTGTGACCGATGCCCGGACCGATCCTCCACCTCGGCGCCACCGTCCTGTGCACCCACGCCGGACAGGCCACACCGACCACGCCCTTCCCCCGGGTGACCGTCTCGGGCCAGCCCGTCGTCACCCTCGCCACCCCATACGTGGTGGCCGCCTGCGGGCTCACCGGCACCCCCACCCCGCCGTGCGCCACCGCCCAGTGGCTCGCCGGCGCCGTGCGGGTGCTGGCGGGCGGCACACCCGTCGCGCTCCAGTCCGGCACCTCGATGTGCACCCCCACCGGGACCCCACTCACCCCGCTGGCCGCCCAGACCCGGGCGATCGCCTCATGAGGGAGTCGGCATGACCATCGATCATCCCTACGACATCGGCGGCAGCGGACGCACGGCGACGACCGATCCGGACGACCACGTGCGCGACATGATCGAGCAGCTGCTGCTCACCGCGCCCGGAGAACGGGTGATGCGGCCCGACTTCGGGGCGGGGCTCCTGCAACTCGTCTTCGAACCGGGCGGCCCCGAGGCCGCCGCCACCGCGCAGTACCTCGTGCAGAGCGCCCTCGAACGGCACCTGGGCCAGGTCCTGACCGCCGACCGGGTCGAGGTGGAGGCCGTCGACTCCGCCCTGCTGATCACCGTCTCCTACGTGGTGCTGCGCACCCGCACCCGCGCGATCGCCACCTTCCGCACCCCCGGCGGCCGCCCGTGACCCGCTACCCGTGCGCCAAGCCGCAGCGCCTGCTCGCGCTCCAGCAGGCCGGCCCCCTGAGCGACCTCAACGGCATCGAGTACGTGGAGGTCCTCGACACCGCCGCCCCCTCCCCGCAGCTGCGCCAACGCGTCCTGTACGTCCGGCTGGTGCGGCCCGTGCCCGCCGGACTCGACCAGGACAACGTCCTCGTCGAGGGCGGCGAGCGCATCCCGGCCGTGACCGTCGCGTGGGCGGCCGCGGGCAACAGCCCCGACGTGCCGCCCGAACTGCTCGCCGGCATCGACGAACCCGACCACGTGCTCGTCGTCCGCACCGCGGAGCGCGGGGACTTCTCCACCTACCGGCTGCGGCTCGTCGCCGGCCCGGGCTCGGACCTGCCCCCCGCCGGCTTCGACACGCTGCTCGCCGAGGCCGAGTTCGCGTTCAAGGTCGAATGCCCGGGCGAGTTCGACTGCGCCCCGGTCGACACCTGCCGGCCCGAGCCGCCCGACACCCCCGCGATCGACTACCTGGCCAAGGACTACCGGGGATTCCGCCGGCTGATGCTGGACCGGATCTCGCTGCTCGCACCCGACTGGACCGAGCGCAACCCGGCGGACGTCGGAACGGCCCTCGTCGAACTGCTGGCCTACGCCGCCGACGAGCTGTCCTACCGGCAGGACGCCGTGGCGACCGAGGCCTACCTCGGGACCGCCCGCAGCCGGATCTCGCTGCGCCGGCACGCCCGGCTCGTCGACTACCGCGTCCACGAGGGATGCAACGCCCGGGTCTGGGTGCGTATCGGTGTCGAAGGGAGCACAGCAGTCGCACTGCCCGCAGGTACCACGCTCCTGACGACGGTGCCGAACGCGCCACCGGTGCTGAAGCCCGGGTCCCGGGCGCACCGGTCGGCGCTGGCGGCGCAGCCGGTCGTCTTCGAGACCGTCGAGCCGGCCCTCCTGCACGCCGATCTCGCCGAGATGCGCTTCCACACCTGGGGCGACCAGGGCTGCTGCCTGCCCGCGGGGGCCACGTCGGCGACGCTGCGCGGCGCCCATCCGCACCTGCGGGCCGGAGACGTCCTGGTCCTCGCCGAGACCATGTCCGTGTCGCCGACCACCGGACTGGCCGTCGACGCCGACCCGACCCGGCGGTGGGCCGTCCGCCTCACCGACGTCCGCGGCTCCGAGGACCCGGTGGGCGGTCTGTTCGAGGACCCGCGGACCGCCGATCCGCTCCCGGTGACCGAGATCGCCTGGCACGAGGACGACGCCCTGCCGTTCCCGCTGTGCCTCGGTGTCGAGGACGGCCGGGAGACCGCGCGCGCCTGGGGCAACATCGTCCTCGCCGACCACGGGCAGAGCGTCCCCGGCCAGGACCGGCCCGGCGAGCCGCTCGGCGAGGTCCCGGGATCCCGCCTGGCCAGGGTGGGCCGACCGGGCCGGGCGGGCACCGCACCGCCCGACCCGGTACCCGCCCGCTACCGCCCCACGCTCGCCCGCGGCCCCCTCACCCACGCCGGCGCCCACCCCGCCGCCGTCCTGTTCCGGCACAGCGCCACCGCAGCCCTGCTGGCCGAGCTGACCGCGCTCACCTACGACGAGGAACTACGGACGCTGCTGCGCTCGCAGGGACGGCAGCCGACGGGCGACACTGTCACCGTCCGGGGCGCCGACCCCCTCTGGTCGATCAGCGACGGCACGACCGTGCTGCGCGTCCTCCTCGCCGGGGACCAACTGCTGGTGTCGCAGCAGCCCCTGCCCGCATCCGCGGTCCCCGCCGCCGCCCCCCGCGGGGCGCGCCCGGCCATCGCACTCGTCGGCGAACTGGGCACCGACCGCCGCGACTGGCAGGCGCGGCCCGACCTGCTGGACAGCGCGGCGGCCGCCGTCGACTTCACCGTGGAGGCCGAACACGACGGGACGGTCCGGCTGCGCTTCGGCGACGACGAACACGGGATGCGGCCCAAGGAGGGCACCCGGTTCACCGCCCGGTACCGGGTGGGCAACGGGCGCGCGGGCAATGTCGGCGCGGAGTCGATCGCCCACGTCGTGACCGACGTCGGCGCCGTCGCCTCCGTACGCAACCCGCTGCCCGCCGCGGGCGGGACCGATCCCGAGTCCGCGGGGGAGATCCGCCGCGACGCGCCCCGGGCCTTCGCCGTGCAGGAACGCGCGGTCACCGAGGCGGACTGGGCCGAGGTGACGGAACGCGTCGGTGGCGTCCAGCGCGCGGCGGCCACCCTCCGCTGGACGGGCTCCTGGCACAGCGTGTTCGTCACCGCGGACCGGCGCGGCGGCAGGCCCGTCGACGCCGCCTTCGAACGGGACCTGCGCGCCCGGCTGGAGCGCTACCGGCTGGCCGGCTACGACCTGGAGGTGGACGGCCCCGTGTTCGTACCGCTGGAGATCGGGCTGCGGGTGTGCGTGGAACGCACCCATCTGCGCTCCGACGTCGGGGCGGCGGTCCTCGCCCGGCTCGGCGACGCCACCTTGCCGGGCGGCGGCACCGGCCTGTTCCACCCGGACCGCCTCACCTTCGGCCGGCCGGTGCACCTGTCCACGGTCCTCGCCGAGGTGCACGCCGTGCCCGGAGTGGAATCGGTGGACGTCCACACGTTCCAGCGGCAGCGCCTGCCGGAGACCAGCGGTCTCGAGAACGGCGTCCTCGAGATGGGCCGCCTGGAGATCGCCCGCCTGGACAACGACCCGAACTTCCCCGAGCGCGGCATGCTCGACCTCACCCTGGGAGGCGGCCGATGAGCGAGACCATCCGCACCGGAGACGAAGGGACCTGCGGCTGCTGCTCGGGCACGTCCGCACGTACCCCCGGCACCCTCGGCAACCGGCCCGGGCTGCCGGAGATCGCCTACCGTAGCGGTGTGCACGGCGACTTCCGGTCGAGCATGGTCACCGCCCTCTCGCACACCAGCCGCCCGAAGCTGTCCCGGCTGCTCACCCGTGACCCCGGCGACCCGACGATCGCCCTGATCGACGCCTGGGCGGTCGTCTGCGACGTCCTGACCTTCTACAACGAGCGCCTGGCCAACGAGTCGTACCTGCGCACCGCCACCGAACGGATCTCGCTCCAGGAACTCGGCCGGCTCGTCGCCTACCGGCTCGCGCCCGGTGTCGCGGCCGAGACCCACCTCGCCTTCTCCCTGGAGAAGCCACCGCAGGCCGGGCAGCCCACCGGGCTCCCTCCCGACCCGGGCCTGCGCCCACCGGCGCCGCCCCCGGCCGCCGACCTGCCCCGCGGGCTGCGGGTGCAGAGCGTGCCGGGGCCCGACGAGCGCCCGCAGATGTTCGAGACGGTCGAGGAACTCGCCGCGCGCCCCGAATGGAACGCGCTGCCGGTCGTCCCCACCAAGCCCCACCCGCCGGTCAAGGGCCGCGTCGACGCCTGGTTCGACGGCGACACGCTGCCCGTGAGGAGAGGCGACGCGATCCTCTTCGCGAGCGACGACCTCGCCCACGACAAATGGGACGTGCGGCTGGTGACCGACGTCGAACCGGACCCGCCGCACCGGCGCACGCACGTCCGCTGGGACCGGCGGCTGGGCTCGCGAGCCCCGTACAACGAACCGGCCGCCCGCCCGGACGCCTTCGTCCTGCGCAAGCGGCTGCGGCTGTTCGGCCACAACGCGCCGCTCTGGCCGACGATGAACGAGCAGTTCCGTGCCGGATACGTGCTGGTCCACGGCGGGGAGGTGAGCGACCTCGAGTGGCCGGAGTTCGGCGCGGTCACCGGCGTCGACGAGTCCGTGAGGGTCCACACCGTCGTCGACCTCGACGGATCGCAACCCGACGTCGTGGTCGGGTCCTGGGTGGTCCTGTCCCAGGAACACGAAGGCGAGCACACCCCCTTCTACCGAGAACTGTTCAAGGTGGTGGACCGGACCGAGTTCTCCCGCGCGGAGTTCGCCGTCTCCGGCACCGTCACCCGGCTCACCCTGCGCGGAGAGCAGAGCTCCCCGGACGGGGACCGGTCCGGCGGATACCGGTTCCCGGCGGCGACACCGCGCGACGTGACCGTCTTCGCCGTGCCCGAACCCCTCACGGTCGTCGAGGCACCCGACACCGAACCACTGACCACCCGCGCCTTCCTCGTCGAAGGCGACGCGAGCGCCATGCTGCCGGGACGCCGGCTCGTCCTGTCGGGCCGGCTCGACGACGGGACCGGGCAGGACGAACCGGTGGCCGAGGTCGTCGTCCTCGACACCGTCCGGGACACGGGCGGGCGGACCCTGGTCACCCTGACCGAACCGCCCCGGCACCGCTACGAACGCGCGAGCGCGGTCCTGTTCGGCAACGTCGCGAAGGCCACCCACGGCGAGACCGTGCAACAGGTCCTCGGCGACGGAGACGCCCGCCGCCCCTTCCAGAGCATGCCGCTGCTGCACGGCCCGCTCACCCACGTCCGCGCGGACACCCCGCAGGGCTTCGCGTCCACCCTCACCGTCCGGGCCGACGAGGTCGCCTGGCGCGAACGGCCCACCCTGTACGGGGCGCAGGCCGGCGACCGGGTCTTCACCACCCGCGACGAACCCGACGGCCCCGTGGTGGTGGAGTTCGGCGACGGCGTACGCGGAGCCCGGCTGCCCTCGGGCTCGCACAACGTCCGGGCCGTGTACCGCAAGGGCACCGGCCTCGCCGGCAACCTGCCCGCCGACCGGGTGTCCCTGCTCATGGACCGGCCCCTCGGCGTCAAGGCCGTCACCAACCCGGTCGCCGCCGACGGAGGCGTCGACCCCGAGGACGAGGGCCACGCACGGGCCTCCGTACCGCTCGCCACCCGCACCCTCGGCCGGGCCGTCTCGTTGCGCGACTACGCCGACTTCGCACTCGCCTTCTCCGGCGTTTCGCTCGCCCGCGCCGACGTGCTGCGGCTGCGGACCGGCCGCACGATCGTCGTCAGCGTCTGCGGGCCCCACGGAGCGGCGGCCCCCGACGCCACCGTCGCCCACCTCACCGCGGCCCTGCGCCGGTACGGCGACCCGCTGGCCCGCGTCGAGGTCCTGCCGGCCCGCCAACCACGCTTCCGGCTGGCCCTCAAGGTGCGGGTGGACCCCGCCCGCGAGACGAAGGCCGTGCTCGCCGCCGTCGAGACCGCACTGCGCGCCGCCTACGCGCCGCTCGCCCGCGGACTGGCCGCAGCGGTGCACCGTTCGCAGGTGATTGCCGTCGCGGCCGGCGTGCCGGGCGTCGTCGCCGTGGACCTGGACGCGCTGTACCGCGACGGACCGGGCCTCGAGAGCCGCCTCGCCGCCGCGGGGGCGACCGTCCACGCGGGCAGGCCCGTCGCGGCCGAGCTGCTCGCCCTCGCCGAAACCCCCTTCGACCGGCTGGAGGAGATGCCGTGACCCCGCCCCGGCCCGAACCGGGCGCCGCCGACCGGCTGTACGCCCTGCTGCCGGAGCTGTACCGGCTGCGCGACGCCGAGCGGGGCGGCCCGCTGCGCGAGTTCGTCGACGTGCTCGCCACCCAGCTCGAGGCCCTGGAGGAGGACCTGGAGCAGCTGTACGACGACCAGTTCATCGAGACCTGCGCGCCCTGGGTGGCGCCCTACATCGGCGACCTCATCGGCTACCGCCCGCTGCACGGCGTGGCCGGCAAGGTGCGCTCACCCCGCGCCGAGGTGGCCCACACCATCGCCTACCGGCGCCGCAAGGGCACGGCCGCCGCGCTGGAGCAGCTGGCCCGGGACGTCACCGGCTGGCCGGCCCGCGCCGTCGAGTACTTCGAACGCCTCGTGACCACCCAGTACATGAACCACACCAGGCCGCACGCGCGGGCCACCCCCGACATGCGCGACGCGGAGGCGCTGTCCTGGAGCACCCGGATGAACGGGGCCTTCGACGACCTGGCCCACACCGCCGACGTACGCGCCATCGCCGCTCGCCCGCCGCGCCGCGCCGGGCGGTACGCCATCCCGAACGTCGGCCTCTTCCTGTGGCGCACCGAGGCCGTACGCCTCGACCGCACACCGCTCACCCCCCACACCCCGGGTGACCGGCGCCGCTTCCGTTTCGACACGCTGGGCAGCGACTCGGCCCTCTTCGGCGCGCCGCGCACCGAGGCGGAGATCACCCACCTCGCCGAGCCCGCGGACGTCCCCCTGCCGCTCACCCGCCGGGGGCTGGGCACCCGCCTCGACGCCTTCTACGGCAACGGGCGCGATCTGCTGCTGTCCCAGGGCGTGCGCACCCCCGGCGGCGCATGGGCCTTCACCCCCGTCCCGGCCGCCGACCTCACCGTGTGCGACCTGTCCGACCTGCCCGGCGGCGGCGGTGCGTGGGGGCACGAACCGGCGGCGGGCAAGGTCGCGGTCGACCCCGAGCTCGGGCGGGTGTTCTTCGGTACGGCCGTTCCCGGAACCACCAAGCCGGTCGCCACCCACCACTACGGCCTCGCCGTGCCGCTGGGCGCACGAGGCTCGGCGCGCGGCGAGGCCGCGGCCCCCCGTCCGCACCGCGAGGTCGCCGACGGCGAGGCGCAGCAGGCCCTCCTCGACGGGCTCGCCGCCGGGGGGACCCTGCGCATCACCGACTCCGACCGGTACGAGCAGCTGCACACCGTACGCACCACCACGGCCGGGGCGGACGGCCCGGACACCACGGTGTGGGTACGCGCCGACGACGGCACCCGCCCCACGGTCGTCGTCCGCGACGGACTGCGCCTCGCGATGGGCCCGCGCACCACCGTCGTCCTCGACGGGCTCCTGGTCACCGGCGGTCCCGTCGTCCTCGAGGAGCAGGGCGACGGGGGCAACCGCACCGTGGAGCTGCGCGACTGCACCCTGGTCCCCGGCCAGAGCCGGACCGCGAACGGGCAGCCGGCCCACCCGGAGCGGGCCAGTCTCCTGGTCCTCGACCCGTTCGCCACCGTGCGGCTGACCCGGTGCGTCATCGGGCCGATCGTCGCCGTCGAAGGCGCCGACATCACGCTCACCGACTGCGTCGTCGACGCCGGCGCCCCGACGGCCGTCGCCCACTGCGGCCGCCCCCCGTCCGGCGGCGGACTGCGCACCGTCCCCGACGAGGCCGCGCAGGAGACGGGCCCGGGCGCCGAGCCCGGCGGCCACCTCCATCTGCACGAGTCCACCGTCGTCGGCGGCATCCACGCCGTCGAGCTCGACGCGTCCAACTCCCTGCTCGTCGCCGAACTCGCACCGGGAGACAGCCGGGAAGCCGCGGTGTGGGCCCGGCGCCGCCAGCAGGGCTGCCTGCGCTTCAGCTACGTGCCGGAGGGCTCGCGCACGGGCCGCCGGTACCGCTGCCGCCCGGACCCCGCCGATCCGCCCGGCACCCGGCGCGCCGACCGCCCGCACTTCACCTCGCTCCGTTTCGGCGACCCCGCGTACGCCCAGCTCGGCACCGCCACACCGGACACCGTCCGGCGCGGCGCCGACGACGAGGGCGAGATGGGCGCCACCCACCTGCTGTTCACGCCACAACGGGAGAGCGATCTCCTGCTGCGGCTCGACGAGTACCTCCGCTTCGGACTCGAAGCGGGCTTCTTCTACGCGACCTGAGCAAGGAGGCCTCCCGATGGGAGCCGATCTGAGCCGCGTGCGGTTCGACGCGCTGCGCGACCACTCCGGCGTCGTCATGCAGCAGGGCCGACTGCTGCTCGACTCCGACTGGAACGAGTTCGTGGCGATCGTCGACCGCCGACTGCGCGCCGCCGCCGCCGACCTCGGAACCCCCGGGGTCACGGAGGGGTTCTCCGGAGCCGCCGTCGTCCCCCGTACGACACCCGACGCCTTCCTGATCACGAGCTCGGCCGACGGCATGACCATCGGTCGCGGCCGGATGTACGTCGACGGGCTGCAGGCCGAGAACCACGGCACCGGAGCCACCGTGCTCGACCCGCTGCTGGCCGAACCGGTGCGCGCGCAGGACACCCCGTACGCGCAGCAGCCCTACTGGGAGGCCCCGAAGGACCTGCCCACCACCGGGACCCATCTCGTCTATCTGGACGTGTGGCAGCGCGAGGTCACCCCGCTCCAGGCGCCGGACCTGGTCGAGGAGGCGGTGGGCGTCGACACCACCGCCCGGACCCAGACCGTCTGGCGGGTGCGTGTGCACGAGCCCGACACTCCCGACATCGACTGCAGCACCCCGGACGAGGACATTCCCGACTGGTCCGGGGTCATCGCCCCCTCCGGGGGCAGGCTCACCACCGGCACGGTGGCCGTGGCGGCCGCCGACGACCCCTGCTCGCTGCCGCCCAGCGGTGACTACCGCGGACTCGAGAACCAGACCTACCGGGTGGAGGTCCACGACGGCGGAATCCCCGGCACGGCCACCTTCAAGTGGTCCCGCGACAACGGCTCCGTCGCGATGCGGGTCGTCGAGGTCGTGGCCCCCGACCGGCTGCGGCCCGAGCACCTGGGCCGCGACACGGTGCTCGGCCTGCGCGAGAACGACTGGGTGGAGATCCTCGACGACCACCGGGAACTCGACGAGCAGCCGGGGGAGATGCGCCGGATCACCACCGTGCACGGTGACGGGACGGTCTCCTTCAGCCCGGCACTCCCCGGCGACCTGCCCGCCACGACCGACGAGGCGCTCAGGCGGAATCTGCGGATCCGCCGCTGGGACCAGGCGGGCACGATCAAGAACGCGGAGGGCGCCGTACTCCAGGACCTCGACGCCGCGGACTCCACCGGGGTCATCACCGTGGCGACCGGGAGAGCGGCCGTCGTCCTGGAACACGGCATCACCGTCGCGCTCGACGCCCCCGACGGCGCCTTCCGCCCCGGCGACCACTGGATCTTCACCGCGCGCACGTCCACCGCCGACGTCGAGAAGCTCGACCAGGCACCCCCCTTGGGCATCCACCACCACTACGCACGCCTGGCCGTGGTGACCTTCCCCGGCACCGCGTACGACTGCCGCACCCTGTGGCCGGACGCCGGGCACTGCGGGGACTGCACGGTCTGCGTGACGCCCGAGTCGCACGCCAGCGGTGTCATGACGGTGCAGGCGGCGGTCGACTCGGTCGCGGAGGAGGGAGGCACGGTCTGTCTCGCGCAGGGCGTCTACCACCTCGGCGACGAACCCGTGCGGATGCGCAGGGCACGGTCGGTGCGCATCCACGGGCAGGGCCCCGGCACCCTGCTCATCGCCGAGCGGGGTGGCTTCGACATCCGGCTCTCGGCCTTCGTCACCCTGGAGGACTTCGCGCTGATCTCCAGCAGCCGACGGCCGGGGATCAAGATCTCCATCGCGGCCGAGGTCACCGTCCGCCGGCTCACCGTGCTGATCGCCGGAGGCGGAGAGGGCAGCGGCCAGGGCCCCGCCGTGGAGCTGTCCCACGCGTGCCTGCGCACCCGCATCCAGGACTGCGACTTCGCCGGCCGTATCGGCATCGAGGCCCGGGAGAACCTGAACACGGACGCGGACGCGGATACGGATGGCGAAGCAGAAGCAGAAGCAGAAGCAGAAGCAGAGGCAGCGGCGGAGGCGGAGGCGGAGGCGGAAGCCGCCGGCGATGCCGAAGGCGGCAGTGTCAGGGCGCACCTGCTGACCGCCGATCTGGAGATCAGCGGCAACCTGCTGATGTGCTGGTGGGCCGGCGTGCAGTTCCGCGGCAGTGCCGCCCACATGCTCCGCAACACCGTCCGCGGCAACACGGTCGTGTTCGCCCAGGGCGCGGGGCTTCGCTTCCTCGGCGCCGTCTCCCCGTGGGCCTCCTTCGACATCACCGACAACCACGTGCAGAGCAACGGGGTCGGCATCGAGGTGGGGGCGAGCGGATACACCATCCGGGACAACACGGTCTCCGGCACCCCGGACCCGGAATCCGGTTCGGGCGACGGGATCGTCCTGCGGAGCGGCGTGTCCGGCGTACTGCGCGGCGCCACCCGCATCCGCGGCAACCGCATCAACCGGATCGGGGGAGTGGGCATCCTCGTGCGGGTGCCCGCCGGCGACCTCGACGTCTCCCACAACACCGTCGAAGGAGCCACCGCGGGGGGAATCGTGGTCGCGGATCGCGGCCGGGTCGCCGACGCCGTGATCGTCGGCAACACCGTACGGGACCTCGTCACGCAGGAGTGGACCGTGGCCGAGGGCACCGACGGCATCCGCATCGTCGGCGCGGCCCATGCACTGGTCGGGTCCAACACCGTCTCCGGACTCACCACCGAGTTCGACGAGGGCCAGGACCGCGGCGGGGACGGCGGGCGGGGCGGGCGGGGCGAGCGCGGGGAGGGCGACGAACCGGACCGGAGGACCGGGGTGGTGCTGCTGGCCTGCCGGGAGTCCCGGGTGCACGCCAACACCGTCGAGCGGATCGGCCCGACCGATCCCGAGTGGACCGCCCGGCTCCTCGGCATCCACATCTGCGTCTTCACCCGTACCACCATCGAGGGCAACGTCTGCCGGCGGATCACCGAGGACGTCGACCACGACGGCCACACTCCGTGGAGCGGTCTGCTGGTGGGCGACGACCCGCAGGACGACGCCGACCCCGGCACCGAGAACGGCCTCACCGGACACATCGGCCGGTACGTCTCCGTCGTGGGGGAGCGGGCCTCGTACCTCATCGGCCCCTACACCGCCTTCGCCCATGTCTCGGACGACGTCAGCGCGATCATCTCCGCCAACACCTTCACCGGCGCCGCCCAGCACCCCGCCGCGCGGATCCATGTGGCCAGGGACGCCGTCGTCTGCGGCAACCAGTTCCGCCAGCACGGCGACTCGGACCCCGCCGCGCTCATCGTACGGGCCGGGACCGCGACCGTGACCGGCAACCGGGCCAGGGGCGGCCGTCCGTCGATCCACCTCGACGTCGAACCCCGATTCCTGGCCGTGCTCGGCAACATCACCACAGGAGGCATCGACGCCGAGGGCACCATCGACCCCAAGTGGCTCCAGCTCAACGTCGACGGGGTGCTCTGACGACGGCTCCGGCACCCCCGCCGCCGGGGGACCGCCCGCTCCCTCCCGCCCTCGACTCCCCCCGACCCCCACGCCGGAAGGACCGTACCGATGCCGATCATCGTCGTCGATCAGGAGAAGACCGTCGCCGCCCTGGCCGCACGGCTCGTGAAGACCCGAACGTCCAAGGCGGCGAAGGAGAGGGCCGCGCAGGCGATCCGCGAAGCCAATCCGGGGCTCGACCTCGACCGGCTGCGACCGGGGATGATCGTGTTCGTGCCCCGGCCGCCGGAGGCACGCGAGGACGTACCCGACGTGGTGACGGAGGCCCTTGCACCCCTCTTCGACCAGATCCGTACGGAACTCGACGCGCTCATCCGGACCGCGAACAGCGCCCTCGAGGCCGACACGGCCGAACGCGAAGCGACGGCCGAGATCCTCGACGCCGAGGCCGTGCAGGCCGCGGCCCAGAACGACCCCCTGCTCCAGTACAACCTGGAGCGGGTCCGCCAGACGCTCGCCGACGACGGACAGAGCGCCGTCGAGAGCACCGAAAGCCTGATCAACGGCACCGAGCAGTGGTACACCGACCTCGACGACCTCAGCACGCTGTGGTGAGGACCCGATGAGCAACGCCCTGGCCGTGCCGGCCGTCACCGCCGCCCTCACCACCCTCGTACAGAACGCCGTGGACGGGCTCGGGATCAACCCCCGGCCGGTCGTCGTCCCCGGCCCCCTCGACGACACCGGGGACCACGCGCGCGTCGGCGTGCACCTGTACCGGGTCTCGCGCAATGCGACCCTGTCCCTCGCCGACCTGCCCACCCGCTCCTCTGCCGGCCACCTGCGGCAGAAACCGCGGGCGGCCCTGGACCTGCACTACCTCTTCACCTTCCGCGGTTCGAACGAATGGGAGACACAGCAGCTCCTCGCCGGGACGGCAGCCGTACTGCACACCGTCCCCCACGTCACCGCCACCCTGCTCGCCGACGCGGAGGCGGACCACCCCGAGATCGCCGGGAACGACCTGGCGCAGGCCGACGAGCCGGTCCGCGTCACTCCCGAGGCCCTCTCGACCGACGAACTGAGCCGGCTGTGGGCCCTGTTCCCGCCCGCGACCTTCACCGTGACGCTCGCCGTCACCGCGGGCCCCGTGCTCGTGGACGGCGACGGAGACCCCGGAGCGGTCCTCCCCGTCCGTACCGTCCTCGTCGGCGCCGCGCCCTTCGCACCGCCCCGGCTGGACGGCGCCGCGGGCCCCGAGGGCAGAGGAGCGCCCGTCCGGGCCGCCGACCCGATGCCCGATCTCCACCTCCACGGCCACGCCCTCGCCGCCCGCGAGGGCGAGACCAGCGAGGTGCTGGTCGACGGCGCCCCCGTCACCGGGGTGACCGCCGCGGACGACACCCACCTCGTCCTCACCGCTCCGGCCCTCGCGCCCGGCCGACGGCGGATCTCCGTCCGCAGAAGCGGGCCGCCGCCGCACCCCACCCTGTCCCCGACCCGCCCCGCGCAGGTGAGCGCCCCCGTCGTCGTCCTTGTGGTCCCCACCCTCGGCGCGGTCGTCGCCACGACCGGCAGCGGCCACCGGCCGGGGCTGCGTACCGGCACCGTCTCCGCCGCCGTCACCCCACCGGTCGGACCCGGCAACCGGGTACGGCTGCTGCTCGATGCCATGACACCCGGCTCGGCGGTGTCGCTCGCCCTCACGGCCGGCCTGCCGGCCGGCGGTCCCCCCACCGCACAGGTGGACTTCACGGTGACCGACGCCCCCGCGGGCCCCTACCGCCTCACCCTCGAGGTCGACGGTGCGCGCAGCCTCCCCGGCCTCGACGCCAACGGCCTGTACGTCCCCACGGTGGTGACCCTGTGACCCTCTCCGACACCGAACCCCGCCTCGACGCGGCCGACCGCGACCGGGTGTGGGCCCGTGACAACCAGCGGCATCTCGCCCTGGCCGCGGCCGCCGCCGCGGCCCGTCTCGACGCCCGCCCCGACGAGGCGGACCAACCGGCCCGCGCCGCCGAGCTGCTGGCCGCCGAGGTCCGGGAGAGCACCGGAGCACCCACGGCCCTCGACCGGCTCTGCGGCCTGTTCACCCTCACCGCATTCGAGCGGGACGTACTCGTCGCGGTTGCCGCTCCCGAACTGGGCCTGCCCGCGGCGACCGGGCCGGTCACCTTCGCCCGCGCCCTGGCCGGGCTGCCGGACGCGCACTGGAGCGCGCTGCTGCCCGATTCACCGCTGCGCGGCTGGCGCCTGCTCGACGTACCGGCGCAGCTGCCGCCGACCGAGTCCGGCGGCCTGTCGCAGCTGCCCCTCGCCGTCGACGAGCGCATCCTGCACGCCCTGCTCGGCGCCGACACGACGGACGACCGCCTGGCCGGGCGCGCCCGGCTCGTCGCCCCGGTGTGCCGCCTGGCGCCCGGCCAGGGTGCCGCCGTGGCCTCCCTGGCCGCCTTGGTCCGTCCCCAACCCGGCGCCGAAGGCTGTCTGCTCACCGGAGAGGACCGGCTCACCCGCCGCCAGGCCGTCGTCGACGCCGCCGAGCGGATCGGACTCACCGTGCTCGCCGTCGACGGCCCCGACCTCCCCGACACCGCGCCCGCCATGGACACCCTGGCGCGGCTGCTCGCCCGCGAGGCGGGGCTCGGGCTGCGGCTGCTGCTCGTCGAGGGAACCACCGAATCCCTCCCGCGCTGCGTGCGGTTGCTGACCGCCGGAGCACCGCTCGGGGTCGCCGCCGTCCTGTCGGCGGACGAGGCACCCCCCGGCAGCGACCTCCCGATGCTGCGCCTGCCGCCCGCCTCGGCGGGCGAGCGACGGGACCTGTTCGCCGCCGCCCTCGGCGCCGCCCGCCTGAACGAGGACCCGGCCGAACTCGCCGAACGGCATCCGCTCACCCCGGCGGGCATCGCGCTGGCCGTGGAACGCACCGGCCGGCTCGCCTCCGCCCCCGCCACCGGGGCCGTGGGGGACACCCGCGCCCGAGCCGGCGGGCCGCAGCACCCCGGCGCCGGTGCCGCCGACGTCGCGGCGGCCTGCCGGGCCGTCGCCGAGCGGCCGCTGCACGGTCTCGCGACGGTGCGCCGCCCGGCGGCCGGGCTGGACGACCTCGTCCTGCCCGATCAGGCGAACCGCTCCCTGCGCGCGCTGCTCGCGCACGTACGACGGCGCCGCCGGGTCCACGGCGAGTGGGGGTACGCCGAGCGGAGCCGCGGCCTCGCGGTCACCGCCCTGTTCGCGGGCCCGAGCGGCACCGGCAAGACCACGGCCGCGGAGGCGGTCGCGCACGAACTGGGCTTCGACGTGATCGCCGCGGACCTCAGCCAGGTGGTGAGCAAGTACATCGGCGAGACCGAGAAGCACCTCGCCCGGCTGTTCGACGCGGCCGAGACCGGGTCGGTGCTCCTGTTCGACGAGGGCGACGCCCTCTTCGCCAAGCGCACCCAAGTACGCGACAGCCGGGACCGCTACGCCAACCTGGAGGTGTCGTACCTGCTGCAACGCCTGGAGACCTTCCGCGGCATCGCGATCCTCACCACGAACGCCCGCGAGGCGATCGACCCCGCCTTCGTCCGCCGGATGCGGTTCGTCGTGACGTTCCCCTTCCCGGACGCCGAGCAGCGCGCACGGCTGTGGGCCGGGGCGTTCCCGCCGGGCGTGCCCACCGAGGGGCTCGACCCCCGCCGCCTCGCCCAACTGGCCGTCAGCGGCGGCACCATCGCCCAGCTGGCCCTGCACGCCGCGTTCCTCGCCGCCGACGAGGGCGCACCCGTGGGCATGCGCCACGTGCTGGAGGCCACCAGGATCGAGAGCGACAAGCTCGAACGCCCCCTGGCCGCGGCCGAGATCCGCGGCTGGCTGCCCTCATGACCGCCGCCGGCAGCGCCGCCGCCTCGGGGCTCCAGGGAGCGGGCGCACCCCTGGAACCCGGCGTGCGCGACCAGCTGTCCACCAGCTACGGCCACGACTTCTCCCCCGTACGCGTCCACGCCGGCCCCGCCGCCGACCGGGCCACCGCCGAACTCGGCGCCCTGGCCTACACCGTGGGCAACGACGTGGTCTTCTCGCACGGCGCCTACGATCCGCTGTCGCGCCGCGGCCGGAGCCTCATCGCGCACGAGCTGGCCCATGTCGCCCAGCACCGTGGCCACCCCGCGGCGCCCGGCTTCCTGCGGACACACCCCTCCGTGGCGCCGCCGCCCGCCGACGCCCGGCTGGAACAGCAGGCGCACACGGCGTCCGCCTTCCACGCGCGCGGCGAGCCGCTGCCCGCCGGGTGGTGCTGGGAGCGGCCCGCCGGCCCCTTCCTGGGCCGCGCCGACATGAGCTGGACCAAGCTGGAGGCCAAGGACCAGTACACGGTCGAGTACGCGGACGAGCAGCGCACCGTCAAGGAGGAGCAGCGCTCTCCCGGAGACCCGGCCGACATGGTCCGCGTCAACCTGGGCACCTTCCTCGTCCCGCAGACCAAGGGCCCGTGGAAGGAGACGTACGACGCCATCGCCAAGGAGAAGGGCCTCCAGGCGGTCGTCAAGATGTCCGGGAACCGGCCGAGTTCCGGCCTCTGGGAGAAGCGGGCCCCCACGAAGGAGCTGCGCGGACTGTGGCTGCTGCGCGAGCAGTGGCCCAAGGACCAGGCCGCCGCGTGGTGGAAGGACGCAGGCGGGGACGACCGTACGAAGGGCGCGGACTTCGATCCGTACGTCAACTCCGTGCAGTCGCAGATCGACCACATCGTCGAGCTCCAGCTCGGCGGCTCCAACGTCCCCGAGAACCTGGCCCCGCACGACGGACCCGACAACGAGGACAGCGGGCGCACCATCGCCCGGCACGTGCAGCAGGCCGCCTCCTCCGTCTCGGACGCGCTGCACGCCAAGGGACGCAAGCGGCCCGACCACATCGTGCTGTGGTTCGGCAGCGCCGACCAGCCCAAGAGGTACGACAAGAAGGAGGTGAAGCCCCTCGACCCGCCCTTCGGCTCCCGCAAGGCGCAGTCGGCGCTCCAGGTCCACTTCACCGCCGAGGCGGACCGCAGGGCCGGGAGGCGGCCCTCGGCGGACGACCTGAAGAAGGCCGCCGACGCCTGGGCCGCGTACAAGAGCTATCCCCTGGTCAGCGGCCCGAACCGGCAGGGACTGCGGGTGCCGGACAAACCGGCGGGCGACGGCCACGACGAGATCGAGACCAGTGCCGTACCGGAGAACCGCGCCGCGCGCGAATTGATCGCCGGCGTCATGCTGGAGAAGCTCAAGCGGCCCTCGTCGGGCAAGGGCGCGCACACCGTCACCGCGTGGATCGACTCCGACGCGCACCCGGTACGCACGGGCACCCGACTGCCCATCAGCATTCCGAAGGCCGAGGACAAGCAGCTCACCCTGGACGTGAAGGACCCCTTCACGACCGGCGCCCTCTCGCTGCACGGCGGAAACCAGGAGATCCGCTTCCTGTACCCGTACCTGTCCGCCGGCCGGCTCACCCTCTCCTCGACGGACCAGGGGCTCGTCGGGCACGGCACCCTCACCCCCAGCGTTCCCCTGCTGTCCCGGGTCCCGATCACCGTGGACTGGGACCGCGACGGCTTCCGCGGGTCGGCGCAGGCGCCCGCGGACAAACTGTCGCTGCCGCCGTTCAAGGTCACCGAGGCCGCCCTCGCGCTGAGCATCGCCCCACAGCTCCAGGTGGGCGGCCATGTGGCGTTCGTCCTCGGCTCCCTGGTCACCGGACGCGTCGAAGCGGGTGCGGACGCGCAGGGTTTCTTCGCCAAGGGCCGGCTGGTCGGGCACGTCCCCGGTCTCGACGAGGCGACCGGCGACGTGGAGTACCGCCCCGCGACGGGGCTCACCGGCTTCTTCGTCGCACGGGCGTCGAGGCCCTCCGGGCTCGTGCGCGGCGGCGAGGTGCGGCTCGACCTCGGCGGCGGCGCGTGGCGCGTCGGCGGCCGGATCGACGTGATGCTGCCTGGGGACAGTCCCGCCCAGCTGACCGTCCGCCGGTCCGGGGACCGTCTCCTCTACGGCGGCAGGACCCTCCTGAAGGTGCCGGGCCTGCGGCCGGTGGACGTCGCGGTGACCTACGACGGCGAACGCGTGACGGGAACCGCCCGCACGACCTTCACCCTGCTCGGCGCCGAGGGCGAGATCGCACTGCGCTACCGGGACGGCCTCTTCGGCGGCGACGGATCCGTCGAGCTCAGGCGCGGACGGTTCGCCGGCCGGCTCGACGCACACCTCGACGAGGACGGCCGGATCAGCGGCCGTGGCACCGGCAGCCTGACGATCCGCCCCGGACTCGTCGCCACCGTCGGCGTCGAGTACGGCCGGGACCGCAAGCTCCGCGTCTCCGGCGAGCTGCGCTTCCCCCCGTACCGTTTTCTCGAACCCCGCGGTGCCCGGCACGAGTTGTTCCGGCACAGCCTGCCCGACATCCCGATCTTCGCGATCCCCCTCGGTATCGGGGCGGTCGGTCTGGTCGCCCGCATCGGCGGCGGCCTGGCCGTCTTCTACCGCTTCGGCCCCGGCGAGATCCGGGACATGGTCATCCGGGGCGCGTTCAATCCCCTGGAGGAGGAGGCCAACGCCGAACTCGCGGCGGAGGCCCGCCTCGTGCTGCCCGCGGAAGCGGGTCTGGAGATGTTCGTGCGCGCCGGCATCGGCGCGTCCGTGGCCATCGCCAGCGCCACCGGCGGCATCACCCTCACCGGCGGAGTCCTGCTGCGGGGCGGCCTGGACGCCAGTGCCCGGCTCGCCTACGCGAAGGGGGTCCTGGCTTTCGACACCCTGGCCCGCATCAGCGTGCAGCCCGTCCTGACCCTGCGCATCGAGGCCGACATCCTGATCGAGGCGGCCGTCGGAGGTACCTGGCGCTTCCCCTATCAACTGGCGTCCTACGCGTACGCCACGGGGCTGGAGTTCGGTCTCGTCGCCCCGTTCCACTACCGCTCCGACCAGCCCCTCCGCCTTCCCGAAGCACGGGACATCCAGTGGATCGTCCCCCAGATCGACCTCGGCGCCCTCGCGAACCGCGTGGCGGGCCAGGTCCGCTCCGGCCTCGGCTTCTAGACCGCGTCCGGTTCTATGGGGGCAGGGGCGGCGACCGCGGCGGACGCACCTGGAAACGACGCGAAGCAGGCACGGAATTCAGCCAGCAGATCACACAGAGGACCGTCTGGACCTCGACAAGAGCCACAGCGTCTCCTACGAATGGTGATTCGCGATCGCTCGTGCCGTGCGCGCGCAGACGGAAAGAGTGCCAATTGACGGACCTGGCATACGAGATCGAACGCCTCGTGAAGATCTACCCGCACCAGACCGAGCCCGCGACCGATGACGTCTCGCTCGACATCCGCACCGGGGAAGTGTTCGGCATCCTGGGCGACAACGGAGCCGGAAAGACCACACTGGTACGGCAGATGGTGAACCTGCTGCGCTCGACATCGGGTGAGATCCGGTTGTTCGGCCGCCCCATCGCCCAGGACCCGCTGCACGTGAGCCGGTCCGTCGCCTTCATGCCGCAGAGCAGCAGCGCACTCAATCGGCTGAAGGTGCGCGAGGCCATCTACTTCGCCGCTCACCTGCGCGGTATGACGCGCCGGGACGCCCGCCTGGAGCGCGACGCCATGATCGAGACCTGGCAGCTGGGACAGGTACGGGACAAGTCCAGCTCCCGCCTCTCCGGCGGTCAGCAGCGCCTTCTGCAGCTCGCTCTGGCCCTGGCCGGACGGTTGCCCGTCGCCGTGCTGGACGAGCCGACCAACGACCTCGATCCGGTCAACCGCAAGCACGTCTGGGAGGTGCTGAAGAAGTTCAACGCCGACTACGGCACGACCATCCTGTTCATCACCCATGACGCGATCGAGGCCGAGCGGATCGTCCATCGCGTCGGCATCATGCGGCAGGGCCGATTCCTCGTGACCGGTCAGCCCGCGCAGCTGAAGCGAGGGCTGCTCGACCACATGCGTCTCGAAGTGTGGCTGGCTCCGGGTGAGCTACCCGCCTTCCCGCCGGACATTCCCCAGCACTGGAAGTCGGACGACAACGTCGTCCTGTCCGTCCCGCGTGATCGCGCGCCGGCCCTGCTGTCCGAACTGCGGCTGCACGAATCCGTTGACTACCGGCTCTACTCGGCAACTCTGGAAGACTTGTACCTTCACTATGCGACTGCAGACTGAACGCCCGCGAATGGGAGCCCAGTTCGTCGACCTGTGGCTCATGCAACTGTCCAACTGGCGATGGTCCTGGCGCGCCATGGTCGTCACGGGAATCTTCGCCCCCATGATGAGCATCGCCGCCCTCGGGGCATTCGCCCACGGCCGGGGCCATGAAGCGCTCACGTACGTACTCACCGGCAGCATCCTGCTGTCGCTGATGTTCGAGAACCAGAACAAGGTGGCGCAGAATTTCGCCTTCATGAAGGCGATGGGGACGCTGGATTTCCTGGGCACCCTTCCCGTGCGCCGCTACATGGTCATCCTGGCGACGGTTCTCGCCTTCTTCGTGCTCTCCGCACCGGCACTCGTGGTCACCCTGCTGCTCGGCTCCACGCTGCTCGGTGTCGGCCTTTCGGTGAGCTGGCTCGTCCTCGTGGTCGTCCCCCTGTGCGTCCTTCCCCTTGCCGGAATCGGAGCGGTCATCGGGGTACTGGCCCGCACCCAGGAGGAATCCAGCTCGTTCACCCTGCTCGTCACCATGCTCCTGCTGTTCTTCGGGCCGGTGATCATCCCGGCGAGCCAGCTGCCCCAATGGCTGCTGACGATCAGCCATGTCAGCCCCACCACGTACGCGGCCTCGGCGCTGCGGCAGGTTCTGGTGGGCCCGGTCACCGGGCGCCTGTGGATCGACCTGCTCGTCCTCGCGGTGCTCAGCGCCGTCACCCTCTGGTTCGCGGGATCGCGCATGCAGTGGAAGGCCAACTAGCGGGACCGGTTCGACCGGGTCGCAGACCCGCGGTTGCCACGATCGGGTGACAGGCCGCGTGGAGCCGGTTTCCGCAACGGCCGACCCCTAGCCTGGTCGTCGATCCACTTCCACGCGGGGGATGAGCACGATGCGGCTGCGCGGCCGAGAGCGGCTCCGGCGCTACGAGGACATCCAGGCCCGGCCCACCGACCTGCGCGACCGCGGGTGGCGTGCGGTCCGGCTGGCCGGGGCCGCCGCACCGCTGGCGATCGTGCTCTGGTCGTACCGGCCGGACGCCCAATCGGATTCCGACGTCCTGCGCCTGCTCCTCGCCGTCCTGGTCATGGTGCGTGCGGGAATCGGCGAACGGCGCATGCGCGCGATCAGCCGGGCGGCGAGGCGGCGGCGGGCCCGCACCGAGGCCGCACTGCTGTTGACGGGGGCGGGGCTCGCGGCGCTGCTGCCGCCGGGCAGAGCGGACCCCTCCCCGGGCGAGGTGGTGCTGTGCGTGGGGTCGGCCGCCGCGGTCACCGTCCTCGGCTGCCTGTGCGAATTCCGCACCTGGCCGCAGGTACGCGGAGTGTCCTCACCCTGGATACGGTGCTTCGGCCGCCTCCGGACCTGGTTCTGCTACGGCTGGACTCCGACGCTCGTCGCCGTGGTCCAGCCGGATGCGGGCGTGCTCCTGCCCGCGGCGACGGCCATGACCGTCCTGGAGATCGGCTTCGCCCTCATCGCGTTGCGCACCGGCGACTGGGCCTTGCGCGCGGACGCCGCGGTCGCGCTCCTGATGACGCGGATCGCCCGCGACCGTTTCCCCCTCGGCCTCTACGCCATCGCCCGCGAACGCTGGTGGGAGACGGCGACACGACCACCGCACCGGCCCGACATGGCGCTGTGGGAGCTGTGGCTGCGCCACCGCGAACTGCTGTCCCCCCGCAGGGGATACGACCTGGTGCCGACGCTCTGGCAGCCGGTCAGGGCTGTGCCCGCCTCGGAGGGCGAGCCGTGGATCAGCGCCGCCGAGGCCTCCGCCGAGTCGCTGCGCTGGCTCTGCCACCAGCGCACCGGACTGGATGCCGGGCAACGCCGGGAACTGTCGGCGACGGCCCGGATCGTCACGGCGATGACCGCGATGGCCCGGGCGGAAGCGAGCTGCTCTTCCGGGGAGTTCGACTACGCGCTCCGCAACCGCCGGCACGCCGCCGAGCTGTACGCGGCCGCGGGCCTCGACGGCAATGCGGCGGCCGCTCGTTGCCTCGCCGCCGACGTGCTGGTCTTCGACCTGCACCGGCCGGAGGAAGCCCGCCAGGAGCTGGCACGGATCGCCGTACGGCCGGATCTGCCCCGGGCGGTGGCCTGTCTGGCCCTGGTGCTGAAGGCGGCGGCCGGTGACCGGACGGCGGGCCAGGCCGCAGCACGCATGATGCCGCTCGACCTGCGGTGTGCCAAAGGGCTGTTCGACGAGCTGCCGACGTGGCTCCCGTTCGGCAGCCACCACCCCCAGGAGATCGCGTTCGTGCGCTTCGTCGAGCAGCGCTTCGTCCGCGCGGCAGAGATGCTCGGGCCGAACCTTCCCGCCCCGGCCCGGGCGCGCAGTATGCACGCCGCGTCGCTGGATCTCTACGGGATGCCGGCCGCCCACGATCTGCGTCAGGCGCTGCAGCGCGCGCGGGAGTGCCAGGAGAACGGATCCCCGGCCGCGCGGAACATCGCCGAAGAGGTGGCCGCCGCCGCCCGCTCCCTGGGCGACCTGCCGATCGAGGCGGAGGCCCATCGGCTGCTGGCCCGCCTCGCCGAGGCGGAGCGCCGCTGGGCGGACCTCTCCGCCGCGCTCCTGGCCGTGGTGGATCTCGTCGAGCGGCTGCGGGAACGCGTCGGTGACGGCGACACACGGATCGATCTGGACCTCACCCCCGCCTGCACCCGGCTGATCGAACTCATCGTCGACGGGCGGGCTTCCCCTCTCACTGCGGCCCAGGCCGTCGAGCTCGCCGAACGCAGCCGCTCCCGGCTGTTGCTGGAGGTGTTCGGCTCCTCCGTCGCCCCCGAACTTCCGCTACAGCTGACGGCATTGCGTGACCGGGAACGAGGCATGGAGCAGGGGCGCGTACGCGAGGGCGTCCTCCCGCGCCCGGGCGGCCACGTCTTCGCGCACGGGGACATCAACCCCGCCCATCAGCGGCGGTACCGGGCGGCCCGCGAGGCGGTCTGGGCGGAACTGGAGGCGTCCGGACCGCTCGGCGCGGCCTATGTCAGGCACCGGCGCGGAGCACCGGCCGGCTTCGAGGAACTGCGCGCGGTGCTGCCGCCGGGCGTGGTGCTCTGTGAACTCGTCCGCCGCGGCTCGCGGATGCTGGTCCTGGTGGTGCGCGCCGACCGGCCGACGCCGGCCGCCTTCGCAGTGCCCCTGGACGAGGACCCCCACCTGCTGCCGCTGCCCGCCCCCGACGGTCCGGCGCAGTGGGGGGACCCGTTGCAGCCCCTGCTGCGGGCGGTGACCGAGTACTCCGCACCGGGGGAGACCCTGTGGCTGGTGCCCGACGGGCCCCTCCACGGGCTGCCCCTGCACGCCGTGGAGGTGGACGGTACCCCGCTCGGCGAGCGCAATCCGCTCTGCACCACCCCGAGTGCCTCCCTGCTGCGGCATCGTCTCGGCCGGGACCGGGCCCGGGACCAGGACCGCGGATCGGGCGTCGGACGGGCGCTGATCATGGCCGATCCGGACGGCGACCTGCCGCACGCCCGGGCCGAAGCCCATCTCATCGGTGACCTGCTGCCCCGCGCCGAGGTGCACACCGGCGGCTCGGCGACCCGCCGCCGACTGCTGGAGCGGCTGGGTTCGCAGCCGTACGACGTACTCCACCTCGCCTGCCACTACGGCTTCGACCCGGCCCGGCCTTCCGGGTCGGCGGTCCGTCTGGCCGACGGGCGGCTGACCGTGGAGGACTTCCTCTCCGTCCGGCTCGACGCCTCCCTGGTGGTCGTGAGCGGATGCGAGACCGGAGCCCAGCAGTACCGCAGGGGCAACGAACTGATCGGCCTCACCAGGGCACTGCTGCACGCCGGGGCCAGAGCGGTGATCGTCAGCCAGTGGGCGGTCAACGACGTCTCCACCGCCTTGCTGATGGCCGGTTTCTACCGGGAGCTCGGGCGCGGCCGCCCCGCCGCGGCGGCGCTGTCCGCGGCACGGGGCGAGCTGCGCAGGATGAGCTTCCGAGACGCCGTCGAGCAGTGCGGGCGGCTGCGGAACCTGTCGGCGAACCGGCCGATCGCCGTTCGGCTGGGGCACGACCTCGCCCAACTGCGACTACGGGCCGGTGACACGGCAGGGGCCGCAGCGGTGATCGAGGGACTGCTGCCGGACACCGGCCCCGGTACGGAAGAGCGCCGGTCCCTGACCGACTTGAGACGACAGGTCCGCTTCCAGCACGGCAGGCTGTCCGCCGACTACGCGTCGCCCGCCTTCGCTTCCCCGTTCTTCTGGGCCCCGTTCACCCTGGTAGGAGATTGGCGATGACACTCGGCGAACTGACCCTGGCCCCCGTCACCCCCTTGTCCGAAGCGGGGGCGGACAGCGGCTACGTCATGACGGTGGATGCGCAGGGCCGGCCCACCGCACTGGGCAGGCTCGACGACGCGGAGGCCGGCCTTCCGCCCGCCGTGCTGCTGCCCGCACCGATGACCCTCTCGCAGCTGTGCACCGGCGGGGCGCTCGACCTGCTGGCGCTCAATCCGTACGGTGCGCTGGTCCAGGACCGCGGTCGCACGCTGGGCGTGCTGGAACGGCACACCGTATCCGCGTACCTGGTCACCCTGTCCGCGCGTGGCACGCTGCGCAACGACACCCCGTCGCCCCTGGACGCCGTACTCGCCGGTACGTACGCCACCCCCGTGGCGCGGGTCGTCTGCCACTGCGGCCGGCTCACCACCCTCACCGCGTACGACCCCGACTTCCCGCCGGTCTGCCCCGGTCCCGGTCCCGGACCGGGACCGGGACCGCAGGACGCGTCGCATCCGCTGGCCATCAGGGCGGAGTGAGCGATGTTCACGACGACCCTGGGCGAGGCGGCACAGTTCGCGGGCCGTCGGTTCGTCCGCGTCGTGCTGCTGCCCAGCCTGCTCTTCTGCTCCCTGCTGGCCGCCGTCGCGCTGGTCGGCGGAGAACGGCCTCCGAGCGCGGTTCTGCGGAGCTGGACCTCGCAGCCCATCGAGGTGAAGGTCCTCCTGGTGGGAGGTTTCCTGGCCGCCGTCCTGCTCGTCTCCGCGTTCCTGGACTCGGCCCAGTCCGCCCTGCTGAGGTGCGCGGAAGGGTACTGGGGCCGGATCGCGGACCTGTCGCTCGGCCGGCTGGGACGCCGATGCCACCGGATGCGCCTCCTGAGGTGCGCCGACGGACCGGCACAGCACCTCTACCCGCCGAGATCACGACCGCATGAGCTGCGGCCGACCCGCCTGGGGAACATCCTCAAGGCCGCCGAACTGTACCCACAACTGCGCTACGGAATCGACGCCGTACTCGTCTGGCCCCGTCTGTTCCACCTGCTCCCCGGAGGGTTGCTCGGAGCACTGGTGACGGCGCGTGCGGAGTTGTCCGCGCTCCTGGTGCGCGCCGTCCTCTCCTGCGCCTTCGCCGCACTCGGCGCCGGCTGCGTGGCCGTCCTGGGCGGCCCGCCCGTCCTGCTGCTGGGGTGCCTGTGGGGCGGCATCCTGCTGGCCTGGGCGTCCTACCGGGGCGCCCTGAACGCCGCGCTGGTCTACGGGCAGCACCTCCGGGTGGCCTTCGATCTGCACCGCGTCGACCTCCTGGAGGCACTCGGCGAGGAGCGGCGACCCTCACCGGACGCGGAGCGGGAACGCTGGAAGCGGATCTGCCTGTTCTGGCACCGGGGCGTTCCCACGCATCACGCGATCCCGCCGGACGACAGCCCGCGAACGGCCCCCGCCCTTGCGGACGCGCGGACCGGCCCCGGCATCTCCCTGACACAGCTGACCGTGGCGGTCGCTGCCGCTGCCGGAGTCGTGGGAGCCCTGACCCTGTAAGCAGAAACAGCAGAGCGCGGCAGCGCGGCGGTACCGCGAGGCGTCCGCGGAGCGCAAGGATATCGAGGCGAAGCTGGCAGCCGGGGTGCAGTACCCCATCGCGGCCGCGATCGACAGGTTCCTCGAGCGACCGACCGGGTGACCTACGCCGACGGGTGCCCGTCGGCGTAGGTGCCCGCACGGGCCACGCACCGACGGGCACCGGACTCCTCCGGACTCCACCCGGCTCCACCTAACTCCACCGCTCCGGAAGGAGGCCCTCCTCAGACCACGGACAGCAGGTCCACCACGAAGACGAGCGTGGAACCCGCCGGGATCAACGGGGAGGGGGACTGGTTGCCGTAGCCGAGGCGCGGGGGAATGATGATCTCGCGCCGACCGCCGACCTTCATCCCCCTGAGTCCCCGGTCCCAGCCCTTGATGACCCTGCCGCCACCCACGGCGAACTTGAACGGCTGCCCCCGGTCCCAGGAGGCGTCGAACTCCACCCCGGACTCGAAGGTGACCCCGACGTAGTGGACCCGGACGACCCTGCCCGGCTTCGCCTCGGGCCCGTCCCCGACGACGAGGTCCCGGACGGTCAGCTCCTCGGGAGCGTCACCCCCCGGAAGTTCGATCTCGGGCTTCGTCAGTTCACTCATCGCCGCCTCATCGCTCTCCGCCGGAATCCCTCGTACAGACCAGCCGCCGGGCGCACGGTCGCTCCCTGCACGCCACCGTGAACACCGATCGGCCGGAGTACATCAAACCCCACGCAGCACGCCGCGGCGTGACCGGACGTTCACGCACCGGCCTCGGACGCCGTCGTACGCGACTGCCCGGAAACCCTTCGAACGGACCATCTAGGATGTCGGCCGCGCGCTGATGTCACATGCGGTTGACGTCGCGCCTGTTCCTACGGGGGAGACTTCGGTGTTCGGAATCATCAGACCATGCCGTCATCGCCTGGGCGAGGGCCTGCGTACCGAGTGGATGGCGCACCTGTGCGGGCTGTGCCTGGCTCTGCGCAGCGAGTACGGGCAGTTCGCGAGGGTGGCCACCAACTACGACGGCCTGATCGTCTCGGTGCTGACCGAAGCGCAGTCGGAGCGTACCGGGGACTGGCGGCGGGGTGCCGGTCCGTGCCCGCTGCGCGGGATGCGGTCGGCGGACGTGGCGCAGGGTGAGGGTGCGCGGCTGGCGGCGACGGTGTCGCTGGTGCTTGCCGCAGCGAAGATGCGTGACCATGTGGCCGATGGCGACGGCCTGGTGGGGCGCCGCCCGGTGGCGATGGCGGCCCGCCGGATCGCCCACAACTGGGACCGTGCGGGAGTCGCAGGCGGCGAACGACTCGGCTTCGACACCGCGCTGCTCCTCGCGGCGGTCGAGCGCCAGCCGGACATCGAGCGGTCGACCGGCCCCGGTGGCTCGCTGTTGACGGTCACGGAGCCCGCGGAGACGGCGACCGCAGCCGCCTTCTCGTACACCGCAGTGCTCACGGACCGCCCGGGCAACGCCGAACCGCTGGCGGAGGCCGGCCGTCTGTTCGGTCGGCTGGCGCATCTGCTGGACGCGGTGGAGGACCTGGACGCGGACGCGGCGTCCGGCGCGTGGAACCCGATCGCCGTGACCGGCGCGGACCGCGCCGAGGTGCGCCGGCTCTGCGACGACGCCGTCCACGGCATCCGACTCGCCCTGTCCGACGCGGTGTTCGTCGACGAACGGCTGGTGCAGGCGCTGCTGGGCGGCGAGTTGGAGCGTGCCGTCGATCGGGTCTTCGACCCTCGGCATCGTCACCATCAGCAGCGCCGCCAGGTGCGGGGCCCGCGCATGCTGCCCTGGCTGGGACGCCGTGCGGAGACGCAAGCGCCGTCGGGGACCGACACGGGTGCGGCCTGCGGTGTGGGGGAGCTTGCGGGCGCGGCCCCGGAACGCGGGGTGACGGCGTCGGGCCGGCCGTCGCAGGGGCAGTGCCGGAGGTGTCGCGAGTGGGGCCGGTTGTGCCGCGATTGCAGGTTGTGCACCGCATGCTGCCGCTGCAACGACGACGCCGGCCCGGATGACGGGGAGCCCGTGCAGTTCGGCGACGGCAACCGCAGCGGCGGGTCGGGCCGGGACGGTTCCGGCGGTGACGGCTGGTTCGGCGGCCAGGGCGGCGGCCACTCGGGTGGCTCCTCCGGCGGGTGGGGCGGCGGTCAGGGGTCCGGTGGTTCCGGTGGTTCCGGCGGGTCTGGTGGCTCCGGCGGTGGGTCGGGTGACGGATGCGGCGGCGGTGGCGGTGGCTGCTGCAATCCGTGCAAGTGCTGCTGCGACTGCTGCGACTGAACGACGGCTGAGCCCGGTCCCCCGCTCGGTTCCCCGCCCGGGTCCCCGCCCGGCGGGGAACCGGGTGCCGCACTCCGGCGCGGACCCTGAAAATGGTTTGAGCCCGGGAGCCGGCACCGACAGGATCAGGGAAGACCGATGAGTTCTTCCCGGCGCCGCAGTCTGTCAGTGTGACCCGCCACGTACGGAGGACACTCACATGACGGAAGGCACCATGTCCGCACCCCATGCAACGCCCACCCTCTCGCCCGCCCGCGTCACCGCCGTGCTGCGGATCCTCGTGCTGTCCACGTTCGTCGTCCTCCTCAACGAGACGATCATGGTCAATGCGATCCCGCGGCTCATGCGCGATTTCGACGTCACAGCGGCCGCCGCAGGGTGGCTGTCCACGGCCTTCATGCTCACCATGGCCGTCGTCATCCCGGTGACGGGGTGGTTCCTCCAGCGCGTGACGACCCGAACCGCCTTCGGCCTCGCCATGGCCCTGTTCCTCGTCGGCACGGCTCTGGCCGCGGTCGCGCCCGCCTTCCCCGTCCTGCTGGCCGCCCGCGTCATCCAGGCCAGCGGCACCGCCGTCATGATGCCGCTGCTCATGACGACGCTGATGACCCTCGTGCCCCCGCAGGACCGCGGCCGTGTCATGGGCAACATCACCCTCGTCATCTCCGTCGCACCCGCCCTCGGCCCCGCCGTCTCCGGTGTGCTGCTGCAGCTGGGTTCATGGCGCCTGCTGTTCCTGGCCGTGCTTCCCATCGCCGGAGCCATGGCCATATTCGGCCGGCGCAACCTGATCAACATCGGTGAGCCGCAGGCCGCCCCCATCGACTGGATGTCCGTCCCCCTGGCGGCAGCGGGCTTCGGCGCCCTGGTCTACGGCCTGAGCGGGCTCGGCGCGGAGAACGCCGCCCAGGCGCCCGTGCCCCCGGAGGCCACCACCGTGGCCGGCGCCGTGCTCGTGGCGCTGTTCGTATGGCGGCAACTGGCACTGCAGCGCTCCTCCACCCCGCTCCTGGACCTGCGCGCACTGACGTTTCGCCACTTCTCCGTGGCGCTGGGCCTGATGTGCCTGTCGTTCATGGCCCTCATGGGTGCGTTCATCCTGCTGCCGATCTACTTGCAGGAGGTGTGCGGCCTGACCTCCCTGCAGACCGGGCTGCTCCTCATCCCCGGCGGCCTGACCATGGGCCTGCTCGGACCGCAGGTCGGCAAGCTCTACGACCGGCTCGGCGCGCCACGCCTGGTCGTACCCGGAGCCGCACTCACGGCGCTCTGCCTCGCGCTGTTCGCCCTCACGGGCGAAGAGACCTCGCCGTGGCTGGTGCTCGCCCTTCACGTGGCCCTGAGTGCGGGCATGGCGTTCGTCTTCACCCCCGTTTTCACCTCCGGTCTGTCCGTACTCCCGCCGCACCTCTACCCGCACGGCTCCGCCATCCTGGGCTCGCTCCAGCAGGTCGCGGCCGCCGCCGGCACCGCCCTGGTCATCAGTGTCATGTCGGGACGCGCCGCCACGGCAGCCGCCGAGGGAGCCGACGCCACCGGCGCACTTGCTACGGGCATCCGGTGGGGATTCGGCATCGGCGCCGGGATCGGCGTCCTGGCCGTACTGGTCGCGCTGCTGATCCGCACCCCGCCCGCTCCGCAACAGCCTGCCGCGGCGCAGCCCCAGGACGAGGACGGCACCACGACGAGCAAAGCCGCCCACACCCCCGGCTGACCTACGAGCACCGGTCCCGGAGTGAGTACGCGTACTCACTCCGGGACCGGTAACCGCACTCATCCGCCGCGCATCCCGCTCGCCTAGCGTCCTCGTATGCCCCACGAGACCGTGCCGAGCGCCGCCGTCCCTGACCCGAGCCCGTCCATGGCCTCCTCCTGCCTCCGCGGGGTCCTGGGATGCGGGGGCGCCGCGCTCGTCGGCGTACTCGTTCTCGTCATCGCGCTCGCATGGAGGTCGGCGACGGACTACGACCGCGTCGCACCCGAGGAGATGGCGAACCGCGCGCTGCACCGTTCCCAGGAGGCCTACGAGGTCATGGGGTTCGAACGCACCATCCCACCCGGCGTCGAGAAGCTCGGCGTCAGTACGGAGAACACGTTCGGATCCAGCCTCTGCTACGACGGGGGCCTGCTGGGGCTGGACGCCAAGACCGTCGAAGGCGCCTACTCGATGAGCCACGACTGGGCACTGGACCACGTGCCGGCGAGCCAGGCGGTCCCCGGCTTCCGCCGGCTGCATCAGTTCCTCAAGGACAAGGGCTGGAAGGTCACGTCCTACGGCGAGGGCGAGCAGGGCAGGGACTGGCAGCTGTTCGTCCAGCGGGACGGCGGCGCCGAGCGGATGTCCTTCACCTGGTACGCGGACCGGGAGTACGTCAGGGGCGGCGCCAGCATGCCCTGCGCCTACGACCCGCAGTGGAAGCACGGCGACCCCGGCCCTGCCGGGGACCACCGGAGGCCCCCCGCCTTCGGGCCCGCACGGCAGAACTAGCGGGTGCCTCGCCGTCAGGCCGCGAGCGGACGAGCAGCGAACGACGGCCCGCGACCGACGACCGGCATGCCGCACGAACATCACGCCACGTGGTACCTGGCGGCCCGCTCGATCTTCGCGCAGTGGGCCGCACGGGCTTCCGCATCGATCTGCTGCTCGTGTTCGGGGCGCAACCCGGTCCGGCCGTCGAGGCCCTCGCGCAGGATGTCGGCGTGCCCGGTATGCCGGTTGGACTCGCCGAGGACATGGACCATGACGGCGAACAGGTTCGTGTTGGGACGAGGCTCCGGCCACCACGGCACGTGCCCGGGGGCGTCGAGGGGAAGCGCGTTGATCGTCGCGTCCGAGTGTTCCCACGTGCGCCGGTAGAACCCGACGATCTGATCGCGGGTCTCGTCCTCGGCCGCCCACAGATCGCTGCCGTCGTGGTCCTGCCACCGGGGCAGCGCTTCCGGGGAAGGACGGTCGAAGACCTCGCCGAAGTACCTGGCCTCGACGCTGGCCACATGTTTGACCAGGCCGAGGAGGCTGGTCCCGGTCGTTGTCAAAGGCCGGCGGACGTCGTACTCGGACAGGCCGTCGAGCTTCCAGATCAGCGCCAAGCGGTCCCGCCGCAGTCTGCCGTGCAGGTTGTCTTTCGCGAATTCATCGATCATGCGGCACGAGCCTGCCATGGGCCGCCCATGCCCTCAAGATCCCGTACACGGTCCGCAACGACAGGCACCGTCTCAGCCTGTCGTTCAACCTTGGGCCGGGGCGCCTGCGCGTTGGCCCGTTTGCGGGCCGGTGGCATAGTGAGCCCAATGATCGGAAGCCTGTACACCGTTGTCATCGACTGCCCCGACCCGGATGAGCTCGCCGGATTCTACGAGAAGCTGCTGTCGCTCTCACGGCAGCCGGACACCGGCGAATTCGTCGTGCTCGAGAACGCGGCGGGCACCCCGGTGGTTCTCTTCCAGCGGGTGGACGACTTTCGCGCGCCGCGGTGGACGGATTCCGCCCGCCCTCAGCAAATGCACCTCGACGTGATGGTCGCGAACCTCGATACGGCTGAGGCCCAGGTGCTCGCCCTCGGTGCGACGCTGCTGGACGGTTCGGACAAGCCGGTTGGCTACCGCGTCTACGCGGACCCCGTCGGCCATCCCTTCTGCCTGATCACTCCTGAGGGAGCCTGATTCCGGCCCTGCTGGGGGCGCGCCTGCGGAAACGGGCGTCAGCGGGTGAGGAAGCGGGTGGCTCCGACGTAGACACGGCCGGTGGAACCGATGGGTTCCTCCCTTACCGGGTCACCCGTTCGCGGTGAATTGATCATCATGGGTTCGCCGTTCCGCGTGCCCGAGTAGATGCCGACATGCGTCACCTCGGTGCCGGTGCCGGTGGCGGGACGGAAGGCGACGATGTCGCCGAGCCGCAGGTCCTCCGTGCCGGTGATCCGCACCCCCGCCGCCGAGCCGGCGGGTACCTGCCCGCCGCCCGCGTCGAACTGCGGCTCGGCGTCCCGGGGGATCGTCACGCCGAGCGCGGAGTAGACCTGGCTGGTGAGGCCGGAGCAGTCGTAGCCGAATCCGGAGGTGCCGGACCACAGGTAGGGCAGGCCCAGGAAGGCGCGTGCGGCGGCGACCACGTCCGCGCCGCTCCGTACGGACGGCACCCTCGCCAGATCGGCGGCCCGGAAGAAGACCCGGCCACCGCTGGGGGAGTGGGCGGTGACGACTCCGGGCAGCGGACCGGCCTCCACCGGGAAGGAGGTGTTGTACGAGTACTCACCGACCTGCCCGGCTCCGCGGCCGTCGAGCGCGGCCCGCGCGGTGGCGAAGCCCCGGGCCGTGGGCCGGTCGACGCGTTCCTCGTGCGTACCGGCGGGTGGGCGGCGGTGCTCCGAGGTGAGTTGCCGGTCGGGAATCCAGCCGGGGTACGCGCCCAGTCCGGCCTGGTCCCTGGGGGTGGGCTGGCCGTGCACCCATACGTGGTCCCAGCGCAGGCCGCCGTGCCACTCGCTGCGGTCGACGGTCACCCGGATGCCGTGCAGGGCCTGCGTCTCCCCGGCGACGTCACGCCGCTCGTCCAGGGACATGCCGGCCAGCCAGCCGCGGACGTCAGCGGGATTGGTGGTCGCCCGGGCGTCCACCGGACGGACCTGTTCGGGGCTGACCCAGACCTGGGCGACCGCCACGTCGACGTAGCAGGTCGGGGCGGCGTCGCAGGGGCGTGGCGCGGCGGTGGGGGCGTCGGGGACCGCGGTGGCCGGAGACGCGAGGGTGAGGGCGAGGAGGGCTGCGGCAGTGGTCGCAAGGACGGTCTTCGCGGAGTACATGCGTCGATCCTGTCCAGCGCGCCGCACCCGCGAACCCCGCCGACCCGGCTGTCCCCCAATGGGTCGTGGAATCGGCTTGATGCGGACAGTAGGTACGCGCCGCCGCCGCGGGTTCCGCGGCGCCGCGTCGACCGCGAGCTCCGCACCGCAGCCCCCAGCCGGTGGCGTAAAAGGTGGGATACACGGCATTGCGGACGCCGGGATGCGGGGGCAGGCTTGTGGCATGAGGAGCCGTACCGCCGTCGTCGTGCTCTTCGACGGCATGGACGCACTGGACGCGGTCAGTCCGCTGGAACTGCTGTCCGCGGCGAACGCGCACGCCACGGGAGCCCGGGGGCAAAGGCCGCCCTACCGCATTCTCACCGCCAGTCCGGGCGGCACGCCGGTACGCAGTCCGAGCGGTCTGACCCTTGTCCCGGACGCCGTCCTGGAGAAGACCGTCGCGCCGCACACCGTGCTCGTGCCCGGTCCGTACAGCGGCGCCGGCATGGCCCCCGTCAATGCGGACGTGGTGCGCTGGCTGCGGCAGAACGCGGCGCGGTCCCGGCGGGTGGTGGGCCTGTGCACCGGCACGTTCGTGCTCGCCGCAGCCGGACTCCTGTCCGGCAAGAGGGTCACCACCCACTGGAGCATGGCCGGGCAGCTCGCGGCGGCGTATCCCGAAGTCCGGGTGGACGGCGACCCCATCTTCATCCGCGACGGGCGCATCGCCACCTCCGCAGGCGGCACCAGTGCCATGGACCTCATGCTCGCCCTCATCGAGGAAGACCTGGGCCACGACGCGGCCACCGCACTCGCCCGCCATCTGGTCGTCTTCCTGCGCCGTCCCGGTACCCAGCGCCAGTTCAGCACCCACCTGCGCGCACAACTCGCCGACCGGCAGTGCCTGCGCGACGTACAGGACTGGATCGCCACCCACCCCGGCGCCGACCTCACCGTCGAGGCCCTCGCCAGGCGGGCCAACCTCTCACCTCGCCAGTTCACCCGGGCCTTCACCGCCGAAACGGGTACGCCCCCCGGCCGCTATGTCGACCGGACCCGGCTCGAAACCGCTCGCCGCCTGCTGGAGGACTCGAAGCAGAGCGTGGGACGCGTCGCGAGCGACAGCGGCTATCCCAGCCCCGCTGGAACATCTCGCCGACTTCGGGGTGCTGTCGCCGGCGACGCCCGTGCCCGCTCCCTGGGAGAACGCCTTCCAACCCTTCTTCACTCCGGCGGGCCGCGAGGTCCCGCGCCTGGAGGTGGCGGCGAACTGGGAGGAGAACATAGCCATCGTGGCCGACGGCGGAATGGTGACACTCACCGGGGCACACGCCACCCGCTACAACGCCCACCCCGACATCGTCTACCTGCCCTTCGACGAGGAACGGTCCCTACGGTGGGGCCTGGTATGGCGCACCGAGGTGGAGAACGACCTCATCCGCGGTCTCGTAGAAACGGTGTGGAGTGTGGGCACGGCGCGTCTGTGAGGGCTGTCAGCCGAGTCGGCCTGCTGGTCGCCGAGTTGGCGGGTCCACCAACGGTGCCGCCCGCACACGTGGTCGACGGAGTCCCGGGCCAGTAGATCGGCCGCAGCCGCAGCCCGGCCCGGCACGTCGTGGGCCGGGCCAGCGGTGAACCGTCAGGCACGGGGCTGGGCGATCTGACGGATCGGAGCGCGAGCGGTCGCGGCCGACGAGCAACAGGCATGGTGGGAGGCCGTTGTCGAAGCCGTTCAGGACGAGGAAGGATCGTGGCTCCGAGCCGTGGTTCCTTCCTCGTCAGCTGCGCGCTGTGTGAGGCGTGCCGCCGGGGATGCTCGTACCGCGTGCTGCCCGGAGCGGACCCTAACCGGCGCGGCACCCAGGCCGAACAGGGCGATCGCCATGATCAGCACCAGCACCTGCCAGGAGGCGAAAAGGGCGAGCGCCGCGCCCACGCCGATGGAGATCACCTGGACCAGTCCGAGCGCGGAGTACCCCGCCAGGGCTCGACGGCCGGTCGACTCCCCGGGACCGTAGAGCTGCAGAGCACTGGCGAAGGCGATCAGGATGAGAGGCAATCCGGCACCGACGCCCACGAAGGCGGCCATGGCCGTCGGCAGGCTGGGCACGAGGAGGATCGCGTAGCCGACCGCCGCCACCAGCACGCCCGTCCTGGCCAGGGCCAGGGGACTGAGGGCCCTGATCCGCTGGAACCGCGTGATGACGAACGCGGCCGAGGCCTGGACGGTGACGAAGACACCGACGAGACTCGCATCGCGGCCCAGGGCATCGGCGATCAGGAAGCCGAGGGTCTGCGCGAAGCCCTGAACCAGGTGGGCACCCAGTACCAGGAGAACGACCGTTCGCAGACGTCGGTCCGTGATCAGCGCACGCGCTTCTTCGCCGAAGCCCTGCGGCGGGGCGGAAGCGGTCCCCTTCGGCTCCGCCGTTGCGCACCGGCTGAACAGGATCGCCGCAGCGGTGAACGAGACGATGTCCATCAGGACCACGGCCTGCATTCCCGTGAGGGCGTAGAGCCCCGCTCCCGCGGCCGGCGCGGCGATCCGCATCAGTTCAGTGAGCGCCCGGATCTCCACGTTGACGGGAACGGCCAGTTCGGGCGGGACGGTCTCCTTGAGGTAGGCCGTGAGCGCAGCCGAGACCACCGTGCCGATCAGGCCGTACAGGAAGGCGACGGCATGGATGATCCAGACCCCGCCCGCGCTGTGGACCAGCAGCAGGGCGGGAGTGACCGCGGCGCCGGCCAGGTTGGCCGCGATGAGCCACCGCCGGGGCGGGTGCGCATCGATCCATCGCGCGGTCACCGGCCCCGTCAGACTCCCCGTACTGAGCGCGAGGATGACGACGCCCGCGGCCGAACTGCTGCCGGTGAGCTCCTTCGCCCAGATGGCCAGGGTGATGAAGAGGGCCATGTCCCCGAAGACGGAGACCGTCTGGGCGACGAGCGGAAGGCGGACCTTGCGAACGCGCAGGAGGCCGAGGAGCCCGCTCTGCTGGGTCACGGCCTTCACCGGGCGGCACCGTCCCGGCGGGCCTCGTCGGCGGGGGTGAGGGTGAAGCACCGGACCAGCTCGTCCTTGACGATCGTCGGGAACGACCGCAGGACCTCCGGTTCCTCATCACTGGAACCCCGCGTCGCCATTCGCCGCCCCTCGCCTCACCGTCACCCGACCAGCTCAACGAGCCACCCTACGCCCGGCGATGGGCGATCGTCCGCCCTCCTCGAGAGCGGTGCTCACTGCGTCGTGTGGGTGTGGCGCAGCGATCCACTCGACGGAGCACACCTTCGTCGGATCGGGTTTCGACCAGGTCGAGGTGATGGCTGATGGCGCTGCCCCCGAAGCGCCGTCAACTGGCCGCTGGGCACTCCATGTCAGTCTCGAGGCCAATGGCTTCATAGCGCTCCCACCAAGGATTCCGTGTCCGTGAGCCGCACGGACGACGCGTACCCGGACAGGGAGGTCGTGCAGGATCAGAAGCACCAGAAGCCGCAGAGGCCGCAGTGGAACGCCCCACGACAGCACGGCCCGTACCAGCGGCTACGATGCCCCCGACGCTCTCGACGGCCTCTTCTGCAAGGGGTCGTGACGGCCGGGCGTGGGGCAATGGCACCTGCATGAACCGCTGCTGGGATGAGGAAGCTGCCATGAGTACGGGAAGATGGCTGTGGGTCTGCCTACAGCGCTACGTCATGACCACCGCTCTCGGCTGGGTAGCCGCGGCCCTGGTGCTGCCCGTTCTGGGCGACGATCCCTTCTGGTCGTCGTTCGGCGCGGGGCTGGGAGCGGGGCTGATCGTGGTGCCGCTCCTCACGCTCGTGACCATGTTCGTACTCGTCCTGTTGGCCGGTCGGCGGTTCGAACCGCCGACCGGCGGCGCCTCGCGGATCCGGGGCGGCTGGCTGATCGTGCTGCCCTTGCTCCTGCTGCTGCCCGCGGCCCTGCTCGCGCTGCTGCAGTACCTGATCGTGCTCGGCGCGCAGGTCGTGTACCTGGTCTGGGTGCTGCCCTGCCAGGACGCCCACGACTCGGCGGACGTGCTGCGCTCGCTCGCCGACCCGGCCGTCCCGGCGGAGCAGCGGGCCCGTATGGCACGGGCGTTCGCGGGACTGCAGGGCAGGCCGGTCGTCGAGGCCCTGGTGCGGACCTCGGCCGACGCGGAGCCGGAGGTCGCCGAAGCGGGTCTGGAGACCCTCTGCACCATCTGGCGGCGCGACGGAGTCGTCGGCGAGGACCTGTTGCGCAAGCTCGACCCGCAGGCCCAGGATCGCGTCCGGGCCCTCGGCGTCAGGGTGCGGAGCCCTTGGTGAGAACGGCGCCGAGCGGCCCCGCATGACACGGGCCGTCCGCGGGGTCATGTGTTCCCGCACGCCCCCGAAGCCCGTCATCGTGCCCGCAGTCGGCCGAGTTGGCGCTCCGGCAGTGCGGCGACGCCGAACCGCAGGTACCGCCCGTCGGAGGGCGTGAAGAGGGAGCCCGGGAGCACGGCCCTTGGAGAAGCCGTGCAGGCTGACGGCGTGGTCCGTCATGCCGCGGGTGCGGAACACCTCGTGCGGGGGCTCGTCCGCCCCTGCCCGGACACTCAGGCGGACACGTCCGGTGGCGTGTTGCCGAAGTGCGCACAGGGGCAGGGAAGGATCCCCCTCTGCCGACTCGGCAAAGAGGGCCCTGCTACTGCTGCGGCGGCTCCTGGCGGCGGCGTCGCCACCGCTTCCAGGCGATGGCGACGCCGGCTCCTACTGCGCTGCAGAGGATCTGCGATGGCATGTTGGTGAGGAGCCCTTCGAGGGCGAGGTTCAGCAACTCGTGCATGTCAACGGCCCCTGAGTTGTAGTGACTTGCTCGCTGATTCCAGAGTGCACGGGGCTGTGACCTGCTAGGACGCATGGAGACGGACGGCCACGGATTCCCACGAACCCGAACGCAGTGCGAAGCAATCCGACGGCCGCGTACGAGGTGAGATGCTGGTGGACGGTTCTGGACGGTTCTGGACGCAGGGGGCGCGCTATGGGGAAGCCGGGTCTGTTCAAGAGGCCGGAGTTGCCAGAGGGGCCGCTGAAGGCTCTGAACGATGCGCTGCACACGCTCCACCTCTGGGCGGGGCGGCCGTCTCTGAGCGTGATGCTCCAGGCCATGGATGCGTCGACACGGGCCTCGCGAAGCACGCTCCATGCCGCGTTCACCAGCCCGGTGCTGCCGAGCCGGGACGTCTTGGACTCACTTGTTGAGGTCTTGGGTGCGCGTGCCCGCAGAACCACTCCAGAGGAGCAGATCGATCGATTCGACGCCCTGTGGCAGGCGGCGGCGGTGGACGAAATCGCCGAACTCGTCGCGGACGTGCCGTCGCTCCCCGTGGAGCTTCAGGAGTCCGTCGCGGAGGCTGTGCGGGACGGGCTTGAGTATTGGAAGTTGCCAGGAATGCTGCCTGAGGGGCTCGTCGTGCCCGCACGACCCACCGTGCGGCCTGAGCCGGGAAGTGAGCCGCGCGACTTCCTGGACCACCTTTGGGCGTCGAGCCCCGAGACCGTCGCTGACGTTCTCTTCCTCTTGAGGGACATTCGGGCGGGCGAGCAGGACGAGCCGCAAAGGGGAGGGGAATTGGTGCTGGCCAAGCTGATGCTGGATCAGGGCCTCTTGAAGAACTTCTCCGGGGTCATGGAGAACTTCCGAGACCAGCGCGAGTCTCTCGCCACGATCCGCTTGGATCCCTCCGACGTCAGGGGTGCGGAGACCGGACACCGAGACGACCAGGCTCCCCATGCGTACCGCGTCTCGCCATGGGAGCGCGACGTTGTGCCCCCAGGCCAAGCCGGCCACGGAGGACATCCGCTCGCTTGACGCGAAGGGCCCTCCATCGGAGATCCGGGTGATGCGATGCGTGCGGGCGGTCAGGACGTGGGCCCGGCTCGGAAGAGCCAGTGAGACCCGCGGAGCGAACGTTGCCTGGAGAGGGCTATGCCCGCTCCAGGCAACGGATTTCTGTTCTCTAGAAGAAGCCGAGACGCTTCGGCGAGTACGACACGAGAAGGTTTTTGGTCTGCTGGTAGTGCTCCAGCATCATCTTGTGGGTCTCGCGGCCGATGCCCGACTGCTTGTAGCCGCCGAAGGCGGCGTGGGCCGGGTAGGCGTGGTAGCAGTTCGTCCAGACCCGGCCCGCCTGGATCGCGCGTCCCGCGCGGTAGGCCGTGTTGATGTCCCCGGTCCAGACGCCCGCGCCCAGGCCGTACGCCGTGTCGTTCGCGATCCGGACCGCGTCCTCGAAGTCCTGGAAGGAGGTCACGGACACCACCGGGCCGAAGATCTCCTCCTGGAAGATCCGCATCCGGTTGTCGCCCTCGAAGATGGTCGGCTGTACGTAGAAGCCGCCCGCGAGCTCGCCCTCCAGATGCTGCCGCTCGCCGCCCGTGAGGATCTTCGCACCCTCCCGCTGGCCGATCTCCACGTACGACAGGACCTTCTTCAGCTGCTCCTCGGAGGCCTGCGCCCCGATCATCGTGTCCGTGTCCAACGGGTGCCCCGGGACGATCAGTTCCGTGCGGGCCACGGCCGCGTCGAGGAAGTCCGCGTACCGTCCGCGCTCGATGAGCGCGCGCGACGGACTCGTACACACCTCGCCCTGGTTGAGGGCGAACATCGTGAAGCCCTCCAGGGCCTTGTCGCGCAGGTCGTCGTCCGTGCTCCAGATGTCGTCGAAGAAGAGGTTAGGGCTTTTGCCGCCCAGTTCCAGGGTGACCGGCTTCAGGTGCTCGGCCGCGTACTGCATGATCAGCCGGCCGGTGGCGGTCTCCCCGGTGAAGGCGATCTTCGCCACCCGGGGGCTGGACGCGAGCGGTTTGCCCGCCTCCTCCCCGAAGCCGTTGACGATGTTGACCACACCCGGCGGCAGCAGGTCCGCCACCAGGCTCAGCCAGTAGTGGACGGAGGCCGGGGTCTGCTCGGCCGGCTTGAGGACCACGGTGTTGCCCGCCGCCAGCGCCGGGGCCAGCTTCCACACCGCCATCAGGATCGGGAAGTTCCAGGGGATGATCTGCCCGACCACACCCAGCGGTTCGTGGAAGTGGTACGCGACGGTGTCGTCGTCGAGCTGGCTCAGCGCGCCCTCCTGAGCGCGGAGCGCCCCCGCGAAGTACCGGAACTGGTCGATGGCCAGCGGCAGATCGGCCGCCAGCGTCTCCCGGACCGGCTTGCCGTTCTCCCAGGTCTCCGCGACCGCGAGGGCTTCGAGGTTCTGCTCCATCCGGTCCGCGATGCGCAGCAGGACCGACGACCGTTCGGCGACCGGGGTGCGCCCCCACGCGGGGGCCGCCGCGTGCGCCGCGTCCAGCGCCCGCTCCACGTCCTCGGCGGTGCCCCGCGCGACCTCCGTGAAGACCCGGCCGTCGACGGGGGAGGGATTCTCGAAGTACCGGCCGCGGGCGGGCGGGGCGTACGCGCCGCCGATGAAGTGGTCGTAGCGGGGCGCGTACGACATGAGCGCCCCCTCGGTACCGGGGGCAGCGTAACGGGCCATGGAGTCCTCCCCTTGCCGGGCGCCGGCCGCCGTCGGACAGCGCTCGGGTGGAGGCTAGGAGCGGGCAGGTTGCGGATACGTTGCACGCCGCCGCCCGCGGGGGTCCGGGCGCGCGCCGAGTTCACGGTCCAGGGCCCGTACGCGGGCCAGCGCGGCCGGCCTGCGCTCCGGCGGCAGCGCCGCCGCCAGCGCCCGCCACGCCTCCGGATCGTCCGCGCCCCACGGGCCGCACACCCAGTCGGTCAGCAGCCCGGCATCGGCCCGCGCGATCACGGCCGCCCGCGCCTGGTCCTCGATCCGGCGGCGCAACCGGACGATGCCGGGGGCGGTGGAGGCCGGCAGCAGCGGTCCGGGGTAGCGGTGGAGGGCGGCGGACACGGCCCCGGCGGCCAACTGCCGGGTCAGGGCCGTGAAGTCCGCGTCCAGCGGAGCGGCGGTGCGGTAGGGGCGCGAGAGCGGCGCCGACGGTCCCAGCAGGGCGCGCAGCCGGGAGATCTCGGCGCGCAGGGTCACCGGTGACACCGACTCGTCCTCGTACAGGGCGATCGCCAGCTCCTCGCCCGAAAGCCCCTCGGGATGGTGCGCGAGCAGCGCCATGATCTCGCTGTGCCGACGTCCCAGCCGGACGGTGCGACCGGCGGTGACCAGCAGCGCCTCGTCCTGCCCGAGCGCGGCGAGGGTGTCCCCGGCGGTCGCCGGGTCGGGCGCGAGCAGCGTCAGCCGGTCCTCCGCCGCCCGCGCCACCGCCTGTACGAAGGCGAGGGAGTGCGGGTGGGCGAGGCCGTCGCCGCCGGTGATGTCCACCGCACCCAGCACCCGGCCGGTCCGCGGATCCCGCACCGGAGCCGCCGCGCAGGTCCACGGGTGGACCCGGCGGCTGAAGTGCTCGGCCCCGAAGACCTGCACCGGTTCGCCCGTCGCGACCGCCGTCCCGGGGGCGTTGGTCCCCATCGCCGTCTCCGCCCAGCGCGCACCCGGGACGAAGCCGAGGCCCTCGGCCCGCCGCAGGGTGCCCGGCTCGCCCTCCACCCACAGCAGGCTGCCCCGCACGTCGCACACCGCCAGCAGATGCGCCCCGTGCGCGGCGAACGCCCCGACGAGATCCCGGAACAGCGGCATCACCCGGGCCAGCGGATGCTCCTCGCGGTACGCGCGCAGCTCCGCGTCCCCGAGCTCCACCCGGGGCGCGCACTCCGGGCTCACCCGGGCCCGCGCGCACCGCCGCCAGGACCGCGCGATCACCGCCCGGACCGGGCCCTCGACCCGCCCGTCGCGGGTGAAAGCCGCATGGGCCCGCCGTAGTTCGCGCGTGAGCGCGGCCGGATCGGCCCCGCCCGGCAGCGCCACCGACGGATCGCCCATGTCACCCTCCCGTGGTGCCGCGGTACCGGAGCGCCCCCATCGTCGTACCGGCACCGGGTCCCGGCAAGCGGTACGTCGGCCAGGCGCCGGCGATACGTCGGCCAGCGCCGCGCGTACGCCAGCGCGCCCGCGCGTACGTCGGCCAGGCCGCCGGCGGGTACGTCGGCCAGGGCGCCCGCGCGTACGTCCGCCCGGGCAGCGGCCGTACGCCGAACCCGCGCGGCCGGACCCTCACCGGGCGGGATCGGCCTCCAGCGCCGAGCCCGGATCCGGGGCCGAGGGGCCCGACGGGATCCACCGTCCGGCCTCGCGGTGGTACGGCCACCAGCGTCCCTCCCGGCCCAGCCGCAGCTGGCGGTCGGTGCCCGCCTCCGTCCAGCGGGCGCGGACCCGGCGGAGCACCGGCGCCTCCCCGTCCGCCCACGCCGCGACCAGGGCCGCACGGGCGCGGGCCAGTGTGCTCCGGTCCGGCGTCCAGTCGTCCTCCAGCGCCGCGAGGCCCGGGGCCGCGCCGAAGCCCCAGGCGCGTACGGCCAGTTCCATGTCGGCGCGGCTGCGCCCGGTAGCCGCCGCCAGCCGGGACCTGACCCGGAAGTCACCGGCCTCGGCCGTGAGTCGTACGGCGTCCTCGGAGAGCGTGAGCGGGGCCGCCGGGGCGCGATCGGCGTGGCTCGGAGCCAATGCTTCCGCGAGCCGCCGATGGGCTTCGGTCGCGGCCGCCTGCGCCAGGAACTCCACCGCGTCCACATCGAGGTCCGGTTCCGGTTCGGTCTCCGTGTCCAGCGTCGGCGGCTGGCCCGGCGCCTGCGGCAGCCCCGGGAGCGGCGGCAGCGCGGGCCGGGCACGCCCGGCGGCGAAGACCACCGCCGCCGGGATGCCCTCGTCGACGGGCTCCCGCGGAGCCTGCGCCCCCGCCGTGCTCCGCTCCTCCAGCTCCTCCACCAGCTCCCGCTCGCCGCGCCCCCGCAGCAGGAGCAGAACGAAGGGGTCCTGGTCCAGCAGCCGGGCCACCTGGTAGCAGAGCGCGGCCGTGTGCGGGCAGTGGTCCCACTCGCCGCAGTCGCAGCGCGGATCGAGGTCCCCGATGCCCGGCAGCAGCTCCACCCCGGCGGCCGCCGCGTCCTCGGCCAGCTCCGGCGGCACCTCCCGGTCCAGGAGCGCCGCGATGTACCCCGCCTCGGCGGCCGCCAGACCCAGCAGGCGGTCCCAGTGCGCCTCCGTGAACTCCTGCACCAGCACGTCCGTCCGGTGCGCCGTCCCGTCCAGGTCGCGCACCACCGCCGTGAGCCCGCCGGGGCGCACCGAGACCGCACCGACCGCGCCCGAGCGCGCGTACCGGCGGCCCTGCTTGACCTGCGCCCCGTCGAGCGCGCTGTCCTCCAGGGCGCGCAGCCAGGCGTGGCCCCACCAGGTGCGGGCGAAAGCGCGGCCGGGGGCCGGCGGCAGGGCGGGGAAGGTCTTCTCGTACGGGTCTCGGTCCCGGTCCCGGGTGCTCATCGCTCACTCCCCGCGTGCGTCGGGCGCAATGCCACGAGCTCGGCCAGTTCGGCATCGGTCAGTTCGGTCAACGCGCTCTCGCCGCCCGCGAGGACGGAGTCGGCGAGGGCCCGCTTGCGTGCCAGGAGCTGTGCGATGCGGTCCTCGACGGTGCCCTCGGCGATGATCCGGTGGACCTGTACGGGCTGGGTCTGGCCGATGCGGTAGGCGCGGTCGGTGGCCTGTTCCTCGACGGCCGGGTTCCACCAGCGGTCGAAGTGGATGACGTGCCCGGCCCGGGTGAGGTTCAGGCCGGTGCCCGCCGCCTTCAGCGACAGCAGGAAGACCGGGACCTCGCCCGCCTGGAACCGGTCGACCAGCTCCTCGCGGCGCGGCACCGGCGTCCCGCCGTGCAGCAGCTGCGAAGCGATCCCGCGCCCGGCGAGGTGCTTCTCCAGGATCCTGGCCATCGCCACGTACTGGGTGAAGACGAGGGCCGAACCGCCCTCCGCCACGATCGTGTCGAGGAGTTCGTCGAGCAGCTCCAGCTTCCCGGAGCGGGCGGAGCCGGTGTCGGCGGCGGCGCCCGTGCCGCTTGCGGACTCCTTGGCGCCGCGATCCGCCGGGGCGTGTTCGCGCAGGTAGTGGGCCGGGTGGTTGCAGATCTGCTTGAGGGAGGTCAGCAGCTTGACCACCAGACCGCGCCGCTCCATCCCGTCCGCCTCCGAGATGGCGGCGAGTGTCTCGCGTACGACGGCCTCGTAGAGGGAGGTCTGTTCGCGGCTGAGGGCGACGGTGTGGTCGGTCTCGGTCTTGGGCGGCAGCTCGGGCGCGATGCCCGGGTCGGACTTCTTGCGGCGCAGCAGGAACGGCCGGACGAGCGCGGACAGCCGGGCGGCCGCCTGCGGGTCACGGCCGCTCTCGACGGGGTCGGCGAAGCGGGAGCGGAAGGTGCCGAGGCGGCCCAGGATCCCGGGCGTGGTCCAGTCGAGGACGGCCCACAGCTCGGAGAGGTCGTTCTCGACGGGCGTGCCGGTGAGGGCCACGCGGGCCGTGGCCGGGATGGTGCGCAGGGCCCGCGCGGTGGAGGAACGCGGGTTCTTCACGTGCTGGGCCTCGTCGGCGACGACCAAGCCCCAGCGGGTGGCGGCGAGTTCGGGCGCGTCCAGGCGCATGGTGCCGTAGGTGGTGAGGACGAAGCCTCCGGTCGTGCCGGCGAGGCTGCGGCCCGGACCGTGGAAGCGGCGTACGGGTGTGCCCGGCGCGAACTTCTCGATCTCCCGCTGCCAGTTGCCCAGCAGCGAGGCCGGGCACACCACCAGGGTGGGCCCGGCGGTGTCCGGGCCGGTGCCGGTGCCGGTGTCCGGGCCGGTGCCGGCGCCGGTGTCGGCATCGGGGGCGGTGCCCGGGTCCTCCGGGCGGTTGCGGTGCAGGTGGAGCGCGATGAGGGTGACGGTCTTGCCGAGGCCCATGTCGTCGGCGAGGCAGGCGCCCAGGCCGAGCGAGGTCATCCGGGCCAGCCAGCGCAGGCCGCGCAGCTGGTAGTCGCGCAGGGTGGCGCGCAGTTCCGGCGGCGCACCGAGGGCGTCGGCCTCCTCCTGCGGGTCGGCGGCCAGGCGGGCCCGCAGTCCCTCCAGCGGACCGGTTGCCTCTACGGCGACCCGCCTGCCGTCGACCTCGGCCGACCCGGTGAGTACGGCGGCCAGCGCGTCCGCGGCCGCGATCCTGCGGTCCTGGCGGGCGCGGGCCCGGCGGGCCTCGGCCGGGTCGATCAGGACCCACCGGTCGCGCAGCCGGACCAGGGGGCGCTTCGCCTCGGCGAGCCGGTCGAGCTCGGCACGGGTCAGATCGCCCTGGTCTCCGAGGGCGTGGCGCCAGCTGAAGGAGAGCAGGGAGCCGGGGGACAGCAGCCCGGAGGGCCGGGTGCTCGCGGCGGTGTCGTCGGGGGAGCCGAGGACGGCGCGGGCGCTCAGGTCGCGCAGCAGCCCGCGCGGCCAGTGCACCTGGACCCCGTCGGCTGCCAGGGCGGCGGCGGCTTCGCCGAGCAGCTCCGTGACCTCCTCGTCGGCGAGTTCGACGGAGTCCGGGACGGCTGCACCGAGCAGCGGGGCGAGCGGGGGCCACAGCCGGGCGGCGCGGCGCAGCGCGCGGAGGGCGTCCATCCGGGCGCCGGGCGGGAAGGCGGCAGCGGCGGCCGAGGATCCGGCCCACACCTCGGCGGCATCGGCGACGAGGGCGGCGTCGGCCGGGCTGTGCAACTGGAGGACGGCGCGGAAGACGGGAGCGGCCTCGTGGTCGGCCCCGGGCTCGGTCCCGGGCCCGGAGTCGGCGTCGGGTCCCGCCCCGGGCCCGGCCTCGGGATCCCGGTCGAGCTCGATCCGTACGGAGATCCGTACGCCGGCGTCGTGGCCGGCGGCCACCTCGGCGGCCCAGCCGCGCAGCTCGGGGTGGCGGCGCGGGGGGCGGGCGGCGTAGGCCGGCCCACCGGCGGCCGCGGGAGCGGCGGGGGAACGCGGGAGGGTGTCGGCGACGGCGTCGAGGAAGGCCCGCAGCAGCGGCTCCGGCGCGGGCAGCCGGGGCGGCCCGTCGGCGGTCAGCGGCACGCAGTGGGCGGTGGGTGGCATCGCGGCGGCCAGTTCCCGGACCTCGGCGAGGTCGGAGGCATCCAGCGGGCCGATCCGCCAGGTGTCGTGCCCGGTGGGACTCAGCCCGGGCAGCAACTGCCCGCGCGCGGCGAAGCGCAGGGCGAGCAGCGCGGCAGCGCCCCAGAACGCAGTGGCGCTGCTACCGGCGGCCTCGCCGTCGGCACTGGTTCCGGTCGCCCCGGCCCCAGCCGCTGCCCCGGCCCCAGCCGCGGCCTCGGCTCCGGCAGAGGCCCCGGCCCCAGCCGCTGCCCCGGCGCCGGCTGAGGCCCGTGCCCCGGCCGCGGTGGAGCGGGCGCGGGTGAGCAGGGGCAGGGCCTCGTCCACGGAGAGCACGAGCGCGACCACGGTGGCCCGGCTCAGGTCGGGGGTGATGACCGTGAGCTCGTCGCAACGGCCTGTGTCGGCACGGGGCGCCGCGCCGTCGGCCCGCCACAGGGCGATTCGGCCGTTGCGGGCCGGGTCGGCGGGAAGGAAGACGGCACAGTGGTGGATGAGGCCGGAGATCTCGGGGAGCACGCATTCCTCAAACTTGACTACCGGGTACGGGGCGGCCGAGAGTACCCCACCGGGAGCGCCCGGCGACGGGGGCGCGGCCGTGACCCGGGTCACTTCCGAGGGCGATCGGGCGCCGGGGAACGCGCGGTCGCGGCGGCGCGTTGAGGGGGTAGTGGTCGACGGCAGGAGGAGGTGTCCGCAGATGTCCACGAGCGGAAAAGTCGCGGTTGCCGGAGTCGTGGCAGCCATCGTGTTGTTCTGGGCGGTGGGGTTCTGGGCCGGGCTGCTGGTCCTGATCGGCGTGCCGGTCGCCGCCTACCTCCTGCTGGACTCCTCCCAGCGGCGTCGCCTGCGGGGTCTGTCCAGGAAGCAGATCGGCCGCTGACCGCGGCCGAGGCGTAGGTCCTGTCCGGGCTCCGGCGTCACTGCGGAGCCCGGCAGGCGCGGCCGCGGGGCTTGGGTACCGGGCGCTGCCGCCGGGAGGCGGTGGCGCCGCAGGGGGTGTGGCCCGCCCGGGCGGCCGGGTCAGGCGGCGCCGCTCACGACGGCCGGGGCGAGTTCCTCGGCGTAGTCCGGTTCGAGCAGCATCTGGGACGCGTGGTCCACGAGGTGCCGCAGCACCGGCAAGTAGGTCTCGTCGCCGCCCAGTTCGTCCAGGATGCGGTACCCCTCGGCGCGGAACGCGTCGATCTCGGCCCGGTACCGGTCGAGGGCGGTGGGCGTCCGCAGCAGGCCCGCAAGCTCCGACCTGGCGTGATGCGAGCGGCCGGCAGCGGCGCACAGGCTCAGGAGGTGCTCCCGCGCACCGGGCGGAGCGTCCTCGATCACCGAGGCGAGAAGATAGGTGACGGTGCCGTTGAGCAGGTCCTCGTCCCGGCCGGACAGAATGTCTTCCTGGTCGTTGAAGATCTGCCACAGGATGCCGAAGACGAAGCCGAATTCACGCCACAGCTCCACCTTTTCGGCCGACGTGCCCGAGAATATCGCGGCCATTGCGGTGATCATTCCGAAAGGTGCGCCGGACTTGCCGCGATAGGTCTCGATCACCGATTTCCGTGAGGCGCTGCGGACGTCCCCGCGCATGTCGTCGATCTGGCCGTCGACGCCGATGATCCAGCCGTTGAGGATCTCGGCAATGAGCGCGCTGCGCGCCGGCGACGGGAGATCCTGCTCCAGGAGGATCTGAATGGGGAGCGCGTTTCCCGTGATGACGGACGCGAGCAGCGCTTCGTTCTCCGTGAGCTCACCGGAGATCGAGGCGCCGTTGGCGTCCGCCAGGTCGTCGAGGTAGCAGGCCGAGGTCCACCACAGCAGGTGGACGGCGGAAAGCGGAATGGCCGGCCTTGGATTTCCGGTCTCTATGGCGTGGGCGAGCAGCGGCAGTACGGAGAGGGGATGTCTCAGTTTGCGGTGGTCCAAGAGCTTGGCCACAGAGTTCCTGGTCGTGCCCGCCATCGGGCCGAGCCGCTCCAGCGCGGTTTCGATCTCCGCGTCGATGTCCTGCGCAACTTCCCGGTGCAGGTCCAGGTAGGACATGGAATTCAAGAATGGCCTCCGTCGTGGAATGGGCCGCCGGGGCGAGGTGCGCACCTTTGAGCCGCGTGACTGGCCGATTCGATCATTCCGGAGGAAGGGGATCCAGAGCGATTTCCGGCCCAATTGGCCGGTTCTTTTCGAACGTGGGGGTCAGAACTGCACGGCGCCCGGAGGCCGGGCGCCGCCGGACCGATCAGTAGTAGTCGCGCATCAGCGCCGTCGCCCACTGCGGCTGCCGCCGTTCGCCCCGAGGCCCGAACTCGTCCATGTACGGCTTCAGATCGAGCACCGGGGTGCCGTCGACGGCGTCGAGTCCCTCCACGTGCACGTCCAGGCCGTCCACCTTCACCACCCGGCAGCGCGAGACCCCCAGCCGGTTGGGCCGGTTCTTGCCGCGCTGGGCGAAGATGCCGACCAGCGGCCGGTCCGGGTTGCCGCGAGGGCGCCGCGCGCCCGTCTCGATCTTCTCCACCGGCACCCGGTCGAAGTGGTAGACGACCTCGACGTGCGAGAAGTCCTCCAGCCCGTACAGCGCCTCCGGGCCGAACCGGTGGTCGTCGAGCCGGATCACCGCCGTCTCCCGCCCCCAGTCGTCATCGGCCACCTCGGCGCGGCCTCCCACGACCACGCCCACCGGCTCGCACTCCACCACTGCGTCCCCCTTCGTCGCGCCGCCCCGCGCTCACGACGGACGGACCGCGATGCGGTCCAGTTCCGCCAGCAGGTGCGGCAGGTCCGGATCCCCCTCGTGAGGGACCGTGAGCACCTCGCCCGGTTCCTCGTCCAGCAGCACGAAGGCCGCCTCGCCGGTACGGGCCACCAGCGACCAGCCCGGCCCGTCCACCCGCAGCGTCCGGGCCCCCTCGCCGGCGAACGAGGACCGTACCCGGCCCGGCGGCGGCGGGGTCTTCGTATACCCCACGGCCTCCTCCAGGGCCCGCGCCAGCCCGGGGTGCGCGGCGGCCGCCGCTCCGCCGTCCACGGCCACGCGCTCGCGCCAGTCGGCCCACTCCCGTGCGATCTGGTCCGCGCCCATCCGCCGCTGCACCGGGCCCCACGCCTCCGCCGAGGGCGGCGTGAGCGGGACACGCCCCGTACCGTCCGCGCCCTGCTCCGGATCGTGCGGCTCGGGGATGCCCGACGCGGCGACCGACAGCTCCAGCGGCCAGCCCGCCAGCGACACCACGATGCTCCGCTCGTCGGGGGACAGGTCGTACTCCATGCCGCAGTCCCACGAGGCGATGGCCGCGGCGACGAGCGAGACGTCGTTCACGACGACCGTCCAGCGCGCGCCCTCCTCGTCCTGGCCGAGCACCAACCCGTACCCGTCCCTGTTCGGCGCCACGCCCAGCAGGGAGCAGGCACCCGGGAAGTCGTCGCCCAGGATGCTGGGGAACTGCGCCGGGGTCAGCAGCACAGCGGTCAGCACGTACAGCGAGCCGCCACCCTCGTCGTCGGACACCTGGCCTCCTGGTAGCTCTCTCGTCGGCGCACCTTAACCAGCGGGTAACCCGCACGTCGAGAGCTTGCGGGCGACGATTTCCAAGGCTGCTACCTGCACGTAGAGTTGGGAACCCGCCACAGAAAGGGACACCCGGTGCAGCGTTACGACCGGCTGAGGGAGATCCTCCGTCTCGACCCCGACAAGGATTTCCTCGCCATCTACCGGCTCACCGCCACCTACGAGTTCCCCTGGGACTTCACCCGGGCCCTGGAACTCGCCCTGTTCCGGACCTATGCCGTCCCGAGCATCGGTGGCCTGCTGGCCGAGACGGCCGAGTTCACGGACCGGGCCCAGAAGCGCTACGACGACACGGCGCTGCTCCTGGACGCGGTCGTCGAGCACGGCTTCGAGAACGACACCGCACGCACCGCGATCCGCCGTGTCAACCAGATGCACCGCAGCTACGACATCTCGAACGAGGACATGCGCTACGTCCTGTGCACGTTCGTGGTGATTCCGGCACGCTGGCTGGACGCCTACGGCTGGCGTCCGCTGACCCACCACGAGCGCCGGGCCTGCGCGAACTACTACGCCACCCTCGGCCGCCACTTGGGCATCACGGACATTCCGGACTCCTACGAGGAGTTCGAATCCACCTTGGACGCCTACGAGGAGGCCCATTTCGGCTGGGACGAGGGCGGGCGCAGGGTCGCCGACTCCACCCTCGACCTCATGGCCTCCTGGTACCCGGCGCCCGTCGCCCCCGCCGTGCGGCGCGCGAGCCTCGCCCTCCTCGACGAGCCGCTGCTGAGCACCTTCCGGTACGAGCCCCCGCGCCCGCCGCTCCGGCGGCTGGTCCGGGGCGCCCTGTGGCTGCGCGGTCGCGCGGTACGACTCCTGCCGCCGCGCCGGGACCCGCACTACGCCCGGCAGAACCCGGAGATCAAGGGCTACCCCCACGGCTACGACGTGGGCGAGCTCGGCACGTTCCCGGTGCCCGGCTCGGGCGGCTGCCCCGTTCCGCATCCACGCCGGCCCGCCGGAGCCGAGGCCCAGCCTCCGGCCTGATCCCGGGCACCTCCGCGGACCCCGGGCGCGGGGCCGACGTACAGGCGCATGTCACGGATGCGGATGACGGGGACGGACGGCGAGCACCAGGAAGCGGTCGTCCTCGTCGGCGTACGAGGTCATCTGCCAGCCCGAACCGGACAGCAGCGGCCCGAGGTTGTGCTCGGCCCGCATGTCGTCCGCGGTCAGCTCGCGACCGTGGCGGGCGGCGAGGGCCGCTCGCCCGATCGGGTGAAACAGGGCGAGCCGGCCGCCGGGGCGGACCACCCGGGCGAGCTCGCGCAGGTTTGCCGCCGGGTCGGGCAGGTGGGCGATGAGCCCGGCGGCGAACACCGCGTCGAGCACGTGGTCGCGCAGCGGCAGCCGGGCCACATCGGCGAGCAGCAGGGAGCCCTCGGCGTCCCGCCCGGCCCGCCGGGCGGCGGCCAGCATCTGCGGGGTGACGTCCGCGCCGAGCACGATCCCGGTGGGCCCTACCGCGGCCCGCAGAGCGGTGATGGCCCGCCCGGTGCCGCAGCCCGCGTCGAGCACGCGGTCCCCGGGGCGGAGTCCGCATTCGGTCACGGCGGTGGTGAAGGCCGGCCCGTCCCCCGGGAACTTGCGGTCCCAGTCGGCAGCGCGCGCCCCGAAGAACTCCTGCACGTGTGTGTGGTCGTCGCTCATGCGCCCATGATCCCCCAAGGGCGCGCGAGCGCGGCTCTGCGGGCCGTGCGCAAGCTGGCACGTGGTGTGATCGGAGATGAACGTAGCTCTGTCATATTCCAGCAGTTCCAGCGGCTTTCGAAATGCGCCCCCTGTTCGCGCCCTCACCCGGACTAGCGTCCCGTGGCCATGGGACACCTGGGACATCTGGACCACGCCGCCTATGGGTGGCTGACACCCGCGCTGTCATACGTGATGGCATCGATCGGCGCCGCCCTCGGGCTGCGCTGCACCGTCCGCGCCCTCGCCGCGACCGGAGCCTCCCGCCGCAACTGGCTCCTCACCGCGGCCTCCGCCATCGGCACCGGCATCTGGACCATGCACTTCGTCGCGATGCTCGGCTTCGAGGTCACGGGCACCGAGATCCACTACAACGTGCCGCTCACGATCCTCAGCCTGCTCGTCGCCGTGCTGGTCGTCGGCGCCGGAGTCTTCGCCGTCGGCTACGGCAAGGACCGCAGGCGGTCCCTCGTACTCGGCGGCCTCACCACCGGGCTCGGCGTCGCCAGCATGCACTACCTGGGCATGGCGGCCCTGCGCCTGCACGGCGAGATCTCCTACGACCCGCTCGCCGTCGGACTCTCCGTGGCCATCGCCGTGATCGCGGCGACCGCCGCCCTGTGGGCCGCGCTCAACATCAAGTCGCCGGTGGCGGTCGCCGTGGCCTCGCTCGTCATGGGCGCCGCCGTGAGCAGCATGCACTACACGGGGATGATGGCCGTCGCCGTCAGCGTCAGCCCGGCGGACACGGCCCTGCCCGGCGCCACGGCCATGCAGTTCATCTTCCCGCTCGCCGTCGGGCTCGGCTCCTACCTCTTCATCACCGCCGCCTTCGTCGCGCTCTCCCCGACGGTGGGCGAGCGCGACGCCTCCGCCTCGGTCCGCCACCTGGGGGAGCCCACCGTGACCGCCCACTGAGCGGGCCGATCGGCGCCGCCCCGGCCCCGCCCGCGCCCGGCCCCGCCCGCGCTCCGGCCCCGCCCGCGCCCCGGCCCCGTAGGACCGCCCGCGCCCCGTAGGACCGGCCCCCCACCTCACCGCCGTACCGCACCCGTAAGCACCGCCCCGGAACGAGGAGCCCATGCGAACACCCCGCAGAAAACCGGAAGCAGCGGCGCCGCGGCTGCCCGCGCCCCCGGCACGCGGCCGCCGGGCCCACGCCGGGCCGCCGGCCGAGGAACCGGCGGAACTCCGGTCCCACCAGCCCCAGCCGGCCGCCGCGCGCACGAGCGGACCCCGGCTGAGGCTGCGCCCCGCCACCGTCCGCGCCAAGATCGTCTCGCTGCTGATGGTCCCGGTCGTCTCGCTCCTCGCCCTCTGGGCCTTCGCCACCGTCAACACCGCCCAGGACATGGCCCGGCTCAGCCGCATCCACCAGGTCGACGCCGAGATACGCACGCCCGTCGCCGCCGCGGTCACCGAGTTGCAGGCCGAACGGCGCGCCGCCGTCCGCCTGCTGGCCGACCCGGCCGCCGCCGACCCGGGCGCCCTGGACCAGCAGGCCCGGCGCACCGACGCCGCCGTCCAGCGGCTGCGGCTCGGCGACCGCCACACCGTCGCCGACTCCGGCGACTACCGCTCCGACATCGTGGTCCGGCTGGAGGAGTTCGTCGCCGCGGCCGAAGGCCTCGGATCCGCCCGCAAGGACATCACCGACCGCCGTGCCACCCCCGAGGCCGCCCACGCGATCTACACCCGCGTGGTCGACTCCGCCTTCGCCGTCGGCGGCGCCCTGACCGGCGGGGAGGCCGCCGAACTCGGCCCCGACGCCCGCGTCCTGCTCGAATTCGCCCGCGCCGCGGAACTGCTGTCCCGGGAGGACGCGCTGCTCGCCGCCCCGGGCCCGCGCACCGCCGAAACGCTTCGGCAGCTGACCGGCGCCATCGAGTCCCGCCGCGCGCTCACCGACGCCTCGGCCCGCGACCTCCCTGCCGCCCAGCAGGCCGCCTGGGAATCCGCCGCCAAGAGCGCCGCGTACGCTGACCTCACCGGCGCCGAGGACCGGGCGCTGGCCCTGGGCACCTCCAAGGACAGCCGCGGGGCGCCCACCGGATGGGAGGGCGCCCACAACGCCATCGCCTCCTCGATGCGCGAGATCCAGCAGAGCGCGCAGGCCGCGGCCGCCGACCGGGCCGACCCGCTCGCCGACGGGGCGCTCACCCCGGCGGGAGCCGCCGTACTGCTCGGCCTGGCGGCCGTCGCGGCCTCCCTCGTCATCTCGGTCCGGATCGGCCGGGCCCTGGTCGTCGAACTCGTCTCGCTGCGCAACACCGCCCTGGAGATCGCCCACCGCAAACTGCCGCAGGCGATGGAACGGCTGCGAGCCGGCCAGGAGATCGACGTCGCCGCCGAGACCCCGCCCGGGCCGCCGGCCGAGGACGAGATCACCCAGGTCGGCGAGGCGCTCGGCACCGTCCACCGGGCCGCGCTCAGCGCCGCCGTCGAGCGCGCGGAACTCGCCAGCGGGATCTCCGGCGTCTTCGTCAACCTCGCCCGCCGCAGCCAGGTCCTCGTGCACAAGCAGCTCACCCTGCTCGACTCGATGGAACGGCGCGCCGACGACCCGAACGAGCTCGGCGACCTCTTCCGGCTCGACCACCTGACCACGCGGATGCGCCGGCACGCGGAAAGCCTGATCATCCTGTCGGGTGCCAGTCCCGGCCGGGCCTGGCGGATGCCGGTCCCCCTCACGAACGTCGTGCGGGCCGCGGTCTCCGAGATCGAGGACTACCCGCGGATCGAGGTCCGCCAGCTCGCCGAGGCCGCCGTGGTCGGGGGCGCCGTCGCCGACCTCACCCACCTGCTCGCCGAACTCATCGAGAACGCCGCCCAGTTCTCCCCGCCGCACACCAAGGTCCGCGTCAGCGGCGAACCCGTCGGGACCGGCTACGTCCTGGAGGTCGAGGACCGCGGACTCGGCATGGGCCGCGAATCCCTGAACGACGCCAACCGGCGCATCGAGCAGTCGGAGTCCCTCGACCTGTTCGACAGCGACCGGCTCGGGCTCTTCGTGGTCAGCCGCCTCTCGGCCCGCCACGGAGTGAAGGTGCACCTGCGCACCTCGCCCTACGGGGGCACCACCGCGGTGGTGCTCCTGCCGAACTCCATGCTCCAGGGCGCGATCACGGCCGGAGCCGCCCCGGGGCGCTCCGCCCGCACCGCCCCGGGGTCCGCCCCCGGCGCCGCCTCCGCCACGGCTCCCGGACCCGAGGCGGCGGCCGTGCCGCAGACCGCCGCTGCGGACCCGTCCGCAGCGGCGAAGGACGCGCCGCAGGCGGCTCCGAAGACAGCTCCGAAGGTGGTCGTCATGGCCGAACAGCCACCCGCCATGACCGTCGTGCGGGAGGACGCGCGCGCCTCCGTACCGGCCGCGGCCCAGACCCCGGACCCGGCCCCCGTACGGGAGGAGCCGCGCCCGGCCCCGGTGGCCTCGCTGCGGCCGCGCGCCCCCGGTGGCGCGGCCGGCCGTCCCCCGGCCGCGACGCCCTCGGCCTCGGCGTCGGCGTCGGTGACGGAACTGCCGCGCCGGGTGCGTCAGGCCAGCCTCGTCCCCCAGCTCCGGGAGGCGCCCGCCGCCAAGGAACCGGCCGGCTCCCTCCTTCCCGAGGAGCCGCCGGGCCGCAGCCCGGAGCAGGCCCGGGACCGGATGGCGGCCTACCGGGCCGGCTGGGTCCGCGGCGAGCAGGAGAACTCCCCCCACGCAGGCAGCGAAGGAGAAGTGTGATGATCGAACACCAGAGAATCGGCCTCGACGGGGGCCGCAGGTCCGGCGAACTGGACTGGCTGCTCGACGACCTGGTGCACCGGGTCCGCGAGGTCCGGCACGCCGTGGTCCTCTCCAACGACGGCCTGGCGGTGGGCGCCTCCAGCGCACTCAGCCGGGAGGACGCCGAGCACCTGGCGGCGGTGGCCTCGGGCTTCCACAGCCTGGCCAAGGGCGCGGGCCGGCACTTCCACGCCGGGGGCGTGCGCCAGACGATGGTCGAGATGGACGAGGGCTTCCTCTTCGTCGCGGCCGCCGGCGACGGCTCCTGCCTGGCGGTGCTCAGCGCCGCCAGCGCCGACATCGGCCTGATCGCCTACGAGATGGCCCGGCTGGTGAAGAGGGTCGGCGAGCACCTCTACACCCCGCCCCGGTTCGCGGCGCGGCCGCCGGCCGCCGGCTGAGCGCGGCGGTCCGGCACATGAACGGCCAGTGGTACGACGCCGAAGCGGGCCCGCTCGTCCGTCCGTACGCCATGACCGGCGGGCGTACCAAGCCGGGACCCCACGGGGTCCGCTTCGACCTGATCGCGCTGGTCGCGGTCGACCCGCAGGGCGCGGACGCGGCGGCCGAGTCCCTGATGGGCCCCGAACACCGGGCGCTGCTCGGGCTCTGCCGCTCCGAGACCCAGTCGGTGGCCGAACTCGCCGCGGACGCCGACCTGCCCGTGGGCGTGGTGCGGGTGCTCCTCGGCGACCTGCTGGAGGGCGGCCACGTGAGGGTCAGCCGGCCCGTGCCGCCCGCACAACTGCCGGACGAGCGGATTCTGCGTGAAGTCATCGAGGGATTGCGAGCGCTTTGATGGGACAGCATGACGACCGGACTGCCGGAGCGGCGCCGGATGTGGACACCGGCCCCGGGGAGGATCCCGAACTGGCGGCACTCGCGCTGAAGATCCTGGTGGCGGGCGGGTTCGGGGTGGGCAAGACCACGCTGGTCGGCGCGGTCAGCGAGATCCGGCCGCTGCGGACGGAGGAGGTGCTGAGCGAGGCCGGCGAACTGGTCGACGACACGGGCGGCGTGGACCAGAAGACGACCACGACCGTGGCCATGGACTTCGGCCGGATCACCATCCGGTCCGGTCTGTCGCTGTACCTGTTCGGCACCCCGGGGCAGGACCGGTTCTGGTTCCTGTGGGACGAGCTGTCGCAGGGCGCGCTGGGGGCGGTGGTGCTCGCCGACACGCGGCGGCTGGAGGACTGCTTCCCGGCGGTGGACTACTTCGAGCACCGGCGCATCCCGTTCGTCGTGGCCGTGAACTGCTTCACGGACGCACGGCGGTACGGGGCGCACGACGTGTCACGGGCACTGGACCTGGAGCAGGGCACACCCGTGGTGCTGTGTGACGCGCGGGACCGGGACTCGGGGAAGGAAGTCCTGATCAGGCTGGTCGAGTACGCCGGGCGGGTGCACACCGCCCGGCTGTTGGACTCGGTGGAGCCGCAGGCCGACTCCGTGTGAACCGGCCCGGTCCGGCGGGGCCGGTGTCAGTCGGCGACGTCGGCGAGCGCGATCACCTTGGTGATCGGGACCCTGACGAGGAGTTCGGTCGGGACGGCGTTGCGGCGGCCGAAGGCCTCGCCGTGCTCCTCGCCCATGTAGCGGGCGCCGATCCGGGTGGCCCAGGTGAGCATGGCGTCCGCGTCGTCGCCGTACTCGCTGATCTCGGCGCGGCCCTGGAGGACGACGAAGGAGAAGGGCGGCCGGTCGTCGTCCACGCAGAGCGCGACCCGGCCGTCACGGGCGAGGTTGCGCCCCTTGACGGTGTCCTTTCCGGTGTTGAAAACGAAGGAATCGCCATCGAGTACGAACCAGATGGGAGCGATGTGCGGGCTCCCGTCGGCGGACACGGTGGAGAGCTTTCCGGTGCGGGTGGAGTGGGAGACGAAAGCCCGCCATTCCTCTTGAGTCATCTTCTTCGCCATGGGGACATCCTCCTTGCCCGAAAGGCGCTGGTGGGGAAGGCTTGCGGCACGAGTACGCGGGGTGGGGCGCGACGGCCAACCGGCCGGCGTCGACGGGGAGGGGCTGGGAATGGCACTGGACAAGCAACTGGACTGGCTGCTGGACGACCTGACGCGCAGGGTCCAGCAGGTGCGGCACGCGGTGGTGCTGTCCAACGACGGCCTGGTCACGGGGGCGAGTGCGGGGCTGGCGCGGGAGGACGCGGAGCACCTGGCGGCCGTCGCGGCGGGACTGCAGAGCCTCGCGAAGGGGTCGGGGCGGCACTTCCGGGCCGGTGAGGTGCGCCAGACGATGGTCGAGTACGACGAGGGGGTGCTCTTCGTCATGGCGGCGGGCGCCGGCAGCAGCCTGTGCGTGCTGAGCGCCGCCGAGGCGGACATCGGTCAGGTCGCGTACGAGATGACGCTGCTGGTCAACCGGGTGGGCGAGCACCTGGGAGTGGCGGAACGGCGCATCACCGGCGGCTGAGGCGGCTGATCCGGCCGGCGCGGCTGGTACGGGGGGGGGTGTTCGCGCGAGGTTTTCCACAGGCCTCGCGAGGTGTCGTCACGTTCGGTTACGGTCTTCACACAGAGTAATTGCTGCTCGTGGGGGAGGACCGTGATGACGATGCAGACAGGGACCGTGCTGCGGGACGGCGTGGCCGACGCAGCTGCGGACGTGCTGGTGGGCGGCGTGCAGGCCGCCGGTGAACTGGGCCTGAGCCGAAGCGAGTTCGCCAGGGCCGTCCAATTGGGGATCGTGCGGCCCGGGCCGCGGGCGCTCGGCGGCGCCGCGCGCTACGCACGGGCCGAGCTGGACCGCGTCAGGTCGGCGGCGGGCCCGCCGGAGGCACTGCGCGAGCGGGTCGAGACGGTGGCCGGGGCGCAGGCCGCGGCCGAGGTGGTGGGAGTCGGCCCGAGCCGCTTCACCCGGCTCGCACGCTGCGGCCACGTGACACCCGTCGGCTACCGGATCAACCGGTACCGGGCGGTGGTGTGGCTCTATCTGACCGCAGAGCTACGGGGCTTCGCCGCACGGGACCCGGGGATGCTGCGCGGGGTCGCGCCCCCGGCGGACCGGGAGTTGATGGCGGCCGGGGCGGATCTGCGCCCGCGCACGTGGCGCGGCCGGCACGTCGGGCTGCTGCTGCGGCGAACCGTCGACCCCTGGGAGCGCGCCGCCGTGCTGGCCTGGGTGCTTCCCGAGGACGAGCTGCGCGAGGCCGTGCCCGACCCGGCGGAGCGGATCGTGCTGGCCGCCCTCGCCCCGCCCCCGCCGTACGGGCACCCACAGGTTCCGGCAGCCGCGGCGGTGGCGCTGCGGCTGCTGAAGGCCGGGCCGCCGGACGAGATCCACTGGTACCGCACCAGTCTCGACTTCGCCCTCACGGGGGCGCGGGATCAGTCGAAGTCGACGGGGGAGAGGGGGCCGACGTAGACCCAGGCCCCGGCCTCGCGGGAAAAGCTGCTGTGCTCGTGCAGCGAGCCGGTGTGCCGCCCCTCGCGGTAGTGGGCGCGGAACTCCACCGAGCCCTCCGTCTCGAACATCCCGCCGCGCTCGGTCGCCAGGATCTCCAGCCGCTCCCAGCGCTGTTCGGAATCCAGATCGAGGCGGGCCGGACGGGTGGAGGGGTGCCAGGAGCGCAGCAGGTAGGCGGTGTCGCCGACAGCGAAGGCGCTGAACCGGGAACGCATCAGCAGCTCGGCGGTGGGGGCCGACCCGGCACCGGAGTGGAAGCGGCCGCAGCACTCGGGGTAGGCGGCGGGCAGTCCGCAGGGGCAGGGGAGGGCAGGGGTGGGCATGGGTGTGCTCAGTTCTCCGGAGTGGGCTCGGACTGCCGGTCCGGCTGGGCCGGCCGGGACGGCTTGGCGGGGTAGGGACGGAAGAGCCCCTCCTGGACCACGGACACCAGCAGCCGGCCCTCCACGTCGTAGATGCGGCCCCGGGCCAGCCCCCGGCCGCCGTGCGCGATGGGTGACTCCTGGTCGTAGAGGAACCACTCGTCCGCCCGGAAGGGCCGGTGGAACCACATGGCGTGGTCCAGTGAGGCCATGTCGAAACCGCGCATCCCCCACAGGGGTTCCACCGGGATGCGCACGGCATCGAGGAGGGTCATGTCACTGGCGTAGGTGAGGGCGCAGGTGTGGACGAGCGGGTCGTCGCCCAGCGGGCCGACGGCACGCATCCACACCGCGCTGCGGGGATCGGATCCCTTGAGCTCCTCGGGAGTCCAGCGGAGCCGGTTGACGTACCGGATGTCGAAGGGCTGGCGGCGGGCCATCCGCTCCAGCGCCTCCGGCAACGCCCCGAGGTGCTCGCGGATCTCGTCCGCGACCTTCGGGAGCGTGTCCGGGTGAGGGACGTGGTGAGGAGGCAGCTGGTGCTCGATGCCGCCCTCCTCCGGATGATGGAAGGAGGCGGTGAGATTGAAGATCGTCTTGCCCTGCTGGACCGCGGTGACCCGGCGCGTGGTGAAGGAACGCCCGTCGCGCACCCGCTCCACCTGGTACACGATCGGCACCCCGGGGATGCCGGGGCGCAGGAAGTACGCGTGCAGCGAGTGGACCGGGCGGTCGCTCTCGATGGTGCGCCCCGCGGCCACCAGCGCCTGGCCGGCGACCTGGCCGCCGAAGACGCGCTGGAGGGACTCCTGCGGGCTGGCACCGCGGAAGATGTTGACCTCGATCTGCTCCAGATCGAGCAGATCGACCAGTCTCTCGGCGGGGTTCGTCATCAGAGGATCTCCACTGTCGGGTCCGGCGGGTCCGGCGGGTCCGGCGGGTCGGGCAGGTACGGCGGGTACGGCGGGCGGCGGCAGGAGGTCAGAGCGCCCCGAGCTCGCCGACCGAGGTGACGCGGATGACCGCCCTGCCCTCCTCGTCGGAGGCGGCCAGGTCCACCTCGGCGCTGATGCCCCAGCCATGGTCCCCGTTGGGGTCGGCGAAGGTCTGCCGGACGCGCCACAGGCCGTGCGCCGGGTCCTCCTCGATCTGCAGCAGCTTGGGGCCGCGCGCGTCGGGGCCGGTGCCCAGGTCGTCGTACTCGTCCCAGTACCCGTCCATGGCCTCGCCCCAGGCGTCCGCGTCCCAGCCCGATTCGGAGTCCAGCTCGCCCAGCACGTTGACGTGGTCCAGGGCGGCCAGCTCCACACGGCGGAACATGGCGTTGCGGACCAGGACCCGGAAGGCGCGGGCGTTCGCGGTGACCGGCTTGACCTGGTCGGCCTTCTCCTGGGCCTGCTCCGCCGTCTCCACCTCCGGGTTCGCCAGCTGCTCCCACTCGTCGAGCAGGCTGGAGTCGACCTGGCGGACCAGCTCACCGAGCCATTCGATCAGGTCCTGGAGGTCCTCGGACTTGAGGTCGTCGGGGATGGTGTGGTCCAGCGCCTTGAAGGCACTGGCCAGGTAGCGCAGCACGATGCCCTCGGTGCGGGCCAGCTCGTAGAAGGAGGTGAACTCGGTGAAGGTCATCGCGCGTTCGTACATGTCGCGGATGATCGACTTCGGCGAGACCGGGTGGTCGCGCACCCACGGGTGGCTCTTGGCGTACACGTCGTAGGCGTGGGAGAGCAGCTCTTCGAGCGGCTTGGGATAGGTGACGTCCTGGAGCCGCTCCATCCGCTCCTCGTACTCGATCCCGTCGGCCTTCATCTGCCCGACCTGGATGCCGCGTTCCTTGTTCTGCTGGGCGGCCAGGATCTGGCGCGGGTCGTCCAGCGTGGACTCCACGACGGACACCATGTCCAGCGCGTAGGAGGGCGACTCCGGGTCCAGCAGGTCGAAGGAGGCCAGGGCGAAGGTGGACAGCGGCTGGTTGAGCGCGAAGTCCTGCTGGAGGTCGACGGTGAGCCGGATGGTGCGGCCCTCCGCGTCCGGGGTGTCGAGCTTCTCCACCACGCCGCCGTCCAGCAGCGAGCGGTAGATCGCGAAGGCCCGGCGGATGTGCCGCAGCTGGGCCTTGCGGGGCTCGTGGTTGTCCTCCAGGAGGTGGCGCATCGCCTGGAAGGCGTCGCCCGGCCGGGCGATCACCGACAGCAGCATGATGTTGGTGACCTTGAAGCGCGAGGTCAGCGCCTCCGGGTCGGCGGCGATGAGCTTCTCGAAGGTGGTGTCCGACCAGGCGACGAAGCCCTCGGGAGCCTTCTTGCGCACCACCTTGCGGCGCTTCTTCGGGTCGTCGCCCGCCTTCGCGAGGGCCTTCTCGTTCTCGATGACGTGCTCGGGCGCCTGCGCGACCACATAGCCCGCGGTGTCGAAGCCGGCCCGGCCTGCGCGTCCGGCGATCTGATGGAACTCGCGGGCGCGCAGCGTGCGGACCCGGTTGCCGTCGTACTTGGTGAGGGCGGTGAACAGCACCGTGCGGATGGGGACGTTGACGCCGACCCCGAGGGTGTCCGTACCGCAGATGACCTTCAGCAGACCGGCCTGTGCGAGCTTCTCGACCAGGCGGCGGTACTTGGGCAGCATGCCGGCGTGGTGCACACCGATGCCGTGCCGGACGTAGCGGGAGAGGTTCTGGCCGAACTTGGTGGTGAAGCGGAAGTTGCCGATCAGATCGGCGATCTTGTCCTTCTCCTCGCGCGTGCACATGTTGATGCTCATCAGCGACTGCGCCCGCTCGACCGCCTGGGCCTGCGTGAAGTGCACGATGTAGACCGGCGCCTGCCGGGTCTCCAGCAGCTCGGTGATCGTGTCGGTGATCGGCGTCGTGACGTACTCGTACGAGAGCGGGACGGGCCGGGTCGCGGAACGGACCACCGAGGTGGGCCGGCCGGTGCGCCGGGTCAGGTCCTCCTCGAACCGCTTCATGTCGCCGAGGGTCGCCGACATCAGGATGAACTGTGCCTGCGGCAGTTCCAGCAGCGGGATCTGCCAGGCCCAGCCGCGGTCCGGCTCGGCATAGAAGTGGAACTCGTCCATCACGACCTGGCCGATGTCGGCGTGCTTGCCGTCGCGCAGGGCGATGGAGGCCAGCACCTCTGCGGTGCAGCAGATCACCGGGGCGTCCGCGTTCACGGAGGCGTCGCCGGTCAGCATGCCGACGTTCTCGGTGCCGAAGAGCTTGCACAGGTCGAAGAACTTCTCCGACACCAGCGCCTTGATCGGGGCGGTGTAGAAGGTGACCTTGTCCTGGGCCAGGGCCGTGAAGTGCGCGCCGGCCGCGACCAGGCTCTTGCCGGAGCCGGTCGGGGTGGAAAGGATCACGTTCGCCCCGGAGACGACCTCGATCAGCGCCTCCTCCTGAGCCGGGTACAGGGTGATGCCCTGATCCTCCGCCCACGAGGAGAAAGCCTCGAAGAGGGCGTCGGGGTCGGCGTTCGGCGGGAGCTGATCAATGAGGGTCACACCCCCCATCTTGCCTGGCTTCCCCCCGGATCAGGGAACCGGCGGACGGAACGAAGATCACCGACGGTACGCTGTGCCGTCGATGAGGCCCGAACGAAACAGTCGACCGGGCCCGACCACACACCACCGGGGCGGGAAACGACCATGATGGGTCCGGCGCACTCACTGTCCGGGGCAGCGGCCTGGCTGGGGGTGGGCGCGGCCACCGCAGCCGCCGGATACCCCATGCCCTGGCCCGTCCTCGTCGTCGGCGCTCTGATCTGCGCCGGGGCTGCGCTCGCCCCCGACCTGGACCACAAGTCGGCGACGATCTCCCGTGCCTTCGGCCCCCTCTCCAAGGGGGTGTGCGAGGTGGTCGACAAGATCTCCTACGCCGTCTACAAGGGGACCCGCTCCAAGAAGGACGCCCGCCGCACCGGCGGCCACCGCACCCTGACGCACACCTGGCTCTGGGCCGTCCTCATCGGCGGCGGCGCCTCCGTGCTGGCCGTCACCACCGAGCGCTGGGGCGTCCTCGCCCTGCTCTTCGTACACCTGGTACTGGCGGTCGAGGGCCTGCTGTGGCGGGCGGCCAGGATGTCCAGCGACGTCCTGGTCTGGCTGCTCGGCGCCACCAGCGCGTGGATCCTGGCCGGGGTGCTGGACCAGCCGGGCAACGGAGCGAACTGGCTGTTCACCGATCCGGGCCAGGAGTACCTGTGGCTCGGCCTGCCGATCGTGCTCGGGGCCCTGGTCCACGACATCGGCGACGCGCTGACCGTCTCGGGCTGCCCGGTCCTGTGGCCGCTGCCGATCGCCGGCAAGCGCTGGTACCCGATCGGCCCGCCGAAGGCGATGCGCTTCCGGGCCGGCAGCTGGGTGGAGCTCAAGGTCCTGATGCCGGTCTTCATCCTGCTGGGCGGTTTCGGCGGCGCCTCGGCCCTGGGCTTCATCTAGGGGCAGCAGAAGCATCCGCACGACGCCGGCGGGGGCGGTGCTCCTGTAGGCCCGGACGCCGAAGGGCGGCGGGTGGGATCAGCTCCCGCCCGCCGCCCTTCGGCGTCCGATGCCCGGCTCAGCCGTGCCAGGACCGCCACAGGGCCGCATACGCCCCGTCGGCCGCGACCAGCTCGTCGTGCGAACCGAGTTCGCTGATCCGGCCGCCCTCGACCACCGCGATCACATCCGCATCGTGCGCGGTGTGCAGCCGGTGCGCGATGGCGATGACCGTCCGGCCGTCCAGCACCCGGGCCAGCGAGCGCTCCAAGTGCCGCGCCGCACGCGGGTCCAGCAGCGAGGTGGCCTCGTCGAGGACCAGCGTGTGCGGGTCCGCCAGCACCAGCCGGGCCAGCGCGATCTGCTGGGCCTGCGCGGGGGTCAGCGCCGTGCCGCCGGAGCCGACCTCCGTGTCGAGCCCGGCCTCCATGGCCCGGGCCCAGCCGTCCGCGTCCACCGCGCCCAGCGCCGCCCACAGCTCGGTGTCGCCCGCGCCCGTCCGCGCGAGGCGGAGGTTGTCCCGCAGCGTGCCCACGAACACGTGGTGCTCCTGGTTGACCAGGGCCACGTGCTCGCGCACCCGCTCCGCGGGCATCTGCGACAGCCGCGCCCCGCCGAGGGTGACCTCACCGGTCCGCGGGGCGTAGATCCCCGCGAGCAGCCGTCCCAGAGTGGACTTGCCCGCGCCCGAGGGCCCGACCAGCGCCATCCGGGTGCCCGGCGGCACGGACATGGACACCTGGTGCAGGACGTCCACGCCCTCCCGGTAGCCGAAGTGGACCTCCTGCGCCCGCACGTCCCGGCCCTCGGGCACCACTTTCGCGTCCCCCGCGGCCGGCTCGATCTCCCGTACGCCCACCAGCCGGCCCAGCGAGACCTGGGCGACCTGTAGTTCGTCGTACCAGCGCAGGATCAGACCGATCGGGTCGACCAGCATCTGCGCCAGCAGCGCCCCCGTGGTCAGCTGCCCGACGGACATCCAGCCCTGGAGCACGCAGAAGCCTCCGATGAGCAGCACCGAGCCGAGGATCGTCACGAAGGTGACGTTGATGACGGGGAAGAGGACCGTCCGCAGGAAGAGCGTGTACCGCTCCCACGCGACCCACTGGGAGATCCGCCGCTCGGACAGCGCGATCCGCTCCGGCCCGAGGCGGTGCGCCTCGACCGTGCGTCCCGCGTCCACCGTCTCGGTGAGTACGGCCGAGACGGCCGCGTAGCCGGCTGCCTCGGAGCGGTACGCGGAGGGCGCCCGCCGGAAGTACCAGCGGCAGCCGATCACCAGCACCGGCAGCGCTACGAGCGCGGCCAGCGCCAGCGGCGGCGCGGTCACCGCGAGCGCCCCGAACAGCAGGCCCGCCCACACCACGCCGATGGCCAGCTGCGGGACGGCCTCGCGCATGGCGTTCGCCAGCCGGTCGATGTCGGTGGTGATCCGCGACAGCAGATCACCGGTACCGGCCCGTTCCAGCACGCCCGGCGGCAGACCGACCGAGCGCACCAGGAAGTCCTCGCGCAGATCGGCCAGCATCTCCTCGCCCAGCATCGCCCCGCGCAGCCGGACCAGCCGGACGAAGAACGTCTGGACCGCCAGTGCCAGCGCGAACAGCAGTGCCACACGCCCCAGATGCAGTTCGCGCGCCCCCGCCGAGAGATCGTCCACGATCCGGCCCAGCAGGTACGGGCCGACCATGGAGGCGATCACCGCGGCCGCGTTGACACTCACCAGCACCACGAAGGCCCGCCGGTGGCGCCGGAACAGGCCGCGCACATAGCCCCGTACGGTCGCCGACGTGCCCACGGGCAGGGTCGCGGCCGACTCGGGGGCGGCCGGATCGTACTCCGGCGGCGCCACGCCGATCATGCGGATTCCTCGATCTCTGTGAGTGCTTCTTCCAGCTCTGTCAGTTCCAGCCCGCCGAGCCGCTGCTCCTCGTCGGTCTCGCGGGTGACCACGGCCCGGTAGCGCGGTTCGAGGTGCAGCAGCCCGCGGTGGGTACCGACCGCCGCCACCGTGTCCCCGTCGATGAGGACGACCCGGTCCGCCCGGTCCAGCAGCAGCGGCGAGGAGGCCAGTACCACCGTGGTCCGACCGGCACGCAGGGCCGCGATGCCGTCCGCGATCCGCGCCTCGGTGTGCGAGTCGACCGCGGAGGTCGGCTCGTCGAGCACCAGCACCTCCGGGTCGGTGACCAGGGACCGGGCCAGCGCGAGACGCTGGCGCTGGCCTCCCGACAGGGACCGGCCGCGCTCGGTGATCCGGGCGTCCATCGGGTCCTCGACCCCGTCCGGCGCCGACTGCAGCAGCGCGTCCAGGACGTCCGCGCACTGGGCGGCGTCCAGCGCTGCGGGCGGGGCGACCGTTCCGGAGGCCGGTACGTCGAACAGCTCCCGCAGGGTCCCGGACAGCAGCACCGGATCCTTGTCCTGTACGAGCACCAGGGTGCGCGCCGTGTTCAGTTCGAGCTCGTCCAGCGCGACCCCGCCGAGGAGCACGGACGGCGCCGGAGCCGCGTCGGCCCCGGCTCGCGCCCCTGCCCCGTCCTCGGCCCCCGTGGCCGCCTCTGCCCCGGCGTCCGCCGCCGGAGCCACGTCCATCGGGTGGCCGCCGAGGCGTTCGGCGAGCCGCCCCGCCAGGTCCGGGTCCCCGCACACGACGGCGGTGAACCGGCCCGCGGGGGCCAGCAGGCCGGTCTGCGGGTCGTACAGGTCCCCGCCCGGGGCCGGTGCCTTCACCGGATCGGTGCCCGCAGGACGCTCGGCGGCGTCCGTCCGGGTCAGCGACAGCACCCGGGCGGCCCGCTTGGCGGAGGGACGCGAGAAGGAGTACGCCATGGCGATCTCCTCGAAGTGCCGGAGCGGATAGAGCAGGGTGGCCACCGCGCTGAACGCGGCGACGAGTTCGCCCACCGCGATGCGCCCGTCCGAGACGAGCGTGGCGCCGTACCAGACCACCGTGATCATCAGCGCGCCCGGGAGCACCACCTGGATCGCGGAGATCAGCGCCCACATCCGTGCACTGCGCACGGCGGCCTTGCGGACCTCCTGCGAAGCCTCGCGGTAGCGCCCGAGGAACAGCTCCTCGCCGCCGATGCCGCGCAGCACGCGCAGCCCCGCGACGGTGTCGGAGGCCAGCTCCGTGGCCTTGCCCGCCTTCTCCCGCTGGACGTCGGCACGCTTGGTGGCGCGCGGCAGCAGCGGCAGCGAGGCCAGTGCGATCAGCGGGACGCCGACGGCCACGACCACGCCGAGGTCGGGGGCGAAGAACAGCAGGCCCACGCAGACCAGAACGATGGAGAAGACGGCCGCGAGGAAACGCGAGACCGCCTCGACGAACCATCCGATCTTCTCCACGTCGCCCGTGGACACCGCGACCACTTCGCCCGCCGCGACCCGTCGGGTGAGGGCGGAGCCCAGCTCCGCCGTCTTGCGCGCGAGGAGCTGCTGCACGCGCGCCGCGGCGGTGATCCAGTTGGTGACGGCCGTGCGGTGGAGCATGGCATCGCCGACCGAGATGGCGACGCCGATGACCAGGAGCAGTGCGCCGACGAGCAGCAGCCGGTCCGGCTCGCGGTCGACGACCGCGTCGACGCCGAGGCCCACGGCGTAGGGCAGTCCGGCGACGCCGGAGAAGTGGAGCATCCCCCAGCACAGGCTCTTGAGCTGTCCGCCGAGCTGACCGCGCCCCAGCCACAGCAGGAACCGGGGGCCGGAACGAGCGTCGGGTACCCCTGGATCCGGATACGGAAGATCGCTGATCTGCATGACGCCCCATGACTGGTCGAGTGGTCCAAACCGTGCAAGGTTCGCCTTCCGGACCAGTGCCGGGCAATCGATTTTCCGTGGACCAGGTGCTCGGGCCGCCGGGTTTACCGCGTGGGGCGGCAACGTGCTGCCTGGTCACGGGGGTTGCGCGCCCCGGCGCTCACGGGCGGGTGGCGCGCTCCAGTTCGAGCAGCGCCGAATAGTAGCTTCGCCCCGTCGCCCGGTCCATGCCCACCTCGCACATCCGGTTCGCCGACAGATGCGCGTCGAAGGGCCGCGCGGTCACCTCCGCCGCCTCGCGCGCCGTCGCCGAGGCCGTCAGCTCCGGGTGCAGCATGCCCCGGTCGCCCGCGAAGGCGCAGCAGCCCGCCTCCTCGGGGACCACCACCTCCTCGGCACACGCCTCGGCGACGGCGCGCAGTCGGTCCTCGTCGCCCAGGTGCCGCATCGAACAGGTGGGGTGGAGCACGGCCGAGCCCACCGTGCGCCGGACCTCCAGGTGCGGCAGCAGCTCCTCGGCGGCCCACACGATCGAGTCGAGGACCCGCAGCTGCGCGTGGAGGGCCCGGTTCTCCCGGGTCAGGTACGCGACCACTTCGCGCGCGATGCCCAGCGTGCAGGAGGAGGCGTCGACGACCAGCGGCAGCCGCCCGCCGGCCGTCCAGCCCCAGGCGGCCTCGACGATCCGGTTGGCCATCACCCGGGCGCCGGCCTCGTAGCCCTTGGAGTGCCAGATCGTCGCGCAGCAGGTGCCGCCCAGGTCGCCGGGGATCCAGACGGGACGCCCGGCCCGCTCCGACAGGGCCACCACGGCCTCCGGCAGGGAGGGGCCGGGCCGGCCCTCCGGGCCGCCGAAGATCCGGTTGACGCAGGCCGGGTAGTACACGGCCGTGGCGCCCACCCGCCGGGTCGGCGGCAGGTGCCGCGCGGCGGGGCCGGGCAGCCGCGCCGGCCACTGCGGAACCAGGTCGGGACGTACGGCCCTGCGCGCGGCCGCGGTCACCGCCCCCAGCAGCCCCGCGCCGATGCGGAAGGGGATCCGGTCGGCGGCGTACACGGCCAGCCGGGCGGCGGACTCGGCGGCCCCGAACCGCCGCGCGGCCAGCGCGGCGGCGGCCTCCTCGCGCGGGCCGTGGCGGCGGTGGCGGAAGTCCTTCATCAGCGCCCCGGTGTCGATTCCGACGGGGCACGCGAGCCGGCAGGTGGAGTCGCCCGCGCAGGTGTCCACCGCGTCGTAGCCGTAGGAGGCGAGCAGTCCGTCCAGTACGGCGGAGCCGGGCTGCTGGCGCAGCATCTCGCGGCGCAGCACGATCCGCTGGCGCGGAGTGGTCGTCAGGTCCCCGCTGGGGCAGGCCGGTTCGCAGAAGCCGCACTCGATGCAGGGGTCGACCACTTCCTCCACTTGCGGAATCGTCTTCAGGCCGCGCAGATGGGCCCGCGGGTCGCGGTCGAGGAGCACGCGTGGGGCGAGTACCCCCTCCGGGTCGACGAGGTGCTTGGTCCGCCACATCAGCCCGGTGGCGACGGGCCCCCATTCCAGTTCCAGGAAGGGGGCCATGTTCCGGCCCGTGGAGTGCTCGGCCTTCAGGGAGCCGTCGAACCGCTCGACGGTGAGCCGGCAGAAGGCCTCCATGAAGGCCCCGTAGCGCTCGACGTCGGCCGGGTCGGCGGCGTCGAAGGCGAGCATGAAGTGAAGGTTGCCGTGGGCCGCGTGACCGGCGACGGCCGCGTCGAAGCCGTGCTCCGCCTGGAGGGCGAGGAGCGCCTCGCAGGCCTCGGCCAGCCGGGACGGCGGCACCGCGAAGTCCTCGGTGATCAGGGTGGTGCCCCGGGCGCGGGCGCCGCCGACGGCGGTGACGAAGGCCCTGCGGGCCTGCCAGTAGCCGCCGACGGTCCTCGGGTCGCTGGTGAAGGCGTTGGTGACCGAGGGCACCGGGGCGACCAGGTCGAGCGCGTCGAGGACCCGGGCGGCCCGCTGCGCGCAGGCGTCCCGGCCGGCCGGGTCCGGCGCCCGGAACTCCACGAGCAGGGCGGTGGTCTCCCGGGGCAGGTCCGCCCAGTCGGCGGGCACCCCCGGGACGCTGACCGAGGCGCGCAGGGTGTTGCCGTCCATGAGCTCGACGGCGACGGCTCCCGCCGCGTTGAACAGGGGGACCGCGGCGGCCGCCGCGGGCAGCGAGGGGAAGAACAGCAGGGCGGTGCAGACCTCGCGCTCCAGCGGGAGGGTGTCGAAGACGACCTCGCAGATGAAGCCGAGGGTGCCTTCCGAGCCGACCATGAGCCCCCGCAGGATCTCGACGGGGGTGGTGCCGTCCAGGTAGGCGTCGAGGCGGTAGCCGGTGGTGTTCTTGATCTCGTACTTGGCCCGGATCCGGGCGACCAGCGCCGGGTCCGCCTCGATCTCCCGCTTGATCTCCATCAGCCCGTGGCACAGGGCCGGTTCGGCGCGTGCCAGCTCCTCGTCGGCGAGCGGATCGGCGGTGTCCACGACGGTGCCGCCGGGCAGGACGAAGGTGAGGGAGGAGAGCGTGCGGTAGGAGTTGCGGGTGGTGCCGGCCGTCATCCCGGAGGCGTTGTTGGCGACGACCCCGCCGACGGTGCAGGCGATGGCGCTCGCCGGGTCGGGGCCGAGGACCCGGCCGTGGCGGGCGAGGGCGGCGTTGGCCCGGGCCACGGTGGTACCGGGCCTGATCCGGGCCCGCCGGCCCTCCTCCAGCACCTCGATCCCGGCCCAGTGGCGGCGTACGTCGACCAGGATGTCCTCGCCCTGGGCCTGGCCGTTGAGCGAGGTACCGGCGGCACGGAAGACGACCTCGCGCTGTCGGCCGTGGGCGTACGAGAGCACCGCGGAGACGTCGTCGATGTCCTCGGCGACCACCACGACCTGGGGCACGAAGCGGTACGGGGACGCGTCCGAGGCGTAGCGGACCAGGTCGGAGACCTTCCACAGCACCTTCTGCGGGCCGAGCAGCTCGGCCAGCTCGGTGCGCAGCGGCTCCGGCGTGCCGGCGGCCCGGTGGTCGGGGACCCGGTCGGGGGCGGGCCCGTCGACGCTGCGGGGGCGCAGGGCTCCCGGCTTCGGTTCCAGCAGCGGCATGGGCGCCCCTCGCGTCGTCCCCGCCCGCGGGCGGACCGTTTCAGCAGGTGTGCTCCGCCGGGGCGTCCGACAGGGCGTTGAGCAGACCGCCGAGCACCTCGCGCTGGTCGGGGGTCAACGGAGCCAGGATCTCCTCCGCGGCGTCGGTCCGCGCGTTGCGCAGACGGCGCAGCGTGGCGCGGCCGGCGTCGGTGAGCTCGATCCGGATCACGCGGCGGTTCGCGGGGTCGGGCGCGCGCCGTACGCATCCGGCCGCCTCCAGGCCGTCCACCAGGGTGGTCACGGCCCGGGGGACGACTTCGAGGCGGGCGGCGAGATCCGCCATCCGGGGTGCCCGCTCGCCCTCGTAGTGCGAGACGAGGCGCAGCAAACGACCCTGGGCGGGAGTGATCCCGAGCGGCACCAGGTGGCGCTTCTGGATCCGGTGGAGCCTGCGCGTCAGGCGCAGGAGCTGTTCGGCGAGGAGACGATCGCTGTCGGAGGCGGAGCTCATGCGGGAACAATATCAGGATGACGTTCATTGTGAGCATAGGTAACAATGACCTATGCTCCAACTCTGACTCCCGAACCCCGAGAGGGTGCCCATGCCGCACGACGAACCGAAGTGGATCCCATCGAAAGACCCCCTCGACCCCACCCGCCCCGCCCCGGCCGAGCAGCCGCGGGAGCTGCGGCGCATCGTGGGGCTGTTCCGGCCCTACCGCGGCCGCCTCGCCGTCGTCGGCCTGCTGGTCGGCGCCTCCTCGCTGGTCGGCGTCGCCTCGCCGTTCATGCTCCGCGAGATACTCGACGTCGCGATACCCGAGGGCCGCACCGGGCTGCTCAGCCTGCTGGCGCTCGGCATGATCCTGACCGCCGTCGTCACCAGCGTCTTCGGCGTGCTCCAGACCTTCATCTCCACCACCGTCGGCCAGCGCGTCATGCACGACCTGCGCACCGCCGTCTACGCGCAGCTCCAGCGGATGCCACTGGCCTTCTTCACCCGGACCCGCACCGGAGAGGTGCAGTCCCGCATCGCCAATGACATCGGCGGCATGCAGGCCACCGTCACCTCCACCGCGACCTCGCTCGTCTCGAACCTGACGGCCGTCATCGCCACCGTCGTTGCCATGCTCGCGCTCGACTGGCGGCTCACCCTGGTCTCGCTGCTCCTGCTCCCCGTGTTCGTGTGGATCAGCCGGCGGGTGGGCCACGAGCGCAAGAGGATCACCACGCAGCGGCAGAAGCAGATGGCCGCCATGGCCGCGACGGTCACCGAGTCGCTCTCGGTGAGCGGCATCCTGCTCGGCCGCACCATGGGCCGCTCCGAATCCCTGACCTCGGCCTTCTCCGCAGAGTCCGAGAAGCTCGTGGGCCTGGAGGTGCGCTCGAGCATGGCCGGGCGCTGGCGGATGTCCACCATCGGCATCGTCATGGCCGCGATGCCCGCCCTGATCTACTGGGCGGCCGGCATAGCCCTCCAGACGGGCACCCCCTCGCTCTCCGTCGGCACCCTCGTCGCCTTCGTCACCCTCCAGCAGGGCCTGTTCCGGCCCGCGGTGAGCCTGCTGTCGACCGGCGTGCAGATACAGACCTCGCTGGCCCTGTTCGCCCGCATCTTCGAGTACCTCGACCTGCCGGTGGACATCACCGAGCGCCCGGACCCGGTCCGGCTGGACCGGGCCAAGGGCGAGGTCACGCTGGAGGACGTGCACTTCACGTACGACGCGAAGAACGGCCCGACCCTCTCCGGGATCGACATCACCGTTCCGGCCGGCGGCTCCCTCGCCGTGGTCGGCCCGACCGGCTCGGGCAAGAGCACGCTCAGCTATCTGGTGCCCCGGCTCTACGACGTCACCGGCGGCCGGGTCGCCCTCGACGGGGTGGACGTGCGCGACCTCGACTTCGACTCGCTGGCCCGCTCGATCGGCGTGGTCTCCCAGGAGACCTACCTCTTCCACGCCTCGGTCGCCGACAACCTGCGTTTCGCCAAGCCGGACGCCACGGACGAAGAGATCACCGACGCGGCCCGGGCGGCGCAGATCCACGACCACATCGCCTCCCTGCCCGACGGGTACGACACCCTCGTCGGCGAGCGCGGCTACCGGTTCTCCGGGGGGGAGAAGCAGCGCCTGGCCATCGCCCGCACCATCCTGCGGGACCCGCCGGTGCTGATCCTGGACGAGGCCACCAGTGCCCTGGACACCCGCACCGAGCACGCCGTCCAGCAGGCCATCGACAACCTCTCGGCGGGCCGCACCACCATCACCATCGCGCACCGCCTCTCCACCGTCCGCGACGCCGACCAGATCGTGGTCCTCGACGCCGGGCGCATCGCCGAGCGCGGCACCCACGAGGAGCTGCTGAAGGCGGACGGCCGGTACGCCGCCCTGGTCCGCCGGGACCGCGACGCCGCACTGGCGCCCGAGCCGCCCGAGGGCCTCCAGCTGGCTCCGGTGAATGTGTGACCGTATGACCGGCACACGGGTTAGATGCCGGAAATGCCACGTATTGCGGGTTAGCGTGCGCGTATGCGTCATGAGTATCTGCCGCCGCAGCGCCGTTCCCGGCTGACCCGCCGGGGTCGGCTGGCGCTCTTCCTCGGCACGCTGCTGGCGATCGGCTCGGCCGTCGTGATCCCCATACTGCGCGGTGGCGAAGTGCCGGAGGCGCCACGCCGGCTGCTCATCCCCGAGGGGTGGCGGGCCACGCAGGTGTACGCCGCGGTCGACCGCGAGCTGAAGCTCCCGCCGGGCTCCACGAAGGCGGCGGTGGCCACCGCCGGACTGGCCCTGCCCGAGGAGGCCAAGGGCAACCCGGAGGGGTACCTCTTCCCGGCGACGTACCCGGTGACCTCGAAGTCCACCCCGGCCACGCTCCTGACGCACATGGTGCGGACGGCGAACGAGAAGCTCGCCACCAAAGCCGTCGCCGACGGCGGCAAGGCCCACGGGATGACCCCGTACCAGACGGCCACCCTGGCCAGCATTATCGAGGCGGAGGCCGAGGGCCGCGCGGACATGGGCAAGGTCGCCCGGGTGGTGCACAACCGGCTCGCGAAGTCGATGCCGCTCCAGATGGACTCCACGATCAACTACGCGCTGAACCGCAGCACGGTGGACACCAAGCTGAGCGACACGCGGATCGACAGCCCCTTCAACAGCTATGAACGCCAGGGCCTGCCACCCACGCCGATCGACAGCCCGGGGCTGGCGGCCATGGCGGCCGCGGTCGCCCCGACCCCCGGGGACTGGCTGTTCTTCGTCACCGTGAAGCCGGGGGACACCCGCTTCTCGGCGACCTACGAGGAGCACAGGCGGCACGTGGCCGAGTTCAACCGGCTCCGCGCGAGCGCCGGCGCCCGGACCGGGCAGGCGGGTCCCTCCGCGAAATGAGTGGCGCGTCCGGCGCCCCGCACGCAATGATGCCGGTCGGAGCCATCGCACAACAGCCTCTGACCTGCTGTTTTCGTGCACCTCGAGATCCTTGACCCCATTAATGGCACCAAATGGCTCGCCATGGTGCCATCGATGCGCCATGATGGTGCCATGAGCGGCGCGCTCATCGGCCTCGAAAGCCGTGGAGTGCGTTGCGCGGGGTGTGTCGTCGAGGGGGTCGGATCATGGAGACAGCACAGAGGCGGCGGCAGGCGGCGCCGGGCGCGGCCACCGCCTTCGCCCGGTTCGTGCTCTGCGGCGGAGGCGTGGGGCTCGCCTCCAGCTTCGCCGTGGCCGCCCTCGCCTCCTGGGTTCCGTGGATCCTGGCCAATGCCCTGATCACCGCGGTCTCCACGCTCCTCGCCACCGAGCTGCACGCCCGCTTCACCTTCGGTGCGGGTGGGCGCGCGACCTGGCACCAGCACGTGCAGTCGGCCGGATCCGCGGTGGCGGCGTACGGGGTGACCTGCGTGGCGATGTTCGTGCTCCAGCAACTGGTGGTGGCGCCGGGCGCGCTGCTCACCCAGGTCGTCTACCTGTCGGCCTCGGCGCTCGCCGGTGTCGCACGGTTCGCGGTGCTCCGTCTCGTCGTCTTCGCACGCGGCCGCTCGCAGGCCGCGGCCACCGTGCGCACCGCCCGGCCCGTGGCCCGGAGCGCGGCCCGCCCCGCGGAACTCTGCCAGGCGGCCTGACCCTTGCGGCCCGGCCGCCGACCGGCGGCCGGGCCACCCGGCCGGCCCGTCAGGGCATTTCGTCCGGGTCGCACGTCGCGCGGCGCAGGCCGATCGTACGCAGGGCCCGCATCAGCCCCTCCTCGTCGCCCGCGCGCACCAGGTGCACGGCCCCGTCGACGGTGGCGACTTCGAGGTCGCCGGGGGCCCGTTCGGCCCTCGTGCGGAGCACCACCCCGCTCGGCGGATCCAGGGCACGGACCCCCTGGAAGACGTCCAGCGCGTCCGGGTCGTCGCCGAGTCCGCCGGACAGGGTGAGCACGGTGATGTCGGGGAGCAGGATCCGGGCGTGCGCGAGGGCGATGTCGGGTGTGTGGGCGTGGGAGATGACCCGGAAGTGGGGGTTGCGCTGGATCCGCGACCGCAGGAGCTCCAGCTCCGCGCCCTCTGCTACGCCGACCACCAGGACCGTCATCACAGTGCCTCATTCTCCGGGGTGGCCGCGCACCCGTCGAGCCGGGCGCCCGGCCGCGCGCCCGTGAATCTCCCGGCCGTGTTGCGATGAGTACGGGCTCCGCGGCCGGTCTACCCTTCAGACCCATTGCCCGGGAGGAGCGGCAGATGACCGAAATGAGAACGTTCGACCTGGGGCCCCAGGCCCGCATCGTGGCCCGTATCGCGGAGGCCGTACCGGACTCCGCGCTCGCGGACCGGACGCCCTGCCCCGCGTACACGGTCGGCGACCTGCTGGGTCACCTCACCGGACTCGCCGTCGCGTTCCGTGACGCCGCCCGCAAGGACCTGGGTCCCACCACGGACACGGACCCCGGCTCGGCGGTGCCCGCGCTCCCCGCGCACTGGCGCGAGGAGCTGCCCGCCGTCCTCGGCGAACTGGCCGAGGCCTGGACGGACCCGGCCGCCTGGACCGGCATGACCCGCGCCGGCGGCGTGGACCTGCCCGGTGACATCGCGGGAGCGGTGGCGGCCGACGAACTGGTGGTGCACGGATGGGACCTGGCCCGGGCCACCGGCCAGGATTACGCGCCCGACCCGGCCGCGCTCACCGCCTCCCACGCCTTCCTGCTGGCCGCCGCCGAGGAGGACGACCGCGGCGGCGGCATCTTCGGCCCCGTCGTGCCCGTACCGGACGACGCCCCGCTGCTGGACCGGGCCGTCGGGCTGAGCGGGCGCGACCCGGGCTGGAAGCCGCCGACGTCCCCGTGACGCGGCCGGGTCCGGCCCGCCCGGGGCACCGCGCATCCGGCTCTCAGGTCTGGCACTGCTTCGTGGCCGCGGGGGACCAGCCGCTCCAGGCGGCGCCGTCGGCCCGGGCGTGGACGCGGATCTCCACCTTCACGGGGCCGCAGACCCGGGTGGTGCTGCCCACCTCCAGCGGGCCGACGCTCTGACCCGCCCCGACGTAGGTGCGGCTGCTGCCGATCTTCTCCCAGTGGCCGCCGTCGACCACCCGGAAGAACGCCTCGTAGGAGACGTTGAGCCCCTTCGCTCCGGTGTTGCGCGCCCTGATGTGCGCGGTGATGTCCCGGGTGGGGAACCTTCCCGCCGATCCCCGCTGGGCACTGATGCAGCCGTTGACCGCCACCCGGCCGGTCGACGTACCCCCGCCGCACGCGACCGCCGCGGCGTGCGCGGGGGCCGGGATCGTCAGCAGGGTCAGCGCGGCTGCGCCCAGGACCGTTCCGGTGCGCCTCAGGTGCAAGGTCTCATCCTTTCGCCCGGCCGTGGGGCCGTCGAGCACTGTCTCGGGAGAGACGATGGCCCGCGCCGAGCTGTGGCGGGCAGGATTTCAGCCGCTTTTCCCCCCAATGGGTGCAGGTGGGGGTGTGACGTGCCGGGTCACCGCGTCACCGGGGTCGCCGCCCCTTCGCGGGCCAGGAGCCGGCGTATCCCGCGGACCGCCGCGCCGCCCGCGCGGTTGGCCCCGACGGTCGACGCCGACGGGCCGTACCCCACCAGATGGATCCGCTCGTCGCGGACTGCCCGGGTCCCCTCGACCCGGATGCCGCCGCCCGGTTCGCGCAGGCGCAGCGGGGCGAGGTGGTCGACGGCCGCGCGGAACCCGGTGGCCCACAGGATGACGTCCGCGTCGATGCGGGTCCCGTCCGCCCAGGCGACCCCGGTGGCGGTGATCCGGTCGAAGACGGGCCGCCGGTCGAGCACCCCCGAGGCCAGGCCGGCCCGGACGGCGTCGTTCAGCGGGAGCCCGGTCACGCTCACCACGCTCTGCGGCGGCAGCCCCCGGCGCACCCGTTCGTCCACCAGGGCCACCGCGGCCCGGCCCTCGGCCTCGCCGAAGCCGCTGTCGCGGAAGACCGGGGGCCGCCGGGTCACCCAGGTGGTCTCCGCCGCCACCTCGGCGATCTCCAGCAGGTGCTGCACCGCCGAGGTACCGCCGCCCACGACGATCACCCGGTTCCCGGCGAACTCCTGCGGCCCCGGGTAGTTCGCGGTGTGCAGCTGCCGGCCGCGGAAGGTCTCCTGGCCCGGGTAGCGCGGCCAGAACGGCCGGTCCCAGGTTCCCGTGGCGTTGATCAGGGCGCGCGGCGACCAGACCCCGGCCGAGGTCTCCACCCGTAGCCGCCCCGCCTCTCCCTCGCGGACGGCGGACACGTCCACGGGGCGGCGTACGCGCAGGTCGAAGCGGTCCTCGTACGCGGCGAAGTACTCCCCGATCACCTCGGACGACGGCCGCAGCGGGTCGGCGTCCGTCAGCTCCATGCCGGGCAGCGCGTGCATGCCGTGGACCCTGCCGTAGGTGAGCGAGGGCCAGCGGAACTGCCAGGCGCCGCCCGGCCGGGGCGCGTGGTCCAGGACCACGTGGTCGAGCCCCGCCCGCGTCAGGTGGTAGGCGCTGGACAGGCCGGCCTGCCCGGCGCCGATGACCACCACGTCGACGTCCGCGGATCCCGCGGATCCCGCGGATCCCGCCGGTTCTCCCGGCTCCACCGCATACCGCACCGTTTCGTTCACGGTTCTACCAACTTGCGGTGGGCGCCGGATCTTCCCCGCTACGGCGCGAGCAGCCCGCGGGCCGCCAGTTCTGGGGTCACCCCCTCGCCGAACCAGTAGGCCTCCTCCAGGTGCGGATAGCCCGACAGGACGAAGTTCTCGATCCCGAGCGCGTGGTACTCCTCGATCCGGTCCGCGACGTCCCCATGACTGCCGACCAGGGCCGTCCCGGCGCCGCCGCGGACCAGGCCGACGCCCGCCCACAGGTTCGGCGAGATCTCCAGCCCGTCCCGGGAACCGCCGTGCAGGGCCAGCATGCGCTGCTGCCCCACCGACTCGCTCGCGCCCAGCAGGGACTGCGCGCGGGCGATGTCCGTGTCGGACAGGTCGCCGAGCAGCCGGTCCGCCGCACCCCAGGCCTCCTTCGCCGAGTCGCGCGAGATGGTGTGCAGCCGGATGCCGAACCGGACCGTCCGCCCCCGCTCCTCGGCCAGCGAACGGATCCAGTCGATCTTCTCCTTGACCTGCTGCGGCGGCTCGCCCCAGGTCAGGTACACATCGGCGTGCTCGGCGGCGACCGGCCCAGCCGCCGCGGAGGACCCGCCGAAGAAGATCTCCGGCAGCGGGTCCGGCGGCAGCGCGGTCAGCCCGCCGTCGATCCGGTAGTGCTCGCCGTGGAAGTCGTACGGCTCCCCGCGCCAGGCACCGCGTACGACGGACAGGAACTCGGCGGTGCGCGCGTAGCGGCGGTCGTGGTCGAGGTGGTCGCCGAACCGCCGCTGCTCGGCCGAGTCGCCGCCCGTCACCACATTGAGCAGCAGCCGGCCGCGGGTGATCCGCTGGTAGGTCGCTGCCATCTGGGCGGCGAGGGTCGGCGAGATCACCCCGGGCCGGAAGGCCACCAGGAACTTCAGCCGCTCGGTGTGCTGCGAGAGCGCCACCGTGGTCAGCCAGGCGTCCTCGCACCAGGTGCCGGTCGGCGTCAGCACCGCCTCGAAGCCGAGCCGTTCGGCGGCCTTGGCGATCTGCGCGAGGTACTCGATGTCGGGCTCGCGCACGCCGGGCGCGGACGCGTTGTGCGCGTAGGCGTGCCGGTCGACCAGGGTGCGGCCGTCACCGCCGGTGGGCAGGAACCAGTGCAGGCGAACGGTCATCAGGAGTCCTTCCCGTAGCTGCGCGGGGCGGTGGTGGACGGCGGCAGGTTCCCGTTGAAACGGGTGTCGACGAAGTCCTTGAAGACGACCTTCCCGGGGATCAGCTTCAGCTCGGTGAAGGTGTCGGCGATCTTCTGCTCGGAGACCACGGCCGCATCGTCGACGGCGACGGGGACCCGGGTGCCGTTGCTGCGCTTCACCGCGTCGAGGGCGACCTCGTACGGCAGTCCCGTCTCCTTCGCCCAGACCTTCGCCCACTCCTCCGGGTGCTTGAACACCCACTCCTGGGCGCGCTGGAGCCGCTTCAGGTAGTCGTCGATGGCCTTGCTCTTGGCCGCGTCCTCCAGGGCCGCGGGCGCCGCGACCTGGAAGCCGAGCCCGTTGACGAGTCCCTCGCCGGAGGTCAGGACCCGGGCGCCGGTGCGCAGCACCTGGGAGGTGTAGGGGTCCCAGACCGCCCACGCGTCGACCGAACCGCTGTTGAAGGCGGCCAGCGCGTCGGCGGGCTGGAGGAAGTTGATCGTCACGTCGGTGGGCTTCAGGCCGGCCTGTTCCAGGCTCGCGATGAGCTGGAAGTGGGCTGAACTGCCCTGCGCCACCGCGATCTTCTTGCCGCGCAGGTCGGCGCCCGATTGGAGGGCGGAGCCCTTGGGTACGAGGATCGCCTCGCCCGCGGAGGAGCCGTGCGTGGCGGCCACCACCGTGATCTTCGACTTGGCGGCCGCGGCGAACACCGGCGGGGTGTTGCCGACGCCGCCGATGTCCACGGCCTTGGCGTTGACGGCCTCCAGCAGCGGCGGACCGGAGGTGAAGGTGGACCACTTGATGGTGTAGTCGAGGTTCTCCAGCTCGCCGGCGGCCTTCAGCAGCGACTCGTTGCCGCCCTTCTGGTCCCCGATGCTGAGGGTGACCTTCGCACCGCTCCCGGAGGTCGCCGCCGTACCGCTGTCGGCGGCGGAGCTGCCGCCGCAGGCGGAGAGGGCCAGGGACAGCGGGATCAGGGTGGCGAGCAGGGGCAGGGAATGGCGTCTCATGTCGCTTCTCTTCGTTCTCTTGACGGGGTGAAAGGTATTCAGAAGACGCCGAGTTCGGCGAGCAGCCGGGTGCGGAGCGCCGCGAATCCCGGGTCGCCGACCGTGCGCGGCCGCTCCAGCGGCACCTGCGTGTCGTGGGCGATCCGCCCCTCGTTCATCACCAGGATCCGGTCGGCCAGCAGCACCGCCTCGTCGACGTCGTGCGTCACCAGCAGCACCGCACAGCCGCGCCGCTGCCACAGCCGGGCCACCAGCTCCTGGGCCTTGATCCGGGTCAGCGCGTCGAGCGCGCCGAACGGCTCGTCCAGCAGCAGCAGATCCGGTTCGCGCACCAGCGCCCGGGCCAGTGAGGCCCGCTGGGCCTCGCCGCCGGACAGCGTCTTGGGCCAGGCGTCCGTACGGTGTTCCAGCCCGACCTCGGCCAGAGCCCGCTCGGCGCGCTCGCGCTCCGGCCGGCCCGGCAGGCCGAGGAGCACGTTGCGCCAGACCCGCTTCCAGGGCATCAGCCGCGGTGCCTGGAAGGCCACCGCCCGCCGCTCGGGTACCAGTACGTCGCCCTCGATCTCGCGGTCCAGGCCCGCCAGGATCCGCAGCAGGGTGGACTTGCCGCAGCCGCTGCGGCCGAGCAGGACGGTGAACTCCCCGGCCCGCAGGGTCAGTTCGAGCCCGTCGATGACGGCCCGCCCGTCGAAGGACCGGGTCAGCCCGGTCACCCTGACGGCGGCGGCGGTGGCTACTGCCCCGTGAACGTCGGTCGCCATTGCAGCAGCAGCCTTTCGAGAGTGCGGACGACGAGGTCGGCGGTCAGACCGAGGAAGGCGTAGACGACGAGGCAGACCACGATCACGTCGGTACGGAAGAACTCGCGCGCCTGGTTCATCAGGAAGCCGATTCCGGCGTCGGCGTTGATGGACTCCCCGAAGACCAGGGCCAGCCAGGCCGTCGCGAGCGAATACCGCAGGCCGGTCATGAAGCCGGGCAGCGCCCCGGGCAGCACCACGTGCCGCACCAGGCCCCAGCGCCCCAGCCCCAACGCCCCGCCCGCCTCGATCAGTTGCTCGTCGACCCCGCGGATCCCGGCGTACACGTTCAGGTACAGGTGGAAGGCGGTGCCGAGGGCGATCAGTGCCACCTTCGGTGCCTCGCCGATGCCCATCCAGATGATGAAGAGCGGGATGAGGCCCACCCAGGGCACCGTGCGCAGCATCTGCACGCTCGCGTCGATCAGGTCCTCGCCGAGCCGGGACAGGCCGGACAGCAGCGCCAGTACCGTCCCCGCCGTCCCGCCGATGACCAGGCCGATCGCGACGCGCTGCAGCGACACGGCCATCGCCCCCGGCAGCGTGCCGTCCCCGATCAGGTCCGCCCCGGCGGCGGCGATCGTCGACGGCGGCGCGAGCGTGTCGGCCGGCAACCACCCCAGGCTGCTGGCCAGTTGCCACAGGCCGAGCAGCAGCAGCGGTCCGGCGGTCCGGCGGATCCAGCGGGGTACGGGACGGCGCCGCGCGGAGATCGCCACGACGGGCACGAGCGCGGGGGCGGCGGGCTGCGCGGATCCGGCTACGGGGGATATGTCGGGCGGGGCATGGCTGATGCTGATGCTCATGGGAGCTCCACGAAAGGAGGGCGGCGAGGCGGGCGCGAGCGTGCACACCGGCCGCCCTCGTACCCGCGCGGCCGAACGGGGCCGGTCGGGGGAGGGGTTCAGGGATGTGCGGGCACGCCGGGGGAGAGCGCGGAGCGCTCGTGACAGATCAGGAAGAAGGCGTCAGCAGCCGCGGCGACACGCGGCGGAGGCCACCCGCAGCAGGTCGATGTGACCGCGCGTGGTGAGCATGGCTGAACGCAACATGCGGCGAAACCTAGCCACCCCGCCCGGTCGGGGTCAATGGGCGTCTCGCTCACTGGACGTGCCGTCTCGAAAACGGGGTTCGGCCGGTGAGGCAGGACGCGTCCCCGGTGACTCAACGGGCCTTCGTGTCGTCCCTGCCGAACCCCGTGCCGAACCCCCTGCCGGTCCCGGTGTCCGTGCCGCTGCCGGCAGGGCGCAGCGTGGCCAGGACCGGACCGGTCGGCTGCAGGGTGAGTCCCGGGAAGACCCCGACCCGTTCGCTCCCGCTGTCCAGGTGGAACCGCTGCGCCAGCACGGCCAGTACGAGCGCGGCCTCCACCAGCGCGAACCGCGCCCCCAGGCAGGCCCGCGGGCCGCCGCCGAAGGGGAACCAGGCGTGTTCGGGCACCGGATGCGGGGCGTCCGCGTCCCACCGCTCCGGAAGGAAGGCCTCCGGGTCCGGGAACCACCGGGCGTCCCGGTGCACCGACCAGGGGCTGGTCCACACCGAGGTCCCGGCCGGTACGGCGCGCCCGCCGAGGGTGGCCCCCTGCGTGGCCACCGCCGAGATCAGCCAGATCGGCGGATAGATTCGCAGGGCCTCCTTGACCACCTGCCGGGTCCAGGGCAGCCGCGCGTAGTCGTCGTAGGCCGGCAGCCGTCCGCCGAGCATCCGGTCCAGCTCCTCCGTCAGCCGGGCCCGCGCCCGCGGCGCCCCCGACAGCAGCTGCCAGGCCCACGTGAGGGTGGTCGAGGTGGTTTCGTGGCCGCCGATGTAGAGGGTGATCGATTCGTCCCGCAGCTCCGTGCGGGAGAGCGGCTCGCCGTGTTCGTCGCGGGCCGCGAGCAGTCGGCTCAGCAGGTCGTCGCGCTCCGCACCGGCGCTCGATGCCGCCTCGTGCTCCCGTATGACGTGCTCGATCTCCCGGTCGAGCACGGCCACGGCCTCCCGCATCCGGCGCCGCCCGGGCGTGCGCACCCACGGCGGCAGGAACAGCGTCAGCCCGCGGAACTCCGCCCCGAGTTCGCGCTGCGCCGTGGCCATGGCCGCGCTGATGGACGCCTCCCGGCCGGCCGCGTCGCTCCCGAACAGCGTGCGCACCGCGATCCGCTGGGTGAGCCCGGCCATCTCGCGGTGCACGTCGATCCGTTCGCCCGCGCGCCACCGGCTCGCCAGGGCGTCCGCGCACTCCACCATCGTGGCGGCGTACGAGCGGACCTGACGCGGCCGGACGGCGGGCTGCACCAGGGCCCGCTTGCGCCGCCAGTCGTCCCCGGTGGCGACGACCACCCCGTTGCCCAGCAACTGGCGGAAGGCCCAGCCCAGTTCGGTCGGCCGGAAGGTGGACTCGACGGCTCCGAGGAGTTCGCCGGCGTGCTCGGGCCGGGAGACCAGGATGTTGCGCTGCGGGCCGAGCGCCCAGGGCACCCAGTCCCCGTGGTCGTCGCGCAGGGACTCGAAGAAGGCCAGGGGATCGCGGGCGAATGCGGGCAGGTTGCCGAGCAGCGGCCATCGGCGCGGTCCGCCGCTGCGGGCGCCCGGGGGCAGGGTCGCGGTCACGCAGGCATGGTGACAGCCGTCCCCGCAGGGCGCCAGAGAGCGGACCGGGTCTCCTCGGACACGGCCCCGCGCCGTTGACTAATAGTCTTCGCGCAGATAATCTCTGGATGGATCATCTAGTCGAGGAGAGCCCGCCATGTGGGAGTACGAGCACAGCATCGAGACCGGCGCCACCCCCGAGGCGATCTGGCGGCTCTGGGCGGACGTGGAGAACTGGGGCGCCTGGAACGCCGAGATCCAGAAGATCGACATCAGCGGCCCGTTCGCGGCCGGTACGCGGATCACGATGACGCCGCCGGGGGAGGACCCGATCGTGCTGCACATCGCCGAGGCGGTCGAGGGCGAACGGTTCGTCGACGAGGCGCGCTTCGACGGCCTCCTGCTGCGCACCACCCACCGGATCGACCGGATCGGCCAGGACCGGATCCGGGTGGTGTACCGGATGGAGATCACCGGCACCGGCGCCGACGAGGTCGGCCCGCAGATCGGCCCGGGCATCACCGCCGACTGGCCCGACACGATGGCTTCGCTGGCCGAGGCGGCGCTTCGCTGATGGCCCTGAGCCCCGGTGAAAGTCCCGGATTCCTGCTGTGGCACGCCACCCTGCGCTGGCAGCGCGAGATCGCCGCGGCGCTGGCCCCGCTCGATCTCACCCATGTGCAGTTCGTGCTGCTCGCCTGCACCTGGTGGCTCAACAGCCAGGGCGAGCAGCCCAATCAGCTGGCGCTCGCCCGCCAGGCCGGTACCGACGTCAAGATGACCTCCCAGGTCCTGCGCACCCTGGAGAACAAGGGTCTTGTCGCGCGTGAGGTCGACCCGGCCGACACCCGCGCCAAACGGCTGCGCGTCACCGACGCCGGCGCCGACCTGGCCCCGCGGGCCATTGCCGCCGTCGAGGGCGCGGACGCCCAGTTCTTCCGGCCGGTACCCGTCGAGGACGCGGTGGCCCTGCTCGGCCGCCTGGCCCGGCCCGACAGCTGACACCCCGTCCGCGCCCGCGCCCGCGCCGCGGCGGAGCCCGGTGGGCTCAGCCGCTGCGGCGCGCGGTCAGCCAGCCGTACGCCGCGTCCGCGGTGAACTCCGGCTGCCCGCCCGGGAAGAGGAGCCCCGCGGACGCGAAGGCCGGGTCGTCCGCGATGTCCGGCGTGTACGGAACCGCCATGCAGGCCATGCCCGCGGCGTGGGCGGCCCGCGCGCCGGGCGCCGCGTCCTCGACGACCAGGCAGTCGGCGGGATCGGCGCCCAGCCGGCGGGCCGCCTCCAGGAACACGTCCGGAGCGGGTTTGCCGTGCGCGACCTCCTCGGCGGAGACCACCGTGGTCAGCAGCGCGTCCAGCCCGGTGCCGGCCAGGACGGCGTCGATCGCCTCGCGCGAGGAGCCGGAGGCCACCGCCATCGGGGCGCCCTCGGTGTGCAGCCGCTCGACGAACGTGCGCATCTGCGGGAAGACCTCGGTCCGGGTGCGGGCCAGCTCCAGGTAGGCGGCGTTCTGCTCGGCGAGCAGCCGGTCCACCGGCGCCGGGATCCCGTACCGCTCCCGCAGGATCTCCAGCGTCTCCCGCGTGCCGATGCCGATGAAGCGGGAGTGCTGCTCCCACGTGAAATCGGGGACCCCGTGCCGCTCCAGGGTGCGGCGTCCGGACTCGTAGTAGTTCGGCTCGCTGTCCACGAGGGTGCCATCGAGATCGAATATGACAGAAATCATCCGTTGCACCCGTCCTGCCCGCTTGTGTCCTGTCCTGCTCATCCTGTCAGGTTTTGCCGGCGCTTCTGCCCACGGATTCGACCAGCGGCAGCAGCCGGTGCGCCACCCGCTCGCGCAGGGCCACCTCCGTCCGGGTGCGGACCACGCCCGGCAGCTGGATCAGCCGCTGGATCACATCCTCCAGATGTCCGTTGTCCCGGGCCGCCACACGGGTCAGCAGGTCCCCGCCGCCGGTGATCGAGAAGGCCTCGATGATCTCCGGTACGGCGGCCAGCGCGTCACCCACGTCGTCCAGATGGCCCTGGGTGACCTCGATGTGCACGAACGCCAGCACCGGGTGGCCCAGCGCGGCGGGGGAGAGCACCGGTCCGGTCCCGGTGATCACGCCGGTGCGCTCCAGCCGGTCCAGCCGTGCCTGCAGGGTGCCGCGCGCGACGCCGAGGATGCGGGCGTACTCGCGGACGCTGGTGCGCGGCTGCTCGATCAGCAGGCGCAGGATTCTGGTGTCGAGCTCGTCCACCGCCACGCCTCGACTGTACCAATGGCCCCGTTCACCCCGGCCGTTCCCGGCCAGGCGCCTGGTCGGTGTGCAGCCCGGGCTGGCTCCGGTAGAGCAGGCCCACGACCAGCACCGTCGCGGCGGCCGGCAGCAGCAGCCAGCCGACCGTGCAGCCGGCCCGCAGCATCAGCGCACCGAGGAACCCGCCGGCGAACATGGCCAGGATGGACAGGCCGCGCAGCTTCCAGCCCGCCGTCCCGAATCCGTACGTGTTCTCCCGCCCCATGGCCGAAGCGCCGATGAAGGCGGTCATGGACCGGGTGACCAGCGTCGTCGGTACGCCCGGCACGTTCGCCCGCATGATCGTGGTGTTGCGCAGCCCCATCGCCAGGGCCAGCACCGCCGTGGCCACCAGATGCCGCGGGGCGGGGGATCCGTACTGCGGGGCCAGCCCCCAGCCGATGCCCGCGGCGATCAGGATCAGCCCCGCCTCGGCGAGGAGGCCGATGACGAACCAGCGCCTCCCGCGGATCTCGCTCACGGACTCCAGGTGCGACCCGGCGACCACCCCGACGGCGAACGCGGCCAGCGAGACCCCAGGAGCGAGCGTCTCCAGCTTCCCCGCCCCGGCCGCGCCGAAGGCCAGGAACAGCACGTTGCCCGTCTGCATCGCCGTGAAGGCCGGCCCGAGCGCCAGCAGGCTCGCCGCCTCCACCATTCCCGTCACCCCGGTCAGTACGACCATCAGCGCGGGCATGTGCGGGGGGAGCAGCGGCGGACCGGCCGTTCGCCCGGCCTCCCGGTTCTCGTCCATGACGCCCGACAGTGACACGCCCGCCCGGGTCCCCCCGCGCCGACATGCCGGAAGGCATAGGGTCCGAAGGATGAGTGACCTGTTGCTGGTGAGGCACGGCGAGACCGCTTGGAGCGCGAACGGGCGGCACACGGGACGCACCGACATCCCGCTGACCGCGCGCGGGGTCGAGGAGGCCATCTCGCTGGCCCCCTTCTTCCGGGGCCACAGCCCCGCCCTGGTACTGACCAGCCCGCTGCGCCGGGCCGTCGCCACCGCACAGCTCGCGGGGCTCACCGGCGGCGAGCCCGACCCCGACCTGTACGAGTGGGACTACGGCGGCTACGAGGGGATCACCACCGCCGAGATCCGGCGGACGACTCCGGACTGGTCCCTGTGGACCCACGGCGTCCCGCCCGGCGACGCCGAGCACCCCGGTGAGAGCGCCGCCCAGGTCGGGGCCCGGGCCGACCACGTCCTGGCCCGGGTCGCCCCCGTGCTCCGCGCGGACGACGGCGACGTGGTGCTGGTCGCCCACGGCCACTTCCTGCGCGTCCTCACCGCCCGATACCTGCACCTGGAGCCCGAGCACGGCCGGCTCTTCCTGCTGCGCACCGGAACCGTCAGCATGCTCTCCACCGAGCACGCCCTCCCCGTGATCGCGGGCTGGAACACCCGCCCCTGACCTCGGAGTCCTCGCCTCGCGCGGTGGTGCCGTCTGCGTGACCATTCGTACATGGGTGACGACGGGTACACGGACCGGGGCGGTGCGGGCGGCGGACCGCGGCCGGCGGACGAGCAGGACGAGGGGCTCAAGGCCAATGCGATCGGCTTCCTCGACGCGCTCGTCATCGGCCTGAACTCCACCTCGCCCGCGTACTCCCTGGCCGCCGTCCTCGGGCCCATCGTGGCGCTGGTCGGGATCTACGCACCGGGCGTGATGCTGGCCTCCTTCGTCCCGATGCTGCTCATCGCCGCCGCCTTCTACTACCTCAACAAGGTCGACCAGGACTGCGGGACGACCTTCTCGTGGGTCACCCGGGCCATGGGCCCCTGGGCGGGCTGGCTCGGCGGCTGGGCCATCGCCATGACCGGCGTCCTGGTCATCGGCTCGCTCGCGGACGTCGCCGTGCACTTCGGCCTGCTCGCCGTCGGACTCGACAGCTGGGCCGCCAACGCCTGGATCCGGCAGATCCTCACCGTCCTCGTGATCCTGGTCATGACCGCGATCTGCGTCATCGGCACCGAACTCTCGGCCCACCTCCAGGACATCCTCATCCTCGCCCAGGTCTTCTTCCTGCTGGCCTTCGCCGTGGTCGCCATCTACCGCGTCTACGCCGGCACCAGCACCCTGGACGAGATCGAGCCCTCACTCTCCTGGCTCAACCCCTTCGGCGCCGGCGGCGCCGCCCTCACCGGAGGGCTGCTGCTCGGCGTGTTCATCTACTGGGGCTGGGAGTCCGCGGTCAACCTCACCGAGGAGGTCGAGAACTCCGCCACCGCGCCCGGCAAGGCGGGCATCTGGTCGACGGTCATCCTCCTGGTCACCTACCTGTCCGTGGGCTTCGCGGTCGTCGCCTACTCCGGTACCGCCTACCTCGCCGAGAACGCGGGCGAGGAGGAGGCCATCTTCGCGGTGCTCGCCCACGAGGTCATGGGCGGCTGGGACTGGGTGGTGCTCCTCGCCGTCTCCACCTCCGCGCTCGCCTCCACCCAGACCACGATCATCCCCGCCTCCCGCACCGCCCTGTCCATGGCCCGCCGGCACGCGCTGCCGCACGGACTGGCGCACATCCACCCGCGGTTCCGGACCCCGGACGTGAGCACCTGGTGGGTGGCCGGCATCGCCATCGGCTGGTACCTGGTCGTCAACCAGATCAGCGAGAACGCGCTCCTGGACTCGCTCACCGCGCTGTCCCTGCTCATCGCCTTCTACTACGCGCTCACCGGCCTGGCCTGCGCCATCTACTACCGCCGCCACCTGCTGGAGAACCTGCACAACTTCCTGCTGATCGGACTCGGCCCGGTCCTCGGCGCCGGCCTGCTGGCCTGGCTGCTGGTGGAGTCGATCGGCGACATGTCCAACCCGGAGAACTCGGCCAGCGGCGTGTCCTGGTTCGGGCTCGGCCCGCCCCTGGTCATCGGCATCGCGATCGCCCTCGTGGGCGTGGCCGTCATGTGCTTCTGGCGGGTACGGGACGGCAGGTTCTGGCAGGAGCGGCGCACGGTCGCCGACCCGGCCCTGGTCCACGCCGGCAAGCACCAGGGGGTGTCCTGATGTCCGTGGTCCTCGGGTACGACGAGTCACCGGGCGCGGAACGGGCCCTGCACGTGGCACTGGAGGTGGCCACCGCCTTCGGCGAACCCCTCGTCCTCGTCTACGGCGCGGCCGCCCCCGGCCCCACGGGCGAGGAGTACCGCGCCCACCACGAGGCCGTACGCCAGGCCGGCCGCAGCGCCCTGGCGCACGCGGTCGAGGAGGCCGACGCGGCCGGCGTGCCGACGGCGGTCGAAGTGGCGGACGAAAAGCCCGCCCAGGCCCTGCTGGACGCCGCCGAGCGGCACCACGCCAGGGTCATCATCGTCGGCAGCTGGGGCGACAGCCCGATGCGCGGAGCCCTGCTCGGCTCCACCCCGCACAAGCTCCTGCACCTGTCGCCGATCCCGGTGCTGTGCGTACCGACCGGGCCGGAGGACGCCTGAACGTCCCGGCAGCCGCGGCGCGGCTGCCGCGGACGGATCCCCCGGCCCGGTGCCGGTCGCCGGCCGGCCGTCAGGGACCGGAGAGGGCGTTCTCGGGCTCGGCCTTCACCGGGGCCCGGCGCTCCACCTCCTTCCCCGCGCGCAGCCGGGTCAGGGCCGGGCTGGTGATCGCCGTCGTCACCAGGGCCATCAGCACCAGCATGGTGAACAGCTGCGGTCCGATGACACCGAGTTCCAGCCCGACGTTGAGCACCACCAGTTCGGTCAGGCCCCGGCAGTTCATGAGGGCGCCGATCGACAGGGCCTCCCGCCACGGTCTTCCACAGGCGCGCGCCGCACCCGTCGCGCCGCCCCATTTGCCGAGGAAGGCGACGAGGAGGATGGCGGCCGTCCACAGCCACAGCTCCGGCGAGGCCGTCAGGCCCCCGATGTCCGTACGCAGCCCCGTGTGCACGAAGAACAGGGGCAGCAGCACGGGCACCGTGAACGCGCGCAGCCGGGCCGCCGAGGCCTCGATGCGCTGCCCGGTGCGCGGGGTGATCACCCCGAACAGGAACGCCCCGAACAGCGCGTGCACGCCGATCAGGTCGGTGGCCAGCGCGGAAAGGCTCAGCCCGCTGAAGATCGCCACGAGGACCACCGCGTCCCCGGCCCGGTCGGCGCGGGCCGCCCAGCGGGCCAGGAGCGGCCGCACCAGATACAGCATCACCAGGGTGAAGGCCACGGCGAGCCCGGCCGTGGTGGCCGCCTCCATCGGGGACCCGGCCGTGGACAGGGCCACCACCAGGGCCAGCAGGCACCATGCGACGACGTCGTCCACGGCCGCGCAGGCCATGGCGAGCGCGCCGAGCGGGGTCCCGTACAGGCCGCGGTCGATGAGGATCCGGGCCAGGACCGGGAACGCGGTGATGGCCATCGCCACGGCCATGAACAGGGTGAACGGCATCCGGCCCACCCCCTCGGGAGCGAACCCGCCGTACATCGCGACCGCCAGGAGCGCGCCCAGGGCCAGCGGGAGCAGCATGCCCGCCTGACTGACCGCCACCGCGACCCGGGTGTGGCCCCGCAGGCTCTTCAGGTCCAGTTCCAGCCCGACCAGGAACATGAAGGCGAGCAGCCCGAGCTGCCCGAGCACCGAGGTGTACGGCAGGACGGACGGCGGGAAGAGCGCGTGCTGGGCCTGCGGCCAGAGCCAGCCCAGCAGCGAGGGCCCCAGCAGGATGCCGGTCGCGATCTCGCCCACCACCGGGGGCTGGCCGAACCTGCGGCAGACGGCGGCGCCCACCTGGCTGGCCAGGATCACCACCGGAACGGCGATCAGCAGGGCGGGCAGCGGGTCAACGGACGACACGGGTACCTCCTTCGGTCGTGGCGGGTCTCAGGGCGGCGGGCACGGCTGCGCGCGCCGCCGGCTGGGGGGCCGCGGCCGCCGCGGACCAGGGGGCGTAGCGGCGCAGCCCGTAGAGCAGCGGCTGCCGGTCGTCCCGTACGGTCACGCGGCGGACCTCGGCGAAGACGGCCGTGTGGTCCCCGAAGCCGACGGTTCTGACGACGGCGCAGTCCGCGACCGCGTGGGCGTCCGCCGTCAGGTGCGGTCCGCCCGCCCCGAGCGGCAGCCGCCACTCGACGCGGTCGAAGCGGTCGGGTGCCCCGGAGGCGAACAGGTCCGAGGTGCCGCGGGCCCGCTCGTGCAGCAGGTTGAGCGCGAGGTGCCCCTCGGCGAGCAGCACCGCGAGGGTCGGGCTCGCGGCCCGTATGCACACCACGAGCGTCGCCGGTTCGAGGGCGACGCTCGCGAGGGAGGTGCAGGTCAGGCCGTGCGGTACGGAATCCGAATCCAGCGTGGTGACGACGGACACCCCGGTCGGGAAGGCGGCCATGAAGGGGCGGAGGTCCGCCGGCCGGCCCCCGGCCGACTCGTCCGGTGCGGCGGGATGAGGCACGGAGCGATGGGGCATGTCTGACTCCTGAGGTGGCTGAAGCTACTGCGGCCCGGCAGCCGGCGGGAGGGCCGTGCTGCCGGGCCGCCCGAGCGGCGGGCCTTACGCGCCGTGCAGCTGGCGCAGGTAGTCGTAGGCACTGGGCAGGGTCTCCAGCAGGTTCTGCTGCTGGCGCTTGACCGCGTCGAAGAGGGGCTCGGCACTGGCCACCGAGTCCGGCCGGTGCGCGAGGGAGGGCAGCGGGGCGTCCGGCTCCAGGCCGAGGCCCGCGAAGATGCAGTAGTAGCTGCCGTTGGTCCAGAAGTTGCGGAACTCGGCCTCGAAGTTGCCGTAGTACGTCGACTCGTCGGTGATCGGCGAGTTGATGGGCAGGCCGGCCTTGTAGGCGGAGATCTTCTGCTGGATGTTCTCCGGGAGGACCAGCTTCTTGTTGGCCTGCCAGAACGGCGTGTCATTGCGCGGCGCGTAGAAGAAGTGCGCCTGGATGAAGTCGCGGGTGTCGTCGAACATCACCTCGATCTCGTGGTTGAAGCTGTTGACCAGGCCCTCGTTGAAGGTCTTGTCCGGGAAGTGCTTGGCCAGCTGGTAGATGGCGGCGGTGATGAAGTAGATGCCCGTCGACTCCAGCGGCTCCAGGAAGCAGGAGGACAGGCCGATGCTGACGACGTTCTTCACCCACGCGCGGCGGTTGCGGCCGACGCGGAAGCGGATGTGGTTGAACTTCGTCTCCTCCACGTCCAGGCCCCACATGTCCGCGAACTCGCGGGTGGCGGTGTCCTGGTCGGCGAACTTGCTGGAGTACACGTAGCCGGTGCCGAAGCGTCCCAGCATGGGGATCTTCCACGCCCAGCCGGACGACATGGCGATCGCCGAGGTGTACGGCTCCACCCCGTTCGCCTCGTCGTCGTGCGGCACCGCCGTCGCCACCGCGCTGTCGCACAGCAGGTGGTCGCTCATGTCGATGAAGGGCTCCGCCATCGCCTGGTTGATCAGCAGGCCGCGGAAGCCCGAGCAGTCCACGAACAGGTCGGCGTCCAGCGCCAGTCCGCCCTTGGTGTGCAGCGTCGTCACGTAGCCGCGGCCGTCCTGCTCGACGCGCACCATCTCGTCCTGGACGTGGTTCACACCCTGCTTCTCGGTGCTGAACCGGCGCAGGAAGTCGGCGACCAGCTGGGCGTCGAAGTGCCAGGCGTAGCGGGTCGCCGGACGGCCGTCGAGCCAGCGCGGGGCCTTCATGGCGTCCATCACCGGGGGCTCGCGGAAGCAGGCGTAGTCGAACGGCTCGGTGGTGCGGCCCTCGTACTTGCGCTTGAACCAGTAGTGCGACAGCGGGGTCTGGTCGTAGTCGGGCAGCAGCCCGAACGGGTGGTAGAAGTGGTCGGGACCGCCGCCCGGCAGCTCGCGCGCCGTCGACTCGCCCTGACCGTCGGTCCTCCAGTTGACGAAGCGCACGGCCATCTTGAAGCTCGCGTTGCACTCCCGCATCCACTCGTCCTCGGCGATGCCCAGGTAGTCGAAGAAGGAACGCTGCAGGTTGGGCACGGTGGCCTCGCCGACACCGATGCGCGGGATCGACGGCGCTTCGAGCACGGTGATGTCGACCGTTCCCTGCAGCGCCTTTCCGAGGTATGCGGCCGTCATCCAGCCGGCCGTGCCGCCGCCCAGGATGACGACCTTCTGAAGCCGGGTGTCGCTGCTGGTCATGAAACAGCCCTCATTTCGGATTCGGCGGTTCGGGTGGTCGTGCTCATCAGTGTCGAAAGCCGCCCTATCACCGCTCTACACCGATGCGATCCGGCCGTTGTAGGGCCGTCGTAGACCCCCCGGACACACTCCTCGCAGGCAGAGCGGCAGGCTGAAAACCACCGGGAGGACGCGATGACCACCGCAGCGAACGGGACAGCGGGGCCGGCGGTACGAGTCCGCTTCCTGGGCGACTTCGAGCTGACCGTCAACGGCACCCCCGTCGAACGCTGGCGAGCTGGCAAGGCCCGTGGCCTGTTCCAGTACCTCGTGGTCCACCGCGGCCAGATGCTCACCCGCGACCGGCTCTACGCCTCCCTGTGGCCCGGCGCCGACGCCGCCGCGGGCAGCTCCCTCAAGGTCGCCGCCCACGCACTGCGCCGGGTGCTCGACGCCCACCCCGACCGCCCCGGCGACTCCGGGATCCGGCTGGTCTACCGCGACTTCGGCTACGTCCTGCACATCACCGGGCTCTGGTCCGACCTCGACCGGTTCCAGGAACTGGTGCACACCGGGCTGCGGGCCTCCGCGGCCGGCGACGCCCCGCTCGCCCGCACCCGGCTGCGGGCGGCGCTCGCCCTCTACGGCGGCGAGTTCCTGCGCGGCGAGAGCGCCGACTGGGTCGTCGAACAGCGCGAATACCTCAGGGCGCTCGCCCTGCGCGCCCTCGGCGTGCTGCGCGCCGACGCCGAGGCCCGCGAGGACTTCGTCGAGCTCATCGAGGTCTGCAGGCGCACGCTGGAGATCGACCGCCACCACGAGGAGACCTACCGCGCGCTGATGGCCGCACACGGCCGACGCGGTGAACTCGCCTGCGTCCGCCGCTGGTACGAGCTGTGCGCCCGCCGGATGCGCGACGAGCTGGCCGTGGCGCCCGAACCGGAGACCCGGCGGCTGCTGGCCACCCTGGTCCCGGCCGCCGCACGCGCCGCCGCCCCGAACGCCCCTACCGCGTCCGGCGCCCCGCCCGCCGTCGTCCGGGCCCTGCGGCCCCCGGCCCGCCGGGCCGGGACCCCCGCCTGGAGCCCGGAAGCCCGTACGACCGTCCTGGCCCGCCCCGTACGGCGGGCCAGGCCCGACAACCGGGCCGGGGCCTCCCTGGCCCGCGCGGCCGACCAGGCGACCGCGTGACACCGACCCAGTTGTTCAGCGAGCCCGTGATCCCGTGACCGAGTGAGGACCCCACCGTGACCGTGCTGACCGTGCCGACCCAGCCGCAGGACTCCAGACCGACCGGGGCCGAGCCCGGCGCGGCGGCCCTGCCGCCCCGCCACACCGACCAGTGGATCGGCGGCGCCTGGGTCGCCTCCGACGCCGACGGCCGCCTGGTCGTCACCGACCCCGCCACCGAGCGCGCCCTCGCCACCGTGCCCGCGGGCACCGCCCGGGACGCCGACCTCGCCGCGCGCGCCGCAGCGGCCGCGTTCCCGCGCTGGGCCGCCACCCCGCTGCGCGAGCGCACCGCACTGCTGCGCCGGGTCGTCGAGGCCATGGAGGTCCGGGCCGACCGCTTCGCAGAGACCATCACGGCCGAGGTCGGCGCGCCCGCCCGGATGGCCCGCCAGACCCACGTCGGGCTCTCCCTCGGCATGGCGGCGCACTGCGTCGAGACCGCCGCCTCCTACGCCTTCGAGGAGCGCGTCGGCCATTCGCTCGTCGTGCGCGAGGCCGCCGGAGTGGCCGCGTGCATCACCCCGTGGAACACCCCCCTGCTGCTCACCGTGCAGAAGATCCTCCCCGCGCTCGCGGCCGGCTGCACCGTCGTGCACAAGCCGAGCGAAATCACCCCGCTGCACGCCCGGCTGCTCGCCGAGGCGATCGCCGAGGCCGATCTGCCGCCCGGCGTCTTCAACATGGTGGTCGGCACCGGCGCCGCCGTCGGCACCGCGCTCGTCACCCACCCGCTGGTCGACGTGGTCTCCCTGACCGGTTCCACCCGGGCCGGCCGCGAGGTCTCCGCCCTCGGCGCCGACACCGTCAAGCGCATCCACCTCGAACTCGGCGGGAAGAACGCCAGCCTCGTCCTGGACGACGCCGACCTCGCCGCCGCCGTGGCCGCCACCGTCGACCAGATGCTCTTCAACACCGGCCAGACCTGCCTCCAGTGGAGCCGGCTGCTGGTGCCCCGCGACCGGCAGGACGAGGCCGTACGCCTCGCCGACGAGGCCATGGCCGGGTACGTGACCGGAGACCCGCGCGACCCCGCCACCGACCTCGGCCCGCTGGTGTCCGCCGCCGCACACGCCCGCGTCAGCGACTACGTCCGGCGCGGCATCGGCGAGGGCGCCGGCCGCCTGGTCCGCGGCGGCCCCGACCGGCCCGCCGGCCTGGACACCGGCTACTACGTGCAGCCGACGATCTTCGCCGACGTGGACCCGCTCAGCACCATCGGCCAGGAGGAGATCTTCGGGCCGGTGCTCTCCGTCATCCCCTACGACGACGAGGACCAGGCGGTCCGGATCGTCAACGGAACCCGCTACGGGCTGCACGGAGCCGTCTGGTCCGCCGACGGCGCCCGCGCCGAGCGGGCCGCCCGGCGCTTCCGTTCCGGCCTGGTGGACGTGAACGGCGGCCAGTTCAACCCGGCCGCCCCGTTCGGCGGGTTCAAGCAGTCCGGGATCGGGCGCGAGTGCGGCGCTGCCGGACTGGAGGCCTTCCTGGAGACCAAGTCGATGCAGCTCCCGCAGGGCGCGGGGGGCCAGGTGGTCGGCCCGCGGCTGCGGGCCACCGCGGCCGCCCGCCCCGCGGACACCGAGAGGAACGACGGATGACCGACCGGCACGCCGAGTCCGCCGGGGCCACCGCCCCGCGCGTACCGGCAGACGACGCACCGCCCCGCGCGGCCCGGGCGGAACCCGCCCCCGCCGGAGCGGCGGACGGCACGCTCCCACCCCTGTTCGCACGCCTGGAACGGTGGACCCGCGAACAGCCGAACGAGACCGCCGTCAAGGCCTTCGACGGCACCCTCACCCACGCGGCGCTCACCGCCCGCACCGCCCGGTACGCCACCGCGCTCGCCGCAGCCGGAGCCGGCCCCGAGACCTCCGTCGGACTGCTCCTCGGCCGGTCCCGGGAGAGCGTGCCCGCCCTGCTCGCCGTCTGGAGCCTCGGCGCGACCGCCGTCCCCCTGGACCCCGCGCACCCCGTCGAGCGCCTCGGCCGCGTCCTGCGCGATGCCGGGGCCGCCGTCCTGGTCGCCCCCGAGGCTCCCACCGGGCTGGAGACCGGCGGGACCACCCTGCTGGCCCCCGCCGACATCCGCCGCAGCGCCCCCGGCGCGCTCGCGGTGTCCGTACCGGCCCCCGACAGCTGCGCGTACCTCATCTACACCTCCGGAACCACCGGCCGCCCCAAGGGGGTCGAGGTCACCTACCGGGGCCTGGACACCTTCGTCGATGCCCTCGCCACCCTCGGCCTGCCGCCCGGCGGCCTCGGCCTCAACGCGGTCTCGCCCGCCTTCGACGGCTGGCTCTGGTGCACCCTGCTCTACCTGACGCACGGGCAGGGCGTGGCCCTGACCGACCTCTCCCTGGACGGGCTGCGCCGGGCCGCCGCCGAGGGCCGCGAGCCCCTGCCCGCCGGCCTGCGCACCGTGTCCCTCACCCCGTCGCTGCTCGCGGCCCACGGAGGCGGCATCGACACCGCCGAGGTGGTCGTGGTCGCCGGGGAGGCCTGCCCGGCCGCACTGGCCGAACGGTTCGCCCGTGGCCGCCGGCTGCTCAACGTCTACGGGCCGACCGAGGTGAGCATCGCCGCGACCTGGGCCGACAGCCGACGAGGGGACGACGTGACCACCATCGGACGACCGCTGCCCGGCTACCGGGCCTACGTGCTGGACGAGGAGCTGCGCCCGGTGCCCGCCGGCACCGAGGGCGAGCTCTACCTCGGCGGCCCCGCCGTCGCCCGCGGCTACCGGGGCCGTCCCGGACTGACCGCGAGCCGCTTCCTGCCCGATCCGTTCCAGGGCGGCGGCACGCGCATGTACCGCACCGGAGACGTGGTCGTGCGCCGCCCGAGCGGCGAACTGGAGTACCGGGGCCGCCGCGACGACCAGGTGAAGATCCGCGGCCACCGCATCGAACTGGGCGAGGTGGAGCGGATCGCCGCCGAACTTCCCGAGGTCGTCGCCGCGGCCTGCTGCCCGCTCGCCTCCGCCCAGACCCTCGGCCTCGCCGTCGTCGCCGCTCCCGGCGCCGACCCGGCGGGCCTCGCAGACCTGGTCGTGGAACGCTGCCGCAAGCAGCTGCCCGCCGCCGCCGTGCCCGGTACGGTCCGGGTGCTCGACCGGATCCCGACCCTGAGCACCGGCAAGGCCGACCGCGAGGCGCTGGCCACGGCCCTGGCGGCGCCCGAAGCCGCCCCCGCCCCGCAGGCGGTGGCCCCGGGCGCCGCTCCGACCACCAGCGAGCGCATCGTGATGGCCGTCTGGGCCGACGTGCTCGCCACCGAGATCCCCGGACCCGACGCGGACTTCTTCGACCTGGGCGGCCACTCCCTGGCCGCCGCCCGCGCCGTGTCGGAACTGCGCCGCGTCACCGGACTGCGCGTCGGCCTCGGCGCGCTGCTGGCCGAGCCGACCGCCGCGCACGTCGCCGCCGAACTCGACCGGCTCGCCGCCGAACGGGAGGCCTCCGCCGCCGCGGACCCGGCCGAAGACACCGCCGAAGGGGCCTGAGCCATGGGCGCCTGGATCTCCACCTGGAGCAACGACCCCGCGGACCGGGCCCTGCCCGTCCTGCTCTGCCTGCCGCCCGCCGGGGCCGGCTGCCAGCAGTTCCGCTCCTGGCAGCCCGTGCTGGCGGGTACCGCCCAGGTGTGCGGCGTACAGCTGCCGGGCCGGGAGAACCGCTGGCGGGAGTCCATGCCGGAGACCTTCGACGAGGCCGTCGAGGCCATCGCCGCGGAACTGCGGGACATCACCGCCGCCGGCCGGCCGCTGATCGTCTTCGGCCACAGCTTCGGCGGCCTGCTCGGCTACGAGGTCTCCCGCCGGGTCGCCCCGAGCGCCCTGGTGGTCAGCGGCTGCCGGGCCCCCGGTCACTGGGACGGCGCCGGCCGCGGCATCGTCGACGACGGGGAGGAGCTGGACAAGCTCTTCGACACGGCCGACCTCGACCCCCGGCTCCTCGACGAGGACACCCGGGCCCTGATGGTCGCGATGCTCCGCAAGGACGCCCAACTGTCCCTGAGCTACGTCCACAAGCCGGGCGTACGCCTCGGCGTGCCCGTCCACGCCTGGGGGGCCGACGGCGACGAGACCGTCAGCTCGCAGGACCTGGACGGCTGGGCCGCGGTCACCACCGCCGCCTTCACCCGGCACACCACCACGGGCGGCCACCACGCCGTACTGCGCCGCCCGCAACCCGTACTGGACCAGCTGACTGCCCTGCTGCGGGGCGCGGGCGCCGGTTCCCCCGAATCGCCCGGAACCGCCCCCGCCCCCGCCCCCACCGCGACCGGCGCCTGACCCCAGCCCGCAGCCCGCAGCCGCAGCCGCAGCCCCGCCGCCCGTCCGCCCCGCCGCCCGTCCGATCGCCCACACCCGCCCGAGTCCGGAGGACACCGTGCCCACCACCCACCAGGTTCTCGTGAACCACGAGGGGCAGTACGCGCTGTACCCCGCCACACGCGAGACCCCCGACGGCTGGACGCCGGCCGGGTTCGACGGCACCGAGGACGAGTGCGCGGGCTTCGTGGACGCCCAGTGGCCCGACACCCGCCCGCTGAGCCTGCGAGGAGCCTGAGATGGAGATCGACCTGCTCGACCCGGGCCCCTTCGGCCGCAACGACTTCTGGCCGACCTTCACCTGGCTGCGCGCCCACTCGCCCGTCCACTGGCATCCCGAGCCCGGCAGCGACGACGGCGGCTTCTGGGTGCTGAGCCGGCACCGCGACATCATGAAGGTGTACGCCGACAGCGACACCTTCAGCTCGGCCCGCGGGATGCGGCTGGGCAGCGACCCGGCGGCCGTCGCCGCCGTCGCCCAGCGCATGCTCATCGTCTCCGACGTGCCCCACCACACCCGCCTCAAGCGGGCCCTGCACCAGGCCTTCGGACCGGCGCAGATGCCGCGGCTGGAGGCGATGGTCGAGAAGGTGGTCGGCGAGCTGGTGGCCGAGGCCGCCGAACGCGACGAACTGGACTTCATCGACCTCGCCAAGCAGCTCCCCAACCGGGTCGTCTGCGCCATGATGGGCATCCCGCGCGCCGACTGGGCCTGGATCGGGGCCCTGACCACCGACGCCTTCGACTCCCCGGACGACGAGGTGCGCACCAACGCGCACTCGGAGATCTTCCTCTACTTCATCGAGCTGCTCGCCGAGCGCCGGGCCCGCCCCGGCGACGACCTGGTCAGCCAGATCGCCCACGACACCCTCGTGGACGAGGGCGACGGCGTCGAACGGCCCCTCAGCGACCACGAGATCGTCTTCAACCTCAACGGGGTGCTCTCCGGGGCCAACGAGACCACCCGCTACTCGGCGGCCGGCGCGGTCCACATGTTCGCCGAACACCCCGACCAGTGGCGGCTGCTGCGCGGCCTCGGCGAGAGCGGCATCGCCCCGGCGGTCGAGGAGATCCTGCGCTGGACCACCCCCGGGGTGCACGCCCTGCGCACCGCCGTCCGCGACACCGAGATCAACGGGATCCCGGTGGCGAAGGGCGCCCGGGTGACGCTGTGGAACGTCTCGGCCAACCGCGACGAGGACGTCTTCGCCGACCCGCACTCCTTCCGGGTCGACCGCCGCCCCAACCGGCACGTCGCCTTCGGGCACGGCCGCCACCTGTGCCTCGGCGCGCGGCTGGCCCGCTTCGAACTCGGCGCCCTGCTCACCGAGATGCTCGGCGTGCTCGACGGCTTCGAACTCGCCGGACCCGTCACCTTCAACTCCTCCAACTTCACCTGGGGGATCAACAGTCTCCCCGTGCGGCTGCTGCGCAGCCGAGCCTTCGCGAAGTAAGAAAGGGCCCGCACTGTGACCACCGCACTCGTCGACTTCAACCGTTCGGACGCCGCGTTCCCCGCCACCGGGTATCCGCAGCTCCTCGCCGAACAGGCCGCCCGTACCCCCCGGGCCACCGCCCTCGCGCAGGGCGACCGCAGCTGGACCTACGCCGAACTGGAGGCCGCCACCAACCGGCTGGCGCACGCCCTGATCGCCCGCGGAGCCGTCGCCGGCACCCGCGTCGGCCTCTGCTACCCGCGCAGCGCCGAATACGTCATCGGCTCCCTCGCCATCCTCAAGACCGGCGCCGCGATCGTCGCCCTCGACCCGGTCAACCCCGACGACCGGCTCGCGGCGATGATCGCCGACGCCGCCCCGCTGCTGGTCCTCACCCCCGCCGACCTCGGCCGCCGGATACCCGAGGACGTCCCCCGGGCCGAGGTCGCCACCGCCGGGCAGGGGCAGCCGGACACCGCGCCCGCGGTCGTCACCGGACCCGACACCGTCAGCCACCTCATCTACACCTCCGGCTCCACCGGCACCCCCAAGGCCGTACTGGAGCGGCACGGCGCGCTCACCAACCTCGTGCACTGGACCACCCGTGCCTACGGGGTACGCCCCGGCGACCGCGCCTCCTGGATGTCCACCCCCGGCTTCGCCGTCCAGATCATGGAGTGGCTCGCCTACCTGCCCGCCGGCGCGGCGATCCACATCCCCGAGGCCGGACAGGCACAGACCCCCGAGCAGATCCGCGACTGGCTGGCCGGCGAGGGCATCACCCACACCATGCTGGTGGCCGCCCTGGCGGAGCCCGCGTGGGGCCTGGACTGGCCGGCGGACACCGCGCTGCGGATCCTGGTGACCACGGCCGAGCGCGTGCACAGCTGGCCGCCCGTCGACACCCCGTTCCGCGTCGTGATGACCTACGGCACCACCGAGACCACCAACGTGCTGTCCTGCCTCGACCTCGGCGCCGGCATCGACTTCACCAGCCAGGCCACCTCCGACGAGGTCCGCACCACCCGCCAGGTCCCGGTCGGCGTGCCCATCGCCAACCTCCGCGTCCACCTCCTGGACGAGGACGGCCGCCCGGTGCCCGAGGGCGAGGTCGGCCGCCTGCACGTCTCCGGCGCCGGCGTCGCCGCCGGCTACCACGGCCGCCCCGAGCTCACCGCCGCGAAGTTCCACCCCAACTTCGTCGCCGACGACCCGCACCCGGTGCTCTACGACACCGGCGACCTCGCCCGCCGCCGCGAGGACGGCGCCGTGGAACTCCTCGGCCGCTCCGACTCCCAGGTGAAGATCCGCGGCTTCCGCGTGGAGCTCGGCGAGGTCGAGACGCACATCGCACGGCTCGCCGACATCGGCGAGGCCGTCGTCGTCACCCAGGAGCGCGGCCCGGGCGACAAGCGGCTCATCGCCTACGTGTCCCCGGCCGGCGCGGCCGAACCGGACCCGGCCGCGGTCCGCGCCGACGTGGCCCGCACCCTGCCCTACTACATGGTCCCCGCCACCGTCGTCGTGCTGCCCGTGCTCCCGCGGCTGCCCAACGGCAAGGTCGACCGGCGCAGCCTGCCCGAGCCCCCGGAAGGACGCGACGCGGTCGGCGCCGGCTACGAGGCCCCCCGCAACGAGGTCGAGGACGGCATCGGCCGGCTGTGGGCCGAGGTGTTCCGCACCGAAGGCGTCGGCATCCACGACAACTTCTTCGAACTGGGCGGGCATTCGCTGCTCGCCTTCCAGCTGATCGACGAGATCCGCCGCCGCTACAGCGTCGAGCTCAGCCTCTCCGACCTCTCCACCTGCCCCACGGTCGCCGAGCTCGCCACCCTCGTCACCACCGAACGCACCGGCGGCCGCCACTCCTTCGGCGGACTCCCCGCGATCGTCCCCGACCCCGCCGCCCGGTTCGAGCCCTTCCCGCTCACCGAGAGCCAGCAGGCGCTGTGGATCGGCCGCGGCGGGCTCGTAGAACTGGGCAACGTCGGCTGCCACGGCTACTTCGAGTGGGAGAGCGAGCAGCTCGACGTCGCCCGCTTCGAGGGCGCCTGGCGCCGGCTCGTCGAACGCCACGACGCGCTGCGCACCCGGGTGCTGCCCGACGGCACGCAGCAGGTGTTCGAGGAGATCCCGGCCTACACGATCCCCGTCATCGACTTCGGCGCCCTCGACGAGGAGAGCCGCGGGGCCGAACTGGCCGCCCTGCGCGAGCGGCTGTCCCACCAGGTCCTCGACGGCGACAGCTGGCCGCTGTTCGACGTACGGATCAGCCTCCTCGGGGGCGGCCGCGCCCGGATCCACCTCTGCCTGGACTTCCTCGTCGCCGACGCCTGGAGCTACTTCCAGGTCCTCATCCCGGACCTGGTCACCTACTACGTGGAACCCGGGGCGGAACTCGCCCCGCTGGAGCTGACCTTCCGCGACTACGTCCTGGCCGTCGGGAACTCGCTGCGCGACAGCGAGCTCTACCGCCGCTCCGAGTGGTACTGGCGCGACCGCCTCGCCACCCTCCCGCCCGCCCCCGGGCTGCCCGAGCGCCCGGCCGACGCCCCCGAGCTGCCGGTCCGCTTCGAGCGCCGCAGCCACGTGGTCGCCCCGGAGCTGTGGACCCGTATCCAGGAGCGGGCGCACGCCCGCGAGGTCACCCCGTCCGGGGTACTGGCCGCCGCCTACGCCGAGGTCCTCGGCCGGGCCGCCGGACAGGCCCGGTTCACCATCAACTTCCCGCTCTTCAACCGCCTTCCGCTGCACCCGCAGGTCAACGCCCTGCTCGCGGACACCACGACCACCCTGCTGCTCGCCGTCGAGCAGACCGACCACACCTTCGCCGGACGGGCCCAGGCCGTCCAGCGCCGGCTCTGGGCCGACCTGGAGCACCGCTACTTCAGCGGCGTCCAGGTGCTGCGCGAGCTGACCAAGCTGCGCGGCTCCCTCGCCCCGGCCATGCCCGTGGTGATGACCAGCCTGGCCGGCCACCCGCCGCAGTACGAGGAGACCGAACTGGGCGCACCCGTCTACGGCATCTCCCAGACCCCGCAGGTCTCCCTCGACTTCCAGGTCTTCGAGAAGCCCGACGGCCTCACCTTCAACTGGGACTTCCTGCCCGCCGTCTACCCCGACGGCCTCATCGACGCCATGTTCGAGGAGTTCACCGGGCTGCTGGAGGCCCTCGGCGAGGACGAGGTCTGGGAGCGCCACTCCCCGCCGCCCGGCGACGAGAGCGCCGCCCCCGGCACGGCGGAGGAACGCGACACCGGCGACGCCTGGGAGCGGTACTGGGCGGGGATCCGGCGCACGGGACGCGGCGGCGACGTCATCTGGGACGCCGACAGCGGCGAGGAGTTCCACTGGCTGCTGGGCCAGGCGCAGCGCCACTTCCGCAGCGGCCTGCCGGTCATCGACCTGGGCTGCGGAAACGGCCGCTACAGCCGCGAACTCGCCCCGCACTACCCCTCGGTCATCGGCGTCGACGTCTCGGCCAGCGCCATCGAGCACGCCAGGCGCGAGGCCGAGGGCGTCGCGAACGTCGACTACCTCGCGATCGACATGACCGACGCCGAGCAGGCCGCCGTCCTGGGGGAGGGGCCGTACAACATCTTCGTCCGCGGTGTCTTCCACGTCCTGGACGGCGAGGCCCGGTCCCGGCTCGCCGCCGTCGCCGACCGGCTGCTGGGCAGCGAGGGCACCCTGATCGTCCACGAGCCCGACTACTCCAGCAACTCCTTCGGCTACCTCGGCTTCGTCGGCGGCAAGCGCGGCCGCGCCGAGGACCTGGTCGGCCCGCTGGAGGCGGCCGGGGTCCGGCACTCGCACCGCTTCACCCGCCCCGAACTGGCCGAGGCGTTCGGCGCGGACGCCTGGGAGGTCGTGGAGGACGAGGCGATAGAACTGCACGCGATCGACCCCCAGTCGGACGCGGACGCCCTGCGGCTGCCCGGCTACTACGCGGTACTGCGCCGCAGGCGCTGATGGCCGCTGCCGCACCGGCCGGTCTCGCGCTGGCCGGGCCGACCGCAGTGGTGCTGGCCGCGGCCGGGGACGTACGGGAGCTGCTGACCCGTACCGAACTGGACCGGGCCGGCGCCCTCCGGTCGGCCGGCGACCGGGACGACTTCCTGGCCGCGCACGCACTGGTCCGGCTCTGCGCCGGGCGGCTCCTCGGCCGCCCGGCGCAGGGCCTCACCGTCGTTCAGAGCTGCGGGAGCTGCGACCGGCCGCACGGCAGGCCGCGGCTCGTCGAGGCACCCGCTACCGGCATCAGCCTCGCCCACACCCGCGGCTGGGTCGCGGCCGCCGCGGCCCCCGGAGTCGTCGGTGTGGACGTGGAGACGCTCGACGGCCACCCGCTGGACCGGCGGGTGGCCGAGGCCGTCTGCAGCGAGGAGGAACTGGTCGCCGTACGGGCGGACGAGGACCCGCAGCGCGCCTTCCTGCGCCAGTGGGTACGAAAGGAGTCCCTGGTCAAGGTCGGGGCGGCCGCGCTCGACGCGGCGGCCGGCCTCGACATTCCCGTGTACGGGCAGCAGCCGCCCCGCTGGCGCGGCTGGCGGCTGCTGGACTGGGGCGGTGAGCGGGCCGTCGGATGCGTGGCGGCCCGCGTGGAGATGCGGCTGCGGCTGCTCGGCTGAAAGACTGGACCCGTGGAACGACGTACGACCGACCGGCTGCTCAGGGCGCGCGCACAGGCGATCGGGGGCGAGGTCCGGGAGGATACGGTCGCCGCCGTCCTCGACCGGGTGCTGGCCGTGCAGGCCCAGGACCTGCCCGCGGCGGAGCTCGGCCTGCGGGCGCGGGCGCGCGGGCTGACCCAGGACGCGGTGCGCCGGGCCACCGACACCGAACGCAGCGCCGTGCGCGGCTGGTTCATGCGCGGCACCCTCCAACTGGTGCCGGCCGCCGACGCCCGCTGGCTGCTCGCCCTCTTCGGCCCGGTCTACCTCGCCCTCGCCGCCCGGCGGCTGCGCGAACTCGGCCTCGACGAGTCCCTGTGCACCCGCTCCGAGCGGCTCATCACCGAAGCGATCGACGGCGAGGGGCCGTTGACGCGCGCCCGGCTCACCGACCTGCTCACCACCCTCGGGGTGGAACCGAAGGGGCAGGCCGCCTTCCACCTGATCCGCCGAACCGCGCTGGCCGGCCGCATCTGCCACGGACCGCAGCAGGGCGGCGAGGCCACCTTCGTCCTCCTCGACGACTGGCTGCCCGCCAGCGGCCCGCTGCCCTTCACCGGAGCCGCCGCCGAACGCGAACTCGCGCGCCGCTACCGCGCCGCGTACGGACCCTCCGACGCCCTGGACTTCGTCCACTGGTCGGGCCTCAAGGCCACCACGGGCAAGAACGCGTGGGCCGCCGTACGGGACACCGGGCCCGAGCCGGCGCCCACCCCGGGGGAACCCGACGTACGCCTGCTGCCTGCCTACGACAACTACCTGGTCGGCTACCGCAGCCGGGACCTGTCCGTGCCCGCCGAGCACGAACGGCGGGTGTGGCCCGGCGGCGGGCAGATCCGGGCCACCGTGCTGGTCGACGGCCTGGCCGTCGGCACCTGGTCGGGCGGCCGCCGCGGGGCGCCGGTGACCGTCGAACCCTTCCCCGGGACGGAGCCCCACAGCCCGGCCGTGGCCGCCGGAATCGCCCGCGAGAGCGCCGACATCGCACGGTTCTCCAGCGGAACTCATCGCCTGTCTACAAGCGGTCTATAGTCCCGGAATTCATAACCGGACCCTAACTCCGGGTCCCTAGCTTGAGTGCCGTCCGACAATTCCGTACCCAATCAGAAAAGGGCGTCGACATGGCACTCGGTCGGCATTCCGATTTCAATCGCCTGTGGTTCGGGCAGACCGTCAGCAACTTCGGCGACAAGATCTCCCTTCTCGCACTGCCGACCCTCGCGGTCGTGGTGCTGGACGGCGGAGCCTTGGAGGTCGGCGTGCTCGGCGCGCTGCGCTTCCTCCCGTTCCTGCTGCTCGCCCCGTTCGCGGGGCTCGTGGCCGACCGGGTCTCGCGGCGCACCGTCATGATCGTCGCCGACCTGGGCCGCTTCCTGGCCCTCGGCACGATTCCGCTGGCGTTCGCCCTCGATTCCGTCAGCATGACCCACGTCTACATCGTGGCCGCCCTCACCGGTGTCCTCACCACCTTCTTCGAGGTCTCCTACCAGTCCTGGCTGCCCCAGCTCATCGGCACCGAGAACCTCATCGAAGGCAATACGAAACTCCAGATCAGCCGAAGCGTCGCGGAAGCGGTCGGAGCCGGCGCCGGTGGCGCGCTCATCCAGGTCCTCGGCGCCGCCCGCGCGATCACCGCCGACGCGTTCACCTTCCTCATCTCGCTGCTCGCCCTCCTCGTCATCCGCCACCGGGACGTGCGCGAGCGGACCGAGGAGCGGAAGGCCTCCGCCAAGGCGGAGATGAAGGAGGGCATGAAGACCCTCTTCGGCAACCCGGTCCTGCGCGGCCTGTTCACCGCCAACGTCGTGGTCAACCTCGGTGCCGCGATGGGTGACGCGCTCCTGATCGTCTACGCCTACAAGGTGCTGGACCTCAGCCCCGGCCAGGTCGGCATCGCCTTCGCCGTCATGTCGGTCTTCGTCATCGTCGGCGCCGTGCTCTCCGAGGTGGTCTCCAAGAGCCTCTCCGTGGGCCGCCTCCTGGTGATCACCGCCGTCGTCCTCGGCGCCGGCTACATCCTGGTCCCGACGGGCGGCGCGGTCGGCGGCTTCGTCGGACTGATCGTGGTCCAGGCCGTCATCGGCTTCGTCTCGCCGATGTTCGACATCCACGTCCTCAGCCTCGTCCAGGGGGTCACCCCGAACGAGCAGATGGGCCGCGTCAGCGGCACCGCGCTCTCCGCGGTCTACGGCGCCCTGTCCCTCGGCTACTTCGCCGGCGGCGCGCTCGGCGAGGGGATCGGTCTGACCGGCGGCCTCGCGGTGGCCGGCGCCGTCACCATCGTCGGCGGCCTGACCCTGCTGGGCGGCCCGGTGTCCAAGATCAAGGAAATGCCCGTCGGCGACAGCGCCGGCGAGGAGGCCCCGGCCGCGGACGAGGCCAGGATCACCGCCTGACCGGCACACCAGGGGGAGCGGGAGTGGGTGCCTGCCGAACGGCACCCACTCCGCACCGCGCCCCGCGCCCCACCCCGTACCCCCGCACCCGCACCAGGGGGCACAGCCGTACCCGCACGTGCTCCCGTACCCGCCCGAACGCCCAGCGCCGCGCACCCGCGGCGCCACCTCGCCGTATTCCTCTCCCGACTCCCGACTCCCGAAGACGCACGGAGGCTCAAGGTGAGCGAGTCCCTCGCCGAACGCATAGCCGCACTGCCGAAGTCCCGCCGGGCACTGTTCCAGGCCCTGACGGGCGGCCGGGGCGGCGGACGCGCCGCCGTACGGGAGGACCCCGAGCCGGCACCCCGTGATCCCGCCGACCCGCCCGTGCTCTCCTTCGCACAGCGCCGGCTCTGGTTCATCGACCAGTTGCAGCCCGGCAGCCCCGCCTACAACGTGCCCGTGGCCACCCGCATCCGCGGCCCGCTCGACGTCCCCGCCCTGCACGCGGCACTCCAGGACATCGTGGACCGCCACGAGGTGCTGCGGACCGTCTACACCTACCACGAGGGCGCCACCGAGGCCGTGCCCCGCGTCGTGGACGGCTACCGGCTGCCCCTGCCGCTGACCGAACTCCCCGACGAGGCGGCGGCCCGGCCGTTCTACGACGCCGACGCGGGCGCCCCCTTCGACCTGGCCGGCGCCGTCCCGCTGCGGGCCCGGCTCGGCCGGATCGGCCCCGAGGACCACGTCCTCGTCCTCAACCTGCACCACATCGTCACCGACGGCTGGTCCATGCGCGTCCTCTACACCGAACTGGAGCGCGCCTACGCCGCCCGTACCGGGGCACCCGCCGAGACGGCGCCCCCGCTCGCCCTCCAGTACGCCGACTTCGCCACCTGGCAGCGCCGCCGCGTCAGCGGGGACCGGCTGGAGAGCCTCACCTCCTTCTGGCGGGAGGAACTGGCCGGCGCCACCCCCGTGGACCTGCCCACCGACCGGCCCAGACCCCCCGTCTTCGGCCACGCGGGCGCCTCCCGCTACATCGACCTCCCGCCCCGGCTCATCGCCCGGCTGCGGGAGTTCGGCAAGTCCGAGGGCGCCACCCTCTACATGACGATGCTGGCCGGCTTCGCCGCCACCCTGCGCCGCTGGACCGGCCAGGAGGACATCGTCGTCGGCACCTCGGTCTCCGGCCGCGACCACCCGGCCTTCGGCGACCTCATCGGCTTCTTCGTCAACACCCTGCCGCTGCGCATCAGAACCGGTGGCGACCCCGGCTTCGCCGAACTGGTCCGCGCCACCCGCCACACCACGCTCCAGGCGTACGCGCACCAGGAACTGCCCTTCGACCTGATCGTCGACGCCCTCGGACTGCCCCGCGACCCCAGCCGGCCGCCGCTCACCTCCGTGATGTTCCTCCTCGACGAGACCCCGGACGCCGCGCCGGGCCTCGCGGGCGTCGCCACCGAGCCCATCGACTTCTCCTCGCACGCCACCAAGTACGACCTGATGATCAGCGTGCACGACACCGGCACCGCCGTCCGCGCCCTCGTCGAATACCCCACCGCCCTGTTCGACGCCGCGACCGTGGACCGGCTCCTCGGCCACTTCCTCACCACCCTGGAAGGGGCCGTCGACCGCCCGGACGCCCCGCTGTCCGCCCTGCCGCTGCTCACCGAGGGCGAGCGCCGGGCCGCCCTGGACGACTGGAACGCCACCCGCGCCCCCTTCCCCCAGGACGCCTGCCTGCACCAGCTGTTCGAGCAGCACGCCGACCGGCGGCCCGACGCGCCCGCCGTGATCCTCGGCGGCCTCGGCGGCTGGAACATCACCTACCGGGAGCTGGAGGAGCGCGCCAACCGGCTCGCGCACCGGCTCGCCCTGGCCGGCGCCGGCCCCGACCGGACCGTGGCCCTGTGCCTGCGCCGGGGTCCCGCACTGGTCACCGCGATCCTCGCCGTCCTCAAGGCCGGCGGGGCCTACGTCCCCCTCGACCCGGACTACCCGGCCGAGCGCCTGGCGCTGCTGCTGCGGGACTCCGCACCGCCCATCGTCGTCTCCGACGCGGAGCTGATCGGCCGGCTGCCCGTCCCCGCCGGCACCGAGCAGGTGCTCCTGGACACCGACCGGGCCGCGCTCGCCGAGCTGCCCGCGACCCGGCCGGCCGTCCCCGTCACCTCCCGGGACCTGGCCTACGTCATCTTCACCTCGGGCTCCACCGGCACGCCCAAGGGCATCGCCCTGGAACACCGCGGTGTGGTCAACAACATCCTCGACCTCAACCGCTCGTACGGCATCGGGCCCGGCGACTCGGTCCTCGCCCTGTCCTCGCCCAGCTTCGACATGAGCGTCTACGAAACCCTCGGCATCCTGGCCGCGGGCGGCACGCTCGTCCTGCCCGACCCGGCCGCCGCCAAGGACCCGGCCCACTGGGCCGACCTGGTGCACCGGCACGGCGTCACCGTGTGGAACTCGGCCCCGGCGCTCCTGGGGCTCCTCACCGACCAGCTCGAACACGCCGGCGGGCCCCGGCTGCCGAAGCTGCGCACCGCGTTCCTCGGCGGCGACTGGATCCCCGTCACCCAGCCCGACCGGATCCGCGCCTTCGCGCCCGGCCTGTCCTTCGTCGCGCTCGGCGGGGCGACGGAAGCCTCCATCCACTCGGTGGAGTTCCCCGTCGGCCGGGTCGATCCGCAGTGGACGAAGCTCCCCTACGGGCGGCCCATGGCCAACCAGCTCACCTACATCCTCGACCCGAACGACCGCCTCGTCCCCGTCGGCGTCCCCGGTGAACTCCACCTCGGCGGCGTCGGACTGGCCCGCGGCTACCTGGGCCGGCCCGAACTGACCGAGGAGAAGTTCGTCCGCGTCGAACTGGAGCCCGGTCGCACCGAACGGCTCTACCGCACCGGAGACCTGGCCCGCTACGGCGCCGACGGCACCATCGAACTCCTCGGCCGCACCGACTTCCGCATCAAGCTCAACGGACTGCGCATCGAGCCGGGCGAGGTCGAGAGCGCCCTGCGCGAGCGCCCCGGGGTCCGCGAGGCTGTCGTCGCCGCGCGCCGCACCGCCGGCTCCGACCGGCTCGTCGGCTACGTGGTGCCCGAGGAGGGCGCCGGCCTCGACCCCGCGGCGCTGCGCACCGCGCTCGCCACCGTCCTGCCGCCGCACTGCGTCCCCGCCGAACTGGTCCTGCTGGAGCGGCTGCCGCTGAGCCCCAACGGCAAGGTGGACCGGGGCGCCCTGCCCGACCCGCGCCCCGCTGCCCCCGCCGCTGCACCCGCGGCCGCTTCCGCCCCCGCATACGCTCCCGAGGGCCGGACCACCGCCGCGCCCGCCGACGGGGACCCCGTCGCCCTGCGGATCGCCGCCGTCTGGGCCGAGGTGCTCGGAGCTGCGCACGTCGCGCCCGACGACGACTTCTTCGCCCTCGGCGGGGACTCCTTCGCCGCCGTGCGCGCCGTCCGGGCCGTCGCCACCGCCCTGCCGGACGGCGGAGCCGCCGCCCTGCGCGTCGTCGACCTCTTCAGCAACCCGACCCCGGCCGGGCTCGCCGCCAGGGCCGCGGAACTCGCGGGACCCGGAACGGGAGCGGGCGGGGGAGCGCAGCACCACCGGCTGCTGCACCGGCTCACTCCCGAACGCCCTGCCGGCACCACCGCGTTGACCCTCGTCTGCTTCCCGCACGGCGGCGGCGACGCCATCGCCTACCAGCCGCTCGCGGCCCAGCTCCCGCCGCACATCGAGCTCCTGGCCGTTTCCCCGCCCGGCCACGACCCGCTGCGCCCCGGCCCGATGCTGCCGGTGCCCGAGTTCGCGGAACGCGCCGCCGAGGAGATCGCCCGCACCGTGCGGGGACCGTACGCGGTCTACGGCCACTGCGCCGGAGTCGTCACCGCCCTGGAGACCACTCGCGTACTGGAACGGCTGGGGCAGCGCCCGATCGCCCTGGACCTCGCCGCGGCCCTCCCGGAGGAGGACCCCGAGTACGCCCTGGAGATGGAACGGGTCTCCGGCGACGACGACCTCGTCGCGTACCTCACCACCATGGACGGCTTCGACGGCGTCCTCGACGACAGCGACCTCACCGCGGTCCTGCGGATGGTCCGCCACGACATGACCGAGGCGGCCCGCTTCTTCGCCCGCACCCCGGACGGCTACGACCTGCCCCTGACCACCCCCCTCACCTGCATCATCGGCGACGCCGACGACGCGACCGAGGGCTACGAGGACGGCTACCGCGCCTGGGGCCGGTACGCGGCCGACGTGCGGCTCGCCGTGCTCCCCGGTGGCCGCCACTACTTCGCCAAGCACCTGCCCGACCGGCTCGCCGCTCTCCTCGCCGACCTGCACCGCAACGGAGGAACCCATGTCTGATCTCGCCGAACGGCTCGGCCGGCTGCCCCAGGGGCAGCGCTCCCGGCTGCTGGGACGCATGCGCAACCAGATGACGGCCGGCGTGGGCCGCCGCATCGAACTGAAGCGCGCCGACCACGGACCGCGCTCCCGCTCCTCCTTCCAGCAGGAGCAGATGTGGTTCGTCGACAAGCTCGGCGCCGGCAAGGCCCGCAACAACATAGCCCTGGCGATAGGCCTGGGCGGCCCCCTCGACCGGGCCGCCCTGCACGAGGCGCTGAACGCCGTCGTCGCCCGCCACCAGGTGCTGCACAGCAAACTCGTCGAGATCGACGGAGTCCCCTGGCAGGAGCCCGTCCCCTCCTTCGTGCTCGGCGTCCAGAGCACCGACCTGTCCGGCAGCGAGGACGCCGACCGCGAACTCGCCGAGCTCACCGCCACCTGCGCCGCCGCCCCCTTCGACCTGGCCGCCGCCCCGCCCGTCCGCGCCCACCTGGTACGGCTCGCCGCGGACCGGCACGTCCTGCTCTGGGTCGTCCACCACATCGCCTGGGACCCGGGCTCGACCCGGATCTTCACCGAGGAGCTGACCGCCAGCTACGCGGCGGCCGCCGCGGGCAAGCGCCCGGAGTCCCCCCGGCTCGCCGTCGAGTACGCCGACTTCGCGGCCTGGCAGCGCGCCAAGCTGGAGAACGACGAGCACGGCCGGGCCCTGGCGGGCAAGTGGCGCCAGATCCTGGCCGGCGCCGTGGCCACCGAGGTGCTGCCCGACCACCCGCGCGGCCCGGAGACCCGGGGCGACGGGCGCGGTCTGAAACTGACCCTGGACCAGAAGCTGCTGGACCGGCTCACCGAGCTCGCCGACGCCAACAACACCACCGTCTTCACCACCCTGCTCGCCGCGTTCAACGCGCTGCTGCGGCACTGGACCCGTACCGAGGACGTCGTCGTCGGCACCGCCAGCGCCTCCCGGCCGCACCCCGACCTGGAGCAGGTCATCGGCTGCTTCGTCCAGATGATCACGCTGCGGACCGAGGTCACCGACCGGCTCACCTTCCGCGAGCTGGTCACCCGCACCGCGGCCTCCGTCATGGACTCCTTCACCAACAGCGAGCTGCCCTTCGAGCAGGTGGTCGAGGCCGTCCGCCCGGTGCGCGACCCGCTGCGGCACCCGCTCTTCCAGATCGAGTTCACCTCGCTGGGCCGCTGGGGCACCCACCGGGCGCAGGCCGCGGACGTCGAGTTCACCATGGACCAACTGCACGACGGCGCCGCCAAGTTCGACATGAGCTTCCTCGTCGGCGAGAACGACGGCCTGGAACTCTCCCTCGAGTACAACACCTCCCTCTACCGGCACGGCACCGCCGGCGCCCTGCTCGCCGCCTTCCGCCAGGTGCTGGAGCAGGTCGCCGAGAACCCCGACCTCCAGGTCGGCGACATCAGCCTGGTCGAGGAGCCGGCCGCCTCCCGGCACGCCCGCGAGCTGTCCCGAGGCGGCCCCGTCGACGAGGCCGCCTGGACCACCACCCTGGACCGCGCGTTCCGCGAGCGGGCCACCATCCACCCCGACGCCGTCGCCGTCCGCCACGGCTCCACCCGCCTCGACTACGCGGCGCTCGACCGCTGGTCCGAAGCCATCGCCCACCGGCTGCGCGACCGCGGGGTGCGGCACGGCGATCCCGTCGCCGTGTGCGTGGCCCGCGGCCCCGCCGCCGTCGCCGGAGTCCTCGGCGTGCTCAAGGCGGGCGGCCACTACATCCCGGTCGACCCGGCCGCCCCGGCCGAGCGGACCCGTACGGTCCTCGCCGACGCCAAGGTCCGGCACGCCCTCGTCGACGAATCCGCACAGCTGCCCGTCCCGCTGGAGCTGGTGACCACCGGAACGGCGGCCCCCGTCCGCGAGGTCCCCTCCCTCGCGCCGACCTCGCACCCCGGCGACCTGGCCTACGTGCTCTACACCTCCGGCAGCAGCGGAACCCCCAAGGGGGTCATGATCGAGCACCGCTCGGTCACCCACTTCTCCCGCACCATCGCCAAGGCCTACGAGATCCGGGCCGAGGACCGCGTCCTGCAGTTCGCCCCCCTCACCTTCGACGTCTCCGTCTTCGAGATCTTCACCACCCTGCTCGCCGGCGGCTCGCTCGTCATCGCCACCGACGACGAGCGCCGCGACCCGGCCCTGCTCCAGGCCCGGATGCGCGAGGACGCGGTCACCGTCGCGGAACTCCCGCCCGCCCTGCTGCCCCTGCTCGACCAGGCCGCCCTGCCCGACCTGCGGCTCGTCTCGGTGGGCGGCGAGGCCTTCCCCGGCCGGCTCGTCGCCGAATGGACCGCGGGGGAGCGCCGGTTCGTCAACGGCTACGGCCCCACCGAGGCCACCGTCGCCGTCACCCTGATGGACTGCACCGGCAGCTACGACCGCAACCCGCCGATCGGCCGCCCCATGCCCGGCCACCAGGCCTTCGTCCTCGACGAGCGGCTGCGCCCGGTCCCGCCCGGCGTCCCCGGTGAACTCTGCGTCGCCGGACCCGGCGTGGCCCGCGGCTACCTGGGCCGCCCCGAGCTCACCGCCGACCGCTTCGCCGACAACCCCTACGCGGACGGCCCCGAGACCGAGCGCCTCTACCGCACCGGCGACCTCGTCCGCTGGCTGCCCGGAGGCAACCTGGACTTCCTCGGCCGCACCGACCGCCAGCTCAAGGTGCGCGGCCACCGCATCGAGCCCGGCGAGGTCGAGTCCGTGCTCACCGGCCACCCGTCGGTGCAGCAGGCCGTCGTGGTGGCCCAGCCCGCCGCGGGCGGCGAGCGCATGCTGACCGCTTACGTCACCGTCGAGCAGGTGGGCTCGTACGCCTCCGAGGTCGCCGACGCCGAGGGCCTGCGCGCGTACGCGGCCGGCCGGCTGCCCGGCTACATGGTGCCGGTCGTCGTCGTCCTGGACGAACTGCCCCTCACCCCGCACGGCAAGGTCGACACCGCCGCACTGCCCCAGCCCACCGAGCTGTCGGCCGAGGGCGGCACCGCGCCCCGCGACGCCATCGAGGAGCAGATCTGCCGGGACATCCTCACCCCGCTGCTGGAATGGCAGAACCCGGACGTGGAGGGCGATTTCTTCGCCCTCGGCGGCAGCTCCCTGCAGGCCACCATCGTGGTCTCCCGGGTCCGCGCCCTCTTCGGCATCGACATCGCCCTCGCCGACTTCTTCGGCCGCCCGACCGTCTCCGGGCTCGCCGAACTGGTCCGCACCGCCAAGGCCGAGGCCGCCGGCGAACAGGACCGGCTGCTCGCGGTCTTCGAGCAGATCGAGAACATGAGCGACGACGAGGCCGCCGCCCTCCTCGGCTCCCTCCAGCAGCCGGACGGTTCCTGATGGCAGACCCGGCCGGGTTCGAAGGGGCGCTCGCCGCGCTCCCCGAGGCGAAGCGCGAACTCGCCCGGCTGATGCTGGCCGCCCGGCAGCCCGTACCCGCCCACCCGGCCCCGCGCTCCGGCGCGGGGCCGGTCCCCCCGACCGCGCTCCAGTCCCGGCTGTGGCGCCGCGAGCGCACCCACCCGGCCGTCGCCACCGGCTCGCACGCCCTGCGGCTGACCGGCCCGCTCGACCCGCAGCGGCTCGTGGCGGCCCTCACCGGGGTGCTGCGCCGCCACGAGGCCCTGCGCACCCGGATCGGCGTCTCCACCAGCGGCCAACCCCGGCTGCACGTGGACGGGGAACCGGTTCTGCGGCTCACCCGGGCCGACCTCTCCGGATTCACCCCGCAGGCCGCGGCCGAACGCGTGGCCCTGCAGAGCAACGAGAGCGCCTCCACCGTCCTCGACCTGGAGAGCGGCCGCACCAGCGCCTTCCGGCTGCTGCGGCTCGCCCCCGACGAGCACGTCCTGATCCTCGCCTCCCACCTCGCGGTCTTCGACGGCTGGTCCTCCGGGGTCTTCCTCACGGACCTGGCCGCCGGCTACCGAGAGGGCCCGGCGGGTCCGGGCGCCTCGGCCCCGCCCGCACTCCAGTTCCCCGACTACGCCGACTGGCAGCACCGGTGGCTCGCCGGACCCGACGGCTCCGCCGAACTCGCCCGCCGCCGGGCCGTGTTCGCCGCCGACCCGCCCGCGGCCCGGGCACCCGGCGGGTTCGAACGCGGTCATGTGCCCGTACGGCTGGCCCGCGGGCCCGTCGACGCCGGGCTGGAACTGGGCGCGGCCGAGGGAGCCACCCCGTTCATGACGCTGCTCGCCGCGCTGGCCGTCGTACTCGCCCGCCGGGAGGGCCGCACCTCACTGGTGATCGGCACCCCGGCGGCCGGCCGCTTCGCCGGAGCCCTCGAAGGCGCCGTCGGACAGTTCACCACCGTCGTGCCGATCCGGCTCGACCTGACGGGAGACCCCGCCTTCCGGGAGCTGCTGCACCGCACCCGGGCCGCCGTAGCCGACGCACTGGCCCACCAACGCCTGCCCGTCGACGTCCTGTTCGGAGAGGGAACACCCCCGCCGTACAACGTCCTGTTCGCCCTCCACAACTACCCGGCGGTCCCCCTGGACCTGCCGGGGATCGCGGTCGGCCAGCTGCCCGGGCCGCCCGCCCGGCACCTCGAGCTCTACAGCCCCGACCCGGCTGCCGCCCTCGCCTGCATCGGCCTCGTGGAACGGGACGGCGAGATCGGCGGCACCGCCGAGTACAACCGCCACGCGGCCACGCCCGAGGACGTGCGGGCGCTGCTCACCGGAATCGAGGACGTGCTGGACCGGGCCGCCGCCGCGCCCGCATCCCCGCTGACCACCTAGGGAGTTGCCCGTGCTCACCACCGAGTTCTACCGCGCGCCCGCGGACTGCGGGCTCGTACGGAGCGGGGCCGACGTGCCCCGCACCCCCATGCGGGCCCTGCGCGAGGACATCCACGACATCCTGGTCTCCGCTCCCGTGGCCGAGGCCCGGCGTACCCGCGACCCCCGCCCCATCCACCGGGCCCTGGGCGAACAGGGCCTCCTCGCGCCCCAGTGGCCCGAGGAGTACGGGGGCCGCGGCATCAGCCAGGTCGCGGCCGCCGTACTGGTCGAGGAACTGGCCATGCACGACGTACCCGACCTGCTGCACACCCTCACCGTGCAGATCGTCGGATCCACCCTGCTCAACGTCGCGAGCCCGGCGATGAAGGCCCGCCACCTGCCCGGCTTCGCGGCCGGCACCGCCTTCGGCTGCGTCCTGTTCAGCGAACCCCAGGCCGGTTCCGACCTCAACATCCTCTCCACCCGCGCCGTTTCCGACGGCCGGGGCGGCTACAAGCTGTACGGCACCAAGGTCCACTCGCTCTTCGCCCGGCTCGCCGACTACGGCCTGTGCCTGGCCCGCGGCGAGGACGACGCGTTCAGCCTGTTCCTCGTCCCCCTGGCCCAGCCGGGCGTCACCATCCGGCAGATCCCGGGCATGGGCGACGACGCCTTCCACGAGGTCACCCTCGACGGCGTGGCCGTCACCGCCGACGACGTGGTCGGCGAGACCGGCCAGGGCTGGGCGATCGTCGTCAAGACCCTCGCCTTCGAGCGCACCGGACTCGACTACTACGTCAAGGCGCTGCGCTGGTACCGGGCGGCCGTGGAACGGCTGGAGGCCCACACCGACCGGCTCGAGGCCGGCCAGCACGACCAGATCGGCCTGGCCAAGCTCAACGCCCGGCTGCTCGCGGCCGGCACGCTGGTCCGCCGCGTCCTCACCCGCCTCGACCGGGGCGAACTCAACGAGGACGAGGCCGCCGCCGCGAAGTGGTACACCACCGAACTCGCCGCCGAGGTGGCCTGGTGGGCCGCGGAACTCGACGGCGACCGCAGCATGACCCTCGACGACCCCGAGGTCGACGGGGTGGCACACCCACTCGACGCGGCGTTGCGCGAAGCCCCGGGGATGCGGATATCGGGCGGCACCGCCGAAATGATGCTGGAGACGCTGGCCCGGCTGCGTCTCGACTCAGGTGCGGAGGTACGGCCGTGACGACAAAGGCGGTAGGCGGGAACGGCACCGGCGGCGGCCGGGGCGCTCCGGCGGTGCCCGAGCGGTGGCGGGAACGGGAGGACGAGGACTCGCTCTTCCGGCAGCTCCGGCTCACCGTCCGGCAGGGCCTGGAGGTCGACGGGGACACCCCCGCCGGGGCCTGGGAGGCGCTGACCCAGGTGGGCGCCTGGGAGTTCGCCCTCCCCATCGGCCAGGACGGCCTCGACCTCGGCCAGGCCGTCATCGCCATGGTCTGCGAGGAGGCGGGCAACGCGATGCAGCCCGTCCCGCTGACCGACACCCTCCTCGCCCTGGACCTGGTCGCCGGCCTCGGCCCCCTCGCCCCCGGGGCCACCGACAGCCTCCTGGACCGGGTGCGGACCGGGGAACTGGAGATCGCCGTGCCGGGCCGGCTGCCCGATCCGCGCGGCACCGTACCGCCCGGGATCACGTGGAAGCCGGACGGGGACACCGGCGCCGTCGTCCTCACCGGCGTGGGCGGCCCCTTCGCCGCCGGCGTCGGGCCCGGCGCCCTGCTCGTCCTCGCCGGCGGTCCCGACGGCCCGTGCGTGGCGCTCGTGGGCCTGCCCACCGGGGGAGTGGAGGTACGCCCGCTGCGCGACCACGGCGGCGGAGCCGTCGCCAGTGCCGTCTTCGACGAGGTGCGACTGCCGGCCGAGGCGGTGCTGCTGCGCGGCCTCGCCGCCGAACAGGCCCTCGCCCGGGTGGGTCTGCGCGCCGCCGTCCACCAGGCCTCGCTGCTGGCCGGGATCACCGCGGCCGCCCTGACCGCGGTCGTCTCCCGGATCCGCGGCCGGCAGCAGTTCGGCCAGGCCCTGGTCAAGCACCAGGGCCCCCGGCTGCGCGTGGCCGGCCTGCTGGCCCGCCTCGACGCCGTGCGCTGGGCCGTGGGCGACGCAGCCCGGGACCTGGACGAGGACCGGCTCACCGTGGGGGAGGCCGCCGGGCTGATCGCCCTCACGGCGGAGACCACGCTCGACGTGACACGTGACGCCGTCCACCTGCACGGCGCCTCGGGCCTGGTCCGGGACGGCCTGGTGGCGGGCTGCTACCGGCGCGCGGCCTGGGAAGCCATGCGCTGCGGGCGTCCGGCCCACCTGTGGGACACCGCGGCGCACACGCCCTGACCGGCGCCGCACGAAGGAAGGGGCCCCCGCACCGCGGGGGCCCCTTCTGCGTTCCGGCCGCGGCCGTCAGACCAGGTCGCGGCGCATGACCCAGCGGTGGCGCTTGTCGCTCTTGGCCTCGGTGCGGTGGACCCGGCGGAAGCCGGCCCGCTCGAACATGTCCATCGTCCCGACATAGGCGAGGGTCGGGTTCACCCGGCCGCCCTCCGGGTCCACCGGATACCCCTCGACGGCGGGCGCGCCGTTGGCGCGCGCGTGCTCGACGGCACCCTCCAGCAGACCGGAGGCGACCCCCTTGCCGCGGTACTCCTTGCGTACCACGAAGCAGGTCACCGACCACACGGGCAGATCGTCCACCGGCGTGATCGTCTTCGAGGAGGTCAGCCGGTCGAGTTGGCGGCGCGGCGCCACGTTGCACCAGCCGGCCACCTCGCCGTCGAGGAACCCCAGCACCCCGGGCGGCGGATCGGCCTTCTCCATCAGGCCGCGCAGGTGCTCGCCGCGCTCGTCGGCGCTCAGCCGCCCGTAGTCTCCCGTGGACAGCCGCCACGCCATGCACCAGCAGGTGTGCGCGCTCTTCTTGGGCTGGAGCACCTGCTGGATGTCGTCCCACAGATCCGCCGTGGCGGGCCGTACTTCTAAGCTCATGCTGCTACTTCGCTCTCTTCCGCTGCTTACAGGTGTCCCGCGGGCGCGGTGTTCCGCACCCCGGTGACGACGTCGGTCATCACGGCCGCCAGCACGTCCAGGGCGCGCCGGCACACCTTGTGCCCTGCGTCCAGATGAGTGACCAGCCGGACCGTCTCCGGGCCGGGCGCGGTCACCAGTACTCCCTCCTGCGCGGCCCGTGCGACGACCTCGTCGGCCCGGGCCACCTCGACGATGACGATGTTGGTCTCCGGCGGGCGCACGGTGAACCCCGCGTCCCGCAGGCCCGCCGCCAGCAGAGCGGCGTGGGCGTGGTCCTCGGCGATCCGCTCCACGTGGTGGTCCAGCGCGTACAGTCCCGCAGCCGCCAGGATGCCCGACTGGCGCATCCCGCCGCCCAGGCCGTGCCGCAACTTCCGGGCCCGCGACAGCTGTTCGACCGGCAGCAGGAGGACCGACCCGACGGGCGCGCCCAGCCCCTTCGACAGGCACACGGACAGCGAGTCGGCGGTCTCCCCGTACTCCCGCGCCGCCGTTCCCGTCGCGGCCATCGCGTTCCAGATCCGGGCGCCGTCCATGTGCACGGCCAGGCCCGCGCCGGCCGTCAGTTCCCGTACGGCGCGCAGCGTCTCCAGGGGGTGGACCGTACCGCCGGCCCGGGTGTGGGTCTGCTCGACCTCCACCGCGCGGGTGCCGAGCGTGTACGGGTTCCCCCGCCGGACCACCCCGGCCAGCAGCTCCGCGGTGATCACCCCCCGCTCGGCCGACACCGTGCGGGTCTGGATCCCGCCGTAGCGGGCCGGGGAGGCCTCCTCGTGCGCCAGGACGTGCGCCTCGGCATCGCACACCAGCTCCTCGCCGGGGCCGACGAGGAGCTGGAGGGCGATCTGGTTGGCCATCACCCCGGACGGGGTGAACAGGGCGCCGGAGAAGCCGAACATCCCGGCGAGCCGGTCCTCCAGCGCGCGGACGGTCGGATCCTCCCCGAACAGGTCGTCGCCGACCTCCGCGGCGGCCATCGCCGCCCGCATCCCGGGACCCGGCCGGGTCACCGTGTCGCTGCGCAGGTCGGCGGTCTCGGAACTCCCGATGCTCATGACGGTACGTCAACTCCTCGCTCGCGGGGCTGTGGGGTGAGTTCGCGGGCCGCCATCCAGTCCAACAGGGGGCGCACCGCCTGCCAGGTCTCCCGCACCAGTTCCCCGGCGCGCGCCGTGTGCAGGCCCGCGTCCGGTCCGTAGCGGCGGCCCGCGTCGATCTTGCGGTGGCGCAGCAGCCCCAGCCGCGGATGGTCCGCCGGGACCCCCCGCGGCCGGGACCTGAGCCGGTCGCCGCCCAGGACGAACCCCTGGGCCTCCAGCCGGCCCGCGATCGCGGCCAGCTCCGCGCCGCCGTCCTCCTGCTCGACGGCGGCGCGGTAGCGGGCGACCTCGGCCCCGGCGTACGGGTACCACCGCCCGGAGGCGTACAGGCCGTGCCGGTCCAGGTGGACCCACAGGCCCAGACAGGGCAGCAGGTCCAGATAGGCGCCCTGGTAGGTCTTGTACGGCGACTTGTCGTGGGACATCCGGGTGTCCCGGACCGGGCCGAGCACCTGCACCCCGCCCGGCCCGCCCGACCCGGTCGACTCCCTGAAGCCCGACTCCTTGACATACGTGCTCAGTTCAGCGGCCAGCTCGTCCATCGGCGCACGTACGTCGCGCTCGTACCGCTCGCGGTGGCGCAGTCGCCACGCCTCCTTGCTGTTGTCGGCCGCGAGGTCCCCGTACAGGCGCAGTGCCGAGGGCGGGAAGCCGCTGAAGGTCACGGCAGATACCCCGGCAGGGGGTGGGCGGCGCACAGTTCGGAGACCCGGGTGCGCACCCGGTCGCGCAGTGCGTCCGGCAGTACGCCGCCCTGCGCGCGCAGCGCCACGAGGACGTCGGCGACCAGGTCGGCGCACTCGGCGGCCACCGCGTGGTCCATGCCGCGCGCGGCCAGCGTGTTGGTGCCGAGCCGCAGTCCGCCGGTCACCCGGACCGGCGTGGTGTCGCCCGGGACCCGGTTGCGGTTGACGACGATCCCGCAGGCCTCCAGGGCCTGTTCGGCGATGTCCCCGGTGACGCCGCTGCCGCGCAGGTCGAGCAGCACCATGTGGGTGTCCGTACCGCCGGTGACCAGCCGGAACCCCCGGTCCGAGAGGCGCTCGGCGATCGCCTGCGCGCCGTCGGCGAGCCGCTTGGCGAGCTCGGCGAAGTCGGGGCTCGCCACGAAGTCCAGGGCGCGCGCCTTGGCCGCCACCGACGCCAGGTCGGGGGTGCCCTGGGTGAAGGGGAACACGGCGCGGCGCAGGGTCGCGGCCAGGGTGCCGCGCTCGGGCCCGGCCTTGCGGGCATCGCGGCCGAGCAGGATCAGCCCGCCGCGCGGGCCGTACAGCTGCTTGTAGGTGCTGGTGGTCGTCACATGGGCGTGGTCGACGGGGCTCTGGTGGAGGCCGGCGGCGACCAGCCCCGCGATGTGCGAGATGTCGGCCAGCAGATAGGCGTTGGCCTCGTCCGCGATCTCCCGGAAGCGGGCGAAGTCGATGCTGCGGGGGTAGGCGCTCGCCCCGCAGACGATCAGCTTCGGCCGGTGCTCCAGGGCCAGCTCGCGGATCTGGTCGTAGTCGAGCAGCCCCTCCGGCGTCACCCGGTAGCCGTGGGCGCGGTAGTACCGGCCGGTCACCGAGGCGGGGGAGCCGTGGGTGAGGTGGCCGCCGCAGTCCAGGTCCAGGCCGAGCAGGCTGTCGCCCGGGCCGAGCAGCGCCGTGATCACGGCGAGGTTCGCGGAGGAGCCGGAGTGCGGCTGCACGATCGCGTCCTGGGCCCCGAACGCCGCGCACGCCCGGTCGATCGCGAGGCGCTCGATCTCGTCGGCGACGCCGCAGCCCGCGTGGTAGCGGTTCCCGGGGAAGCCCTCGGCGGTCAGGTTGCCGAGCGTGCTGCCCTCGCAGGCCAGTACGGAGGGATCCGCGACGCTGGACGCCGCGACCATCATCAGGGTGTCGCGCTGGCGCGCCGACTCCCTGGCCAGCAGCGCGTACAGCGTGGCGTCGCGCTCTCTGAGCCGCGTCGTGGCGTGCCCGGCGAAATCGACCAGGTCGGGCGCGGGCGCGGGTCCGGTGCCCGGTGCCGCGGGCAGCTCCGGCTCGGTGACGGGCGCGGGCAGGGTGAGACTCATGACTGTCCCCTCTCGGAATCGTCCGTGCTGACCTTGCTGTTCCGGACCGCGTCCACGTCCGCGTCTGCGTCCACGTCCGCGTCTGCGTCCACGTCCGGCGCATCCGTCCCGTCGGCCTCCAGCTCGCCGAAGGCCTCCGCGGCGGCGACCGCCTCCGCGCCGTGCTGCTCGTCCGCGGCGATCTTCTCGGCCAGCTCGGAGAGCAGCGGGTTCTGGAACACGGTCTTGACGGGCACCGGCACCCCCAGCAGCTCCTTGAGCAGGCCGGCCAGCCGGGTACCGCTGAGCGAATCGCCGCCCAGGCTGAAGAAGTTGTCGCCGGGCGCCACCGCGTCCAGGCCGAGGATGTCGGCGACCGCCGCGCACAGCACCAACTCCAGCGCACTGCCCGGCCCGTCCCCGGCCTCCCGCACGGCCTCCTCGTCGGCGGACTGCTGCCGCCCCGCGGAGGAGGCCAGCAGCAGCCGGTCGACCTTGCCGTTGCGGGTCAGCGGCAGCTCCTCCAGCACGGTCAGCGCGGCCGGCACCATGGAGCCGGGAAGCTGCGCGGCGAGCCGCTCCAGCACCGGCCCCGCCGCGTCGGCGGCGGCCACGACGAAGGCGTGCAGCCGGCGCACCCCGTGGGCACTGGCCGGGGCCACCACCACGGCCGCCTCGACCTCGGGGTCCTGGCGCAGGACGGCCTCGATCTCGCCCAGCTCGATCCGGTGGCCCTGGATCTTCACCTGGAAGTCGTCCCGGCCGAGGATCTCGATGCTGCCGTCGGGCAGATACCGCCCCAGGTCACCGGTCAGATAGGCGCGTTCGCCGCTCTCCGGGAGGTGCACGAAGCGGTTCGCGGTGCGCTCCGCGTCGTTCCAGTAGCCCAGTGCGAGCCCGACGTCGCTGGCCACGGCCATCTCGCCGACCACCCCGAGCGGGCGCTCGTAGCCGGCCGGGTCGACGATGTAGTAGCGCTGGTTGGTGATCGGCCTGCCGTACGGGATGCTCGTCCAGGACGGGTCGACCTCGCCGATCGGCTGGAACAGCGACCAGCAGATCGTCTCGGTCGGACCGCCCGAACCCACCACCTGGATCCGCGGGCTCTGCGCCCGCAGCCGGTCCGGCAGCGTGAGCGGGATCCAGTCTCCGGAGAGTACCGACAGCCGCAGCGACTCCAGCGGCCGGCCGCCGCCGCGGCGCTCGCGCACCTCGGCCTCACCGACGAGCAGTTCCATCAGGACGGGCACGGAGTTCCACAGCGTGACCTGCTCCGCCCGCACCAGATCGGCCCACACATCGGGCTCGGCGTGCTCGAACGGCGGCGGCAGCACCACGGTCCCGCCCTGCGTCAAAACCCCGAACACGTCGTAGATCGAGGCGTCGAAGTGCAGCCCGGAGATGGCCAGCAGCCGGTCCCGGGCGCCCACTTCGAAGCGCTCGGCGACGTCGCGGATCAGGTTGACCACACCGATGTGGTCGACCATCACGCCCTTGGGCTCACCCGTCGAACCCGAGGTGAAGATGGTGTACGCGAGGTCCGCCGGGGTCTGCGCCGTGCCGGGCCGGGTGTCCGTGCCGGACTCGAAGTCCTTGTCCACCCGGTAGCGGCGGGCCGTGGGGGGCCAGCTGATCCGGGAGTCCAGCCGGGACTGGGTCAGGATCCGGTCCACCTTGGCCTCGGCGAGCAGCCGGCGCAGCCGCTCCGCCGGCACGGACGGGTCCAGCGGCAGGTAGGCGGCGCCGGAGGCGAGGATCCCGTACACCGCGGCGTACTGCTCCCAGCCCTTCTCCATCACGACGGCCACCAGCTCACCCGGTGCCGCCCCGTGCTCCCGCAGCGTGTGCCCGATCCGCCAGGCGTACGAGGCCAGTTCGGCGTAGCTCAGGCGCCGCCCGGTGGCGTCCACCACGGCCTCGGCGCCGGGCGTGAGCTCGGCCTGCCGGGCGAACAGCTCGTGGAGGGTGGTGTACGGGATCTGCCCGGCGGTGTCGTTGACCTCGCGGCGCAGCGTCCGCTCGGCCGCCGGGATCAGGTCGAAGCGCCGGGCGTGCAGGGACTCCGGGTCCCGCGTGATCCGCTCCAGCAGGTCCACGTACACGCCGAAGGCGGCGTCGACGAAGCCGGGCGCGAACGCCCCGTCGACGAAGTCCCAGATGACGCGCAGCTCACCGGCCAGCTCGCGCAGCTGCACGTCGAGCGAGACCTGCGGGGTCTGGGAGATCGAGTACACCTCCCGGCCCAGGTCGGTGACGGGACGGCGCACCGGGTAGTCGAGCAGGCTGGTGACGACGACCGGCATGCCGGCCTGCGCGCCCACCCCGTGCAGCCGCGTCAGCTCGCGCAGCACCCGCACGCCGTTGAAGGCGCCGTGCTCCGCGTCGCGGGCGAGCTGGTCGCGCAGGGCGTGCGCCCGGTCCAGGAAGGTCGCGCCCGAACCGTCGGCGGCGAGCATCACGGCATTCGTGAAGTCGCCGAGCACACCGGTGATGTCGGGGTGCACCGCCGGACGCTGGAAGATCGGGTAGTTGATGGTGAAGTCCGACTCCTCCGCCCAGCACCGGACCACCTCGGCGAAGGCCGCGGTGAGCAGGACCGACGGCGTCAGCCCCGCCTCGTGGGCCCGGGCCGAGAACAACTGCCAGTCCGCGGGGGACAGACGGTGTTCGCGCCGGTCGAAGCGCACCTCGCGCCCGGCGTCGCCGGCGCCGCCCGTCGGCAGCGAGGGGGCCGGCGGCAGCGTGGGCAGCCGCTCCACCCAGTAGTCGCGGGCGGTGCGGAAGGCCTCGGTGTGCGGCAGGGCGTCGGCGCGCCAGCGGGCGTACTCGGCGAAGCCGATACCGGGCGCGGGGAGTTCGGCGTCCGGGTTCTCGTAGAGGTCGACCAGCTCGGGGAAGAGCACCTGGAAGGCGCTGGAGGCGTCCAGCACCTGGAGGTCGATGCCGAGGTGGACCCGGCCCAGGTCGCGCGGACCGCCCAGCCGGATGATCCGCAGGTCGAACAGCGGCCAGCTGCCCACCGGGAAGACCACGTGGCTCATCTCGTCGCGCAGCGCGGCGAGCCGTTCGCCCGCGGCGTCCTCGGACAGGCCGCGCAGGTCCTCGACCGGTATCGAGAAGGGCAGCGGGTCGGCCGGCACCCACTGGGTGCCGTCGGTACGGCCGATCGCGCGGAGCATGTCGTGACGGGCGACCACCTTGCGCCAGGCGGCGGCGAAACGCTCGGGGTCGAGGTCCGGGCGCTCCCATTCGAAGTATCCGTAGCAGCCGATACCGCCCAGTTCGACTGCTTCACCTCGCCCGATCATCAGTGCCTGCTGCGTCTCGGTCATCGGGAAGGACGCGGCACTGTCCGCGCGAGCGGGCAGGAGCTCGGTCATGGTCCAACTCCATTCGGTGTTACGGGCCGGTGGCTTGTGCGTGCCTGGGGTCGATACGGGCCGGAGCGCCCTGCTGCGGGGCAGGGCGAGGCTAGGGGCGGTGGGTTAGCCGCCGGTTATGTTCCGTACGGGCGGCGGGTGCGCAGTCGGGCGCGGCCCCCTCGGCCAGGGAGAGCGCGAAGAGCCGTACGAGCGGGTGGAACAGGTAGCAGGGCTGGCCCCACTCGTCCGCGCCGCTGACCTCCAGGAGGGCCGCGTCGGCCAGCGCCTCCAGCAGCCGCTCGGCCTCGGCCTCCGGCAGGCCCAGCGCCATCGCCGCGTCCGCCGCGGGGAACGGCTGCGGGCCGAGCGCGGCCAGCGCCGGGAACACCGCCCGCACCTCGGGGTCCAGTGCCCGCCAGGACGGCAGCAGCGAGGTGTGCACGTCCAGGTCCCCCGAGTGCAGCTCCCGCAGCCGGGTGACGGGATCGGCCAGTCTGCGGGCGAGCCGGTCCGGGGTGGAGTGCGGCCGCGCGGCGATCCGGGTCCCGACGATCCGCAGGGCCAGGGGCAGACCGGCACAGTGCTCGACGATCGCGGACGCAGCGCCGGGCGCGGCGGCCACCCGGGCGGGACCGGCCGCGGCCGAGAGCAGCTCCAGCGAGTCCCGGGGCGCGAGGGGCGCCAGGGCCACGGTGTGCGCCCCCGCCACGGTGGGCAGCGCCGTCCGCCCGGTGACCAGGACCGCCGGCTCCGGGGTGTTGGGCAGCAGCGGACCCAGCTGGGCGGCCCCGGAGGCGTTGTCCAGCACGATCAGCAGCTGCCGGCCCCGGGTCCGCTCCCGGTAGAGCCGCACCAGCTGGTCCTGGTCCTCGGTGGCCGGTACCTCCTCCGCAGGTCCCAGCGCGCGCAGCAGCCGGCGCAGCACCCGGGTGGGGTGCCGGGGCGTTCCGTCCGGGGCGCGCAGGTCGGCGTACAACTGCCCGTCGGGGAAGTGCCGCTGGCAGCGGTGGGCGGCATGCACCGCGAGGGCCGTCTTGCCGAGCCCGGCCATGCCGGTGACCAGGACCCGGCGGGGCCGGCCGGAGCCCTGCCCGTCGGGGGCCAGCGCGCGGCACAGCAGCTCCAGCTCGGGCTCCCGGCCCGTGAAGTCCACCGTGTCGGGCGGCAGCATGGCCGGGGCGCCGGCCGTACGCTCCGGGCCCTCCCGCCGGCCACCGGACACCACCACGGCGGCGGGGCGCGGCTGCCGGTCGAGCGTGCCCTCCAGCAGCGCCCGGTAGGTGGCCCGCAGCTCCTCGCCCGGGTTCACGCCCAGCTCGTCGGCGAGCACCGCCCGGCCGTGGTGGTAGAGGTGGATGGCGTCCGCCTGCCGCCCGGAGCGGCACAGCGCGGTCATCAGCTGGCACCGGATGCGCTCGCGCAGCGGGAACTCGGCGACGAGGCCCGTGAGTTCACCGGTGAGTTGCTCGTGCCGGCCCAGCGCGAGGTCCGCGGCGATGCGGTGCTCCAGGGTGACCGCCCGGGCCTCGGTCAGCCGGGGCGCCTCGGCGTCGGCGAGGTATTCCGTGGCGTTGGCGAAGGGCTGTCCGTTCCACCGGGCCAGGGCGCCGCGCAGCAGCTCACCGGCCTTTTCGAAGTCCTCCGCGATCAATGCCTCACGACCACTGAGTGCCAGCTTCTCGAATTCCGTCAGGTCGAGGGTCGCATTACCGATGCTCATGGCATATCCGGGCGGCCTACGATCGATCAGAACATCGTCGCCGAGAATCTTGCGCAAGCGGGAAACATAGGTGTAGAGCTGTGCGCTGACGGTGGCCGGCGGAGCCCAGCCCCACAGCAGCCGGCACAGCCGTTCGTCGGAGATCACCTCTTCACGTGCCACGAGGAGCGCCGCGAGCACGGTGTGCAGCTTCGCCCCGGAGATCGCGACCCGGCGGCCGTCCCGCCGTACCTCGACTGGCCCGAGCACTCGGAATTCCATCTACCGCCCCATCCGTGATTCATGGAGAAGAATCTCTGAACGAAGCTAGTGGAGTGCGTTGTCTCCTCGATATCGTGGCGATTTCGAGGGCGGCCGGGGTCACGAAATCGATGGAACACAGAAGAAAAAGGAGGCGTCCCTACTGTTCCATTCATGCCGCAGCGAGCGGCAGCGATGATCCACCGAGAGGGGATTCCCAGATGCGCAGCACGCGGACGGCGAAGACGGCGAACACGAAGACGGCGGCGGCCTGCCTGGTCGTTCTTGCCGGAGTGTTCGTGGGTACGGGGGGAACGTCGGCCGTGCTGACGGACACGAGGGTGACCACGCAGGCGGACGACATGCCCTGGGGCATCGTCCAGCCGGTGGTCCCCCCGCAGCCCGGCACCCCCGGTACGAACGGGGACATGCCCTGGGGCTGACCCGCCCCCGCACCTCCCGACGCGCCGCACCCAGCGGAATCCCCACCGGGCCGTCTCTCCGGCCCAGTCCTTCGGCGGAGCCCTTGGGCCTAGTCCTCCGGACGCGTCAGCAGTACGGTCAACTCCGCCGCCGTGAAGGAACGATGCGGCGGCTCGGCGGAGCCCACGGCGCCCCCGGCGACCGGCCGGCCCCCACCACCCGGCTCGCCCGCCGCGCTCTGGACCGCGGCCAGCAGCCTGGCCGCCTGCGCCCGCCACGGCTGCGCGCCGACCTCCCCGAACGCGGCCCGTGCCCGCCGGAACCTCTCCGCCGCCTGTGTCAGGCGGCCGCCGATCGCCTCCACACATCCGAGATCGGTCTCCACGCGGGCATACAGGAAACGATCCGCCAGCTCCTCCGTGATCTCCAGGGCCTGCTGCAGCGTTCCCCCCGCCGCTGACAGCAGGCCCTGGCTCCACTGCGTCTGGCCCAGTCCCCGCAGCGCATGCGCCTCCCCGACCCGGTCGCCCTCGCCGCGGGTCAGCCGCAGTACCGCGTCGAAGGCCTCCGCGGCCTCGCCCAGGTCCCCCGCCCGCAGCCGCACCTCGGCCAGCCGGTACACGCTCTGCGCCTCGGCCCGTACCGATCCGGTACGCCGGCTCAGCGCCACCGCCCTCTCCGCGAGGGGCAGCGCGCCACCCATGTTGCCCCGGTCCAGCTCGATCTGCGCCTGGAAACCCAGCAGATGGGCCTCGTTCCCGATGTCTCCCGACGCGTGGAAACCGGCGAGCGCCGCCTCGCAGAACTCCAGGGCCCGCTCCCAATCACCCTGGAACCGCGCGCACATGGCCAGGTTCCGCTGGGCGAGCGCCGCCCCGCCCACGTCCCCGGTGTTGCGCAGCAGCCGCAGCGCGGCCATGTTCCAGCCCTCGGCCTGCTCGTACCGCCGCTGGTAGATCGCCAGCGAGCCCAGCAGCCGCAGCATCGTCGCCTCGCCCGGCTGGTCGCCGGTGCGCCGGGCCGAGGCCAGCGCCAGCTCGGCGCAACGCTGCCAGTCCTCGAGGTAGTTCTTCGTCTCGAAGTGCGGGACCGTGCTCTCGGTCAGGGTCCACGCGTACCGGGCCCGCCCGGTCTCCGCCGCGTGGCCCACCAGGTCCGCCACCGCCGTGCGCTCCGACTCGAACCAGTCCATCGGCGCGGCCAGCAGCTCGTCGGCCGGCTCCACCAGGAAGTGGGGTGCCGGCGCGGGGTCCCGGCCCACCGGGAACTCCCGGCCGTCGATCCGCCGGTGCGCCTCCTCCGCCAGCCAGACCCAGGCCGCGAAGGCCCGGTCCAGCGCGGCGTCGGTCTCGCCCTCGGGCTCGTCGGACTCCGCCCGCTCACGGGCGAAGAGCCGCAGCAGGTCCTGGAACCGGTAACGGGTGACCCGCCCCGGCTCCGCGTCGGCGACCTCCAGCAGCTGCGCGTCGACGAGGTGGTCGATCAGCTCCTCGGCGTGCCAGACGTCCGTGTCCAGTACGGCCGCTCCCGCCCACGCGGCGAAGTCCGCCGTGCGCAGCAGCCCGAGCCTGCGGTACATGCGCGCCGCCTCGGGGGCCAGGTCCCGGTAGGTGAGCCGGAAGCCGGCCCGCACCCCGCCCTCGCCCGGGCTCAGTACGTCGAGCCGGGACCGGTGGTCGCGCAGCCGCGCCACCAGGCTCCGTACGCTCAGGCCCGGTTTGGCCGCCAGGCGCGCCCCGGCGATCCGCAGTGCGAGCGGGAGGCAGTCGCACAGTGCGCCGAGTTGTTCCACCGCCACCGGGTCGCTGCCGAAGCGGTCGGCCCCGGCGAGCTTGATGAGCAGGGCCGTCGCCTCGGTCGGCTCCAGCATCCGCAGCCGGATGGTCAGGGCCGTGTAGTCCCCGGTCAGGTCGCCCAGGCTCTCCCGGCTGGTGGCCAGCACCACGCTGCGGCCGCCCCCCGGGAGCAGGGGTCTGAGCTGGTGGAAGGAACGTACGTTGTCCAGCACGATCAGTGTCTTGCGGGTGCTGAGCAGGCTCCGGAACAGCGAGGCCCGCTCGTCGGCGTCCGGCGGGATCTGCGGCGCGCCGATGCCGAGGGCGCGCAGGAACCGGTCGAGCACGGCGGCGGGGGACACCGGCGCGTGCTCCTCGTCGTAGCCGCGCAGGTCGGCGAAGAGCTGGCCGTCCGGGAACTGGTCGGCGACCTGGCTCGCCCAGTGCACCGCGAGGGCGGTCTTGCCCACGCCGCCCACGCCGACGATGGTCGCCAGCGCCGGGGTGTGCGGGTTGTAGGGCTCCTTCAGGAGCCTGTCCAGGGAGGTCATCTCCCGCTGCCGGCCGGTGAACGCCATGACGTCGGCGGGCAGTTGCGCCGGGATGGTGTTCAGGGCCGCGGGCGCGGGGGCCGCCACGGCGGGGGGCCGGGTCAGTTCGGGGGAGTCGCGCAGGATCAGGTCGTGCAGCTGCCGCAGTCCGGGACCCGGTTCGATCCCGAGCTGCTCGGTGAGTAACCGGCGCCCCTGGAGGAACACTTCGAGGGCCTCGGCCCGCTGCCCCGACCGGTACAGGGCCAGCATGAGGTGTTCGCGGCACTGCTCGCGCAGCGGGTGCCGGGCCACCAGCTCGGTGAGTTCACCGGTGAGCGCGCGGTGCCGGCCCAACTGGAGCATCAGCCCGGCGCGTTCCTCCACCAGTGCGAGCCGCATCTGCTCCAGCCGGGTGGTCTCCGCCTCCAGCCGGGAGCCGGACGGCTCGTCCAGTGCGGAACCCCGCCAGATGCTCAGGGCCTCCTCGAAGTGCGTGCAGGCCTCTTCGGTCCGTCCGTGCCGGGCGGCGTCCCGGCCCTGCTCGGCCCGCTCCATGAACTCCTGGACGTCGATCCGGTGCTCGCCCTTGGCCAGCAGGTAGCCCGGGGGAGAGGTGATCAGCAGATCGGTCACCCCGGCCTGTTTGAAGGTCTTGCGCAGGGTGGCCATGCAGATGGCGATCTGGTTGCGCGCCGTCGCCGGAGGAGATTCCGGCCAGACGGCGTCCACCAGGGTGTCGACCGAAACGATCCGGTCGGCATAGAGGACCAGCATCGCGAGGACGGTGCCCTGGCGCCGGCCATTGATGCGCAGCGGACCGTCATCGGTCTGGACGACCAGCGGCCCCAGCACTCTGAAGACAAACCGATTCAAAAGGTCCCCCGGCCTTGAAACCCCGCGTCAGGCGCGAACGGTACCGCAAAGAGCATTCCTCGGTGCAGTCAACTCTTTGGAAAAATGCGGTCAGTTTCAGGCCAGCTTGTCCGTATAGCGGCGGACACGTGCAAGGCATTCACGCAGAGTTGCCGGATCCGATCGACGACAACGCGCCGGACAGACCCCGCAGGACCTCGGCCGTACGGTGCACCTCGTCCTCGCCGCCGAGGTGCTCGCACAACTGCCGGGCCAGCTCGGCGAGGCAGGAGTCGATCTCCCGTTTCGCGGCGACTCCCTGCTCGGTGGCGGTGAGCAGCTTCGCCCGCCGGTGCGCCGGATTGTCCAGGTAGACGGCGAGCCCCTGCTGCACCAGGAGGTCCGCTATGCGCTGCACGCTCTGCCGGGTGGTCCCCACCCGCCGGGCGACCTCGGACACGGACAGTGATTCCCCCGTCACCGTGCTCAGTATCTGCCACCGTGCGGCGCTCAGGCCGAACACGAGCGCGAGCCGATCGAGGGCCGCGGTGAACCGGCCGTTCAGCCGGAAGACCGCCACGGCGGCGCGGCTGAAGGCCTCGGCCTCCCCGGACTCCCCCTTGCGCGTCAACGTCGGTCCCCTTCCGTACGCCCCGCGGGTCGCTGCACGATAACAGCGCGTGGTCACGCCGACGAGAGTCGTCGCCGCGGGCGCGACCCGGCCGGACCCGGCCGGCGGGCCGCTGCCGTCTGGGGTGGTCCGATGGTCGGCCCATGGCCGACATGTCCGCTCCACCGCTGTACCAATGGCACAGTCTCGAAGGGTCCGGTTGAGCCAGTGGGCCTCCAGGTGCTTATCTGTGTCGTATCCATGTACTTACGGCGCCGCGCAGCGCCGGACGGCAACGAGGCCGGTTCCGGAGCGCGGCGCCTTCGCCGTGCCCGTGCGCCGCCCACCACCCCCGGGCGGAGACGGCCGGCGCGCAGCACTGCAAGGGGGGCGGCACACCGCCGTGAAGAGGATGTTCGTGGCTCCGGATCCGGGGCGTATGAGACTCAGGAACTCGGCCCGCGCCGTGATCGGCGTCGCCGCCGCCGTCGCGCTCGCCGAGGTGTGCGGTCTCTCCCTGACCGCCTCCATCACCGGGGGACTGGCAGCCCTGCTCGCCCTCTTCACCGTGCTCGACGCGGACGTCCGCGCCCAGCGCCTCACCACCGCCCTGCTGCCCGTCGCCGGATTCCCCGTCCTGGCCCTCGCCACCACCCTGCACGGGATCCCGCTCGCCCGCGACGCCGCCTTCCTCGCCGTCGTGTTCGCCGGGGTGTACGCCCGCCGCTTCGGCCCCCGCGGACACGCCCTCGGGATCTTCGGCTTCATGATGTTCTTCGTCACCCAGTTCCTGCACGCCGTACCCGGGCAGCTGCCCGAGCTGTACGCCGCGGTCGGGCTGGCGCTCGTCGCCTCCGGGGCCGTGCGCTTCCTGCTGTGGCCCATCGAGCGGCGCACCCCGCCCGCCGCCGCCCCGCCCGGACTGCCCGGGACCGGGCTCGCACGGCCCACCACCCGGCAGGCCTTCCAGGCCACCGCCGCCTGCGCCTTCGCGCTCGGCATCGGCCAGGCGCTCTCCGACGACCGCTGGTACTGGGCCGTCGGCACCTCCTGGTGGATCTTCGTGAACACCGCCTCCCGGGGCGAGACCCTCGTACGGGGCTTCCGCCGGGTCCTCGGCACCGTCGTCGGCATCGCCGCCGGCCTGCTGATCGCCGTACCGCTGCACGGCGCACCGGTGCCCACCGCCGCACTGGTCGCCGTATGCGTCTTCGGGATCTTCTACACGGCCGCGCCCTCGTACTCGTGGATGATGTTCTTCGTCACCGTCATGGCCGGCCTGCTCTACGGCCTGCTCGGCGTCCTGCACCCCGGACTGCTGCTCCTGCGCTTCCAGGAGACCGCGATCGGCGCGATAGGCGCCGCCCTCGCCGTCGTGCTCATCCTCCCGGTCACCACCCACGCCGCCAACGACGCCTGGATCCAGCGCGCCCTGCACTGCGTACGGGCCTCCACCGCGGCCGCCCTGGAACGCCTCGCCGGCGACCCGGACGCCGACCCCGCCCCGCACGCCGCCGAGCTGGAACTGCTGCTGGCCCGGGTCCGCATGGCCCTCGCGCCGCTCGTCCACCCCCTGAGCCCGCTGCGCGCCCGCAAGGCCCGCGCCCGGCAGGTGCTCGCCCTGCTCGACGACTGCGCCCGGGACGTGCGCGGGCTCGTCGTGGTCGCCGCCGACCCGCAGGCCTCCCACGACGCCCGGCTGGCCGCCGCCTGCTGGCGCGTGGAGGCCGCGGTGGAGGCCCTGACCGCCCCGCACGGCACCCCCGGACCCGCGACCGTCCCGCACCCCCGGCCCGCCGCCGCGGAGCCGGCCCTCGCCCACCTCCACGGCCTGGAGCACACCCTCGTGGCCCTCGCCACGCCGCTGCGCACCGACCCCCGGGCACCGCTCGTCATCAGCGCCTGAGCAGCTCGCCCCGCGCGTCCGCCAGCCCCGCCGGCAGCCGGCCGGCGGTGTGCACCACGCCGAGGGCCTGGGTGGCCCGGGTCAGCGCCACGTACAGGTCGCTCGGCCGCAGCTCGTCCGGCTCCACCACGATCACCGTGTCGAACTCCAGCCCCTTGGCCTGGCGCGGGTCCAGCAGGACCACCTCCCGCGTCAGGTCCGGCTCGGCGCCCGCCCGGACCCCGGGCAGTACGGCGGCCAGGGCCGCGTGCCGCGCCCGCGGCGCGATCACCGCGAGCCGCCCCTCGGCCGGCAGCTCCCGCGCCACGGCCTCCCGGGTCGCCCCCGCCAGGTCGTCGGCCGCCAGGGCCCACGGCCGCACCCCGGTGGACCGAACCGAACGCGGCGGCTCGAAACCGGGATCGCGCATCCGCAGTACGGCGGCCGCCACCTCCATGATCTCGGCCGGGGTGCGGTAGTTGACCCCCAGCCGGACCAGCTCCCAGCGCTCGCCCACGTACGGCGTGAGGATGCCCTGCCACGAGCCGCAGCCCGCCTCGTCGGCCGTCTGCGCCGGATCGCCGACCAGCGTCATCGACCGGGTCGGGCAGCGCCGCATCAGCAGCCGCCAGGCCATCGCCGACAGTTCCTGCGCCTCGTCCACGATGACGTGGCCGAAGGCCCAGGTGCGGTCGCCCGCCGCCCGCTCGGCCGTGCTGCGGTGGTCGGCCTCCTCGTGGCGCTCGGCCATCCGCTCCGCGTCGATGATGTCGTGGGCCGCGAGGAACTCGTTCTCCTCGTCCTCGAACTCGTACGACTGCGAGCCCTCGGACAGGTCCAGCACGCCCTGCGCGTAGGCGATGCGCCGCTGCCGGTCCCGCTCCTCGGCGGCTCGCCGGGCACTGTCGTCCTCACCGAGCAGCTCGGCCGCCTCGTCCAGGAGGGGTACGTCGGCCGGGGTCCAGTCGGGCCGGGCCGAGGGCGCGCGGCGGATCAGGTCGGCCTCGTGCGCGGGCAGGTGCGTCGGGTCCGCCAGGAAGTCGCTGATCAGCCGCTCGGGGGTGAGGGAGGGCCACAGCGAGTCGATCGCCGCGTGCACGGCGGCGCTCGTCGCGATCTCCTTGCCGAGCTGGGCCACGTCGTCCGGGCCCAGCAGGTTCGGCCCGCCGTACGGATCGGCGCCCAGCCGGTCGGCGAGCTGCGCGGTCAGCGCGTCGATGATCGGGAAGGCGAAGGAGGGGCGCGCCTGGTTGTGCGGCAGGCCGGTGGCCCGTGCCCGGTCCCGCGCCCCGTACGCCATGGTCCGGTCCAGCAGCAGGGTCCCGTACTCCTCGTGGTCGATCTCCAGCGCCGGCTCGGGCACCGTGTCGTACTCCTCGCCGGTGTCCGCCGGCACCGTCTCCGGCAGGCGCTGCCGGTCCGCCACCACCCGGGCGAGGACCTCCGCCATCGAGGCCCGGCCCTTCACCGCGGCGGCCCCGGGGCGGTCGGCGCCGGTGGCGTGCACCCCGGGGAAGAGCTCCCCCGGGGTGGCCAGCAGGACGCCCGTCTCGCCGAGCGCCGGGAGCACCCCGCCGATGTAGCCCAGGAAGGCCGGGCCCGGTCCGACGATCAGCACCCCGCGCTTGGCGAGCAGCTCCCGGTGGGCGTACAGCAGGTAGGCGGCGCGGTGCAGCGCGACGGCGGTCTTGCCGGTACCGGGACCGCCCTCGACGACCAGCACCCCGCGGTGCGTGGAGCGGATGATCCGGTCCTGCTCGGCCTGGATGGTCCGCACGATGTCGTGCATGCGGCCGGTCCGGGCGGCGTCGAGCGCGGCGAGCAGCACGGCGTCCGCGTCCGCGCCCTCGTGCCCGGTGCGCTCCGCGTCGGTCAGGTCGAGGATCTCGTCGTGCAGGGCGGTGACCACCCGCCCGCGGCTGCTGATGTGCCGGCGGCGGCGCAGCCCCATGGGGGTGTGCCCGGTGGCGAGGTAGAAGGGGCGGGCCACCTCGGCGCGCCAGTCCAGGACCAGCGGCGTGCGGTCCGCGTCGTCCGCCCGGATTCCGAGCCGGCCTATGTGGTGGTCCCGGCCGTCGGAGAACTCCAGACGGCCGAAACAGAGGCCGTTCTCGCCCGCATTCAGAGCGGAAAGCAGCCCGGACTGCTCGGCGACCAGGACATCCCGCTCCAGCCGAGCCTGAAACCCGGTCCCGACATCGCGCAGCGCTCCTTCGACCGCACGTTCGGCCTGGTCACGCAGGCCGTCGAGGCGCGTATAGAGGTCGGTGACGAATTGCTGCTCTTTCCGGAATTCCTCGGTTGACAATTGCACTCCTGCCGCGATACAGTGTCCTCGTAAGCTTCTTCACGGCTTCGTTCTGAGCGAAGTCGTGAATCAATAAATATACGCTCTCTCCTCCCTCGGCAGCCAATTCGGCCGGGGGATTTTTTGCGTACGGTGGATCTCATGACCACCGCACACGGCCCGGCCGCCGCCGACGGAATCGTCTACCGCCTCGCCCGCCCCGAGGACGCGGGCGCCATCGAGGCCCTGGACAGCTCCTTCACCACCGCCACGGTCTTCGAGGTGAGCGGCCCCGGCCCGGACGCCGGCGCAGGCTTCGGCTTCCTGCTGCACGAGGTCCCGGTGGACCCGCCCGTGCACAAGTCGTTCCCGCCGGAGGAGCACGACGAGCAGGTCTTCGGCGGCGGGAAGGACTCCGAGGCCGACGCCCGGACCTTCGTGGCCCTCGACGGCGAGCTGCTGTGCGGGTTCGCCGCCGTCGGGTTCGCCGCCTGGAACCGGCGGCTGACGATCGAGGACATCGAGGTCGCTCCCGGCCACCGGGGCCGCGGCATCGGCCGCGCGCTGATGGAGTGCGCGGAGCGGTTCGCCCGGGAACGGGGCGCGGAGCACCTGTGGTTGGAGGTCAGCTCGGTCAACGCCCCGGCCGTGCACGCCTACCGGCGCATGGGGTTCACCTTCTGCGGTCTCGACACCGCCCTGTACGGCGGCACGCCCGCGGCGGGCGAGCAGGCGCTCTACATGAGCCGTCCCTGCCGCTGAGCGCGCTGGCGCGCCGTCCCGGCGCACGGCCAACTCCCGGATTGCGCCGGATCGTACGCCCCCGAGCGTCCTGCCGCAGCCCGATTCATGAGGGATCACCCGGAGGAGTGCTCCGTGCCCGCCGACCACCCCGCGCTGACCTGCGACATGTACAACGGGTAATTGTTTATTGCACATTCATGCGGCATGTACAGGGTGGATCTGCTCGGACAGGGGGTAACGGCCCGGAATGGAAATTCTTCAACAGCGCTCCACCACCGCTCAGGTGTGGGAAGCGGCCGAGGAGTTCATCCGACTCTTCCACAGGGAGAACGCGGACGCCGGAGATCCGCGCGCCCGGCTCGCCGCCGTGCGCGCCGAACTCGCCGAGACCGGCAGCTATGTGCACACCCCCGCGGAGCTGGTCCACGGGGCCCGAGTCGCCTGGCGCAACAGCAACCGCTGTATAGGCCGCCTCTACTGGAACTCGCTGCGGGTCCGCGACCGCCGCGGGCTCACCGACGCCGACGACATCGCCGCCGAGTGCTTCGAGCACCTGCGCGAGGCGACGAACGGGGGCAGGGTCAGACCCACGATCACGGTCTTCGCCCCGGACGCCCCGGACCGCCCCGGCCCGCTGATCTGGAGCGAGCAGTTGATCCGGTACGCGGGATACGGGGACCACCCCTCCATAACCGTCGGCGATGCCCGCAACGCCCCGCTCACCGAGGCCCTGCTCCGGCTCGGCTGGTCCGGCGGCGCCGGCACCCCCTTCGACCTCCTGCCGCTGGTGGTGCAGGGCGTCGACGACAAACCCCGCTGGTTCGACACCCCCGCGGACGCCGTCCTCGAGGTGCCGATCGACCACCCCGACGGCGACGGCGACGGCTGGTCGGACTGGGGGCTGCGCTGGCACGCCGTACCCGCCATCTCCAACATGTGCCTGGAGATCGGCGGCATCCACTACCCGGCCGCACCCTTCAACGGCTGGTACATGGGTACCGAGATCGGCGCGCGCAACCTCGCCGACACCGACCGGTACAACCTCCTTCCCGCGGTCGCCCGCCGCCTCGGTCTGGACACCTCCAGCGACCGCTCGCTCTGGAAGGACCGCGCGCTCGTCGAGCTCAACCGGGCGGTCCTGCACTCCTTCGACCGCGCCGGCGTCACCATCGCCGACCATCACACCGAGTCGCGGCGCTTCCTGTCCCACATGGAGCGGGAGGAGCGCAAGGGGCGCGAGGTGGGCGCCGACTGGTCCTGGATCGTGCCGCCCATCTCCGGCTCCGCGACCCCGGTGTTCCACCGCACCTACGAGGACCTCGCCAGCAGCACCGCATACGTCCACCACCCCGGCGCGCAGGAGCGGGCCCAGGGGCGGGATTTGGTCTAGACCTTCTGTTACCGTCGGCTCCGGACGGATCCGACGGCAGAGAGAGGGTTTCCAGTGAGCGGCGCGGACAGCACGGACCGGAGCGGCGAACGCCGGGCCTACATCGGCTCGTTCACCTCGACCGGAGGCCGCGGTGTCACCACCGCGGCCGTCGATCCGAGGACCGGAGCGCTCACCCCGCTCTCGGTCACCGCCGCCGAGGACCCCTCCTACCTCGCCCTCGCCCCCTCCACCGGTGTGCTCTACGCGGTCAACGAGACCGAGCGGGGCGCCGTCGCCGCCTTCCGGACCACCGCCGCAGGCCTCGCCCCCCTCGGCGCGCCCGTCCGTGTCGGGGGCTCCGGACCCACCCACCTGAGCCTGGCCGGGCGCAGGCTGCTCACCGCCAACTACACCTCCGGCAGCGTGAGCAGCCTCCCGCTCGCCTCCGACGGAGCCCCCGGCGGGCCCTCCCACGTCCTGTCCCACCGGGGCTCCGGCCCCGACGCCGGCCGGCAGGAGGGTCCGCACGCCCACCAGGTGCTGCCCGACCCGACCGGCCGCTGGGTGCTCAGCGTGGACCTCGGCACCGACTCGGTACGGGTCTGCGCGCACGACCCGGACACCGGGGCGCTGCGGGTGCACAGCGAGACCGCGCTGCGCGCCGGGACCGGCCCCCGCCACCTCGCTTTCCATCCGGAGGGCGGGCTGGCGTACGTACTGCACGAGCTGGAGCCGCAGGTGACCGTCTGCCGCTGGAACGGGACCTCCGGGCAACTGGAACCGGTCGGCGAGGTTCCGGTGGCCTCCGCGGGCGCCTCAGGGCCCGCGCGGGCCTACCCCTCGGCGATCGTCGCCTCACCCGACGGGCGGTTCGTCTGGGCGGCCGTCCGCGGGGCCGACACGGTCGTCACCCTCTCCCTCGCGGGCGGGCCCGGCGCGCCACGGCTCACCGGGACCGTGTCCTGCGGCGGCCACTGGCCGCGCGACCTCGCCGTCGACCCCTCGGGGTACCGGCTGTACGCGGCCAACGAACGCTCGGGGGACGTCACCTGGTTCGACGTGGACCCGCTGACCGGGCAGCCGCACCGGGCCGGCTCGCTGGCCGTGCCCGCGGCCACCTGCGTGGTGCTCGGCTGAGCGCATCCGCCCCCGGGCAGGGGAAAGGGCCCCCGGCGGCCACGGGAGACCGTGGCCGCCGGGGGCCCTTTCCGTCGTACAGGTCGTACAGGTCGTACGGGCGGGTCAGTGTGCGGCGGCGTCCTGGGCGATCCCCAGCGCCGCGGCGTACTGCGCGACGGCCAGCTTGCCGAGCGCGCCGTAGGCGCCGAGCACCTCGGCGGTGGCGCAGTCGGCCTCCTTGCAGGCGGTGTCGAGCAGCCCGTCGGCGGCCTCCGGGCCGATCAGGTAGGGGGCGAGCGCGAGCAGCGTGGAGCCCTCGCGGCGCAGCTGCTCGGCGACCGCGGCCACCGAGCCCTCCTGGTCGAGGGCGGCGGCCTTGACGGGCACGGCGAGCCGGGCGGCCAGCAGCATGCCCGTGATCCCGGCGGCCTGTACGGCCTCCTCGCCACCGGTGGTGGCCAGGACGATGCCGTCGGCGGCGGTGGTCACGGTGAAGAGCCGGGCGCGGTCGGCGCGGGCCAGGCCCGCCTCGGACAGGCGCACGTGCAGGCCCTCGGCGAGCAGCGGGTGCGGGCCGAGTACGTCGGCCAGCTCGGCGGCGGCGGAGGAGTCCATCAGCGCCTGGCGGATCCGGCGCAGCAGATCGGCGTCGGGGCCGGCCAGCAGCGGTACGACCACGGCGTCCGGGCCGGTCGGCGCGGGCACCTCGTGGCCGGCCGCGCGGGCGAACTCCGCGCGCGCGACACGCTCGCCCGCGACGGCGCTCAGCACGCCGGACAGCGACGGGAACTCGGAGGCGTCGTCACCCTCGAGGAAGCCGATCCGGGCGTCGAGGCCCGGCAGCTCGGAGCGGCCGATGCTGATGATCTCTTCCGCGAGCCCTCGCGAGGCGGCCGAGGGGGCACCGGGCACGGCGAGCACCAGCGCGGGCGCGCCCTCGGGCGCCACCGCGGGCTCGGGCCGGCGGTGCCGTCCGGTCTGGCGGGGTCGCGGCATTCGTACGGGCAGGCCATTTGCGGGCCCAGTGGGGGAGCTCATGGCGCCGCATGCTACTGGCTTATCGGAACAAGGTGTTCGGGCAGGGCCGTCCCGCGAGGCATCTGTCCGTATTTATCCGGTGAATATCAGATACGTTCAACTGACGGACGGCAAGCGCCAGTCCACAGGCTGTGAACCCTGGCCCACCAGCAGTTCGTTCGTCCGGCTGAACGGGCGGGAGCCGAAGAAGCCGTAGTCGGCGGACTTGGGGGAGGGGTGCGAGGACTCCACGACGGGCAGTTCACCGAGCAGCGGCCGCAGGTTGCGGGCGGCCCGTCCCCACAGGATGGAGACCAGCGGTGTGCCGCGCGCGGCCAGGGCCCGGATGGCCTGGTCGGTGACCGCCTCCCAGCCCTTGCCCTGGTGCGCGTTGGAGCGCCGGGGCGCGGTGGTGAGCGACCTGTTGAGCAGCAGGACGCCCTGCCGGGTCCAGGGGGTGAGGTCGCCGTTCGCGGGGCGTCCGGTGCCGAGGTCCCGGTGCATCTCCAGGAAGATGTTGTCGAGGCTCGGCGGTACCGGCCGCACGTCGGGGGCGACCGAGAAGGACAGGCCCACCGCGTGCCCCGGGGTGGGGTAGGGGTCCTGTCCGACGATCAGTACCTTGACCTCGGCGAAGGGCTGTTGGAAGGCGCGCAGCACATTCGCCCCGGCCGGTACGTACGTCCTCCCCGCCGCGATCTCGGCGCGCAGGAAGTCGCCCATCGCGGCGATCTGCCCCGCCACCGGCTCCAGAGCCCGGGCCCAGCCCGGCTCGACGATCTCGTTCAACGGTCGTGCTGCCACGGTGGATCACTCTACTGGCCGAACGTGGCCGCCCGTACACACAGTACGTCCGGCAGGTGCTCGGCGAGCAGTTGCCAGCTCTCGCCGTCGTCGTGGCTCGCGTACACCTCGCCGTTGCGGTTGCCGAAGTAGATGCCCGCCGGGTCCGCGTCGTCCGTGCACAGGGCGTCCCGGAGCACCGTGCTGTAGTGGTCGCCGGCGGGGAGTCCGCGGGTCAGCGGTTCCCAGGTGGCGCCGGCGTCCCGGGTGCGGAAGACGCGGCACCGGTGCTCGGCCGGGACCCGGTCGGAGTCGGCGTTGAGCGGGAAGACGTAGGCGGTGTCCGGCCGGTGCGGATGGGCCGCGACCGCGAAGCCGAAGTCGGAGGGCAGGCCGCCGCCGATGTCGGTCCACCGGCCGCCCGCGTCGTCGCTGCGGTAGACGCCCCAGTGGTTCTGGAGGTACAGCCGGTCCGTGTCCCCGGCGTCCTGGGCGATCTTGTGCACGCACTGGCCGAACTCGGGGTTCGGGTCCGGCAGGAACACCGCCGAGACCCCCTGGTTGGACGGGGTCCAGCTGGCTCCGCCGTCCTTGGTCCGGAACACCCCGGCGGTGGAGACGGCCACGGTCACCGCGTCCGCGTCGCGGGGGTCGGTGATCACCGTGTGCAGCCCCTCGCCGCCACCGCCCGGCTCCCACTTGCCGCGGCTCGGGTGCTCCCACAGCGGGCGGACCAGCTCGAAGGACTCGCCCCGGTCGGTGGAGCGGAAGAGCGCGGCCGGTTCCGTCCCCGCGTACACCACGTCGGGCGCCTCGGGGCCGGCCGGATGCAGCTGCCAGACCCGTTCCAGGGAGGCGCCGGTGTCCTTGGGGAACTTCACGGCGGGCGCGGTGGGCTCCCGCCAGGTCGCCCCGAGGTCGTCGGAGGTGAAGACGGACGGTCCCCAGTGGGAGCTGTCGCCGCCGACCAGCAGCCGGGGCGCCGGTCCGCGCCGGTCGATGGCGACGGCGTAGACGGCCTCGGCGTTGAAATGGGGTCCGTCGAACTCCCACGGTCCGCCGCCCCGGCGACGTCCGATGAAGAGTCCCTTGCGGGTTCCCACGAGCAGTACCGCGTCGGCCATGGCCGGCACCTCCGGACCTCGTCGTCCTGGCGGGCGTTCCTTGTGGAGCGTCTTCGCGGACCAGTCTGCACCCGCCCGCTGACAGTGGCCCGGCGGGCGGCGCGGGGCCGCCGACTACCAGATCAATACCGATCATTTACCGCCCCGAAATGATTGTTGCTTGCATGCAGGTGTCCGTAATGGATTGACTTCAGGTCACTGCCGCCGCCCGCGAGAGGACGTATGTGGCCACCGAGCACCTGTCCCCGCTCGACCTCGCCTTCTGGCGGATCGAATCCGCCGACCACCCCATGCACCTGGGCGCGCTCGCCGTCTTCCGCGCCGCCGGCCCCGGCGCCGCCGAGCGGGCCGCCGAGCTGCTGACCGCCCGCTGCGCCGCCGTGCCGCGCCTGCGCCGCCGGATCCACGACGTGCTGCTGCCGGTCGGTGCCGCCGCCTGGTCGCCGGACCCCGGCTTCGACCCGGCGCGGCACGTCTTCCTCGTCCGGACCGGGGAGGCCGTACCGCATGCCGCCGCCGGGCCCCTCATGGCCCGGCCGCTGGACCGGGCGCTGCCGCCCTGGGAGGCGCACGTCCTGGCCGGGCCCGACCCGGACTCCTTCGCGGTGCTCTTCAAGTTCCACCACGCCCTCGCCGACGGGCTGGGCGCGCTCGCCCTCGCGGCCACCCTGTTCGACGAGGGGACGGCCCCGCGGCCGCCCGCGCGGCCCGTCCCCGAGCAGCGGGCCGGTTCCCTCCTGCGCAGGCTCCCCGGGGTGCTGGCGGCCCGGGTCCAGGACGTCGGCCAGGCGCTGGAGATCGGCGCCGCCGTGGCCCGCGCCGGTCTGCCGCTCGGCGTGCCGGCGGCGCTCACCGCGGACTCCACCGGAGCCGGCGCCCGGGAGGTCGCCTGCCTGGCGCTGGACCTGGACGAGGTCAACCTGGTCCGCAAGGGCGCCGGCGGCACCGTCAACGACGTGTTGATCGCGCTGGTCGCCGGCGCGCTGCGGCGCTGGCTGGCGGAGCGCGGCGACCCGGAACCCTGGGGCGCCGGACCGCGCGCCCTGATCCCCGTGTCCCGCCGTCGCGGCCCCGGAGGTGCCGGGGGCGCCGGAAACCGGCTCTCCGGCTATCTGCTCCGGCTGCCGCTCGCCGAGTCGGACCCGCTGGGCCGCCTCGACCGGGTGCGCGCGGCCATGGACCGCAACAAGGACGCCGGACCCGCCCGCGGCGCCGGGGCCGTCGCCCTGCTCGCCGACCACGTCCACCCGCTCGGCCACCGGCTCGGCGGTCCGCTCGTGGCGCAGGCGGCCCGGCTCCTCTTCGACATCCTGGTCACCAGCGTCCCGCTGCCGGGCTTCACCTTCACCCTCGGCGGCAGCGCGGTCCGCGAGGTCTATCCGCTCGCCCCGCTGGCCCGCGGCCAGTCGCTGGCCGTCGCGGTCTCCACGTACAAGGGGACCGTCCACTACGGACTGGTGGCCGACGCGGCGGCCGTCCCGGACCTGGAGGCTCTCGCCGGGGCGCTGCGCGCGGAACTCGACGCACTTGTACGAGAGGTCTCGTAGTACGAGGAAATTCGTAGTACGGTGATCCTCGTACTTGGTCGCCCCGGCATGTCCGGCCGTATCTGGAGAGCCTGATGAGTGCTGCACCCGCCGCTTTCGCCGCCCTGTTCGCACCCTGGACGCTTCGCTCCGTCACCGTCCCCAACCGCGTGTGGATGGCCCCGATGTGCCAGTACAGCGCCGAGGCGTTCGGGCCGAACGCGGGCGTCGCCGACGACTGGCACTTCGCCCACTACGCCGCACGCGCCACCGGCGGCACCGGCCTGATCATCCAGGAGGCGACCGCAGTCTCCCCGGAAGGCCGGATCTCCCCCTACGACCTCGGCATCTGGAACGACACCCAGGTCGAGGCGCTGCGCAGGATCACCTCCTTCCTCAAGGCCCGGGGCACCGTCCCCGGCATCCAGATCGCGCACGCCGGCCGCAAGGCCTCCACCGACCGCACCTGGAACGGCGGCGGGCCGGTCGGGCCCGAGGCGCACGGCTGGCAGCCGGTCGCCCCGAGCCCCCTGGCGTTCTCCGAGGGCCACCCGGTGCCCCAAGAGCTGACGGTCGACGAGATCCACGAGATCACCGGCCACTTCGCGGCCGCCGCCCGGCGCGCACTGGCCGCGGGCTACGAGGTCGTCGAGATCCACGGCGCGCACGGCTACCTGATCGGCGAGTTCCTCTCCCCGCACAGCAACCGGCGCACCGACGCGTACGGCGGCTCCTTCGCCAACCGCACCCGCTTCGCCCTCGAAGTCGTCGACGCCGTACGGGCGGTGTGGCCCGAGGAGCTCCCGCTGTTCTTCCGGATCTCCGCCACCGACTGGCTGGAGGAGGATGGCTGGACCGCCGACGAAACGGTCCGGTTCGCGCAGCTGCTGACGGAGCACGGGGTGGACCTGCTCGACGTCTCGACCGGCGGCCTCGCGCCGCACGCGAAGATCCCCGTCGGCCCCGGCTTCCAGGTCCCCTTCGCGGCCCGGGTCAAGGCCGAGACCTCCCTGCCCGTGGCCGCCGTCGGCCTGATCACCGAACCGGAGCAGGCCGAGAAGATCCTCGCCAACGGGGAGGCCGACGCCGTGCTGCTGGGCCGGGAGCTGCTGCGCGACCCGTACTGGGCGCGCCGCGCGGCGGCCGAGCTGGGCGCGGAGGTCCCCGTGCCGGCCCCGTACCACCGCTCCTGGTGACGTGCAGGGCTCCGGTGACACCCGGGTGCCACCGGAGCCCTACCACTGCTTTGCGCCGATTTCCGTGAGGCGCCCGCCTTCTTCGACGGCTCTCGTACGATGGGGGGCCCGCAGGAACCGGAACGCAACGAACCGAGTGAGTGGAGCAGGGACATGACGGAACGGGACACCTCCCGCATCCTCGCCCACCCCGAGGCGGGCGAGATCCGCCTCGACGGCGTGCTGCACGCGCTCTCCGACCCGGTCCGGCTGTCCATCGTCCTGGACCTGGCCGCCTCGGCCGAGGACCTGGCCTGCTCGTTCTTCGTCCTGCCCGTCACCAAGTCCACGACCACCCACCACTTCCGCGTGCTGCGCGAGAGCGGTGTCGTACGCCAGACCTACCGCGGCACCACCAAGCTCAACGCCCTGCGCCGGGAGGAGCTGGAGGCGCTCTTCCCCGGCCTCCTCGACAGCGTCCTCGCGGCCGCCGCGGCCGAGGAAGCCCGCCTCGGCGCCTGAGGCCCAGGCCGTCTCCTTCGGATCCTGCCGGGCCCGTGACGCCCGGTACCGCACCCGGCCGCCTTGTCGGGCTCCCCCTCGGCCCCGGCGGGCCTGGGGAGACCCCATGGCACCGGACGCCGCGGGCCCGGCCGACAAGATCCGAAAGAGGCGGCCTAGAGCGGGCCGGCCGCGCCCAACAGGCCCTGCCAGTCGGGGATCTTCACCGAGCGGCGGCCCAGGGAGCGCCCCAGCTCGGCCTCGGCCGCCTCGATGGCCAGCCAGCCGGGCCACCGCACCGGCCGCAGGCCCGCCCCCCGCAGGGCGTCCAGCGGGTCCCCGGGGAGGTCCCGCCGGGCCAGTGCCCCCGCGTCCTGGAGCAGCGAGGACACGGTCTCCTTGGCGCAGGGCCGGTTGGTGCCGATCACCCCGGTCGGGCCGCGCTTGATCCAGCCCGCCACGTACTCGCCGACCGAGGCCCGGCCCGCGCGCAGCACCCGCCCCGCCGCGTGCGGGACCGTGCCCCTCGCGGGGTCGAAGGGCAGCCCGGCGAGCGGCACGCCCCGGTACCCCACCGAGCGCAGCACCAACTGCGCCTCGACGTCCTCGTACACGCCCGTCCCGGTCACCCCGCCGCTGCCGTCCGGGGCGGTGCGCTCGAAGCGCATCCCGGTGACCCGGCCGTCGGGCCCGCCCAGGATCTCCACCGGGCGCAGATAGAACCGCAGCGCGATCCGGCGCGGCCCCTCGCCCGGGCCCGCTTCGGCCCAGCCGCGCAGCACCTCCAGGTTCCGCCGGGCCACCGCCGGCAGGGCGGCGGCCGCCGCCGGGTCGGTGTACACGGGGTCCAGGGCCAGCTCGGCCGGGTCCGCGCCGATGTCCACACCCGGCAGCGTGCCCAGTTCGCGCAGCTCCTTGGTGGTGAACCGGCCCTGCGACGGCCCGCGCCGGGCCACCATCGCCACCCTGCGCACCGCACTGTCCCCGAGAGCGCCGAGCGCCGCCTGCGGCATGTCCGTGGGCGCCAGTTCGGCCGTGCCCCGGGCCAGGATCCGCGTCACGTCCACCGCGACGTTGCCGGCGCCGACCACGACGGCGCTGTCGACCCCGGGCAGGTCGAAGGCCTCCGCGGCGGCGTCCGGATGACCGCTGTACCAGGACACGAAGGCGGTGGCGGAGTGCACCCCGGCCAGGTCCTCGCCGGGGATCCCCAGCATCCGGTCCCGGGCCGCGCCCACGCAGTACACCACGGCGTGGTAGAGCTCCAGCAGCCGGTCCGTGGACAGCCGGTCCCCGCCGACCTCGATGTTCCCGAGGAAGCGGATCCGCTCGTCCTCCAGCACGGTGCGCAGGCTGCCCTGGAGCGATTTGATCTTCTCGTGGTCCGGGGCGACCCCGTACCGGACGAGCCCGTACGGGGCGGGGAGCCGGTCCAGCACGTCCACCCGTACCCCGGGCACCTCGCGCTGCTGCACCAGCGTCTGGGCCGCGTAGACCCCGCTGGGGCCCGATCCGACGACGGCGACACGAAGCACGGCGGAGCTCCTCCCGCAGGTGGTCCCAGCATGACACCGGCCCCCCGCGGAGTCAGCCCATCGAGCGCATCCGGTGGATCTCGGCGCTCTGCGTGGCCACCACCTCGGTGGCCATCTCCTCCACCGCCCCGTTGTTCCCGCCGGCCAGCGCCTCGCCGGCCATCTTCACGGCGCCCTCGTGGTGGGCGGTCATCAGGGTGAGGAAGAGCCGGTCGAAGTCGGCCCCGCCGGCCGCGGCCAGGTCCTTGAGCTGCTGCTCCGTCGCCATGCCGGGCATCGCCCCGTGGTCGTGCCCCTGCGGGTGCCCGCCGGAGCCCGCCGACGCGCCCGCCGACGGGGCCGGTGCGGGGGCCGGGTAGCGCGCCAACCACTTCTCCATCGCGCCGATTTCGGGCTTCTGGGCCGCCGTGATCCGCTCCGCCAGCCGCTTGACCCCGTCCGCCGCGGCCCGCTCGGGGGCCAGCGCGCTCATCGTCAGCGCCTGCCGGTGGTGTTCGATCATGCGGGACACGTAGGCGTGGTCGGCGGCGTTCGGGCTGTCGTCGGGTTTCGCCTTCGCGGCCTGCTCGGGGGTGAGGTGACGGGCCTTCTCACCCGGCTTTCCCGGGGCGACGATCGTGGCCCGGCCGTCGTCGGCCCGGTCCGATCCGTCGTCCCCCTGGCAGCCGGAGAGCGTCAGCAGGAGGCCGGCGGCCACCGCCGCCAGCGAGAGTCGGCCGAAGCGCGCTTGTAAGACGGTCCGGCCCCTGAGGGCTTTTGCCATGTCCATGAAGGGAAGATACTGCCGGGGTCCTGGTTCCGTTCCCCTGTGGGCGGAACCGATCGGGCTCCCATGGGAGGGCACAGTGACCTCGCAACACACCAGGCGGGTGCGAAACAGGAGGGTGGGGGTGGCCGTCGCCGCGGCCGGCCTCCTCACCACGCTCCTGGCAGCCGGACCGGCGGCCGCCACCCCCGACCCGGGTGACTTAACACCCGGCAGCGCGAACCGGCAGAGCGCGGGCCTCGCCGAGGGCAGGGAGCTCGCCCCGGGCGACATTCCCGGCCAGGACGAGATCGTGCACAGCCGCAACATCAAGCCCCTGGCCAACATCCCCAGCACCGACCCGACGGTGGTCAACTCCGACCTGGCCTTCCAGGGCAGGTACGCCTACGCGGGCAACTACAACGGCTTCACCATCTACGACATCGCCAACCCGAAGGCCCCGAAGACCGTCAGCCAGGTGCTCTGCCCCGGTGGCCAGAACGACATCTCGGTCCACGGCGACCTGCTCTTCCTCTCCACCGACTCCTCGCGCAGCGACGACTCCTGCAACAGCGTCTCGCAGCCGGCCACGGAGAAGTCCTCGTGGGAGGGCATCAAGATCTTCGACATCAAGGACAAGAAGAACCCCAGGTACATCAAGTCCGTCGAGACCGCCTGCGGTTCGCACACCCACACCCTGGTGCCGGGCGACCGCGACCTCTACCTCTACGTCGCCTCGTACTCCCCGAACGAGGCCTTCCCCGACTGCAAGCCGCCGCACGACGGCATCTCGATCGTGAAGGTCCCGAAGAAGGCCCCGACGAAGGCCGCCGTCGTCGCCTTCCCGGTCCTCTTCCCGGACGGCGGCAACCCGGGCGCGCCCACCAACCCGGGCGTCTCCAAGACCACCGGCTGCCACGACATCACCGTGCTGCCGTCGAAGAACCTGGCCGCGGGCGCCTGCATGGGCGACGGCATCCTCTTCGACATCAGCAGGCCCGAGCAGCCGCGGGTCATCGACCGGGTCCAGGACAACGTGAACTTCGCGTTCTGGCACTCGGCCACTTTCAACGAACGCGCGAACAAGGTGGTGTTCACCGACGAGCTCGGCGGCGGTGGCGGCGCCACCTGCAACGAGGCCACCGGGCCGAACCGGGGCGCCGACGGGATCTACGAGATCACCGGCCGCGGGGACCAGCGCAAGCTCGCCTTCCGCAGCTACTTCAAGATCCCGCGCCACCAGGCCGACACCGAGAACTGCGTGGCCCACAACGGCTCGCTGGTCCCGGTCGGCGGCGGCCGCGACATCATGGTGCAGGCCTGGTACCAGGGCGGCGTCTCCGTATGGGACTTCACCGACTCCGCCCGGCCCAAGGAGATCGCCTACTTCGAGCGCGGACCGCTGACGACGGACCGGCTCGGCCTCGGCGGATCCTGGTCCGCGTACTACTACAACGGGCACATCTACTCGAACGACATCACCAAGGGCCTCGACGTGCTCCGGCTCGACGACTGGCGCACCGAGAGCGCCAAGTGGGTGTGGACGGACCGGCTCAACGTGCAGACCCAGCCCGAGTACCACTGACCTCAGGGGTGCGCGGAGTATGAGGGAAACGTTCCGCCGGGCGGCCCGCCGTCCGGCGGAACGCCGAGCTCCCAGTCCAGTCCGTAGCGCTGGAACAGCTCGGCCCGCAGCCGCCGTGCCGGCATCGGGGCGCCGGGCAGCAGGATCGCCACCACGGCGCCCATCAGCTGGGCCCGCAGCAGCGGATAGTCCGCGTCCGGGTCCGCCGAGCCGTACCGCACGACGGTGTCCCGCAGCAGTTCCGCCAGCCGCTGCTGCTCGGGGCACTGCACGAAGCCCTCGGCGGTGAGGATGCCCGCCATGTGGGTGCGCATCAGCAGTGGTTCGTCCCGCGCCAGCCCCAGGACCGCGTCGATCGCGCGCGCCAGCCGCTCGCGCCCGCAGGCGCTGCGGGGCTCCCGCTCCAGCGCGGCGTACAGGGTGAGGTACATCAGCCGGTGCACCGCCGACTGCAGCAACTGCCGTTTGCTTGGGAAGTAGTACGAGACCAGGCCGCGCGCCGCGCCCGCCCGGTCGGCGATGTCGCCGAGGGTCGTGGCCTCGTAGCCGCGCTCGGCCACGAGTTCGACCGTGGACTGCAGCAGCCGCTCCCGGGAACGTCTGCGCAATTCTTCATTGACCGATGCGCTGCGCGGGGACATGCTTACTCCTGCGTTGACTGGCTCCGAGCCAATATACTCAGCGCACGGGGTCGCCTGCTCTGGGTGACACGGGGGATCATCCAGGGCAGGCGCGCCGTACCCTCACCGTTCCGCCGGGTCGCAGCCGCGTGCGCGGACCGGAACCGAAACCGCGAGAGCCACCAGGGCCACTCCCAGGAGCCAGCCCGCCAGCACGTCCGACGGCCAGTGCACCCCGAGGTACATCCGGGTGAAGCCGACCCCGAGCACCGAGACCACGGCCACCGCCCAGGCGGCCGCCGCCCACACGGCCGGGGCCCGTGCCGGGACCGGGCGGGGGAGCAGCCACAGGAGCAGTCCGCACACCACCGTCGCCGTCATGGCGTGCCCGGACGGGTAGGCCGCGTAGTGCGCCGAGTCCACCGGATCCGACCACACCGGACGCTCCCGCCCCACCAACGCCTTCAGTACCTGCTGCACCACCGAGGCCGCCAGTGTCGCCACGGCCACCAGCACCGCACGCCCCCGGTCGCCCCGCCACCACAGCAGCACGCAGGCGACGGCCGCCAGGGCACGCATCGTCCAGGGGTCCCACACCCAGTCGCTGAGCACCCGCATCACCTGCGTGACCGCGGGATGGGCCACGGCGTGGGCGTGCAGGTCCCGCGCGACCCGTTCGTCGTAGGCGAGGAGCGGCCGCCACCCCGCCACCACCAGCGCCGTCAGGACCGCCGCGAGCAGCGCACAGCCGATGCCGGTCCACCGCAAGGGATCTTTGCGCATGCCGAGATCCTCGCACCGCCGACCGCCGGGCGGCGGCCGGCAGCGCCGGGGGAGCACCTTCTACGCCAGCGCGCTCAGCCCCGGTACGAAAGCCACCACCAGCGGGATCGCCGGGACCAGGGTGGCCATCGCGGTCAGCCGCAGCCGCCGGCCCGGGGACAGCCGGGGCGCCGCCGACAGCAGCCTGCGCACCCGCTGGGGGACGTGCGCGTGCTCGGTCGAGGAGGCCCCGAACACCCCGCGGTCCTCGTTGAGTCCGACCAGCGCCAGCGCGATCGTCAGCCGTCCGTACCGCCGGGAGGCCACGTCGTCGGCGGCCATCTCCACCAGCCGGTGCATCTCCGCCTCGAACGCCGCGAAGACCGGCACCTGGGGGAACCCCCGGGCCAGCGCCCGCGAACAGTGCAGCAGCCAGTCGTGCCGGGCCGCCGCGTGCCCCTGCTCGTGCGCGAGGACGGCATCCAGCTGGCTGCCCTTCAGCCGGCCCAGCGCCGCCGTCGTGACCACCAGCTGCGGGGCCGCTCCCGGCAGCCACCACGCATCCGGCCGCGGCCCCTCCAGTACGACGAGCCGCGCGCCCGCCGGGTCCTCCCCGGGCAGCAGCGGGGCCCGTTCCAGCAGCTCGCTGCCCTGCGCGCGCCGCCGGGCCCGCGCCCGCAGCACCTCGGCGGTCAGCATCGCCCCGGTCCACAGCCCGCCGCCCGCCAGCGCGAGCGCGGTGGCGGCGGCCCAGGGCCCGCCGGACGCGCCCAGCGCGTAGGCGTCGACCACCCCGTGCGGGGCGGCGGCGAAGAGCCGGCCCCGGACCGCCTGCCAGGCCGCCGCAGCGCTCAGCAGCATCGACAGCCCGAAGCACAGGAGCACCGCGCCGACCACGCACTGCCACACCCACAGGGCGACGACCGGCTCGCGCTCGGGCCAGCGGGCCCGGGCCAGCAGACGGGGCGCGAGCACCGCGGTCAGGGCGCCGAGCAACAGGAGGGCGGCGGGGACCATCATGGTCGCCAGCCTATGAGCGCGGGACTACCTGCGGGTACGCCCTCGGGGCTTTGGTGACGCAGGACACGTCCGCCACGGCCCTCACATCGTGAGCAGCATGGCCAACATCCCCATTCCCATGGCGAGTCGGCAGGCGCGGATGAGTTCGCCGGGCCCGCCCCGGCCGCTTGCCGCCGGTGCGGCCGCGGCCCCGCCGCCCGCGGTGATCAGCCGGCTCCCGCCGAGCACCACGTACCCGGCGAAGTAGAGGAGCAGTGCCCCGGTGAGCAGCGGCAGCCCTGCCCCCGGCGCGTGGCCCTGGCCGTGCCCCTGACCGTCCGCGGGGCCCGTCCCCGCCGTCACGGTCATGTAGACCATCGTCAGCGAGCCCACCAGGTGGTGGGCGTGGTGCGCCCCGCCCCGCAGCAGCCACAGGGCGTGCAGGGACGCACCGCAGAAGACCACGGCCAGGACGGGGATCCGCCACCCGTCACCGTGCCCGAGAGGCACCGCCATCAGCGCCATCCCGAAGCCCATCACCGCCTCCCCGGCGGCCCCGCCCGAACCGCGCACCCGCCACAGGCAGTACGCACCGCTCACCGCGCACAGCAGCACCAGCAGCCAGGAGGAGACGGAGGTGGCGAGGGAAGTGGCAGAACCGTGCACGGCGGAACCTCCCGGTTCGTCGGCGTCACGGGGAGAGATGCCCCTCTCACAGCACCCTCACGCGGCTCCGGGATACGCTCTCCCTGCCTTCCCGGCATGTCATATGCCGCCGCACCGAACGGAGCACCCGATGACGACCGCCCAGCCCGCCGCCCTGAGTTTCCGCAGCGCCGTCGAGACGGACGTACCGGAACTGGTGGACCTCGTCGAGTCCGCCTACCGCGGGGACGCGAGCCGGGCCGGCTGGACCACCGAGGCCGACTACCTGGACGGGCAGCGCACCGACCCGGACGGGGTCCGCGCCGTCATCGCCGCCCCGGACGGGGTCCTCCTCGTCGTCGAGCGCGCGGGCGAACTCGTCGCCTGCTGCCAGCTCGAACACCGGGACGACCACGTCTACTTCGGGATGTTCGCCGTCCGCCCCGGGCTCCAGGGCGGCGGCCTCGGCAAGGAGATCCTGGCCGAGGCCGAGCGCCGCGCCCGCGAGCACTGGGGCGCCAAGGAGATGCGCATGACGGTGGTGAACGTACGGGAGGAGCTCATCGCCTACTACGTGCGCCGCGGCTACCGGCGCACCGGCGAGCTGAGCCCCTTCCCCTACGGTGACGCGCGCTTCGGCGTCCCGCTCCGCGACGACCTCGCCTTCGAGCTGCTGGTCAAGTCGCTCTGAGCGCAGGCCGCCCCGGGCGCAGGCCGCCAGGGGCCGGAGCCCGGACGGGCCGTCAGGCGGTGAAGCGGCCGGTGCTGCGGATCTCCGGGAAGTCGGTGGCGGCGCCGTCCAGGCCCAGCGCCCGCGCGAGCCGCAACAGGTCCAGGGTGTTGACCGCGCGGCCCGTCACGCGCAGGCCCGCCGCGTGCGCGGACTCCACCGCCTCCAGGCTGAGCCGCCGGATGTCCACCGCGATCGTCGCGGCGCCCACGGCCAGCGCGCGGTCCACCAGGGACCCGGCCTCCGCGGCGGGGGAGTCCGCGCACAGGACGGTCCGCACGCCCGGCACCAGCCGGGCCGTCTCGGCGAGCACCGCCTCCCGGTCGGAGGCCACCTCCACCCGGGAGGCCAGGTCGCGGCGCAGGATCAGTTCCGCGAGCACCGGGGCGGTGGCCAGGTCGTGGACGAAGGCCTGGAGCGGCACCCGGACCGCGTCCAGGACCTCCTCGAGGACCGGCACGTGCTCGCCCTGACCGGCGTCCAGTTCGCGCAGCTCGGCCAGGGTCAGATCGGCGACGGCCCCCGAGCCGTCGGTGGTCCGGTCCACCTCGGGATCGTGCACGGCGACGAGGGCGCCGTCCTTGCTGAGGCGCAGATCCAGAGCGATGACGTCCATGCCGCAACGTTCCGCTCGCAGGTACGACCGCAAGGTGTTCTCCGGTTCGACACCCATGACCCCGCGGTGACCGATGGTGAGGAAAGTCAAGGTTCTCTCGCTTCCGTCGACGGCGGCTCCCCGCGCGGCTGCGGTGTCCCGACCGGCCGCGCGCGATGAGGTCGCATGCTAGTGCGCCGCGGGTGCGAAAGGACCGGGCGTGCACGGCTCCCGAGGAGCGTTCCGGCCGCTTCCCGCCGGGGTCGTGCGCCCCGCCGGGGGCGATGGCGCGCCTGTCGCGTCACCCGGGCGTGGGCGCGTCCCCGCCGGCTTGACGACCGGGTTCGCGCGGCGTCCGCGCGAGCTCGTCCAGGTCGCCGAGCAGGGCCTCGGCGAGCGCCAGTTCGGCCAGGTGCTGCCGCTCGCTCCAGCGCAGCGCGAGGGTGGGGAAGTTCCAGTCCGGTACGCCGCCCGCGTGCTCCATGGCCTCCCGTACGGCGGCCAGTTCGCCCCGGGTCCGCTCCAGGTGCTCGCCGACCATCGCGCGCAGCCGCTCCGGCTCGGCCAGGTGGCCGAGCCAGATCCGCAGCAGCAGTCCGTGCTTGAGCACGGGGGGCCCGGCCTCGGCGGTGTCCGCGGCCCACCCGGCCAGCGCCTCGCGCCCGGCGTCGGTGATCGCGTAGCGCCGCTTGGCCCGCGTCTCCTCGGGCCCGGAGCGCACGGAGGCCGCGTGGCCGAGTTCCTCCAGACGGCGCAGCTCCGCGTAGATCTGGCTGATGGCCGGCGACCAGTAGAAGAAGCGCAGGGAGGAGTCCGCCCACTTCTTCAGCTCGTAGCCGGTCCGCTCGCCGGGAAAGGAGAGCAGGCCCAGAACGGCCCACGCGGTCGGCGGCAGCTCTTGCTTCTTCGACTCATGACTACTCGGCATATTTCGAATTGAAGTGAGGCCGGGTGCGCGGCGCAACCCTGGAGGCCCAGTGAAGCAGGGGGCCTGCCCGGAAACCTTGCGCCAGTGGGGCGAAAGGGTCATTCCGCACTTCCGGGGTGTGTGATGTGCGCCTCTGGCGCCTCCCGCGCCCCACCCGGCCGGGCCCGGCCGGCGTACGGCCGCCGACCGGGGGAAGCCTTGGCGCGATTGGGCGGAGTGGTCGGTTCCGCGCCGACGGACGGGAAGACTTCCGGTGAAGGAGGGGGTGACGCAGGATAATTTCCGGAGTCACCTCTTGAGGGGAAGAGCCTCGCGCGCATACGCTGCCCATACGTGAGGTTCTCCTGTGGAGGAAGTGACATGACGGAAACTCTTGTGCCCGGAACCGGCGGCGCCGTGATAACCGCCGGAGCGCGGGTGGTGGACCACCCCGCATGGCCCGAGCTCAAGGCCGCCGTGGAGGAGATCCGGCCCTGGCAGGCCAAGGACGGCTCCATCGACTTCGAGGTCGAGGGCGCCCACGGCCGTGCCACCGTCCTCGCCGCCGTGGACCGCGTGATCGAGGCCGTCGAGACGCTGTCCCCGCTGCTCCCGCACGCAGCCGCTTACCACCGCGCGCTCATCGCCGACCTGCGCAAGTGGGCCGCGGACGACTTCAAGGTCCCGGACTTCCTCGACTCCCTGCTGGCCTTCCACCCGGCCGCCGAGCGCGCCGACGGACTCCAGCACCTCGTCGTCTTCCCCATGTACACCCAGAACGGCAACCTGGACCGCAACCTGGAAGCCGTCGTGCTCAAGATGGTGTGGCCCGAGTGGCTCGCCGAGCTGGAGCGCACCCGGTACGACAACCCGCTCTTCCTCGGTATCACCTTCGAGGACTTCACGCCGGGCTACGACACCCACTCCGCCGTGCTCTTCCCGGAGACCATCGCCGTGCGCGAGGCCCCCGAGCGCTTCACCTGGGGCGGCATCTTCTGCGACCGCGAGGCCGCCCGCTACCGCAAGGTGACCGAGGCCGCCGTCGACATCCTGGGCATCGACCTGCCCGAGGACATCGCCCGCATGGTCGAGGACCAGGAGCGCTGCGAGAAGGCCTTCGTCCTGTGGGACATGGTCCACGACCGCACCCACAGCCACGGCGACCTGCCGTTCGACCCCTTCATGATCAAGCAGCGCCAGCCGTTCTGGATGTACGGCCTGGAGGAGCTGCGCTGCGACCTCACCGCCTTCAAGGAGGCCGTGAAGCTGGAGTCCGAGGGCAACGAGCACGGCCGCGACGTGCAGTACGCCGTCCTCTTCGACCGGATGTTCCGCTTCCCGGTCTCCGGCGACCGCAACCGCAACTACGACGGCCTCGGCGGCCAGCTGCTCTTCGCCTACCTCCACAAGCACGACGTCGTGCGCTGGACGGACAACAAGCTGAAGATCGACTGGATGCGCGCCCCGCAGGTCACCAACCAGCTGTGCGCCGAGATCGAGGACCTCTACCGGGCCGGCATCGACCGCCCGAAGCTCGTCCACTGGTTCAAGGCCTACGAGCTGGTCTCCACCTACCTCGCCCCGCACCCGGGCTCCAAGTGGGCCAAGGGTCCCGACGCGCTGGACATGACGCAGCCCCCGCGCAAGCTGGTGGACGACGTGCTTCCGGACGAGTTTCCGCTCAGCATGTTCTTTGAGGCGCTCGCCAAGAAGCTCAAGGGAGTGATCGCCTCCACGAAGGGCATCACCGCCCTGAATGCCGAGCAGGCCGAGCGAGTCGCCGCGTGAGCGCTCGCCCACAGGAGGCTGGACAGATGAACGGCTCCGGGAACGGCAACGGAAAGCTGCACGGAGCGGTGGTGGCGGTGGCCGGGGCCGGTGGCCCCGCCGGCCGTGCCACCCTGCTCCGCCTCGCCGAGGCGGGAGCGGTGGTCGTCGCGTCCGACGCCGATCCGGCGCGGCTCGCGGAGGCCGTGGACGCGGCGCGCTACGCCCACGGCGGCGCCACCATCACCGGTGACACCGTGGACCTGCTCGACCTGGGCGCCACCAAGGCCTGGGCCGAGCAGACCGAGAAGGAGTTCGGCCGCATCGACGGCCTGGTCCACCTCGTCGGCGGCTGGCGCGGCAGCAAGACCTTCACCGACGCCGACCTCGCGGACTGGACCTTCCTGGAGAAGCTCCTCATCCGCACCGTCCAGCACACCTCGCTGGCCTTCCACGACGGGCTGCTGCGCAGCGACCGCGGCCGCTACGTGCTGATCAGCCAGTCCGGAGCGCACAAGCCGGTCGCCAACAACGCCGCGTACAACGCGGGCAAGGCGGCCGCCGAGGCCTGGACCCTGGCGATGGCGGACTCCTTCCGCAAGGCGGGGGGTGACGAGGGCCCCGGCGCGGCAGCTGCGATCCTGGTCATCAAGGCACTGGTGCACGACGCGATGCGCGCCGAGCGTCCCAATGCGAAGTTCGCGGGCTTCACCGACGTGAAGGAGCTGGCCGAGGCCATCGCCGGCGTCTGGGAGCGGCCCGCAATCGATGTGAACGGACAGCGTCTGTGGCTCACTCCGCAACCGTGAGAACCGAGGCAGGCAAGACCGACGCCCGGCGTCACCACGACCCGGCTGTGCGAGGTTTCGCGAGCGACAACTACGCGGGGGTGCACCCGGAGGTCCTGGCGGCCATCGCCCTCGCCAACGGCGGCCACCAGGTCGCCTACGGCGAGGACGACTACACCGAGCACCTGCAGAAGGTCATCCGCAGCCACTTCGGGCCGTACGCGGAGGCCTTCCCGGTCTTCAACGGCACCGGCGCGAACGTCACCGCCCTCCAGGCGATGACGGACCGCTGGGGTGCGGTGATCTGTGCCAAGAGCGCCCACATCAACGTGGACGAGGGCGGCGCCCCGGAGCGGATGGCGGGCCTCAAGCTGCTCGCCGTCCCGACCCCGGACGGCAAGCTCACCCCCGAGCTCATCGACCAGGAGGCCTGGGGCTTCGAGGACGAGCACCGGGCGATGCCGCAGGTCGTGTCGATCACCCAGAACACCGAGCTGGGCACGGTCTACACGCCGGACGAGATCCGGGCGATCTGCGAGCACGCCCACCGGCTCGGCATGAAGGTCCACCTCGACGGTGCCCGGATAGCCAACGCCGCGGCCTCGCTCGACGTGCCGATGCGCGCCTTCACGAACGCGGTCGGCGTGGACGTGCTGTCGTACGGCGGTACCAAGAACGGCATGATGTTCGGCGAGGCCGTGGTGGTGCTGAACCCGGACGCCGTCCGGCAGATGAAGCACATCCGCAAGATGTCGATGCAGCTCGCGTCCAAGATGCGCTTCGTGTCGGTGCAGCTGGAGGCCCTGCTGGCCAAGGACCTGTGGCTGCGCAACGCCCGGCACGCCAACGCGATGGCGCAGCGGCTCGCCGCCGGCGTGCGCGAGACGGACGGCGTGGAGATCCTCTACCCGGTGCAGGCGAACGCGGTGTTCGCCCGGCTGCCGCACGAGGTGTCCCGTCGGCTGCAGAAGCGTTACCGCTTCTACTTCTGGGACGAGGCCGCGGGCGATGTCCGCTGGATGTGCGGCTTCGACACCCAGGAAGAGGACGTGGACGGCTTCCTCCAGGCGCTGAAGGAAGAGCTGGCCCGCTAGGCGCCGGCACCGCACAGTCCTGCATAACTATACCCCCGACCGGAAATCTATGGATTTCCGGTCGGGGGTTTGCTTATGCTCCGGCCATGCAGCTGACCCAGCAGAACCCCGATATCCACGCCTACTTGGCGTCCGACGAGGCGATCGACCACTGGCATCCGGGCGTACAGGACACCGCCGACACCCTCTGGTCCACCACCGGAGACGCATACTCATACGCCCAAGCCGCCTTCGAGTTCGTCCGCGACACCATCCCGCACTCGGCCGATTCGGGCGACCTGCGCGTCGCCTGGCGCGCGTCCGAGGTCCTCGCGACGCGCAACGGCATCTGCCACGCCAAGTCCCACGCCCTCGTCGCCCTGCTCCGCGCCCAGGGCATCCCGGCGGCCCTGTGCTACCAGCGCCTCACCGAGGACGATGGGACGCAGCCCCTCGTGCACGGGCTGATCGCCCTGCGGCTGCCCGGCAGTGCGCGCTGGTCCCGCCTCGACCCGCGCGGCAACAAGCCCGGCGTGGACGCCCGGTTCGACCTCGACCGCGAGCGGCTGGCCTTCCCCGTACGCCCGGAACTCGGCGAGATCGACCACCCGGAGCTCCACGCCCGCCCGCACCCGGCCGTGCTCAAGGCCCTTCGGGAGTCCGCCGACCGGCCGCAGTTGTGGCGGAACCTCCCGACGGCCCTGTAGACCCCGCAGGTCCTGCGGCTCCGGCGGCTCCGGCGGTTCCTGCGGTTGCTGCGGATCCGGCGCGGGCGGGTCGCGCGGGCCCCCGCGCCGACGTCAGGGCGTGCAGCAGCGCCGCCGTGAGCAGCAGGGCGGCGATCCCGGTCAGCAGCGCCGCCGCGGGCGCGTCGGCCGCGATGCCCACCAGGGCGGCCCCGGCCGACGCGGCCGTCAGCTTCAGCCCCGCCCCCAGGGTGAACACCTGCGTCCGCGCCCCGTCCGGCGCGTACTCCGAGCGGATCCGCAACGTGGCCGTCAGCAGCGGCCCGTCGCACACCCCGGCCACCGCGAAGAGCGCCGCCGTCACGGCCAGGGAGGGGGCGAGGACGGCCGCCGCGAGGGCAGCGCCGGTCCCGGCCAGCGCCCACCGCACCAGCCGGCCCGGCTCGACGGACGTGATCCGCCCCAGCGTCAGCGAGCCGCCGAGCGCGCCCACCGCGAAGGCCGTCATCAGCACGCCCCCGCCGCCCGGACTGCCGAGCTCGGTCGCCAGCAGCACCGAGACGGTGGTGAGCGAGCCGATGCCGACGAAGGCCAGGGTGGTGGCCGAGGTGACGGCCCGCAGTTCGCGGACCCGCCACAGTGCCGCGAGCCCCGCGCCCAGGCCGGCCCGGGGCGCGTCCGGGGCCGGGCCCGCGCCCTGGTCCCCGTACGGGAGGGTCGCCGCCAGCACCGCCGCGAGCGCTCCGGACGCCGCCAGGACGGCCATCGCGGGCCCGGCCGAGCCCAGGGCCGTCACCAGGCCGACGGCCGCGGGCGCGGTGACGGCGGCGGCGTTGTAGGTCGCGGCGTCCCAGCCGTACGCCCGGTCGCGCCCGGGACCCGCCGCGACCAGGCCGGTGACCAGACTGGACAGTCCGCCGGTCACCATCGGCCCGCAGGAGCCGCCGAGCACCGCCACGGCCAGCGCCAGCGGGACGGGAGCCCGGCCGAGCAGGGCGGTCAGCGCCGCCACCGCCGCCGCGAACCCGGCCAGGGCGCCGACGTGGAACAGCCGCGGCCGGCGGCTGCGGGCCGCCGCGGCGCCCGCGAGCGGAGCCGCCAGGACGTGCGGGGCGAGCCAGGCCGTCAGTACGAACGCCCCGTGCGCCGCGCTCCCGGTGCGCTCCAGCGCGAGCAGCACCACGGCCATGCCCATGCCCTCCGAGGCGGTCCGTGCGGCCAGCGCCGCGGCCAGGTAGCGCCCGAATCCGCCCATGCGACCCCTCCCCGACAGGATGTAACGTCATAGACGCCCAAGACGTTACGGCATTCGGGTGTACGGCGAAAGGACATGAGGATGGCGGATCCCCGGGGCGGCTTCTCGGCCGCCCGGCGGCTGGTCGACGTGGCCGAGGCGGTCCGTGCGACCCCGGACCTGCCGCGCGCCGCGCTCGCGGAGCTGCTCGCCGGGCACGGGGAGCGCCCCGCCGACCTGACCGAGGAGGCGTTCCCCGAGGCGGGCGCCGCCGAACTGCGTTCCGCGGCACGGCGGATGGCGGCGGTGCTCGGGGAGAGCGACGAGGACCGCGCCGCCGAGGCCCTGAACGCACTGTTCGAGGAGTGCGGCACCCGGCCCCGGCTCACCCGGCACGACGGCCACCCCTGGCACCTGCACGTCGACCGGGGCGAGGGGGCCGGCTGGGGCGACTGGTTCCTGGCCTCGGGCGCCCTCGCACTCGCCCAACTGCTCACCGAGTACGGGCGGATCGCCTGGGGAGCCTGCGCCGCCGCGGGCTGCGGGCGGTTCTTCCTCGCCACCGGGCCGGGCAGCGCGCGCCGTTACTGCTCCGGCGGCTGCGCCACGCGGGCCCGGGTCGCCGCGCACCGCCGCCGGAAACGCGAGCAGGAAGGAGAGGGCTGAGGGGAGTGGGGGACCGCCCGACGAGGGCCGCCGCCCCGTCGGCACCGAGAACCACTGCGAGGCCCGGGAGACCCTGACCCACGCCGACCACCCGGACCGGGGCCGGGGCTCTTCGATCCGTCAAGCCCCGAGATGCAGGGGCATGACGCGGCGCGGGCGGCGAGGCGTACTGGAGGGGTCGTCCCATCCCCCGTCAAGAGGAGAACCACCATGACCCGCCCCCTTCGGATCCGCCGCCTCGCCCTGCTCACCGCCTCGACCGCCATCGTCGCGGGCGGCGTGCTGGTGCCCACGACCGCTTTCGCCGCCACCCCGACGACGACGCACGCGGTCGCGGGGGACACCGCCGACGGCAGTGCCGACGACGGCAGCAACAGGTTCAATCTGATGTGGATCGGGCCGCCCGGCGGCGGAAGCCTCTTCGAGCGCTTCCCGGGAACGAGCCCGCCCGAGGGTGAGCGGCCGGCCGAAGAGGCGCCCCGCGGCGACCTCGCCAACATTCCCGGCACGTCGGACAGCCCCTTCTTCACCCGTCCCGGGCACCCGCACTTGAAGCCGCAGTGGCAGTGCTTCGCCGCCCCGTGCGAGCCGCCCAGTGCGCCGCACTGACCGCGCCACGACGTCGGCCGCCGGGACCCTCTGCGGGTCCCGGCGGCCGACGTCGTGAGCGCAGTCGATCAGCCGATCAGCCGGCCTCGCGGACCTCGGCCGCCGTCGGCGCGGTGCCGCCCAGGTGGGCCGGCAGCCACCACGAGTCGTCGGTGCCCTTCGGCTTGTCCGGGTACGCGCGCTGCGCGGCGTCCAGCAGCTCCTGCACGCGCTCGCGCAGCCGGCGGGTGATGGCGCCCGCGTACTGGTCGGACGGGGCCTCCACGGGCTCGCCCACGCGCATCGTCACCGGGATGTGGCTGCGCTTGAGGTTCTTCGGGCGGCCCTTGGTCCACAGCCGCTGCGTGCCCCACAGGGCCACCGGGATCAGCGGGACCCCGGCCTCCTGCGCCATGCGCGCCGCACCCGACTTGAAGCTCTTGAGCGTGAAGGACTGGGAGATCGTCGCCTCCGGGAAGACGCCGATGATCTCGCCGGCCCGCAGCGAGTCCAGGGCGTGCTGGTAGGCGGCCTCACCCTGCTTGCGGTCGACGGGGATGTGCTTCATCGCGCGCATCAGCGGACCGGACACCTTGTGCCGGAACACCGACTCCTTCGCCATGAAACGGACCAGGCGCTTCTGCGGCCGCGCCGTCAGGCCGGCGAAGATGAAGTCGAGGTATCCGATGTGGTTCGACACCAGGACCGCACCGCCCTTGCGGGGGATGTTCTCGGTGCCCTTCATGTCGATACGGATGTCCAGCGCGCGGAAGAGCCCGTGCGCGGCGCCGATCACGGGAGGGTAGACGAGCTCAGCCATGGTGGGGAGACCCCGCTTTCTGCCTGGGGAGGTGCTCCCGGCCGGAAGTTACGGAAGCGTAGGTACGCGACCATGGGGATCGTGCCCCATACGCGGGCCGCTGGCCAGTCCAGAAGACCCTACCCGGGGAGATTCTCATCACGCCGGGAATGTCGCGGGCCTGCGGGGTGCTCCGATCAACGGACGAGCGTACGAGGATGACGTACGTGGACGAAGACGGCGAGGGGAGTGCGGTGCTCGGGCAGGAAGAGGCGCGGATCCGGCTGGGCGCCGCCGAACTGGGCGCGGAACCGGGGGCGCGGGCCAGCCTGGTGCAGTTCTCCAGCGCGTTCTGCCAGCCCTGCCGGGCGACGCGGCGGATCCTCGCCGAGGTCGCGGCGATGGTCGACGGGGTGGCGCACATCGAGATCGACGCCGAGGAGCGGCTCGACCTGGTCCGGAGCCTCGGGATCGAGAAGACCCCGACGGTGCTGGTCCTGGACGCGGCGGGCCGGATCGTGCGGCGGGCGGCCGGGATGCCGCGCAAGGTGGACGTGATCGCCGCCCTCGGGGCCGCGGTATGACGGGCGGCGCGTCCGGCGGCCCGGCCGGTGGACGGACCGGCGCACCGATCGAGCGGCGGACCGCGCGGCGGACCGACGGGGCGGGGCCGGGGGCGCCGGTGCGCGCGCCCGCACACAGCGTGACGCGCCTGACATCTGCCCGATCCCGCTTGACTGGGTCCACGGGAGATCGCCAGGCTGGCGGTATGCGGTATGAACTCCTGCTCTACGGACGGGTCCATGTGGACCTCGTCCGCCACGCGAGCGCGCGCTGTTGGGATCACTGAAAGCCCAGGCCCCCGATCCCCGACAGCGCCCGCGTGTTCCGCGGCAGAAGGCAGAACCCTGATGACTGCTCCCACAGTCCCTACCGTCCCGACGTTCTCCACGGCCCCCTCCCCCCGTACCCCCCGCTCCGGCGCAGGCGCGGCAGCGGGCGCGGCCGCGATCGCCGACACAGCCCGTCCCGGCTCGCCCGACCTGCTGCGGTCGGTCTTCCGGCAGCACGCGGCGGGCGTCGCCGTGATCACCGCCCAGGGCGCCGGCGGCCCGGTGGGGTTCACCGCCACCTCGCTCAACTCCGTCTCCGCCGACCCGCCGCTGCTGTCCTTCACGATCGGCACCGGGGCCTCCACCTGGCCCGCGGTGCGCGACAGCGAGTACCTCGGCGTCCACATACTCGGCGAGCACCAACGGGAGCTGGCAGGGCTGTTCGCCCGGAGCGGAGCCGACCGTTTCGGCCCGCCGACCGGCTGGGCCGCCGGACCGCACGGGGTGCCCGTACTGGACGGCGTACTGGCGTGGCTCGTCTGCCGGGTGGTGGCACGTGTGCCCGCCGGCGAACATCGTGTGATCATCGCTGAGGCGGTCGTGGGGGATCCGGCCGGGGAAGGGCGCCCCCTGCTGTACCACCAGGGGCGCTTCAACGCGTTGCGCGACTGAATCGTCCCTGCTCGGCCGGGTCGGACGGCGTTGGGCAGATCACAGCTCGGCAGCCTTGCGACTTGGTGGGACCCGCGGTGTACTGACGAGTAACATTCCCTTCGGAGCGCGGGCCGCCCCGACCGGGATCCGCCCGACAAGGCGCCTATGCTGCCTGCATAAGGCGGTACCAGAAAAGACGATGCGGTAGGAGAGCCGGCGTGAGCCTGAGGATCGTTGTCTGTGTGAAGTACGTGCCCGACGCCACGGGCGACCGGCAGTTCACCGAGGACTTGACCGTCAACCGTGACGACGTCGACGGCCTGCTGTCGGAGCTCGACGAGTACGCCGTCGAGCAGGCGCTGCAGATCGCCGACGAGGCCGACGATGCCGAGATCACCGTCCTGACGGTGGGCCCCGAGGACGCCAAGGACGCGCTGCGCAAGGCGCTCTCGATGGGCGCCGACAAGGCCATCCACGTCGAGGACGACGACCTGCACGGCAGCGACGTCATGGGCACCTCGCTGGTGCTCGCCAAGGCGATCGAGAAGGCCGGCTACGACCTGGTCATCACCGGCATGGCGTCGACCGACGGCACCATGGGTGTGCTGCCGGCGATCCTGGCCGAGCGCCTGGGCGTCCCGCAGGTCACCCTGCTCTCCGAGGTCAAGGTCGAGGACGGCACCGTGACCGGCCGCCGTGACGGCGACACCGCGAGCGAGCAGCTGGAGGCCTCCCTCCCCGCGCTCGTCTCGGTGACGGACCAGTCGGGCGAGGCCCGCTACCCGTCCTTCAAGGGCATCATGGCCGCCAAGAAGAAGCCGGTGGAGTCCTGGGACCTGTCCGACCTGGACCTGGAGTCCGACGAGGTCGGCCTCGAGGGCTCCTGGACCGCGGTCGACTCCGCGGCGCAGCGCCCGGCCCGTACCGCCGGCACGATCGTCAAGGACGAGGGCGAGGGCGGCAAGCAGCTGGCCGAGTTCCTGGCCGGCCAGAAGTTCATCTAAGAACCTCGGCCACCCCTCTTAGCCCCCAGACACTTCGCAATCGCAGGAGAGCAGTCCCATGGCTGAAGTTCTCGTCTACGTCGACCACGTGGACGGCGCCGTCCGCAAGCCCACCCTCGAGCTGCTGACGCTGGCCCGCCGCATCGGCGAGCCCGTCGCCGTCGCCCTGGGCGCCGGTGCCGACGCCACCGCCGCCGTGCTCGCCGAGCACGGTGCGGTCAAGGTCCTCACCGCCGACGCCCCCGAGTTCACCGAGTACCTCGTGGTACCGAAGGTGGACGCGCTCCAGGCCGCGTACGACGCCGTCTCCCCGGCCGCCGTGCTCGTCCCGTCCTCCGCCGAGGGCAAGGAGATCGCCGCCCGCCTGGCCGTCCGCATCGGTTCGGGCATCATCACCGACGCCATCGACCTGGAGGCGGGTGACGAGGGCCCGGTCGCGACGCAGTCCGCCTTCGCCGCGTCGTTCACCACCAAGTCCCGCGTCTCCAAGGGCACCCCGGTCATCACCGTGAAGCCGAACTCGGCCCCGGTCGAGGCCGCTCCGGCCGCCGGCGCCGTCGAGGCGCTCGCCGTCACCTTCGGCGCACTGGCCACCGGCACCAAGGTCACCGCTCGCACCCCGCGCGAGTCGACCGGCCGCCCCGAGCTGACCGAGGCCGCGATCGTGGTCTCCGGCGGCCGTGGCGTCAACGGTGCCGAGAACTTCGGCATCATCGAGGAGCTCGCGGACTCCCTCGGCGCGGCCGTCGGCGCCTCGCGTGCCGCCGTCGACGCCGGCTGGTACCCGCACACCAACCAGGTCGGCCAGACCGGCAAGTCGGTCTCCCCGCAGCTCTACATCGCCTCCGGCATCTCGGGCGCGATCCAGCACCGGGCCGGCATGCAGACCTCGAAGACCATCGTGGCCATCAACAAGGACGCCGAGGCCCCGATCTTCGACCTCGTCGACTACGGCGTGGTCGGCGACCTCTTCGCGGTCGTCCCGCAGCTGACCGGCGAGATCAAGGCGCGCAAGGGCTGACAGCCTGACCTGCGCTTCTCTTCGTAGCATCGCTTCTTCGGGGCCGTGTGGTGATTCTCACCGCGCGGCCCCGAGTCGTTTGCCCACGGCGGCCGGGGGACCATTGACGGAGCGGAACCCCGTGACTAAATTCTGCTATGCGGATCTAAGCTTCCGTGAAGCGGAAAAGAGGAGAGTGCACGATGGGTCAGCAGGAGAAGGTGGCGACGAGCCTCGCAGGCGCGGTCAGCGAGGGCATCAGCGCCTCCCTCGCGCCGGTGGACGCGGAGCTCGCGCGCCACTACCCGGGCGACCCCGGCACCCGGCAGCCCATCCACACCGTCTACGTACCCGGTGACGTCTTCGCCGCGGACACCGTCCGCTCCTGGGGCGACCAGGCCCTCGCGGCCCTCGACGAGCACGCCCCGGACGCCGCCACCTTCGCCAAGGTGCTCGGCATCTCCGACGAGCTGGCCGTACCCGTCTACGACCGGGTGCGCGCCAAGCTGGCGAGCGAGCCGATCGAGGACCTCCGCGTCGACTTCGAGGACGGTTTCGGCGTCCGCTCCGACGAGGAGGAGGACCAGGCCGCGGCCCGCGCCGCCCGCCTGATCTCCGAGGCGTACTCCAACGGCACCAACGCCCCGTACATGGGCATCCGCATGAAGTGCATGGAGTCCAACGTCCGCGACCGGGGCATCCGCACCACGGACATCTTCCTCTCCGGCCTGCTCGCCCACGGCGGCCTGCCGGAGAACCTGGTCCTGACCCTCCCCAAGGTCACCTACGCCGAGCAGGTCACCGCCTTCGTCCAGCTGCTGGAGGCCTTCGAGACCACCCGCGGCCTGCGCCGGGGCCGGATCGGCTTCGAGATCCAGATCGAGACCAGCCAGTCCATCCTGGCCTCCGACGGCACCGCGACCGTCGCCCGGATGATCGAGGCCTCCCAGGGCCGCGCCACCGGCCTGCACTACGGCACCTTCGACTACAGCGCCTGCGTCGGCGTGTCCGCCGCGTACCAGTCGAGCGACCACCCCGCCGCGGACCACGCGAAGGCGATCATGCAGGTCGCGGCCGCCGGCACCGGCGTACGCGTCTCCGACGGCTCGACCAACGTGCTGCCGATCGGCACCACCGAGCACGTCCACGAGGCCTGGAAGCTCCACTACGGCCTGACCCGCCGCGCCCTGGCCCGCGCCTACTACCAGGGCTGGGACATGCACCCGGCGCACCTGCCGACCCGCTACGCGGCCGTCTTCACCTTCTACCGCGAGGGCCTGGAGACCGCCGCCGCGCGCCTGAAGGCGTACGTCGCCAAGATCGAGGGCGACGTGATGGACGAGCCCGCCACCGCCAAGGCCCTGGCCGGCTACCTGGTCCGCGGCCTCGACTGCGGCGCCGTCGGCGCCGACGAGGTCACCGCCCTCACCGGCCTGACCCGCGCGGAGCTGGACGCCTTCGCGATCCCCCGCCGCTCGGCCACCCTGACGGCCACGAACTGATCCGGCCGAACGCCCGCCGAGGCCCGTCCGGGGTCGCCCACCGGACGGGCCTCGCGGCGTCTCGTCCTCAGCCGAGGACGAACCCGGTCTCGTCCGCCACTTCGGTCAGGATGTCCGCCACGGCCTTCAGGAAGCTGTTCTTGTCGGCGGAGGGCGCGGCGGTCGGGACGGGGGCGCCGCGGCCGAAGACATCGGCGTCGATGATGCGGGCCCGGGCAAAGGTCGATTTCGGTCCGCGCTGCCCGTAGGCGTCGAGCCACGCGTTCTGAACGTCCTCCTTGAGGCGCTGCTCGGTCAGCGCGTACAACCTTCCGGTCACGGCGCTGGAAATCTCGTTGATCACCGCCTCCCGTTCCTCCTCGGTCGGCTCGCCGCCCTCCCAGCGCACCGGGCTCTGGAGCATGAGGAAGATCTGCACCTGGAGTTCCGTACGCAGGTCGGCGACCGGTTTCAGGGAGTCGTACTCGTCGCCCCAGCCCTCGCCCAGCCTCCGCGCGAGGGCCTTCACCCGGGTCCAGTGCTCCTTCGGCGCGTCCGCGTTGTACGTCAGGCCGAGCAAGCCGCTCCACCTGGCGTGGAAGTTGCCGGCTGCCGCGCTGACCGCGAGGGGGAGAGCCATGCGGTTGAAGACCGGCCGGGCCGGCCCGGTGTCCGGTGCGGCCTCGTCGGCGGAGAGGTCCGCGCTGAGGTAACGCATCTGACTGGCCGTCCGCTTCCCCTCCTTCCCGCCGGAGCCCAGCGGTTTGTGCATTCCCCCGACGAAGTAGCAGTGCCGTTCGAGCTGCGTGCGGACAGCGCGCTCGCCGACGGGGCCGAGCTCTTTCCCCATGGCGTTCAGGACGTTCTCGACCGATGCGAGGACGTGGCGCTTTCGGTCCGAGAAGCGGGGAAGGTTGTCGGCCTGCATATGGTCGAAGTGAGTGAAGAGGAAGTGGAGTTTGCCGGAGTTGCCGGACACCGCAACGGCCTTGAGCGCGGCGACCGGTGCCGCCTGCATCGGCGCGGTCGCGTTGTCGACGACGAGGATCGCGTCCACCTCGTCGATCCGCTTCGCCAGGTCCGTGGAGACCGAGGCCACGGACTTCGGGGTGTGGCCGAGTCCTTCGACGTCGATCAGGACGAGACGGTCGCTTGCTTCCGCCCAGGTCGGGACAAACGGTCCGGCGACGCGGATCCCGTTCACCAGCGGCGTCAGCAACCGGCCGAAGAGCGGTGCGTAGTTGCTGGAGAACCGCATCACGGTCTTCAGGAAGACGGCACGATCCGCTGTCTCCAGCGTCCAACTGAGCGGCCATCCCTGGCGGGTGCGGCGGAGCTCGCCCTCGCCCAGCAGGGAGAACCTGAGCTCGATCTCGTGCAGCAGGCTGTCGACGACGGCGTGGAAGTCCTCCAGCGCGCGAAGGTCGGTGTCGAGCGTCTCCTCCACGATCTCCTCGACGATCCTGGCGTCCTCGTCCGTGGCCCGAAGCTCCTCGCGTGCATTGGCGGCGCACCTCTCGACCATGGAGCGCAGCCGGGGCACGGTCTGGACGAGCAGGGTCGCCGTGGCGGACGGGTCGATGACCTCAAGGTCGGCGAACCCGAGCACGTCCTCGGCGGCCCCTGCCGTTTCGTCGTCGTCCTCGTCGTCCTCGTCGTCGAGGAGGTCGTCATCCGCCGGGAGCTCCGGCCGTCCCAGGACGTAGCTGAAGCGGAAACGCTGGTTCACGTGATCCACGAGACGCCGTAGGGCGTCTTCTTCGGACTTGCCCTGGAACAGGGCGAGCGCGGCGGCCGAGACGTTCTCCGTGAGGTGGTCGACGACTTCGTCGCGGCCGGCGAAGGTGATGGCAGCCCGGTAAGGCCCGGCCTCGGTCAGAACGATCTCGGTGTCGGCGACGGTGGTCTTGGCGGTCGACGTGGAGGGGAACCGCTCGGTCTCCGGGTCCGTGCCGAGGAGCTGCCGGACCACCGTCGTCTTTCCGGCTCCGGTCGTGCCGACCAGCAGAACGTGCTTGTAGCCGTCGTCGGCGGTGGGCAGCGCAAGGAGGTCGTCCCGGATCCTGCGGAAGTCGGTCCTGCTGGTCTCGAGGTCCTCGTAGAACACGTCCACGACACGGCTGTCGAAGAGCCCCGCCGCCTGCTGACGGGAGTGCGGATCCCAGAGGGACTGCGTGCGCAGGATTTCGTTGAGCTGTCCGACCAGTACGTCCGCCTCGGTATCCACCGACGTGCCCAGCCCGCGCCGCACACGTCTGCCCGGACGGCCCGTGGAGGGGTCCAGGCGCACCGGGTGCCGGAAGATGACGGACCACCCCTCCCGCCCCTGGCTTCGGCTCTTCTGCGCGGTGTAGTGCGGGCTCATGGGCGCCTCCGGTTGTTCCCCGTTGTTCCCGGGATCGCGAGGCTGGCAGAGCCCTGGTGGAGCGTCAAATCCCTTGTGCGCAGCGGCGAACGAGTGATCGATCCGTCTCCCGCGCTCCGGGCGGTCGACCGGGGGACGGTAGGGGCGAACGCGCTGCGTGCACGGGGTGCGGGGTCGGGGCGTGCGCCCGGCGCCGCCCTCGTCGGCGCCGAATGTCAGTTCGCAGGGGGGATCTCGCCCGAGCCGCGGGGGATCAGGCGGGTCGGGAGTTCGATGCGGGACGGGGTCAGGTCGGCTCCTGCGAGGCGCTGGAAGAGGCGGTCCGTGGCCACCCGGCCCAGGGCCGCCGGGTCCTGGGCGACCACCGTCACGCCGGGGCGGAGCAGGTCGGCCAGCTCGAAGTCGTCGAAGCCGACCAGTGCCACCGGGCGCGCGTGCGCCGCGAGGACCCGTACGACGGTGACCGTCACCCGGTTGTTCCCGGCGAAGACGGCGGTCACCGGCTCCGGGCCCGTGAGCATCGCTCCGGCCGCCGCCGCGACCCGTTCGGGGGCCGTGGATCCGAGGGAGATCCAGGATTCGGCCACGGGCAGCCCCGCGTCCGCCATCGCCGCGCGGTAGCCGCGCAGCCGTTCCGCCACCGTATGGATGCGGGGCTGGTCGCCGATGAAGCCGATCCGGCGGTGCCCGCCCGCGATCAGGTGGGCCACACCGTCCCGGGCGCCGCCGAAGCTGTCCGAGAGGACCACGTCCGCCTCGATCCGGCCCGCCGGCCGGTCCACGAACACGGTGGACACACCGGCCCTCATCTCCGGCTCCAGATAGCGGTGGTCGTCCCCGGCCGGGATCACGATCAGCCCGTCCACCCGGCGGGCGCACAGCGCGAGCGCCAACTCCCGCTCCCGGTCCGGGTCCTCGGCGCTGGAGCCGTTGATGAGCAGCGCCCCGTGCGCGCGGGCCACCTCCTCCACCGCCCGGTTCAGCGGGCCGTAGAAGGGGTCGGCGAGATCCTCCAGCACCAGGCCCACGGTGGCGGTACGGCCCTTGCGCAGCACGCGGGCGCTGTCGTTGCGGCGGAAGCCGAGGGCCTCGATGGCCTCCTGCACCCGTCTCTCGGTCTCGGGGGTGACCCCGGGCTCGCCGTTGACCACGCGCGACACCGTCTTCAGGCCGACGCCCGCCTGGGACGCCACGTCCTTCATGGTCGGCCGGTTGCCGTAGCGGGGCTCGGACGGGTGGCGGTTGTGGGGCACGGTGGCGAATCCTCCGGGGCTCACGTGCAGGGCTGTGACCTTGAGGATAAGCACTCGGCCGATAGTGAGGTTTCCGTGGCAGGGTGGTGCGGGCAAGCCACTGGGGGCTCCGGACGAGCCATGGGGAGAGGGGTAGACGTGATTGTCTGGATCAACGGCACATTCAGCGCCGGAAAGACCAGCACGGCCCGCGAACTGACCGGAATCCTGCCGGACAGCACCCTGTTCGACCCGGAGTTCATCGGAGACGCGCTGCGCGTGCTGCTACCGCCCAAGCGGCTGGCCGAGGTGAGCGACTACCAGGACCTCCCGAGCTGGCGGCGGTTGGTCGTGGACACGGCCGCGGCGCTGCTCGCCGAGCTGGGCGGGGTGCTCGTCGTACCGATGACGCTGCTGCGCCAGGAGTACCGGGACGAGATCTTCGGCGGGCTCGCGGCGCGGCGGATCGCGGTGCGGCACGTGTTGCTGGCTCCTGCGGAAACGATCCTGCGGGAGCGCATCGCCACCCGGAAGGAGCCCGGCGAGCCCGCGGAGGTCGACGTACGGGTCCGGCAGTGGGCGTACGACCACATCCCCGCCTACCAGCAGGCCCTCGGCTGGCTGACGGGCGACGCGCACGTGATCGACAACGGGGTACTGACCCCGCGCGAGACCGCCGAGCGCATCGCCGAGGCCGTCCGCTCGGAGAGGGCCCGGGTCTGCGACATCGTGCAGACGCCGGAGCCCACCCGCGAGACGGTGGCGGCCGGGGTGCTGCTCTTCGACGAGCAGGACCGGGTGCTGCTGGTGGATCCCACCTACAAGGCGGGCTGGGAGTTCCCGGGCGGCGTCGTCGAAGCGGGCGAGGCGCCCGCGTGCGCCGGCGTACGGGAGGTCGCGGAGGAACTGGGCGTCGTACTGGACCGGACGCCCGGGCTGCTGGTGGTCGACTGGGAGGCGCCCCAGCCGCCCGGGTACGGCGGACTGCGCCTGCTCTTCGACGGCGGCCGGCTCTCGGCGGAGGCGACGGCCCGGCTCCGGCTCCCCGGCCCGGAACTGCGGGCCTGGCGCTTCGTCACGGAGGCCGAGGCCGCCGGCCTGCTCCCGCAGCACCGCTACGAACGCCTGCGCTGGGCCCTGCGCGCGCGTGAACGCGGCCGCCCCCTCTACCTGGAGGCGGGCGTCCCGACCGGCTGAAGCCCTGGCCCCGCCGGGCGCAGCGCGGCGGGCCGGGCGGCCGCGCCCTCCAGCGTCCGGCCGTCGCCCTGCCCGAGGGCCGGGGTCATCGCGTGCGCCGCGTCACCGAGCGCATGAACCTCCGGCACCGCACCGGGAAGGCATCGGCGCCGGTCCGACCCGCCAGGGAACGGCCGGGACGCGCACGGTCTCAGCCGGTGGTGGCCGCCTCGGTCGCCGCCTTCGCGAGGGCCTGTGCCGTGTTCTCCGTCAGGGGGTCGCCGTGGCCGAAGCACGCGATCGAGGGGGCGAGCGAGGCCAGGCGGCCGAAGGCGGCGATGGCCCGGGCGCGGTCGACGTTGAACACGCCCAGCATCAGCGGGCCCACGGCCGCCACGCAGTCGCCGGTGAACAGCACGCCGTGGCGCGGGAGGTGGATCCCGATGCTGCCGTCCGTGTGGCCCGGGGCGTGCACGACGTACGCCCCGTCCCCGAAGCCCAGGTCGTCCCCGTCCTCCAGCTCGCGGTCGACCCGGGTGGGCGGCGCCTCGGGGACGGTCAGGCCGTGCGCGTACAGCGGGATCTCCCAGTCCAGCAGCACCGGTTCGGGCACGGGCAGCTCGCCCCGGATCACCGGTGCGTCCAGGCGGTGCGCCAGCACCCGCGCGCCCCAGCGGGCGGCGAGTTCGCCGGCGGCACCGACGTGGTCGCGGTGGCAGTGGGTGAGGACGATCCGCTCCAGCTGCTCGGGCGCCCGCCCGAGGGAACGTATCGCCCGCTCGATCTCGGCGGCGGACCCGGCACGGCCCGCGTCGATCAGGGTGAGGGCTTCCCCGTCCTGCCAGAGGTAGGCCTGGCCGATGGGGAAACGGAGCATGTGGAGCCGGTTCGCGAGTACTTCGACAAGATCCATACGGCCAACGTACGGACGCCCGGTCCCCGCACCCCGCCGCGTTCACCGGGAGCGCAGTACGCCCAGGGCGCACTGCGCCCCGGGCGTACACGATGCGGCCGACACACCCCCGGCAGGGGTCAGGCGCGCTTGGACTCCGCGTAATTGACGAGGAAGAGGGCCTCCGCCACCGACAGGCGCTCCAGCTCCTGCGGCGACACGCTCTCGTTGACCGCGTGGATCTGCGCCTCGGGCTCGCTCAGCCCGATCAGCAGCATCTCCGCGTCCGGGTAGAGGGAGGTCAGCGTGTTGCACAGCGGGATCGACCCGCCCATGCCGCTGATCTGCATCTCCTCGCCGGGGTACGCGGCCTCCAGAGCCGTACGCATCGACGCGTACGCCGGGCTGTCGGTGTCCGCCTGGAACGGCTGGCCCTGGCCGACGACCTCGAGTTCGAGGCGCGCCTGCCACGGGGTGTGCGCCTCCAGGTGGGCCTGGAACAGCTTGATGGCCTCGGCGGTGTCCACACCCGGCGGGACCCGCAGGCTGATCAGCGCGCCGGCGCTCGCGTGCACCGACGGCGTCGCGCCGACCACCGGCGGGCAGTCGATGCCGAGGACCGTGACCGCCGGACGGGCCCACAGCCGGTCGGCGATCGTGCCCTCACCGATGAGCCCGACACCGTCCAGGACCTTCGCGTCGGCGCGGAAGTCCGCCTCCGGGTACTGGAGGCCCTCCCACACCGCGTCCGAGGCGAGCCCGTCCACGGTCGTCGAACCGTCCGCCGCGCGCAGCGAGTCGAGTACGCGGATCAGCGCGGCCAGCGCGTCGGGCGCGGCACCGCCGAACATGCCCGAGTGCAGGTTGCCGCCCAGCGTGTCGATCTTCACCTTGAGCAGGCACATGCCGCGCAGGGTGGCCGTCACCGTCGGCAGGCCGAGCCGGAAGTTCCCCGCGTCACCGATGACGATGGTGTCGGCGGTCAGCAGCTCCGGGTGCGCCTCGGCGTACTGCTGGAGGCCGCCGGTGCCCTGCTCCTCCGAGCCCTCGACGATCACCTTCACGCTCACAGGGACGCCGCCGTTGGCCTTCAGCGCGCGCAGCGCCAGCAGGTGCATGATGAACCCGCCCTTGCAGTCGGCCGAGCCGCGCCCGTACCAGCGGCCGTCGCGCTCGGTCAGCTCGAAGGCGGGGGAGATCCAGGCGGCGTCGTCGAGCGGCGGCTGGACGTCGTAGTGCGCGTAGAGCAGAACGGTCGGCGCGCCCGCGGGGCCGGGCAGGAAGCCGTAGACCGACTGGGTGCCGTCCGGGGTGTCGAGCAGCGCCACGTCCTGGAAGCCCTCGACGCGCAGGGCGTCCGCCACCCAGTTCGCGGCGGCCTCGCTCTCGCTCTTGGGGAACTGCGCCCAGTCCGCCACCGACTGGAAGGCCACCAGCTCGGTCAGCTCCTGCTTGGCGCGGGGCATCAGCGAGGCGATGGTCTCGGCGATCGGATTCTGGGACATGGGCACGCTCCTTTTGGGTGCGACGTTGTTCTCCGTGTACGCCGCCCGCATCCGCGGGGTATGCGTATGCCGGGCGTGGCGAAAGACAGTCTTGATCCTCGCACAGCGGGGCGGGGCGGTCTCTCGCCGTAGGATTTCCCCGGCATCGGAGCAACCGGGTGATCAGGAGCAGCAACACATCGTGAGCAGCGACGACGACGTACGCGACGCAGGTGCAGACGCGGGTGCAGAGGCAGGCGTGGAGGCGGGCGTGGATGCAGAGGCGGGCGCGGACGCGGGCGCAGACGCAGGCGTGGGCACGGGCACGGGGCAGGACGCGCAGGGGGCGGGCGACGAGGTGGCCGGGGAGACCGGCGAAGTGTGGGACGTGGTCGTGGTCGGAGCCGGACCGGCCGGGTCATCGGCCGCGTACGCGGCGGCGACGGCCGGGCGGCGCGTCCTGCTGCTGGAGAAGGCCGAACTGCCCCGCTACAAGACCTGCGGCGGCGGCATCATCGGCCCCTCGCGCGACGCCCTGCCGCCGGGCTTCGTGCTGCCCCTCAAGGACCGCATCCACGCGGTCACCTTTTCGATGGACGGGAAACTGACCCGCACCCGGCGCTCGAAGCACATGCTCTTCGGGCTCATCAACCGCCCGGAATTCGACGCCGGTCTGGTGGCCGCGGCGGAGAAGGCCGGTGCGACCGTCCGTACGGGTACGGCCGTGACCCGCGTCGAACAGCACGGGGCGGCCGTGCCCGACCGGCGCACCGTCGCCGTGGTGCTCGCCGACGGGGAGACCGTGCTGGCCCGTGCGGTGGTCGGCGCGGACGGCAGCGCGAGCCGCATCGGCGCGCACGTCGGGGTGGAGATGGACCAGGTGGACCTCGGCCTGGAGGCGGAGATCCCCGTCCCCGAGACGGTCGCGGAGGACTGGAAGGGGCGAGTCCTCATCGACTGGGGTCCGCTGCCCGGCAGTTACGGCTGGGTCTTCCCCAAGGGGGACACCCTCACCGTCGGCGTCATCTCGGCCAAGGGCGAGGGCGCCGCGACCAAGCGCTACTTGGACGACTTCATCGCCCGGCTCGGGCTCGCCGGCTTCGAACCGGCCGTCTCCTCCGGGCACCTGACCCGCTGCCGCAAGCCCGACTCGCCGCTCTCGCGCGGCCGGGTGCTGGTGGCGGGCGACGCGGCCGGACTGCTGGAGCCGTGGACCCGGGAGGGCATCTCCTTCGCGCTGCGCTCGGGGCGGCTGGCGGGGGAGTGGGCGGTGAAGATCTCCGAGGCGCAGGACGCGGTGGACGCGCGCCGCCAGGCCCTCAACTACGCCTTCGCGGTGAAGGCCGGGCTGGGCGTGGAGATGGGGGTCGGCAAGCGGATGCTGACCGTCTTCGAGGCCCGGCCGGGGGTGCTGCACGCGGTGATCACCGGTTTCGGTCCGGCGTGGCGGGCGTTCGCCCGGATCACGCGGGGCTCGACGACACTGGCGGACCTGGTACGGACGCACCCGCTGGCCCGCAGGGCGCTGCACATGCTGGACGCCAGGCAGACGGCGGCCCGCGCCGGCCGGGACTAGGCGGGACCGGGCGGCCTGCGGCGGCAGGGACCGGGCGGTCCCGGTCGGATCCCGCCGGACCGCGGCGGCCGGGACCGCACCGGGCCGCGCTGTAGGGGTGCCCGAGTACGTCCAGTACTCGGGCACCCCTCCGCCGTGCCGGGCACCGCACCGGACGCGGCGGGCCCGGCCGCAGCTCCGAAGGGGTCGGCCCGCCGGCCGCTCGGCCGCCCGACGGGGTCAGTGGGCGACTGTGATCCGGAAGACCGGGTGGTCGGCGGCGGCCGCCCGGAGGTCGGCGTCGGAGGACTTGGCGGTGACCCCCTGGAAGAACCGGTTGACCTCCCAGCCCCACTTCTCCAGGTAGGCGCGCAGGATCCGGGCCTGCTCCACGGGGTCGGTGACCTCGGTGACCGTGAACGCACGCACCTTGCGCCCCACGCGCAGCTCGCCTCCGCCCGCCACGCGCATGTTCCGCACCCACTGGGAGTGGCCGCGGGCCGAGACCAGGTACTGGGCGCCCTCGAAGGTGTGCGGATTGACCGGGATTCGCTGCATCTGGCCTGACTTGCGGCCGCGGACCGACAGCTCGGCGGTGCCCGCGAGGCTGATCCCGAAGCGGGCCAGCCTGCCGAAGAGGGCGTTGAAGCGGGTCGCGAACGGGCTGGCCTGGACGTAGTACGGGGTGGGCGCGTTCATGGTGACCTCCGGGCCGCCTTCTTCGTTGAGAGAGCACTGCTCTCGCTCATGAGAATGAGTGTGCACGGAGCGGTGCACCAAAGCAAGAGCACTGCTCTCGAATTAGAGCGCCAGTCCGCTTTCTGTGCAGTGCTCCGCTCGCATGGCAGACTGGCCCGCATGAACACCGTGCGAGGGGCCAGGGAGCGGGCCCGCATCGAGGTCACCGCCGCCATCAAGGACGAGGCGCGCCGCATGCTCGCCGCCGAGGGCGCCGCCAAACTCTCCCTGCGTGCCGTCGCCCGCGAGCTGGGCATGGTGTCCTCCGCCCTCTACCGCTACTTCCCCAGTCGGGACGACCTCCTCACCGCTCTCATCATCGACGCGTACGACAGCGTCGGCGCGGCGGCCGAGGAAGCCGACGCCGGCGCGCGCGCCGCCGGGGCCCCGCCCCGCGCCCGCTGGACCGCCGTCTGCGGGGCCGTCCGCGCCTGGGCGCTGGAGCACCCGCACGAGTACGCCCTCATCTACGGTTCCCCCGTTCCCGGCTACATCGCCCCCGTCGACACCGTGGGCCCGGCCTCCCGCGTCGGCAACGCCTTCATCGGCATCCTCCGCGCCGCCTACGAGGGACCCGGCCTCGCCCTCCCGCCGCTGCCGCCCGCCCTGCGCGCCGAGGCCGACCGGATGACCGCCGACTTCGCCGAGGGCCTGCCCCCGGCGGTCACCGCGGCCCTGGTCGCCGCCTGGGCCCAGTTGGTCGGGCTGGTCTCCTTCGAGCTGTTCGGCCAGTTCAACCGGGTCGTCGAGGACCGCGCCGCCTTCTTCGCGCACGCCGCCGACCAACTGGCGCACGGGGTCGGGCTGCCCGCCGTGTGACGGCCCCGCGCCGACCGCATACCGGCCCGAGGGTGACCGTACGGCGAACTGACGGCGAACTGACGGCGACCGTGTGGCGGCCCGACGGCGACCGGGCGGGGGCGCCGATCCTCCCGGGGATCCGGAAGATTCACATGATGAGGGGATGGCTCGCTCTTCTGTTCCTCATACGAATGCGGGCGGTTCAGCCTTGAACGACGTGCCGCCCGTCTAGTGTTCCTCGGGTCGCCCCCCTCGCCGCCGCCGGAGGAACGTTCATGCCCCGCGCCGTGAAGGCCTTGTACGCCGCCCTGGTCACCGCGTTACTGGTCGCGTCGGCGCCGGCCATCATCGCCGCGGCCCGCGACGCACCCCCGGCGGCCGCCCCGGAGCCCACCCCGCCCCCGACCCCCCGGCCGCCGGGCGTACGAGGTCTGGAGATCGGCGTCCCCGCGTACGTCTGGGCGAACGACCCCATGCTGACCGATCTCACCGCCACCGCCCCGGCGCCCTCGGTGGTCGTGCTGAACCCGGGGAACGGCGACTCCCCGTTCGACGGCCCCTGGCGCTCCCGCGCCGACGCCCTGCGCGCCCGTACCACCTCCACCGGCGAGAAGACCCGGGTGCTGGGCTACGTCCACACCGACCACGGCAACCGCGACATCGCCGCGGCCAAGGCCTCCGTCGACAACTACCTCAAGACCGCCGACGGCCGCCTCCACGTCGACGGCATCTTCTTCGACGTCGTCAGCCGCGACTGCGGCCCCGCCAACGCCACCCGCGACTACTACGCGGAGCTGCGCCGCTATGTCCAGGAGCTCATGGACGACATCGACCCGGCCGCCCCCGACCTGGTCGTCAACAACCCCGGCACCGCCATAGCCGACTGCTACCTGGAGCCCGGCCACCGCACCGCGGACATCTTCGTCACGTTCGAGGACACCTACGCCGCCTACACCGGCGGCGGCTGGCTCGGCGGCAACGTCTTCGACCACCTCTCCGGCTACCGGGCGGGCACCGAACTCGACCCGAGCGGTACGGCGTTCTGGCACCTGGTCCACGACGTCCCCGACGCCGGCGCGATGCGCGCGACCCTGCGGACGGCCTTCGAGCGCGGCGCGGGCTACGCGTACGCGACCAGCACGATCATGCCCAACCCCTGGAACGCGGGCCCGACTTGGAAGTACCGCACCCAGACCACGTACGCGGCCACCCTCGGCTGAGACACAGGCCCCGCCCGCTGCGTCCGCGATACGGGCGCCCGGCTCCGCCGGCTCCGGCGCGGCGCGCTCGGCGTCGGTGAGGACGCGGTTCGCCGAGGGTCAGCGGTAGTCGTCGGGGTGACCCTGCATCCAGGTGTTGATCTTGTCGCGGGTGCCGATCAGCAGGGCCTTGTGCTTCTCCAGGTTCGGGGTGCTCCGGTCGCCGCCGAGTTCCCCGTCGAGCTTCGCGATCAGGGCGATCGGCTCGGGGAAGTGGCCCGGGCCCTTCGGGTCGGCCTTCATCGCGCGGTCCATGCGGTGGAGTTCCGCGTCGAGCCGGCCGAGGGTGTACGCGCAGTTGCCCGGCGTGCAGGAGTCGTCGAGCGTCGCCTGGAGCCCCGCGAAGGCGTCCCGGACCAGTTCGGGGCGGGAGCCGGGGAGCGTCGGCGCACCGGTCGGCGAGGGCGCCGACGGGCTCGGGTCCGACGGGCCCAGGGCGCCGCCGTCGGCCGGGGCGGACACGGCGGCCGGCGCGGCCGGCTCCGCGTCGCAGGAGACGGCGAACCCCGCCAGCACCACCGCGAGGACCGCCGCGCCGCGGACTGCCGAACCGAACACCATCGTCTACCCCCGTGATCGTTGAGGGTCCGACCCTAACGGCTGTTGCTCGTCATGCCCATGTCGAGGGTCATGCGCCGTCGTTCTCCGGGCGCCGCGCGAAGCCGAGCAGCACATGGGTGACCCGGAGCAGGAACACCACCGCCGCCAGAATCCCGCCCGCCACGGCCAGGATCCGGCCCGTCGACGGGGAGAGGGAGAACGCGAGCACGGGCCCGTACACCGCGCCGAAGGCCAGGGCGGCCGCGAAGCAGGCGCTGACGAAGGCGTAGCCGATCTCGATGGTGATGGCGTCCCGGTCCGCCTGTGTACGTCGCTCCATGCGTGCAGTGTCACAGCGCGCACGGTCCGTCACAAGGGGTCCCCGCGCACAACCGCCGCGCACCGGGCGTACCCGCGCCGCGCCGAACCCGCCGAACCCGCCGGACCGTCGAACCCGCCGGACCGTCGAACCCGCCGCGCGGCGAACCGCCGGGACCGCCCGACCCGCCGCGCGCACCGGACTCGCCGCGCGCACCCGACCCCGCCCCCGCAACGGTCAGATTCCGGCCGTCTCCGTCCACAGCCGCGCCAGCGCCTGGTCGCCCGTGACCCCCGGGCCGGCCAGCGGAACCCGGTTCCACAGGGCCTCGTACAGCCAGGCCGCCTCGCCGGTCAGCTCGCAGTCCGCCGGCTCGCCCGTGTCGCCCTGCACCGTACGGGCCGGCGCCGCCGACAGGTGGACGGTCCACACCGCTCCCGTGTCGGCGGCCCGCACCCGCACCACCTTCGGCTCGGCGGTCCGCACCCGGCTCCGCGGCCGGGCGTGGAAGCCGGTGAGCAGCTCGTCCACCCCGTCCTCCGCGAATTCCGGCTCGACCGCCGAGAACACCACCTCGAGCGCGGACTCCGCGTCCATCCGGTGCACGGCCGTTTCATGGGCCTGCCGCCGGGCCCAGAACGCCACCGGCGAGGGCGGAGCCGTCGGGAGGAAGGTCCAGCAGTGCACGTCGGCCGGGGCCCCGGTCAGGGCGCGCACCAGGTCCGCATGGCCCTCCCGGAACCACTCCAGCAGCTCGCCGCCGACCAGCTCCGGCGCGTCCGGGAAGCCCACCGGCTCCAGCCGCCGCTCCGCCACGTACGCGGTCGCCCAGCGGTGCACCGAGCCGGTGTGCCGCAACAGGTCGGTGACACGCCACCCCGGACAGGTGGGAACCGCTGCGTCCGTACCGGCGCGTTCGGCGGCCTCGGCGAGCAGCTCGCCTTCGTGCGCGAGGGCCTGCACATGTTCGGTGATCTCCATACCGCGAGTCTTATCAGCCGGCCCGCGACAATGGAGAGCATGGACGGGGAACTCTTCCCGCGCGAGCGGACCGTGATCGCCCCCGGCGCCGTGCACGTGCCCGACTGGCTCGGGGCCGCTCGGCAGGGCGAGTTGCTGGCGGCCTGCCGGGCGTGGGCGCGACCGCCCGCGGGCCTGCGCACCGTACGCACCCCCGGAGGCGGGGTGATGACCGCGCGCCAGGTGTGCCTCGGGCTGCACTGGTACCCGTACGGCTACGCGCGCACGGCCGTCGACGGCGACGGGGAGCCGGTCAAGCCGATGCCGCCGTGGCTCGCCGAACTGGGGCGGGAGGCCGTGGCCGCCGCGTACGGCGCCCCGCCCGAGCCCGGACCGGACGCGGCCTACGACATCGCGCTGATCAACTTCTACGACGGCGACTCCCGCATGGGCATGCACCGCGACGCCGAGGAGCGGTCCACCGCGCCCGTGGTCTCCCTCAGCCTCGGCGACACCTGCGTCTTCCGCTTCGGGAACACGGCCTCGCGCGGGCGTCCGTACCGGGACGTCGAGCTGCGCAGCGGGGACCTCTTCGTCTTCGGGGGGCCGAGCCGACCGGCGTACCACGGGGTACCGAAGGTCCTGCCGGGCACCGGCCCGCGCGACCTCGGACTGACCGGGCGGTTGAACATCACACTCCGGGTCGGCGGGCTGGGCTGAGGGGCGGCGCCCGGCGTGCCCCGATCATGCGAGGATCGATGCCATGAACGGCAACGGGGCCCCGCCGCAGGTGGGGGATGCGACCACGTCATCCGCCACGTCATCCGCGTCCGGAGCGGCTGCGCGGACCAGACTGGAGCGGGGTCGCGGCGCGCTCGGGCCGGCGCTGGAGCTCGTGCACACCGGCCGCGCCCCGACCCGGGCCGTCCTGACGGCCGAGCTCGGAGTCACCCGCGCCACCGCAGGAGCCGTCGCCGCGGAGCTGGAGGCGCTCGGTCTGATCCGCGTCGATTCCCGTCCCGGAGGTGCCGGAGGGACCGGCGGCGCCCAGGGCCGGCCCTCGCACCGGCTCTCGGTGGCCGAGGACGGCCCGGTGGCGCTGGCCGCCCAGGTGCACTCGGACGGCTTCCGCGCGGCCCTGGTCGGCCTCGGCGGGCGGATCGTGGCCACCGCCCCTGGTAAGGTCACCGTTTCCGCCGACCCGGCGCAGGTGCTCGGCGCGGTGGTGGAGGCGGGCGCGGCCCTGCTCGAACAGAGCGGCCGCCGCTGCGTCGGCGCGGGGCTCGCGGTCCCCTCGGCGGTCGCGGAACCGGACGGCACGGCGCTGAACCCGCTGCACCTGGCCTGGCCGGCCGGCTCTCCCGTGCGGGCCATCTTCGCGGAGTGCGTGAAGGCGGCCGGGATCGACGGCCCGGCCCTCACCGGCAACGACGTCAACCTCGCGGCCCTGGCCGAGCACCGGCACGGCGCGGGGCGCAGCGCCCAGCACCTGCTGTGCGTGGCCACCGGGCACCGCGGGGTCGGTGGCGCGCTGGTGCTGGACGGCCGCCTGCACAGCGGGAGTTCGGGCCTGGCCCTGGAGGTCGGCCACCTCACCGTGAACCCCGAGGGGCGGGCCTGCCACTGCGGCAGCCGCGGCTGCCTGGACGTGGAGGCGGACCCGCTGGCCTTCCTCACCGCGGCGGGCCGCAGTCCCGGCCCCGAGGTGTCACTGCTGCAGCAGGCCCGCGACCTGCTGCGCGAGGAACCCGCGGAACCGGCGGTACGGGCGGCCACGCAGGAGCTGATCGACCGGCTCGGCCTCGGCCTCGCGGGCCTGGTGAACATCCTCAATCCGGACCGGATCATCCTGGGCGGGCTGCACCGGGAACTGCTGCACGCCGACCCGGAGCGGCTGCGCGCGGTGGTCGCGGACCGCAGCCTGTGGGGGCGCAGCGGCGGGGTGCCCATCCTGCCGTGCACCCTCGACCACAACAGCCTGGTCGGTGCGGCGGAACTGGCGTGGCAGCCGGTGCTCGACGACCCGCTGGGAGCCCTCGCCTAGGCGGCGTCCTGCCGATCCTGCCGATCGGCCCGGCCCGTGGTGGCCGGCGGTCGGTCACCCGGGCCGGGCGCCGACCGGCGATGCCACCGGGAGGCCTGCCGCCGTGGGCGCCGGGTCGACGGCCAGGAGCACCGCACGCGCGGGTTCCCGTACGGGCGTGGTCCTGATCGGGACCGGCCGGGCCCGTTCCACCGGGGCCGGGGCCGCCGTGAGCGAGAACCACACCGCCTTGCCGGGTCCGTCGGGCCGCTCGCGCGCCCCCCAGGCCTCGCTGAGGGCCGCTACGAGGGCGAGCCCGCGTCCGCAGGTCTCCAGGGCCTCCGCCCGCGTCTCGTGGACGACCGGCAGCCGTGGATCGCTGTCGATGACCGAGACCGTCAGCCGCCCGAGCCGGAGTTCGATCTCCACGGTGCAGGTCTTGTCCGGCTGCGCGTGGCGGTGGACGTTGCTGAGCAGTTCCGTCACGCCGAGCGCAGCCCGGTCTATGAGCGGGTCGAGCTCCCAGTGGCGCAGTTGTGCAGAAACGATTCTGCGGATTTGGCCGATCCGCGACGGCAAGGCCTGCAGTTCGACGACGCAGTGCCTGCGGGAATGAGTGATCACGGCTGCGACTCCCCGACATGAGTGTTACGGGTGCTGCACCCTCGGTAATGCTCCACCAGGGTCACCCACGGTGCCGCACAGTGCAACCGAACGCGATCGAAAGGGATTCGCATGGATCCCCAAAGCGAACGTTTGTGCAGGTGGGAGAGGTACATTGCCAAGAAGGGGGGCGAAGTTCACCCACGAAGGAGCGCGGCACATGAGCACCACCGGCACTACCAGAACCACCGGTACCTCCGGTACGACTGCCACGACCGTCGACGTCGATCGCAGCGACGCGGACTACCGTGCCTGGCTGAAGGAGGCCGTCCGCAAGGTCCAGGCCGATGCCAACCGCTCCGCCGACACCCACCTGCTGCGCTTCCCGCTCCCCGAGGAGTGGGGGATCGACCTCTACCTCAAGGACGAGTCCACGCACCCGACGGGCTCCCTGAAGCACCGCCTCGCGCGCTCGCTCTTCCTGTACGCGCTCTGCAACGGCTGGGTCCGCCCCGGACGCCCGGTCATCGAGGCCTCCTCCGGCTCCACCGCCGTCTCCGAGGCGTACTTCGCCAAGCTGATCGGCGTCCCCTTCATCGCCGTCATGCCGCGCACGACCAGCCCGGAGAAGTGCCGCCTCATCGAATTCCACGGCGGTGAATGCCACTTCGTGGACGACCCGATGAAGATGTACGAGGAGTCCGCCGAGCTCGCCGCCCGGACGGGCGGGCACTACATGGACCAGTTCACGTACGCGGAGCGCGCCACCGACTGGCGCGGCAACAACAACATCGCCGAATCGATGTACCAGCAGCTGCGCCTGGAGCGCTACCCCGAGCCCGCCTGGATCGTGGCGACCGCGGGCACCGGCGGTACCTCGGCGACCATCGCGCGCTACGTGCACTACATGCAGCACGACACCCGCATCTGCGTCCCGGACCCGGAGAACTCCTGTTTCTTCGAAGGCTGGACCAACAACGACCCCGGGGCGAGCAGCGATTGCGGCTCCCGCATCGAGGGCATCGGCCGGCCGCGGATGGAGCCGAGCTTCGTGCCCGGGGCCATCGACCGGATGATGAAGGTCCCGGACGCGGCGAGCGTCGCCGCGTGCCGCGCCCTGGAGACGGCCATAGGGCGCAAGGCGGGCGGCTCGACCGGCACCGGCCTGTGGAGCGCCCTGAAGATCATCTCGGAGATGGTGGCGGAGGGCCGCACGGGCAGCGTCGTCACCCTGCTGTGCGACCCGGGCGACCGCTACCTGGACAAGTACTACTCCGACGAGTGGCTGGCGGCGCAGCGGCTCGACATCGCCCCGTACGCGAAGACCCTCGACACGCTGCTGACGACGGGTGTCTGGCGCGAGCCCGCCGCCTGACACCCCGCCGCCTGACATCCCGTCGCCGTGAGGGGCCCGTCACGAAAACACCGTGGTGACAAGGGAGTTGCCTGGCTACGCTCGGCGGATTCGGAGCGCGGGCGGCCGGGGGGAAGCATGGCGGGCATCGAATACAGCAGACCCGAGCGGGACGCGCGCACACGGGCCCGGACCACCGGTCCGGGCGACCGGCCCGGCGCCGAGAACCCGGCCGAGAACCCGGCCGAGAGTCCGGCCGACAGTGGGGGATCCCCGCTGGAGTGCCCGAGCTGCCGCCGCTGCGACGAGGTCCGCGCCGTCCCCGCCGTCTGTCTCGGCGGGCAGCGCCGCCTCCACGAGGAGACCGGCGACGGCGACCGGCGCACCGGCGGCGTCCGCGAGATCGTCCCGCGGCTGGCCGACGCGCTGGCCCCGGCCCCGCCGCCCCCGGAGACCTCCGGTCGCACCGTGCTGGGCGTGCTGCTCGTCCTGGTGTCGATCGGTACGTTCATCGGCAGTGCGCTGGCCGGGAACCGGTTCGCCGGAGCGCCCGGGGGCACGCAGGACCAGTGGTCGGCCGGGACCTGGGGCAGTACCGTGCCCGCCCCGCCGGGCCCGGGGCCCGAGCTCCTGTTCCTGGGCTGGATCTCGGCGTTCGCCCTGCTGGGGGCGGCCTTGCTGATCGTGGCGGCCGCGCGCACGCAGCGGGCGTTCCGGGCGCGGACGGCGGCCGGCCGGGTCGCCGCCGAGGACGTCTGGTCCCGTGGCTGGTGCTGCGCACGCTGCGCGGTGGTCCACTTCGCCGCCGGGCCGGGGATGACGCTGCAGGAGTTCCGCGAGGCCGTCTGGAGTGCGGGCGGCTACGGAGAACTGGCCGAGGTGTACCGGGTGTCCGGGGCCACGGTGGATCCGGCTACTGATCGGCCCCGCGCCGGGCGGTGAGCCTGCGGTCCAGCGCCCGGACCGCCGTGCGGAAGGAGTGCCCCAGACCCGGGCGGGCGGCCGCGAGGCCGAGGCGGAACGCGGTCGGCCCGTCCGCGGCGAAGGTCCAGCGCACGTGCGTGCCGGACCCGGCCGGTGCCAGCCGCCACTCCTCCAACAGGGCGCGCACCCCGGGAGCGTTGGTGGTGTCGACCCGGTACGCGTACCGCTGCCCGGGATCGGCGGCCATGACGGTCTCCTGGAAGCGCACCCCGCCCCGCAGCCTGACCTCGCGGCCCGCGCCCCCGTGCGTGGGGCGGGCCAGGGTCACCGCGCCGAACCAGGCGGGCCAGCCCGCCACCTCCTCGGCGAGTGCGTGGTAGACGGCTTCGGGAGGCGCCGTGGTACCGGCGTCGAAGACCAGCCGTACCGGCGCGTCGTCGATGAAGTCCAGCCCCACCGGGCGGAGTCGGCGAGCCATGGCGGTACCCCCTGGGACGGTGACCTGAACGCGTGTGCGCGACACCATAGCCCCGCACCGGCGAGAAGTCCGTAGGGCTCTCCTTCCGAATATCCGCCGGTCCTGACCGATCCCGGACCGTCCCTGCCCTCCGGTGTCGATCTCTGGCGATCTCTGTCGATCCCCGCGCGGGGCCTGGGCAGCGGCCCCGTCCCGCGGGATGCTGGAACCGCGCCCGTCCCGCCCCGCGAGCGGAGGCCGCCGTGCCCGACCACCCCCAGCCCGACACCCCCCTCGCCCTCGAACTCCTGGTCCACGGAGTCGCCGGCGCAGCTCCCGGCGAGCTGCTCGGCGACCCGCGCACCGTCCGCGTCACCGGAGACTCCACCGCCGCCGTCTTCCGCCGCACCGACGACGCGGACGCCGAAGCCCACCCCGAGCGGTACGCCGGGCGGCCCGTCCCCGAGGCCTACTGCTGGTCCCGGCTCACCTCCGGCAACGGCGCCCGCGCCCTGTGGCTGCTGCTCCTGCCCTTCATGGTGGCCAACCTCGCCCACTGGGCGCGGCCCGCCACGTCCGCCGCCGACCCCGCTCCGCGCGCCGTGCGCACGTACGGGGTCCTCGTACGCATCCTCGCCCTCAGCCTGACCGTGCTGCTGATCGCCGCCGCCTGCGAGGTCGCGCTCGACCTCCTCGCCTGGCAGTGCGCGGGCTCCGGAACCTGCGCCGGCCCCGGCTCCCGACTCGGATTCCTCGGGCCCGGCGGCGGCTGGTGGGCCCAGCCCGGGCGGCGCCTCGCCCTCGGGGCCCTGGTCCCCGCCGCGTTGACCGGGCTGCTCTGGTACCTGTCGAACCGCACCTGGAGCGCCTACGAGTCCCAGCCGCCCCCCGCGGGCGCCGCCGACCCGGACACCGCCTCGGACACCGCGCCCGCGCTCGGGCGCCCCGGATTCTGGTACGGCCGCCGGCTCGTGGCCCGGCTGCGCGCCGCGCACACCGCCGCCGGGCTGCTCACCGTGGCGGTGGCCGTCTCCGTCCCGACCGCCCGCCAGGACCGCCGGGCCGGGGCTCCCGTCCTCGCGGCCCTCGGCACGCTCACGCAGGTCCTGCTCGCCGCCGGGGCCGTCAGCGTGGCCTGGGTCGTGTGCCGGCGCGGCCGCACCGAGGCCCGGCCCGACCACCGGCTCGACCGGGCCGCCGTCACCCTGCTGCCCGGCAGCGCCCTCGCCCTGCTCACCGCCGTGCTGCTGTACGCCTGTTGGCCGCGCCCCGGCTGGACCGCCACCGGACGGCTCCCCGGGGACCTGACCTTCGGCGTGCTCATGCTGGGCCAGGGGCTGTGCGTGCTCGCCCTCGCCGCCGTCGCCCACCACCTGTACCGCAGGGACCCCGACCCGGCGACCGCCCTGTACGGACTCGGCGGGCCCGCCGTCGCCATGCTCGGCTGTGCGCTCGGCGGGGTGATGTCGGGCGGCGTCGCACAGCGCGTCGCCGACTGGCTGGACGGGGGAGCCACGCCCGGGATGCCGGGCGCCCCGCTGCCCGGGCCGCCCGTACTGCTGTCCTGGCAGGCCGCCGTACTGCCCCCGATGCTCCTCGTACTGGCGCTGCTCGCGGGCTGGTTCGCGGTGCGCGGCGGGCGGGAGCGGGGCCGGCTCGCCGCCTCCGTGGCCGCCGAGTACCCGGGGGAGACACCGGACCGCGCCCGCAGCCGCCGGATCGCCGGGGCGCGGACCGCGGCCGCGCTCACCGACTCCGCGCCCTGGTTCGTGGCCGCCGTATCCGGGATCACCCTGGTGCTCGGCGCGGGCGCGCTGGCCGGAGCCTGGCTCAGCGCGGAGGTCCCGGGCGAGGCGGCCCGCGGGACCGTGCCGCTGCTGGAGGCCGCCGCCCGCGCCGCCCAGGACGCCGGGTCCTGGCTCATCGGACTCGGTATCGCCTCCTTCGTCGCCTGGGGCCGGCGCGCCTACCGGGATCCGGCCGCCCGCCGGACCATAGGGATCCTGTGGGACGTCGGCACCTTCTGGCCGCGCGCCGCGCACCCCTTCGCACCGCCCTGCTACGCCGAGCGGGCCGTCCCCGACCTGACCTGGCGGATGGCCGGCTGGACCGGCCGCACGGGCGGCCGCCTCGTCATCTCCGGCCACTCCCAGGGGAGCGTGCTCGCCGCCGCGGCCGTGTGGCAACTGCCGCCGCCCGCACGCCGCCGGGTCGCCCTGCTCACCTACGGATCCCCGCTCGGCCGCCTTTACGGCCGCTGGTTCCCCGCCTACTTCGGCCCCGGCCAACTCACCGCCCTGCACCGCGAGGTCGACTGCTGGCGCAACCTCTGGCGGGCCACCGACCCCATCGGCGGACCCGCACTGCCCGGCGCGGGCCGGCACGTGGACCGCGGTCCGCTCGCCGACCCGATCGCCTACGGGCGCAGCGCCCGCCACCCGCTGCCCGCCCCGCTTCTGGGCCACTCCGACTACCAGGCCGATCCGGCCTTCGCCGCGGAACGCGATGCCCTGCTCGCCCGGTTGGACGCCGCCGCACGGGCCGACGTCGACGTACCGGGCCAGCGGGTCGTGGTCAGCAAGGAGCGGGCAGCGCCGGCAGTGCCGGCAGATCCGCCGGGAACAGCAGGGTGAGCTCGTCCGTACTGGGCTCGGAGAGCTGGGCGACCCGCCCCGCGTGCCGCTCCACCATCGACTCGAAGGTCTGGCGGGCCGTGCGGCCGTTACCGAAGGCCGGGCCCTTGGGCAGCTCCGTGAAGTACGTCAGCAGCGCCTGCGAGGTGCCCTCACCGAGCCGGTACTCGTGCTCCTCGGCCTGCTGCTCCACGATCCGCAGCAGCTCCTCGGGCCCGTAGTCCCCGAAGGTGATGGTCCGGGAGAAGCGGGAGGCCACCCCCGGATTCACCGTCAGGAAGCGCTCCATCTCCGCCGTGTACCCGGCGACGATCACCACCACCGCGTCCCGGTGGTCCTCCATCAGCTTCACCAGCGTGTCGATCGCCTCGCGCCCGAAGTCCCGGCCCGAGTCCTCCGGGGCCAGCGCGTACGCCTCGTCGATGAACAGCACCCCGCCGCGCGCCCGGTCGAAAGCCTCCTGCGTCCGGATCGCCGTGGAGCCGATGTGCTCACCGACCAGGTCCACCCGGGACACCTCGACCAGGTGCCCGCGCTCCAGCACCCCGAGCGAGGCCAGGATCTCCCCGTACAGCCGGGCCACCGTGGTCTTGCCCGTGCCGGGGGAACCGGTGAAGACCAGGTGCCGGCGCACCGAGGCGGCCTTGAGGCCCGCCAGCTGGCGGCGGCGGCCCACCTCGATCATGTCGGTGAGGGCCCGCACCTCACGCTTGACGCTGTCCAGGCCCACCAGTGCGTCGAGCTGGCCCAGCATCTCGCCGGACTCCCGGGCGGCGGTGGCCGGGACCGCCTGCGCCCCGTCCGCGGGCCGCGGTACGGACGCCGGCGCCGGCTGCGCCGCACGCACCGCAGGACTCTGCACCCCGGTGACCGTGAGGATGCCCGCCTGCGCGGGTCCGGCGGGGCCGCCGCCCGCGGCGGACCGGGCCGCCGCCCGCGTACCGGACTCGTCGCCGGTGCAGTCCTGGGCGGCCGGCCCGTCCTCCGCGAACTCGTAGCCCCCGCGGGCGCAGCGCTCGGTGTGGCAGCGCGTCAGCGTGGTGCGGCAGCCGTCCATGACGTGGAAACCGAAGCCGGAACTGTCCGACACCCGGCAGGCCGTGAAGGTGCCCCGGCCGCCCGCCGACACATAGAAACCGGCCTCGGCCGCGGAGGTGACGGTGCACCGCTCCAGGGTGGGGTCGGCCCCCTTGGTGACGATGACACCGGTCTGGACGGCGTCGATGGTGCAGCCGGCCAGCGTGCCGCCGCTGCCGTGGTCGCGGAACCAGGCCCCGGTCGCCGCCTCGCGGATCCGGCAGTCGTCGAGCTGGGCGGTGGCCCCGTCGCTCACCGAGACGGCGGTGTTGCGCACCTGGGACAGATCGCTGTCGACCACGTCGACGCGCGACCCGCGGTCCAGGACGAACAGCGCGTCGGGCACGTCGTGCACCCGGCAGGAGTCGAGGGAGACGGTGGCCCCGTCACTGATCCACACCGCCGGATAGTCACCCGTGCTGTCATGGATCTCGCAGGAGTCGGCGTCCACCCGGGTGCCCGGGTCCCACACGGACAGTCCGTTGCGGCCGAACCGGCGCACCGTGGTGCGGCTGAGGGTCAGCACGGACCGGGACCGCAGATCGACCGCGTTCTCCGGGATGTCGTGGATGTCGCAGCCGGCCAGGGTGAGCACGGCGTCGGTGTCGAGGGTGACCCCGTCGGCCGAGGTGCGGTGCACCGAGCAGTCGGTGAGCCGCGCCGTGGCACGCGCGGCGATCTGCACCCCGGCGCCCTTGACCTCGTACACCTCGCAGCCCAGCGCCTCCAGCCCGGACCCCTCCCCGGTGACCCCGATGCCCGCGCCGGTGGCGTGGTGGATCCGGCAGCGCTCCAGCCGGGGGCGGCCCCCGCCGCGGACCGAGACGCCGTTCTGCCCGGCGGCCACGACCTCGCACTCCTCGAACACCCCGCCACCGCCGTCGAGTACGGCGATGCCGACGCCGGCCGGATTCTCCACCGTGCAGCGCCGCACCAGGGGCCGCGCCCCGACGCCGCGCACCTCGATGCCGGCGGCGGAGTGGGTGCTCACGCGCAGGTCGGTGAGCTCGGGGCAGCCGTCCTCCACCAGCAGGGCGGGCGCCGCCCGGTCCTGGCCCTCCAGATACAGGTCCTGGATCACGGCCGAGGCGCGCACGGTCAGCGCGACCCCGTCGAGCGGGGCGATCCGTACCGATCCGGCCCCGCCCTCGGGTCCGCGCAGGGTGACGGCATGGTGCAGCACCAGGTTCTCGCGGTAGGTGCCGGGGGCGATGGACAGGACGTCCCCGTCGCCCGCGACGGCGAGCGCGGCGGTCAGTGTCGGATACTCACCGGAGCGGCGCCGCCACCGCGAAGACCCGCCGTGCGTCACCTGGACCGTGCCCTGAACCATGGTGCTGTCGTGCCCCCACCCTCGTACTCGCGCTGCCGATACGACCGAAGCCACTGAAGTCTGACGTCACCGAAGTAACTGGAGAGACCGATCCGGCGGCTCCACCGTAGCGCGCGCGGAGCCGATGAGCTGCCAGGTCAACTCCCCGCACCCGCTCGACCCCAGTCCGGCCCGGTGGCGGCCCAGGCCCGGTCCAGACGTATGTACCGCCGATGCATGAGCCGCCGTACGACCAGCCGCCGCACCGTCTCTCCCAGCGCGGCCACGCAGATCGCGGCGGCCAGGCCCGCCATCCCCGCGTGGAACACGGCCGAGGACGGGTCGAGCGGCTGCCCGACCACCCGGCCGCGCGCATCGGTCCAGATCCGGAACCGGTCGCCGGGCAGCGGCGGTTCCTCCGCGGCCGGCACCGTGCCCTGGTGGCTGCTGCCGTCCGGCGCGGTCCACACGGCCACGATCTGCGTACGGTGCGGGGCCGTCCGCTGTGCCGACGGGTCGTCGGCCGGGCCCCCGGCCGGCTCCGACTCCGACTCCGCGGCCGGCCGGACCACCACCGCCGGTACGAGATGACGGTCCTGCCGCTGCTCGTGCGCGGCCTGCTGGAGCGTGCCGTCCACCTGAAGGCCCGCGACGCAGCCGACGGCCGGAGCCACCACCAGGACGCACACCAGCGCGGCGAACGCCACCCACGCCTCGAAGAGATCGGTCGGCCGGCGCAGCGGATTGCGCCGCCAACGCCACACACCCATTGCTGTCCGCACGGTCCGGCTCCCCCAACCTGTGCCAGTCTGCGCCTGTCTGCACCTCTGTCCTGACTGATCCAACGGCCTGGTCATGCCGGTTGGTTCCAGCCCGGGCGCGCTGCCCCTCGAAGGTGTCAATCCGGTCGGCCGGTCGCCGGTCCGCGACCGCCCGCCCCGTACACCCGTTCCGCCCGGCTCGGGGCGTTCCCGGTCGCGTCATGCGAGGACGCGAACCTCGTCGCCGACGTGCACCGTACCCAGCCGCACCGGCACCAGGAGCCGCCCGAAGGCGAGCGACCGGCCGATCCTCCGGTGCCGGGCCAAAGTCTTCAGCGGTTCCTTGCCCCGCTCCGTCGTCGCCTGGTCGGTGGTGGTGACGACGCACCGCCCGCATTCCCGTACCCCGCGGAAGACGGCGTCGCCGATCGCGATGCGCAGCCAGCCGTCCTCCGCCCAGGCCTCGGCCCCGGAAACCACCACATTGGGGCGGAAACGGTTCATCGGCAACGGGCCTTCCTCGGGGTGGTCCCCCTGCGCGATCAGCGAGTTGAGGGCGTCCAGCGAGGCGAGCGTGGTGATGAGCAGGGGATAGCCGTCGGCCAGACTCACCGTCTCGCCCGGCAGGGCGTAATCCGGATCCACAGGACGGCGTACGGCCGGATCATCCATGTGCACCAGGCGTACCGGCACCCCGAGGTACGCGCTGAACCAGTCGGCCGCGGCGCTCGCCGCGACGACGGTCTCGACCTTCTTCCCGAACAGCACGACCGGCTCCAGCGGACCCGGGTCGGGCACCTCCACGAACAGCTCCGGCATACCGGGCGCTGTCAGGGCGATCCGGCCGCCGCCCACCGGACGGGCCGCGGCCAGGGCCAGCCGCGGATGGCGGCGCTGGGTCATGACCGTGCCCTCGGGGTCGATCAGCGCCCAACGCCGGTCCTCGGACAGACCCCAGGGCTCCACGGCCACCTCGTCGGGAGCGGTCCCCGCTACCGATTTGACGGGATGGATGTGGAGCGCCTGCACGTGCAAGTTCGACATGGGGGCATCCTGCCAGCCCCTCCGCCGCCCCGCGTCTCAGAGCCCCCTCAGTAGCCGCGTCCCTGGTAGGGGCGGCCGTACGGGTCCTCGTACGAGGCGGCCGGTACCGGTGCGGGCACCTGCATCGGACGCGGTGCGGCCGGACGCATGGCCTCGTACCCGGTGGCCATGGCCGCCGGACGGGGCTGCTGCGGCTGGGGCTGCGGGACGTACCCGCCGCGGGCCGCCATCGGCTGCTGCTGCGGGATGTACGGGGCCGGTGCCTGCTGCAGCGGCATCGGCTGAGGGGCCGACTGCTGCTGGTACGGGTAGCCGTAGCCGTAGCTCTGCTGCTGCTGGGGCTGAGCCGGCGGCAGCGCGGGCAACGACGAGGCGAGAGCGGGCAGGTAACCGCCGCTCGAGTATCCGGCACTCGGGGACTCGTAAGCGGCCGGGACGCGGATCGGGGCGATCTGCGGGGTGCCGCGTTCGGCGACGAGGGAGTCGTAGATGGGGGTGTCCGGGAAGGAGGGCGCGGAGTAGTAACCGCCGCCATAAGTGGAGCGGGGGGAGGTCATGGGACCTAAGTTAAGCCCACGACTTCACCGGGTCCATAGCGAGGTGTCGTCAACACCGCCCTGACCTGCATATTCGCAGGTCAGGGCCTCACCTTTCACTTGACGTTCACGTGCACGATTCGCCACTTCCACCCCACCTTGTTCCTACTCGTACTCACCGGTTGGGTGTTGCACCGACTTCGCACTGACGTAGCGTCACAAGACGGTGACCTCGGATGATGTTGGGCGGGGCAGCAGTTCGCCGTTTCAGGCGTCGCTGGGACGGGCATAGGTCCGGCCCTTCCAGGACGCACCGCGGCCACGGTAGTGCTGCACGGCCGAGTCGACGGTCATCAGGAGGTACAGCAGCGCGGTGAACGGAAGCAGCGGCGCGAGCGCGAGCGGCTGGCGGTAGTACCGGAGCATCGGCAGATAGGTGCCCGCCATCAGCAGCCACGCCAGGCCGCCCGGCCAGGCGACGGCCGGGTGCCCGGTGGCGAGGCCGGCCAGCAGGGCCGCCGGGGGCACGAGGTAGACGAGCGCCAGCCCGGCGACCGTCCCGGCCAGCAGGAGGGGCTGGTGGCGCAGTTGGGCGTAGGCGCTGCGCGAGACCATCCGCCACAGGTCCGCGAGCGCGGGGTACGGGCGCACGCTGTCGACCCGCTCCGCCAGCCCCAGCCAGATCCGCCCGCCGGAACGCTGGACCGCGCGCGCGAGCGAGACGTCGTCGATGACCGCCTGGCGGATGGAGTCGGGGATGCCGGCCCGCACGGCGGCCCCGGTGCGCAGCAGGACGCAGCCGCCGGCGGCCGCCGCGGTCCGTGCGGAGGGCCGGTTGACCCGGCGGAAGGGGTAGAGCTGCGCGAAGAAGTACACGAAGGCCGGTACGACGAGCCGCTCCCAGAGGCCGACCACCCGCAAACGGGCCATCTGGGAGACGAGGTCGAGGTCGGCGGAGGTCGCGGCGGCGACCAGTTCGCGCAGACTGTCGGGTTCGTGCGCGATGTCGGCATCGGTGAGGAGGAGGAAGTCGGGCTCCGTGGCGTGCGCGGTACGGGCGATCGCGATGCCGTGCCGCAGCGCCCACAGCTTGCCGGTCCAGCCGGGGGCGGGGTCGCCGGGGGAGACGACGGTGAGCGGGAGCCCGGGGTGCTCGGCGGCGAGCCGGCGCGCGAGCTCGCCGGTGCCGTCCGTGCTGCCGTCGTCGACGAGGAGGACCTCGGCCGCGCCGGGATAGTCCTGGGCGATCAGCGAGGGCAGGCTCCGGGGCAGCACCTCGGCCTCGTCCCTGGCGGGGACGACGATCGCGACGGACGGCCAGCGGGTGGGGGCGGTGCGGGGCGGGAGGCGGACGTCGGTCCGCCAGAACATGCCCTGGGCGAAGGTGAGCCAGAGCCAGGCGGCGAGTGAGGCGTAGGCCGCGCAGGCGGCGGTGACGATGCCCATGCCGGCAGTGTCCCGCGCCCGCCCGCCCCTGTCCCGCACCGGGCGCGGTGCGCCTCCCGGCGGAGGTCGCGGCCAGCCTCCCGGCGGGGGTGCGGTGGGGCTGCGGCCCGGCGTGCGGTCTGCCTCCCGGCGGGGGTTGCGGTGAGGCTCCGGCCCGGGGTGCGGTCTGCCTCCCGGCGGGGCTGTGGTGGGCTTCCGGCCCGGGGTGCGGTGGGGCTGCAGCCCGGGGTGCGGTGGGGCTCCGCCCGGGGGTGCGTGGGCCTTCGGGCGGGGCTGTGGCTTCGCTGCTCCGGGGGAGGGCTGATTCGGTTCGGGGTGGGGTCTGGCTCCCGGCGGGGGCTGCGGTGGGGCTCGGGCCCGGGGTGCGGTTTGCCTCCCGGCGGGGCTGTGGTGGGGCTCGGGCCCGGGGTGCGGTTTGCCTCCCGGCGGGGCTGTGGTGGGGCTGCGGCCCGGCGTGCGGTCTGCCTCCCGGCGGGGGTTGGGGTGGGCCTGCGGCCCGAGGTGCCTGGGCCTCGCGTCCGGGGCTTTGGTGAGGCCCCCGAACCCCAACGGCATCGAGCCCCGGAGCCTCAGGAACCCAGCCCAGGCCGAAGGCCCACGTTTCCCGGCCGGAGGCCCACCGCACCCCGGGCCGGAGCCCCACCGCAGCCCGCCGGGAGCCAGACCCCACCCCGGACCGAACGGTCCACGCCCGAAGCCGCGAGGCCGCAGCCCGCACCACCGCATCCACAGCCGGGAGGCAGTCCACATCCCGAGTGGACAACCCACGCCCGAAGCCGCAAGACCACACTCCGGGCCGAAGGCCCACCGCACCCCGGGTCGGTGTGGCGGGGGTCCGGTGTTCGGGGCGGGTGTGGTGGCTTGGTCGGTGCTGGGGTTCCTCGGGGTGGCTTCCGGGCCGGGGCCCGTGTTGCGGGGGAACGGCCTCGGCGGGGTGGGGGTCGACTAAGGTGGCCGGGTGAAGATCGCGCTCATGGACTCCGGAATCGGCCTCCTCGCGGCGGCCGCGGCGGTGCGGCGGCTGCGGCCGGACGCCGACCTCGTCGTGTCCTCGGACCCCGACGGAATGCCCTGGGGTCCGCGGACCCCCGCCGACCTCACCGAGCGGGCGCTCTCCGTCGCCCGGGCCGCCGCCGCGCACCGTCCGGACGCCCTGATCGTCGCCTGCAACACCGCGTCCGTGCACGCACTCGACACCCTGCGGGCGGCGTTGGAGCCGGCCATCCCGGTCATCGGGACGGTGCCGGCGATCAAGCCCGCCGCGGCGGCCGGCGGCCGGGTGGCGATCTGGGCCACCCCCGCCACCACCGGCAGCACCTATCAGCGCGGGCTCATCCGCGACTTCGCCGCCGGGGCCCGCGTCACCGAGGTGCCCTGCCCCGGGCTCGCCGACGCCGTGGAGGCGGCCGACGACGCCGCCGTCACGGCCGCCGTCGCCGCGGCCGCCGCGCTGACCCCGGCCGACGTCACCGACGTGGTGCTCGGCTGCACGCACTACGAGCTGGTCGAGGGCCCGATCCGGGCCGCCCTCGCCGCGCGGACCCGGGGAGCGGAGCTCGTCTACCACGGTTCCGCCGAGCCCGTCGCGGTCCAGGCGCTGCGCCGTCTGGGCCTGCGGCCCGAGCCCGAACTGCCCCGCACGGGCGGTCTGGCCGTGCTCCGCAGCGGTCGCGCGGGGACCCTGCCCGCCGCCGCGCTCGCCTACGCCGAGGGCCGGCTGCTCGTGGGCGAGGGCGCGCCCGTCGGCTGATCCCGCCCGACGCACCCCCCCCCCGCGAGACGAATCGTCTTGCGTGCGCTCTGGACCTGATCTACGGTTGAGCGTATAACGAGACGGAACGGTTCGTCTCGACATGACCGGAAAGGAACCGCCCCTTGCGTGCTCCACTCGCCACCACCCGGATCGTCCTGTCCGAGGTCACCAAGAGCTACGACACCCGCGTCGTCCTGGACCGCGTCAGCTGTACGGTCAGGCCCGGCGAGCGGGTCGGCGTCGTCGGCGACAACGGCTCCGGCAAGTCCACCCTGCTCCGGCTCCTCGCTGGACGGGAGCGACCCGACCTCGGCGAGGTCACCGTCACCGCCCCCGGCGGCCTCGGGCACCTCGCGCAGACCCTCGACCTCCCGCCGACCGCCCGCGTCGGTGACGCGATCGACCTCGCCCTCGCGGACCTGCGTGCCCTGGAGCGCCGGATCCGCGCCGCCGAAGCCCGGCTGCACCGGGCCGGCCCCGAGGAACTCGCCGCCTACGGGGACCTCCTGGCCGCCTACGAGGCACGCGGCGGCGGTGCTGCCGAACGACGCGTCAGGACCACCCTGCACCGCCTCGGCGAACGCGGCGAGCTCGACCTCGACCGCCGGCTCGCAGCACTGTCCGGCGGGCGGCGCTCCCGGCTCGCGCTCGCCGCGGCCCTGGCCGCCGAGCCGGAGCTGCTGCTGCTCGACGAACCCACCAACGACCTCGACGACGAGGCGGTCGCCTGGCTGGAGGAGCACCTGCTCGCCCACCGCGGCACCGTCGTCGCCGTCACCCACGACCGGCTCTTCCTCGACCGCGTCACGACCGCCATCCTCGAGGTCGACGCGGACCGCCGCACGGTGCACCGGCACGGCAACGGCTACGCGGGCCACCTCGCGGCCCGCGCCGCCGAACGAGCCCGACGGGAGCGGGAGTACGAGCAGTGGCGCGAGGAGGTCCGCAGCGCCGAGCGGCTCGCCGACACCAACATCGGGCGGTTCGCCGCGATCCCGCGCAAGCTGCCGCGCGGCTTCAGCGGAGCCGGCGCCTTCCGCGCCCGGTCACGCACCCACGGCGCCGCGAGCCGCATCCGCACCGCCCGCGAACGGCTGCACCGGCTGACCGAGCACCCGGTCCCGCCGCCCCCGCGCCCGCTCGTCTTCACCGGCCGGTTCACCGAGGGCGCGGCGGGGAGTGTGGAGATCACGGACGCCGCCCTGCCCGGGCGGCTCGCGCCCGTCACGCTCACCCTGGCGCCGGGGGAGCGGCTCCTGGTGACCGGGCCCAACGGCGCCGGCAAGTCCACCCTGTTGCACCTGCTCGCGGGTGAACTGGAGCCCGCGCGGGGCAGCGTACGCACCCCTGCGCGGGTGGGGCTGCTCCGGCAGGACGACCCGTGGCAGCGCGAACTCCGCTCGGCCGTCGCGGTGTTCGGGCAGGAGTACGCCGACCGGGTCGCCGGGTACGGCCTGCTCGCGCCGGAGGACCTCACCCGCCCGGTGCGCGCGCTCTCGGCCGGTCAGCGCCGCAAGCTGGAGCTGGCCCGGCTGGTGGACCGGCCGCTCGACCTGCTGCTGCTGGACGAGCCCACGAACCACCTGGCGCCGGCCGTGGTGGAGGAACTGGAGGCGGCCCTCGCCCACTTCGGCGGCACCCTGATCCTCGTCACGCACGACCGGCGGCTGCGCGCGGCCTTCCCGGGGCGGCGCCTGGAGCTTCAGCGCGAGCCGGCCGCCGCGAGCCGCTGAGCCAGCGCGCCCAGGTCGTCCGCGTCCAGGACCCTGCCCCCGAAGCCGGGCAGCGGCACATGGAGCGTCGCCGTCCAGTGCTCCGGGACCGCCTGCCGCCCGTAGCGGGCCCCGGCCAGGGCCCCGGTCACCGCGGCCACCGTGTCGGTGTCCCCCCCAGGTCCACGGCGGCCCGTACCGCCTCCGCGAACGTGGTCGTGGTCCGCAGCGCCCACACCGCCGAGCCCAGGCAGGGCCACACCGCCCCGTTGAACTCGGTGGCCAGTTCCGGATGCCAGTCGGCGGCGAGTACGCCTGCGTACCGCTCGCGGTGGTCCGGGTGCACGGCGGCGAGCGTCGCGGGCAGGGCGGCCAGCGGATCGGCTCCCTCCAGAGCGACGCGGACCAGCTCGTGCAGGATCGCCGTCCCCTCCCAGGCGGCCCGGTCGCCGTGCGTCAGCGCCGCGATCCGCCGGGCGGCGTCCATGGTTCCCCGCTGTCCGGTGGGGGCGAAGTAGACCGCCGAGGTGGCGGCCCGCATCAGGGAACCATTGCCCGCGGCCCGCGCGTTGACCTGGAAGTGCAGGGCCGCGGCGAGCTCCCAGGACTCGCCGCTGGTCAGCACGTCCTCGGTCTGCAGTCCGATGTCCTTGGGCTCGCCCGCCGCCCAGCGCCGGAACCGGTCGAAGATGTCGGGGAGTTCGAGGCCGCCGCATTCCAGGAGGGACTCGGCGACCAGGACGGCCATCTGTGTGTCGTCCGTCGCCTCGCCCGGGTCCCAGCCGCCGCCCGCGGCCATCTCCGCGCCGCGTGCGGTCAGTTCCCCCGCGGGGCCGAACTCGTAGGGCGCACCCAGCGCGTCGCCCGCCGCCGAGCCGACGACGGCGCCCATGGCCCGGTCCAGTGCGGTGATCACCGGTTCGCCCCCTCGCACACGCTCGCCAGCAGGTCGCGCGCGAAGCGGTCCAGGTCGTCCAGGCCGGCCGCCGCCAGGGTGGCCGGTGCGCCGGTCAGCAGATGGGGGATCGCGCCGTGCAGGGCGAGCGTCAGGGCGCGCGCCGGCTCCGGGCCGGCGGGCAGCCCCGCTGCGGCCAGCAGGTGCGCGAACGCCGTGAAGTCGGACGCCGCGACCGGGTCCAGCAGTGCGGCCAGCCAGGGCCGCCGCGCGGCTTCGGCCCGCAGCTCCAGATAGGCCAGCACGCGGGGACGTCCGGGCCCGGCCACATCGCGCAGCAGCCCCGCGAGCAGGGTCGCGAGCTGCGCCGCGTCGGCGGGCCCCGGCCCCGTCCCCGCGAGGGCCGCGGCCAGCGCCCGGTACTGCTCCGCGCAGCGTTCGGCGGCGCCCCGCAGCAGGGCGTCGCGGGTCGGGAAGTAGTTCTTCGCGGTGCCCGTCGGCACAGTGGCGGCCGCGTCGACGGCCCGGTGCGTCAGCCCGCGCCCGCCCGCCTCCGCCAGTACGCCGATGGCCGCGTCCCGCAGCCGGTCCCTCCGGTCCTGGTTCACCTTGCCAGCATAACCACGGCCGTGGTACCACGGATGGAGTACCACGGCTGTGGTAGTCGTAGTGTGGCGACACGCCGAAGGGGGACGGCCATGACCGAGTCGGGAGGCGCAGCCGGCGCCGGGACCGCAGCCGGAGCCGCGACCGGGCCGGGGCGTGCGGAGGGTACGGCCGTGGTCGTCGGCGCGGGAGTCGGCGGACTCGCCACCGCCATCGGTCTGCGCCGCGCCGGCTGGGAGGTGACCGTCCTCGAACGGCGGACCGCCCCCGAGCGTTACGGAACCGCCTTCGGGATCCATCCCACCGCGCAGTCCGCGCTCGACCGGCTCGGCCTCGGCGACGCGCTGCGGGCGCGGGCGGTCCCGTACCGCGGAGCCCGGATCCGCCGCCCAGACGGCAGGGTGCTGGCCGCCCTCCCGCTCGAACGGATCGAGCGCCGGGCGGGCCGCCCCGAGCTGCTCGTCTCCCGGCCCCACCTGCTCGACGCGCTGCTCGCCGGGCTCGACCGGCTCGGCGGCGTACGGATCGCCTACGGGCAGCAGCTCACCGATCCGGCCGCACTCGGCGCCGCCGACCTGGTCGTCGGCGCCGACGGCATCAACAGCGCGATCCGCGGCGCGCACTTCGGCGGCGCGAGCGGTCCGCGCCCGATCGGCACGGTCGCCTGGATCGGCATCGCCGGATTCGAGACCGGCGTGTACGGCGAGACCTGGGGCGCGGGCCGCTTCTTCGGCATGACCCCGGTCGAGGCCGGCCGCACCAACTGGTACGCCACCGGCCCCGAGGCCACCACCGCGCAACAGCTGCGCGAGGCCTTCGCGGACTGGCACGACCCGATCCCGCGCGTGCTGGCCGAGACCGACCCCGCGACCTGGATCCGGTACGAGATGCGCCACCTCTACCCCGCGCTGCCCACCTTCGTCGCCGACGGCCGGATCGCCCTCGTCGGCGACGCCGCCCATGCCATGACGCCCCACCTCGGCCAGGGCGCCTGCACCGCCCTCCTCGACGCCGAGGCCCTGACCCGGGCCGTTTCCGTGGCCGGCCCGGCCGGGCTGCCCGGCGCCCTGCGCGCGTACGACACCGAGCGCCGCCGCAGCGCCCAGCGCGTGGCCTTCGGCTCGCGGAACCTGCACCGCTTCATGACCGGCGGCCGCCCCGGCCTGCGCGACGCGCTCGTCCGCCTGCTCCCGAAGCGCTAGGCCGTCCAGCGGCAGGGCGGGACGAAGCGCCGGACAGCGGGCCGGACGGGCCACACCGAACCGGGTGGGCGCGAGACAGTGGCGGCCAAGCGGAACGTGAGTACGCTGCTACACATGACGGGTCACCCTCCGGGTCCGCTCTGGGCGGGCCGCGCCTCCAACCGTGCGCAGTGGCTGCTCGCAGCCGTCGGTGCGGCCTGTCTGGCGCTCGGCATCGAACTGGCCGTCGACTACGCCTGGACCGCCGGCATCGTGCCCCTCCTCATGTCCGTCATCGGCTGCCTCGCCGTCGGGCTGCTCATCCTCTACGGCACCCTGGCCTTCGTGCATGTCGCCGTCACCGTCGACGCCGAGGCCATGGAGGTGCGCTGCGGCCACATAGGGCTGCCGCGCCGCAGGATCCGGCTCGCCGAGGTCACCTCCGCCGAGTTCGTCCCCAGCATCACCCCGCAGCAGTGGGGAGGCTGGGGCCATCGCTGGCGCCCCGAGAAGGGCACCGCGATCATCGTCCGGCGCGGCGAGGGCGTGGTCCTCACCCTGGGCGACGGCAAGCGGTTCACCGTCACCGTCGACGACGCGGAGAACGCCGTCCGCGTCATCCGCACCCACCTGCGCGCCCTCGCCCGCTGAAGAGCGTCGAGGGCGCCCCGTGGGTCGGCCCGGGCGCTTGCCCTTCCGCGAGGCTCGGGGACGTACACTCCGCCAGATGAGCAGCAGTGTCACCCGCGCGGCCGGGAACGAGCCCCCGCAGTCCGCCGACGGGCCCCGGGCCGAGGCGGCCGACGCGCCCGCCACCACCCTGCCCGCCGCGAAGCGGAGGGGCTACGGGCTGCTGCGCGCCGGGCTCGCCGCCCTCTCCGGAGTGCTGCTCTACCTCAGCTTCCCGCCCCGCCCCCTGTGGTGGCTGGCGCCCTTCGCCCTCGCCCTGCTCGCCGGCTGCCTCCACGGCCGCCGCGCCCGGGCGGGCTTCGGCCTCGGGCTCCTGTCCGGCCTCGGCTTCCTGTTGCCGCTCCTCGTCTGGACCGGTGAGGAGGTCGGCCCGGTGCCGTGGCTGGCGCTCAGCACCCTCGAAGCGCTCCTCATCGGCCTCACCGGCCTCGGTATCGCCCTCGTCAGCCGCCTCCGGGCCTGGCCGCTGTTCGCCGCCGCCGTCTGGGTGGCCGGCGAGGCCCTGCGGGCCCGGGCCCCCTTCGGCGGATTCCCCTGGGGCAAGCTCGCCTTCGGACAGGCCGACGGCGTCTTCACCCCGCTCGTCGCCCTCGGCGGCACACCGCTGCTCTCCTTCGGCGTCGCCCTCTGCGGATTCGGCCTCTACGAAGCCGTGCGCATCGCCCGCAGCCACCCCGGCCGCACCACCGCCGCGCTGACCGCCCTCACCATCGCCGCCCCGATCGGCGCGGGCCTCGCCGCCCGCCCGCTGGTCTCCGACGCGGCCGAGGACGGCACCGTCGTGGCCGCCGTCATCCAGGGCAACGTCCCCCGCCTCGGCCTCGACTTCAACTCCCAGCGACGGGCCGTCCTCGACAACCACGCCAGGCGCACCGTGCAGCTCGCCGAGGACGTCCGGGCCGGGCGCGTCCCGAAGCCCGACTTCGTCGTCTGGCCGGAGAACTCCTCCGACCTCGACCCCTACGCCGAGGCCGACGCACACGACGTGATCGACCAGGCGGTCAAGGCCATCGGCGTCCCCGTCGCCATCGGTGCGGTGGTGGCCCCGGAGACGGGCCCGCTGCGCAACACCATGATCCTTTGGGACCCGGTCAAGGGCCCCACCGCCACCTACGACAAGCGCAAGATCCAGCCCTTCGGCGAGCGCATCCCGATGCGCTCCGTCGTGCGGCTCTTCAGCTCCGACGTGGACCGCGTGCGCCGCGACTTCGGCCCCGGCAAGGACCCCGGCGTCTTCGACATGGCCGGCAGCGGCATCGGCATGGTCACCTGCTTCGAGGCCGCCTTCGACGACGCCGTCCGCTCCACCGTCCAGGACGGCGCGCAGGTGATCGCCGTACCGAGCAACAACGCGACCTTCGGCCGGACCCAGATGACCTACCAGCAGCTGGCCATGGACCGGATCCGCGCCGTCGAGCACAGCCGGACCGTCCTCGTCCCCGTCACCAGCGGGGTCAGCGCCGTCATCCGCCCCGACGGCAGGGTCGTGTCGCAGACGAAGATGTTCACCGCGGACGCGCTGGTCGCCGAGATCCCGCTGCGCTCCGGCCGCACCCCGGCCACCGTCCTCGGACCGCTGCCGGAGTACGCGCTGCTGCTGCTCGCGGCCGGTGGCCTCGGCCTGCTCCCGGTCCGGCGGCTCGGCTCGCGCCGCGCCGCGCGGGGCGGGACCGGGGGCGCAGCCTCGTAGGGTCGGGTCATGACCACACCCGAATTCATCCGCCAGATCCGCGCCTCCGCCGGACACCAGCTGCTCCTGCTGCCCGGGGTGACGGCCATCGTCTTCGACGACCTCGGCCGGGTGCTGCTCGGCCGGCGCTCCGACACGGGGCAGTGGGCCGTGGTCGGCGGAATCGCCGAGCCGGGGGAGCAGCCGGCCGAGACCGCCGTGCGCGAGGTGTACGAGGAGACGGCGGTGCGCTGCGTCGCCGAGCGCGTGGTGCTCGTCCAGATGACGGAGCAGATCACTTACCCCAACGGGGACGTCTGCCAGTTCCAGGACATCACCTTCCGCTGCCGTGCGACGGGCGGCGAGGCGCGGGCCAACGATCACGAGTCCCTCGAGGTGGCGTGGTTCGAGGTGGACGCGCTGCCGCCGCTGGACCCCTTCGGTCTGGAGCGCATCCAGCGGGCCATGCGCGACGAGCCGACCTGGTTCGAGGCCCCCGCCGAGCTCACCGAACTCGCCGAATAGCGGTCCGCGACATACCGGGCGTACCCCTCCCGGATCGCCGATCAGGCGCTGTGAGCTGCTCGTACGTGCGTTGTAGGGTGCCGCTGACCCGAGGCGGTCATCGGACAGTCGCACATCCAAGGAGGGCGGTCGCAGGATGATCTCGCGCAGTTCAGCCGGAGAGTCGCGGGTGGGCGGACCCGGCCGCGCGCCTGCCGGAGCGGCCCCCGGCGGGCGCCTGGCGGTCCTCGACGGCGTACGGCTCCTCGCCGCACTCGGTGTGCTCTTCTACCACTACTTCGCCCTCGCGAGCGCCTGGGGCGAGCCCCCGGAAGGGATCTTCCCCCTCGCCCACCGGTTCGCCGTCTACGGCTGGCTCGGTGTCGAGATCTTCTTCCTGGTCAGCGGTTTCGTCATATGTATGAGCGCCTGGGGAAGGACCGTGGGCGATTTCGCGGTGTCCCGGGTCTCCCGGCTCTTCCCCGCCTACTGGGCCGCCGTGGTGTTCACCTCCCTGGTGCTGTTCGCGTGGCCCGAGGTGAGGCGGGTCGAGGCGTTCAGCGACGTCGTGGTGAACCTGTCCATGCTCCAGGGCGGCATCGGGGTCCCGAACATCGACGACGCGTACTGGACCCTGTTCGTCGAGCTCAAGTTCTACCTGCTGTTCGCGATCGTGGTCATGCGCGGTGTGACCTACCGCAACTGCGTCCTGTTCTGTGCCGCCTGGACCCTCGCCGGCGTCGTCGCCCCCACGGCCGACAGCGGCGTGCTGTCCTTCTTCGCGGCCCCGGCCTCGTCCCCGTACTTCATCGCCGGCATCGGCTTCCACCTGATGCGCCGCTTCCGGCCGAACGCCGTCCTGTGGGCCGTCGTCGGCGTCCAGTTCCTGCTCGCGCAGCACCACGTGCACGCCCGCATGATCTCCAACCTGGGCCGGGACGCCACCGTGCAGACGCCCCCCTGGCCCGCCCACCTGATCATCGCGCTGGGCTTCGCCCTGATGGCGGCCATAGCCCTCGGCGCCCTCGACGGCGTCCGCTGGCGCTGGCTCCCGCACGCCGGAGCGCTCACGTACCCGCTCTACCTGGTCCACATGATGGCCGGGCTGACCCTCATCCACCACTTCCGCCGGGACGTGCCGCCCGTACCCCTGGTCATCGGGGTGACGGCCGCGATGCTGCTGCTCGCCTGGCTCATCCACCGGCTCGTGGAACGTCCGCTCGGCCGGATGCTGCGGGACCGCCTGCGCCGCGGGATGCAGGAGATCCGCTCGGCCGCCCCGCCGGCGCCCTCGGCGGGCCTGTTGCCCGCACAGCCCTCGGCGCCCGACGCGGAACGCATCCCGGCCGACCGGAAGGGCCTGTCCGTACACTGACGGGCATGGCATGCCGCATCAGTGAGCTGGTCATCGACTGCGCCGACCCCGAGCGGCTCGCCGGGTTCTGGAGCGAGGTCCTCGGCTATACGGAACTGGGCCGGGAGGACGACGGAAGCATCGAGATCGGGCCGCCCGACGCCGGCTTCGGCGGGCCGCAGCCCACCTTCGTCCTCAGCCCCGGCAGCGATCCGCGGCCCGGCAAGCTCCGGCTGCACATCGACGTCAACCCCACCGACCGCGACCAGGACGCCGAGCTGGAGCGGCTGCTCGCGCTCGGCGCCAGGCCCGCCGACGTCGGGCAGAGCGGCACCGAGGACTGGCACGTCCTCGCCGACCCGGAGGGCAACGAGTTCTGCCTCCTGCGCAGGCGGCTGCCACCCCTGTGATCCGCTCGGGACGGCCTCAGGACCGGGCCCGCCGGTACAGCTCCACCGCCTCGTCGCCCAGCACCGCGCTGTACGAGACCTCCGGCACGCTCCCACCGCCCTCGTACCCGCCGAGCACCCCCGCCAGCGCGCCGCCCACCAGCCAGGGGCTGCCGCTGGTGCCCCCGGTCAGGTCCGGGCAGTCGATGCGGCGCTGGGTCCCGGTCTGCAGGGTGGTGGTGTTCGCGCAGCGCAGCGGCGTCTCGTCGGTGCGCGGGTAGCCGATGACCGTCACCCTGGCGTCGTCCGGCTGCTCGGCGGCGACCGGGAACCCGCCGACCAGGTCCTCCACGGCCCCGCCCGGCGCGCCGTCCGCCGGGGCGACCGTCGCGAAGGCGATGTCGTCGTCCGGGTCCTGGCCGTCCGTCCAGCCCGCCGCGATGTACACGCCGGTGAGCTTCCAGACGCCGTACGGGGCCCTGCCGTCCCGGTAGCCCGGTGCGAAGACGGTGGTGTCCGGGTCCTCCAGGCAGTGCGCGGCGGTGGCGATCACATCGCGGCCCTCGCTGTGCACCACGGCGGCGGTGCAGAAGTGCCCGCCGTCGAGTCCGCCCGCGAAGAGGGCGCCCACCCGGTCCGCGGTGGCGCCGGGCAGGGCCCGGACGGTGACGCCGAGCGGAGGTGCGGCCGCCGCGTCGGGCAGGTCGACGCCGAGCAGAGCGGGCATCGCGGCCAGCGCGATCAGGATCCGGGACGCCCGCCGCGCACGGGTGCGCCGGGCCGTTCGGGGGAGCGTGGACTGGATCATGTTTCCACCCTGCCCGCCGAACCTATGTCCGGAGGCTGGTGTTCCGTATGAATCCGCTGTGAATCTCGTGAACCCGGCGTGAAACCCGGGGCATGCCCGGACAGGCCCCTCTTTGTCGGCTTTCGGCGGCCACCGGCCCGGGTGCCCGGGAGGCCCGCGGCCCGCGAGCCGAGACCCCGGCCGACGCAGCCAACCGGGGGGTCACGGCGCGCGCCGCGAGGCCGGTGTGCCGCTCGGGCTGCTACTGCTGGGACCGGCCGGGCGCCGCCCGCCCCGCCGTCCCAGCGCACACCAGGAGCCACGCACATGCCGACCCGTGCCCGTGCCCGCCGAGGCCGCCTCCGCACCGCACTGTCCGCCACCGTCCTGACCGCCGCCGCGCTCGGTGGGCTGCTGCAGCCCGCGCTGGCGGCCGGTGACCCGGGCCCGGGCGACGGCCGCCCGCACCACGACAAGCGCCTCCAGCGGCAGCTCGACGGGCTCGTCGCCCAGGAGGACGGCCCGCCCGGGGTCATCGCCATGCTCACCCGGAGCGACCGTACCGAGGTGTACACGGCCGGTGTCGGTGACATCGCGACCGGTCGCCCACCGCACCCCGACGACCACATGCGTATCGCCAGCATCGCCAAGGCGTTCAGCGGGGCCGTGGCCCTCCGGCTCGTCGACCAGGGCCTGCTCTCCCTCGACGACACCATCGGCGAGCGCCTGCCCGACCAGCCCGAGGCCTGGCACCCGGTGACGCTGCGCCAGCTCCTCCAGCACACGAGCGGCCTGCCCGACTACTCGGCAGACGCCGACTTCCTGGACATCCTCACCGCCGACCCGCGCCATGTCTTCGACCCGCGCACCCTGCTCGACTTCGTGGCCGACGAGCCGCTGAACTTCCTGCCCGGCTCCCTGTACGAATACTCCAACTCGGACAACATCGCCGTCGCGCTCATGGCCGAGGCCGTCACCGACCGGCGCTACGAGGACCTCCTCAAGGAGCTCGTGTACCGCCCGCTGGGGCTGCGCCGCACCAGCCTGCCCCTGGGCTACCGGCTCCCGCAGCCCTACCTGCACGGCTACGACGTCCAGCCGCCGGCCGCACCGGAGGACATCAGCGAGGCCGTGAGCGCCTCCGGCGTCTGGGCCTCCGGCGGCATCGTGTCCACCCCCAGGGAACTGGGCACCTTCATCCGCGCCTACGGCGGTCCCGCCCTGCTGTCGCCGCAGACCCGCAAGGAGCAGCTGACCTTCCGCCCCGGCGACTCCTCCGAGCCGGCCGGCCCCGGCACCAACGCCGCCGGGCTGGCGATCTTCCAGTACACCACCCGCTGCGGAGTGCTCTACGGCCACACGGGGAACTTCCCCGGGTACACCCAGCTCGCCGCCACCACACCCGACGGCACCCGGTCGCTGACCTTCTCGATCAACACCCAGACCAACAAGAGCAACAAGCCCGCCCTGCTGGCCCGACTGCGCACCGTGCAGGAGGACTTCGCCTGCGCCCTGCTCAAGGGCCACTGAGCCGCCGTCGCAACTCCCGTGGCGGCGCGGTGGCGTGGCGCGAAAACGATCACGCCCACCCGCGCCGCCACCCGCGCTCCCTATGCTGACGCCATGCTCGACATACCCCTTTCAGCGCTGGAAGTCGCGATGGTGCAAACGGGCACCCGTGCCGCGGACACCCTGCGCGACACCGCGGCCTTCGCCCAAGGACTGGAACACCTCGGCTACCACCGCATCTGGTACGCGGAGCACCACCACTCGCCCGCGATCGGCGCGTTCCCACCGGTCGTCCTGACGGCGCACGCGGCTGCCTCGACCTCGGCCATACGTCTCGGTTCGGGCGGAGTGCTGGCCCCCAACCACGCCCCCCTCACGCTCGCGGAGCAGTTCGGTACCCTGGCCGCCCTGCACGAGGACCGCATCGACCTGGGCATCGGCCGCGGTCCCGGCACGTTCGACGAGGCCACCGCGCGGGCGCTGCGCCGCGGCGCCGAACCGGCGACCGACGCCGAGTACCGCGAGGACGTGGCCGCGATCCTGTCGTTCCTGGTGGACGAGGTCGCGCTGGGGCCGCTGCCCGAGCCGTGGCTGCTGGCCTCCAGCCCCGCCGGGGCCGCGCTCGCCGCGGAACTCGGCCTGCCGGTCGCGATCGCGCACCACATCCGCCCGGACAACACCCGCGCGGTTCTGGAGTCCTACCGGTCGGCCTTCACCCCGTCCCGCTGGTGCGAGCGGCCCCGCGTACTGCTGTGCGTGGAAGCGGTGTGCGCGGAGACGGAGGAGGAGGCCGAGCGGCGCGGCGGGCCGATGAACGTCATCAAGGCCGGCCTGCTCAAGGGGGAGAGCCGGACGCCCTTCCCCACCCCCGCGCAGGCGGCCGCCCACCCCTTCACCGAGCAGGAACGCCAGGCACTGGCGGGCTTCCGGGCGCAGCAGGCCGTCGGCACGCCCGAGACGGTCGTGGCCCGGCTCGCGCAACTGGCCGCCGAGACCGGGGCGGACGAGCTGATGCTGACCACACCCGTCTACGACCTCGGCGAACGGATCGCCTCGTACGCGCTCGTCAAGAAGCACTGGGAGGCGGCGACGGCCCCGTGACCCGGAGGCCGGTGCGCCGTCCGGTCGTGACACTGCTCACACCCGCCGGGACACGGCGCATGCACCACAGCCGTTGGCGCTTCGGCGTTGTCGGCGCCGGCCCGGAGGCTCGTGTGCGCCGAATCGCACAAAACAGGCCATTCGGTCGAGAAGGGGCGTCGGAGGGATGACCTAGCCTGGATCGACCACACGAGATCCGGGGCTGAGGGCAAAGGAAGAGCACGTCCATGCGCATCACCACCACTTCCGCACGTCGTCGACGGGCGGGATCCGCCGCTGCGGCCGCCGTCCTCGGTCTTCTGGCGGCAGCCGGCACTCCCGCGTACGCCGCCACGGACGGCTCGGTGGACCGTGCCCAGGACGCGCCTCCCGCCGGCCACTCCGCGCCGGTCGGCACCGCGGGCTCCGCCCGGAGCGCCACCGGGATCCCGCTGGCGATATCCCGGCTGGCGCAGGGCCCGGGCCGCGACGTCGCGATCACCATCGACGACGGCCCGGACCCCCGCTGGACGCCGCAGGTCCTGGAGACACTGCGGGAGAACCACGTCAAGGCCACCTTCTGCATGATCGGCACCAAGGCGCAGAAGTACCCGGAGCTGGTGCGTGCGGTCGCCGCCGACGGACACCGGCTGTGCGACCACTCCGTCGACCACGACGTCACGATGGACCACAAGCCCGTCGCCTACCAGCAGCAGCAGATACTCGAGGGCAAGGCCATGATCGAGAAGGCCGTGCCCGGGGTCGCCGTCACCTATTACCGGGCGCCGGGCGGAGCGTTCACCCCCGACAGCCGCGCGATCGCCGCCGCGAGCGGCATGCGGCCGCTGGGCTGGAGCGTGGACCCGAAGGACTGGAGCCGCCCGGGCCTGGAGGCCATCCTCTCCACCGTGAAGGGCAAGCTCCCCCAGCAGCCGACGGTCCTCTTCCACGACGGCGGCGGCGACCGCAGCGAGACCGTCGCGGCGCTGAAGCAGTACCTGCCCTGGCTCACCGAGCAGGGCTACCGCTTCTCCTTCCCGGCCCGCACCACCCCGTAGCGGGCGACCCGCCGATCAGGCCGGGCCCGCCGGGCACGGCACCGCCTAGGCGCGCCGCTCGTAGACCGTCACCCGGCGTCCCCGTACCTGGCGGTCCGCCACCATCCGGAAGTGCTCGCGCAGGACCGCCTCCTTGGCCTTGTCGCGTTCCGCCGACGGCGCCTTCGCCACCTTCGCCGCGTCCGTCACCAGCAGCACCCGCTGCTGCCCGAGGAGCGACTCCCTTATCCGCGCCGGCTCCGCCTCCTCGCCCTTCAAAGTGGCCGAGGCGACCGGGGACGCGGCCAGCGCCACGTCGGCCAGGCCTCCGAAGGCGCTCGGCGACACCAGTGCCGTGTCCCGCCGCGCGGCCGGGACGAACAGCACCGCGTCCCCGTCCCGCTTCAGCCCGGCCACCTCACCGGCCACGGCCAGGACGTCGTCGACCCGGCTGGCCGGGGCCCGCTTGCCCAGCTCCACCGGCAGCAGGGCCAGCACCGAGGCCCCGACCACGCCCGGCACCACCAGGGCCGACGCCCTCGGGAACCGGCGCGCGCACAGCCGTACGGCGGCGGCCAGGGCGGCGCCGATCAACAACGCCAGCCCCACCATGCTGAACAGCACGTACCGGTCCTGGAACAGCGGCTGCACCAGGGACAGTCCGATCAGCCCGAGCTGCGGCACGGCCAGCAGCGGCAGACCGACGGCGGCCACCGACAGCGCCCTGCGGTCCGGCCGGGCAAGCCGCTCCGGCCGGTCCGCCCACGCGCCCAGGCCGCCGACGGCGAGGAGGATCCCCGGCCCGATCAGCACGGGCCACGTCAGCGGCGGTATCCACGACACCTGGTCGGACTGGCCCCGGCTGAACAGGATCAACGGCAGTGCCCCCGCCACCGCCGCCGTCCCGTACGCCGCCCAGCGCAGCCACACCGCCCGCCCGGCCCGCACCCACCCCAGGGTCGCCGCGTGCGCCGGGAGGGCCAGCAGGGACAGCCAGTTCAGCAGGGCGCACACCAGCACGGCGATCCCGTACGCCGCCCAGCGCGGCCAGGTCCGCCGCCCGGGCCCGCTCTCCAGGAGCGAGACCAACAGCAGGGTGGAGAGGGCGGCCCCGGCCGCGACCAGCGCGTACGGGCGGCCCTCCTGGAGGTAGAACTGGACCGACGGCAGCAGTCCGAGGGCCGTCCCGCCGCCGACCCCCGCCCAGAACCCGGCCAGGCGCGACCCGACCAACCCCACGCAGGCCGCGGCCGCCGAGACGGCCAGCACCGACGGCAGCCGCAGGGTCGTCGTGCTCGCCCCGAAGACCTCGAAGAGGCCGTGCATCAGCAGGTAGTAGAGCCCGTGCACGGCGTCGACGTTCGCGAGCATCGCCCATATCTCATCCGTCGACCGCCCGGCCACCTGCCAGGTCGCCGCCTCGTCCCGCCAGACGCTCTCCTGCCGCGAAAGCCCCCACAGCCCCAGCCCAAGGGTCCACAGGAGGGGAACCAACCACACCAGAACGCGCCGGCGTCGGAAAACGAACAGAGCGGATGCGCTGGATATGGCAGGTATGTCGGAAGGCATGAAGGCGCGGGGATCCTCGGGACGTGGCGTCGGTGGAAAGCACCAGTCTATGGACGCCACGGACGGTTTCCCGACCGGCTGTTGTGCACCACGGAGCGTGAGCGTCCGGCCCCCTCGCCCCTAGCCTCGCCGCAGGAGCACGAACGAGGGGCGGTACCCGGTGAACTGGCTCATCCACGACTACCGCGAGAGCGATCTCGCAGCGGTGGTCCACCTGATCGACACCACGGCCGAACTCGGTCAGGAGTCCGTCTTCTCGCTCGCCGAGTGCATCAGCGCGCTGACCGACCGCCAGCCCTGTGTGGTCGCCGTCCACCAGGGCGTCCCCATCGGCGCGGCACTCGCCTGCGTCACCGGGGAACGGGCCTGGGTCATGCGCATCGCGATCGCCGCCGGATGGCGCGGCCGCGGCCTGGCCAGCGCGCTGCTCGTCGAGCTGGAGCGCCGGCTGATCGCGGCACGCGTCGGCCGCATCGCGTACGTCCTGCCCGAGGAGGACATGCTCGGCGAGGGCCTCCTCAACGCCGGGTACACCCGGCAGCCTGCCGTCGCCTACTTCGAGAAGACCGAGCCGCTGCACGGACCGGCCGCCGGACTGCTCGACGACCTCGGCGGCCGCTTCCTGCCCAATGACCTGTGGACCAGGGTCGCCGGCATGGAGAAGGAGAAGGACCTCATCGAGCGGCGCGTGGTGCTGCCGCTCGCCGAGCCCGAGCGGGCCGCCGCGCACGGGGTGCGGCCGCCGCGCGCCATCACCCTGTTCGGCCCGCCCGGCACGGGCAAGACCACCTTCGCGCGGGCCATCGCCTCCCGGCTCGGCTGGCCCTTCGTGGAACTGCTGCCGTCCCGCCTCGCCGACGAGGGCAACCTGGCGGCCGCCCTGCGCGACGCCTTCGCCCGGATCGCCGAGCTGGAGCGCGTCCTCGTCTTCATCGACGAGGTCGAGGAGATAGCGCCCGTGCGCACCGAGCCCGCGCAGCCCGGCGGGATCCACGGGGTGACGAACGAGCTGCTGAAGCTGATACCGGGCTTCCGGGAGGGCGACGAACGGCTGCTGGTGTGCGCCACCAACTCCATCCGCTCCCTCGACCCGGCCTTCCTGCGGCCCGGCCGCTTCGACTACCTCATCCCGATCGGCACCCCGGACGCCGGTGCCCGCGCCGCGATCTGGTCCCGCTACACGGCGGGGCGCGGCGACGTGGACGTGAGCGCCCTGGTGGCGGCCACCGAGCTGTTCACGCCGGCCGACATCGAGCACGCGGCGCGGATCGCGGCGCAGGTGTCCTTCGAGCGGGACCTGGAGGCGGTGGGCGCGCGGGGCGCGGCGGCCGCGCAGCTGGGCGCGACCACGGAGGACTACCTGGCCGCGGTCCGCCAGTGCCGGCCGACGGTGACCCCGGCGATGACCGGCGAGTTCGAGGCGGACATCACCGCGCACGCCCGGTTCTGACCCCGTATCGGCCACCGGCTTCGAGCAGTTGCACGCCAGCTTCTCGCCGGGCAAGCAGAACGAGCTCAAGGAGCGGCAGAGCGCCCTCGTCCTGCGCGACGACGAGGAGGACGGCGCACCGCCGCGCACCCGGGTGGACCTCGACGGCGGGCTCGCCGTCATCCGGCTGCCCGGCACCGCCGGCGCGCCCGCTACGGGGAGCAGCGGTACGTGAAGTCCACCGAGGCCGTGCGCTGCCCGGGCGACACCAGCTGGAGCTCTGCCTTCGCCGGGTAGGTCCCCGTGCCCCGGAAGGTCCACAGCAGGTGCAGTCGGGCTTCGCGCTGCCCGCGCGGCACCCGTTCGGTCAGCTGCTCGGACCGTGTGCCGTCGCTGCGCACCCACCGGTAGGTGAGGGTGCCCGGGCGCCCGTCGGTCGCCACCACGGCCACCACATCGGCCGCCGCGTCACAGGCCGGGCCCTTGGGATCGGTGCTCACGGTCACCCCGCGGACCTCGATACCGGGGCCGAGCCGCTGCCACCCGAGGTACACGAGAACCGCGGCCAGCACGACCGCCGCGAGGGTGTACCGCCGCAGACCGGCCCACCGGCTCCGCCGGGGCGGCTGCGCCACGGCCACCACCGCATCGAGGGGGAACGGCGCGGGCATGGCCGCGGTGACCCCGGGCCCGAACCGCAGTACGGACCCCTCGACCCGGTCGGGGGCCACCTCCTCGGGAGGCATCCTTTTGGTCGTGGCCGGGGGGCCGCTGAACCAGTGGCTGCCGAGGACGGTGGCGCTGTAGTCGTCGCCCTCGGGGGCGCCGGAACCGCTCATCGGGGTACCTCCTGGCAGCGCAGCAGGTACTGCGAGGCCGACGCGGACTTGTTCGCGGCCGTGGGCTTGGTGGTGACCCGGACGCCGCCGTAGCAGCCGCGGTCACGGGTGAAGGTGTGGGACCTGACCACCGGGGCGGTCGAGCCGGCCTGCACCACGAACGAATCGGTGCCGTCGGGGATGGAGTAGGAGCCCTGGGCGCCGCCCAGGAACCACTCCACCACCACGGTCACCGACCCGGTGCCCTGGCTGGCGACCGAGATCGTCGCGTCGCCCCGGTAGACCCCGGTCCGCAGCGACACGGCGACGTCCGAGACCTTCAGTGTCGGCGTGGGCGTCGGAGTCGGGGTCGGCGTGGGCGGCCGGCTCACCGTCGGCGTCGGGGTGGGGCTCGTCGACCACGACGGTGATGCGGACGGCGACGTCGATCCGGACGGCGAAGGGCTCGGGGACGCCGAGGCACTCGGACTCGGGCTCGGACTCGGTGAAGGAGAGGCGGTGCCCGTCGGGCCGGGGCTCGGGGAGGCCGGCCCGGGAGGCGCCGCGCTCGTCGTGGCGAAGGCGCTCAGCGCCGAGGCCCCGCCCGGGGACGCGCCGATCGCGTCCGTCGTCAGGACCACCACGGCCCCCAGTACCAGCGCCACGCCCGCCGCGAGCCAGCCCCGCCGGCCCGGCGCCCAGCCCGAACCGCCGGGCACCGTGGTGGAGGCCACCGCCGTGGTACCGGCCGCCGCGCCGCCCGCCGAGGGGAACAGCAGCGGCAGCAGGGCGGCCAGCGCCGCCAGCTTGCGCTGCCCGCGCTCCTCCCATTCGGGCCCGTACGCCGCCAGCGCCACGCCCTCCAGCTCCGCCACGAACGCCTCGGCGTTCTCCGGCCGCTGCTCCGGTGCCTTCGCCAGGCCCCGCCGGATCAGCGGGCGTACGGGCTCCGGCGCCTCGGTCTCGGGCACCGGCGCCTCGATGTGCTGGACGGCGAGCTCCGCGAAGTTCTCCCCGTCGTACGGCTTGCGCCCGGTGAGGCACTCGAAGAAGGTCGCCGTCGCCGCGTACACGTCGGCCGCGGGCGAGGCCGGCCGGCCCTGCCACTGCTCGGGGGCCATGTAGGCGGGGGTTCCGGCCACGCCGGGCGTGCTGCCCCGGTTCGCCGCGATCCCGAAGTCCACCAGCTTCGACGAGCCGTCCGGGGCGACCAGCACGTTCTCCGGCTTGTAGTCCCGGTGGACCACGCCCGCCCGGTGCGCCGCCGCGAGCCCCAGCAGGGAGCCCTTGAGGACCACGAGTGCGGCCTCGGCGTCGGCCCGCCCGGACTGCTTCAGCAGCGCGCGCAGGGAGATGCCGTCCACCAGCTCCATGACGATGGCCGCGCCGCCGGACGCCTCGACGTACTCGTACAGCCGGACCACGTACGGAGTCTCCAGCCCGCCCAGGAGTCGGGCCTCGGCCCGGAACTCCCCGACGAACGCCGGGTCCTGGCGCAGCCGGTCGCTGAGGTACTTCACCGCGACCGGGGTGCCCGTGCCGTCGTGGACGGCGAGCACCACGCGGCCGCTGCCGCCCGAACCGAGCTCCCGGACCTCGGTGTAACCGGGGACCGACCATGTCGCCCGCGTGCCGTTCATCGTCCCTGCCCCCTGTCTGCCGTGTGGCGCCGCTGTTCCGCTCGGACGACCGGTCGGGGACCGGCCGTCCACCGGCCCTCCCCGGACCGGACGCCACATGGGACGTGGTTTTCTCCGTGGCCGGTTCCCGACCACGGAGGGTGTCTCAGGCGGCGGCCGACATCGCGCCGATCATGTGGTGCAGCCGGTCGGCCGCAGCCCGCCCGAAGGCCGGGTCGTTGATGTGCGTGTCGTAGTCGTGGAGCCGGGCGGCGCTGCCCCGCAACCCTTCGCGCAGCGCTGAGAACAGGGCCCGGTCCGCGCCGGGGTCATGGTACGGGCCGCCCGGCGCGCCCAGCGTGGACAGTCCACGGAGCGGGACGCAGACCGCCGTGGGGCCGTTCGCGGCGCGCAGTTTCGCGGCGACCCGGCGGCCGAGCTCCGCGCACTCGGCCGCGGTCGTACGGGTCACCGTGATCGACGGGTTGTGGACGTGGACCCCGCGGTCGCGGATCCGTTGGGGAAGGCTCTCCAGCGGGCCGAACTTCACCATGTCCAGCGCCCCCAGGCTCACCACCTGCGGGACTCCCGCCCGCCCGGCCGCGCTGAGCCGGTCGGGGCCGGCGGTGAGGATGCCTCCGCACAGCTCGTCGGCGAGCTCGCTCAGCGTGAGGTCGAGGACGCCCGCGAAGACCCCCTGCCCTGCCAGTGTCTCCAGGGTGCGGCCGCCGGTGCCGCTGACGTGGAAGACCAGTACCTCGTAGCCGAGTTCCGTCAGCCGCTCGCGCGCCGCGTCCACACCGGCCGTGGTCACGCCCGCCATGCTCGCCGCGACCAGCGGGCGGCTGCCGGCGCCCAGCCTGGGCGGGCGGCCCTGCGGGGAGGTGCGTCCGTAGGCCCGGGCCATCCCGGCGATCGCCTCCACGGCGTTCGCGAGGACCGGGGCGGAGATGCTGTTGATCCCCGCGATGTCCACCACGCTGTACATCATCGTGATGTCCGAGGAGCCCACGTAGGGGCGGACGTCCCCGGACGCCATGGACGAGACCATCAGTTTGGGTACGCCCAGCGGCAGGGCGCGCATCGCCCGGGTGGCGATGGAGGTGCCGCCGCTCCCGCCGATGGCCAGCACCCCGTGCAGCCGGCCCTCGGCGTGCAGCCGTAACAGGGTCGCCTCCGCGCCCCTGGCCATGGTGGTCACGGCCGCACCCCGGTCGGCGGCCGTGCGCAGCTGTGACAGTTCCGTTCCGGCGGCCCGGGCCACCTCGTCCCGCGGGACATCGGCGGGTACCCGGGGTTCGCCCATGATCCCTGTGTCGACCAGTACCACTTCGACGCCGGCGCGCAGCAGCTTCTCGCGCAGCCAGCCGTACTCCACACCCTTGGTGTCCAAGGTTCCCACCAGCACGACGTTGGTCATGTGTGCAATGTCCATGCAGGTAAGGGTGTTGGCAAGTGCAAGTGTGGGTCAAACCTTCAGGAGCACCAACAGCCTCTCCAGGAAAGGGAGTTGGGACGGAATCAGCATGTTTTCCGCCAAGGTCGGAGCAAACCAGGCCACCCGATCCAGCTCCGGGAACTCCTGTACGTTTCCGGAGTGCGGCGGCCACTCCATGGTGAAGGTCCCGGGAACCATCAGCGCGGGGTCGAGATCCGCCTCCACCGCCCAGATGGTCACCAGCTTTCCGCTGGTCAGCCGCACCTCGCCCAGCGGCAGGTACGCGCCCTCCGGCGGCGGCAGCCCGATCTCCTCGGTGAACTCCCGGCGGGCCGCGTTCCTCGGCGTCTCCTCCGGACCGTATTCACCCTTGGGGATGGCCCATCCCCCCGCTTCCTTGCCGGACCAGAGCGGGCCACCCATATGGCCGAGCAGGACCTCGACACCGGGCGCCGACTCCGCCCCGGTCCGCCGGAACAGGAGCAGTCCGGCACTGCGTTTGTGCGTCATGGCTCCATGCATGCCCCGTCCGGACCCGGGCCAGTGATCGGCCCGGCGATCCGCGGGTGCGCGTACGGCGCGTCAGTGGTCGTGCGGGCCCTGCCGGTGGACCGGACCGTGCGCGTCCGCGCAGTGCGCGTCGGGCGGGCCGCCGCCCGCGCGGCCGACCGTGAGGAGGGAGTCCTGCACGTGGTCCACCTGGAGGGTGGTGTGCGTGATCCCGTACTCCTTCTCCAGCAGCCGCTCCAGGTCGCGGCGTACGGCGTGGCAGTCGCCCGCCGGCTCGACCAGTACGTGCGCGGAGAGCGCCGCCTGCCCCGAGGTGATCGTCCAAATGTGCAGGTCGTGCACCTCGGTGACGGGCGGGTGCCCGACGAGGCGGTCGCCGACCGCGTCCGGGTCCACGTGGGCGGGAGCGGCCTCCAGGAGTATCCGGCCGGACTCGCGGATCAGCCCGTAGCCCGCCTTGAGCATCAGCAGCACCACGACCAGCGTGGCGATCGCGTCCGCCTGCCGGAAACCGGTGGTCAGCACGATCACACCGGCGACGGCGGTCCCGATGAAGGCGAACAGGTCGTTCAGAATGTGCTGGTAGGCGCCCTCGACGACGAGCGTGGAGCGGTTGGCCCGGGAGATGCACCAGGCCGCGGCCACGTTGACGGCGATGCCGGCGAGCGCCGTCACCACCACCAGGCCGCCCTCCACCGGCGGCGGGTCCATCAGCCGCCGCACCGCCTCGTACGCCAGCCAGAGCCCCAGCAGGATCAGCGTCAGGCCGTTGGCCTGCGCGGAGAGTATCTCCGCCCGCTTGAGGCCGTACGTGAAACCACCGCGGGCCGGCCGCGCCGCCAGGCGCATGGCGATCAGCGCCAGGACGATCGAGACGGCGTCGGTGAGCATGTGGGCGGCGTCCGAGATCAGCGCCAGCGAGTTGGCCATGACGCCGACGACGACCTCGATGGCCATGAACCCGCCGATCAGGGCGAGCGCGATCGCCAGCCAGCGGCGGTCGGCGTCCGCGGACACGCCGTGGCTGTGCCCGCCGGGTCCGTGCCCGTGCCCGTCGTGCCCGTGGTCGTCGTGCGCGTGGTCGTGCCCACTCATGGCGTCCCCCGTCTCGTCGCGGCAGCCGTGTGTTCGGTTCCGTCGCGTGAAGTGAAGCGCACCCCGGCGAGATCGGCAAAGGCTGCAACGGGGACCGTTGTCATTACCCATAAGAGGCCTCTGACCTGCGGTGATGCCCGACCGGTGCCGGACCTTCCCGATCGTGGGAAAATCTGGTCATGGTCCAGCGCCCCGGAGTGCCGACCGCGCCCCAGCTCGTCCTGGTGACCGACTGGGGCGCCACCGAGATGGAACCCGACCGGATCTACCACGTCGGTCGGGACCCCCTGTGCGAGATCTGTTTCGAAGATGCCCGCGTGTCCTGGCACCACGCGATCCTCAGACCCGACGGCGACCACTGGACGCTGGAGGACGAGGGCAGCACCAACGGCACCTGGGCCGACGGCCACCGCGTCCACGAGTGGAGCGTCGGCGTCGGCACCGAACTGCGCTTCGGCAGCGTCGACGACGGGCCGCGCGCCGCGGTCGTCGGCCCCGTGCCGCCGCCGCCCCCCGAACCGGGTGCCGGCAGTCCGTCGCGGATCGCGAACGCGGCGGTGACCGGCACCTTCCGGCAGCCGACGACCGTACGCCCGCTGCCCGTCCGCACCGCCGTCCGCATCGGCCGCGCCCCCGACAGCGATCTCGTCGTCGACGACCTCACCGTCTCCCGCCGGCACGCCGAACTGCACGCGCTCGCCGACGGCACCTACCAGATCGTCGACCTCGGCAGCCACAACGGGACCTACCTCAACGGCACCGCCGTGAACCGCGCCGCCCCCGTCACCGAGGGCGACATCGTCGGCATCGGCCACTCGGTCTTCTGCCTCGTCGGCGACCAGCTCCAGGAGTTCGTCGACACCGGAGAGGTCTCCCTCGACGTCCAGGACCTCACCGTCACCGTCGACAACGGCCGCAAGACCCTCCTCGACGGGATCTCCTTCCCGGTCGGCGTCAAATGCCTGCTCGCCGTCGTGGGCCCCAGCGGAGCCGGCAAGTCCACCCTGCTCGGAGCCCTGACCGGCCTGCGCCCCGCCGACCGGGGCACCGTCCTCTACGACGGGCGCGACCTCTACCGCGACTACGCCGAACTGCGCAGCCGCATCGGGCTCGTCCCCCAGGACGACATCCTGCACACCCAGCTCACCGTCCGGCGCGCCCTCACCTACGCCGCCGAACTGCGCTTCCCGCAGGACACCGCCCCGGCCGAACGCCAGGCCCGGGTCGACGAGGTGATCGGCGAACTCGGCCTCGAACAGCGCGCCGACCAGCCCATCCACAGCCTCTCCGGCGGACAGCGCAAACGCGTCTCCGTCGCCCTGGAACTGCTCACCAAGCCCTCCCTGCTCTTCCTGGACGAGCCCACCTCCGGCCTCGACCCCGGCATGGACCGCTCGGTGATGAACATGCTGCGCGACCTCGCCGACGACGGCCGCACGGTCATCGTCGTCACCCACAGCGTGCTCAACCTCGAAGGGTGCGACCGCCTCCTGGTCCTCGCCCCCGGCGGGCGCATCGCCTACTACGGCCCCCCTGCGGAGGCCCTCGGCTTCTTCGGCTTCGAACAGTGGCCCGAGGCCTTCGAAGCCTTCGAGAACGACCGCGAGCGCGACTGGGCGGGCGAGTACCGGGACTCGCCCCTGCACCGCCGCAACGTCGACGTCACCGCCGGCCGGCTGCCGCTCGCGGCGCAGGCCGAACGGGCCGCCGGCGTCCCGCCGCAGCCACCCGTCAAGGCCCAGAGCTGGGGCTCCCAGCTCTCCACGCTGATCCGCCGGTACGCCGCCGTGCTCAGGTCCGACCGGACCTTCCTGGTCATCATGATCGGGCTGCCGTTCGTCATGGCCGCGATGACCCGCGCGCTGTCCGGCAGCGCCCTCACCCTCGACACCGCGCTGAACGCCCTGTTCATCCTGTGCGTGGGCGGCGTCCTGATGGGCGCCGCGAACGCGGTGCGCGAACTCGTCAAGGAACGCGTCATCTACCAGCGCGAGAGATCCGTGGGCCTGTCCCGCTCGGCCTACCTGATGTCCAAAGTGGTGGTCCTCGGCGTGATCACCGTCGCCCAGGCCGTCGTCCTCACCGTGGTCGGCCTCGCCGGGGTGAAGACCAACGCCCCGAACGGCCGCGGCCTCTTCATGCCACCCCTGATCGAGATCACCCTCGCCGTCGCCCTGCTGTCCGTCACCGCGATGCTGCTCGGCCTGCTGATCTCCGCCCTGGTGACCAAGGAGGAGGTCACCATGCCGCTCCTGGTCCTCCTCACGATCGTCCAGGTGGTCTTCTGCGGATCCCTGCTGAAACTCACCGGCGTCCCCGTCATCGAGCAGTTCGCCTGGTTCGTACCGGCCCGGTGGGCCATGGCCGCGATGGCGGCCACCATCGACCTCGGCGCGATCATGCCCGGCACCATCACCGAGGACCCGCTCTTCGACCACAAGCCCCACCTGTGGCTCATCGAGATGGGCGTGCTCGTCGCCCTCGCCGTGCTGTTCGGATTGCTGGTCTCCCGGCTGTTGCGCCGCCACGAGCCGACCATCATGCGGAAGTAGACTTCATGAGCAGCTCGATGGGACGCCCGGGAGGCGAGGTGGAGGACTTCACACCCACCCACGTGGTGCCGCAGGAGGGCCTGTCCGCCTGGGAGGCGCCCGACGTCAGCCGGCCGACGGTGCCCCTCGACGCCTTCCTGCCCGTGCAGCTGCTGTCCCGCCGCGGGGAGTGGGGGGAGGTGCTGTGCGCCAACGGCTGGTCCGCCTGGGTGGACGGACGGCTGCTGGTCGCCGTGCCCCGCCCGCCACCGACGGCCGGGAAGAAGCCCCCGGTCCGCTCCGAGGACCCGAGGCCGCTGCTCACGCGGGGCGCCGAGACCCTGGAACGCTACCGGCGGGCCGTGGACGAGCTCGCCTCGGGACGGATCGACATCGACGCCTTCCGCCGCTCGGTACGCGGGCTGCGGGCCGGCGTGGTCATCGACGGCGAGTCGGTGTGGCTGTACGAGGAGAAGTCGGGCCGCTGGCTCTACGACGATGGGGACCGGATGTCGACCTTCGCCGTCGCCGCCGGCCCGGGCGGCCCGCCGGCGCAGGCAGCGGCACCACCGCCACCGCCGCCCGCGGACACGGACCCGGCCGGGCGGCCCCCCGTACGCAGGGAGCCGACGCCGACCGACGCGGTCGGGATCCCGCGCGAAGGCGCCGGGGAGCGGTCCGACCGGGCGGTGGCCCATGACCCGACGCGGATCGTCGACACCCGCGACCCCGGAGGCGGCTGACGGTGGACGAGGAGCGGGCGGAGCCCGCCGGCGGGACCCCCGGCGACCTGCGCGGGCAGCAGATCGCCGGTTACCTGGTGGAGAGAGTGATCGGGCGCGGCGGAATGGCCGTCGTCTACGAGGCGCGGGACCTGCGGCTCGACCGCAGGGTGGCGCTGAAACTGCTGGCCCCCGAGCTGTCCCGGAACGACACCTTCAGGCGGCGCTTCGCCCACGAGTCGAAGGTGGCCGCCACCATCGAGCACCCGCACATCGTGCCCGTGTTCGAGGCGGGGGAGGCGGACGGACTCCTCTACATCGCCATGCGCCTCGTCGAGGGGCCGGACCTGCGCGTGATGCTGGACCGGACGGGGCCGCTGCCGCTGGACACGGCCGCACGGATCACCGGCCAGGTGGCGTCCGCGCTGGACGCGGCCCACGCCCACGACCTGGTCCACCGGGACGTGAAGCCGGGCAACATCCTGATCGCCCCGGGCCCGGACCGGGACCACCCGGAACACGCCTACCTCACGGACTTCGGGTTGATGAAGAAGTCGCTGTCACTGACCGGATTCACGACCGACGGCCAGTTCGTCGGGACCGTGGCCTACGTGGCGCCGGAACAGATCTCGGGCAAGCCCGTGGACGGCCGGTGCGACGTCTACGGGCTCGGGTGCGTCGTCTACGAGGCCCTGACGGGCGAACCGCCCTTCCAGCGCGACGAGGACATCGCCCTGCTGTGGGCCCACCAGTACGACACGCCGCCGGCCCCGAGCAGCCTGCGGCCCGGGCTGCCGGAGGCCGTGGACGAGGTACTCGGGAAGGCGCTGGCCAAATCGCCGGACGACCGGTGGAACAGCTGCCTGGAGTTCGCCGGAGCCCTGCGGCAGGCGGGCGCGGGCGCCGGGCCGGGGACGGAAACCGAACCGCCGGTGACCGGGTCGGCGGATGATGCGCCGGCGGCCGGAGCCGCGCCCGGCGCCCTGCCCGCCCCGCCGCCGGTGCCGCGGTGGGCGCTGCCGGTGTTCAGCACGCCCGTGCCCGGGAGCCCGGCGGAGGGCGGCGCGGGCTGAGCCCGCGCGCGGCCCCTATCGCTCAGGGGGCGTGCCGGATCGCTCAGGGGGCGTGCCGGTCGCCGCGGACGGCTCGTCGACCCGGCCGCGGCGGTGCAGCGGACGGGCCAGGAGGGCGCCCAGGAAGCCAGCCACCGCGCCCCACAGCAGGCCGAGGCCGACGTTGCGCCACAGCACGGGCTCCAGCCGGACCTGGCCGCCGAGTCCGTCCACGTCACCGAGGCCGAGCAGGGAGAGCCCGAACTGCGCCTGGATCCGGCCCAGCAGGCAGACTGCCAGCGTCGCCAGCGCCAGGGCCACACCCAGGTGGAGCGCGTGCTGCCAGGCGCGTACGTGGGCGGGGGAGCGTACGGCGGCCAGTACGCCCGTGGCGAGCAGCAGCACGGCGGCCACCACCACCAGCCACCAGGCCCGGGCGTCCTGCTCGGCGAGCGAGGCCACATCGAACCGGGACGGGTCGGAGCCGCGCAGGACCTGGTCCAGCAGCTGCGGCATCGGCAGTCCGAAGGGCCCCTCGACATTGCCCTCCCAGGCGCCGCCGAAGCCGAGGGTGAGGGCGAGCCAGACCAGATTCGGCAGCCCGAGCAGGATCACGGCCAGGGTCCGTTCGGCGTGCCCCTGGGTGGCGGCCACGACCACGCCGACCCCGATGCCGAGGACGACGTAGGCGAGGAGCAGCAGCATCGTGGCGAAGGCGGCCGGCCGCAGCGCCGAGTGGAAGCGGACCAGCCGGGCCGGGAGCGGGGCGCGCCGCGAGACCAGCAGGGCGATCAGCAACAGGCCCAGGATCCACAGCAGTCCGTACAGGAGGGTGCCGGGCAGGTCGACCCGGAAGCCCACGGTCGGCGCGGAGTCCAGGAGTTCGGTGATCGTCCCGATGGGGGAGTCCTCGGTGGAGATACCGAAGGTCGCGCGGGCGAGGAAGGTGGTGCCCGTCAGCGCGAGGAGCCACAGCAGGACCAAGGGGACGGCCCGGCCGATGAGTTCACGGGGCCGGGCCACGGCCCGGTTGTGCAGGGGGCGCAGGAAGAGGTAGCCGGCCGTCAGGGCGCCGGCCAGGCTCACCGACAGGGGGACCACCGACAGGCTCGCGTCGGCCCCCGCCAGCGAACCGGCGCCGCCCGACACCTCCAGCACACCGCCGGCCGCCATCACCACGACCGCGGCGACCACGTGCGGGAAGGCGCCGCCCGGCAGGTCGCCCGCTCCGGCGCACAACAGCCCGGCGGCGGCGACCACTGCCATGATCACGAAGCCCGCAACGACGGCGAGGAGCGCGTCGCGCCACGCCTTCGCAGAGACCCCCGACGATGACGATCCCGGCGTCTGACTCACCCTGCCACCGTGACACCCTCGGCTTGCGGCCACCACCCGGACGGCGCACACAATGGTCCCCAGGGAACTCACTCCTCCTGGGAAGAAGAGCCCGTGACCACACAACCCTCCGGCCGACCGCCGTCTTCAGAACGCCCCACCGGGCCGCCTTCCGGCCCGCTCTCGGGCGGGCAGCAGGGCCCGCCGCCACCCCCGCCGACGGGTCCGCCCGGCGGCCCCGGAGGCCAGGGTCAGGGCCCCGCGAAGGGGCCTTGGTGGCGATCGGTGCCACGGCTCGTCACCGCGCTCGTCGCGGTGGTGGCGGTCGTGGCCCTGGCCGTGGTCCTCACCCGCCCCAGCGGGACGTCCAATAACGCCGGTGGCGAGGTGTTCCTCCAGCCGGTGGCAGCCTCGGGCCCCGACCCCTTCACCGAGTCCGTGGCCGTGAAGGAGACGCCGCCACCGGAGAGCCCGACGCCGCAGAGCCGGCCGCCCTCTCCCCAGGGCACCGGCTCCGCCCAGGTCAGCCCGAGCGCCAGCGCGAGCGCGCCGGTGGGCACCAAGAGCGTCAGCGGCTCCGCGCCGGGCGTGTACACGGGTACCAGGGACTCCGTGAGCTGCGACGTCGAGAAGCTGATCGGTTCGCTGAACGCGGACCCCGCCAAGAACGCGGCCTTCGGCTCGGCCTTCGGCCTCCAGCCGGCCGCCGTTCCCGGTTACCTCCGCTCGCTCACGTCCGTGCAGCTGCGGATGGACACCCGGGTGACGAACCACAGCTACCGTGACGGCAAGCTCGTGCCCTACCAGGCCGTGCTCCAGGCCGGAACGGCCGTGCTGGTGGACGACCGGGGCGTACCGCGGGTGCGCTGCGCCTGCGGCAACCCGCTCGGCCCGCCGGTGCCGCTCAAGGCGAACCCGAAGCGGTTCGGCCAGACGTGGCCCTCCTACCAGCCGGCGAAGGTGGTGGCCGTCGCCCCGTCGGTGACCGTCATCAACAAGATCGTGATCTACGACCCCGGCAACAACAGCTGGTACGAGCGCCCGAAGGGCGGCCACCCGGGCAAGCCGCAGCCGGACAAGCCGATACCCCCGCCGCCGGTCCCGACGCCGCCGTTCACGCCGACCCCGTCCGTGACGACCCCGAACCCGTCGTTCACCTCGCCGAGGCCTTCGGGTACCTCTCCGGGCCCGTCACCGTCGGTGACGTCGCCGAAGCCTTCGGGTACGTCCCCGAGCCCGTCACCGTCGGTGACGTCGCCGAAGCCTTCGGGTACCTCTCCGAGCCCGTCGCCGTCGGTGACGTCGCCAAAGCCCTCGGACACGTCCCCGAAGCCGTCGGGCACGACCCCGGCCCCGTCGCCGACGACCCCGAAGCCGTCCGACACGCCGTCGAAGTCGCCCTCCGAGGAGAAGTCGTCGCCGGCCCCGTCACCGACCCCCTCGCAGCCGCCGTCCGCGTCACCGTCGCAGGCACCCTCGGAGTCACCCTCCGAGAACAAGTCGCCCGCGCAGAGTCCGTCGAAGCCTGCGGTCGAGTCACCGGCACAGTCACCGGCGCCGAAGACCGAGCCTCCGCCGGCTGCCTCTCCCGTGCCTCCGCCGCCGGCCCAGACAGCACCCCAGCCGTCGCCTCCTCCGCCGCCGCCGGCCCAGACGGCCCCGGCCCCGGAGCCGGAAGAACCGGCCGAGACGGCCCCGGCTCCCGAGCCCGAGCCTGAGGCCCCCCAGGAGAGCTGAGCGCTCCCGTCCATGACTGCGCCTCCTCCCCGGCACGGGGAGGAGGCGCAGTCATGATCGGCCCTGGCCCGGCCGGCCCGGTCAGGCCTTGCCGCGGCGGGTGAGCGCATCACCCGCCGCGCCGACCGCGAGCCCGAGGGCGATCATGACGACGTAGCTGTAGATCTCGTAGCCGTCGGGAGCGAGAAAGCGGACGAAGCCCATGAAGTGGATCCAGCCGAGCCACTCGTGGAGCAGGCCGCTCGCGCCGCCGACGACGAGGACGAAACAGAGCAGACCCGTGAGGGTCGCCACCGGGGACTTGGGATTGCTGGAGGTCATGCCCCGACGCTAGGCGCGGGGCCCGCGGCCCGGAATCGGCCTTTGGGCGGCCGGCTGTCGTACTTAAGTATCCGGAGCGGGGCGCGGACTCCCGGGCGCGGGCGGGCCCACGTACATTCCGGACCATGCGCCGTATCCACCGCACCCGTCGGGACTGGGCCGCCGACCTGGGCCTGTTCCTCTTCGCCGCGTGCTTCGCCGCCGTCAGTTCGCAGTCCATCCCGGTACCGGAGAGCCTCGGCGCGGGATGGCGGGCCGCCGACCAGGTGGTCGGCGGACTGGGGTGCGCGGCGGTCCTGCTGCGACGGCGTTGGCCCGTCCAGCTCGCCGTGGTGCTGCTCCTGGCCGGCAGCGTGGCGCACTATCTGACCGGGCCGGCGATGGTCGCGGTGTTCACCGTGGCCGCGACCCGGCCGTGGAAGGCCACGGCATGGGTGGCGGCGCTGGCCTTCGGCCCGCTGCCCGTCTTCCTGTGGCGGCTGCCGGAGATGTCCGAGGAGCGGGCAGGTGCGGCGGTGACCTACTTCGCCCTGATCGCCGGATCCATCGGCTGGGGACTGTTCCGGCGTTCCCGCCGGCAGCTGATCGCCTCGCTGCGCGAGCGTGCCGAGCTGGCCGAGGCGGACGCGGAGTCGCGGGCCGAGCGGGCCCGGATGGAGGCCCGGGAGGAGATCGCCCGCGAGATGCACGACGTACTCGGCCACCGGCTGTCGCTCCTCAGCGTCCACGCGGGCGCCCTGGAGTTCAATCCCGGCGCCCCGCGGGCGGAGATCGAGCGGGCCGCCGGCGTCGTGCGCGAGAGCGCCCACCTGGCACTGCACGACCTGCGCGAGGTGATCGGCGTACTGCGGACGGGTTCGGGCGACGGGCCCGCGGACGGCGAGCGCCCGCAGCCGGAACTGGCGGACCTGCCCCGGCTGGTGGCCGAGGGGAGGGCGGCGGGCGGCCGGATCGAACTGGCCGGACCGCCCGAGGGGGCCGCGCCGCCCCCTCTGGTGGGGCGTACGGCGTACCGGATCGTGCAGGAGGCGCTGACCAACGTACGCAAGCACGCGCCCGGCGCGCATGTCGACGTACGGGTGACCGGGGGCCCGGGCGACGGGCTGACGGTCGAGGTCCGCGACACCGGGTGCCCCGGACCGGATCCGGCCCGGGGCACGGTCCCGGAACCGGCCGTGCCCGGCGGCGGGCAGGGCCTGATCGGGCTCGCCGAACGCGCCCGGCTGGCGGGTGGGGAACTGACGGCCCTCCCCGCCGACGGCGGCTTCCGGGTGCACGCCTGGCTACCCTGGCAGCGCTGAGCCGGCCGAGGGGCGACGGCGACGGCGAGGGGAACAGGCAAGCGGGAAGAGGAAAGAGGGGACAGGCGCGAGTGATCCGGGTACTGCTGGTCGACGACGACGCGATCGTCCGGGCCGGGCTGCGCCTGATGCTGGGCGGCGCCCCGGACATCGAGCTGGTCGCGGAGGCCGCGGACGGGGCGGAGGTCCCCGCACTGGTCGCCGTGCACGGTCCCGACCTGGTGCTGATGGACATCCGGATGCCCGGCGTCGACGGCCTGGCCGCCACCGAGCGGCTCCGGGCGCGGCCGGACGCCCCGGAGGTGCTGGTCCTGACCACCTTCCACACCGACGCCCACGTCCTGCGGGCGCTGCGCGCCGGAGCGGCCGGTTTCCTCCTCAAGGACACCCCGCCGCAGGAGATCGTGACGGCCGTCCGGACGGTGGCCGCCGGGGACCCGGTGCTCTCCCCGGCCGTCACCCGCCGCCTCATCGACCAGGTGGCGGGTGACACGGGACAGGGCGCCCGCGCGACCGCGGCCCGCGCGAGGCTGGCGCTGCTGGCGGGACGCGAGCGGGACGTGGCCCTGGCGGTCGGACGGGGCCTGTCCAACGCGGAGATCGGACGGGAACTCCACCTGGCCCTGCCCACGGTGAAGACCCATGTGTCCCGGATCCTCACCCGGCTCGACCTCAACAACCGGGTCCAGATCGCCCTGCTGGTCCACGACGCGAGCCTGCCGGGGGACGGAACGGCGTAGCTACGCATGCGCGGGCCTGCGGCGCCAGCGAGGCTGAGGGGATGAGCGACGAGCCGTTGGTGGTGGTGCAGCCGCCGGACCGCAGGGGCCTGCGGGAGGTGCTGGTCCGGGGCGAGACGGCAGGCCGGGTGTGGTCGGAGCGCGAGATGCACCGCCTGCTCGACGAGTCCGGGCTTCGGGAGCCGGACATCGAGTGGCGCGGGGCGGGCGCGGACGTCTGGCCCGACCGCCGGACGCAGAGGTTCGCGACCGGTGCCGTCCTGGTGGCCGGGCTGCTCGGCTGCGCGGCCCTGCTCATCGGCATCGGGCAGGTGGACGCCCTGGCGTCTCCGAACTTCGCCGGCCGGGTGACGGGGATGCTGTTCATGGCGGCGGGCGGGGTCCAGGCCATTGCGGCCGTCGCTGCGCTCGACCACATGGGCAAGCGGGGATGGCCGTACTCCGGGGGCGTTCTCCTGGCGGCCGTGGTCATCGCACTGGCCGCGAACTCCTTGTTCCTCCTGCTGTGGTTCCAGGAGAGGGAGTTGGCAACACCGCTCTTCCCGGCGTTCGCGGCGCTGTGGCTCTGGTCCCTGTGGGCGGCCTGGCTCCTCTTCCGGCAGAAGGTCTGGAAGGACATTCCCCATCCCAAGGGGTTCGCGATCGGTTTTCTGGTCACCACCTCGCTCACCGCCGCCAACCTGGCCCACACCACCTGGTTCCAGCCGTCCACCGCACCCGTGACCGTCGAATCGAGCGCGAAGTTCGGGAAGGCGTACGTGCAGGGGGACGACATCTACCTGCCGGTGACGCTGACCGTGAAGAACACCGGCAAAACCCCCACCTACATTCTGGGAAGCGTGTTCTGGGTGATGGGGGAGCGTTTCCGGCCGAGCCGCCCCGACTGGTTGGAGCGAGGCTGGGAGTGGGATCTGGAGGCAGGCAAGGACGTCGACATCTACACGGACACTCCGGTGCGCACGCTGGTCAGAACCGGAGAGATCCTCGGTGCGGGCGGCTACGTGAATCCCGGCAGGGAGTTCTCCCAGCAGAAGCTGATCCGGCTGCCCCGCTCGGCCCCCTTCGACGCGCTGTCGACCGATACGAAGATCCTCACCCTGCGCAAGGACCAGGCGAGGATCCCTTTCGGGCTCCACCTGAACGGATTCTCCTGGGGTTCGGTCGATGAGGTCCGGACGTGCCGCGAACCGCCCTGTCCCAGTGTCGTCAGCTATGCCGGGGAGATCGAGCACGGCAGCAACGTCATCAACGCGACCCGTGAGCAGCGCTTCCTGCTTTCCTCGTGGACGATGGCGGCCGACGGAAACGATGCCGACATCTCGGCCGGGGTCAGGCCGTACCGGCGGGTGGTGGCCGTGGACTCGGAGGGGGAGAGCCTGAGCAGCTACGGGATCGAGAAGATCAAGGGCGGGGGAGACGTGATCCTCTTCCGGTCCTTGACGGACGGGCCCGCCCGAACCGGCACGGAGTGACGACACGTGCCACGTCCGGACCGCCACGTCCGGACACTGTTACGCCGGACCGCCACGTCCGGACACTGTTACGCCGGACCGCCACGTCCGGACTGACACGCCGGACCGCCGGTGGCTGCTCCGCAGGGACACCGGCGGGGGAGAGTGAGACCCTGGCTGCATGGGCCGTAGGGCGGAGGACCCCGCCGTCGACTGGCCGGCGCGGCCGGACACCAGCCTCGCGCTCAACCGCATGGGCACATTCGACTGGGACCTCGACAGCGGGCGGATGTATCTCGATCCCACCGCCCTGGAGGTACTGGACCTGCCCCCGGACGAGTTCGACGGGACGCCCGACGGGCTCCGGCGGTGCTTCGTGCCCGGTGAGGAGGCCCGGCTCGACACCCGGGTCGCCCAGGCGATCAAGGACGGCCGAAGCCACTACGGGGCGTACGTGCGCAGCCGCCGGCGCGACGGCTCGGCGGCCTGGACCCACATCCAGGGGCACATCCTGCGGGACCCGGGCGGTCGCCCGTACCGCGTGATCGGGATCCTGCGCGACGCCGCCCACGACCCCGGCGAGCCGGGCGCCGGCGGGGAGCAGATCGAGGGGCGCCGCCGGATGACGGGCGTCGTCGAGCGGACCACCGCCATCCTCGCCCACGCCCGCACCGTGAACGACGTGACCGACATCCTCAAGGACCCGCAGGCCCTCGGGCATCTCGGCGCGGTCAGCGTGATGCTGGGCGTAGTCGACGGCGGGCGCATCCACCTGGTGGCGGAGGGACAGCTGGGCTCGTACGTGCCGGAGATCGAGTACACCCGGATCGACGCGCGGCTGCCCATGAGCGAGGCCGTACGCACCATGCAGCCGGTCTTCCTCGTCTCGCGCGAGGAGTTCCAGCGGCGCTACCCGGAGCTGTGGCCGTACATCGAGCCGCTGTCCGTCCGCAGCGGCGTCTACCTGCCGCTGATCGCCCAGGGGCGGCCCGTCGGCGCGCTCGGGCTGCTCTACACGCGGGACGGCGATTTCACCGCCGAGGAGCGGAACCTGCTGATGGCACTCGGCAGCGGCGTCGCACAGAGCCTCCAGCGCGCCATGCTCTTCGAGCAGGAGCACGACCTCGCCGAGGGGCTCCAGCGGGCCATGCTGCCCCGCAGGATCCCGGAGGTGCCGGGCGCGCTGATCGCCGTACGGTACCGGTCCGCCCGGATGGGACGGGACATCGGCGGCGACTGGTACGACGTGGTCCCGCTCGGCGACGGCCGGGTCGGAGTGATGATCGGCGACGTCGAGGGGCACGACACGGACGCCGCGGCCGTCATGGGACAGCTGCGCATCGTGATGCGCGCCTACGTCGTGGAGGGCCACACCCCCGGTGCGGCGATGGCGCGGGCCTCGGCCTTCCTGCGCGAACTGGAGACGGAACGGTTCGCCACCTGTACCTACGCCGAGGTGGACCTCACCACCGGGATGGCCCGGATGGTCCGCGCCGGGCACCTCGACCCGGTCGTGCGGCGCGGTGACGGCAGCGTCCACCGGGTCCAGGTGGCCGGCGGGCTGCCGCTCGGCCTGCCGCCCCGCGAGCAGACCGGCACCGGCTCCGGCTATCCCGTCACCACCCTCGAACTGCACCCCGGGGACACCCTGCTGCTGTGCACGGACGGCCTGATCGAACGCCCCGGCGCGGAACCGGACTCCGGCATGCGGGAACTCATGGCGGCGGTCCACAGCGGGCCGATCGACGTGGAGGAGCTCGCCGACGTGCTGTGCGACCTGGTCGGGGACTCGGGCGGCGGGGACGACATGGCCCTGCTCGTGCTGCGTCGCCGCGGTACCCCGGTCGCGCGCGGTGGCGGCCCGCTGAACCACCGCCTGGAACCGGGCGACGCCAAGGCCCCGGCGCTGGCCCGGCACCTGATCCGGGCAGCCGTCTCCGCGTGGGGAGCGCGGCACCGGGCCGACGAGATCGAACTGGCGGCGGACGAGCTGATGACCAACGCCCTGGTCCACACGGAAGGCGGCGGGCACGTCCGCATGAGGCTCACGGCGCAGGGGCGGATCCGGATCGAGGTCGAGGACACCAGCAGCGCCCTGCCGAGGCGGCGCGAGGCGGGTGACTGGGCGGTGTCGGGGCGCGGGCTGATGCTGGTGGAGCGGCTCGCGGACGAGTGGGGTGTGGAGCCCCGGGGCGGCGGGAAGTGCGTGTGGTGCGAGTTCGTCCTGGCCGCTCCCGAGGAAGACGGCTAAGGAAACCACCTACCTACCGATCGACCGATCGACCGACCGACCGGCTGGCCGGCCCGCCGGTCCGGGAGCGGCGCGCTGCCCTCTTCCCCCGGCACGGCACCGGGCCCCTGGCGTCCGCCGCCTCAGAGGCTCACCAGGGTGACCTCGGTGGCCTTCACGCTCGTCCACACCGCGACGCCGTCCGCGACGCCCAGCTCGGCCGCCGCCTCCGGGGTGATCTCGGCGACCAGGTCGGGTGCCTCGTCGGAGGCGATCAGTAGGCGCAGTCGGCTGCCGACCGAGGTGATCTCCCGTACGGTCCCCGACCAGACGTTGCGGGGGCTGCCGCCCGGGCGCTCCCGGTGCACCGACACCGCCTCCGGAGCGATGATCGCCAGTGCTCTCGTCCCCTCGGGCAGCGCCTCCGCGGCCACCAGCCGACCTCCGGTCGCCAGGGCGAGCCCGTCGGCGGACGCGGTGCCCGGCCAGGCGTTGCGCCCGAGCATGCGGGCCACCCACGGGGAGCGCGGATGCCGGGTCACCTCGGCGGGCGGCGCGTCCTGCAGGGCCCGGCCGTCGGCCAGTACGAGGACCCGGTCGGCCAGTGAGACAGCCTCGACGGGATCGTGGGTGACGATCAGGCAGACCCCGCCGAAGCCGGCCAGGTGCGTGCGCAGGGTGTGGCGCACCCGCGCCCGCGTGGTCTGGTCGAGCGCGGCCAGCGGCTCGTCCAGGAGCAGTAGCCGGGGGCGTGCGGCCAGCGCCCGGGCCAGGGCCACCCGCTGGGCCTGGCCCCCGGAGAGCTGGGCGGGCCGGCGGTCGGCGAGGTGCAGTACGCCGAGCCGGTCCAGCCAGGCCCGGGCCTCGCGGCGGGCCTCGGCGCGCGGCACCCCGCGGGCGCGCAGCCCGTACGCGGTGTTGGCCACGGCGGTCAGGTGCGGGAACAGCGCCCCGTCCTGCGGGACCCAGGCCACCTGCCGCTTGTGCGGGGGCAGGGCGGTGACGTCGGTGTCGCCGAGCCGCAGTTCGGCGTGGGCGCGCGGGGTGAGGCCGAGGAGGGCGCGCAGCAGGGTGGTTTTGCCGGCGCCGTTCTCGCCGACGACGGCGATGGTGGTGCCGGGCGCGGCGTCGAGGGCGAGTTCGTTGAAGCCGGTGACGACGGCGTGCAGGGGCCAGTGGCCGCCGTCGTACGGGGGCGGGGCGCCGGCGGTACCGGTGGCGGCGGTGGTGGCGGGGCCGTTGGCGGCGGGGCCGAAGTCCGGGGCGGCCGGGTCCTCGGGGCCCGGCGGCGCCACCGCCGCCTCGCGGGCGACCGGGGTGCCCGTCCAGCGGCCGCGCAGGGCGACCAGTACGCCCATGGCGATCGCCAGGAGCAACAGCGAGACGGAGGTGGCGGCTTCGGGCTGGTCCTGGAGCAGCAGGTACACCTGGAGCGGCAGGGTCTGGGTGGTGCCGGGCAGGTTCCCGGCGAAGGTGATGGTCGCGCCGAACTCGCCCAGGGCGCGGGCCCAGGTCAGCGCCGCACCGGCGATCAGGCCGGGGGCCACCATGGGCAGGGTCACGGTGAAGAACACCCGGACGGGCGAGGCGCCGAGCGAGGCGGCGGTCTCCTCGTAGCTTGGCCTGAGCCCGCCGAGGGCGCCTTCGAGGCTGATCACCAGGAACGGCATGGCGACGAACGTGGCCGCGACGACCGCGCCCGACGTGTGGAACGGCAGGGTGATCCCGAAGGTGCCCTCCAGCCAGGGCCCGAGGAGCCCGCGCCGGCCGAAACCGAGGAGCAGGGCGACACCGCCGACGGTCGGTGGCAGCACCATCGGGAGCAGGACGAGCGAGCGGACCAGGGCCTTGCCCTTGAACTCGACGCGGGCCAGCAGCCAGGCCAGCGGCACGCCGAGGAGGAGGGAGAGGGCCAGCGCCCACAGGGAGACGAACAGCGAGAGCTTGAGGGCCTCGACCACGCCGGGGCTGGTGAGGTGGGTACCGAGCTCGCCCCACTGGGTGCGGACGAGGATGCCGATGAGAGGCAGCAGCAGGAACGCGACGGCGAGCAGCGCGGGGAGCGCCAGGGCCAGCGGGGGCCGGGTTCGGGTGCGGGTGCCGGGGCGCGTGCGCGTGCGCTTGCCGGGCCGGGTGCTGAGTCTGCTCATGAGGGTTCCTGGCTGGGGGTTTCGGCTGCGGGGGAAGCGTATGCGGCGGTCGCAGGATCCGGGCCGCGCCCGCGCGGAAACACGGAGAGGGGCTGCCCGTCCCCCCGGTCCAGGCAGCCCCGTGCGTGCGGCCGGTCGCGGCCGGCGGTCGCGGTTACGCCTTCTGGAAGCCCGCGTCCTGGAGGATCTTCTGTGCCTCGGGGGTGCTCAGCCAGGTGACGAACGCGGCCGCGTCCTCGGCGTTCTTGGATGCCTTCAGCGTGGCGGCCGGGTAGGAGGCCACGGCGTTCTGCGCGTCCGGGATGTCCACCGTGACGACCTTGTCGCCGGACTTGGCGGAGTCGGTCTTGTAGACGAGACCGGCGTCGGCCTCGCCCAGCTCGACCTTGCTCAGCACGGCGCGGACGTTGGGCTCCTGGGAGACCGGCTTCACCTCGATCTTCTGGGCGTCGAGGATCTGCTTGCTGTAGCGGCCGACCGGGACCTCGGGCGCGGCGAGCACGACCTTGATCTTGGTGTCGGCGAGGTCCTTCAGCTCGTCGATCTTGAACGGGTTGGCCTTGCCGGCCGCGATGACCAGACGGTTCTTGGCGATGACGGTGGCGTTGCCGGTCTCCGCCTTCAGCCCGTCCATGGTCTTGGTGTCGGCGGTGACCAGCGCGTCGGCCGGAGCGCCCTGCTTGACCTGGGCCGCCAGCTCCTGCGAGCCGGCGAAGGAGAAGGAGATCTTCGTGCCGGGGTGGGTCTTCTCGTACTCCGCACCCGCGGTCTTGAAGACGTCGGTGAGGGAGGAGGCCGCGAGGACCGTGAGGTTCACGGCCTTCGGCGTGGAGCCGGCGTCGGCGGCGGGCTTGTCCTCGCCCTTGCCGCAGGCGGCCAGCGGCACGAGCAGGGCGGCGGTCAGCGTGACGGCGGCGGTACGGCGGCGGATCGTGATCGGGGACATGAGCAGGTGCTCCTCGGTCGGGTCGGCGGCCGGCCTGGTGCCGGACGCGTGGTGGTGACCCGCGCCGGTGACGGGCGGAGCGGGTGGGGACGTACGGTGACGCCGAGCGGGTGGTGCGGGCGGCCGCGGGGAACGGCGGTGGGCGGCGGGCGGGTGGTGCGGGACCGCGTGGACGGCGGACGGCGGGCGGCGCCGTCCGGATCAGGTGCGGTCGATGTGCACGCTGGTGGACTTCACGCGGGCGGTGGCCTGCATGCCGACCTCCAGCCCGAGCTCCTCGACGGCCTCACGGGTGAGCAGGGAGACCAGCCGGTGGGGACCCGCCTGGATCTCGACCTGGGCGGCCACGTCGCCGAGCTTGACGGCCGTGACGATGCCGGGAAACGCGTTGCGCGCCGAGGTGTACGGCTCCCCGTCCTCGAGGTGCGCGCCCTGGCCGACCTCGACGGAGAAGGCGGCCAGATCGCGCCCGTCGATCAGACGTCGGCCGCCTTCGTCGCGATGGGTCACGACCCGGCCGGCGTCGGCCCAGCGGCGCGCCGTGTCCGGGCTGACGCCCAGCAGACGCGCTGCCTGTCCGATGGTGTAGGACTGCATGGGCGACAACGTAAGGCCACATGTGGCGCATTTGCAATTCTCTTGGGGTGATCTCCATGGCAGATGCCATACCGATTGGTGTATCTGCCAAAACTCGTTCCGCCCCGTGGCTATCGCCTCGATAGAGTCGGGGGCATGGCTGAAGAGGTAACGGAAACGGGCACCGTGCGGGTGGACGCGTGGATCTGGTCCGTGCGCCTGACCAAGACCCGCTCGACCGCGGCGACCGCCTGCCGGGCGGGCCACGTGAAGGTCAACGGGGAGCGCGCCAAGCCGGCGCAGCCGGTGCGCGCGGGTGACGAGGTACGGCTCTTCCACGCGGGGCGCGAGCGGATCGTCGTCGTCAAGCGGCCCGTGTCCAAGCGGGTGGGAGCCCCCGTCGCCGCCGAATGTCTGATCGACAACAGCCCGCCGCCGCCGACCCCGGTGGAGGCCGCCGTCGTCGGCATCCGGGACCGGGGCGCGGGCCGCCCGACGAAGCGCGAACGCCGCGAGATCGAGACCCTCCGCGGCCGCCCGTAGCGGGCGCCGCCGGGTCGCGGTGCCCGCCGGGCGGGATCAGGCCTTGCGGTAGGTGTACGCCTCGGTGGCGGCCGCCGCGACCGCCGCGAGGGGGGCTCCGGTGGAAGCGGTCACCACCGCGGCCACCGCCCCCTCGACGAACGGCGCGTCCACCAGCGCGGATCCCGCCGGGAGTTCGTCCTCCATCAGCAGTGCCTTCACCGTCAGTACGGAGCTCCCCAGGTCGACCAGCAGCGCCACCCCGGCGCCCCGGTCCACTTCCCTGGCGGCTTCGATGATCCGCTCCGAGCTCGTACCGAGCCCGCCCAGGACCGTCCCGCCCGCCGCGGCCACCGGGGCCACGGGCCCGCCCGCCGCCAGCTGGCGCGCCAGCTCGGCCACCGCCTCCGCGACCGGCGCGCTGTGCGACACCAGCACGATGCCCACCAGGGCCGGTCCGGAGCCGGGTTCGGGGCCGGCGCCGGGGTCGGATGCGGAACCGGGGTGCTGCTGCGCGGCCGTCACTGCGCACCCTCCGCCACGTCCGCCAGCGCACCCAGCAGCAAGGCGGAGGAGGTCGCTCCCGGATCCTGGTGGCCGATGCTCCGCTCGCCCAGGTAGCTGGCCCGCCCCTTGCGCGCCTGCATCGGTACCGTCGCCAGCGCCCCGTTCTCCGCCGCGACCGCGGCAGCCCGGTACGAGGTGCCCAGCGCGGCCACCCCGGGCTCCAGTGCGTCCAGCATCGTCTTGTCGCCCGGCGCCGCCCCGCCCAGCTGCGCCACCGCGCCGACCCCCGCGGCCAGCGCCTCGTGCAGCTCCGCGTCCGAGACCTCGGCGGACTCCCCGAGAGCCTTGCCCGTGCGCCGCAGCAGCGTCCCGTACAGCGGTCCGGACGCCCCGCCGACCGTGGAGATCAGCGTCCTCCCGGCCAGCTGGAGCACCGCGCCCGGGCCCGCCGACGGGGGTTCCGCCTCCAGGGCGGCGACCACCGCCGTGAAGCCGCGCAGCAGATTGCTCCCGTGGTCGGCGTCCCCGATGGGCGAGTCGAGCTCGGTCAGCCGGTCCGCCTCGCGCTCCACCGCGGCCGCGGCGACCGCCATCCAGCGTCGGAAGAAGTCTGCGTCACGCACTGGTTCTCCTCGCCTCGCACCTGTCGGGCCGATCCCACCGCCACCATACGTTCAGCGGCCCCGGCACAGCGCCGCAGCCTGCACGGGCGCGTCCCACAGCCGCAGCAGTTCCTCGTCCGCCGCTGGACGGCGCAGCGGACGGCCCGGGGCCGTGCACCATGCGTCCGCTCCACCCATGTCGGGGAGCGCGCCATCATCGGCGACGTACACGGCAAGGGGCTCCCGGCGGTCCGTACGGTCGCCGCGATCCTCGGCAGCTCCCGCGAGGCCGCGTACGAGGCCGAGGACCTGCCCGCCCTCGCCGCGCGGCTGGAGCGGCGGCTGACCCGGGGCGGTGTGCTGCTGCTGGTCACGGACGGGCTGGTGGAGGCCCGCGACACCGGCGGCGACTTCTACCCGCTGGTGGACAGGCTCCGCCACCGCTTCGCGGGCCGCCCGGCTCCAGGACCCGCCGACGTCGTCGACTTCCCTCAACACCGACCTCCCGCGTCACGCCCGTCACCTTCACGATGATGTGGCCATGCTCGCGAGCGCCCCGCACGGCCACACCTGACGCATCAACACCGCCCCCGCGACCGGTGCGTGGTGTCCGCCCCCGCCGGGCGGCGGGCGGGCGGGGCGGGTCAGTCGGGTTCCGTCGTCAGCAGCAGGGTCCAGGACGCCCCGCAGCCGGTCCGTCCCTCCGGGCGGCCCGGATGCGGCTCCTCGCAGGTGCACCGCATCGGTTCGACGCGTTCACCGGTCCGGGGAGCCGCAGCCATGCGCCGGACGGCGTCCGGGAAGGAGCGCAGGCGCAGGCCCCGTAGCGCGGCCTGCGCCGCGTGGGCCGCCAGGACCGCCCCGCATCTCGGGCAGCTGCCGCGCAGCACCGTCCCGTCCGGTCCGCCCGCGTCCAGTGTGAAGAGGGCGGCCGCGAGCGCCGTGTACTCGGGGGCGGTGATCTCCTCGTAGGGCAACTCGACGGGTTGCCCACCCGGTTGCCGACCGGTTCCTGGCACGTCCACCGGCGGGCTCCCTCGCTGTCCGGAAGACCTGTCAGCCTAGCGGCGGCGCGGCTCGCTCAGCCCTCGCCGCTCAGGGGCCAGGACTGGATGTCGCGGTAGTGGATGGGGCCGGGGCCGCGGCCGGTGTTGCTCCCGACGAGGTGCAGGCGCCGGGTCTCCCACGGGCGGCCGGTGAAGGCGGCGAGCCCGGCGGCCGCCTCCACCGCACTGGTGGTGTCGTGGCGGCGGGAGCGCGCCAGCGTCAGATGGGGGCGCAGCGGCCGGCCGTGGAAGGGGATGCCGCAGCCGGTGACCGCGGTGCGCACCTCGGCGGCGAGCAGGTGCAGTCCTTCGAGGTCTCCGTCGATCCCCGTCCACAGGACCCGCTCGTCGAAGTGCCCGCCGCCGCGCAGCGCGAGCCGCAGCGGGCGCCGGGTCAGGGCGAGCTCCGCGAGCGGCGGTCGCAGGAGTTCGACGGCGGTGACCGGGAGCTCGCCGAGGAAGGCCAGGGTGATGTGCCAGTCCTCGATACGGTTCCAGCGCATGCGCGGGTACGCGGCGTAGGCCGGCTGCAGCCGCTCCTCCAGCTCTTCCTTCGCGTCGTCGGGCGGGGCCAGCGCTATGAACACGCGGACGGTCGCTGCCTGGGTCTTCTCACTCACGAGGGTCTTCGTATCCTGTCGGGGCACCTCCCGTCATCTTCCGGCTCGTGCCCCGACGCCCTGGTGCCCCCGCGTCGGCGTCACCGGGCGTCGGAGCCGATGGTCACCACGCGGGCCCACGCCGGAGGCGCGTCCGGTACGTAGTCGGGATCGTTCTCGCTCCACCCGCCGGCCCCCGCCCGGGGGAAGAGCCCCACCACCGTCCGGCACGGGGGCCGTGCGGCCGGCCAGGCCGTCTGGCCGTCGGTCAGGACCACGATCACGTCCGGCCGGGGCCCCGTGCCCAGCGCCTTCGCGAAGCCCGTACGCAGATCCGTTCCGCCGCCGCCCAGCAGCGGGATGCCCTCGCCGCTGCACAGCGGGTGCACGATCCGGGCCGCCGCGTCGCACGGCACCACGCTGACCATGTCGCTGCGGCCGCCCACGGCGCGGGCGATCGCGGCGACCTCCAGCAGCGCGGCGCCCAGTTCGGAGTCGCTGACCGAACCGGAGGTGTCGATGACCACGCAGACGCGCGGCGGCCTGCGCCGCAGGCTCGGCAGGACGGCACCCGGCACCGCGGCCGAGCGCCGCGAGGGCCGGGCATAGCTGTAGTCCTCGCCCGCACCCGCGCCGGAGGCCGCCGACCGGACCGCCGCTCCCAGCAACTCCCGCCAGGGTTGCGGCGGGTGAAAGGCCTCCTCCGCCCACCGCCGCCAGCCGGCCGGTGCGCTGCCGGGACGGCCGTTGATCCCCTGTGCCACCCGGAAGCGCACCGCGTCCTGTTCCTGGGCGCTGAGGCCGTGCGCGCCCTCGGGCCCCAGGTCCCACTCGCGTTCCAGTCCGTCGGCGCCGCTGCCGCAGTCCAGCCAGACCAGCTCCTGCGTGAGCGGTCCCAGCCGGAACTGGCGCAGGTAGTCCTCCATGAGTTCGCCCGGGGCCAGTCCCAGGAACTCCGGCGTCAGTACGCCTTCGGGCTCCACCAGCCCCTCGCCGTACACGTCGTCGTTGATCTCGCAGTCCGCGGCGATGTTCATCCGCAGCCGTTCCCCGGGACCGGTCAGCCCGCGCTCTCGGGCCACCCGGTCACCGCGTCCGTGGTGGTCGCGCAGCAGGTGGGACACCTCGTGGACCCAGACCCCGGCGAGCTCCTCCACCGGGGTGCGGTCCACGAACCGGGGCGAGACGTAGCACCGCCAGTGCCGGTCGACGGCCATCGTCGGCACCCGCCGCGATTCCACCGTGTGCAGGGCGAACAGCGCGGTCGCCAGGTAGGGCCGGACCCGGGCGGCATGCAGCCGGGCCGCGAAGAGCTTGTCGAGGTCGAGGTCGAGGCCGAGGTCGACTTCGAGGGCGGGGTCGACGTCGCGTTCCGGCGTCCCGGGTGCCCTCGTCACTTCCGCGTTCACCGGCCGGCCCCGACGGGCTCGCCGGTCCGGGCCGCCGCCCGTTCCACCGACCGGTCCGCCCGCCGGGACACGGTCACCACTCCGGCGAGCCGCTCGATCGACTCCGGAACGTCCCAGTCCTCCTGGCGCAGCGCGGCGAGCGTGGTCGCGGGTACGACGACCAGGTCCGGGGCTCCGGTCTCCAGCGCCCGGACCAGGACCGCCCACGCCGCGTCCCAGCGGGCCCGGTCCGGGCGCTTGCGGACGGCCGCGACCACACCGTCGAGCGTGGCCTGGCGCCGGTCTCCGCGCTCGGGCAGGTCGGCGCCCGCAGGGTCGGCGAGCAGGTCCTCGGGGTCCGGGAGGTCCATCCGGTCCAGGACGGCCAGCAGTTCCAGCCCCGGACCGTCCCCGACCGTGCCCCTGACCAGCATGGAGAGCACCTCCCGGGAGGAGCCGGCCGCGTGCGCGAAGGCGAGGAGGCGCACCGTCATGTCCCAGCTGCGGGGCGACGGCCACGCGCCGCCCCGGCGGGCCTCGCTGCTGGGCAGGCGGTGTACGAGTGCGGGGCGGGTGGTGAGGAGCCCGCACACGGCGCGACGGGCGCTGTCCACGGCCGTGGGCAGCTTCGCGGCGTCCAGGTGCGGCAGTGTCGCGCGGGGCCAGGTCCCGCCGAGGCCGCGGATCACGACGTCCTGGTCGTGGGTCCACTGGAGGTGGACGAACCGGTTGGCCAGGGGCGGGCTCAGTTCCCAGCCGTCGGCCGCGGAGCTCCGCGGGTTGGCGGCGGCCACGATCCGGACGCCGGGCGGCAGTTGCAGGGAGCCGATCCGCCGTTCGAGTACGAGCCGGAGCAGGGCGGCCTGGACGGCCGGCGGCGCGGTGGAGAGCTCGTCCAGGAACAGCAGCCCCCGTCCGGCGCGTACGAGGCGCACGGCCCAGTCCGGCGGGGCCATCGGGACGCCCTGTTCGGCGGGGTCGTCCCCGACGATGGGCAGACCGGAGAAGTCGGACGGCTCGTGCACGCTGGCGATCACCGTGGTCAGCGGCAGGTCCAGGGCTTCGGCGAGTTGGGTCAGGGCCGCGGTCTTGCCGATGCCCGGCTCACCCCACAGGAGTACGGGCAGGTCGGCGGCGACGGCCAGGGTCAGCGCCTCCAACTGGTCGTCGGGGCGCGGCTCGGTGGTGGTGTCGCGCAGCAGGGTCAGCAGGGCGTCGGCGACGTCGAGCCGGGCGGAAGGGCCGGGCACCGGCTCGGGGCGGGTACCGGTGGTGGTGGGGGTGCCTGTGGTGGCGGACGGGGTGTACGAGGGCATGGGTCATCACCTTGTGGGTTCGTGAGGGAGTGGGCCCGCGGGCCGGGTCAGCGGGCGTGTGCCCGGCGCGGGTGGGGGCGGTGGCTCCGGGGGCGGTGTTCTCCCGGGCGGACCCGGCCGGGTGCGGGGCCGGCCAGGCCCGATCGGAAGAGCCCGTAGGCGATCCGCCGTTCCGCGGCGGCCTCGAGTTCGTCCCGCAGCGCCCCGGCGCGCAGCAGGGCATCGGGGCCCAGCAGCTCTTCGACCACGGCGAGCGCGCCGGCGATGTCGCCGTGGTCCAGACGTTCGCGGACCCCGGTGAGGCAGTCCGGCTGACGGTGGGCCGTGTCGATGGCCCGCAGGCAGGGCAGCGGCGTACCGGTCAGCGCGGCGAGCAGTTCCTCCCGGCGGATCTCGTCCGGGTCGTGGTCCAGTGCGGCCAGCACCCCGTCGACGAGGCCGATACGGTGCCGGGCGCCCCGGCACTCGACGAGCCGGGGTTCTCCCGCGGGGTCCGCGGTCGCGGGCGGACCCCACGGCGCGCGGCCGGGCGCCCGGTCCGGTGCCAACGCCGAGGCGACCAGCGGGTGCAGGCGCTCGACCTCGATGGATCCGGTGCGGACCAGTTCCAGGTCGGGCAGGGTCCACACCGCCGCGTCGGGCAGGACCGGCAGGGCGGCGGCGTGCCCGGCGGGCGCCGACCCGAGCCGCAGGACGGGCGGCCCCGGCCCGTCCGCCACCAGGTCCAGCAGCAGCCGCCGCCCGGCCCCCGGCCGTACGGTGACGGCGCCGGTGGCCCGGCCCTCGGCGCGGAGCAGGATCGCCGCCTCGGCCGCCCAGCGGTCGACGGCGCACCGGTGCCCCTGCGGGAGCGCCGCGAGGAGCTCGGGGTCCGGCGCGGGAAGGCTGCCGGCGGGCCGCCGGTCGGCCCCGGCGCGGACCCTGAGCTCGTCGGCCCGGCGGGCGTCCCACAGGTGGCGGTGCAGGTCGAGGCGGAACCGCCGGTCGGGACGGGCCGGGCGGCGCGGATCACCCCAGGAGCCGTGCGCGGTGCGGGAGCCGTCCCACAGGGCGAGGCTGATCCGCTGCCCGCCGTCCGCCCACGCGGGCGGGGTCCGGGCCACGAGGTACACGGGGCGGGTGCGGGTGCGCGGGTCGTCCCGCGCGTCCGAGCCGGGTGGCACGGCGGTGCCGGGCGGCGCGTCCGTGTCGTACCGGGCCAGGGCCACGGTCAGGCCGGGGCGCAGCAGTCCGTCGGGGGCGACGCGCGGCATGTGCCAGCGCAGCAGGTCGGGCGCGAGATGGCGGAGGTCGGCCCGGATCCGGGCCGCGAGGTCGTGGCCGCGCGAGCGGGCCAGGAAGCGCAGATCGAGATCGACGTCGACGCCCGCTGCGGCGCAGGCCCCGGCCCAGTCCCCGGCGGAGCGGCGGACGGTCGCGGTCTCGATCATGGACGGAGGCACGGCGTACCGGCGTACGCGGAGCCAGAAGGAGAGGCGGGAATCCTCGTGCACGGTCGGAGTGAGCATCAGCACTCACCTTGCGTGGACGAGACCCCCGATCTGTGAGCGGAAGAAGTGGTCATCGCGGTGATCGTATCGGCCCTCACGCCGACCGGCCAGGGGTTTTTCCGGGCCACCGGTGGTGGTGCCGGTCGATGACGTAGTGGTGCCCGTGCTGCCAGCCGCCGGTGGCCGGGCGGGCGTCGGCGAGGTGCGGGTGGCCGGGCGGCAGGTCCGGATGCAGGTGTTCCAGCCGGTACGGGTCACGGGCGGGCCAGATGCACGCCGCGGCCGCGGCGGCGCCCAGGGCGAGCACTCCCAGGACCAGAACGGTCAGCGACAGCCCCACTCCGGGGGCGAGCCACCCGGGCAGCGGGTAGGTGAGCAGCCAGCAGCCGTGGGAGAGCGAGAAGCGGGCGGCGAACGCCGCGGGCAGGTCCGCCTCGGCGGTGGACCGGCGGATCACCCGCCCCGCCGGGGTCAGGGCCGCGGAGCAGGCGGCGCCGATGGCGGCCCAGACCGCCAGGAGCGCGGGCCAGGACCATGCGCGCGGGCCCGCCGCGGTGAGCGCCGCCCCGGCCGCGAGCACCACGGGGAGGGCGAAGCCGGCGCAGAGCATCACCGCGCGGTCGGTGGAGCGTTGCAGGAGGCGGGGCAGGAGGAGCGCGGTCAGCATCGATCCGGCGCCGTACGCGCCGAGGGCGAGCGGGACGGCGCCGGCCGGGCGGTCGAGGTGGCCGCGCACCAGGGAGACGGTGTTGACGAATACGACGGCCCCGGCGGCGGCGACCGCGAGGTCGAGCGCGAGCAGGGCGCGCAGGCGCGGAGTGGCCCACAGCAGGCGGGTGCCGAAGACCGCCCGGGCGTGGATCCCGCCGGTCCGCTCGACGGGGGCGGGCGCGGGCAGGGCGGTGGCGACGACGAGCGCGGCGGAGGCGAGGAAGCCGACGGTGGTCCCGGCGAACAGCCCGTCGTAGGGGACCAGGGTGAGCAGGGCGGTGGCCAGGACCGGGCTGAACAGGCTCTCCAGGTCGTAGGCGAGCCGGGTCATCGACAGGGCCCGGGTGTAGTCGCGTTCGGCGGGCAGGATCGCAGGGACGGTGGCCTGGAAGGTCGGGGTGAAGGCCGCCGACGCCGCCTGGAGCAGGAAGACCATGACGTGGATCTGCCAGATCTCGGTGACGAAGGGCAGGGCCGCGGCCGCACCGGCGCGGGTGAGGTCCATGGCCGTCATGAGGGTGCGGCGGGGAATCCGGTCGGCGAGCGCGCCGATCACCGGGGCGATGGTGACGTAGGCGACCATCTTGATCGCGAGGGCGGTGCCCAGGACCGCGGAGGCGTCGTCGCCCGCGAGGTCGTAGGCGAGCAGGCTCAGGGCGACGGTGGCGAGGCCGGTCCCGACGAGGGCGACGACCTGGGCGGTGAACAGGCGGCGATAGGTGCCGTTGCGCAGTACGGACAGCACGGTCCCCGTCCCGGTCGGCGGATCGATGACAGCATGTCGGATTCAGCGTAGTCAACATGTGCGCACCTGTGCACCTGTGCACCTGTACGCCGGTCGCCGGCCGGCGGGTGGGGTCAGGAGTCGGGCCCGCCGAGTGCGTCGCCCTCGAGCGAGGTGAGGAAGGCGGTCGCCGCGGGCGTGCGGCCGGTCCGGTGCCGGACGACGTACTCGACGCGGGCCGGGGCGTCGGCCACCTCGACGGTCACGACCCCGGCGAGCCGGGGCGCGTAGGCGGCGGGCGGCATGGCCACCGCGAGGCCCGGCCCCACGAGCCGGGCGATGCAGTCCGCACCGGTCACTTCGAAGGCGACGTCCCGGACCAGGCCGGCGGCCGAGAAGGCCAGGTCGGACTGGACGCGTCCGGCCGTCCCGGCAGGCAGGTCCCTGCCCGTGACCTCCGTCGCGGTGCTCGGGCTGCTCTCGCCGCTGGTCGCCGCGCTGCTCGGGGCCGTCGTACTCGGCCAGACCCTCGGCCCGGTGCAACTCGTGGGCTTCGGGCTCGCGCTCGCCGCGATCGTCGCGGGACAGCTGCCCGCGCGCCGCCGGATCCGGGCCGCCCGCCCCGCTCCGGCCGTCGCCGCCGTCAGTCGTGCGGCGGAAGGGAACGGAGCTGGTGGTCGGCGACGTTGAGGGCCTCGTCCACCAGCCGGCGCAAATGCCCGTGCCCCAGGGCGTAGACGACCCGGCGCCCGTCCTTGCGGGTGGTGACCAGCCCGGCCAGGCGGAGCTTGGCGAGGTGCTGGCTGACGGAGGGGCGGGCTGCCCCGCAGGCCTCGGTGAGGGTGGTGACATCGGCCTCGCCCCGGCCGAGGCGCTCCACGAGCGACAGGCGGGTGCGGTCGGCGAGCAGGGCGAGTACGGACGCGGCGACCTCCACCCGATCGTCCAGGTCGCCCGGACCGCTCCGGTCGCCCGGGTACCGCTCCGCCTGCGCACCGCGTGCACCTGCCGGATGCGTGCCTGTACTCATGCCCACATCGTAAGGCGGGCGGAGTCCGCGCCGGGCGCCCTGCGCACGCCGGTACGCGCACATGCGCGGGCCCCGCCACCCCCTGAGGGGTCGACGGGGCCCGCGCAGCGGCGTGGCGGTCGGCGTCAGCCGAGCGCGGGAGCCTCCTGCCGGGCCGCGGCCGCCGCTTCCGTGCCCTCGGAGCGCGCGGCCAGGAGCCGCTGGGCGAGGACACCGAAGACGATGGCGAACACCGTCCACAGCACCAGCTGGACGGCCAGCGAGGCGACCCGGAACTCCCACAGCAGGGCGGCGGGGAAACCGGGCTGAACCGCATCGCTGTTGTCCGGCAGGAACACGAACGCCACGGCGGCGGCGACGACGAAGCCGCCGGCCGCGGCCAGGGTCGCGTTCCAGTTGCCCAGGCGCGGTGCCAGCCGCCGCCCGAGGATGATCGCGCCGACGCCGAGCAGCACGCTGAGCAGGATCATCAGGAAGAACAGCGTGGTGCGCTGGCCGATCGTGTCCGGGTTGCCGACCGCCGGCGGGGTGGCCGGGTACTTGAGGAACGGCACCAGGTAGACCGTGGCGAAGGCGCCCGCCGCGGTGAGCGCCGCAGTGGCCCGCGGGCTGAACCCGCCCACCCGGCCGAGGGCGAACGAGAACGCGAGCGAGGCGATGCCGCCCAGCGCGACCCCGTAGACGAGGACGCCCGTGGCCAGGCCGGCGGTCGACTGGACGGGCCGGCTGACGAGCTCTTCCTCCTCCTCGGCGGCCTCGCCCGACGCGGCGTCACCACCGTGCCCGGCGTGAGCACTCGGGGCGCTCGCGGCGTCCTTGGCGGCCTGGGCCTCCTCCACGGCGATGGAACCCCGTACCGGGGGCTCACCCACCACATAGGCGACGGCGAAGGCGAACAGTCCGGCGATCAGGCCCGCGAGCATGCCGCGGACCAGTAGTCCTCTGACGGTAGAGGCATACATGTGCGTGGCCTCTCAGTGGCAGGGGAAGCCGAGCAGATGACGACCGTCGTGGACCCACTCGTGCACGCCCTCACCGGCGAACACGGCGGTGGCGCCCTGCTCGGCGCCGACGAAGTACAGGGCGACGAGCATCAGCAGGCCGACGAAGAGCGCCCAGGGCAGTACCGCGCGCACGGGCAGCGGAGCCGACAGGGAGCCGGCGGGGGTGGATATGGCAGCGGAAGCGACAGCCTCGGCCATGATGGAACCTCCTCGGGGAACAACGCGTCCCATACGGTGGTGCAGGACGACGGTCCTCGGGTCTGACTCGCCACGCCGCCACCCGAAGGGTGCCGCCGCAGCACACAGTGGCGCGACCATGCCGGATTCACACCGGGCTTCCGTCTCGCCGTCGTCGCTATGTGGAATGTCGCCGTGACGCTACCGTGCGCCGGGCCTGCGGCCAAGACCGTGAGTCCCTGATCACACGCCTACGCTGCGGTAATACGGCTGATGCAGGATCCGGTGGACCCGAAGAGTCCACCAACTGGACGGCAGGGCTGCTAAAATGACCGCGTCGGCCTTCGGTGTGCCTGCCCGCGTGCAGGTGTCCGGAGGCTTTTTTCATGCCTTCACACCGGTTCGCCCGCTCCGTCCTGCCTTCGCCCCCCACCGGCTACCGAGACCTGCTCCGCAACAAGGAGTTCAGCGGTCTCTACATCAGCTTCACCCTTACCACCGCCGCAAGTACTTTGTCCGGATTCGCGCTCGGCACCCTGGTCAACCAGCAGACCCGTTCCCCGTTCCTGACGGCCGTGAGCATGTACGGCGCCACCTTCGCGACGGTGCTCGGCGCGCTGACCCTGATGTCGGTCGCCGACGGGGAGCGGCCCTGCCGGACCCTCGTCCTGCTCCAACTCGCCTCACTGGCCGGGGTCGCCGCCCAGGCGGTCCCGGCGCTCCCGCTCGCGGTCCGGTTCGCCCTGCTGCTGACCCTCGGCTTCTTCCAGTCCCTCGGCACCGGCGCCCGGCTGGGGCTGCTCGCCGAGGCCGTACCCATCGGCGCCTACGCGCCCGCCCGTTCGCTGATGAACATCACCTCGGGCGGCACGGCGATCATCGGCTTCGCCCTCGGCGCCGTCCTGCTGCGCCGCCTGGGCCCGCAGGGGCTCTTCCTCACGGCCGCGGCGCTGACCGGCCTCGGAGCGGCCGTGGTGGCGGCCACCGTCCGCGAACACTCGATCCGGCCCACCCGCCGCCCCGGGCTGCGCCGCACCTGGGCCGCGAACGCGGAACTGTTCTCCCACCCGGGCCGCCGGAGGCTGCTGTTGAACCTGTGGGTGCCCAACGGCCTGATCGTCGGCTGCGAGGCGCTCTTCCTCTCCTACGACCCCGGCCGTGCGGGCATCCTCCTGGCCGCCGGATCGGCGGGCATGCTCCTCGGGGACCTGGCCGTCGGCCGGCTGCTCACCGCCGACGGGCGCCGCCGGTACGCCTTCGCCCTGCGGCTGCTGCTCGCCGCCCCCTTCCTGCTGTTCGCCCTCCACCCGCCCGTTCCGGTCCTGGTGGTCGCGGTGTTCCTCGCCAGTGCCGGTTTCGCGGCCACCCTGCCCCTCCAGGAGCAGCTCCTCGAACAGACCCCCGCCCCGATCCGCGGCCAGGTCCAGGGGGTCGAGTCGGCCGGCCGGATGACCTGGCAGGGTCTCGGCGCCGCGCTCGTCGGCGGCCTGGCCCAGTACCTCGCCCCGGGCGCCGCGATCGCCGTCGCCGCAGGGGTGTCCGTGGCCGTCACCCTGCTCTGCCGGCCGACGAGGCGTGCGGAGCCCACGTAATTCGTGCACGTGTTCGGTTAGTGGGGTTAGGCTGGGGGCATGCACGCAGTCCAGGGCCTTCAGGGTTCCCTCTTCGACCAGGGTGACGAGATCCGGCTCGGCCCCCTCGGCGGCCTGCGGCGCACCGCGCTCGGGGCCGGGGCCTGGGTCGACCACCTGCCCGGCTGGCTGAGCGGCGCCGACGCACTCTTCGAGCGGCTGGCCGCCGACGTGCCCTGGCGCGCCGAGCGGCGGCAGATGTACGAGCGCGAGGTGGAGGTGCCCCGGTTGCTCGCCTTCTACGGTGAGGGCGAGCCCCTGCCCCATGACGCGCTCACGGCCGCCCGCGAGGCGCTGGGCAGCCACTACGCCGCCGAGCTCGGCGAGCCGTTCACCACTGCCGGTCTGTGCCTGTACCGCGACGGCCGGGACAGCGTCGCCTGGCATGGGGACCGGACCGGCCGCTCGTCGACCGAGGACACCATGGTGGCCATCGTCTCCGTCGGCGATCCGCGGGATCTCGCCCTCCGCCCCCGCGACGGCGGCGCGACCCTGTTGCGGCTGCCCCTGGGGCACGGCGACCTCGTCGTCATGGGCGGCTCCTGTCAGCGGACCATGGAGCACGCCGTACCCAAGTCGACGCGGGCCGTCGGCCCCCGCATCAGCATCCAGTTCCGGCCCCGCGGCGTCCGCTGAGCTCCCGGCCGCCCACCGCCGGGCTCACGCCGCCCGTGCTCCGCCGTCCGTGCTCCGCCGCCCGCGGCCGCCCGGCCGAGGGCGCGGTTGCGGCGCCGCCCGGGGGCGTTCAGGCTGGTGCGCATGGATCTTGGCGCCTTCTCCGTGAGCCTGACCGTGCGCGACCTCGATGCCTCGCGGGCGTTCTACGAGAAGCTCGGGTTCGCGGTCTTCGGCGGGAACCCCGAACAGGGCTGGCTCATCCTGAAGAACGCCGACATCGTCATCGGGCTCTTCGTCGGCATGTTCGAGAAGAACATGCTGACCTTCAACCCGGGCTGGGACAGCAGCGCGACCGCGCTCGAGACGTTCACCGACATCCGTGACGTGCAGCGACAGCTGAAGGCGCGGGGCGTGGAGTTCCTGACGGAGGTCGACGAGTCGGGCTCCGGCCCGGGCAGCTTCCTCATCCTCGACCCCGACGGCAATCCGGTCCTCTTCGACCAGCACGTCTGACCCGACCCGGGGCTCGCTCAGGCGGTGGCGCCGGGCTCCTTCGTGGGGCGGACGGCCCCCGCCGCCGCGTGCAGCGAGCGCAGCGCCAGCAGCAGGACCCCGATGTCGTCCAGGTACACCGGGTCCGGAATCAGGTCCACCGGCGAGACGGTGTAGGCGACGGCGACCCAGAAGAGCGCCTTGTCGCGCAGCGGGATTCCCGCATCGAGCAGCAGCCGCCGGGCCGCGAAGACCCGTACGAGAAGCACCGCCGCGGCGATACCGAGCCCCACCGCGACGACCACGCCCAGTACCAGCCAGACCGTTCCGTCCATGGCGGCCGTATACCCCGATTTCGGTCGGCGATACCCGGTCCGTGCCCGGATCCCTTCAGACGCCCTCGCCGCGCAGCCGGCGGCCGACCTCGCCCAGCCCGTCGGCGAGCGCGTCGAGCTGCCCGGGGGTCAGGACGTCGACGAGGATCTCCCGGACCGTCGCCACGTGCCCCGGTGCGGCCTCCTCCAGCTTGGCGCTGCCCGCGTCGGTGAGGACGGCGAAGACGCCGCGCACGTCGGAGGGGCAGCTGCGGCGGCGGACCAGCCCGGCCTTCTCCATCTGCGTGACCTGGTAGGTCAGCCCGCTCTTGGAGTTGATCAGGCCGTTGGCGAGCTCGGTCATGCGCAGCTCGCGCCCGGGCGCCGCGGCGAGCCGCACGAGGATCTCGTACTGCGGGTGGGAGAGCCCGGCCTCGTCCTTCAGCTGCTGGTCGAGGCGGCGGTTCACCAGGGCCGACGCGGCGAGGAATCCGCTCCAGGCCCGCATCTCGCGGTCGTCCAGCCATCTCGGTTCAGCCATGGCGCCAGACTACACGGGTTGTTCCAATTTGAATCAATGGTTAGGGTCGGGGCTCCGCGGTTCGAATTTGAACAACTCCCTCCTGCCTCCCCACGGGCCGCCCGACCGGAAGGACCCCCCGATGACCAGCCCCTCCGTCACCGCGACGAAGCCGCAGGCCGCCGCCCCGGCCGCACGACCCCAGTCCGCCGTCCTCTCCACCCCGGGCCACGACACCGGCCTGCTGCTCCTGCGCGTCGTACTCGGCCTGACCATGGCCGCGCACGGCACGCAGAAGCTCTTCGGCTGGTTCGGGGGCGGCGGCATCAGCGGCACCGGTCAGTTCTTCACCGCCAGCGGCTACCCCGCGGGCGACGCCATGGCGGTCCTCGCCGGCCTCACCGAGACCCTCGGCGGGCTCGGCCTCGTCCTCGGGCTGCTCACCCCGCTCGCAGGCGCCGCGATCGTCGGCACCCTGATCAACGCGATCGCCGTCCACGGGGCCGACGCCTTCTTCGCCCCGAAGGGCATCGAGTACGAGCTGCTGCTGACCGCGGGCGCCGCCGCCCTCGCCCTCACCGGCCCCGGCCGGTACGCCGTCGACCGCTTCCTGCCCGTGGTGCGGAACCACCGCCTCGCGCACGGCGCCCTCGCCGTCGCCCTCGGCGTGGTCCTCGCAGCCGTACTGCTCCTCGTCCGCAACTAGGACGTCTGGCCGGCCCGTTCGCGGCAGGGGGTACGGACGCCGGTCCGTACCCCCTGCCGCCATGCCGGTCGGGCGACGACGCGCAGGCGCGTCACGCCCGGGTCGAGTGCGCCGCGGACATGGCCGCTCGGCGCGGCCGCCGTCCGCTGAAGGAAGCGGACGGTCTCGGCGGTGATGACCTCGCCCGGCAGGACGTTGGGGATGCCCGGCGGGTACGCCGCCAGGGTGTCCGCGGAGATCCGTCCGACGGCGTCCTGCGCGGACACCGCCACGGCCGGGCTCAGGAACGCCTCGCGGGCGGTGAGTTCCGTGGCGCCGGGGGTCGGCAGACGCAGCATGCCGCCGGCTCCGCCGCCCGCCGGGTCGGCGGTGAGCGGGGAGGGCAGGGTGTGCAGGGCTTCTGCGAACCGGTCGGTGTCGGGGACGGAACCCGCGCCGATGACGGCGACGATCGCCGCGTCGGTCGCCACTTCGACCATGATCCGGTGGTCCAGGAAGAGCCGCCGCCGTGCCTCGTGGCCCGGGATCCCGCCGGCGCGGGTGTCGATCGCGATGCGCAGCGGATCGGCTCGGACGATGTCGGGGAAGGCCCCGAACCCGTCGCTCACCACCTCGAAACGGCCCAGGGCGCGGACGGCGCCGCGTACCCGGTCCGCGGCCTCCACCGAATGGCCCGTCGCGGCGGTGCCGGTGACCAGAGTCCTTCGGGCGAGATCGAGCGACGCGGTCAGCAGCGCGCTCGCGCTGGTGGACTGCACGAGCCGGAACGCCCGGTCCACGAGGGGTTCCAGCCGGTCCGCGAAGGGGCCTTCCGCGAGGTGGAGCATCGCCGACTGCGTCAGGCTGCCCGCCAGCTTGTGCGTACTGGACGTCACCAGATCGGCGCCCTCGGAGAGGGCATTCGAGGGAAGACCGGGGTGGAAGCCGAAGTGCGATCCCCACGCCTCGTCGACGATCAGCGGTACTCCCGCCGCGTGGGCCGTGTCCGCGAGGGCCCGTACGTCGGCCACGGCGCCGAAGTAGCTCGGGGACACGATGTACACGGCGGCCGCGTCCGGGGTCCGGTCGAGCGCCTCCGCCACGTCCGCGGCGGTCACGCCGTGCGCGATGCCCTGCTCCGGGTCGACGGACGGCTGGACGAAGACGGCGTCCATGCCCGACAGCACCAGCCCGTCGATCACGCTGGAGTGCACACTGCGTTGCACGACGAGCGTGCGCCCCAGCGCGGGGGCGACCATCGAGGCGATCTGATTGCCCTGCGAGGCGCCGTTCGTCAGGAACCAGGTGCGCCGCGCTCCCCAGGCCTCGGCCGCCAGCGCCAGCGCCCGGTCCAGCGGGGTGTCCGCTCCGAGATCGATGCCGTCCAGCAGCGGTGGGAAGTCCAGGGCCGTGATCCGCGGGCCGAAGAAACCGGCGAGGTCCGACCCGGGAGCCGCGGCATGGCCGGGGACGTTGAGTCTCAGCCAGTCCCGTCCCGCGTGGCCCAGCACCGCCTCGGCGTACGGGGCGCGCAGCTGGCCGGCGGGGGAGAGGGGGAGGGAGGGGGTGCGGTGTTCGGCCGTTCTGATGTTCACCCCCGGAGCGTGACAGCCGTCCGGTCATTGAGGAACAGTGGACTTTTCGTTACCCCTCCATACGATGTCTATATGCTCGAGGTCAGGCATCTCCAGGTACTCCGCTCCATCGCGCAGGAGGGCTCGCTCGCCGCCGCCGGCCGCGCACTGCACTACAGCCAGCCCACGATCACCCACCACCTCGCAGCCCTGGAAGCCCACTTCGACGCCCGGCTCGTCCAGCGCGGACCGCGCGGGGCCACGCTGACCGAGCTCGGCGAAGCCCTGCTGCCGCACGCCGAGGCGGTACTGGAGCGCCTGCGCCACGCCGAGCTGGAGGTGCGCGACCTCGCCGAGCGCGGCACCCGCACCCTCCACATCGGCACCTTTCCCACCGCGGGCGCCCTGCTGCTGGCGCCGGCGGTCAAGCGCCTGCACCAGCAGGGGGTCCACATCTCGCTCACCGAGGGCGAGCTCCCCCTGCTGCTGCGCGGGTTGCGGGCCAGGGAGCTCGACGCCGCCCTCGTCTTCTCGCAGCCGGGCGACAGGCTGGACCTCGACGAGGACTTCGAGGTCCATCCGCTGCTCTCCGATCCACTGCTCCTGGTCATGCCCGAGGACCACCCCTGCGCATCGCTGGACCAGGTCTCCCTCGGCGACCTGAGGGACACCGCCTGGGTGGGCGCCGCCGACCCGCACGACCCCTGCGACCGCGTACTGGCATGGGCCTGCAGCCAGGAGGGGTACGAGCCCCTGCACGTGATGCGCACCGACGACTACGCGGTCGTGCAGGGCCTGGTGGCGGCGGGCACGGGCGTGGCCCTCGTCCCGCGGCTCGCCCTCGGCCCGCACCGCCCCGACCTGGCCGTACGGCCCCTGGCCAGTCCCGCCCTCGCCCGGGAGATCAGCGTCGCCGTGCTGCGCTCCACCTCGGCGGGCGCCGCGCAGGAACTGATCGGGGCGCTGGGGGAGCAGGCCGCGCTGATCACGGACCGCTGGGCGTCGGCCTGAATCGAACCGGCCATGCGGCTTTACGCCAACTCTCTTTGAGTCCAAGCGAGTTGCCAACACGCTGACCTATGTTCTACGGGGCACATCAGTTCGCCCCGGGAGGTCAGATTGCAGTCCAGGCGCTTCCTCGCCTTTCACCGCCGGTTACGCCGTTCCCACCTGCTCATAGCCTTCGGCCTCGGCTCCCTGCTGATCGGCCTGATCCCGTGGCTCGGGGTCACCAGCACGGCGGCGGCCGGCCGCGCGCCGGCTCCGCGGCCCGCGCCCGTACCCGTCGACCAGCAGACGGCGACCCAGTCACCGCACCACGGCATCGCCCCGGCGAACGCGATGGAGCCGACGGCTCCGATCCTCGACCGCGCCGGGTGGACGGCGACGGCGAGCGACGAGGAGACGGCCGGCGAGAACGGCCGCGCGGCCAACGTGCTCGACGGCAACGTCAACACCCTCTGGCACAGCAGGTGGACCGGCACCCCGGCCCCGCTGCCGCACGTCATCACCGTCGACATGCACCGCACGGCGGTCGTCTCCGCGCTCGTCTACCGTCCCCGCACCAACGGCCCCAACGGGCGCGTGGGCGAGTACAGCATCAGCCTCAGCACCGACGGGCAGAACTGGGCGAGCCCGGTGGCCACCGGCACGCTCGCGGACGACGCGGGCGCCAAGACCCTCGGATTCGCCCCGCAGGGCTCCCGGTTCGTCCGGCTGACCGCGCTCAGCGAGGCCGGCGGCCGCGGACCCTGGTCCTCCGCCGCCGAGATCGACCTGCTGGGCGACCCCGGTACCCCGGCGGCCACCGTCGACCTCGCCCGGACCGGGTGGACGGCGACGGCGAGCGACGAGGAGACCGGCAGCGAGAACGGCCGCGCCGCCAACGTGCTCGACGGCAACGACAACACCATCTGGCACAGCAAGTGGGCGCCCGCCCCCACCCCGCTGCCGCACAGCATCACCATCGACATGCACCGCACGGCGGCCGTCTCGGCCCTCGTCTACCATCCCCGCCCCGACGGGTCCAACGGGCGCGCGGGCGCGTACTCCATCGCCACCAGCACCGACGGCTCCACCTTCGGGGCGCCGGTGGCCGCGGGCACCTGGCGGGACGACGACACCGTCAAGACCGCCACCTTCCTGCGCGCCGAGACCGCCCGCTACGTACGGCTGACCGTGACCAGCGAGGCCGGCGGCCGCGGCCCCTGGACCTCGGCCGGTGAGATACGGCTGAGCGGCCCGGCCAGCCCGGCCGTGCACGGCTCCTGGGGCCGCATCACCGGCTTCCCGCTGGTGCCGGTGGCCACCGCCGCCCTGCCCGGTGACAAGCTGCTGGCCTGGTCCGCGTACGCCGTCGACCGCTTCGGCGGCAGCAACGGCTACACCCAGACCGCGATCCTGGACCTGAAGACCGGCAAGGTCACCCAGCGCCGCATCGACAACACCGGACACGACATGTTCTGCCCGGGCATCGCCATGCTCGCCGACGGCCGGGTCCTGGTCACCGGTGGCAGCAACGCGGAGAAGGCGAGCATCTACGACCCGGCCACCGACGACTGGTCGGCCACCACGAGCATGAACATCGCCCGCGGCTACCAGGCCATGACCCTGCTCTCCACCGGCGAGGCCTTCGTCCTCGGCGGATCTTGGAGCGGCACCACGGGCACCGACAAGGCCGGTGAGGTCTGGTCGCCGGACACCCGCACCTGGCGCAGCCTGCCCGGGGTCTCGGCCGCCCCGGCGCTGACGGCCGACCCGGCCGGACCCTACCGCGCCGACAACCACATGTGGCTGCACGCCACTTCGGGCGGCAAGGTGCTGCAGCTGGGCCCGAGCAAGCAGATGAACTGGATCACCACCAGCGGCCGCGGAAGCATCACCTCCGCCGGCACCCGGGCCGACAGCCAGGACGCGATGACCGGCAACGCCGTGGCCTACGACATCGGCAAGCTGCTCACCCTGGGCGGCTCGCCCGCCTACGAGAAGACCCCCGCCACCCGGCGCGCCTACACCGTGGGCATCACGGGCAGCCAGGTCCAGGCCGCCCGGACGGGTGACATGGAGCATGCCCGCGCCTTCAGCAACAGCGTGGTCCTGCCCGACGGCAAGGTGGCCGTCTTCGGCGGCCAGGGCTATCCGGTGCCGTTCAGCGACGCCACCTCCGTGCTGGCCCCCGAGCTGTGGGACCCGGCGACCGGCAGCTTCACCCCGCTCGCCACCATGGCCGTCCCGCGCAACTACCACAGCGTGGCCAACCTGCTGCCCGACGGGCGGATCTTCTCCGGCGGCGGCGGACTGTGCGGCGACTGCGCGACCAACCACGCCGACGGGGCGATCTTCACCCCGCCGTACCTGCTGGCCGCGGACGGATCACCGAAGCCGCGCCCCGCCATCACCGCGGGCGTGCCCCCCAGGACGGCCCCGGGCACCTCGCTCACGGTGAGCACCGACAGCCCGGTGGCGTCCTTCGTCCTGATGCGGGCCGCCGCCGCGACCCACTCCACCGACAACGACCAGCGCCGGGTGCCCCTGGTCTCCACGGCCGCGGGAGGCGGCTCGTACACGGTGTCCATACCGGCCGACACCGGGGTGGTGCTGCCCGGCACCTACATGCTCTTCGCCCTCGACGCCCAGGGGGTGCCGAGCATCGGCCGGTTCGTCACCATCTCCTGATCCTGTGAGCGGTGTCCGGGGCCTGAGCTGATTGGCCCCGGACATTCAGGGGAATAGCGCACAAATGACACAACCCATCGAAGACTACGCACTCATCGGCGACCTGATGACCAGCGCGCTGGTCGGCCGTGACGGGTCCATCGACTGGCTGTGCCTGCCGCGATTCGACTCGGCGGCCTGCTTCGCCAAACTCCTCGGGGACGAGGAGAACGGCCACTGGCGCATCGCACCCCTCGACGCCGCCCCCGGCGAGCCCTGTACCCGCCGCGCCTACATCGACGGCTCACTGATCCTGGAATCGTACTGGGAGACCGAAACCGGCACCGTCAAGGTCACCGACTTCATGCCCCAGCGCGAGGGCTCCGCACCCGACCTCATCCGCGTCGTCGAAGGCATCAGCGGCACGGTCAGGATGCGCAGCACCCTGCGCCTGCGCTTCGACTACGGCCACGTCGTGCCCTGGGTGCGCCGCAGCGACGGAGACCGGGTGGCCATCGCCGGGCCGGACTCCGCCTGGTTCCGCAGCGACCCCCCGGTCCGCACCTGGGGCGAGGAGAACAGCACCCTCTCCCAGTTCCCGGTCACCGCCGGCCGGCGCGTCGCCTTCGTCCTGACCTGGCACCCCTCGCACCGGCCGCGCCCCGAGCCCTGCGACCCCTTCTCCGCACTGGAGCAGAGCCTCGCCGACTGGCGGGAGTGGACCTCCCAATGCCGCTACGAGGGCCCGTACGAGGAAGCGGTCACCCGCTCCCTGATCACCCTCAAAGCCCTCACCTACGCCCCGACCGGCGGCATCGTCGCCGCGGCCACCACCTCCCTGCCCGAGGAGCTCGGCGGCATCCGCAACTGGGACTACCGCTACTGCTGGCTGCGCGACTCCACCCTCACCCTCGGCTCGCTCCTGTCCACCGGCTTCCTCGACGAGGCCCGGGCCTGGCGCGAATGGCTGCTGCGCGCTGTCGCGGGCGATCCCGCCGACCTCCAGATCATGTACGGGATCGCCGGCGAACGGCGCATCCCCGAGAACGAACTGCCGTGGCTGCGCGGTTACGCCGGCTCCGCCCCGGTCCGCGTCGGCAACGCCGCCGTCGACCAGCTCCAGCTGGACGTGTACGGGGAGGTCATCGACTCCCTCCACCTGGCCAGGTCGGCCGGACTGCCCGCCGAGCGCCACGCCTGGCGGATCCAGCTCGCGCTCCTCGACTTCCTGGAGCGCAACTGGCGCCGGCCCGACGAGGGGCTGTGGGAGGTCCGCGGCCCCCGCCGCCACTTCGTCCACTCCAAGGTGATGGCCTGGGTCGCGGCCGACCGGGCCGTACGGACCCTGGAGAGCGACCCCTCCATCCCCGGCGAGGTCGAGCGCTGGCGGGCCATGCGCGACGAGGTGCACCGCGAGGTGTGCGACAACGGCTACGACCCCGTGCGGGGCACCTTCACCCAGTACTACGGCTCCGAGGAACTGGACGCCGCGACCCTGCTCATCCCGCGGGTCGGCTTCCTGCCGCCCGACGACCCGCGGGTCATCGGCACGGTCGACGCGGTGCGCGCCGAGCTCGGCAGCAGCGGCCTGGTCCGCCGCTACAGCACCGGCGGCTCCACCGTCGACGGACTGCCCGGCGACGAAGGCGCCTTCCTGGCCTGCTCGTTCTGGCTGACCGACGCCCTGCACATGACGGGCCGGCGGGAGGAGGCCCGCGCCCTGTTCGAGCGGCTGCTGGCGGTGCGCAACGACGTGGGCCTGCTCGCCGAGGAGTACGACCCCCTCGCCGGACGCCAACTGGGCAACTTCCCGCAGGCGTTCAGCCATGTCGGCCTGGTGAACACCGCGCTGGTCCTGGCCCGCTCCGACTCCGGCTCCGATCGCTGACGCCGCCGATGGCGGCCGCCGCCGCTAGTCGGTACGGGAGGCCAGCAGCAGGGCGATGTCGTCCGGCCGGTCGGCGGTGTTGCCGGCCTCGCTGATCAGCCGGTCGGCGGCCTCGGTGAGCGGGGCGGGCCGGGCCGCGGCCAGGGCCTTGCGCAGCCGCTCCACGCCGACGTCGATGTCGGTGCCCGGCTTCTCCACCAGCCCGTCCGTGTAGAGGGCGAGCACCGAGCCCGTCGTCAGCCGCAGCTCCGTGACCGGGTACGAGGCCTCCGGGTCGATGCCGAGCACCACCCCGCCGGCCAGGTCCAGCACCTCGGTCCGGCCGTCCGGGTGGCGCAGCAGCGGCTGCGGGTGCCCGGCCCGCGCCGCCATGACGGAGCCCGACTCCGGGTCGAGCAGCATGTAGCAGCAGCTGGCGAACTGGCCCGGATCCAGGTCGATGAGCAGTTGGTTGGTGCCGCTCACCACCTGCTGCGGCGTGCTGCCGCTGAGCGCGAAGGCCCGTACCGCGCTGCGCAGCTGACCCATGGTCGCCGCGGCCGCCACCCCGTGGCCCTGGACGTCGCCGATGACCAGGGCCAGCAGGCCGGTACCGGTCTCGACGACGTCGTACCAGTCGCCGCCGACGTCCATGCCCTGGGTGCCGGGAAGGTAGCGGCCGACCGTGGCCACGTGCTCGCGCACCGGCAGCCGGTGCGGCAGCAGGGCCGACTGCAGGCCGCGGGCGAGCGCCGCCTCGCTGTCGTAGCGCCGGGCCCGTGCCAGGGCCTGCGCGATCAGGCCGGCGAGCGCGGTGAGCGCCGTACGCTCCTCCGGGCTGAAGCCGCGGGGCGCGTCGAAGCCGAGGATGCACGAGCCGACGGGCCGGCCGGAGGCGATCAGCGGCAGGAAGGCACGGGCGCCGACATCGGCGTCCAGCGGAATGCCCGGATAGGCGGCGGCCAGGTGCTGCATCGACTCGAAGAACATCGCGCGGCCGGTGGTCAGGGTCTCGACCCCCGGCAGCCGGACGTCCAGCGAGACCCCGTCGAACCGGTTGAGGAAGCCCAGCGGAAAACCGGTCTCCCAGGCCAGGTACAGGTGCCGCTCGTCGAGCAGGTAGATCGCCAGCTGGCGGCCGCCGAAGGCCGGCAGCAGCTCCTCGGTGACCACGGCCGACACCTGCCGGGCCGTGACGGCCTCCGTCAGCGCGATGGCGAGGGCCACCGGCCGGTACAGCGCCGAGGCCTCGTCGGCGGACGCGTGAAGCTCCGCGTCCGCGTCCACGTCCGTGTCGCCGGCCGAAGCGGTGGCGGTGGCGGCATCCGCGTCGCGGCCGGCCCGGGACGCCGGAGCGTAGGCGGGCTTCGCGGACGTGCCCAGCGTCAGCGTCACCCCGTCGACCGACGGGTACAGGTCCACCGACAGCCACTGCGCGGGCGCGTGCCGGCCGCGCCGGGCGGCGAAGTGCACCGGCTCCCCGGACATGAAGCCGGCCCGGAAGTGGTCCTCGTAGGCCGGGTGCCCGAGCCACGGCAGCGCCTCCCACAACAGCCTCCCCTGCAGCTGGGGCCCGCCGATGCCGAGCAGGTGCTCCGCCGCCGTGTTCACGTAGCCGATCCGGCCCTGCCGGTCCAGGGACAGGACCGCCTGCGCGAGGCGGTCCGCAGCCCTGCGCGCCCCCTCGGCCCCGGCCTCGGGCGCCGGCGCCGGCCCGCTCACCGGGTCGCCCTCCCACAGCACGGGCGCCCCGGCCGCCGCGAGCGCGACGAGGTCGGCGGCCAGCCGCTCCGCGGCCCGCCGCAGCCGCTCGCGGTCCGCGGTCCCGACCGGGATGCCCGGGGTCGCCTCGCGCAGCACCACCAGTACGCCGAATCGTTCCGTCCCGGCGGTCACCGGCTCGTACAGCGAGGCGAAGGGGAAGGGCAGCCCGGCCATCAGCTGGGGGAAGCGGCTCATCGCGGACTCGGCGTCGTGCAGCAGCACCGCCTGCCCGGAGCGGTAGGCCTCGGCGACCGGGTACGGGCGGTTCACCTGCATCCGCCACCACGGCCGGAACAGCTGGAGCGGCAACCCGGTGAACACGGCCATCAGGAGCAGCCCGGTGGTGGGCGAGCGCAGGTAGACGCCGGCCGCGTACCCACCGACGGCCTCCATCGCGTTCACGGCGGCCCGTGCGAGCACCTGGGCCGTCGCATCAGGGGCATCCGTGGTGTCGGGCGCGGCGCCGGCGCTGTCCGCTCTCGCCATCACACAGTCAGGATGCGCCCTCGTCGACGCCCCCTGCATCCCGGCCGGTCCCGGCGGATCCCTGCCGTGTCCCGGCCGATCCCTGCGGGTGTCCCGGCCGATCCCGGCGGCGACCGGCCCCGTCCCGGCCGATCGGCCGACGGTTTCCCTCATCCGGGGGACGCACGGGTGTGCGGACCAGCCCCCGGACGCGGCGCGGGGCACGATACGCAGGCGTCCCACCCCCGGCAGGCCCCCGGAAGGCAGAGCATGCGGTTCCAGTACGACACCATCGGCGAGCGCTATGCGGAGTCCACCAGCACGGCTGCCTTCTCCGCGGCCGACACCTACACCCTGCACGGAGCCCTCGACGCCCTCGGCGGGGTGCGCGGACTCGACGCCCTCGACCTGGCCTGCGGATACGGATACAACACCCGGCTGCTGGCCCGCGGCGGGGCCCGGCGCACCGTCGGCGTCGACGTCTCGGAGGAGATGATCCGCCAGGCCCGCGAGCACGAGGCGACGAAGGACCGGCCGGACGTCGAGTACCACGTCGCCGACGCCACCGGCCTGCCCCACCTCGGCCCCTTCGACCTCGCGACCGCCGCGTACGTCTTCAGCTACGCGCCCGACCGCAGGTCCCTGCACGCGATGTTCCGGTCCGTCCGCGCCAACCTGCGCGCGGGCGGGCGGCTGCTCGCCATCGTGCCCAACGCGGGGGCGTTCCCGCGTGTGGACTGGTCCCCGTACGGGGTGCGGATCCTCGACCGGCTCCCGGACGGGGACGCGCCGCTGCTCAAGGCGCACTTCCTGACCGAGCCGCCGGTGCCCTTCGAGTTCCGCGAATGGGCCCACGCCGACCTCGCCGAGGCCGCCGTCGACGCGGGGTTCGTCACCGTCGGCTGGCAGCCGAACCGGACCCCGCCCGCCGACGCCGTACGGGACGAGGCGTACTGGACGGCGTACCGTGCCTGGCCGATCAGCTCCCTGATGACCTGTACGGCGTAGCGGACCCCCGCCGTCGCCGCCGTGCCCTCACAGCGCCGCCGTCGACCTGACCAGCTCGACGATCCGCTCGCGCGCCGCCCGCCCCTCCGGCACGGGCAGCAGCGGGTACCCGTGCGGCAGCCCGGCCTCCTCGTGGAACTCCACCTCGGCCCCGTCCGCCCGGGCCCGGCGCAGCAGCTCACGGCTGTCCGTGGTCAGCACGTCCCGGGTCCCGGTGAACACCGTCATCGGCGCCAGCCCGGCGAAGCCCCCGTGCAGCGGGCTCACCCGGGGATCGTCGGCGGCCAGGGTGCCGGCGTACAGCCGGCCGGCCTCCAGCAGCCCCGGGCGCGCCAGCAGCGGATCCGCCGCCTCGAGGGCCGCCTGGTCCGGATGGCTCATGGTCAGGTCCAGCCAGGGCGAGATCAGCACGATCCGGGACGGCTGGTCCCCGGTGCGGTCGCGCAGCCGCTGCGCGGCCGCCAGCGCCAGCCCGGCCCCCGCCGAGTCCCCGATGAGCACCGTCCCGGCGGAGCCCCCGCTCGCGATCAGGCCGCTCAGCAGATCGGCGGCGACCGGAACGGTCCGGTCGGCGGTACCGCGCGGAGCCAGGATGTACGCGGGTACGACGACCCGCGCCCGGGCGCGGGTGACCAGGGTCCTGATCAGCGCCCAGTGCGGGCGCTCCAGCTCGTGGATGTAACCGCCGCCGTGCACGTACAGCACATGGGCCGCGGGCTCCGACCCGACCGGGGAGACGTCGTACACCGGCCAGGCTCCGACGAAGGTCCGCGAGATGTCGGCGACCCGCCCCAGCGACCGCGGCGGCAGATGGGAGGCCGGCCGGCGGGCGGATTCCGCCACGCGGGTCCGGACCGCCTCGGCGCTCGCGAACCGTCTTCGCCGTCCCGCTGCGATCAGCGCCGCCGACAGCGCCCTGCTGCGCAGACTCGGCACGCCCCTCACCTCCCCTTTTGCCCCGCGCCGTCGCCGGCGCGAGCCCCTTCCCCATTACGGGAGGAGCATAGGCGTGAAGCTGCGCTGTCGACCCGCTTAAGAAAGTCTCGATGGACTGATCACCGCGCCGATCGGCAGATTGGTGCACGTCACTGCCGCCGTTCGGGTCCATCCGCCCACGGCGTCCCCTCCGCATGCCTGGAGCCACCCCATGAAGGCACTCGTCAAGCACAAGGCAGAACCCGGCCTGTGGCTCATGGACGTCCCCGAGCCCGAGTACGGCCCCGGCGACGTGCTGATCAAGGTGCTGCGCACCGGCATCTGCGGCACCGACCTGCACATCCGGGCCTGGGACGGCTGGGCGCAGGGTGCGGTCAAGACGCCCCTCGTCCTCGGCCACGAGTTCGTCGGCGAGGTCGCGGCGCTGGGCGCGGACGTCCGGGACATCGAGATCGGCGCGCTGGTCAGCGGCGAGGGCCACCTGGTGTGCGGAAAGTGCCGCAACTGCCTGGCCGGCCGCCGCCACCTGTGCCGCAGCACGATCGGCCTCGGGGTCGGCCGCGACGGCGCCTTCGCCGAGTATGTGGTCCTGCCCGCCCAGAACGTGTGGGTGCACCGCACCGCCGTCGACCTGGACGTCGCCGCGATCTTCGACCCCTTCGGCAACGCCGTGCACACGGCCCTGTCCTTCCCGCTGGTCGGCGAGGACGTGCTGATCACCGGCGCCGGCCCGATCGGGATCATGGCGGCGGCCGTGGCCAAGCACGCCGGCGCGCGCAGCGTGGTCATCACCGACGTCAGCCCCGAGCGGCTGGAGATCGCCCGCAAGGCGGGCGCCACCCTCGCCGTCAACGTCGCCGAGTCCTCGATCGCCGAGGCCCAGGCCAAGCTCGGCCTGCGCGAGGGCTTCGACGTCGGCCTGGAGATGTCCGGCCGCGCCGAGGCCATGCGCGACATGATCGACAACATGACGCACGGCGGCCGGATCGCCATGCTGGGCCTGCCCGCGCAGGAGTTCCCGGTGGACTGGGCGAAGGTCGTCACCTCGATGATCACGATCAAGGGGATCTACGGCCGCGAGATGTTCGAGACCTGGTACGCGATGACCGTGCTGCTGGAGGGCGGGCTCGACCTCAGCCCGGTCATCACCGGCCGCTACTCGCACCAGGACTTCGAGGCCGCCTTCGACGAGGCGTCGACCGCCCGCAGCGGCAAGATCATCCTGGACTGGACGGCGTAGGGGCTCCGCCCTCCCGCCACCCCACCGAACCATTTCCCTCCGGGCCGGGCCCCGCACACCCTCCCCCCTCCGCGGGGCCCGGTCCCCTCCCTCGTCGCCCTCCGCCGCCGCACAAGGAGAACCGCACATGTTCGACACCGTCCGCGAGGACCTGCGCTCCACCCTCGACGAGATCCGCGCCGCCGGCCTGCACAAGCCCGAGCGCGTCATCGGCACCCCCCAGAACGCGGCCGTCGCCGTCACCTCGGGCGGCGCCGCCGGTGAGGTGCTCAACTTCTGCGCGAACAACTACCTGGGCCTGGCCGACCACCCGGAGGTCGTCGCCGCCGCGAAGGACGCCCTCGACCGCTGGGGCTACGGAATGGCCTCCGTCCGCTTCATCTGCGGCACCCAGGAGGTGCACAAGGAGCTGGAGGCGCGCCTGTCGGCCTTCCTCGGCCAGGAGGACACGATCCTGTACTCCTCCTGCTTCGACGCCAACGGCGGTGTCTTCGAGACGCTGCTCGGCGCCGAGGACGCGGTCATCTCCGACGCCCTCAACCACGCCTCGATCATCGACGGCATCCGCCTCTCCAAGGCCCGCCGCTTCCGCTACGCCAACCGCGACATGGCCGAGCTGGAAGCCCGCCTGAAGGAAGCCACCGAGGGCGGCGCCCGCCGCAAGCTGATCGTCACCGACGGCGTCTTCTCCATGGACGGATACGTCGCCCCGCTCGCGGAGATCTGCGACCTGGCCGAGCGCTACGACGCCATGGTCATGGTCGACGACTCGCACGCCGTCGGCTTCGTCGGCCCCGGCGGCCGCGGCACCCCCGAGCTGCACGGCGTCATGGACCGCATCGACATCATCACCGGCACCCTCGGCAAGGCCCTCGGCGGCGCCTCCGGCGGCTACGTCGCCGCCCGCGCCGAGATCGTTGAGCTGCTGCGCCAGCGCTCGCGCCCGTACCTCTTCTCCAACTCCCTCGCCCCGGTCATCGCGGCGGCCTCCCTCAAGGTCCTCGACCTGCTGGAGTCGGCCGGTGACCTGCGCGAGCACCTCGCCGCCAACACCGCGCTCTTCCGCACGAAGATGACCGAGGCCGGCTTCGAGGTCCTGCCCGGCGACCACGCCATCGCTCCGGTCATGATCGGCGACGCGGCGGAGGCGGCCAGGATGGCCGAGCTGCTCCTGGAGCGCGGCGTGTACGTGATCGGCTTCTCCTACCCGGTCGTCCCGATGGGCGCGGCGCGCATCCGCGTCCAGCTCTCCGCGGCCCACTCGACGGCCGACGTCGAGCGCGCGGTGGCGGCCTTCATCGACGCCCGCGCCGCCCTCCAGGCCGCCGGGGTCTGAGGGGACGAGAGGGTGGGGGGCCCGGGACCACAGAGGTCTGAGGGACCTGTGCACCCTGAGACAATGGTGGGGTGATCGACCCCCGCCGGCTGCGCATCCTGCGGGCCGTGGCGGACCACCGTACGGTGACCGCCGCGGCCGCAGCCCTGTACCTCACCCCGTCCGCCGTCTCCCAGCAGCTCGCGGCGCTGGAACAGGAGACGGGCCACGTGCTGCTCACGCGCAGCGGGCGCGGCGTACGGCTCACCGCGGCCGGTGAGATCCTGCTCGGCCACGCCCACGAGGTGCTCGCGCAGCTGGAGCGCGCGGAGGCGGAACTCGCGGCGTACGCGGGCGGTTCGGCGGGCGAGGTCACCGTCGCCGCCTTCGCGACCGGCATCGCGGAGGTATTGGCCCCGGCCATCGCCCGGCTCGCGCTCGAACAGCCGGGGATCCGGCTGCGGGTACGGGACGCGGAGGGCGACCAGAGCCTGCCGTTGCTGCTGGACGGCGAGGCGGACCTCGCGCTGGCCGTCGAGTACCGGGGCGGCCCGGGCGCCGACGACGCACGGCTGTCCGTCCTCCCGCTGTACGCGGAACCCTTCGACGCGGTGCTGCCCTCGGGGCATCCGCTGGCCGACCTGCCCGCCGTGGCGCTGGCAAACCTCTCCGACGCGGACTGGGTGGGCCAGTACCCCGGCAACCCGTGCCACGACGTGACCCTGCTGGCCTGTGAACTGGCGGGATTCGCTCCCCGGTTCGTGCACTCCTCGGACGATTTCCGTGCGGTGACGGCCCTGGTGGGAGCGGGGGCCGGAGTGGCCCTCGTACCGCGCTCGGCCCTGCGGGGCATGGACCTCAAGGAGGTTCAGGTCCGCCCGGTCACGGGCCCGGCGGCCACCCGCCGCGTCTTCGCGGCCACCCGCCGCGGCGCCGAGACCCACCCGCTGATCGCCCCGGTCCTGGCGGCCCTCGTCCGCGAGTCGGAACGTCTGCCCGCGCATTGAGCCGGCGGCGGCTCGTGTGACCGCAGGGCCGTGACCGGGCCCGATGCCGACGCGAGGCGGGGGCCGGTACGAACACCGCGCACCCGGCACGGTTACCTTCTGCCTGTGCAGATACCACTCTGGGGCATCCTCGCCCTGCTGGCCCTCGCCGCGCTGCAGCTCGCGGGTTCGCTCCACTCCTCCTGGACCAAGGCCGTGAGCGGGGAGGGCGGGGCCGACCGGACCGACGCCCGGCTCGATCTGGCCGACGGCATCGCCGGGACGGTGCTGCTCACCGCACTGGCCTTCGGGCAGATCATCGTCGTCCTCTGCGCGCTGGCCGTGCTGGGGCCGATCCTCGCGGCGCAGCTGCTCAGGCGGCTCCTCGGCCGCCGGGCGAAGGCCGCAGGCCGGGCGGCCGACTGAGGGCGCCGACCGAGGGGGCCGGTCGTGACGGGGCCGGTCGAGGGCCGGCTGCGAGGGGGCCGGCCGCGAGGGCCGGAGGCGGCTCGCTCCCCCCCGGCGCGGCGGGCCTTCACACCCGTACCACCTCCACCCCCTGCGCCGCGAACGCCCCGGCCACGGCCGGGGTCAGGCCCGTGTCCGTCACCAGGACGTCCACTTGTGAGGTCGCGCAGATGCGGGCGAAGGCGCGGACTCCCAGCTTGCTGGAGTCGGCCGCGATGACGACCCGGCCGGCGCGTTCGCACAGCAGGCGGTTGACCGAGGCCTCGTCCTCGTGGCGGGTGGCCGCGCCGTCCGCGGGGTCGAAGCCGTCCACGCCCAGCACCGCCGTGTCCACCGCGAGCTGCCCGAGGACCTGTTCGGCGAGCGGGCCCGTCAACTCGTAGGACTGGGGGCGGGCCACCCCACCGGTCAGGACGATCTTGAACTGCGGGCGGATCACCAGCTCGCCCGCGATGTTCAGGGCGTTGGTCACCACGGTGAGCGCCGGGGAGCCCTGGGCCAGGTCCGGGCGCCCGGCCAGGGCCCGCGCCACCTCGGTGGTCGTCGTGCCGCCCGTCAGGCCGATCACCTCGCCCGGTGAGATCAGGGCCGCCACCGTCTCGCTGATCCGGCGCTTCTCGGCGGCCCGGCGCGAGGTGCGGTACCGCAGCGGGAGTTCGTACGAGACCCCGTGCAGCACCGCACCGCCTCGCGTGCGGACCAGTAGCTGCTGCTCGGCGAGCTGGTCGAGGTCGCGGCGGATGGTCGCGGCGGACACGCCGAGGGTCTCGGCAGCTGGTTCCACCTCCAGCTCGCCCTGCTCCACCAGCAGGTCCAGCAGTGTCTGCCAGCGCTCCTTGCGCGTCATCGGCCGCCCCCTTCGGTGTTCTGCGACATTCGTTCCACGGCGTTTTCGACGGCCGCCATCGGCCCACCCGGCGACACTAACCCAGCCGATCGACCCGTTGATGCTTGAAGTTGCGTGAAACAGGCCGATACCTTGCAGGAAAACGCACAACGCATTCACGTCTTCACCATCCAGACCCGTCTGTCGCACGAGGGAGCCTGTATGAGTCACGTCGCGTACGAGTTGGGCACACAGCCCGCCTGCTGGGAGCGGGCCGCCGAACTGGCCCCGGCCCGGCGGGCGGTGCTCCCGCAGCCGGGGGAGCGTACCGCGATCGTCGGGTGCGGGACCTCGTACTACATGGCCCGGGCGGCCGCCGTGCTGCGCGAGGAGGCCGGCCAGGGCGAGACCGACGCCTTCCCCGCCTCGGAGTTCCCGCGCCACCGCCGCTACGACCGGGTCGTCGCCCTCACCCGGTCCGGCACCACCACCGAGGTACTGGACCTGCTGGCCGGGCTGCGGGACGCGGGCGTGCCCACGACCGCCGTCATCGGCGATCCCGCGACCCCGGTGATGACGGCCGCGGACGAGCTCGTCGTCCTCGACTTCGCCGACGAAGAGTCCGTCGTGCAGACCCGGTTCGCGACCACCGCCCTCACCCTGCTGCGCGCCCACGTGGGACTGCACACCGCCGCCGCGGTCGCCGATGCCCGCACCGCCCTCGTCGAGCCGCTCCCCGACGGGATCGCCGGCTGCGGGCAGTTCACCTTCCTCGGCCGCGGCTGGAGCGTCGGACTGGCCGACGAGGCCGCGCTGAAGATGCGCGAGGCCTCGCTGTCCTGGGCCGAGTCCTACCCGGCGATGGAGTACCGGCACGGGCCGATCAGCGTCTCCGGGCCCGGTACCGTCACCTGGTCGCTCGACGAGGCTCCCGACGGGCTCGCCGAACAGGTGCACGCGACCGGCGCCCAGTGGGTGCCCGGACGGCTCGACCCGCTCGCCGAGCTGGTCCGCGTCCACCGCCTCGCCCTGGCCGTCGCCGCCCACCGGCAGCTGGATCCCGACGCGCCGCGCAACCTCACCCGCTCGGTGATCCTCACCACCGGTGAGGAGGCGGTCCGATGAGCCTCGTTCCCGCGGGCAACCTCGTCCTGGAGGCGGCCGCGGCCGGCCGGGCCGTCGCCGCCTTCAACATCATCACCCTCGAGCACGCCGAAGCCGTGGTCGCCGGGGCCGAGGCGGCAGGCCTGCCGGTCATCCTCCAACTCAGCGAGAACGCCGTGAAGTTCCGCGGTGGTCAGCTGCTGCCGATCTCCCGGGCCGCCGTCGCCTGCGCGGAGGCCGCTGCGGTCCCCGTCGGCCTGCACCTCGACCACGTCAAGAGCCCCGAACTCCTGCGGCGTGCCTGCGACGCCGGGTACAGCTCGGTGATGTACGACGCCGCGCAGCTCCCGTACGCCGAGAACCTGGAGGCCACCCGCTCCGCCGCCGACTGGGCGCACGCCAACGGGCTGTGGATCGAGGCCGAGCTGGGCGAGGTGGGCGGGAAGAACGGAGCCGCGCCGCTGGACCCGCACGCGCCGGGCGCCCGTACCGACCCGGACGAGGCCCGGCGGTTCGTCGCCGACTCCGGGGTCGACGCCCTGGCCGTCGCCATCGGCAGCAGCCATGCGATGACCAGCCGTACCGCCGCCCTGGACCACGTGCTGCTGGCCCGGCTGGCCAAGACCGTGGACGTGCCGCTCGTCCTGCACGGCTCCTCCGGCCTGCCGGACGCCGAACTCGCGGCAGCCGTCGCGGGCGGCATCCGCAAGGTCAACATCGGCACCGCGCTGAACGTGGCCATGACCGAGGCCATCCGCACCCACCTGACCCCGGCGGACCCCCGGCCGTACCTGACGGCCGCCCGTACGGCGATGACGGTGACGGCGACGGCTATGATCGGCGCGCTGAACTGACGGACGACGAGGGGGCGGCGATCATGAGCGTGCAGCCGGCGCACCAGCGGGGCCACACGGACCGCCGCCGGTTCCTGCTGATCGCCGGCCTCCCGGTACTGACGGTGGGCGCAGGGCTGACGTACCTCCTGTGGCCGCAGTCGCCGGCTGGGGAGCCCCAGGTACGTACCGACCTGGAGCCGCTGAACCGGCGGCTCGGGCCCTTCCTGGGCGAACTGGCCGACGCGCACTGGCTCGGCTACGACATCGACGGCGCGGGCGGCGACCGGAGCGTCCCGGGCCCCGACTCGCGGATCAGGGTGGTCGGAGTCGCCCACCTGCCGGGCGGCCGCGCGGCAGCGATCACCGGCAATCCCGAGTACGCCTTCGCCGGGGGTGCGCCGTTCGAGCCGCCCGCCCCGCTGAAGCGGTACCTGCCCCTCGGCACGGCATGGCAGCACAGCCCCGCCTTCGACGCGTACGCGGACGGCCGGGGCGACGCGAGTCGGGCCACGGACGGGTCCCCCACGGGCCGGTACTGCTTCGACACCACCCAGGACCTCGTCCACTTCGACGTGGTGTACCTCTTCACCTGAGCGATGCCGGGGGATCGGCCTCGTCGGGGAACCGGACCGCCTCGGCCGCGACGAGGTGCGGGCCGGGGATCAGCGCGGGGTGAGGCGGGCCCGGTGGCACTGGATCCCGTGCCACTCGGCCCGGTCCGGGCGGGCGCCGCGGTCCGGGGTGCGGGTGCCCTCGGCGAGGGCCAGGGCATCGCCGGTGGACAGGACGAGCACGACGAACCAGGTGGTCCGCTCGGGCTCGACGGTCTCGTCGTAGTACCAGTCGGCGCTGACGGCGGCGTCCCCGCCCACGAAGGGGCGTTGCAGGAAGTCCTGTACGGACAGCGGGAAGTGACCGAGTACGCCCTGCGCCTCCGGAACCAGGTCCAGCCGCAGCACCGGAGCCCCCGGCAGCCCCGGGGCGACGGCCCGGCCCTCCGGCACGGGCCGCCCGTCGAAGGTCCGGCTGCGCAGCGAACCCGGCTCGACGCGGGCCCGCTGCCCGCGGTACTCGGCCGCCGCCTCGCCCTGCTGCACCTGGCCGACCCGGCACAGCCCGCGGTCCCCGACGACCACCGCGGACGGACGCCCCTCGGCATCGGGCCCGGCCCACCAGGTCAGGCACCGGCCGGCCTTCTCCAGCAGCCGCGCCCGCACGTCCCCCGGAAGCAGCTCCCAGTACGCGTGCCGGGCCGGGATCCCGGCGTCGACGGGGAGCGCGCCCGGCTCGTGGATCTGCGTCACCGCCCGCGTGAGCTCGGGGTCCTCGCGGCGCCATGCGTCGATGTCCATATCGGCCCATTGTGCGGCAGGACCCCCCCCACCGCGCATGCTCTTCAGGTCAGTTGGGGTACCGGTACCGGTACCGCTGCCGTTCAGATGCCTATGGCCCCGTCGATGCGTTCGCGCAGCAGGTCGGCGTGCCCGTTGTGCCGCGCGTACTCCTCGACCATGTGGATCAGCACCCAGCGCAGCGAAACCTTCCCGCGCCAGGCATCGACGGCCTCGACGTCCAGGTCGGGCGCCTCGGCGACGAACCGGTCGGCGAAGGCCACCTCGGCGCGCCACGCCTCCCAGGCCGCCTCGACCGCCGCGGGATCGGCGGACACCGCTCCGTCGAAGTCCCCGTCGGGATCGTCCGCCGAGGAGAACAACGGCGGCGCGTCCTCGCCCGCCAGCACCTGCCGGAACCAGCGGCGCTCCACATCGGCCAGGTGGCGGACTAGCCCGAGCAGGGAGAGCGTGGAGGGCTCCACCGCGCGTAGTGCCAACTCATCAGTCAGTCCTGCGCACTTGAGTTGGAGGGTCAGGCGATGGTCCATCAGGAAGGCGGCCAGCATCTGCCGTTCGCCCCCGGTGGCGGGGCCGCTGAAGCGGCCGTCCCGCTCGGGTTCGACGAAGAATTCCGCTCTGCTGCGTGGGCTCGTCATGGTCGAGAGTATGAACGCCGGTCCCGAACGGCCCGCTCGCGGGTCCTTCCGAATTCTTGTAACAGGTTCTAGTCTGACCGCCGCCACCACAGCGACCGGCTGGACCGCGAGACTCCCGGAGGGGCCGTGCACCTCGAATACACGCCTGAGCAGCAGCAGTTGCGCACCGAGCTGCGCGCCTACTTCGCCGAGCTGGTGCCACAGGACGTCTACGCCCGCTACGAGGACCCGGCCGCCCAGAAGCGCTTCTACCGGGACACCATCCGCCGCCTCGGCGCCGACGGCTGGCTCGGGGTGGGGTGGCCGAAGGAGTACGGCGGTCGCGGGATGACCCCGATGGACCAGTTCATCTTCTTCGACGAGGCCGCGCAGGCCGTCGTACCGCTGCCCCTGATGGCGCTCAACACGGTCGGGCCGACCATCATGCAGTTCGGCACCGACGAGCAGAAGGCGTACTTCCTGCCGAAGATCCTCGCCGGGGAGATCGACTTCGCCATCGGCTACAGCGAGCCCGACGCCGGCACCGACCTCGCCGCGCTCCGGTGCAAGGCCGTCCGCGAGGGTGACGAGGAGACCGGCACCTACGTCGTCAACGGACAGAAGATCTGGACGACCAACGGCGACACCGCCGACTGGGTCTGGCTCGCCGTGCGCACCGACCCGGACGCCCCCGCCCACAAGGGCATCACCATGCTGCTCGTCCCGACCTCGGACCCCGGCTACTCCTGCACCCTCATCAACACCCTGGCCTCGCACGACACCACCGCCAGCTACTACGAGGACATCCGCGTCCCGGCGAACCGCCGCGTCGGCCAGGAGAACAAGGGCTGGCGCCTGATCACCAACCAGCTCAACCACGAACGCGCCACCCTGGCCGCGCACGGCACCATGGCCATCCGGGCCCTCCACGACGTCCAGCGCTGGGCCGCCGCGACGAAACTCGCCGACGGGCGCCGGGTCATCGACCTCTCCTGGGTCCGCGGCCGCCTCGCACGCACCCACGCCCGGCTCGACGCGATGAAGCTCCTCAACTGGCAGATGGTGGGCGCCGTCCAGGCCGGCACCCTCACCCCGCAGGACGCCTCGGCGGTCAAGGTGTACGGCTCGGAAGCCCGCCGCGACGCCTACGCCTGGCTGATGGAGATCGTCGGCGCGGCCGGCTCCCTCAAGGACGGCTCCGCGGGCGCGGTCCTCCACGGCGAACTCGAACGCGGCTACCGCAGCGCCGTGATCTTCACCTTCGGCGGGGGCAACAACGAGATCCAGCGCGAGATCATCTCCTGGATCGGCCTGGGCATGCCCCGAGTCCGCCGCTGAGGCCGTGTGCACAAGCGGTGCGGAGGCTGCGCGCCATGAACGCGGACGTCGAGGTCATCGCCATCCGGCGCTGGCCGCGGGGCTTGCTCGCCGCTGTGCTCCTCGTCCGTACGGGCTCTGCGCGGCAGCGTCACGGCACGGCACGGCACGGCTCGGCGGTCGGACTTCACGCCTCGGCCGGTTCAACCAGTCGGCAGTGGACGTCGACGACGCCCTCGACGGAGCGGGTGAGGCGTTCGGCCAGGGGGACCAGGTTGCCGTCGCGGACCTCGCCGGTCAGGGTGGCGATCCCTTGGGCCACGGTGACCTTGACCGCCTCGTGGGAGAGGGGGAAGAGGCGGTCGACGACGGTGCGGCGGATCTCGGTGGCGAGTTCTTCGTCGGTGCGGAGGAAGACCTTGAGGAGGTCGGCTCGGCTCACGATGCCCTTGAGGGTGCCGTCCGCGTCGACGACCGGAAGGCGCTTGATGTGGCGGTCGGCCATGAGGTGGGCGGCCTGAGGCAGGGTGGCGTCGGGGCGGATCGTGACGGCCGGGGTGGTCATCATGTTCTCGGCGCGGGTGGAGCCGGCCTTGGCGGTGTCGCCGAGGCGGCGCATCTGTTCGATAAGGCCCGGGCGGTGCTCGTGGAACTCCTCCTTGGGCAGGAGGTCGGCTTCGGAGACCACGCCGACGACGTGGCCCTCGCCCTCGATGACGGGTAGGGCGGTCACCTTCCACCGCTCCATCGCGGTGGCGATGTCCTTGAAACCTGTCGAGGGGGTGACGGCGATGACCTTGGTGGTCATGACGTCGGCGACGGTGTACGGGGTGGAGGTCATGGCGGGGTTAGTAGTTTCAGGGCCGCGGTCGCCAGTCGTTGAGCGGTCAGGTGCTGGTCGTCGGCCGGCAGGATGAGATGGCTGATGGTCATGCGGACGATGACGTCCGAGGCCAGCTCCACCGACTCTGTTCGCTGTTGTGGGTAGCGCGTGGCCAGCCAGCCCTGGACGAGGATTTGGCCGGCATCGAAGATGGGATCCGCTCGGGCGGTGAGGTAGGGCAGGAGGCTGTCGGAGCCCTTTCGGGCAGCCGTGATGACGGCCCTTATGAGGGGCTGATTGTCGGCCTCCTGAAGCACGTGCAGGATGGCCATCCGCAGGCAGTCATGGGAGTCGGGCACGCCGGGATAGAGGGCATCGGTCACCCCCGTCAGAAACTGTCGGGTTTCGAGGACCACCAGCGCACGGCCCAGGCCGGCACGGTTGCCGAACTCCTTGTACACGGAAGGGCGCGACACTTCGGCCCGGGCCGCGACGGCCGACAGGCTGACCTGGTCCCAGCCGGCTTCGCACGTGAGGTCGCGAGCGGCGTCCAACACGCGCTGCCTCATCCGTTTGCGCCAGGCAACGCGCGGGGGGTCCGGTACCGGCCCACCGGTGAGTGTCGCCGCTTCGATCCGGTGCATTGCCGCCGCCATCCCTTGATCTTCGCAGGGAATCCCGGTTTTCAGACCGGGCGGGCGCACGGGGGTGCCGACCCCGGGGGAAGGGTCGGCACCACGTCTTGGCCACCCGGAGTGATCCGGTGGGATCAGGAACGCTTGCGCCGTGCTACGAAGAGGAGGCCGCCGCCGAGGGCGAGGACCACCGCCGCGATGCCGAGCGGGAGCACCGGGCTGGAGCCGCCCGTCTCTGCGAGCGGACCGCTTGCGCTGTGCGGCTTCAGCCCGGAGCCGCCATCGGTGCCGTCGCCGGCTTGCACGCCCGGTATGCCGGCGGGGTCACTTCCGGCGGACTGGCCGCTCCCGGCGGTGGCGTCACCTTGCCGGCCGGGGGAGGTGACGCCGGAGGCATTTCCCGCGACACCGCTGCTCTTGGCGCCGAAGCCGTAGGCGCCTCGGTCGGGCGCCCCGCCAGGCCGGCGGGCTCCGGTGAAGTCGGTGGTGACGGCGGCGAACGGCGCACCCGAGCCGGCGGCGGGGGAGCCCTCGCTCAGCCGGAAGTCCGCTTCCGCTCCGGTGCCCGCCCTGACGATCTTCGGATCGGCGATGACATCGTTCGGGCCCTTGACCTCGGGGGCCTTACCGCCGAAGTAGATGTTGTAGTCGTAGGTCACATCCACATTCCGGGACTTGCTGTTCGTCGCTTGCCCCGGCCGGCCGTACGCGATGTTGTTGAGCAGCCGCACGTCGGTACTGTCATGCGCGAAGATGTTGGCATAGCTGTCCATGCGGGTGCTGCGCCCGTTCGCGTAGGCCGTGTTGTGGACGATGTCGACGTGCTGGCTCCTGTAGGAGTGGATGCCGGAGCCGCCGTTGTCGTACGCGAGGTTGTTGGCGACCAGCACGCGTCCGCTGTAGGCGGGGTGATCGGCGTCGCCCTTGAGGGTGTCGATGATGATGCCGTTGCCGTCCGAGTAGCAGCCGCACTTCTCCCATTTGATCTTGGTCTCGTTGTCGTGGACGCGATTGCCGGTGATGCGGATCTTGTACGTCCCGGCGTCGCCGCCACCCACGTCGCGCGGGGTGAGGACGGAGATGCCGCTGGTTGCGTACACCGCGTACCAGGAGGTCCCGAACACGTGGTTGCCGGAGATGGTCACGTGGTCGGAGTCGATGGCCGATATGCCGCCGCCGGCGCAACCGTGCACCTCGTTGCCGGTCACCTCGACGTGGTGCGACAGCGCACCCGTGGACCGGTCCTTTTCCACGGAGACGCAGTTGGTGTTGTAGGTGGGGTCACCCTTCTTCGATTCCCGTTCGGCTCCGGCCAGGGTGAGGGCCGCGTTGTTGCCCTTGATCTCGAGGTTTTTGATGGAGATGTAGGAGGCGCCGTGGACGCTGATGCCGTTCCACGCCTTCACCGGGTGGATCACCGGATGGTGGCCGGGATGAGCGGTGAAGGTGATGGGGGCGCCGGGGAGGCCGGAGCGCTTGATGGTCAGCACGTTCGACCCCTCCGAACGCTCGGAGTAGGTGCCGTTCATGATCGAGACGGTGTCGCCCGGCCCGACGCTGTCCGCGGCCTTCTGGAGGGTCCGGAAGGGAGCTCCGGTGGACGTGCCCGAGTTGCTGTCGTTGCCGCTGGGGCTGACGAAGTACGTGCGGGCCGCGGCGTGTGCCGTACCGGCTCCCACGGTAGCGAGGCCGAGCGGGACGGATGAGGCGAGCAGTGCTGTGGTCAGGGCGAGCGTGCGCGTGCGTTTCACTGTTGCCTGGTCTCCCAGTTTGTCCTGGCGAAGCGATGGGTGCCCTCCGTCGGTCGTAGCCGAAGCGCGAGGGGCGCGCGCAAAGGACGCATGTGGTCCGAATCGCGGCGCCGGGACGAGGAGCCCGGGCTGTGAACCCCGGGACGTTCCGCTCCCAAGTCCGCTGTGAGGGGGGTGAGTTGCGTGAGTGACAGTTCCAGACCCGAAAAATGAAAACAACCCCGGACTGGGTGTAAACGTTCTGACAGCACGTCATGCAGCTGTCCTCCGTAGGGATGACGCTGTGGAGAGTGCAGGCCGCCCGGTGCCGCCGTGCGTCCGGCCGACAGAGGGACGACTTCGTGGCCATGGGCCCCGCCTCGTCCCGTCCGAGCACCTGCACCCGCTGGTGAGCGAGCGTCCTTGACCTGCGGATTCACCTATACACAAGCGAGGACGCGAGGCGGGACGCATCGCGAGACACAGGCACTGGCATCTTCCGGACCGCCCGCGCAGGGCGAAGGCTCGCCCGTCCGCTGGCCTCGCGGATCCCCCGCAGCGTGGCGCTGGCCGCTGAGGCGCAGACGCAAAACCGTGTCGGCGCAGGTCACTTCCAGAAGGCGCTGCACTTGCCGGGCGGCCGAGCGGCGGCGTGGGCTTTCCGGGCCGCGGGGAGCGTGTCGACCGTCGGCTGCGCACCGGCGTGTAACGGCGTAGCCCGGTAGCCGCCCCGCAGCTGCCCCAGGCTCCCGTCGGCAGCGACGGTGCGAACGTCCACCGCATGATCCGCATCATGCTCGCTCCAGGACTCCCTGACCGAGCACAACTGCTTCACCGTGCTCTCCGACCTCGACAGGCTGTCCGCCGCGGCCCGGACCGAGGAATCACCGGCGCTCGGCGTCCTGCTCGCCCGCGCCATGACGGGCGACGGCCGTGGGACACCAGCACCGTGCGCGTCCACGGGGACCTCGAACTGCCCCCGGAGGACTTGCAGATCTACAGCGAGGTCTGGAACCAGGCTTTCGACAAAGGCGACGCGATTGATCAGGACTGGGCCGAACAACCTCCAGCACCGACCCGCAGGTGAGAGGAACAGACCTCACGTGACGCTGGCGCTGCGGCGCTCCAGCAGGACCACGTCCCGCCAGGCGCCGTGGTGGCGGCCGATGCGCTCACGGGTGCCGATGACCCGGAATCCGGCCCGCGCGTGGACGGCGAGGCTGGCGGCGTTCTCAGGGAAGATCCCGGACTGGATCGTCCAGATCCCTGCGGCTTCGGTCGACTCCACCAGCGCCGCCAGGAGCTGCCCGGCGACACCGCGGCCCCGGGCGCCGGGGTGGACATAGACGGAGTGCTCGACAACGCCCGCGTACGCGCAGCGGCCGGAGACCCGGGTGGCGGCAACCCACCCGAGCACCTTGCCGTCGGTGTCGAGCGCGGCGAAGCGGTGCTCGTGCAGCTTCGCCGCGTCGAACTCGGCCCAGGTGGGGGCGGTGGTCTCGAAGGTGGCGTTGCCCTCGTCGATACCCGCCTGGTAGATCGCCAGGGCTTCGTCCGCGTGCCCGTCGGTCAGCGGCGTGATGGTGATGATCACGCGGCGGCCGCGCGGGTGAGGAGCTGGCCCATGGCCGCGAGGACGGTCGGTTCGACCCGGTAGTACACCCAGGTCCCGCGCCGTTCGGAGGAGAGCAGGCCCGCCTCGCGGAGCTTCTTCAGGTGGTGGGAGACGGTGGGCTGGGAGACGCCGACGTCGGAGATGTCGCACACGCACGCCTCACCGCCCTCGTGGGAGGCGACGGCGGAGAACAGGCGCAGGCGTACCGGGTCGCCGAGGGCCTTGAACATCAGGGCGGTCCGTTCGGCCTCCTCGGCCGTCAGCGGGCGCTCGGTCAGGGGTGGGCAGCACGGGGCCGCGGCCTCCGGCTCCAGCAGCGGCAACACCTTCACAGTGGACATACCTCCATCATCCTTCAGACTTCGACAGATGTCTATGTTGACGAATGTCGATACCAGGTGCACTCTTTAGGCGTCAGGACATCGACAGACGTCGAATCAATTGGGGAGCCGTCGTGAACGCATCCACTGAAGCCCTGCCCGTCGCCGTGATCGGAGCCGGCCCCGCCGGTCTGGCGGCCGCAGCCCACCTCACCGGGCGCGGCATCAAGCCCCTGGTCCTGGAATCCGGAGCAGCCGCCGCCACCGCGGTACGCGAATGGGGTCACGTTCGGCTGTTCTCCACTTGGTCCGAGCTCGTGGACCCGGCCGCCGAGAAGCTTCTGGCCCCTACCGGCTGGACGGCACCCGACGGCGCGACGTACCCCTCCGGCGCCGACTGGGCCGCCCTCTACCTCCAGCCCCTCGCCGACGTCCTCGGGGAGAGGGTCCGCTACGGCGCCACCGTCACCGGCGTCTCCCGCCTCGGCCGCGACCGGATCGTGGACGCCGACCGGGAGCAGCAGCCCTTCACCGTGCGCATCGCGAACGCGGACGGCACCGAGGAACGCATCCTGGCCTCCGCCGTCATCGACGCCTCCGGCACCTGGTCCACCCCGAGCCCCATCGGCGGCGACGGCCTGCCCGCCCTCGGCGAGAAGGCTGCCGGCGACCGGATCTCCTACCGCATCCCCGACCTCAAGAACCCGGCCACCCGGGCCCGGTACGCGGGCAAGCGCACCGCCGTCATCGGCTCGGGCGCCTCCGCCTTCACCGCGCTGGCCTACCTCGCCGACCTCGCCAAGGCCGAGGACGCCGCCGGCACACACGCCACCTGGATCCTGCGCCGCGGTATCTCCGGCTCCACCTTCGGCGGCGGCAGCGCCGACCAGCTCCCCGCCCGCGGAGCCCTTGGCCTGGCCGCCAAGGCCGCCGTCGACAACGGCTACGCCGACGCCGTCACCGGCTTCCGCACCGACGCCGTCCAGCGCGACAGCGACGGCCGACTGATCCTGGTCGCCGAGGACGGCCGCCGCCTCGACGCGGTCGACGAGGTCATCGCCTTGACCGGCCTGCGCCCCGACCTGTCCTTCGTCTCCGAGCTGCGCCTGGGCCTGGACGAGCGCCTCCAGGCACCGGTCGAGCTCGCGCCGCTGATCGATCCGAACCAGCACTCGTGCGGCACCGTCTACCCGCACGGCGTGAACGAACTGTCCCACCCCGAACAGGGCGTCTACCTCGTCGGCATGAAGTCCTACGGCCGCGCGCCGACCTTCCTCGCCATGACCGGCTACGAGCAGGTCCGCTCCATCGCCGCCCACCTCGCCGGCGACCAGGAAGCCGCCGAACGCGTCGAACTCACCCTCCCCGAGACCGGAGTCTGCGGCGGCGCCGGCCTCTTCGACCAGCCCGCGGCCGCCGAAGACACCAGCGGCGGCGGCTGCTGCGCGGCGCCCGCGACCCTCACCGTCGGTGCCCCCGCCCCCTCTTCCAGCGGCTGCTGAACACCATGCCGCACACCGAGGCCGGCGTGGCCGCGACCGGGACGGGGGTCCGGCCGCGGCCACGCGCCGCACTGCCCGCCCTGTGCGTCACCCAGATCACCAGCTGGGGCATCCTCTACTACGCCTTCCCCGTCCTGAACCCCGCCATCACCGCCGACACCGGCTGGAGCGCGGGCGCCACCACCGCCGCGTTCTCCGCCGCCCTCCTCGTCTCCGCCCTCACCGGCATCTACGTCGGCCGCGTCCTGGACCACCGCGGCCCCCGCCGCGTCATGACCGCCGGCTCCGTCCTCGGCGTGCTCAGCCTGCTCACCGTGGCCGCCGCCCCCAACCTCGCCGTCTTCTCCGCAGGGTGGCTGCTGGCCGGAGCGGCGATGGCCGCCACCTTCTACCAGCCCGCCTTCGCCGCCCTCACCCGCTGGTGGGCCCCCGACCACATCCACGCCCTGACCGTCGTCACCCTCGCAGGCGGCCTCGCCTCCACGCTCTACGCACCCCTGACCGCCGTCCTCGCCGACCACATGTCCTGGCGCGCCACCTACACCGCGCTCGCCGCGATCCTCGCCCTCGTTACGATCCCCGCCCACGCCCTCGCACTCAAAGCCCCCTGGCCGCCCGCCGCCAAAGGCCCCGTCCATGCCGCCGGCGGCAGGGAGTCCGTGGTGCGCAGCAGGGCGTTCGGGATGCTGGCCGCCACCTTCACCCTCTCCGGGTTCGCGATGTACGCCGTCGTGATGGGACTCGTGCCCCTCCTGCTCCAACGCGGATACACCACCACCCAAGCCGCCTGGGCCCTCGGACTCGGCGGCGCCGGACAGACTCTCGGCCGTACCCTCTACGCCCCCCTCGCCCGCCGCACCGGCACCACCACCCGCACCACCGCACTGGTCGGCCTCGGCGGCCTCACCACCGCCGCTCTCGGGGTCATCGCCGGGCCCTACGCACTCCTGGTCGCACTCGCCGTGGTCGCGGGAACAGTCCGCGGCAACCTCACCCTCCTCCAGGCCACTGCCGTCACCGACCGCTGGGGCACCACCCACTACGGCCGTCTCTCCGGGCTCCTTGCCGCACCGGCCCACACCGCGGCCGCCCTCGCCCCCTTCGCCGGCGCCGCCCTCGCCGCACCGCTCGGCGGCTACCCCGCCCTGTTCGTACTCCTCGCCGCTCTCTCCGCCGTGGCTGCCGTCACCAGCCTCGGAACCCGCCCGCCCCGCCTGCCCACATGACCCCGTGCTCCGCCGGGCTGCTCGGTGCAGAGCAGTTCAGCCCTGCCCGGCCTCGACAAGGCGAGCGCGAGGCCCTGGCGCTGTCTATCCTGACCATCGCGGTGATCTTCACCTCCGATCTGAACCTGTGGGCGCTCGCCGGAGCCGCCGGGGGCCTGGCGGTACCGTCGCTGACCTTGTCGCCGCGGCCGCGGTCCACGGGCTGGGAGCGTTCGTCCAAGGAGTTGCAGACCGCCGTGCCCGACCACGCCGCCACCCTCGGGAAGGCCGAACCGCAGTAGGCGCCCATGGGTCTACTCCCGTACTTCCAGGACCTCGGTCAGCGGGCGACGGGGCGTGTCGGGGCCTGCGGGGCCGTAGCCGAGGCGGAAGACCATCTGCACGTGTCCCATGGCCGCGACCGGGTCTCGCACCGTCCACCGCAGCTCCGGCCATTCCAAGGGATGGGACGTCATCGACGTGGCAATTCCGTCAGCGGTGGCCTGCAGAAGGACGCGCTCCATTGCCTGGCCGGCGCGCAACCAGTCGGCTTTCGTGTCCCCCTCGGTGCTCAGCAGAGCCAGCTGCGGCCGCTTCTCGAACACAGCCCAGCCGCGGTCCGGTATGGGATTGGCCCAACCGAAGTCGCGCACGGGGGTGGGGCCACCGGAAGCCTTGGGGCCGAATGCGTCGGCTGGAATGCCATCGCGACGGGTGCTTGTAGCGCTCTGCGTGCGGGAGGTCCAAGCCGCAGTCTCCGCCTGGGCGAGCGGATCGATGTCCTCGCGGTGTTCGGCGTCCCGGACCAGCCCGAGCACGGTGTCGATGTGCCAGGTGTCCGGGACGGTGAGCCGGCAGCCCTCCAAGTGGGCCGCGGCCCGCAGACCGTCCAGCAGTGCGGTCGGCACAGGCTCCTCGCTGAAGGGGTACCGGCTGGTGTGCCGACGCCGGATGGCGTCGTGCAGGGAGGCCAGCTCGCGGTCCGCGCCCGTCGTTTCATCGAGGGTCACCGTGGCGAGCAGCCATGGTTCGGCGTCGTCGGGCAAGAGCTGCACGCGAACCGGGAGGCCGATCCAGGCTGCGGACACGCGCAGGTTGAACAGTGCGGCGGCGCAACCGAGGTGGAGGCCACGGTGGTCAGGACTTCCGCCGCCGGGCGCTGGCCTCGGTCGCGGCCCAGGACGCGCCCGTGCACTGGTTCGTCCTGAACACCGAGGCCAACGTCGAGGTCGACATCACCGCCCTCGACGCCGTCGAGGCCCTGCGCTCCGAACTCGCCCAACAGGAGATCGTGTTCGCCCTCGCCCGCGTCAAGCAGGACCTGCGCCACCCCCTCGACGCCTACGGCCTGACAGCAAAGGTCGGCCCGGAGCGCATCTTCCCCACGCTTCCCACAGCCGTTGCCGCTTACCGGGACTGGCAACGAGCCACAGGCCGCGCTCCAGCCCTCTGAAGCGGACTTTCGCACGGAGGGTCTGAGTGTTCGTACGATGTGCCGGCACGTGGGGTCGCCGCCTACTCGGCTAGTACGAGGGGCAGGGGTTCGCGGGCTGCGTGCCAGGGGGGTGGGAGTGTGGCTACGCCCGTGCGGGCCGCGATGACGCCGCCCGCGATGGCACACGTGGTGTCGATGTCGCCGCGCCCGGCCACGGTGATCCACAGGCCCTCGTGCAGGTCGTCGAGGTGGCCCGCCGCGCACCAGAGGGCGTAGGGGACGGTGTCGGGCCCGGACATGCGGTAGCCGGAGCCCAGGACCTCCGCGGCGTGCCGGACGGAGGTGTGTTCCGGCATCCGCGCCGCGATCCGCACCCCGGAGCGGACGTCGCCGACGGGGAGCCGTTCGGCGACGGCCCGGAGGAAGTCCGGCCGCGCCGGAGCGGGGCCGCCGCGGCTGCGGGTGGCCAGCGCCGCGGCGAGGGCCACCGCCACCGCCCCGGAGACGGCCTCCGGGTGGTGGTGCGAGACCTCGCTCTGCCGGGCGGCCTGCTCGGCGACGGCATCGAGGTCGGCGGAGAGCCAGGCGCCGAGCGGGGCGACGCGCATGGCCGCGCCGTTGCCCCAGGAGCCCTGGCCGCCGAACTGTCCGGCGACCACCTCCCGCCAGGGCTCGCCCGCACCGATCCGGCGGAGCACGTCGTGCATCGAGGCCCCGTAGCCGCGGTGGGTGTCCTCCGCGTAGGCCTCGGCGAGGCGCAGGGCGAGACGGCCTTGGTCCACGGCGCCGCCGCCCTCGGCGAGCTCCCGTACGAGCACGAGCGCCTGAGCGGTGTCGTCGCTCCACCGCCACAGCGGCTCCGGGGGCACGAGCCGTGCCTCCAGGGCTGCCGGGCCCTCGCGGCGCAGGATGCCGAACCAGCGGTCACCGAAGGCATCGCCGAAGGCGAGTCCGGACAGCGAGTCCCGTGCGGCGGCAGGCAGTTCGATCATCGGATCAGTATCACAAGGGGGTGGCGCCCCCGGCATCGGGATTTCGGTGCGGAGGCCGGTCGGGCGGCGGGAGCGCGACGAGTTCGACCTCGAAGCCGTCCTCGTTCTCCAGGTAGGCGGCGCAGTGCCGGGGGCCGCCGGCGTAGGGGTGGCGGTCGGGGAACATCAGACGCCAGCCGTGCCGGGTCGCCTCCTCGGACAGCCGCTCGACTGCGGCGGGGTCCTCGACGTGGAACGCCAGGTGGTTCAGGCCCGGCCGGCAGCGGTCGTGCCGGTCCGCGGTGAGGGCCGGGGACTCCTCGACGACCAGGTACGTCGGTCCGAGCCGCCAGCTGCGGCCGTTCTCCCAGTGCTGGAAGGGGGTGTGGCCCAGCCTCTCCAGGAGCCAGCCGAGCGAGGCGATCGCGCGGTCGAGATCCGGCACCCAGAGTTCGACGTGGTGCAGCGTCCCGCTGACCGGCCGGCTCATCCGTAGAGCTCCCGGGCGCGGGCGAGGTCCACCGCACCGTCCTGGGGCAGGTGCAGGAAATGGTCGAGCTGCCACTGCTGGGCCTTGTCCGCCTGGCGGTTGGCGGTGGTCACCCACGGCGGGTAGACGCGGAAGGCGCGCTTCCCGCCGACGCCGTCCGTCGACACGACGCCGTGCCGGCGCAGCGCCTCCATCGGGAGCACGAACTGGCCGAAGTGGTCGCCGTCGCGGGTGCTGATGACGAAGAGGTCCACGGGGTCCGCGGCGTCGAAGGGCTGGATCGGACCGCCCGGGGACCGCTTCCAGACGGTGACGAACTGCCCGACCTTGGTGGGTGTGGTCCGCGCCGCGCGGAACCGGACGGAGCGGCCGTCCAGGGTGAAGGTGTGGGCGGCGTAGTCCGCGCTCTCCGCCTCGGGGACCGGCTGCGAACAGGTGAGGCCGCAGGGGTCGTAGACGAGCGCCTTCGCCGCGGCGAGGTCCGCGTGGGCCGGGACGGCGTCCGACCAGGGTTCGGGGCGGGGCGGGGGCGATGGGGCGCGGTGCTTCGTCGTCATTGTCCCACCCTGTCACGCCCGCGACGGGCCCCGTCCCCGGGCCCCGGAAGCCCCAAGGGCGCGGCGCAGAAAAGCCAGAAGGGCCCTCCGTCGCGCTCCGCCGAGCCGGCGCGCTCGCCTACTCCTACCGGGGGGCGGACCGTCCGGTCCGGGTGGCCGTGCCGTTTCGGGCGGTCAGTCGAGGTCGATGTGGACGCTGGTGGACTTCACCCGGGCGACGGCCCGTACGCCGACCGCGAGTCCGAGTTCCTCGACCGCCTCACGGGTCAGCAGCGAGACCACCCGGTGCGGGCCGGACTGGATCTCGACCTGGGCGGCGACCTCGCCGAGCCGTACCGCCGTCACGATGCCGGGCAGTGCGTTGCGGACCGAGGTGGCGGACTCGCCCTCGCCGTCGGCCGCCGCCTCCTGGGCGAGCGCCACGCAGAAGGCGGCCAGGTGCACGCCCTCCACCATCCGCCGGTTGCCGTCCCGCAGGGTCGGGAAGCGGCCCGCGTCCGCCCAGCGGCGGGCGGTGTCGGTGCTGACGCGGAGGAGTTGGGCGGCCTCGCCGATCGTGTAGAGCTGCACGCCGCAACTGTATGCCCGCCGCGGCGGCCCCGGATCGGTAGGCTGGAGCCGCCGGGCGCCCGCGACGTGGAGGCACGCAGTGGAGGTACGGATGGGGAGCACCACGACCGGCCCGACCGGCCCGACCGAGCCGGCCGGGCCGCGCCCGGGCGGAGGCGGCGACCCGGGGCTGTACGGTCCGTCCTCCGTCACCTGGCAGTGCCACGGCGACCCGATGATGTGGATCGCCGGGATCCGGGCGCTCTACCTCCAGGCCCTCCACCCGCGCGCCGTCCGCGGGGTCATGGAGAATTCGGCCGCTTTCGCCCGGCACGGCAACGGCGGAGGCGACGCCTGGGGGCGCCTGCTGCGCACCGCCGACTTCGTCGGCACCCTCACCTACGGCACCACCGAGGCCGCCGAGCGCGCCGGCCTCCGCGTCCGCACGATCCACCGCAAACTGTCCGCCACCGACCCGGACACCGGCGAACGCTTCCCCGTCGACGACCCCGCGCTGCTGCTGTGGATCCACTGCGCGCAGATCGACAGCTTCCTGCACGTCCTGCGCCGGTCCGGCGTCCCCCTCACCCCCGCCCAGGCCGACCGCTACGTCGACGAGAACCGCGTCAATGCCCGCCTGGTCGGACTCGACCCGGCCGGGGTCCCCGCCGACACCGCCGCACTCGCCGCCTACTTCGACCGGATCCGCCCCGAACTCGCCGCCGGTCCCGACGCCCTCGCCGTGGACGACTTCCTGCGCGGCCCGCCCGTCCACCCCTTCCTCGTACCTGGCCGAAACCTGCTGTGGCCACGCATCGCGGGCCTGGCGTACGGTTCCCTCCCGGGCTGGGCGCACCGGCTGTACGGCCGGCCCGCACCGGACCCGCGCGGCGTCACCCGGCGCCTGCGCCTCACCGGACTCGTGCTGCGCAGCATTCCCGCAGGTCTACGCTGGCAGCTGCCTCCAGGTCACATCTTGAAAGCGATGCGTCGCATGGGCCCCGGGAGTCGCCCCTCGCCGTACACACTGCGTACATCAGCGGCCATACTGGACCGGCCGGGGAGGGCGTAGCACGACAACGGGGGCGGCTTCAAGACATGGCGGAGTCCAGACTGATCCAGGGCCGGTACCGGTCGCTCGATCTGATCGGGCGCGGCGGAATGGGCGAGGTGTGGCGCGCCCGCGACGAATCGCTGGGCCGGCAGGTCGCCGTGAAATGCCTCAAGCCGATCGGCGCCGAGCAGGACGCCCACTTCACGCAGGTCCTCCGCGAGCGGTTCCGGCGCGAGGCGCGCGTGGCCGCGTCCCTCCAGCACCGCGGGGTCACCGTCGTCCACGACTTCGGCGACGACAGCGCCGCGGGCGGCCCCCTGTACCTCGTCATGGAACTGCTCGAGGGCCGCAACCTCAGCCAGCTCCTGGAGGACAACGACGCCCGCCCGCTGCCCGTGGACGTCGTCGTCGACATCGCCGAGCAGATGGCCGCCGCCCTCGGCTACACCCATGACCAGGGCGTCGTCCACCGGGACCTGAAGCCGGCCAACATCATGCGGCTCACCGACGGCACCGTGAAGATCTGCGACTTCGGTATCGCCCGCCTCGCCCACGACATCGGCTTCACCGCCAAGCTCACCGGCGGCGGCATGGCCATGGGCACCCCGCACTACATGTCGCCCGAGCAGATCGCGGGCGGCGAGGTCGACCACCGCAGCGACCTCTACTCCCTCGGCTGCGTGCTCTACGAGATCGCCACCGGCGCCCCGCCCTTCGACCTCGGCGATTCCTGGTCGGTGCTGGTCGGCCACCGCGACAACACGCCCGTGCCGCTGCGCGAGCACCGCCCCGAGCTCCCCGGCTACTTCGATCAGGTGGTCCTGGACCTGCTCGCCAAGCGCCCCGAGGACCGGCCGGGCGACGCCCGCCACGTACACCGCCGCCTCGTCGAGGCACGGCTGGGACCGGGCGGGCTGCCCGGCGCCCAGGCACCGCTCCCGGCCTGGGCCCGCGGAATGACCGCCGGACGCAAGGCCGGGATCGACGCCCGGCCCGCCAGCGGCGAATGGGCCGTGCTCACCGGCTCCTGGACGGCCGCGCGCACCGCGGGCCGCCCCGGCGCCACCATCGTGCGCCCCGCGCCCGCCGAGGACCCCCGGCTCACCGTGGCGTACGGATTCCCGCGCCCCGCCGGCCCGCGGGGCAGCGGCCCCGACGCGCTCGCCGCCGGTCACGCGCGGGCGTACGCGCTCAGCCGCGCGGGCCGCCCCGAGGAGGCGCTCGCCGGGTACACGGCCGTGGCCGAGGGACGGGCCCTGGTACTCGGCGCGGACCACGCCGACACCCTCGCCGCGCGCCAGGAGACGGCGTACGAACTGGGCCGCCTCGGCCGCCACCAGGAGGCGCACGACGTCTACCGCGCGGTGCTCGTCGCCCGCGAGCGCACCATGGGCGCGCTCCACCCCGACACCCTGCGCTGCCGGCACAATCTGGCCTGCTCGCTCGGTGCGCTGGGCCGGTTCGCGCAGGCCCACGCCACCGCCGCCGCGGTCGCCGCCGACCGGGCGGCCGTCCTGGGCGCCGAGCACGCCGACACCCTGCTGACCCGGTACGAGGCGGCGTACGCGCTCGGCCGCCTGGAGCGCTGGCAGGAGGCCCTGGCCGCCTTCCGCGAGGTCGCCGCCGTACGGGAGCGCGTGCTCGGCCGCGACCACCCCGACACCCTGGCCGCGCGCTACGAGGTCGGCATCGCGCTCGGCCGCACCGGGAACAGCGCCCAGGCCCTCGACCTGTTCCGGGCCCTGGTCCGCGACCGCACCCGCGCCTACGGGGTCACCGACCCCGAGACGCTCCGCGCCCGGCACGTCCTCGGCGTCAACCTGGGCCGGCTGGAGCGCTGGGAGGAAGCGGTGGCGGAGGCCCGACAGGTGGGCGCCCTGCGCGCCGAGGTGCTCGGTCCCGAGCACCCGGACACTCTGGTCAGCCGCCGGGAACTGGCCGGCGGCCTGGGCCGGCTGGGCCGCTGGGACGAGGCGCTGCCCGTCTACCGGGAGCTCTCCGGCATCCGTGAACGGGCCCTCGGCGACGACCATCCCGACACGGTCCTGGCCCACGCCGACGAGGCACACTGTCTGGAGCGGCTCGGCCAGGTGTGCTACCAAGAGCCATGACGACCTTCGGGCGGGACGTGTACGACGACGTGATCGTGGGCGGTGGGCACAACGGCCTGGTGGCCGCCGCGTACCTGGCCCGGGCCGGCCGCTCGGTGCTGGTTCTGGAGCGGCTCGCCGCCACGGGCGGAGCGGCGATCTCCAGCCGCCCGTTCGTGGGCGTCGACGCCAGGCTCTCGCGCTACTCGTACCTGGTCTCCCTGCTCCCGGCGAAGATCGTGCGCGACCTCGACCTGAAGTTCGCCGTGTGCCGGCGCACGGTCTCCTCGTACACGCCCACCGAACGCGGCGGGCGGCCCGGCGGACTGCTCGTCGGCGGCGGCGAGCAGCGCACCCGGGAGTCCTTCGCGCGGCTGACCGGTTCGGACCGGGAGTACGAGAGCTGGCGCGGCTTCTACGGGACCACGGGGCGGGTCGCCGAGAAGGTCTTCCCGACCCTGACCGAGCCCCTGCCCACGCGGGCGGAGCTGCGGGCCCGGATCGACGACGAGGCCGCGTGGCGGATGCTCTTCGAGGAGCCGCTCGGGCAGGCCGTGGAGCGGCACTTCGCCGACGACCTGGTCCGCGGGGTGGTCCTCACGGACGGACTCATCGGCACGTTCGCCGACGCGCACGACCCCTCCCTCGCGCAGAACCGCTGCTTCCTCTACCACGTCATCGGCGGCGGCACCGGGGACTGGGACGTGCCGGTCGGCGGGATGGGCGCCCTGACGGACGCCCTCGCGGACGCCGCCCGGGCGGCCGGGGCGCAGATCGCCACCGGCCACGAGGTCCTGCGGATCGACACGGACGGCACCGCCCCGGCCGAGGTGGTGTTCCGCACCGCGGTGGGGGAGGGCCGGGTCGTCGGCCGTACCGTGCTGGTGAACGCCTCGCCGCGGGCCCTGGCCGAACTCCTCGGCGAGGCCCCGCCGGAGGGCGCGGCGCCCGAGGGCGCGCAGCTCAAGGTCAACATGCTGCTGCGCCGGCTGCCCCGGCTCCGGGACACCGGTGTGGACCCGCGCGAGGCCTTCGGCGGCACCTTCCACATCGCCGAGGGCTACGCCGAACTGGCCCGGGCCCACGCGGAGGCCGCCTCCGGGGAACTGCCCTCCGTACCGCCCTCGGAGATCTACTGCCACTCGCTGACCGACCCGACGATCCTCGGGCCGGAGCTGGTGGAACGGGGCTACCAGACGCTCACCCTCTTCGGCCTGCACGCCCCGGCCCGGTTGTTCGGGCACGACAACCAGCAGGCCCGTGAGGTCCTGCTGACGGCCACCCTCGCGCAGCTCGACGCGCACCTGGCCGAACCGCTCACCGACTGCCTCGCCTTCGACGCGGACGGCCGCCCGTGCATCGAGGCGAAGACGCCCCTGGACCTGGAGCGCGAGCTGCGGCTGCCGGGCGGCCACATCTTCCACCGCGACCTGTCCTGGCCGTACGCCGACGGCGACGCCGACGCGGGCGGCGGCCGCTGGGGCGTGGAGACCGCCCACCGCAACGTCCTGCTGTGCGGGGCGGGCGCGGTCCGCGGCGGCGGAGTCAGCGGCGTCCCGGGCCACAACGCGGCGATGGCCGTCCTCGGGCATTAGGCCCAGGCGCCCGCGGGGTCCGGCAGGAGAGGTGGATGGCCGAAACGGATCGGTCGGCGGGGCGGCCGCGCCTAGAGTGCTACTCATGAGTAACTTAAGTGGCAGCAGTGATACGAGCGACAGCGTGCGCGCCGACGGGCCGCGGCGCGGTGCGCCCACCTTCGTCCTCGTCCACGGCGCCGGCAGCAACTCCTACGGATGGTCGCCCGTCCTCCAGGAGCTCGGCGCGCGCGGGCACCGGGCGGTCGCGGTGGACCTGCCCGGGCACGGCCTCGGCGCGTACTTCCCGCTCTCCTACCAGACCCCCCAGGACCCGGAGCGGCTGCGCACCGAGCCCTCGCCGATCGCCGCGGTGACACTGGAGGACTTCGCGGCGCACGTCGTCGGCGTGGTGCGCGCCGCGCACCGCAACGGCCCCGTGATCCTGGTCGGCCAGAGCCTCGGCGGGGTGACGGTCAACGCCGTCGCCAACCAAGTGCCCGAGCTGATCGCCCACTTGGTGTACGCCTCCGCCTTCTGCCCGACCCGGCACGCCTCGGTCGCGCAGCTGATGGCGACCCCGGAGGCGTCCACCAGCGCCCTGTTCCGGCTCACCGCCGTCCCGACCCCGCCCGAGCTGGGCGTCAACCGGGTCAACTGGCGCTCGGGCGACCCCGCCTTCTTCGCGGCGGCCAAGGAGGCGCTGGGCAGCGACCTGCCGGACGCCGAGGTGCGCGCCCTGCTCAACACCCTGGAGCCGGACGAGTCCGCGGCGATCGGCGCCGCCGACGCCCGGGGGCTGCCGGACGGGTGGGGACGGGTGCCGCGCACCTTCCTGCGGTTCACCGAGGACCGCTCCATCCCGCCGGCGCTTCAGGACCTGATGATCCGCGAGGCGGACGGGACGGCACCGGACAACCCGTTCCGCGTACGGTCCCTGGCCGCGCCGCACGTCGGCCCGCGGGACGTGGCCGTCTGGGGGGACGAGCTGGAGCAGGTGGCCGGGATGTGCCGCTGAGGTGACGGAGGCCCGGGCGGGGAAGGGCCCTGCCCGGGTGCCGTCCGACGGGCCCGGACGCCTACGCGACCGGCTCGATGATCACGATCGGGATCTCGCGGTCCGTCTTGGCCTGGTACTCGTCGTAGGCGGGCCAGTGCTTGACCATCACCGGCCAGTACGCGGCGCGCTCCTCGGGAGTGGCGGTACGGGCCGTGCCCTGCATGACCTTCGGGCCGACCTGGATGCGGACCGCGGGATGCTCGGACAGGTTCCGGTACCAGAGCGGGTGCGCGGGGTCGCCGCCCTTGGACGCGACGACCAGGTAACGGCCGTCGGCCTCACCGTAGATGAGCGGGGTGCGGACCGGCTTGCCCGACACCCGGCCGAGGGTGGTGAGCAGGAGGGTCTGGGTGCCGTTCCAGTACTGGCCCTCGGAGCCGCCCGAGCCCACGTACAGCTTCACGTGGTCCAACTGCCAGGTGCCCTCCCGGGGGTCGGCCGGGTGGTCCCAGTCGATGTCGGTCGTCATAAGGATCTGCCTGCCTTCGCGTCGAACAGTCAACGAACCTCACCAACGAGCCCCAACGCCCCCGGGCACGGTGTGCATTCCGTCCGGGAGCACGAATCCGTCGAACAGCGCATCCATCGCCCGGTACGCGGCGCCGGCCGGGGTGGCCCGGACGGCGAGGTCGCGGACGGCCGTCGCGAGGGGGTGGGTGAGGGCGGCGACCCGGCCCGCCCGGCGGGCGCGGACGCGGATGGCGTCGGTACGCGCGCACCGGGCCGCGCTGTAGGCGGCGAGCGCGGCCGGGACGTCCGCCGGGCCGGCGTCGGCCAGCAGATGGCCGAGGACCGCGGCGTCCTCGACGGCCTGGCAGCCGCCCTGTCCGAGGTTGGGGGTCATGGCGTGCGCGGCGTCGCCGAGCCAGGCCAGGCGCCCGTGGTGGAAGCGGGGGAGCGGCGCGGCCAGGTCGTACAGGTCGTGCTGGAGCACGGCCGCCGGGTCGATCCGCTCCAGGAGGGCGGGGATCGGGTCGTGCCAGGTGCCGTAGCGGCGCAGGAGTTCCCCGCGGAGGTCGGCGGGGCGGTACCCGGCGGGGGCGACTGCGGTGGCGTAGACGTAGATCCGGCCGTCGGCGAGCGGGACGACGCCGAAGCGCTCGCCCCGGCCCCAGGTCTCGGCGGTCGCCGCTTCGGCGCGGCTCGCGGCGGCGGGCAGGACGGTGCGCCAGGCGGTCTCACCGCTGTGGCGCAGGCCCGGGTGGTCCGGGAAGTACTGGCGGCGCAGGGGGCTGTGGATGCCGTCGGCGGCCAGGACCAGGTCGGCGCCGACGAGGTCGCCGGCGCAGGTGCGGACCACCGGGGAGCCGTCGGCGTCGTCCACCGAGGTGACGGCGACGCCGTGGCGGACGGTTCCCGCGGGGAGGGCGGTGGTCAGGGCCTCGGCCAGCGCCGAGCGGTGCAGGGCGAGCGGCGGACCGCCGTAACGGGCGGCCAGCGCGGCGCCGTCGGCGCGGTTGAGCCAGCGGCCGTCGGGGCGGCGCAGGCCCATCGCGGCGGGGAGGGTACGGCCCGCCGCGCGGGTGATGTCGAAGCCGATGGTGGCGAAGGCGCGCAGGGCGTTGGGGGCGAGCACGATCCCGGCGCCGACGGAGCTCGGCCCCGCCGCCCGCTCGCACACGGTGACCCGCCAGCCCCGGCGGCCAAGGGCCAGCGCCGCGGTGAGCCCGCCGATCCCCGCGCCCACCACGATCGCGTGACGCTGAACTGCCGACATGACGAGTCCTCCTCTGCCGTTGCTTCCGCATGCCCTGCCGTCGATCCTCTACATCTGTAGAGTCCGATGTCACCCACTCTACAGCTGTAGAGTGAGGGCATGTCCACCACCGCGGATCGCAGAACGCTGATCGCCGACACCGCGATCGGCCTCGTGGCCGCCGCCGGGCTCCGCGGCCTGACCCACCGCGCGGTCGACGGCGCGGCGGGGCTGCCGGCCGGCAGCACCTCGTACTACTTCCGTACGAGGACGGCGCTGATCGGGGCCTGCTACGCGCGGCTGGCCGAGCTGGACCTCGGCGATGTCGGGGACCTGGGCGGGGGCCTCGGCGAGAGCCTCGGCGGGGATCCTGGCGGGGGCTCTGGCGGGGATCGCGACGGCGGGAGTCCGCCCGCGCCCCCGGTGGCGGACCGGGAGGGCGCCGCGGCCGCGCTGGCCGGGCTGCTGCACCGCTGGCTGACGGTGGGGCGCGAACGCCAGCTGGCCCGCTTCGAACTCAGCCTCGAAGCGGCCCGCAACCCCGAACTGGAGGCGGACTTCCACCGGGCGGGCCTCGGAGCCCGGGCCCGCGCCTCGGGCATCCTCGCCGCACTCGGCGCCGAGCAGCCCGAGGCGGCCGCCGAACTCCTCGTCGCCTGGACCGACGGGCTCCTCTACGACCGGCTGGCCGGCGCCCTAGCCCGCTCCCGCCCGGCCCCGGACCTCGCCGAACTGACCTCGATCACCCGGCGCATGATCGAAGCCGCCCTCGCCGAGGTCTGACCCCGACACCACGCCCCCTTGCCGGCGGGGAACTCCCCGGGGTCGTTGACCGTTCATCCATGTGTGGGACCGCACGGGCCCACCCGCAAACGCCCAGGCCGGCCACCCCCCCCCGGTCGGCCCGGGCCCGCCCCGATCGGCCACCCCCCCCGGCCGGTCGGGGCCCTTGCGTACGGCGGGACACCCCGTCGGTTCCACCGCGTCCCCCGGACGGCGCAAGAGCGGCGGCGCCCGGAAGGCCGCCCCCACCCCGGCGGGGCACCGGCCCGCCACCTGCCCGTTCGGGCGACGGCCCGGGCGCGGGGCCGTGCCCCGGGCGGGCCCGCGCAGGCGGGACGGGGAGGCCGGAGCACGGTGCCGGGGCTACGGTTCGGAGGCATGAAGCGCATATCCGGTGATCGGAACCCCGGCCCCACCCGACGCGCCCTGCTCACCGCCGCGGCGGGTGCGGCCCTCGCGGCGGGTTGCGCGCGCGGCGGCGCCCCCGGCGCTCCGGCGGCGGCGTCCAGCGGCACCGCCACACCCAGTGAGGCCGCCGGCGGCCTCACCCCGGGCGTGATGACGCTGTTCAAGGACCCGGCGTACAACTTCAACGGACTCCTCGCGCTCGGCGGCTCGGGAGCCGGCGCCGCCGAGGTCGGCGAGGTCCTCACGGCCGTGAACACGATCAACGACGCCGGCCTGACCGCCCAGACGTACGTGAAGACCTTCCGCGCGCTCGGCGACCAGCTCCTGAAAGCACCGCCGGGCGCACCGGCCGACGGGCAGACCAAGCGCTTCCGGGCGCTGCGCGCCGCCCAGTACTACGGCCAGGCACTCTTCTTCGTCCTCGGTTCGGACGACCCCGGCAGCGAGGAACAGCTCTACAAGGCGGGGCGCGGGGCCTGGGACGCCTTCTGCGACCTGTGCGAGCCCGCCCCTGTGAAGGCGAACGTGCCCTACGGCACCACACCGCTCCCGGTGTGGTTCTTCCGCCCCGACACCTCCGCCACCCGCCGCCCGACGGTGATCCTGACGAACGGGAGCGACGGCCAGAACGTGGACATGTGGACCTACGGGGTTCCTGCCGCGCTGGACCGGGGCTGGAACGCGCTCGTCTACGACGGGCCGGGCCAGGGGCAACTGCTCTTCGTGGACCAGGTGGTGTTCACACCCACCTGGGAGAAGGTCGTCACCCCCCTCGTCGACTGGCTCTCCGCCCGCCCCGACGTGGACCCCGGCCGGATTGCCCTGACCGGTCTGAGCATGGCCGGGGACCTCGCCCCGCGAGCGGCGGCCTTCGAGACCCGGATCGCCGCGCTGGTGGCCATGCCGGGCTGCGTGGAGCCGTGGCTGGGCTTCCCGCCCGAGATCCGGAAGATCCTGACCCCCGACCAGCAGGAGACGAACGACATCTGGAACAAGGAGGTCGTCCCCGAACTGCCCCCGGACGCGGCCGACGTGATGAAGAAGCGCTTCGAGCCCTTCTCCGTGCCCGCCATGCTCGAAGCGCGGCAGGGCAAGCTGTTCACCGACTTCTACACCCCCGCCACCCGGATCCAGGCGCTGTCCATCACCGATGTCGTCGGCCGGATCAAGGCCCCCACCCTGGTGCTGGACTACGAGGGCGAGCAGTTCTACCCCGGCCAGCCGCGCCGCATGTACGACGCCCTCACCTCGCCCAAGGACTACCTGAAGCTGACGGCGGCCCAGGGCGCGCAGTTGCACTGCTCCCCGATGGCCCCGCAGCTGCACTGCGAGGTCGTCTTCGACTGGCTCCAGAAGACGCTCGCGGGCAGCTGACGGACGGCGCCGGGAGCGCCGCGGTCCCGGCGGGGCGGAAACCGCTGGCCGCGGCCGCTCCGACTTCGCATGATGGGGACGTCGTCGCCGCCCGGCGGCGGCGACGAACCCTTGAGGCGGAGCAGCGCTGCCATGGCGACCATCGCGGTGACCGGCCACGTGAACCTGACCGGTGCGAGCCTTCCGCACGTCGAGGAGGCGCTGACCGCGCTGCTCTCCCGCTACCCGGCCGCCGAGCTCACCGGCATGTCCTGCCTGGCCCCCGGCGCGGACACGGTCTTCGGGGACGCCGTCGTCACCCTGGGCGGGCGGCTGGTGGCGGTGCTCCCCTCGGGCGACTACCGGGCACGCATGGCGCAGGGGCCGCACGCCGCCGCCTTCGACCGGCTCCTGGAAGCGGCCGCGGAGATCGAGGTCATGCCGTACCGGAGGGCCGGTACCGCCGCCTACGCCGCCGCCAACCGACTCCTGCTCGGCCGGGCCGAGCTCCTGGTCGCGGTCTGGGACGGAGGGGCCGGCGGCAGGCAGGGCGGGACGGGCGACGCGGTGGCCGCTGCCCGTGCGCGGGGAATCCCGGTGGAGGTCGTCTGGCCGGCCGGAGCCGCCCGCCAGGGCTCGGCCCGGCATGATCCGAGAGACACGCCCTAGGATCCGAATCATGATCGCTGAACTGCAATGCGTGGTCCTGGACTGCCTCGAGCCGCAGTCCCTCGCCGAGTTCTACCGGTCCCTGCTGGGCGGGAGCGTCAACCGGCCGGACCGGCGCTGGGCCGTCGACGAGAGCTGGGCGACCCTCCACACCCCCTCGGGGCTGGTCCTCGCCTTCCAGCGCGCTCCCGACCACGTGCCGCCGCGCTGGCCCGACCCCAGCCGGCCGCAGCAGTTCCACCTGGACCTCGGCGTCCCGGACCTGGACCGCGCGCAGGAGGAGGTGCTGGCGGCCGGCGGGACGCTGCTCGACGGCTCGGACGGGCGCGGCTGGCGGGTCTACGCGGACCCGGCGGGGCACCCGTTCTGTCTCGTCCGGCACTGAGCCGACCGCGGTGGCGGCGGCGGTCAGTCCGCCGACCGGGTCCAGCCGATCGCCTCGATCCGGTCGGCGTCGGCCGGGCGGTCCTCGGCGAACAGCAGCCGGCCCGGTTCCGCCACGCGTACGACGTCCACGTAGATCCCGCGGCCCACGTAGCGGCCGGTCGCGGTGTGGCGCAGCCGCAGCCGTACCTCCCGGCCCGTCCACGCGGCCGTGAGGGGGGCTTCGAGGCGGTGCCAGACGCGGCCCGACCAGCCGCTCACCGAGCCCCGCGGCCACTGCTCGGGCGTGCCGCCGGTGGACCGCAGCGTGCTGAAGGGCAGCGGCTCCCAGTGTTCCCCGTCGGCGGAGCCCTCCACGTGCAGGGCGCCCTCGCCGGGCACGGTGTCCCACCACACGGCGCAGCGCAGCCGGGCGGCGGCCGTGGCCGGGCGCAGCGGCGGCAGCGTGAGGGTGCCCGAGGCGCCCGGCCGGATGCCGGAGAACCAGGCCGCGCCGCCGTGCCGCGTACGGACCGGGACGGCGCGGGCGAACCGGTTGCCGACGGCGACGCGCGGCGCGCTGCCGGCCCGCCAGGTGCGTACGGGGTGCACGGAGTTGCCGAGCAGGATCAGGAACGAGTCGGTGGAGGGGTCGAGGACGAGGGAGGTGCCGGTGAACCCGGTGTGCCCGGCGGAGTGCGGGGTGGCCATGGCCCCCATGTACCAGTGCTGGTAGAGCTCGAAGCCGAGGCCGTGGTCGTCGCCGGGGAAGGCCGTGTTGTAGTCGGTGAAGAGCAGCTCGACGGAGGCGGGGCGCAGGATGCGCCGGCCCGCGTAGACCCCGCCGTCCAGGAGGGCGCGGGCGAGCACGGCCAGGTCCCAGGCGGTGCCGAAGACCCCGGCATGGCCCGCGACACCGCCGAGCGCGTACGCGTTCTCGTCGTGGACCTCGCCCCACACCAGCCCGCGGTCCAGGCCGGACCAGGGCGGGCGCTGCACTTCGGTGGCGGCGGTGACCCGGCGCCAGGAGAGCGGTGGGTTGTACCGCGTGCGGTGCATCCCGAGCGGAGCGGTGATCTCGTCGCGGAGCAGGACGTCCAAAGTGCGAGCGGTGATCCGTTCCAGGAGCAGCTGCAACGAAATGAGGTTGAGGTCGGAGTACCGGTAGACGGTCCCGGGGGTCTCCTGCGGACGCACCGACCACAGCAGCCTCAGCTGCCCCTCGCGCGTGGACTCCTGGTAGAAGGGCGCCCAGGAACGCAGACCCGAGGTGTGCGTGAGCAGCTGACGGACCGTGATGATCTCCTTGCCGCCCCCGGTGAACTCCGGCATGTACCGGCACACCGGGGCCTCCAGCTCCAGGCGGCCGCGCTCGATCTGCTGCACGGCCAGGATGGAGGTGAACAGCTTGGTCAGCGAGGCCAGGTCGAAGACGGTGTCCTCGGCCATGGCGATCCGCTCGGCCTCCGGGAACTCCCGGACCCGGTCGGTCCGCCCGTCGTAGTCCGCGTAGCGGACCGCGTGGCCCATGGCGCGGTGCAGGGCGATGGTGCGGCCCCGGCCGGCGAGGACCACCGCCCCGGCGTAGTAGGGGTGTTCGGGGGAGGGGCCCAGGAAGCGCCGGGCCTCGTCGGCCACCCCCTCCAGGTGCTTCTCCAGCAGGCCGGCCTGGCGCGCCGACCCGTACCGCAGCCGCAGCCCCTGGAGCGCGCGCCGTTCGGCCGGACTGCCCGGGGCGCCCGGACTGCCCGCGGCACCCGCGGCACCCGGGGCGCCCGGGAACGCCGCGTGCAGGACGAGGACCCCGCCGAGCGCGAGCAGCCGCGCCCCGAGCCGCCGTCGCGTCAGCCCGCCACCGGAGGTACCGGGTCGGCCGCTCGTCTCCTCGGGCCCGCCCGTTGCGGCGCGTGCGAGCCGTGCCTCTGTGCTCGCCAGGCCCGAAGCCCCCGTGCGTACTGTCATGTCCGCCCTCCTGTCCGCTGTCCACCTGCGGCTGTCCACCTGCAGCGTCGTCTCCCGGGGGCCGCGCCCCGGACCCCGTGCCCCACCCGCCGGCTGCGGGCCGGGACGGCCCGTGCCGCCTCCCGCCGTGCCGCTGCCGGTGCCGGTGCTCCGCCCGGGGCGCAGCCCGGGGTCCGGGCCGCGGAACCGTGGAGCGCGCCGCGGGCCGGGCGAACGGGTTCCCGGCCGCCGGGATCTGCCGTGCCCGCGGCAGGCGATCCGCACGCTAGTGGGTATGTGCCCGCCCGTCGGGCACCGTCCGCACCGACCGGCCCGTAAAGAATCTGACACTGCATCAGAAAATCTCTTCCCTCGACCGCCGGGCTGCGGCATCCTGCCGCCCATGGAGACGGAGCTGAGCAAGAAACTGGGAGTCGAGCACGCCATCTTCGGCTTCACGCCCTTCCCGGCGGTCGCCGCTGCCATCACCCGGGCGGGCGGCTTCGGCGTACTCGGCGCGGTCCGCTACACCGCCCCCGACGAGCTGGCCCGCGACCTCGACTGGATGCAGGCGCACACCGACGGAAAGCCCTACGGCCTCGACGTCGTCATGCCCGCGAAGAAGGCCGTCGACGGCATCGGCGAGGCCGACATCGAGGCGATGATCCCGGCCGGGCACCGCGACTTCGTCCGCGACACCCTCGCCAAACACCACGTGCCCGAGCTCGCCGAGGGCGAGGCCTCCGGCTGGCGGATCACCGGCTGGATGGAGCAGGTCGCCCGGCGCCAGCTCGACGTCGCCTTCGACTACCCCATCAAACTCCTGGCGAACGCCCTCGGTTCCCCGCCCGCCGACGTCATCGCCCGCGCCCACGACCACGGCGTCCTCGTCGCCGCCCTCGCCGGGAGCGCCAAACACGCCCGCCGCCACGCCGAAGCCGGCATCGACATCGTCGTCGCCCAGGGCTACGAGGCGGGCGGCCACACCGGCGACATCGCCACCATGGTCCTGGTCCCCGAGATCGTCGAGGCCGTCGCCCCCCTCCCGGTCCTCGCCGCCGGCGGCATCGGCAGCGGCGAGCAGATCGCCGCCGGCCTCGCCCTCGGCGCCCAGGGCGCCTGGCTCGGCTCCCTCTGGCTCACCACCACCGAGGCCGACCTCCACTCGCGGGCCCTCACCGAGAAACTGCTCGCCGCCGGATCCGGCGACACCGTCCGCTCGCGGGCCCTCACCGGCAAGCCCGCCCGCCAACTGCGCACCGAGTGGACCGACGCCTGGGACGACCCCGAGGGACCGGGCGCGCTGCCCATGCCGCTCCAGGGACTGCTCGTCGCCGAGGCCGTCTCCCGGATCCAGAAGTACGAGATCCAGCCCCTGCTCGGCACCCCCGTCGGCCAGATCGTCGGCCGGATGACCGAAGAACGCAGCGTCCAGGCCGTCTTCGACGACCTCACCAGCGGGTTCGAGAGGGCGATCGACCGCATCAACCGCATCGCCGGCCGAGTCCGAGAGGCGTGACCGACATGACCGCCACGACGTCCACGACCCCCGCCACCGACCAGCAGCCTCCCAACGGCTTCTGGGCCCAGGCAGCCGCCGACCCCGGGCGCACCGTGCTGGTGACCCCCGAGGGCGAGGAATGGAGCGCCGGCCGACTGCACACCGACGTCAACCGCCTCGTCCACGGCCTGCGCGCCGCCGGACTGGAGAAGGGAGACGTCTTCGCCGTCGTCCTCCCCAACGGCGTCGAGTTCCTCACCGCCTACCTGGCCGCCTCCCAGGCGGGCTTCTACCTCGTCCCCGTCAACCACCACCTCGTCGGCCCCGAGATCGCCTGGATCGTCTCCGACTCCGGTGCCAAGGTGCTCATCGCCCACGAGCGCTTCGCCGACGCCGCCACCGCCGCTGCCGACGAGGCGGCCCTGCCCGCGAGCCACCGCTACGCCGTCGGACCGGTCGCGGGCTTCCGGCCGTACGCGGAACTCCTCGACGGACAGCCCGCCGGCGCCCCCGAGGGCCGCACCCTGGGCTGGGTCATGAACTACACCTCCGGCACCACCGGACGGCCGCGCGGCATCCGCCGCCCGCTGCCCGGCAAGCTCCCGGAGGAGACGTACCTGGGCGGCTTCCTCGGCATCTTCGGCATCCGGCCGTTCGACGGCAACGTCCACCTGGTCTGCTCGCCGCTCTACCACACGGCCGTCCTCCAATTCGCGGGCGCCGCCCTGCACATCGGGCACCCGCTCGTCCTGATGGACAAGTGGACCCCGCAGGAGATGCTGCGCCTGATCGACCGGCACGCCTGCACGCACACCCACATGGTGCCGACCCAGTTCCACCGGCTCCTCGCCCTCCCGCAGGAGACGAAGGACGCGTACGACGTCTCGTCCATGCGGCACGCGATCCACGGCGCCGCGCCCTGCCCCGACCACGTCAAACGGGCCATGATCGACTGGTGGGGCCGCTGCGTGGAGGAGTACTACGCGGCCAGCGAGGGCGGGGGCGCGTTCGCGACCGCCGAGGACTGGCTGAAGAAGCCGGGAACCGTCGGCAGGGCCTGGCCGATCAGCGAACTCGCCATCTTCGACGACGACGGCAACCGGCTGCCCGCCGGGGAACTGGGCACCGTCTACATAAAGATGAACACCGGCGGCTTCAGCTACCACAAGGACGAGGGCAAGACGAAGAAGAACCGGATCGGCGACTTCTTCACCGTCGGCGACCTGGGGCTGATGGACGAGGAGGGGTACCTCTTCCTCCGCGACCGCAAGATCGACATGATCATCTCGGGCGGGGTAAACATCTACCCCGCCGAGATCGAGTCGGCCCTGCTCACCCACCCGGCCGTCGCGGACGCCGCCGCCTTCGGCATTCCGCACGCCGACTGGGGCGAGGAGGTCAAGGCGGTCGTCGAACCGGCCGAGGGCTTCGTCGCGGGCGACGCGCTGGCCGCGGAGATCCTGCTCCACTGCGAGCGCCAGCTCGCCGGGTACAAGCGCCCCAAGACGGTCGACTTCATCGAGACCATGCCGCGCGACCCGAACGGCAAGCTCTACAAGCGCCGGCTGCGCGACCCCTACTGGGAGGGCCACGCCCGCCCGATGTGAGCCCTCGGCGCGGCCGTCCCCGAGGGCCACACGGGTGAGACCCGGTCGCCGGGGGGTTGCGGCACGCCGCGCCCCGGCCGTTCCGCGCCCGCCCGCCTGCTCGGCCGTCCGCGCCGGGCGGCGGGCATTCGTGAGAAAAGCCACGTCAGGGCCCGGAGGCGCGCCTTGCGCCGCACTGACGGGATACTTCTGGCAACTTGGCTGATATGAGTACGACTGCGCGCAGATCTCCCCTGACCGACTGGACCGTGGTGGTCCCCGTGGTGGCGCTGGTCGCGCTCGTCTTCAGTTGGGGCCGGGACCTACCCGGCTTCGCGGTGGCGCTCGTCGCCCTCTGCCTGGCCGGCGCGGTCCTCGCCGCCGTCCACCACGCCGAGGTCGTCGCCCACCGGGTCGGCGAACCCTTCGGTTCCCTCGTCCTCGCCGTGGCGGTCACCGTGATCGAGGTGGCGCTCATCGTCACCCTGATGGCCGACGGCGGTGACAAGACCGCCTCCCTGGCCCGGGACACGGTCTTCGCCGCCGTCATGATCACGTGCAACGGCATCGTCGGCCTGTCCCTGCTCGTCGGCGCCCTGCGCAACCGGGTCGCCGTGTTCAACCCCGAGGGATCCGGTGCGGCCCTCGCCACCGTCGCGACCCTGGCCACCCTCAGCCTGGTCCTGCCGACCTTCACCACCAGCAAGCCGGGCCCGGAGTTCTCCACCGCGCAGCTCACGTTCGCCGCCGTCGCCTCGCTCGCCCTGTACGGGCTGTTCGTCGCCGTACAGACGGTCCGTCACCGCAGCTACTTCCTGCCCGTGGACACCGGGCAGGGGTCCGGCGGTGGCGAGGAGTACGCGGAACCGCCCACCGCCCGCGCCGCCCTCATCAGCCTCGGCCTGCTGCTGGTCGCGCTCGTCGCCGTGGTCGGCGACGCCAAGGCCGTCTCCCCGACGATCGAGCGGGCCGTCGCGGCCGCCGGCCTGCCCCAGGCGGTCGTCGGTGTGATCATCGCGCTGCTCGTCCTGGCGCCCGAGACACTCGCCGCCGTCCGCGCCGCCCGCCGCGACCGCGTGCAGACCAGTCTCAACCTCGCCTACGGATCGGCCATCGCCAGCATCGGCCTGACCATCCCGGCGATCGCCCTCGCCTCCATCTGGCTCTCCGGACCGCTCCTGCTCGGCCTCGGCCCGATCCACATGGTGCTGCTCGCCCTCACCGTCGTGGTCAGCGCCCTCACCATCGTCCCGGGGCGGGCCACGCTGCTCCAGGGCGGCGTGCACATCGTGCTGCTGGCCGCGTACCTCTTCCTGGCCGTCAGCCCCTAGGGCGCCGGGGCCGGGGCCGGGAAGAGGGACGCGGGGGAGCGGTCACCGCCGTTCGCGCACCGGCACCACCTTCAGCTTCGGGGAGGTGAGGATGTCCCGCTCGCAGTAGCGTGCCGTGACCCAGCGCTCCTCGGAGTACAGCCGGGTCTGATCGGCGTAGTACGGCGAGCCCGGGTTCGAGGACTGGCTGTACGTCAGCAGGGTGCGCGCCACCGGACAGCGGCTGCCGTCCCAGCCGACCGCCTGGATGTGGCTGGAGCCGTGCGCGACCTCCGGGTAGCCGCCGGCCGCCGCGTTCCACGGGGCCTCGATCTTGTTCCAGACGCCGAGCGCCTCCGTACCGCCGCCCACCGGCAGCCTGCGGCCGCCCCGGACCACGAACTGGTGCTCGCCCAGCGGGGCGTCCAGCGCGATCCCGGCGGCCTTCAGCTCCGCCACCGCGTCCGCGAGCGCCCGCCCGATGCCGGGCGCGGCCCGGTTGAGCGTACGGGGGGTGCGTACGGGATCGGCCGCCGAGAACGGCACCAGCCACAAGTCCTTGGCGGGGGTCGACGCCGTCAGCCGGCGCCAGAACCGGTCGAAGAGCAGTGCGCCGCGGCTGGCGCTGTCGGTCGTACGGTCCCAGCCCGCCAGCACCCCGCAGGCCGCCGTGACGTCCACCGCACTGCCGTCGCTCGCCGTCGCCGTGCCGCCGGGCAGGGCGGCGCAGGCCTGCGCCGCGTCCGCGGCCGCCAGATCACCGGCCGGAACCCGGTTCGCGAACTGCTGTTTCTGCAGGTCCGCCACGGTCAGCCGGCCCTTCGCGGCCATCGCGGACACGTCCTCGACGGCGCCGCGCGTCCGCAGCGAGCGCGGGGTGGCGACGGTGCCCCAGATGCGTTCGTACCCGGTCAGCGGCCGGTCGGCATTGGCCAGCCAGGCACTGTCGTTGGAGTTCTCGGCGTACGGCGCCCCCTGCAGAGTCGGCGCCCTGCCCGGGCCGAACACGCCGGGCTGCACCGCGTCCGGGTCCGAGCCGATCGCGCAGTCACCGCGGGAACCGTCCAGCACCGCCAGCCCCGACGCCGGATAGGTGGCCCGGCCCAGCGGGGTGGAGCAGCGGGCCGCCAGCTCGTCGGTGATCCGGGGGAGCACCTGGGTCTGGGTGAAGAGGGTGCCGCCGGCGGAGTCGGCGGCCACGGTGTTCACCCAGGGCAGGCCCTGGGTGCGCTTCAGCGCGTCCTGGATGCCGGCCACCGAACGGGCTCTGCCCATCGCGAGGGCGGTGTCCGAGCCGCGCAGGTTCGCCGCGTTCGGGTCGTTCAGCGCGTACGCCGTCTGCGCGGTCCAGGGCAGGGGCAGGCCCGCGCCGAGGTCGGAGACCACCGGCCCGTAGCGGGTCCACCACTGGGTGCGGGTGACGGGGGCGCCGCCCGCCACCGGGACGGTGACGGTCCGCCGGGTCATCCTCTCCGGCTTGCCGTCGACCAGGTAGGCGGTCGGATCGGCGGGGTCCAGGGCGAGCTGGTGGAGGTTGACCGGGGTGCCGGTGGCCACGGTGTGGCTCCAGGCCACCTTGTCGTTGAAGCCGATGTTGACCACGGCCGTGCCGAGGAGGGAGGCGCCCGAGACGTTCAGCTCGCCCGGGATGGTCTGCTGGAACTGCCAGAAGCGGCGTCCGCCCTGCCAGGGGTAGTGCGGGTTGCCGAGCAGCAGGCCGCGGCCGTTCGACGTGGTGGAGCCGGCGAAGGCCACCGCGTTGGAGCCCATGTCGTACCGGGCGGTGTCGAAGAAGTCGCGCGCGGCCTCGGCGGCGGCCGCCGGATCGGTCGCCGCGGAGGCCGCGGCGACCGGAGTGCCCGCCGGTCCCGGGATGGCCGCCGCGCCCGGGGGCTGTGCGGTCGTGATGCCGTCGACGCCGCGGCCCTGGCCGCCGAGGACCGACACCGCGAAGCCGCGGGCCGCCACATCGGCCGTGGTGACCGGGTGGACCCAGCCGGCGCCCTTGCACGCCGGATCGGTGACCTTGTTCTGGGCCAGCCAGGCGTTGTACCCGGCGGCCCAGCCGCGCATCAGTTCCTTGAGGTCCTCGGTGGGCCCGGCCGGCGCGGGGGTCGCCAGCAGCTTCTCCACCGTGCCGGACTCCCGCACCCCCTTGAAGTAGAGGTCGCTGGAGAGGTTCTTCGTGGCCGAGGAGAGCGAGAAGTCGGGCGCCGCGTCCGCCCCGAACCAGCGCGAACGCTCACCGGCGACGGTCACGAAGCCGTCCGCGAGGACACAGACCTGGTCGGCGGCCTGGGCCCAGCCGGTGCCGAAGCCGAGCTGCGCGTAGTCGCGGGCGAGGATGTGCGGGATGCCGTTCTCGGTGTACCGGATGACGGCGGACAGCTTGCCGCCGCCGGCCGCTGCCCGGTCGTCGGTCGCTGCCGCGGCCTGCGGCATCGCGGCCGTCGCGGCGAGCAGAGCGGCGCCGGCGAGGGCGACGCGGCGGAGTGTCGGACGAGTGCTGAGGTGCAACAGTCCTCCCAAGTGGCCTGTGGGTGGGGGTGGTTACCCGGTGGACAGGCGGTGCGTCCGTGCCCCCACACTCATGCAGGCGGTCCGATGATCTGTCAACATCCCGTTTGGTATCCGGTTATTGACCTTGGGCGTGCGGGAGGACGAGGATCGCGCCATGACGGCAGACCGGACGGTGCGGGCAGTGCGAGCGGTACGGGACAACACGGTCGACGGGCTGGTGCGCGACAGCGCGCGGCGGGTGCCCGACCGCCCCGCCGTCCGCTACCGCGAACGGACCTGGACCTACGCGGAGCTCGACGCGGCCGTCAGCACCGGCGCCGCCGTACTGCGGGAGCGGTACGGGCTGGCCGCCGGGGACCGCGTCGCCACCTACGCCCACAACTGCGACGCATACCTCATCGCCTACCTCGCCTGCGCCCGGGCCGGGCTCACCCACGTCCCGGTCAACCAGAACCTCACCGGCGAGGACCTCGCGTACATCCTGGACGACTCCGCGAGCGCCCTGGTCCTCGCCGACCCGGACCTGGCCGGCCGGATCCCCGGGGGCAGGCGCGTACGGGCGCTGCGCGACGCCCCCGATTCCTTCCTGGCGGAGCTGGCCGAGCCGCTGCCCTTCGAGGCCGACCGGGACCCGGACGCGCTGGCGCAGCTCCTCTACACCTCGGGGACCACCGCCCTGCCCAAGGGCGCGATGATGACCCACCGGGCGCTGGTGCACGAGTACGAGAGTGCGATCGAGGCCCTGGACCTGGACGGGGACGACCGGCCCGTGCACTCGCTGCCGCTCTACCACTCGGCGCAGATGCACGTCTTCCTGCTCCCGTACCTGGCGGTGGGAGCGCGGAACACCATCGTGGACGCGCCGGTCGCGGAGCGGATCTTCGACCTCGTCGAGGCCGGGGAGGCCGACAGCCTCTTCGCTCCGCCGACGGTGTGGATCGGCCTGGCCAACCACCCGGACTTCGCGGTGCGTGAGCTGGGCGCCCTGCGGAAGGCGTACTACGGGGCCTCGATCATGCCGGTGCCGGTCCTGGAACGACTGCGCGAGCGGCTGCCGGGGCTCGGCTTCTACAACTGCTTCGGCCAGAGCGAGATCGGCCCGCTCGCCACGGTGCTGGGGCCGGCGGAGCACGAGGGGCGGATGGACTCCTGCGGGCGGCCGGTGCGCCACGTGGAGGCGAAGGTCGTCGACGAGGACGGCAAGGACGTGCCGGACGGGACGGCCGGCGAGGTGGTCTACCGCTCGCCGCAGCTCTGCCTGGGGTACTGGAACGACGCGGTGGCCACGCAGAAGGCCTTCCGGGACGGCTGGTTCCGCTCGGGAGACCTGGCCGTGCGCGATGCGCAGGGGTACTACACGGTCGTGGACCGGGTGAAGGACGTCATCAACTCGGGCGGGGTGCTGGTCGCCTCACGGCAGGTGGAGGACGTGCTCTACACCCATCCGGGCGTGGCCGAGGCCGCAGTGGTGGGGCTGCCCGACGAGCGCTGGATCGAGGCGGTCACGGCGGTGGTGGTACCGCGCGGGGAGGTGACGGAGGCGGAGCTGATGGCCTTCGCGCGGGAGAAGCTCGCCCACTTCAAGGCCCCGAAGCGGGTGCTCTTCGTGGACGCCCTCCCGCGCAATGCCAGCGGCAAGATCCTCAAGCGGGAACTGCGCGACCGCTTCGCGCAGCCCGGCCACTGACGTCCGCACGTCCCGCGCCAACCGCCGGCCGCGGGAGCCGCCATTCGGGGGAGGTTCGTTCGGGGAAGCGTCCGGCCGGGGTGAGCGTCCGGCCGGGGGCTCCCGCCGGCCGGTTACCAAGGGTGGGCGGCGGGGTCCTCGGGAGGGTAGACCCCGCTGCGCCGCAGCCGCCGCAGGGTGAGGTGCTCGTGCACGAGCCGGCCGACGAGCGCCCCGCCGTAGACGACGAAGCCGACGCCGACCAGCCAGGACTGGACGACGAGCAGGGTGCCGAAGGGCCCGTAGATCACCGCGTTGGACGCGATCAGCGGGGAGAACACCAGCTGCGAGAAGACCCGCAGCCCCAGCAGCCCGAGGCTGGTCGCCACGGCTCCCGGCACCAGGGCGCGCCAGCGGACCCGGCCGCCGAGCAGCAGGCGCTGCGAGCCGACGAAGAACAGGCAGGTGCCGAGGAGGTCGCCCAGGGTGCCGAGGATCGTGCCGATGACGTGGTGCGAGGGGGCGGGGATCCCCACGAGCAGGGCGAGGTAGCAGACCAGCAGGGCGAGCCAGACGACGTGCCGCCACATGGTGTGCCAGCGCATGGTCGGCAGGTCCCAGACCTTCTCGTAGCCGGTCTGGACGGCCGACCCGAAGGTCAGGCCGAACACCGCGAGTGCGGCCAGACCGAAGGCGGTGGTCCGCTCCAGCGCCAGGTCCGCCGCGCCGAACAGCATCTCGACCCGGACCCGCGAGGCCTCCGTCACCCCGAGGGCCTGGCCGAGCCACCGGCCGAAGCCCGAGCCGCTCCCGGGCGCCGCGGCCGCGACCACCACCAGCAGCGGCACCAGGGTGAGGAACCCGAGGGCCGCGAAGCCCATCGCCCGGTGCATGAGCTCCATCTCCCGGCCACGGCTCCAGGCCAGCCCCACCTGGGAGCCCTGGAGCCGGTCGTGGAGCTGCCGGAGGGTGGAGATCACACCTCATGCCCTACCCGCCGGCACCGGCCCGCTCCCGGGACCCGCCCTCAAATGGGCCCGAAGGGGTGGTTTCAGCCGCCCGGACAGGGCCCGGGCCGGTCATGGCCGGGTGCCCTACCCCGCGTCGCGGAGGTCGATCAGCCTCTTGATCTTCCCCACCGAACGCTCCAGCGTCTCCGGGTCGACCACCTCGACCCGCACGGAGACCCCGATCCCCTCCTTCACGGCCCGGACCACGGCGGCGGCCGCGTCCAGCCGCCGGTCGGCGTCCGTCTCCCGGCGCGCCTCCACCCGTACCGTCAGGGCGTCCATCCGGCCCTCCCGGGTCAGCCGCAGCTGGAAGTGGGGCGCCAGGCCGGGCGTTCGCAGCAGGATCTCCTCGATCTGGGTGGGGTACATGTTCACCCCGCGCAGGATGATCATGTCGTCGCTCCGGCCGGTGATCTTCTCCATCCGGCGGAAGGCCGGCCGGGCCGTACCGGGCAGCAGCCGCGTCAGATCCCGGGTGCGGTAGCGGATGACGGGCATGGCCTCCTTGGTGAGGGAGGTGAACACCAGCTCGCCCGGCTCGCCGTCCGGGAGCACCGCGCCGGTCAGCGGGTCGACCACCTCGGGATAGAAATGGTCCTCCCAGATGTGGAGGCCGTCCTTCGTCTCGGCGAACTCCTGTGCCACCCCCGGCCCGATGACCTCGGACAGGCCGTAGATGTCCACCGCGTCGATGCCGACCCGTTCCTCGATCTCCCGGCGCATCTCCTCGGTCCACGGCTCCGCGCCGAAGATCCCCGTCCGTAGAGAGGTGGAGCGCGGGTCGATCCCCTGGCGCTCCATCTCGTCCAGCAGGGTCAGCATGTAGGAGGGGGTCACCATGATGACCTCCGGCCGGAAGTCCTCGATGAGCCGGACCTGGCGGTCCGTCATCCCGCCCGAGGCGGGCACGACCGTACAGCCCAGGCGCTCGGCGCCGTAGTGCGCGCCCAGGCCGCCCGTGAACAGCCCGTACCCGTAGGCGATGTGGACGATCTGGCCGGGGCGTCCGCCCGCCGCCCGTATGGACCGGGCGACGACGTTCGCCCACGTGGCGAGGTCCCCGTCGGTGTACCCGACGACGGTCGGCCGCCCGGTGGTGCCGCTGGAGGCATGGATGCGCCGCACCTGTGAGCGCGGCACGGCGAACATCCCGAAGGGATACTGGTCGCGCAGATCGGCCTTGGTGGTCAGAGGGAACAGGGAGAGGTCGGCGAGCGACCGGCAGTCGTCGGGATGCACCCCCGCCTTGTCGAAAGCCTGCCGGTAGAACGGCACCTTCTCATAGGCACGGTGCAAGGTGGCGCGCAGCCGGGTGAGCTGGAGGGCCGCCAGCTCGTCGCGGCCCAGCCGCTCGCCCTCGTCGTGGAGATCCGTGTACGCCGCCATTGCCGTCACCTCACCAAGAGAACCGACCGATCATTCGGTAGATTGCCAGGGACCGGCAGGTGAAAGCAATGACTCGAACGAGTGATCGCCTTTTGTGTCGCCCGGTGGGTCCTCAAGATCGGCGGGATGGCAGACTGGTCGGCCGTACCGCGAACCGGGAGGACCGACATCATCGTGCGACGGAGGCGGGCGCGCACTGCCCCGGCATCCCTGGCCGTGGCCGTACTGACGGCCGCGACCGCGACGGCCTGCGCGTTCCCGCTGCGGGACCTCGGCCCCCTGCCCCCGCGGTACTCGGGTCCACCGCTGTCCGCCGACACGGTGGTGTCGGAGATGACGTCGGTTCTGGCGGCGGAGGGCATCACGGTGCAGCGGGAACCGTCCGCGGTCCTGGGCCGGTGTTCCGAACGGCTCTCGGGACGTCACGCGCCGCAGACGGTGGAGGCCGCCGTGAAGGCCGCCGTCGCGCGGGCCCGTTCCGAGCACGGCTGGCAGGACGGTCCCGACGTGGCCGGAGAGAAGCTGACCCTGACGAAGGGCAACTGGACGGTCCTGGCCGGCTTTGCGGCCGAGGTGCCGGCGGGCGGGCAGGCGCCGGTCATCATCTCGCTGACGTGCGTGGACGGCGAGGCCACCCCCACCGCCCCCACGGCACCCTCCGCCCCGGCCCTCGCGCCCGCGCCCACCTCGACCTGACGTGCGGAACGCGCCGCTGCGCGCGGGCCGGGCCCGACAGGATCCGGAAGAGACGGCCTAGAGGGCGTCCGCCTCCGTCGCGACCGCCTTCGCCCACCGGTAGTCCGCCTTGCCGCTCGGGGAGCGCTGGATCGCGGGTGCGATCACCAGCTGGCGCGGGATCTTGTACCCCGCCAGCCTGGTGCGGCAATGGCTCTGGATCTGCTCCAGGGACGGCGCCGGGGCGCCCTTCCGGACTTGGACCACCGCGGCCACGTGGCTGCCCCAGGTCGGGTCCGCGACCCCGGCGACCAGGGCGTCGTACACGTCGGGGTGGGACTTCAGCGCCTGCTCCACCTCCTCCGGATACACCTTCTCGCCGCCCGTGTTGATGCACTGCGAGCCGCGTCCGAGCACCGTGACGATGCCCTCCTCGTCCACGGTCGCCATGTCGCCGAGGAGCACCCAGCGCTCCGCGCCCTTCTGGAAGAAGGTCTCGGCGGTCTTGGCCGCGTCGTTGTAGTAGCCGAGCGGGACGTGCCCGCGCTGTGCGAGGCGTCCCGGTACGCCCACCCCCACCGGCTCGTGCGTCACCGGGTCCACCACCTGCGTACGGTCGTTGACCTCGAGCCGGAAGCCCTTGTCCGGGCCGGAATCGTCCGTGGCCCGCCCGTTGGACCCGGACTCGGACGACCCGAAGTTGTTCAGCAGCAGTACGTTCGGCACCAGCCGCTGGAACTCGGCGCGCACCGTCTCCGACATGATCGCCCCGGACGAGGACACGCTGAACAGCGAGGACAGGTCGGTGCCCTTGAGCGGCCCGTTCAGGGCGTCGATCAGCGGCCGCAGCATCGCGTCGCCGACCAGCGACACGCTGGAGACCTTCTCCTTCTCGATGGTGCGGAGCACTTCCTCGGGCGCGTACTTGCGGTGGATGACCACCCGCTGGCCGTAGTTGAAGGCGATGAACGAGGTCAGCGTCGACGTGCCGTGCATCAGCGGGGGAGCCGGGAAGAAGGTGAGCCCGGCGCCGCGCGCGCGGACCCGCTCGGCCAGCTCCTCCGGCCGCTTCACCGGCTCGCCCGACGGCTCGCCGCCGAAGAGCCCGGCGAAGAAGAGGTCCTCGGCCCGCCACATGACGCCCTTGGGCATGCCCGTCGTGCCGCCGGTGTAGATGATGAACAGGTCGTCGGGGCTGCGCGGCGGGAAGCCCCGGCCGGGAGAGCCCGCCGCCTCGGCCTCCGCGTACGGGACGGGTGCGATCGAAGGCTCCGGGGCGCCCTCGGGGGCCGCGCCGACCCGGATCAGGTGCCGGAGCCGCGTCGTCTGCGGCAGCGCGGCCGCGACCCGTTCGGTGAACTCGCCCTCGAAGACCAGGGCGGCGAGATCGGCGTCGTTGTAGAGGTAGACCAGCTCCTCCTCCACGTACCGGTAGTTGACGTTCACGGGGACCAGCCGGGCCTTCAGGCACGCCAGTACGGTCTGCAGGTACTCGATCCCGTTGTAGAGGTGGAGGCCCAGGTGCTCACCGGCCTTCAGCCCGCTGTCCAGCAGGTGGTGCGCGATCCGGTTCGCCGCCGTGTCGAGCTCCGCGTACGTCAGGCGGCGCTCCGCACCGGTCCCGGGGTGGTCCACGTACACAAGGGCCTCGCGGTCCGGGACCACGTCCACGACCGACTCGAACAGGTCGGCAAGGTTGTACTCCACCGTTCCTCCTGACCCCGTGGCTGGTCTGCTCCGGCGGTCATTAGAGCGCCGGAGCCGGTAACTGGGAAGGGCACCGCCCAAGAAATCTGACTGAGTGTCAGAAAACTATTGAACTGCACCCTCCCCTACTGCAACCTGTTCTAGGTCTTGAGACGGGAGGACGGCAATGGGTGGGACAGAACACCTGACCGTGGATCGGCACGGCGCCACGCTGGTGCTCACCATGAACAGGCCCGAGGCGAAGAACGCGCTCTCGCTGCCGCTGCTGGTGGGGCTCTACGACGGCTGGCTGGAGGCGGACGCCGACGACGGGATCCGCTCCGTCGTCCTGACCGGCGCGGGCGGGGACTTCTGCGCCGGAATGGACCTCAAGGCCCTGGCCGGCAAGGGAATGGCGGGCGACCAGTACCGGGACCGCCTCAAGGCCGACCCCGACCTGCACTGGAAGGCGATGCTGCGCCACCACAGGCCGCGCAAGCCGGTCATCGCGGCGGTGGAGGGGTACTGCGTGGCGGGCGGTACGGAGATCCTCCAGGGCACCGACATCCGCGTCGCGGCCGAGGGCGCCACCTTCGGGCTGTTCGAGGTCAAGCGCGGACTCTTCCCGATCGGCGGCTCCACGGTGCGGCTGCCGCGGCAGATCCCGCGGACGCACGCCCTGGAGATGCTGCTGACCGGACGCCCCTACTCCGCGGCGGAGGCCGAACGGATCGGGCTGGTCGGGCGGGTGGTGCCGGACGGTACGGCGCTGGCGGCCGCCCTGGAGATCGCGGAGCGGATCAACGCGTGCGGGCCGCTGGCGGTGGAGGCGATCAAGGCGTCGGTCTACGAGACGGCGGAGCTGACGGAGCGGGAGGGGCTGGCGTCGGAACTCCTGCGGGGGTGGCCGATCTTCGACACGGCCGATGCGAAGGAGGGGGCGCGGGCCTTTGCGGAGAAGCGGCCCGCGGTGTATCGGCGCGAGTAGCTCGGGCCGGTCCCGTGCCGGTCCCCTGCGGGGTGCGGTGCCGGGTGCCGTGCCGGGTGCGGCGCCGTTGCCGGGGGCGCTGCCCCCGGACCCCCGCGCCTCAAACGCCGGCGGGGCTGAAACGGCGCCGGACGGGGCTGAAAGAGGCCGGAAGTGAAATCACCGAAACGATCGCATCGGAGAATCGCCATGACAGCTGCCTCCCCACCGGAGGTGCTCCGCGCGCCCCTCGTCGTCGAGTTCCCCTTCACCCGGTCCCTCGGGCCCGTCCAGAGCGCCTTCCTCACCGGGCTGCGCGAGGGCGTCGTCCTCGGGGTGAAGACCTCCGACGGCAAGGTGATGGTCCCGCCCGTCGAGTACGACCCCGTCACCGCCGAAGAGATCCGCGAGCTCGTCGAGGTCGGCGCCACCGGAACCGTCACCACCTGGGCGTGGAACGACCGGCCCCGCCCCCAGCAGCCCCTGGACACCCCCTTCGCCTGGGTGCTGGTCAAGCTCGACGGAGCCGATACCGCCCTCCTGCACGCCCTCGACGCGCCCGGCCCCGACGCCGTCCGCACCGGGATGCGCGTGCGCGTCCGGTGGGCCGCGGAACGCACCGGCGCCATCACCGACATCGCCTGCTTCGAACCGTACGAGGGCCCCGGCGGCGGGGAGCCCGTCCCGCACGACGGGGACTTCACCGACGCCGTCACCGGCATCGTCGCCGAGGCCCGCCTCGACTACGTCTACAGCCCCGGCCGCGCCCAGACCGCGTACATCAACGCGCTCTCCGAGCGGCGGACCGTCGGCGAGCGCTGCCCCTCCTGCCACAAGGTGTACGTCCCGCCGCGCGGCGCCTGCCCCACCTGCGGGGTCGCCACCACCGACCAGGTCGAGGTCGGCCCGGCCGGCACGGTCACCACCTACTGCATCGTCAACATCAAGGCCAAGAACCTCGACATCGAAGTGCCCTACGTCTACGCCCACATCGCCCTCGACGGCGCCGGCCTCGCCCTCCACGGCCGGATCGGCGGCATCCCCTACGACCAGGTCCGCATGGGCCTGCGCGTCGAACCGGTATGGACCGACGGCGGCCGCTACCCCGACCACTACCGCCCCACCGGCGAACCGGACGCGGACTACGACGCGTACAAGGAGCTCATCTGATGTCCCGATACGCCCGCGAGGTCGCCGTGGTCGCCTTCGCGCAGAGCGACCACCTGCGCCGCACCGACGAGCTCAGCGAGGTGGAGATGGTCATGCCCGTCCTCCACCAGGTGCTCGCCGCGACCGGCCTGAAGGCCGCCGAGATCGGCTTCACCTGCTCCGGATCCAGCGACTACCTCGCCGGCCGGGCCTTCTCCTTCACCATGACCCTCGACGGGGTCGGGGCCTGGCCGCCGATCTCCGAGTCGCACGTCGAGATGGACGGGGCCTGGGCCCTCTACGAGGCCTGGGTCAAGATCCAGACCGGCGAGGCGGACACCGCGCTCGTCTACTCGTACGGCAAGTCCTCGCCGGGGTCGGTGCGCGACGTACTGACCCGCCAGCTCGACCCGTACTACGTCGCTCCGCTCTGGCCCGACTCGGTGGCCCTGGCCGCCCTCCAGGCCCAGGCCCTGATCGACGCGGGCGAGACCGACGAGAGCGCCCTGGCCGCCGTCGGCACACGCAGCCGGGCCGATGCCGAGGCCAACCCGCACGCCCAGCTTCGCGGCCCCGTCCCGCAGGGCGACTACCAGGTCCGGCCGCTGCGCACCGGGGACTGCCCGCCCGTCGGCGACGGCGCGGCCGCCGTGGTGCTGGCCGCGGGCGACCTCGCGCGCCGGCTGTGCGAACGCCCCGCCTGGATCACCGGTATCGACCACCGCATCGAGGCCCACAGCCTGGGCCTGCGCGACCTCACCGACTCCCCGTCCACCCGGCTCGCCGCCGAACACGCGGGGGTCTTCGAAGCGCCGGTGGACACGGCCGAACTGCACGCACCGTTCTCCTCCCAGGAGGTCGTCCTGCGCAAGGCGCTCGGACTCACCGACGGCGTGGCCGTCAACCCCTCCGGAGGAGCGCTCGCCGCCAACCCGATGATGGCCGCCGGCCTGATCCGCATCGGCGAGGCGGCCGCCCGGATCCATCGCGGCGCATCGAGCCGGGCCGTCGCCCACGCCACCTCCGGCCCCTGCCTCCAGCAGAACCTGGTCGCCGTCCTGGAAGGGGACGCAAGGTGAGTAAAGAGCCCGTGGCCGTCGTCGGAATCGGCCAGACCAAGCACGTGGCGGCCCGCCACGACGTGTCCATCGCCGGACTCGTCCGCGAGGCGGCGGCACGCGCCCTCGCGGACGCCGAGCTGACCTGGGCGGACATCGACGCGGTCGTCATCGGCAAGGCCCCCGACTTCTTCGAGGGGGTGATGATGCCCGAGCTGTACCTGGCGGACGCGCTCGGCGCCGTCGGCAAGCCGATGCTCCGCGTGCACACGGCCGGTTCGGTCGGCGGGTCGACCGCCCTGGTCGCCTCCAACCTGGTGGCGGCCCGCGTCCACCGCACCGTCCTCACCCTCGCCTTCGAGAAGCAGTCCGAATCCAACGCCATGTGGGGCCTGTCGCTCCCGGTCCCCTTCCAGCAGCCGCTGCTCGCGGGCGCCGGCGGCTTCTTCGCCCCGCACGTGCGCGCGTACATGCGGCGCACCGGTGCGCCGGACACGGTGGGCTCGCTCGTCGCGTACAAGGACCGGCGCAACGCGCTGAAGAACCCGTACGCGCACCTGCACGAGCACGACCTCACCCTGGAGAAGGTCCAGGCCTCGCCGATGCTGTGGGACCCGATCCGCTACTCGGAGACCTGCCCCTCCTCGGACGGCGCGTGCGCGATGATCCTCACCGACCGGGCGGGCGCGGCCCGTTCGCCGAAGCCGGCGGCCTGGGTGCACGGCGGGGCGATGCGCAGCGAGCCCACTCTCTTCGCGGGCAAGGACTTCGTCTCTCCGCAGGCCGGCAAGGACTGCGCGGCCGACGTGTACCGGCAGGCCGGCATCACCGACCCGCGCCGGGAGATCGACGCGGTGGAGATGTACGTGCCGTTCTCCTGGTACGAGCCGATGTGGCTGGAGAACCTCGGCTTCGCGGAGGAGGGCGAGGGCTGGAAGCTCACCGAGGCCGGGGTCACCGAACTCGACGGGGACCTCCCCGTCAACCCCTCGGGCGGCGTGCTGTCCACCAACCCGATCGGCGCCTCCGGCATGATCCGTTTCGCGGAGGCGGCCCTCCAGGTCCGCGGCCAGGCCGGGGAACACCAAGTTCCGGGCGCCCGCCGGGCGATGGGGCACGCGTACGGCGGCGGCTCCCAGTTCTTCGCGATGTGGCTGGTGGGGGCACAGGAGCCGACCTCCTGAACACAGGCCCGGCCGACGACGGAGGGGCCGGCCGGGGAGCCGGACCGGCCACGGGTGACGCACCGTGGCCTGTCCGGCACCCGCTGCGGTGGTTAACCTTGCCCCCGGACGACGTACCGGGAGGAGCACGCACGTGGCCGAGAGCATGACTTCACAGCCCCTCGCTGGCTGGGGGAAGCCGGACCTCGATCTCACCGAGGCCGAGTGGCAGTCGAGCAGCCGGGGAGTGGGCGACGTCCAGATCGCCTTCGTCGAGGGCTTCATCGCGATGCGCAACAGCGAGCGCCCCGAGAGCCCTTCGCTGATCTTCTCGCCGGACGAGTGGCACAAGTTCGTACTGAACGCGCGGGGCGGTGAGTTCGACCTCACCTAGGTCGTCTCTTTCGGATCTTGCCGGCCCGGCAAGATCCGAAAGAGACGGCCCAGGAAGCCGCGGGCATCCCGCACACGGCGTACCACCGGGGTGCGGAGCCGCCGCCGCCCCGGTGGCCGCCGAAATCCTTTGCGCCCCGTGGAGCGCCCCGGCAGGATGGGCCCGTGACGATCATCCGCCGAAAGGGCGATGCCGCGTAGCCGGCCCGGCGCCCTGCGCGCCGCACGAGGAACCCACGCCGGTCGGCGGCCACCCGCCTGGGCGCGCGAACTCCCGCCCGTGGACCGGCTGCCGGCCGCCGCGAGCGCCGAGGTCCAGTGGACGGCCCCCGGCCGCCACCACCCGCTCGGGGACCTGCTGCGGCGCTACCGCGCCTTCCTGCACAGCCCCGGCTCCCGCCTGCGGCCGGCCCGCGCCGTCTGCCCGGCTCCGCTCTGCGCGCTCGACGACATCGCCGTGGTCCGGGACGAGCTCGCCGACGCGTACCGGGCCCTGCCGCCCGGGGCCCGGCGCGCGCTGGGCCGCGTACTGCGGTTCCTGGACGCGGAGTTCCGCAGGCGGACGATGTTCGACCGGGACGCCGCCGCCACCGACCGGTCGGGGAGCCCACGCCCGTGGTGGCACCGGCGGCTGTACGCGGACGAGTGAGAGGGGCCGACGAGAGCGATAGGAGTACCCCGACCGGGCGGCTGACCAGGGGGCCGGCCGTGGCTGCAGCTCGGGGTGACCCTGGACGTCGGCGACGGGGACCCGGCGGCGGAGGCGGACCGCCTCGCGGCGCGCCTCGCGTCCGGCGACCGGCAGGAGTTCGCCGAGGTCCGGGGCGGCTCCGGGCACCACTCGGAGGGACGCTGAGCGAACCCGGCGCCCCGCGCGGCCGCGGACCGGGCGAAGCCGGGGCGGCCTCGGTAGGGTGACCGCATGAGTGGAGAGCAGGACCTGCGGAAACTCCTGAGCGGGATGCGGCCCGAGCTGAAGGAGGGGCGGTACGTCTTCTGTACCGTCGCCGGCAGCACCGTCCCCGCCGGGACCGCCCCCGTCGCCACCGTCCTGGAGGCCGAGGGGCTCACCCTGGTGCTGCGCCAGGAGGACGCCGACGCGGCCGGGCTCGCCTACGACTACACCGCCGGCTGGATCACCCTGCGGATCCACTCCGCGCTCGATGCCGTGGGACTCACCGCCGCCTTCGCCACCGAGCTCGGCGCACACGGTCTGAGCTGCAACGTCATCGCCGGCTACCACCACGATCACCTCTTCGTGGACGCCGACCGGGCCACCGAGGCCGTGGCCGTCCTGGAAGGCCTCGCCGCCCGCTCCGCACAGGACTGATCCTCCTCGGAAAAGAAGATCGGATTCTTTTCCGCAGTGGCATCCCTCGCGCCGTGCGCCGGGCGTACGCTGAACCCCCGAACAGGCCTGGGGGGTACCAGCCATGACGGACCGCCGGACCCGCACACGGCGCACCATGGTCGAACGCGATGCCGAACTCGCCATCGTCGACGAGGCCCTGGACGAGCTCACCGGCCCCGGGCCGGACGCGGGCGGCGCGCTGCTCGCCTTCTCCGGCCCCGCGGGACTCGGCAAGACCACCCTGCTCGCCGAACTGCGCCGCCGCGCCCACGCCCGCAACTGCACCGTCCTCGCCGCCCGGGGCGGCGAGCAGGAGCAGAGCCAGCCCTTCCACGTCGCCCGCCAGCTCATCCAGCCGCAGCTCGCCGGCACCTCCGAGCAGGAGCTGCGCGCCGCCCTCGGAAGCTGGTACTCCATCGTCGGCCCGGCCCTCGGACTCTGCGCCCCCGAACAGGGCGTCCCGCCCGACCCCCAGGGTCTGCGCGACGGGCTGGACTGGGTCCTCACCCACCTCGTCGTCAAGCGCGCCCCCGTCACCCTCGTCCTCGACGACGCCCACTGGGCCGACCCCGAGTCCCTCGGCTGGCTCGCCGCCTTCGCCCCGCGCGCCGAGCACCTCCCGCTGCTCCTCGTCGTCGCCTACCGCCCCGACGAACTGCCCGCGCACGCCGATGCCTTCCGTACGCTCCCCGGCCGGGCGGGGCAGCGCCCGCTGCCCCTGGCCCCGCTCACCCCGGCCGCCGTCGCCACCCTGGTCCGCGAGGCCGTCGGCGCACACGCCGACGACGCCTTCTGCCAGGAGGCCTGGGCCGTCACCACCGGCAACCCCTTCGAAGCCGTCGAACTCGCCGCCAAGGTCCGCGGCAAGGGCCTGACCCCGGTCGAGGCGAACGCCCCGCAGCTGCGCGACCTGGCCGCGGCCCAGCGCGGCAGCGGCCTCGTCGCCCGCCTCGAACGCCTCGGCCCCTCCACCGTCCGCTTCGCCTGGGCGTGCGCCGTCCTCGGCACCGCCATCCCGCAGGCCCTCGCCGCCCGGGTCGCCGCCCTCGGCGCGGAGGAGGCCGTGGACGCCACCCGGCGGCTGCGCGACGCCCGCATCCTCTCGGCCGCCGCCGCCGAGGAGGCCGACGCCGAAGCCGGGCTGGAATTCGTCCACCCGCTCATCGCCACCGCCATCTACCGCGCCATCCCCGACGCGCTCCGCGTCGCCCTGCACGGCAAGGCCGCGGCGGCCGTCGTCGACGCCGGGCTCGGCTCCTCCGCGGCCGCCCGCCACCTGCTGGAGACCCACCCCGAGAGCGACCCGTGGGTGGTACGCACCCTGCGCGAGGCCGCCGGCGAGAACCTCCGGGCCGGCGCCCCCGAGGCCGCCCGCCGCCAGCTCGCCCGCGCCCTGCTGGAACCCCCGGACTTCGACGAACGCGCCGCCGTCCTCTACGAACTGGGCTGCGCCTCCCTGCTCACCGAGCCCGCCAACACCGTCAACCACCTGCGGGCCGCCCTCGCCGAACCCTCCGACGACCCGGCCCTGCGCCAGGGCATCGTCATCCGGCTCGCCCAGGTCCTCGCGCACAGCGACCGGCTCGCCGAGGCCTCGGAATCGCTCGCGCGGGAGATCCCGTACACCCAGGACGTGCGCGCCCGGCTGCGCCTGCAGTCCGAGCAGTTCATGTGGGACGCCTTCAACGCCGCCGAGACCGACTCCCCGGCCCGCTCCCGTCGCCTCACCCGCCTCGCCGACCGGCTGACCGGGCGCGACCTCACCGAGCGGTACATCATCGGGCTGCGCGCCTGGGACGCCTGCCTGCGCGGAGAGCCCGTGGACGTGGTGCTGCACCATGCAGGACGGGTCCTGGAGCAGCCCTTCAGCTGGGCCCACGAGGACCGCGGCTTCGAGGTACCGGTCCTGGCCGCGATGGTCCACATGTACGCCGACCGGCCCGGACGCGCCGAGGAGCTGTTCGAGGCCGGCACCGCCGAGTTCGAACGGCACGGCTGGCGCGGGGCGCACCTCTCCTTCGCCTACAGCCTGCGGGCCTACGTCCGCTACCGGCGCGGGCGGCTCGTGGAGGCCGAGGAGCTGGCGCGCGCCGGGCTGCGGCTCGCCGAGCGCGTGGGCCGCCGCACCCCCGTGCACTGGTACGCCATAGCCATCCTCCTCACGACCCTGCTCGCACGGGGCCGGCCCGAGGAGGCCTGGGAACTGGCCCGGGAGCACGAGTACGGCAGCCCCTTCCCGGCGGCCGTGGTCTTCCCCGACTCCCAGACCGTGTACGCCGAACTCCTGCTGTCCCGGGGCGAGGTGCAGGCCGCGATCGTCGAACTGGAGGCGGTCGACCGGCGGCTGACCCCGCGCGGCATCCAGAATCCCGCCTGGTGCCCGTGGCAGCTGCACCTGGCCCGGGCGGTGGCCGCGGACGATCCGCAGCGGGCCCGTGCCCTGGCCGACGACGCCGTCCGGCGGGCCCGCGCCTTCGGCGCCGCCTCGGCCATCGGCCAGGCCCTGCGGGTGGCGGCGCAGGTCGCGGAACCGGCGGACCGGGCCGGGCTCCTCCAGGAGGCGGTCACCCTGCTCTCGGCCTCGCCGGCGGGCTACGAACTGGCCTGCGCGCTGGCCGCGCTCGGCACCGAACTGCACGATCGCGACCTGCTGATCCAGGCCGTCGTCACGGCGCGGGAGTGCGGCGCCGACGGCCTGGCCGCGCAGACGGCCGAGACCCTGCTGGGCCTGGGCGGTGCCCTGCCGTCGGTGCCCGCCCGGCAGGACGGGCTCACGGAGGAGGAGATCCGGGCCGCGGACCTCGCCGTGCGCTCCGAGAAGGAGCCCGTCACGGAGACGGTGGTGCTGCCCGCCCCGGACTGGGCACTGTCGGCGGCCTGCCGCAAGCTGGGCACCGACCGGCCCGGGCTCAGGGCGGCACTGGAGGCTTTCGCCCGTAGCTCAACGTGATCGGACACGCCACCCGGCGGGCAGGGTGGAGCCATGGACCACGTCGAGAGGCTCGCCCCCTTCCGCACCGAGGCGGCGGCCTTCGAGAAGGCGGTGCGCCGGGCGTTCGACCCGAAAGAGCCCGGGGCGCCGGTTCCGGCGGTCCCCTCGTGCCCCGGCTGGACGGTCACCGACCTCGTCCGGCACCTGGGCGGAGTGCACCGCTGCCTCGTGCACGTCCTGCGGGAGCGGCTCACGGCCCCGCCCGACCCCGCCCTCCTCACCCTCCCCGAGGCCCCGGACGACCCGGACGCACTCACCGACCGGTTCGCGCAGGGCGCCCGCGAGCTGGCCGGGCTCTTCGAGGAGCTGGGGCCGGACACGAGGCTCTGGACCTGGTCGGCGGAGCAGACCTCGGGATTCTGGCTGCGGATGCAGCTGATCGAGCTGGCCGTGCACCGCTGGGACGCCGAATCCGCGACCGGCACCCCGGGCCGCCTCGACCCGGACGTCGCCGCGGACGCCGTGACCCAGACGATCGAAGTGATGGCCCCGGCCCGCCGCGGCTGGCAGCAGGCACCACCGGGCACGGGGGAGAGGTACCGCTTCCGGCGTACCGACGGCCCGGAAACCTGGACGGTCCTCTTCTCGGGTGACCGGGTCCTGCTGGAGCCCGCCCCCACCGGCCCGGCGGACGTCGAGGCGGCCGGCAGCGCCTGCGACCTCGCCCTGTTCCTCTGGGGGCGCCTCCCGGCCGGCTCCCTGCGGGTCACGGGCGACGCCGCCCTGCTCCCGCACTGGTTCACCTTGGTCCCAGCGGTCTGACGGCCCGGGCCGACGGGACCGGCCCGGGCAGCTCCCCGGATGCGGGCCCCCGGGCCGGAAAACCCGCGCGGCCACGTACCATGGCGGCATGTCCTTCCTCCGCCGCCACCGCGCCGCCACACCCGCCGGCCCGGACTTCGACGTCCTGGCCATGGACCCGGGGGACTGGCCGGGCAATCTCGGGGCCGGGCTGCTGCCCGCGCCCGACGGCAGCTGCCAGGGTGTCTTCCTCCGCTACGACCTGTTCGGCGGACGCGGCCCCGCGATGATCATCGGAAACCTCCCCGAGGGCTCCCCGGCCCGGGACCTCAGCGACAGCCAGATCCCCTTCGAGGTGGCCCAGCTCCTCGACGCACTGGAGAACGACGAGGACGTCGAGGTCACCGGCGTCGAGGACTGCCCCGTCATGCAGGGCGACAACCTCCTCATCGTCCGGAAGATCAAACTGTCGGAGTCCCGCATCTCCTGCGTCCAGTTCGACCGCAGCGACAACGTGCTGGTCACCATCGCCAGCTGGGACCGCCCGATCACCGATGACCTCTACGCCCTCCTGAAGCCGCTCCCCGCCGAGCTCTTCCAGCAGGGCTGACCGCCTCCGGGATCGCCCACGGGCCTCATGCGCCCACGGGCCTCATGCGCCCGTAGGCCTCACGCGCCGTCCGCGATGGCGTTCGCCGCCACGTAGCCGAACGTCATCGCAGGGCCGATCGTCGATCCGGCCCCCGCGTAGCTGTGGCCCATCACCGCCGCGCTCGCGTTGCCCGCCGCGTACAGGCCCGGGATCACCGAGCCGTCCGGCTGCAGGGCCCGCGCCCGGGCGTCCGTCACGATGCCGCCCTTGGTACCCAGGTCCCCCGGCACGATCTTGAACGCGTAGAACGGCGGGACCCAGACGGGTGCCAGACACGAGTTCGGGTGCACGTTCGGGTCGGTGTAGTAGTGGTCGTACGCCGTGTCGCCCCGGTGGAAGTCGGCGTCGTCGCCGCTCCAGGCCTGGGCGTTGAACCGGCCCAGCGTCGCCCGCAGCGCACCCGCCGGCACCCCGATCTGGCCGGCCAGCGCGTCCCAGGTCCACGCTTTCTTCGCCGCGCCCGCCTGGTACCACGAGTCCGGGAAGGGCAGCGTCGGCAGGATGTCCTTGAACAGGTACTTGTTGCGGTAGTGCTGATCGACGATCAGCCACGCCGGAATGTGCGAACCGACCGCACCCCGGTCCTTCTCGTACATCACGTGCACCACATCGCTGTACGGCGCCGCCTCGTTGACGAACCGCGCCCCGTTCGCATTCACGATCAGCCCGCCCGGCAGGGTCCGTTCGGCGAGGCAGAAGTACGGCTCCCCGGGCAGCGGGATCGAAGGCCCCCACCACGCGTCGTCCATCAGCGCCAGTGAGGCCCCGGCCCGCTGCCCCGCCCGGATCCCGTCGCCGGTGTTCTCCTTCGCGCCCACCGACCACTGGGTGCCGATCGGCTGCTGCTGGTACTGCGCCCGCATCTGCGCGTTGTGCTCGAAACCGCCCGAGCCGACGACCACCCCGCGCCGGGCCCGTACGGTGCCCCGTACGCCCTCCTTCTCCACCACCACGCCGGTGACCGCGCCGCCCTCCTGGACCAGGTCCACGAGCGGGCTGTTCAGCCACACCGGAACCCCGGCCCGCTGAAGTCCGGCGCGCAGCCCGGCCGCCAGGGACTGGCCCATCGTCAGCGGCTTCTCCCCGCGCAGCGCGGCCTTCGTACCGCGCGCCAGGCACTCCGTGGACACGGCGAGGCCCTTGGCGCTCACCGCCGCCAGGTTCAGCCACTTGTAGTCCTGGCTGAAGACCACCATCCCGGCCGGGACCGGCATGTACGCCGGGTTCAGCCGGGCCAGTTCGGCGCCCAGGATGTTCCCGTCGATCTGGTCGGGCTCGATGGAGCGCCCGTTCGGCAGACCGCCCGGCAGGTTGGGGTAGTAGTCGCTGTACCCCTCCATGAAGCGGAACCGTAGCGGGCTGTTGGCCATGACGAAGTCCAGCATCCGGGGCCCATGGGCGAGGAACGCGGCCTGCCGGTCCGCCGGCACGTCGGGCCCGACGACGGCCGCGAGGTACGCCGCCGCCTTCTGCGGGGTGTCCGGTACTCCCGCGGCCAGGATCACCGAGTTGTTGGGCAGCCAGATCCCGGCCCCCGACCGTGCGGCCGATCCGCCGAAGGTCGGGGCCTTCTCGACCACGACCACGCTCAGCCCCCGCCGGGCGGCGGTGAGGGCGGCGGTCATCCCGGCGGCCCCGGACCCGACCACGACGACGTCGTACTCGCCGAGCGGGGGACCGTCCTGGGCGCTGTCGGCCCGGGCCGGGGCGGACGGCAGTACGGCGGCGGCGGCGAGCACCCCGGCGCCGGTACCGGCGAGGAGCGTACGTCTGGACGGGAGGGCGGCGGGGGAGGTGCGGGAAGCGCTTGCGGACATGGGCAGGCTCCAGCGGAGTCGGGGAGGAGGGGAAGTGCCTCCAGCATTTCTGATGCTGAGTCAGAAAAGGTGTTCGGGGGATCATGTGATGTCAAGGCATCCGGCACCCCGGCACCCCCGCGACGCCGCAGAGCGGTCAGCCCTCCGCCCGGATCCGGGCGTCCAGTTCCTTCACGTGCCGCTTGAGGGCCACGGTCCGGTAGCTCTCCTCCACCCACTCGCACAGCACCTGCACGGAGGGCGCGCCCTGCCCGGCCAGCGGCACGGACACCCAGCCGGAGCGGCCCAGGCCGTAACCGGTGGGTTCCGCTCCCGGTGCGGTCATCGCGTGTCCGTGCAGCGCCTCGTCCTTGAGCTTGACGGACAGACCGGGCTGCTGGGGCCCGTCGGTGTTCCCCAGGAAGACGAAGATCTTCTTGTTCACCTTCACCACACAGTCCTCGGGACCCCAGGGATGGTCCTCCACGGCCTCGGGAAGGCCGAGGGCGAACTCCCGGACGGCCTCCCACTTGCGCACTCCGGACTTCATCAGCGCCTCCCGTCGATCGTCTCCCCACGCTAACGGAGCCCGCCCGGGCATTCCCGTACCCGCGCCCGGGCCCGGAACGGGCGAAGCCCCGCGGCGGTGGGGGCCACGGGACTTCGCGTACGGGGGGACGGTCAGCGCGTGCCGACCGCCGCGCGCACCGCTCGGCGCGCCATCCCTGCATCGTCGTGCAGGCGGCGGAGCAGCAGCCGCTGCTCCTCGCCGGAGGACAGGGCGCCCACCGGCAGCGGCTGCGTGGGGGCGGTGGCCAGCATCGAGCGCTGCACCGCCGTCTCGGACATCCGGATCTCCCGGGTCAGCACCAGCATCAGATTGACCAGGAAGGCGTCCCGCGCGGCCGGACCGGCCGACTGCGCGAGGCGGCTGATCTGGGCGCGGGCGGCCGGGGCGTCGCCCAGCACCGTCCACAGCGTGGCCAGGTCGTACCCCGGCAGGTACCAGCCCGCATGCTCCCAGTCGAGCAGGACCGGACCGGCCGGCGACAGCAGCAGGTTCGACAGCAGTGCGTCCCCGTGGTTGAACTGCAGGGCGGTGCCCGACAGCTTCACACCGTGCAGCAGCTTCTGCAGGTCACCGAGGTCCCGGTCGGTCAGCAGCCCCAACTCGTAGTCGCGGGCGATCCGCCGCGCGTAGTTCATCGGGGTGCCGAACAACTCCGCCGGCGGCCGCCACTGGTTGACCCGGCACACCGCACCCAGGGCCGCCCGGAGGTCCACCCGCGGTGGCGGCTCCACCGGGTGCCGCTGCAGCGCCGCGACCCGGCCCGCCATCCGCTCCACCACCAGCGTGCAGTTCTCGGGGTCGGCGGCGATCAGCCGCGGCACCCGGACCGGCGGGCGGTGCCGGACGAAGGCCCGGTATGCCGCTATTTCGTGCCGGTAGCGCTCACGCCATTCCGGCGAGTGGTCCAGTAAAACCTTCGCGACGGCGGTCATCCGTCCGGTGGTGCCCACCAGGAGGACGGAGCGGCCGCTGCGCCGCAGTACCTGCACCGGGGCGAACTCCGGACAGATCCGCTGCACCGAGGCGAGCGCGGTGCGCAGCTGCGCCCCCTGCGGCCCCGAGAGGTCGATTCTGCCGCTGACGGGCTGTGATCCGGTACCCGGCATCCGCCGCGCCCGGACGACGCCCTGCGCCGGAGCCGACGGGCGGCCGGGTTCGAGGTAGGGGCCGCCGCTCGGCGGAAGCGTGCGGTGCGGCCGGACCGGTGCGGACACGGAGGACGTTGCTGCGTACATGGTGATACGGATCCCTTCGTGCGCCGACGAGTTGCGTACGCCACCCCGCCGGATCCCGTGCTTCACCCTGGGGAGTTCCGCCGGTGAACCGGGTCGGGGAGGCGCATTCCTACCTGACACCCGGTGCAAGGTGGCGAACCATCGGGCGTGCCCTGGCGAAGCCTGGCGAATAGTCGCTGGGCATCTGACGGCGGGCTACTGTCAACTCAGCCGAGAACCTGGGGGCTTGACGTGAGCAAAGGTCCAAACACCCGCTTGAACGACCTGTTCGGCCTGGCCGGCTGGTCGAAGGGCGAACTGGCGAGGATGGTGAACCGGCAGGCGGCGGCCATGGGCCACCCGCAGCTGGCCACCGACACCTCGCGGGTGCGGCGCTGGATCGACATGGGGGAAGCCCCCCGCGAACCGGTGCCCACGGTACTGGCAGCACTGTTCACCGAGCGGCTCGGTCGTGTCGTGACCATCGAGGACCTCGGGTTCGTACGGCAGCGGCGCACCTCCAGACGGCAGCCGGACGGGGCTCGTGAGAACCCCGACGGGATGCCGTGGGCGCCCGAACGCACAGCCGCGGTCCTCACCGAATTCACGGGAATGGACCTCATGCTCAACCGTCGCGGTCTGATGGGCGCGGGAGCGGTGCTCACCGCCGGCTCCGCCCTCAGCAATGCCATGTACGACTGGCTGCACACCGACCCCGCCCTGGCCAAGGAGGCCCGGAACTTCGGGGAATCCTTCCAGGCCGACCCAGCGGGCTACGACCGCTACGAGGCCGCCCCGATCGGCTCCCAGGAGATCGAGGCGCTGGAGCGCTCCGTCGAGGTGTTCCGCGCCTGGGACGCCTCCAGAGGCGGCGGGCTCCAGCGCAAGGCCGTCGTCGGCCAGCTCAACGAGGTGGGCGGCATGCTCGCCTACCACCACCCCGACCACCTCCAGCGGCGGCTCTGGGGGGTGGCGGCCAACTTGGCGGTCCTCGCGGGCTGGATGTCCCACGACGTGGGCCTGGAACCCACGGCGCAGAAGTACTTCGTCATCGCCGCGCACGCGGCACGCGAGGGGGGCGACCGGCCGCGCGCCGGCGAGGCGCTGTCCCGCGCCGCCCGGCAGATGGTCCACCTCGGCAAGCCGAACGAGGCCCTGGACCTGATGAAGCTGGCCCAGTCCGGCTCGGGCGAGCAGACCCTGCCGCGTACGCGCGCCATGCTGCACACCATCGAGGCCTGGGCGCAGGCCGCCATGGGCAAGGGCCAGGCCATGCGCCGCACCCTGGGGGAGGCGGAGGAGCTGTTCGTCTCCGACAAGGGCGACGTGCCGCCGCCGAGCTGGATGCAGCACTTCGACGAGGCGGACCTGCACGGCATGCAGGCCCTCGCCTACCGGACCCTGGCGGACCACGACGCCACGGCGGCCCCCATCGCCGCGCGCCACGCCAAGGAGGCCCTGCGACTGCGCGGCGAGGGCTACCAGCGCTCGCAGATCTTCGACTACATCTCCATGGCCTCGGCGTGCTTCATCGCCGACGAGCCGGAGCAGGCCGACCGGTACGCGCGGCTCGCCCTGGTATCGATGAACGAGACCTCCTCGCACCGGACCTGGGACCGGCTGCGCGAGATGTACCGGCTCACCGCCCAGTACTCCGGGTACGCGCGCATCGAGGACCTGCGCCAGGAGATCAAGCTGGCCCTCCCCGACAACCCGGCCCCGCGCGGCCCGCGCGCCACGGGGGTGTAGTCCCGCGCCGGGACGGCAGGGCCGTGCCCGAAGCCTTGTACCTGCACGTGAACGGAGACGAGAAAGGCCGCGCCTTCCGGCGCGGCCCCGAAGCCCTTACGTGCGGCGCCCGTTACCCGCCCACCCGGGCGACGAGCACGCAGGCGTCGTCCTCCCGCTCGCTCTCGCCGAACTCCTCGATCACGATCCGCACGCAGTCCTGCGCCGAGCGCGCCGCCGCGAACCGGGGCGCCAGCGCCAGCAGCCGCTCGGTGCCGTCCGCCCGGCTGAACTCGATGCTGCGCGGGGTGAGTCCGTCCGTGTGCAGGACCAGCAGGTCGCCCACTTCGAGTCGCTCCTCGGCCTGCCCGTACGTGGCTCCGGAGGTCGCGCCCAGCAGGACGCCCTCCGGGGGCAGCAGGGAGCGGCCGGAGCCCCGGCGGAACAGCAGGGGGGCCGGGTGGCCCGCCTGCGCCCAGGAGAGCACCTGGCGCGCGGGATCGTAGCGGCAGCAAACGGCCGAACCGAGCGCGGGCTGGACCGAGGTCTCCAGGAGCTGGTTGAGCCAGCCCATCAGCGGGCCCGGCTCGATGCCCGCCATGGCCATGCCGCGCAGCGCGCCGAGCATCATCGCCATGCCGGAGGTGGCGGTCACCCCGTGTCCGGTCAGGTCGCCGACCGTCAGCATCGAGCGGCCGTCGGGGAGTTCGAGTGCGTCGTACCAGTCGCCGCCGATCAGCGCGCTGGTCGCGGAGGGCAGGTAGTGCGAGGCCACGTCCAGGGTGCCGGCGCTGCCGTACGGGAACCGCAGGGAGCCGCGCCACGGGGGGAGCACGGCTTCCTGCAGCTCGACCGCCAGCCGGTGCTCGGTCTGCGCGATCTCGCGCTGGCGCTGGAGCGAGTCGCGGGACTCGCGCACCGCGCGCTGGCTGCGGCGCAGTTCACTCACGTCCCGCAGGACGGCCCACATCGAGGCCGTACAGCCGTCGGGGTCGAGTACCGGCTCGCCCCTCATGTGCAGGGTCCGGACCCGGCCGTCGGCCCGGACGATGCGGAATTCGCCGTCGATCGGTTTGCCGTCCACCAGACAGGCGGTGACCCACGCGGTGAGTAATGGCTGGTCCTCGGAGAAGAGGGTCGAGCCCAGTTCGTCGAGGGGGAGCGCACCGGACTCGGGGGAGCGGCCGAAGATCTGGAACAGCTCGTCGGACCAACTGACCTCGTCGGTCAGCAGGTTCCACTCGGCACTGCCGACACGGGTCTGAGCCTCGGGTCCGGCCTCGGGCGCCGGCTGCGGGTGGTCGACGGTCTCGGGCGCCGGCGGCAGGCCCTCCTTGAGCTGGCCCAGGTGCTCGCGGAGATCGTCGAGGTGGTGGACCGCGAGATCGCACAGTGCGCGCTGCCAGCGGCCCTGGGCGTCGTCGTCGTCGACGACGGTGTCGCGGCGGACCGCGTCCACTTCTCCCCGCAGCCGCCGGGTCTGCGAGATCAGCGCGTCCACCGACCCTGGCTCGGGCGGCTGCGCGGGACGGTCCGCGAACAGGTGGGACGGCATGAGAACTCCGATACAGGCGCGGCACGGCCAAGTCTGAAGGAAGGACCGGTAACGACTGTTGCACAGGGCGCGACGGTGTGTAAGGCGTTTGGCAACATCCGCTACGTTCTTGCTTCTGGTATATGCCTTAGGCCTTACGGGCCGTTCGCCGCGTGCGAATGAATCCGGTCAGGCGTTCTCCGGGGCGGCGCAGCGGCACCCGCCGGTCGTGGGAACGGGGCGTCGGCAACGGCGGCCGGAATCAGGCCATCCGGGGGCCGTCGCTCGATCGTACGGCCGAGATGTACGAGTCCCGCCCGTCGCGGAAGTCGCGTAAAGAACGGATCAAGGCGACCCATCGAGATACCCCCGAACGAGTGATGTCGCCCTGAGTGACTCGGCGGAATCGGGGCTTCTCAGCGCACCCTCCGGCCGCTACTCTACGTGCCGGTAATAACGGGTGAGGTCTGCGCGGGCGGGCCCGCGCAGCGTTGGGGACACACGACGACATGGCCGGCCGCAACCACGCCACGCACCACGCCGCGAGCGATGCCGCGGGCCGCGCCACGCACCACGCCGCGAGCGATGCCGCGGACCGCGCCACCCACCACGCCGCGAGCGATGCCGCGGGCCGCGCCCCGGGTCCGAGCCGCCGTTCCTTCCTGACCCACCTCGTGGCCGCGCCGATCCTGGCCCTCGTCACCCGGGCCGGCGCCGACGCGCTGGCCCCGCAGCCCGCCCACGCCGTCGTGCCCTCCCTGCCGGCGATCGCCGACGTGATCGACCTCGGCGACCTGTTCATCCTGGCCGGCGCCCCCACCTCCGCCCTGCTGGCGCTCGCCGTCGGACCGGACGGCACCATCCGCTTCCGGCTGCCGCGCGAGGAGGTCGGCCAGGGCCTCACCACCGCGGTGGCCATGCTCGTCGCGGAGGAACTCGACGCGCCACTGGCCGACGTACGCGTGGAGTTGGACGACGCCCGGCCCGAGCTGCTCTTCAACCAGCTCACCGGATCGTCCAACTCCGTGCGCTCCCTCTACGGACCCGTCCGCCAGTGCGCCGCCACCGCCCGGGCCCGCCTCGTCGCGGCCGCCGCCCACCGCTGGGGCGTCCCCCCGGCCTCACTGACCACCGCGAACGGCTCCGTCCGCGCCGCCGACGGCCGCACCGCCGGCTACGGCGAGCTCTCCGCGGCCGCCGCCGACCCCGGCCTGGTCGTCCTCGGCGCCACCCCCAAGAAGCGGGCCGGGCACACCCTGGTGGGGAGGCCGACCGGCCGCGTCGACGCCCGCGCCATGGTCACCGGAGCCCTCCAGTACACCCTCGACCTGGACGTGCCCGGCGCCAAGCCCTGCGTGGTGCGCCGCCCGCCCACCCTCGGCGGTACGGTCCGCACCGTCACCAACCTCGCCGCCGTCCGGGCCATGCCCGGAGTCCTGCACGTGGTGACCGTCCCGACCGGGGTCGCCGTCGTCGCCGAGACCTTCGGGCAGGCCATCGACGCCAAGTCCGCCCTCCAGGTCACCTGGGGCCCCGGCCCCGCCGACCGGCTGTCCGACGACGGGATCCGCGCCAAGCTGCGCGCCGCCACCCCGCCGTTGCTGGTGCCGCCCCTGCTGACCCCGTACGTGGACGCCGAGTTCGACTTCGCCTTCGTCAGCCACGCCCCGATGGAGACCAACTCCGCCATCGCCGACGTGCGGGACGACCGGGCCGAGATCTGGTCCGGCCTCAAGTCCCCGATCGTGGCCCGCGAGACGATCGCCGCCGATCTCGGCCTGCCCCTGTCCAAGGTGCAGGTGCACGTGGTCCAGGCCGGCGGGTCCTTCGGCCGCCGGCTCTTCTTCGACGCGGCCCTCGAGGCCGCCCGCATCTCCAAGGCCTGCCGCCGCCCGGTCCGGCTGATGTGGACCCGCGTGGACGACACCCGGCACGGCCGGATGCGCCCGGCGACCCACCACCGGATCCGCGCCACCCACCTCCTCGGCGAGGTGCTCAGCTTCGAGCACCGGGTCGCCGCCGCCGAGACCGACTTCCGGCACGGCCTCGGCGAGATCATCACGGCCACCGCGGCGCACCTGCCGCTCGGCATCGGCAACGCCACCCTCGCCCAGACCCTCTTCCTGACCACGGTGAAGTCCCCGTACCACTTCGGGCTCACCACCCAGGCGCTCACCGAGGTGCCCACCGGCATCCCCACCGCCTCCTGGCGGTCGGTGTACTCCGCCAACACGCGCGGAGCCGAGGAGATCGTGGTCGACGAGCTCGCTGCCCGGACGGGCCGGGACCCGTACGCCTTCCGGCGCACCTTCCTGAAGACCGAGGCCCAGCGCGCCGTACTCGACAAGGCGGCGACGGAAGGGAACTGGGGACGGCCGATGGAGGCCGGGTGCGCGCAGGGCATCGCCTTCCACGAGGAGTACAAGTCCCGCACCGTCTGCCTCGTCGAGATCGACACCCGCGACCCGGACCACGTCCGCGTCACCAAGGCGGTGATCGCCGTGGACGTGGGCCTGCCGGTCAACCCGCGCGGACTGGAGGCCCAGATGATCGGGGGCCTCACCAACGCGATCTCCACCACCCTGCGCGCCGGGCTGCACCTGGACAAGGGCCTTCCGCTGGAGGGCAGCTACAGCCAGTTCCACTGGGCCCGGCAGCGCGACACCCCGCGCGACGTACGGGTCTTTGTCCTGCCGGCCACCGGTGACGAGCCGGGTGGCGCGGGGGAGCTCGGGGTGCCCGCCGCGGTCGGCGCCATCGCCAACGCCTGGGCCAGGGCCACCGGTTCCAAGCCGCGCAGCTTCCCCCTCGACTTCGACGTCGACTTCACCCCCTACCCCCGATAGCCCGAGCCAGGAGTACCGCCGTGCCCTCGCACACCTTCACCGTCAACGGGCGCAGCGTCACCGTGGACGCGCCCGACGACCTGCCCCTGCTGTGGGTGCTCCGCGACATGCTGGGCGTCCGCGGCCCCAAGTACGGCTGCGGGGTGGACGTCTGCAAGGCCTGCACCAGCCACCTCGACGGCGCCGACATCCGCCCCTGCGTGGTGCCCGTTTCCGCCTGCGCCGGCCGGTCGGTCACCACCATCGAGGGCCTGGCGGACGGGGACGACCTGCACCCCGTGCAGGAGGCCTGGCTCGAACAGGACGTCGCCCAGTGCGGCTTCTGCCAGCCCGGCCAGATCATGGCCGCCGTCGCGCTGCTGAAGCGGACCGCCGATCCCACGGACGAGGACATCGACGCCATCGCCAACATCTGCCGCTGCGGTACCTACTTCCGCATCCGGGAGGCCATCCGCAGCGCGGCACGCCGGATGTGAGTGGCGGCGGGATCCCGTGGCTTCCCCCGTGTCCGATCGCATCGAAGCCGCCGGGATCCTGCCGCTCGTCCGACAACCTACGTGCGGGCGGCGGCGTGCGCAGGGTTCGTCCTGCCCAGTGACCGGGCGAGACCGGTATCACAGCGCACAGTGTGCGGCGGGTGGTTGAATGCGGCCGTGTCCCGGTCCGACGACATCCTCAAGGTCCACCGGCTCGCCCACGCCGGCGGATCGGCCGCGCTGCTGGAGTGGCTCGCCTCCCACCTCGGAGGATGGGTCGCGGTGGTGGACCCCGAGGCGGAGCACGGTTCGGCCCCCGAGGCCGCCGTGCGCGGCGCCGCCGAGCTCGGCGCCCGCGGCGTACGGTCGGCGGTCCTGCACGGCGCCGACTGCGCGACCCTGCTCTTCGCACTCGACGGCAGGCGCGCGCTGGCCGCCGTACTGGAGCAGCCCCACCACCCCGACGCGCCCGCACTCCTCGCGGACGCCGCCGTCCCGCTGGGCCTCGTCCTGCGCGCCGAGGAGGCCGGGCGGCGGGAGGAACGGGTCCGGCGCGCCGAGGGGCAGGCCCGCGAGGCCGTCCTCCACCTGCTGATGAACGGCTGGTTGTCCACCGCCCACCAGATCGCGGGCACGCTGGGCCCCGCACTGCCCGACCCGATGCGGATGTACGTCGTCGAATGCCCGACGGGACGGCGCGCCGAAGTCGCCCGGCTCTGCCGGGAACTGACGGACGGCCGGGCCTGGATCGTGCGCTGCCCGGTCTACGTGCGCCACCTCATCGTGCTCGCCCCGCCCGCCCCGGCCGCGGGGGCCGCCTCCGGCGACCCGCTGGCCGAAGCGCTGGTGGAGGGGGCCCGGGACTGCGCGGTCGGGGTCAGCGGGGAACTGGCCCTGCGCGAGGCCCCGACCGCCTACACCCAGGCCTTCCACGCACTGGCCGTCGCCCGCGGGAGCGCCGATCGGCACGCCCGGTTCGGGCCCGGCCCCGAACTGGCGCTCGCCGCGCACGAGGCGGGAGCCGCCTGGGCCGAGGCGCTGCTCGCGCCCCTGCACACGTACGCGCCCCGGCGCCCGCAGGACCCCGGCGGGCAGGAGCTGCGGGCCACCGCCCACGCCTGGCTGAACTTCACCTCGCACGCCACGCGGCTCCTGAAGGTCCACCGCAACACCCTGGCGGCCCGGCTCCGACTGATCGAGGCGCTGCTCGGCCTGGACCTCGCGCGCCTGGCGGACCAGGCGGCGCTCTCCCTGGCCCTGCGGCTGACCTCGGGAGCGGGTCCAGGGCCAGGGGCAGGGGCGGGGCCGGGGGTCCGGGCGGGCGCGGGGAGCGGCGGCGCCCCGGGGACCGCCGCCCCCGGCCTCGACGACGTGCTGCGCGATCCGCGCCTGACCGACTGGGCCCGTGCCCATCTGAGCGGGCTGAGCGGTCCGGACGCCCCGCCGGGAGCCCGGGACACGGTCCGCACCTGGCTGGCGCACGACGCCCAACTCGTCCCGGCGGCCGCGGTACTGGGCGTCTCCGTCCCGGGCGCCCGCAAGCGGCTGACCCGCATCGAGGCACTGCTGGAGCGTTCCCTGCTGCAGTCCCCCAGTGCCCGGCACGACCTGTGGCTGGCGCACCGGGCGGAGGAGCTCGCCGGGTGACACAAGCCCCAGAAGGGCTGATCGCCGACAAGAATGGACGATCATGCCCGAATGAGGCGTATCAATGCGAAACGCGTGCTGGTCGGCGAACCCCTCGACACCGCCCGACTGGGCGAGACCCTGCTGCCCAAGCGGCTCGCCCTGCCGATCTTCTGCAGCGACCCGCTCTCCTCCGTGGCCTACGCCACCGAGGAGATCCTGCTGATCCTCGCCCTCGGCGGCGTCGCACTGCTGCACCTCACCTGGTACGCGGCCGCCGCCATCGTCTTCCTGCTCATCGTCGTCGTCGCCTCGTACCGGCAGACCTGCCACGCCTATCCCGGCGGGGGCGGCGCCTACGTCGTCAGCGCGGAGAACCTCGGGCAGACCGCCGCGCTCACCGCCGCCAGCGCCCTCCTCGTCGACTACGTGATGACCGTCGCCGTCTCGGTCGTGTCCGGCGTCTCCGCGATCACCTCGGCCATTCCCGCACTGAACGACCACGAAGTGGCCCTGTCCGTCGCCTTCGTGGTGCTGCTGACCCTGATGAACCTGCGCGGCGTACGGGAGTCGGGCCGCGTCTTCGCCATCCCCACCTACGGCTTCGTCCTCGTCATCTACCTCATGTTCGCCGTCGCGGCCGTCCGCCTCGGCACCGGCGACACCATCCGCGCCGAGTCCGCCGACCTCCCCATCATCCCGGTCGACACCTACACCGGACTCGCCCTGGTGTTCCTCACGATGCGGGCCTTCGCCTCCGGGTGCACCGCCCTCACGGGCGTCGAGGCGATCAGCAACGGCGTACCCGCCTTCCGCAAGCCCAAGGCCAGGAACGCGGCGACGACGCTCGCGGCGATGGGCGTGCTCTCCGTGACGATGTTCGCCGGCATCACCGCCCTCGCCATGTCCTACCAGGTGCACGTGGCGGCCGACCCCACCGAACTGGGCCTGCCCCCGGGCACCGCGACCTCCACCGCCCTCGCCCAGATCGGCCGTGCCACCTTCGGCAGCTGGCACTTCCTCTTCTACCTGCTCCAGGCCGTCACCGCCGGCGTGCTGATCCTCGCCGCCAACACCGCCTTCAACGGCTTCCCGATGCTCGCCTCGATCCTGGCCAGGGACCGGTACGCGCCCCGCCAGCTCTACAACCGCGGCGACCGGCTCGTCTACTCCAACGGCGTCGTCCTGCTCGCCCTCGCCGCCATCGCCCTCATCGTGGCCTTCGACGCCGAACTGACCCGCCTCATCCAGCTCTACATCATCGGGGTCTTCGTCTCCTTCACGCTCTCCCAGTCGGGCATGGTCCGGCACTGGCGGAAGGTGCTCGCCTCACCCGCCACCCCGCGCGAGGAGCGCATCCACATCCACCGCAGGCTCGCCATCAACGCGGTCGGCGCGACCCTGACCGCCCTGGTCCTGATCATCGTGCTGCTCACCAAGTTCACGCACGGCGCCTGGCTGGTCGTCATCGCCATGCCGCTGCTCTTCCTGGGGATGAAGGGCGTCCGCCGCCACTACGAGCAGGTCGCCCGGCAGGTCGCCATCGCCCCCGACGCCACCCCGCGCAGGCCCGCCCACCACCACGTCCTCGTCCTGGTCGCCGCCGTGCACGCCCCGACGCTCAAGGCCATCGGCTATGCGCAGGGGCTGCGCCCCGACACCCTGACGGCGGTCACCGTCGCGGCGGACGAAGCGGAGGCCACCCGGCTGCGCGAGGCGTGGGCCGAGCATGACACCGGCCTTCCGCTGAAGATCCTGCACTCCCCGTACCGGGAGGTGGTGGGCCCGATCCTGGCCCATGTCGAGGAACTGGCCGCCGACACCGCAACGGACATGCTGTCCGTGGTGATCCCCGAGTACGTGGTGGGCCACTGGTGGGAGCAGCCCCTGCACAACCAGAACGCCCTGCGGCTCAAGGCGCGGCTGCTGTTCACCCCGGGCGTCGCGGTGATCGACGTGCCGTACCTCCTGGAGTCGGCGCGATCCGCTGATCCGGTACGGCGGGACGGCTAGCCGTCTCCGCGGCGGCGCGCTGGAGCACCGCCGAGTGCGCCAGCGCCAACTCCACCACGTGCCGCGGGTCGGACAGCGAACGGCCGGTCAGCTGCTCCAGCCGGCGCAGCCGGTTGGAGACCGTGTTGCGGTGGCAGTACAGCCGCTGCGCGGCGTACGAGGTCGAACCCCGGCAGGTCAGCCAGGTGCCCAGGGTGGTCAGCAGTGTCCGCCGGTCCTCCGCGGGCAGCGCGAGCACCGGGCCAAGCACCACCTGGCGCAGCCGGCCCGCGAGTTCGGCCTGGCCCGCGACCAGGGCCGCCGGCAGCCGTTCGTCCAGCAGTGCGGTGCCCGGGCCCTCGGCCTCAGGGGCGGTGCGCAGCGCGAGGGCGGCCAGCCGGTGGGCCCGGGCCAGCTCGGCCGGCGTCCCGACGACCGGGCCGACCCCCGCGCGCACCCCGAGGGGCGCGAGGAGGTCCCGTACCGACTCCAGCGGATGGTGGCCGAGCTCCACCAGGCCGATCTCCCCGTCGGCGCGGACCCGCCACAGCACGCGCGGCGCGGAGGCGCTCCTCCCGGTGCCGGCGGTGTGCACCCCGGAGCCGTCGCCGGCCAGGACGACCACGGCGAAGCGGCCCCGCTCCGGCAACCCCAGCTGGACCGCGGCGGCTTCCGCATCGGCCGTGCCCGACGGCCCGCCGGCGCCGTCGAGCAGGACGTCCAGCAGGGCGGCCCGGCGCTCCCGGTCCCGATCGCCGTGCGCGGCCTCCGTGCGGTGATACGACTCGGTCACGGCGTCCGTCATCTGGTCCAGTACGTCCCACAGCGCCGCCGCTCCCGGCAGCAGCCGGGGCAGCGCCGCCCGGTCGTGGGCGGCCACCGCTTCGGTCAGGCTCTGCCAGAGCAGCCGGCCGCCACGGCGGTAGGTGCGCAGCAGGGAGGCGAGCGGCAGGCCCTGTTCGGCGCGGAGCGCACCGATGGCCCGGGCCTCGGCGAGCTCCACCGGCAGGCCGCGCGAGCTGCGCGTCAGGCCCTCGACGGCCTGGCGCAGGTGGTGGTGGATCCGCTCGCGCAGCTCGGCCCGGCCCAGCAGGGCGGCGTAGGCGGGGTCTTCGGTCAGCGTCCGGTCGGCGAGCCGGTCCGCCGCCACGGCGATCCGGCGGGACAGGTCCTCGCGTATCTCCTCGATGATCCGCTCCATGACGCGCAGCCTGACACGGGGGAGGGGGCGGTGGGGAGGGCCCGGACCGGCCGCGTCCGCTACCGTGACCGAAGCACTGCACTTGCAGTGCTCACCGGAACTGCCCCCTCCACCCCCTGGGACCCGCTCATGCGCCAGAACCCGCAGCGCCGCTCCGCGCTGCTCGACGCCGCCATCGAAGTCCTGGCGCGCGAGGGCTCGCGCGGGCTGACCCTGCGCGCCGTGGACGCCGAAGCGGGCGTGCCCACGGGCACCGCGTCGAACTACTTCGCCAACCGGTCCCAGCTGCTCGTCCAGATCCTGCACCGCACCCGGGAGCGGCTGGTGCCGGACCCGGCGGACCTCGCCGGCACGCCGGACACCGCGGTCCTGCTCGCCCGGCTCCTGGAACGGATGCGGCGCGAGCGCAGTGTGCACATCGCGATGCTGGAACTGCGGCTGGAGGGCACCCGGCGCCCCGAGCTCCAGACGGAGCTCGCCGCCTTCCAGGGCCTGGAGCTGGAGGCCAACATCACCTGGCACCTGGACGCGGGTCTGCCCGGGGACCGGCAGGGCGTGGTCCTGATGTACCTGGCGATGCTCGGCCTGATCGTGGACGACCTGACCGCACCCGCGATGCTGGAGGCACACCCGGCGCAGGGGCTCATTGAAACGATGGTCGAGCGCCTCCTCCCGGAGAAGCCCGCGGAATGACTATCGTGCCGGTGAACAAGCACCGGCGGGGTGGGGAAACCGTGGAGAGTGCGGACATGGCGGATATCGCGGACATTGAGGGCCTCAGGGAAATATCGGATGTCGCAGAGGATGCGGCGGACGGGATCCGGTGGCTGGCCGACTGGGACCAGTGGTTCGCCGGTCTGACCTTCGCCCGGGGCATAGGCCCCGACGAACTCGCCGCACGCCTCGGGGCCCTGCCCGGGGTGCGGCCCGGGCCGCTGGGCGCGGCGGCCGCCTGGAGCCTGGTCGCCGAGACCGTGGACGGTGACGGCGTGGCCCGCGTCGGCCGGTGGGGCGGCTGGTCCTTCGCCGTCGAACACGGCCTGCCGGCCGGAGCGGAACGGCTCGCCGAGGTCTCCCGGGACGGGGTCGAGGCCGTCCACCTCGACCCGCAGCCCGATCATCCGCCCAAGCAGTTCGCGTACGCCCGGGACGGCGAGCTGGTGTGCTGCTTCGGCCTCGGCGAGGAGGTCTGGCGCGGCGGACACCGCCCGGACTTCCTGCTCCCGGAACTGATCGCCGCCGGCATCCTCACCCCGCAGGGCGCGTGCGCCCGGCCGGCCGACGAGGCGGAGGGGGACCGCGACCGGCGCGTCCTCGCCGTTCTGGAACGCCGCTTCGGACTGTCCGTGCCGCGCCGCCTGATCGCGGACACCCCGCTCCCGGCGTACGTGACCTGCACGCGATAGGGGGCGTGCGATGGCCGTTCGCCGCCCGCCCGGGCTTCAGGATGCGGTGATCTTATGCTCAGGTTTACGCGAGTCCCGCTGGTCTTGCGCCCGATGAGCGACTTTGATGGGTTCGCCAGGCCTCGTACCGAAGCAGGGGGACCAGCCATGGGCGCCGACCACAGTCAGGCCGACCACAGTCAGAAGGACAGCACACCCACCCTGATCGGTTCCGTGCAGCGCGCGCTGCGCCTCCTGGAAGCGATGTCCGCGGAGGGCGGTGCGACGGCCAAACGGCTGGCCCGGCTCACCGGGATCCCCCTGCCCACCGTCTACCACCTGCTGCGCACCCTCAGCCACGAGGGCTACGTGCTGCGCGAGGGAGGGTCGTTCCGCCTCGCGGACGATCTTCCGCTCGCCTCGTGATCAGATTCCGACGCGTTCCGGCCAAGCTCTCGCACCCTTCCTGGCATGTTCCAGCGGAAAATGCCAGAACGCCCTTTCGTACTGTGGAACTTGAGTAAGTTCCCTCCTGTCGCGCCGTACCACCGTGCACCCAGCACGTCCGGCCGGGAGGGGAGCCCGCGTGCCCGGGATCGACGAATGCCTGCTCGAAGCCATGGCCCTGCCTGGTGCGCGGGGGGCCGCGCTGGTCGACTGGAGCAGCGGACTGGCCCTCGGCACCGCCGGGGAATCACCCGTGGGTGACCACGAGACCACCGCCGCCGAGACCGCCGAACTGGCCCGGGCGGCCGCCGAGTACGAGTCCTTCGCCCCCGTGGAGACCGACTCGGCACACGGAGGCGGAGCCGTACCCTCCGCCGGTTCGTCCGCCGGCTTACCGGCCGGCCCGCCCGTCGAGGATCTGATCGTCACCACCCGCACTGGATACCACGTACTGCGCTTCGTCGAGACGAGCTTCGACAGCAGCGTATTCCTGCACCTGTGGCTCGACCGTGCGGACGGCAACCTCGCCCTCGCGCGCCACAGGCTCCGCGCCCTGGCCGAGGGACTGGTGCTCAGATGACCACCCAGGTCGCGGCCGTGAACGCGAACGCCCTCGCCGCTGTCTCACCCCTACTCACCCGACTCGCCGCGGAGCGCGCCACCGGCGCCCTGCTCCGCGACCGCGGCACCCTCTTCCTGGAGGACGGCCGCATCGTGCACGCGGAGAGTCCGGCCACCCCCGGCCTCGACGTACTGCTCACCACCGGCGGCGGCCTCGCGCCCGAGCGGTGGCGGGAGGCGGTGGACCGGGCCGGCGCCCGCCGCCAGGTCGCCCGCTTCCTCGTGGACAGCGGCGGGCTCGCCGGCGGGGAGCTGGAGATATGCCACCTCGCCGCCATCTTCGACGCCGCCTTCTTCGCACTCTCCCCGGGCAGCGGACCCTCCCGGTTCCGCCGCGGGGCCACCCACTGGATAGGCTCCGTCCGCTCCGTTCCCGCCGCCGCCGTCGAGCGCGAGACCCGCCGTCGCCGGGACCTGCTCGACGCGGTCTGGCCGTACCCCCTGCTCGACACCTCGCCGGTGGTGCCCCGGGCGGCCGCGCCCGGCCAGACGATCACCGCCCGGCAGCGCACCCTGCTCGGCCAGGCCGACGGCCTGCGCACCCCGGCCGACCTCGCGTGGGTCCTGGGCCGGCCCGCCTTCCACACCCTGCTCGACGTACGGCGCCTCGCGGCGGCGGGCCTGGTCGAGACCCCTCACACCCCGGCCCCGCCGCCGGCCGTGGCGCCCCTGCCCGACTGGATGACCGAGGCCCAATCCCCGGACGTGGCGCTGCTCCGCCGGTTACGCGACGCACTGGAGGCAAGTCTGTGAGGCTCCCGCTGCGACCGGCCCTGCGCGCCGACCGCTCCGAGCGTAGGCAGCCCGAAAGGAGAAAGGCCGACATGAGTACGGTGCCCCCCGAGACGGAGGCCGAGATACTCGCGGAGCTCCGCAGGCTGCGGGCCCGGGTACCCCAGCTCACCGGCGCCCTCGCCGCGAGCGCCGACGGCTTCGTCCTCGCCCAGGACAGCGCCGCCGCCGAGGCCGAGTCCGTCGCCGCGCTCACCGCGGCCGCCCTCGGTGTGGCCCAGCGGCTCAGCGACAGCACCGGCCAGGGTGCCTTCCGCGAACTGCTCGTACGGGGTGAGGACGGATACGTCGCGACCTACGCGGCCGGCCTGGCGGCCGTCCTCACCCTGACCGCCGAGCCGCGTGTCAACGTCGGGCGCCTCCACCTGGAGGCCCGGCGTTCGAGTCTGCGGATCGCCGAACTGATCGACCGCACCCTCGGGGTCCGGGGTCCCGGAGCCCCGCCGGGCTGAACGCGCGCTCCGGTCGGCGGCAGGACCCGAGGGTCCGGCACGAGCCGCCACCGCTACTGCCAGTCACCTTCCCGTCACATCCCAGTCGTATCCAGTCGTATCCCAGTCAAGTGAAACGAGAAAGAGGAACCTCTCATGGTCAATGTGGACACCGCACTCAAGGAAGCCACCACCACCATCGAAGGCGCGATCGGTGCCGCCCTGGTGGACTACGGCAGTGGTATGGCCCTCGGTACGATCGGGGGCGGCAAGGACCTCGACCTCGCGGTCGCGGCGGCGGGCAACACGGACGTGGTGCGCGCCAAGGTCCGCACGATGGAGATGCTCGGCATCAAGGACGAGATCGAGGACATCCTCATCACCCTCGGCGGCCAGTACCACCTGATCCGGCTGATGAAGAGCCGCGGATCCTCGGGCTTCTTCCTCTACCTGGCCCTCGACAAGGGGCGGGCCAACCTCGCGATGGCCCGTCACCAGCTGAAGAAGATCGAGGCCGAACTGGAGATCTGACCGGCCCATCGGGCACGGTCGGCCGGGTCCAATCGCATCGTCCGAGTGGCGGACGGCTGAATTCTTTGCCGTCCGCCCTGGCGATCAGCCGCCTATGCCCCATATGGGTGGAGTTTATGACTCTGTTACAGAGTAGGATGCTGTGAGCAGCTGATCATCGACAAAGCATAAAACGCTGGAGAAACCGCCACCCATGCCCCCGCGCCTGAGCATCGTCGTCCCCGTCTACAACGTCGAGCTCTACCTCGACGAGTGCCTGGAATCGATCGCATCCCAGACCTTCGACGACTTCGAGGTCATCCTCGTGGACGACGGGTCCACGGACACCAGCGCCGTCATAGCGAAGGCGTTCGCAGCCCGGGACAAGCGCTTCCGGGTAGTGATGCAGGACAACGCAGGCCTCGGTGCCGCCCGCAACGTGGGCGCGCGTCACGCCGACAAGGACAGCGAGTACCTGGCCTTCGTCGACAGTGACGATACGATGCCCGACTACGCCTACCAGCGTCTCATCGAGGCCCTCGACGAGACGGGTTCCGACTTCGCGGGCGGCAACGTCAAGCGTTTCCGCTCCGTCGGCATGCAGCAGTCCTGGGGCCACCGGGCCGCCTTCGCCCGGACCCAGCTGAAGACCCACATCTCCAAGTTCCCGGCGCTGGTCACCGACCGCACCGCGTGGAACAAGGTCTACCGGCGCAGCTTCTGGGACCGGCACGGCTTCCAGTACCCGGAGGGCATCCTCTACGAGGACGCCCCGGTCAGCATCCCCGCGCACTACTTCGCGTCCAGCGTCGACATCATCAGCGACTGCGTCTACCACTGGCGCGTCCGCGAGACCGGCGAGCGCTCCATCACCCAGCGCTCCACCGACCCGATCTCGCTCATCGACCGCGTGAAGTCCGTGCGCCTGGTCCGTGAGTCCCTCAAGGCCAAGCAGGGCGCCAAGTACGTCCGTTACCTGCGGGACTACGACTACAACGTGCTGAGCGAGGAACTCCCGCTCATCTACAAGTACGTCGGCGAGGGCGGCCCCGACTTCCGCGCCGCGTTCGTCAAGGAGGTCGGCGGACTCGTCCGCGAGATCGGCACCGGCCCCTGGTCCGACCTGACCGTCGCCGACCGGCTCAAGGCGTACCTCGCCGGCGAAGGCCGCGTCGAGGACTTCATCGCGCTTCAGGACCACCAGCGCGACTACAGCTACAGCGTGCCGGTCAAGGGCCTCGCCCGCCCGCAGGCCGACTACCCCTTCCTGCACGGCCGCCCGCCGGTGCCGGCCAAGATCCTCACCCTCGGCCCGCGCGAGCGCCGCGTGGTCAGCCGCCTGGAGCAGGCGAGCTGGGTCGACGGCAAGCTGCTGCTGCGCGGCTACGCCCTCCCCGGCCACCTCGGCGCGGAGAGCCGCCTCGGCTCCCGCAAGATGCTGGTCTTCCGCGAGGGCGGCAAGCGCCGCCGCTCCGTCGTCAGCGCGCGCACCGTCGCCTCCCCGATGGCCACGGTGAAGGCCCCGCACCTCGCCCTGCGGCACGCCGACTGGGCCGGCTTCACGGCCGTCGTCGACCCCTCGATCTTCCAGTCGGGCGGCAAGTGGAACCAGGGGATATGGACCACGTCCATCGCCGTCACCGGAGCCGGCGGCCTGCACCGCGCCCGCCTGCGGGGCGGGGAGCACGACACCGGCCAGAGCCCGCCGCCGTACTGGGTGGCCCCCGACGTCCGGATCGTCCCGGCCGTCTCCGGCGCCCTCACCATCCAGGTGGAGATCGCCCGCGCCCGTGCGCTGGACGTCCACCCCGCCGGTGACGACGCCGTCGAGATCACCGGTGAACTCTCCGCCGAGGCCGTCGGCGCCACCACCCTGCAGGCCGTCCACGTCACCACCGGCACCGTCCTCACCTTCCCGCTGGACAGCGCCGCGTCCGGCGCCGGCCGCACCGCTTTCACCGCCCGTGTCCCGCTGGCCGAACTGGCCGCCGTACCGGACGCCCCGTGCGAGCCGGGCGAGTGGGCCCCGGAGCCCTGGAGCCTCTCGGTCATCGGCCCCGACGGCACCGAGCACCGCCTCGTCCACGACGAGCGCGGCGGGTTCGACGGTCTCGTCCTGCCCCTGCCCGGCGAGGAAACCGGCCGCTCCCTCTTCGCCAAGCGCGGCAACACCGGACACCTCACCCTCTCCGTGCAGCCCTCGCCGCCGCTGGTCGACGAGGTCTCGGCCGAGGACGGCACCCTCACCCTGCGCGGCCGCTTCGTCGCGCCGACCGACGAGCCGTACGAGTTCGTCGTGCACAACGCGCACGGCGTGGAGTACTGCTACCCGGTGACCCGCGACGGGGACACCTTCGAGGCGGTCTTCCGGCCCGTGCTCCCCGAGGCGTACGCCGGCCGCACCACGCTCCCCGAGGGCCGCTGGTGGCCCACGATGCGTCCCGTCGCTCAGGGCGGAACCACCGCCGGACTGCTCGGTGTCGACCGCGGTGCCCCCGTGCAGATGAGCCCCGGGCTCCTCTTCACCGGGCCGCACCCCTTCACCGTCCAGGGCCGCCGGATGCGGGTCGAGACCCGCTTCCACGACCGCATGGTGCTCGTCGCCGACCCGCTGATCAGCCCGCACGACCGCTCCAACTACGCGCAGCGCGTCGCCCGGTTCGAGACCTACCCGGCGCAGCGCGCCCTGCCGGTCAAGGACATCGTCGTCTACGACACCTTCCAGGGGCAGAGCTCCGGCGACTCGCCGCGCGCCATCCACGAGGAGCTGGTGCGCCGCGGCGAGAAGCTGGAGCACATCTGGCTGGTTCGCGACGGCCAGACCGAGGTCCCGAAGACCGCCCGCGCCGTGCAGTACAACAGCGTGGAGTCGTGGGAGGTGCTGGCCCGCGCCCGCTACTACGTGACCAACGACAACGTGCCGCGGCGTTTCCAGCGCCGCTCCGGCCAGGTCGTCGTACAGACGTGGCACGGCACGCCGATCAAGCAGATCGGGCACGACTTCGTGCACGACTACTACACGAGCCCGGACATCCTGGAGGGGCTGGAGCACGACAGTGCCCAGTGGACCCTGCTCGCCTCCCCGAGCTCCTACGCCACGCCCCTCCTCAAGCGCGCCCTCGGCTACGACGGCGAGGTCATCGAGGCGGGCAGCCCGCGTGCGGACGCGCTGGTGCGGCCCGACGCGCAGCGGATCGCCGAGGTCCGGCGGCGGCTCGGCCTGCCCGAGGGCAAGAAGGTCGTCCTCTACATGCCCACCTGGCGCGAGAACAACGAGGGCTTCTCGGGCGGCTACAAGCTCGACCTGCGGATCGACCTGGACGAGGCCCGCCGCGAGCTGGGCGAGGACCACGTCCTGCTGGTCCGCGGCCACCACCACGTGACCGAGCAGGTCCGTGACGGCGTCCGCGACGGATTCGTCGTCGACGTGTCCCGCTGGCCCGACGCGGCCGACCTGCTGCTGGTCGCCGACGTGCTGATCTCGGACTACTCCTCCGCGATCTTCGACTTCGCGCACACCGACCGGCCGATCCTGCTCTTCACGTACGACCTGGAGCACTACCGCGGCACGCTGCGCGGCTTCAACTTCGACCTGGAGGAGAAGGCTCCGGGACCGCTGCTGGCCGACTCGGCGAGCCTGATCGAGGCCGTGCGCAACGCGGACGCGGTCGGGGCGGAGTACGCCGAGGCGCGGGCGGCGTTCCGCGCCGAGTTCTGCGACCTGGACGAGGGCAACGCCGCCGAGCGCGTCGTCGAGCGGATGCTCGCGATGGGTGCGGCTCCCGCGAAGTAAGCCGTACGGGCGAATTTCGGGCTGAATGACGGACCGGCCCCGGACCACCGATGAATTTCGGGTCCGGGGCCGGTCTGTATGTGAGGGACGGTGTCCACCGTCCACCACCCCGGCCCGGAGGCAGAGATGAGCGGCAACGGCAACGGCAGCGGCAGCGGATTCACCACGTGTCTGTGGTTCGACGGCAACGCGGAAGCGGCCGCCGACTACTACCTGTCGGTCTTCAAGAACGGCAGGCTCGGCCGCATCGGCCGCTACACGGAGGCCGGCCCCGGCCGGGCCGACTCGGTCATGGTCGTGGAGTTCGAGATCAACGGCCAGAAGTTCATCGGCCTCAACGGAGGCCCGCAGTTCACCTTCAGCGAGGCGATCTCCTTCCAGATCCATTGCGCCGACGAGGCCGAGGCGGACTACTACTGGTCCGCGCTGACCAGTGACGGCGGCGAGGAGGGCGTCTGCGGCTGGGTCAAGGACAAGTTCGGCGTCTCCTGGCAGGTCATCCCGGCCGGTGCCATCGACCTGATCTCCGACCCGGACCCGGGGCGGGCCTCCCGGGCCACCGCGGCCATGATGCAGATGAAGAAGCTGGACGTGGCCCAGATGCGCCGGGCGGCCGACGCCGGGTAGGACGCGGGATCGACGCCGTGGGCCGGGGTGCGGTACCGCCGCGGGTCAGGGCGGCGGACCGGCGGAGGTCAGGGTGCGGCGATCCGGGCCAGCAGGGCCGGCAGGGCGGTACCGATCGGCTCGCGGACGATCTCGTCGGCCAGGGGGTCGTAGGGGGTCTCCTCCGCGTTCACGATGATCAGCCGGGCCCCGGCCTCCGCGGCCATCCCGGCGAGCGACGCGGCGGGCTGCACCTGGAGGGTCGACCCGACGGCGATGAAGACCTGACACCCCTTGGCCACGGCGACGGCCTGCGCCAGCACCTCGGGGTCGAGCCGCTGGCCGAACATCACCGTCGCCGACTTGAGGATCCCGCCGCACGCCGGGCAGGCGGGATCCGGCTCCCCGGCGGCCACCCGGGCCAGCGCCTCGTCCATGCCCGACCGGGCACCGCAGGCCGTGCACACCACCGAGCGGGCACTGCCGTGCAGCTCGAACACCTTGCGGTCGGGCATCCCGGCGAGCTGGTGGAGGCCGTCCACGTTCTGGGTGATCACCCGCACCGGGATGCCGCTCCGCTCCAGCTCCGCCACGGCCAGGTGCGCGGCGTTCGGCCGTGCTCCGAGCGCGCCGATCTCGGCGCGCATCTGCCAGGAGCGGCGCCGGATCTCCGGATCGGCCATGTAGTACGAGTACGTCACGAGCTTCTCGGCGTCGGGGTCCCGCCGCCACAGGCCCTGGGGCCCCCGGTAGTCCGGAATCCCGGAGTCGGTGGACATCCCGGCCCCGCTGAACAGTGCGACAAGTGGCTTCCCCATGCACCGACCCTACGTACGGGGGCGGGCCGCCCGCGAGCCCATTTCCGCGCACCGGCCGGAGGGTCGTTTCTGCGGTGAATCCCGCCCCCCGCAGGAGTGAGATCCGGGCCGCGCCCTCCCGATCCTCCGGTCCGGCGGGTACAAGACCGGACATGATGCTCAAGCCGTACCGCCTCGGTGCCCTGCTGCTGACCCTGCTCGCGCTGCCGGTCATGCCGTCCGTCCCCGCCCTCGCGGCGACCGCCGCGGTCGCCGGGAAGGGGCACACCGCCGCCCAGATCAGCGATTTCCTGACCGGTTTCTACGGTGACCACGGTCCCTCCGCGCAGGACCGGGAGACCCGCGTATCGCAGATCCTCAAGGAGAGACAGCAGATCAATGAGGAGGTCGACGTGCTGCTCTGCGCCCACAACGAGCCACGGGACATCAGCATCGGCCCCGTCACCGTCGCCAAGGGCGCCTCGGTGGGCTGGGCCACCGTGACCACCCACTGGGAAAGCGGCATCACGGACACCTTCACCGCGTACGTCCGTCTCGACTCCAACCCCATCCGGCTCGACGACGTGATCTGCGCGGGCTGAAAACCGTACGGTGATCCACGGGGCCGTTCATAGGGTGGGCGCATGGCTACGACCACCGCGACCACCACCACCGTCCTCTACTGCTCCGACCCGTTGCACGAGCGCCGGGCCGACGCCCACTTCGCGGCGGAGGCCCGGCAGTTGCGTGCCGCCGGCGGCACGGTCCTGCTCATCGACCACGACGCGCTGCTCGCCGGGGATGCCGAGCGGGCCGTGGCACGCGTGCCCGAGGGCGCCGGAACCGCCTGGTACCGGGGGTGGATGATCCCCGCGGGCCGGTACGCCGAACTGGACGCGGCCCTGCGCGGCCGCGGCTGTGAGCTCGCCGTGCCGCCGCAGGCCTACCGCCGCGCGCACGAACTCCCCGGCTGGTACGAGACCTTCGCGGGACTCACCCCGGTCAGTGGCTGGCTGCCGACGGCGCAGGGTGCGGCGCCCGACCAGGAGGGTCTGGCCGTCCTCGCGGCGGGCCTGCCGCCGGGGGCCGCCGTAGTGAAGGACTACGTGAAGTCCCGCAAGCACGAGTGGGACGAGGCCTGCTACGTGCCCGACCTCGCGGATGCGGCCGCGCTGCACCGCGTCGTCGCCCGCTTCGTGGAACTGCAGGGGGAGTTCCTGACGGGCGGGGTGGTGCTGCGGGCCTTCGAGCAGTTCGTCGCGCCGCGGGATGCGGCCGCCGAGGTGCGGGTGTGGTGGCGGGAGGGAACGCCCCGGATGGTCACCGCCCACCCCGACAGCCCGGTCGCCGAGGTTCCGGCACCGGACCTCGAACCGGTCCGGGCGGCCGTCGAGGCACTGGACTGCCCCTTCGTGACCACCGACCTCGCCCTGCGCGCGGACGGGGTCTGGCGCGTCGTCGAAGTGGGGGACGGACAGGTCAGCGACCTCCACCGGGAGGCCGATCACGCCGCGTTCGTCCGGCTGCTGACGGCCGATCAGGCACTCATGTGCACACCCGCCCCATCTGGTACAACACCGGCATGACGGGATTCGAGATCACCGGGGCGAGCGCCGCCGACATGCTGCTGATGCGCGACTGGGCCGACGAGGAGGGCTGGAACCCGGGGGACTCGGACCGGTTCGCCTTCGCGGTCGCCGACCCGGAGGGCTTCCTCATCGGACGGCTGGACGGCGAACCGGTGGCCTGCATCTCCGCCGTGCGCTACGGCGCCGGCTTCGGCTTCATCGGCTTCTACATCGCCCGGCCGGCCGTCCGCGGGCGGGGCTACGGAATCCGCCTGTGGCACGCCGGGATGGAGCGGCTCGACGGACGGCTGGTGGGCCTGGACGGGGTCGTCGACCAGCAGGACAACTACCGCAAGTCCGGCTTCCGTTCCGCCTGGAACAACTTCCGCTACGAGGGCGCGCCGCAGGGCGGGGAAGCGGGGGAGGGGGACGCGGGCGTCGAGATCGTCGACGCCGGCACCCTCCCCTTCGGCCTGCTCGCCGCCTACGACCGGAGGTTCTTTCCCGCCGCGCGCGACGCCTTCCTGTCCGCCTGGACCGCACTGCCCGGCCGGACGGCGCTGGCCGCCGTACGGAACGGCCGCATCGAGGGCCTCGGCGTGATCCGCCCGTCCAGCGCCGCCCATCGGATCGGTCCCCTGTACGCGGCCACGCCGGCGATCGCGGCGGCCCTGCTGCGGCGGCTCGCCCGGCACGCGCCCGACGGGACGGTGTCCGTGGACGCACCGGACGCCAACCCGGAGGCGGCCGCGCTGTTCGAACGTCTCGGGATGGCGCCGGCCTTCGAGACCGCCCGGATGTACACCGGCCCGACCCCGGCCCTCGCCCTGACCGAACTGTTCGGCGTGACCAGCCTCGAACTGGGCTGACGGCGCGGTGGGCCGGACGGCGGTCGCACGGCGCCGCCCGGCCCACCCGGTCACCGGATCACCGGATCACCGGATCACGCGGGTCAGAAGCCGAACAGCGCCCCGCTGGTGTTCCGCAGGCCGCACGGATTGGCGAAGGTGTACGTGTAGTGGAGGCGGCGGCCCTGCCACACACCGACGGCGGTGACCGTCATCGGGTTCCACTCCCTGGTACACACGGCGTCGGCGGCCGGTGCGGCGAGCGGGTCGAGCTGCGAGCCGTTCGCGCGTAACTCGCCGCACGCGGCGGCCGGGCTCGGGTGCGTGCCGCCGGGCGTCGGCGAACAGACGAGCGTCACGGCACGCAGCGCCGCGCCCGCGTCGGCATCGGGTCCGGCCGACACACTGAGCACCAGCGCGGACGGCGCGTACAGGCTCTCCGTACCGGTCGGCGCGGCTCCGGCCGTGCCCGGCCAGGCCAGTGCGGTGAGCGCGGTGAGCGCCATGGCGGCGGAACCGAGCCCGAGACCCTTTGCGATGGACCGCATTGCGAACACTCCCTTGGGTTGGCGTTTCGGATAGCGGACAGAGTCTTGCCGACCCAAGCGGTGAACGCCCGTTCGCACCCTCATTTCTCGTCACGGATCGTGTACGAATGAGTGCAGACCGCAGCCGTGCGAACGAGCTGACCTGTGGGGGAACGGGCTGCCGAATCGGCCGAACAACGACCGGGACACCTCCCCTAAACCTGCCGGGCCCGGCTGTGATCTGCCACAACGGGCTCGCACGGTCCCCGTGCAGCTGCGCCTGCGCGGCGAATCTAGCCGGTGGCCGTGAGGCGGGGCGCGTACAGCTCCAGCAGGCGGGTGCGGGTCTGCTGGAGGCGCATCGCGAGGACACGGCCGACCCAGTGCCCGACGGCGGACCCGAAGGTGGGGTCGGCGTCCATCAGCATCCGGACGGTCGCGGCGTCGAACTCGTACGCCCGCACCGGTGTCATCGCCTCGGCGCCCAGCTGCCACACGTACGGCGGGAACAGCCAGGACCAGCCCACCAGCTCGCCCGGGCCGAGGCTCTCCACGGGCGCGGGCCGGCGGCCGGCGACGGGGATCTCCAGGGTCACCGTGCCGGAACGCACGATCCAGAAGGAATCCGCCCTCGTGCCCTCGTCGAAGATGCGCGCGCTCTCCGGGAAATTCACCTCGCGGGCCTGGGACATCAGCCGTCCACGGTGCTCGGTGGACAGGACGGCGGCGATCCGGATGGGGGAAGGTGTGCTCACGACGGCCTCCGATCGACCCCCCATGACGCTCCTGCTCTCCCAGTGTCGCCGACACCCGGCGATTCGCGGCCCGATCGTGCCCGGTTTCTTCCCCGCCGGATGCGGGAACGCGGGCGCGGAGGCCTTGCGGCGCCCAGGCCGTCTCTTTCGGATCTTGCCGGGCCCGCGACGCCCGGTACCGCACCCGGCCGCGTTGTCGGGACGACCGAGTACGTCCAGTACACGGGCGCCCCTCCGCCTTGCCGTGTACGGCACCGGACACCGCGGGCTCGGCCGACAAGATCCGAAAGAGACGAACTAAGGGGTGTCCTCGGCGTTCGCCTCCATGCAGGCCAGCTCCATCGCGTCCAGGACCGCCTCGTGGCTGCGCCCGCTCAGCTCGGCCACGTTCTCGATCTGGGCCGTCGCCCAGGCCGCCAGCGTCATCACCAGCACCCGCAGTCCGTCGGTGCCGTGCTCGGCCAGCACCGCGTCGGCGACGACCATCGCCTCCTCGGGGACCTGCTCGGGCGGTTCCAGGCCCGCCAGACCGCGCAGCAGGGTCAGGGTGCGGCGGGAGATCTCCGGCGTCATTCCCGCCAGCCGCATGTCTTTTTGCTCGTCCATCCGCCCCGCCCTCCGGTGCCGTGCCCGAATCACCTCAGGGCACGGTAGAGGGGCGCGGCCCGACGCGGGGCGGTTTCCGCAGGGTGACCGTACGTGACCGGGCGTGCGCGCCCGAAAGCGGGCGTGCGGTCACCTTCCCCCGGAGGCGACCCGCCGGTAACCTGCCCGGCGGCAGCCGCCCGCTCGGACGGCCGGATCCTGGCAGGAGCGAGATGAAGAGCCTCTTACGCGCGGTGCTCTGTGCCCTTCTGCTGCTGGCCGGCGTGGTGTCGGCGCCGTACGCAGGGCCCGCCCTCGCCGCCCCGGCGCCCGCACCCGCGGCCGGTGCGGGCAGCGCCGAGACGTGGACCCCGCCCCTGTCCACCCGCGGCCGGTACATCGTCGACGCGCAGGGCAACCGCTTCCGCCTGCGCTCGGGCAACTGGGACGGAGCCCAGGGCTCCTGGAACGGCTCCGGGGACCGCAGCGATCCCGCCACGCACCACAGCGGGCAGAACGCCCACGGCATTCCGGTCGGCCTGGACCGGGTCCCCCTGTCCACCCTGATCGCGGACTTCCGGGCCCTGGGGCTCAACAGCATCCGGCTGCCCTTCTCCAACGAGATGCTGCGCGACGGCGCCCCCGTCCCGGACCAGGCGGTCGCCGCCAATCCCGTCCTGCGCGGTCGCACCCCCCTCCAGGTGTTCGACGCCGTGGTCGCCGCCCTCACGGACGCGGGCTTCGCCGTCATCCTCAACAACCACACCGTCACCACCCGGTGGTGCTGCGGCCTCGACGGCAACGAACGCTGGAACAGTGGCCGGTCCACCGCCCAGTGGGCCGACGACTGGGTCTTCCTCGCCCGCCGCTACCGGGACAACCCGCGCGTGGTCGGCGCCGACCTCTACAACGAGGTCCGCCGCGACGTCCTCGACGACCCCAACTGGGGCCTCGGCGACAACCACGACTGGCACGCCGCCGCCCAGGAGGCCGCCGACCGCATCCTCACCGAGGCCAACCCCCAGCTGCTGATCGTCGTCGAAGGCATCAACTGGTTCGGCCTGCCCGTGGACGGCTTCCCGCACGGCCGCCCCACCCTCACCCCCGTGCGCACGCTCTCCCACACCCTGGTCACCTCGAACAAGCTCGTCTACTCGGCCCACTTCTACGGGTACACCGGCCCCCGGCACAGCGGCGCGACCGGCATCGGCGAGACCAGCGACCTCCGCTACCAGGACATGACCGCGGCGCAGCTCGAACAGACCCTCTACGACCAGGCCTTCTTCGTGTCCGCCGAGACCGGCACGCACTTCACCGCCCCCGTCTGGATCAGCGAGTTCGGCATCGGGGCCGACGAGAGCGGGGCCGCCCCGCGCACCTGGTTCGACCGCCTCACCGGCTACCTGACGCGCTCCGACGCCGACTTCGCGTACTGGCCCCTCGTCGGCTGGAGCACCGACGCCCAGGGCAACCCGGGCGGCGACAGCTGGGCCCTGCTGCGCTACGACGCCGCCGGCCGCCGCTCCGGCGCCCTGGACCCGGGAGACTGGCGCACCGCCCGCTGGACCCCGCTCGCCACCACCCCCGGCCGCACCGGGCCCGTCCCCGCCACCCCCGCCTGGTACCAGCTGACCACCGACCACCGCGACCACAACGCCTCGCTGCGCACCCGCGCCACCGGCGACTGGGACAACGGGGCCCGCAAGGCGGTCTGCCCCGACGGTGCGCGCCTCGCCGGGCTCGCCCACACCGGCGGCCGCGGCCTGTGCGCCACTTCCGACCTGCGTGCCCCGACGGGCGGCCACACCGTGGTCCGCGACGAGCGGTACGTCCCGGCGGGCGGCGACTGGGCCACCGGCTACACGAAGTTCCAGTGCCCGGCCGGCCAGTTCCTGATCGGCTACAGCCTGCGCGGCGAGCGGGTCTCGGCGGCGCTCTGCGCCCCGGCCCGCACGGCCCTGCCGGGCGGCGGCCGGACGCTCTGGTTCGACCGCGGCGACAACCGCCCGCCCGGCGGCCCCGGCGGAGACTTCGGTTACGGGAACCACAAGGGCCAGTGCCTTCCCACCGAGTACGCGGCGGGCATCGCCTTCACCACCCGCGCCGCCACCCGACCCTCCCCGGCCGCCCTGCTGTGCCGTCCGCTGCCGGGGCCGGGCGCGGGCCGGTAGGGCGCCGCAGGGCGAGGGCGGCGCAGCCGGCGAGCGCGACCAGGATCAGCACCGCCGCCACCAGGAAGGTGAACCGCGTTCCGGCGGCCACGGCCGCGGCCGGCGCCGAGGCGATGTCGGCCGTCGCCGCCCCGTGGGCGAACACGGCGCCCATGACGGACGCACCGGTGACGAGGCCGAGGTTGCGCGAGAGGTTGAGCATGCCGGAGACCACGCCCCGCCGGTCCGGGCCGACGTCCGCCATGACCGCGGTGTTGTTGGCCGTCTGGAACACCGCGTAGCCGGCGGTCACGACCGCGAGCGGGACGACGTACCCGAGGAGGCCGAGGGTCGCCGGCGTCACGGACAGGGCGAGGGCCCCGGCCGCCATCGTGAGGAGCCCGAGAAGGGTCGTGCGCCGTGCGCCGAACCGGTCCGCGAGTCGGCCCGCCGGCACCCCGGTCACCGCGGCGACCAGCGGGCCGACCGACAGGGCGAGTCCGACCGGTGCCTCGGCCAGCCCGAGCGTGCGGGAGAGGTAGAAGGGCCCGACCACCAGCGTCGCCATCATCACCGTCGACACGAGCGCGCCCGAGAGCAGGCCGGTGCCGATCACCGGGTCGCGCAGCAGCGCCCGTTGGACCAGGGGTGACGCCGCTCTCGCCTCGGCGCGCACGAAGAGCGCGGCGCCACAGGCGGCGGCCAGCAGCAGCGCCGCTTCGAGCGCGCCGAACCGGCCGCCGCCGAGGGTCATGGCGAGTGCGTAGGCCGCGAGGGTGGTTGCGAGCAGCAGCGTTCCCAGGTGGTCGAAGCGGGCCCGGCCGGCCCCGGACGCTGCCCGGCCCGCGGGCAGATGGCGGTGGGCGATCAGGAACGCGAGGAGCCCCAGCGGGACGTTGACGAGGAACAGCGCCCGCCAGCCGAACCCGGCGAGCAGGGCGCCGCCGAGCGACGGACCGAGAGCGGTGCCCACCGCGGACATGGTGCCGAGCAGCCCCATGGCGCTGCCCGTCCGCTCCTTCGGGACCGTCTCACCGGCGAACGCCATGGTGAGGGCCATCATGACGGCCGCCCCCACGCCCTGGACCGCCCGGGCGCCGACCAGCAGCCAGAGCGCCGGAGCGGCGGCGCAGAGCACGGAGGCCGCGGTGAACAGGCCGATGCCGGCCAGGAGCAGCCGCCGCCGGCCGACGAGGTCACCGAGCCGCCCGACCCCGACGACCAGGGTGGTGATGGCGAGGAGATAGGTGAGGACCACCCACTGCACCTGCTGGAAGGAGGCGGAGAAGACCTGCGTCAGGGTCGGCAGTGCGACGTGGGCGATGCCGGTGCCGAGCGAGGACAGCAGGGCGCAGAGGGAGAGGCCGGCGAGCGCCCACGGGACGGCGGGCGGGCGTGCGCCGGCGCTCCCGTCGTCGCCGGTACGGCGCGGTCCGTGCACGGTTGCGGAATCACTGCGCGGCTTCGGCGGCCTCTGCGGTCTCTGTGGGCTCTGTGGGCTCTGTGGGTTCATGCCGCGAGGGTGCGCTCGCCCGATCGCGATCGGCAAAGCTTGTTGCCGTTTCCGGGACGGCCGAGTGGAATGGCCGGATGGACGACGAGCCCCCTCCGCAGCCCACTCGCCGGCCGTCTCCCCATCAGGCGGTCCTCGACGAGGTGGCCCCGCGGCTCAGACGGCTGCGCGCCCGCAGCGGCCTCACCCTGGCCGCGCTCTCCGGGACGACCGGCATCTCGAAGAGCACCCTGTCCCGGCTGGAGTCCGGGCAGCGCCGCCCGAGCCTGGAGCTTCTGCTGCCGCTCGCGGCCGCCTACCAGGTGCCCCTGGACGACCTGGTGGGCGCTCCCGAAGTGGGGGACCCCCGGGTACGGCTGACCCCCCGCGCCCTGCCGAACGGCGGCACGGCCGTCCCGCTGACCCGGGGCCCGGGCCCCCTCCAGGCGTACAAGATGCTCATCGCCGACCGGGGCGAACCGGATCTGCGGACCCACGAGGGGTACGAGTGGCTGTACGTGCTGGAGGGGCGGCTGCGCCTCGTCCTCGCCGAGCACGATCTGGTCCTCGGTCCGGGCGAGGTCGCCGAGTTCGACACCCGGGTGCCCCACTGGTTCACCAGCGCGGACGGGCGGCCCGTGGAGATCCTCAGCCTGTTCGGGCGGCAGGGGGAGCGCATGCACGTCCGGGCGAAGCCCCGCGGGTGACGGCAGGCGCGTGCAGCGCCCGGCGCGATTTTGCATCCGATGTGTCAAGTGGGATGAATCAGGCCTCGAATCGCTCTAGGGTGCGCCCGTAGGCATGGTTTACGGACTCCTGTTCGGCGATTTTCGGCCATGTCTCGCACGGCCGCACCCTACGGCCGTACCGCACACCGAACTGGGGGATTCATGCGTAGATCCCGAGGGCTGGCGGCCGCTCTCGCCCTGTCCCTGGCCGGAACCGGTGCGGGAGTGGGCCTCGGCCTCGTCCCGCAGGCGGCGGCGCTCACCCCGCCCGTCGCATTCACCGCCGACGCGCTCGCCACCTGGCAGCCCAACGGCGTGGTCTGGGCCCTCGCCGAGGCGGGCGGCCAGGTCTTCGCCGGCGGCACCTTCTCCACCGTGCGCCCGCCGGCCGGAGGTTCCGGAAGCGAGCAGTCGGCCGTGAACTTCGTGGCGCTCGACGCCGCGACCGGCGCCCCGACCTCCTGCAAACTGTCCTTCACCGTCGGCTCCGGCACCGCCACGGTCCGCGCGCTCGCCCTCTCACCGGACAAGGCCACCCTGTACGCCGGGGGCTACTTCGGCGCCGTCAACGGCACCGCCGTCTCCAGCCTCGCCGCCATCGACGTGGCGAGCTGCACGGTGAAGCAGGGATTCCGTCCCGCCTTCGCCGCAACCGTCCGCGCCCTCGCCGTCACCGACGACACCGTCTACGCGGGCGGCGACTTCCTCAGCGTCGCCGGCCAGCCGCGCGAGCGCTTCGCCGCGGTCGGCGCCGCCGACGGCGCCCTGAAACCCTTCACCGCCGACGCCGACGAGCCCGGGCGCGCCGTCGAGGTCACCCCGGACGGCCACAACGTGGTACTCGGCGGCGACTTCTTCACCGTCAACGGTACGAACACGCACGCACTGGCCGTCGTCGACGCGACGAGCGGCGCGCTCACCAAGTCGTACGCCGGCTTCATCGAGACCAACTCCGTCGTCAAGGACGTCGCGACCGACGCGACCGGCTTCTACACCGCCAACGAGGGCACCGGCGGCGGCGTCTTCGACGGCCGGATCGCCCTCGACCTGAGCAACTTCGGCCAGCGCTGGCGCGACACCTGCCTCGGCGCCACCCAGGCCGTGCTGCCCTACCAGAACGTGCTCTACAGCGCCTCGCACGCCCACGACTGCTCCAGCGTCGGCGAGTTCCCCGACGGCCAGCGCCACCACCTGCTCGCCCAGCCCACCAGCGGCACCGGAAAGCTCGGCTGGGCCCCCGACACCAACGACGGTATCGGCGAGGGCATCGGGCCGCGCGTGATGACGGTCGGTTCCAAGGGCGGCGTCCAGTACCTGTGGGTCGGCGGTGAGTTCACGACCGTCAACGGCGCCGCGCAGCAGAGCCTGACGCGCTTCGCCTCCACCGGGGACACCGGCGCTCCCACCGTGCCCGTCGCGAGCGCCGTCAGCTTCCGGCCCGGCGAGGTCCAGGTCCGCTGGCGCACCAGCCTCGACCTGGACGACAGCGCGCTGACCTACAGGATCTACCGCAACGGGGCGGCCGCGCCGATCGCCACGGTCACCGCCGACTCGCTGTTCTTCAAGCGCCCGCAGGCCTCCTGGACCGACACCACCGCGGCAGCGGGCCAGTCCTACACCTACCGGGTGACGGCCACCGACGCGGCCGGCAACACCAGCGCCCTGTCCGCGACGGCGAGCGTGACCGTCCCGGCCCAGGTGGACGGCTACCCGAACCAGGTCCGCGCCGACGGAGCCCAGCAGTACTGGCGCTACGACGAAGCGGCCCTGCCCTTCGTCGCAGACTCCTCGGCCGGCGGCAACCAGAGCGGCGTGCACCTGAACGCCCCCGCCCTGCGCCAGAGCCCCGGCGCCGTCTCCGGCGCGAGCACGGCGATCGGCTTCAACGGCACCGACACCCAGGTGTACGGGGACACCCGGCAGACGGTGGGCAGCACCTACACCATCGAGACCTGGTTCCGGACGAACACCACCCGGGGCGGCAAGCTCCTCGGCTTCGGCAACAACCAGGCACGCGGCAGTAATCAGTACGACAAGCACATCTACATGACCAACGACGGACGACTGGTCTACGGCGTCTACACCGGAGCCACCCGCACCGTCACCACCGGCGCCGCGTACAACGACAACCAGTGGCACCACGTCGTCGCGAGCCAGGGCCCCGGCGGCATGACCCTCTACGTGGACGGCGTCCAGAAGGGCACCCTGAACGTCACCACCCACGAGAACTTCTCGGGCTACTGGCACGCCGGCGGCGACAGCCTCGGCGGCTGGCCCGACCGCCCGACGAGCGAGTACTGGGCGGGACAGCTCGACGAAACCGCCGTCTACCCGACCGTCCTGAGCGCCGCGCAGGTCCAGAACCACTACGCCCTCGCCACCGCCCCCGCCGACTCGGTGGTCCAGGTGGCCGCCGCGGAGGACACCTACGCCAACGCGGGAGCACCCGCCACCAACTACGGCACCTCGGGTTCGCTCGCAGTGCGCGGCACCTCGTTCTACGCGAGCTACCTGCGCTTCGACCTGCCGACCGCGCCCGCGGGCACGGTACTGAAGTCGGCCGTGCTCAGCGTGAAGACGAGCACGCAGAGCGGCGCCGGCACCGCGGACACCGTTTCGGTCCTCCCGGTCACCGGCTCGTGGAGCGAGGGCGGGACCACGTACAACAACCGCCCCGCACTGGGCGGTCCGGCGCTCGGCTCCTTCGCCGGGATCCCGGACGGATCGGCGGTGCACACCACCGGGCTGACCACCGCGAGCGTCGCGGCGGCGCTCGGCACGGGCTACGGCCTGGCGCTCAGCAGCACCGGTACGGACGCCCTGTGGCTGTGGTCCTCCGAGGCCCAGGCGAACGAGGGGACACCGCAGCTGACGCTCACGTTCGGCGCGCCGTGACCTGACGGCCCGATGAGCGAGGGGGCGCGGGACGCCGGCGGGCCGTCCCGCGCCCCCTCGTCTCAGCCGCGCGCGTCCACCACGGCGAGGAGCTTGCCGCTGGTCGCACTGCGGTCCAGCGACGCGCTCCCCACCGCCTCGACCACCAGGTCCAGCAGCCGCTCCGCCACCGCCGAGCGCAGCTCCGGGTAGCCGGCCAGGAAGACCTCCCGCAGTTGCTCCGGATCCGTCGTCGCGGTCCGCTCCACCCGTACGGTCAGCCGCTCGCGCGCGTCCGTGGAGTCGAGCCGGACCTGCAACTCGCCCCGGTGGCCCCCGTGTTCCTCGGCCAGTTCCAGGAAGCGCCGGTGGTTGAAGAAGTACGTCGCCACCCGCATCACGTCACCGGTGCGCCCCCGCAGTTCGAAGCGGGGCGCATGCCGTCCGCACGGGCAGCGGCCCGGGACCTCCCGGCCGAGGTCACCTATCACGTACCGGCCGAGCTGCTGGCCTCGACGGGCGTGCGTGGTGAAGACCAGCCGGCCCGTCTCGCCCGGGCCCACCGGGCGGTCCTCCGCCAGGTCCAGGATCTCCATCGTGTGGAGGTCGGCGTGCAGGTGGTGGACGCCTCCGGAGCTCTCGGTGCACTGGTAGCCCAGCGGCCCGAGGTCGGTGCTGCCGTAGGTGATCGAGCGGACGACCTCGATGCCGAAGGTGTCCTTCAGGGCGCGTTGCTGCTCCTCGGTGAAGTGCTCGCCGCCGTAGAACACCTTGCGCAGGCCGCCGTACGCACGCAGCACGTCCGCCTCCGCGTGCAGCAGCTGCCACAGGTAGGAGGGCATGCCGAAGAGGGTGTCGGCCCCGTGGTCGACGATGGCCCGGGCCGTCGCCGCGTGGTCCGGGCCCGCGGACAGCGGCAACTGCACCCCGCCGAGCCGTTCCAGTACGGAGAAGAAGCTGATGAAGCTGCCGTACATGGCGCCGCAGTAGAAGAGGTTGGCGGTGCGGTCCGCCGCCGGGTCGTATCCGGCGGCGAGCAGACCACGGGCGGCGGCGTGCATCTGCGTGTCGTAGTCGTCGTAGCTGAAGACCGACAGGGCCGGTGCGCCGGTACTGCCGCCGCTGCGGAAGTACAGCTCGGCGTCGGCGCGCGTGAGGCGGCGCGCCGGCTCCTGCACGTCCTCCTTGCCCACCAGCGGGCCCGCCGGGCGCGGCAGCACCACGGGCCGGGCCAGGTCGTCGAGGCAGGCGGTGGTGGCGAACCGGACCGGATCGGCCTGGACCGCGACGCGGCGGCTGTAGCGCTGGAGGGCGTAGACGCCGTCGTGCGGCTCACCCGCGTAGCTCTCCAGCATGGCGCCGACCGGCGTCACTCGGGTGACACCCGCGGCCAGGGCGGTGCGCGACAGCTCCGCGATGTCCGTCGGGCTGCCCGCCAGGCCGGCCGTCTGCAGATAGCGGCGCATGGGCCGCAGGGTGGCGATCAGCCGCTTGCGGGGCAGCGGCTTGACCCACACGCTGCGGTGCAGCGGCGAGGCGGTCAGCGGGGACCGGGTGTCGGCCATGACCCGCCACGATCCGTCGGCGGCGGCGAACACCCGGGTCAGGCCCAGGTGCTCCTCCAGCCGGGCCACCAGCTCGGTGGTGGTCAGCTCGGCCGCCTCCGCCGGGTCCGGCCCGCCCTCCGCGGAGCCGGCCGCAGGGCCGGCCGCGGCCGGCGGCCGGGCGGCGAGGACCGCGGCGAAACGCTCGGCGAAACCGAAGACCTCGTCCTCGTCCTCGGTGTCGAGGTAGACCACCTGCGGGCTGGAGCACGCCTCCTGCTCGAGCAGGCAGACGTCGTCCGCCAGGGCGTCGAGCGTGGCGGCGTCCGACCACGCGTCGGCCGTCAGGTACGCGAAGGAGATCCGGTGCCCCCACTCCACCAGCCGGCAGCCGGCCGGCACATGGGCCGCGACCCCTTCGACGGCGGCTTCCCCGCCCCAAACGGCGACGGCGTCCGCGGGCGCGCACATCAGCCGCAGCCACTCCTGCCGGGAGGAGGGGAAGCGCAGCACGACGATCCGCGCGGCCAGCGCGCCGCTCGGGTCCAGGGCCGCGAGCTCGGCCATCAGGTGCTGGGTCAGGAGCGTGTCGGCGCTGCTGGTCCGCAGGATGTTGACGTTCCCCGCGAGCAGACCCTCGACGATGCTCAGCGGAGCGACCGTCGCGGCATTGCTCGGCGCGATGTGGGCGACCAGGCCGACGGGCGCCCACGCCTCGAAGACGCTCTCGCGCGGGTCCGCCCGGTTCAGCCGGCCGGGAGTCGCTCCGCCCAGTTCCCGGCGCAGCTTGCGGGTCAGCTCCCGCCGGCCGAGGAGGCCGCCCAGCTCGGACAGGACGGCCGGGTCCTCGCCCTCGGGCAGGTGCGCGGCGAGCCGGGCCCGTACGGGGTGGCCGGGGTCGCAGAGTGCGGCGCCGAGGGCGTCGCACGCGGCCAGGACGGTCTCGGTCTCCAGGCTCTCCGCGAGCGCGGCCTCGACGGCGGCCGGCAGGCCGGTGAGCCGGCGGCCGGCCTCCTCGTCGTCGATGAACTCGCCCATCCAGTAGTGGTGGTGCACGCTCACGGTCACGCCATTCCCTTCATCAGTTCCGCTGCGGCCACCGCGCAGCTGCGGTTGCGGCTCACCCCGGCACGGCCGTGGACGGTGAACCAGGGGGTGCGGAGCTCGCACCCGCAGGCGTCGCCCGGCTGGAGCGAGGCGAGGTCCCCCATGACCACGCTCTGCGCCGGCACCGAGGTGATGTACGGCGACACGAGGTGGAGGTAGCCCCGCTCCCCGTGGGGAAGGGGCTCGAGCGTCCGCGTGGAGCGGATCGTCACCCGTGACCACACCGGGGCGTGAAGCCGGTGGTGGTCGCACTCGATGTACGGGATGCAGTGCTCGACCGACCCGAAGGTGTCCCGGATCCGCTCGCCCGGGATGCCGAGCTGCTCGGTGACCCGGGAGTACAGCTCCTCCTTGCCGATGCGCCGGTCGGCGTGTCCCTTCCAGCCGCCGCCGAGGACGACGAGGGAGCCCTCGGGCAGGCGCAGCGGAGGCAGTCCCATGGCCCGCATCCGCTCCAGGGTGAAGAAGAGGAAGGCGGGGAAGCCGAGGATGCGGACCGGGGCGTCCTCCCGCTCGAAACGACGCAGTGCGGCGATGCAGCCGAAGGGGTCGAACTCGTGCTCGCCGCCGGTGTTGCGCAGCGCGTACGCGACGCTGCGCGCGGGGGCGAAGTCGCACAGGTAGTTGTCGGTGAAGGCGGTCCCCAGGTTCAACGAGGGGGCCGGTTCGTAGCTGTAGAGGAGGTAGTTGACCTCCTGGTAGGGGGTGATCCAGCCGTTCCGCTCGAAGATCCGGGCGACCATGCGCTGGGCGGAGCGGATGGTCCAGTGGTCGAAGAACATCTGCGACTTCTGGCCGGTGGTACCGGAGGAGGTCAGGTGCAGCTCTACGTCCTCGCGGGGGACGGAGAGCACCTCGTGGCGCTTGAAGAAGTTCGCGTGGACGAGCGGCGCGCGGTACGGCTCGGCCGGGGGAGTGGCCTCGTACAGGGAGCGGAAGAAGGGCGAGCGTTCGGTGTGCCAGGCGTTGGTCTCCGCCATGGCCGCGGCGAACAGTGCGTCCTGCTCGGGTCCGTGGGCGTAGGGGTCCGTCAGGTCGCACAGCTCCTGTACGTGCGGCAGCAGGGCGGGGTCGGGTACGGCGACCGGCGCGAGATGGGGGTTCATGCGGTTCGTGGGGCTCATGGGGCAACCTCGGATGATGTGGGCAGGTGTGTCGACGCCCAGGCCGACAGGTAGCAGTCCAGATACGGCTGGAGGGGCGGTTCGACGGCGACGCCGCGGAAGTCGATCCGTTCGCCGGAACGGGACAGGACGGCGTAGTCGTGGAAGCCGTCGCCGTCCGCGCGCATGGCCGGGTAGACGGCACCGGCGACGAACCCCTGGGCGAGGAAGGCCGAGAGGGCCTCGTGGTGCGCGAGCGGTACCAGGGCCTCGATGTAGCCGGCGCCCGCGCGGGCCAGGGCCCGGGTGACGGGTTCGAGGTGGGCCGCCGCGGCGGCCGGGTCGGGGTGGGCCGTCAGCAGGGAGCCGTAGCCGCCGGCGCGGTTGAGGTAGGCGTAGACCTCGAAGCGGCCGTCCTCGGGGGTGAGCAGTACGTTCGGCGTGTGGAGCGGGTAGAACCAGCCCTCGGCGCAGGGGAACCGCTCGCGGAAGCGGCGGCGGACGAAGGCCGGTGCCTCGATCACCTCCAGCCGTTCGACGGCCGCGTGCGGCGCGGGCGCCGGGAGCGGGCGCGCGGCGGCGCCGACCCCGGGATAGCCGATGCCGAGCGCGGACTCCGCGGTGCGCAGCAACGGCAGCAGCGCGGGCGGTACTTCGGTGACGGGGATCCGGCGGTCGAGCACCCCGTCGGCGTGACGCGCGTAGAGTGCGAGGGTTTCGCGGCTGCTGAGATCCACGGCGTTGGGCAGGATGCCCAGCGGGCGGAAGCCGTTGCGGGCCACGACGCGCTGCGGACCGGCGCTGACGGTGCGTACGGTCGCGTACACCGAGTCCAGTCGGCCCGTGTCCAGCATTCCGGCGCACAGGGCCTCGGTGAGGGCGGCGGCCAGGCCCGCCGAGCGGTGCTCGGGGTGCACGGCGATGCCCTCCAGCCGGCCGGTGCGGCTGCCCGCCTCGCCGCGGATGGCGGCGGAGGCGGCCAGGGACCCGGTGTCGGGGCAGCGGGTGACGAGCCACAGGGAGTGCGGGTCCGCGATGAGCCGGGCCATCTCGGCCGGGTCGGTGCCGAGGGCCACGGGGTAGTGCGGACCGTAGACGGCGTAGTAGAGCTGGCGCAGTTCGGCGATGTCCGCGCGGACGGCCGGGGCGATCACGGGGCTCATCGCTCGCCCCCGGAGGGCTTCGCCGCGGCGGGGTCGGGCGTACGGGACCCGAGCAGGGCCAGCGCGCCCGCCGCGGGGAGCAGGCCGATGCCCTGCACCAGGCAGAGCGTCTGCGGGGAGAGGAAGTCACCGGCGGTGCCGAACACCAGGGACGCCACCGGCAGGGAGGCGCCCAGGACGGCCTGCATCACGGCGAAGAAGCCGGGCTTGTCCGCCGTCGGCACCATCCGCTGGAACAGGGCGACGAAGCGGACGCTGACGGCTCCGGCGCACCAGCCGGCCACGGCGAGGCAGCCGGCTACGACGGGGCGCTGGGCGAACAGTCCGGGCAGCGCCAGGGCGAGGGCCATCAGGCCCAGGCACCAGGCGCCGGCGACCGTGGGCCGGCCGGGCACGCGGGTGCCGGTGAAGGCGCCGACGAGCGCGCCGGTGCCCAGGGAGGCCTCCAGCAGGGCCACGGTCCCGCCTCCGCCGAAGAGCACCGACCGGGTGTAGAGGGGGATGACGACGAACACGGCGGCGGTGAACAGGTTCGCCGCGGTGAAGCAGATCAGGATCCGCCGCACGGAGGGCAGTTCGGCCAGGATGCGGAGGAGCGGGCGCGAACGGGGCGGGCCGTCCGAGCCGTTCGTGTCGCCCGCGCCGTCCGTGTCGCCCGGGGCGGCGGTACGGAAGCGGGCGACCGCGACGAGCACGGCGGCGCCGAGGTAGGCGGCCGCGCAGCCGGCGGCCAGCCCGGCCACGCCCGCCCGGTCGACGGTCAGGGCGCCGAGCAGGGCTCCGGCGAGGCCGGCCAGGGACTGGGTGGACAGTTCGAAGCCGGTGGCCGTCTCGATGTCGGCGTCGTCGACGAGTTCGGGGACCGAGGTGGTCAGGCAGGGATCGAAGAACGCCTGGCAGGTCGCGAGGGCGAGGGCTGCGCCGTACACGCCGGCGAGCGGCAGGCCGCCGGCGTGGGCCCACAGCGCGAGGGCGCCCGACGCGGCCCCGGCCAGGCCTGCGGCGCTCCGCAGCACGCTGCGGTGGGGGAACCGGGCGATGGCCCCGGCCACGACGGGCGCGAGCGCCACGGCGGGCAGCGTGCAGGCCGCGAGGAACAGCCCGGAGGCCAGCCCGGGTGCCCCGGGCACGGCATGGGCGACGATCCACCAGGCCACGCCGACCTGGAACATGCGCACGGCGGCCTGGGTGAGGATCTGGCCGAGCCACACGGCGCCGAAGGCGCGGTTGCGCAGGACCAGCGGACGGCGCCGGGCGCCGGCCCCGGTGCCCGACCCGGTTCCGGTGCTCGCCCCGGTGCTCGTCCCGGGTGCGGGGACGGATGCCGCGGGTGCGGATGCGGGGACGGGTGCGGGGTCGGGCGAGGTGACGGGTGCGGCGGTCATGCGGTCGGCCTCTCGTCGAGGACGCGGACGAGCTTGCCCGAGCGCGGGTTGACGGCGAGGTCGCGGTGGCGCGCCCACTCCACGGACAGCGGGTGCACGAAGCCGGCACGCACGCTGTCCGGATACAGCGGCCGTACGGTCTCCAGTTCCGTGACGACGGCCGCGGCCAGCGCCTCACGCTCGCCCGCGGCCCGGCCGCGGGCGCCGTCGCCCGGAGCCGTCGCCAGCCGCAGGACGAGCCCGTCGCGGCCCTCCCAGCGGCGGACGACGAGCTGCATGCCGACCACCCGGCCCGCGGTGTCCGCCGCGGCCACGGCGTCCTGGGCGTCCTGTGTGTAGAGGGAGACGGGGCCCACGCGCACGCCCTCCTCGGCGCGCCCGAGGATCCTGAAGTGGCCCGGCCCGGTGCCGGTCCACTCGGCCCGGTCGCCGGCGGGGTAGCGGATGATCGGCATGAGGCGGCGGAAGAGGCTGGTGACGACGACCCGGCCCGGTCGCCCCGGCTGCGTGATCGGCTCGTCGGTGGAGTCGTCGAGGATCTCGACGACCGCGTACGGGGTGAAGGCCCGGTGCACCCGGGCGTCGGAGCCGGACACCGGGCGGCCGAGCAGGCCCGCGTCGACGCTGGCGTATCCGACGGAACGGACCTCGGCGCGGGGGAACGCGGCGGCCAGCAGACGCCGTTGGTCGTCGAAGAGTGCCTCGCCGCCGAAGAGGACCAACTCCACCGCATCGAGCCGGACATCGGACGAGAGGACCTGTTCGGCGAGCCGGCACAGGGTGGTGGGCGTGCCGGTCAGTACCTGGGCGGCGAGATCGCGCAGCGTGGGGATCGTCGACTCCGGCGGCGCGGCGCCGCCGACGGGCAGACGGACGTTGTCCACGGGCGCGTGGGCGAGCGAGTCGAGGACGAACAGGAAACTGGCGTACAGCTCCCCGGCGTAGAAGAGGTCGGCGACGCGGTGCCCCGGACGCAGACCGGTGTCCACGAGCCCCTGGCCGAAGGCGGTGACGAACGTGCGCCACTCGTCGCGGGTGTAGACGGAGAACTTGGGGGAGCCGGTGGTCCCGCCGGTCTTGTAGACCGTGGCCTCGCTGAGCGGGCCGGTCAGTACGCGGCTGTCGTGGAGGGCGTTGGCCGCCCAGAACTCCTGCTGGTCGACCACCGGAAGGTCGGTGAGGCGGTCGACGTGCGCCGGCAGGGACGCGTAGAGGTCGCGGTAGTAGGGCGAGTTGTGACGGGCGAAACGTATGAGGTCCGAGAGCTGCTGGGCGGACATGAGCCTTTGCCTGGGTGACGGGAACGGGAACGGGGACGGGAGTCACGGCGGGGCGCGGCCGGAGCGGGAACTCGCCTGCGCGATGGGGCCGGTGCGAACGGGGGACCCCCCGGCGCCCCCGCCTCCCTGCGACGCACGCCGAAAGCTGACGTGCAGTCATGATGATGAAACATCGTTCCGCGAATCACCTAATTGGCCAAATATTTCCGGCCAATGCGATCGTCTTCAACAAAAACTGCGATACGGGGCCGACTTCGACGGAGCGGACCTCAACTCAGCACGTAGCTGAAGGTGTACGCGACGGAGGTGTCGCCGTGGCGGTAGGTGAAGCCACCGGAGCCGGTCAGCCCGGCGAGGTCCCCGGTGCCGGAACCGGGCACCACCTCGAAGCGGCAGACGGTGCCGCCGGCGTCGAAGGTGCCGCGCTCCTCCAGCACGAAGCTGCCCTTGCGGCCGTCGAGGCTGCCGGCGACCAGCTCCATCCCGCTGTAGGAGCCGACGTTCTCCCCCGTGTAGGCGATCGTGTAGTCGCAGGCCGTCCCCGGGGCCTCGATCCCCCCGGTGAAGGCGTTGGTGACATGGGCGTGGGCGAGCCGCGGAACGGCGTCCGCGGCGCCGACGGGGCTCTCCTTCCAGTCGGCGAAGGTGAAGCGGCCGGCGGTCTCTACGGATGTGGGCATGACGGTCCTCTCGGTCGGCCGGGCGGACTCCCGCGTCCGGCGGTCGAAACAGCTCCCGCTGCGTCGTGCCTCCAGGCTGGCACCCGTACCTGACACCTTCTGTCAGGTACGGGTGACAATGGCGCCATGCGTGCCGACCGGCTTCTCTCCCTGCTCCTGCTGCTGCAGAACCGCGGCCGGATGACCGCGCCCCGACTCGCCGCCGAGCTGGAGGTGTCCGTGCGCACGATCCACCGCGACATCGACGCCCTCGGCGCGTCCGGCGTCCCCGTGCTCGCCGACCGCGGCCCGGCCGGCGGCTACCGCCTGGCCGAGGGCTACCGCACGCGCCTCACCGGCCTCACCGACAGCCAGGCCGACTCCCTCTTCCTGGCCGGCGCCCCCGCAGCCGCGCGGGAACTCGGACTCGGCGCCGATCTGGCCGCCGCCCAGCTGAAACTCCAGGCCGCGCTCCCGGCCGCACTCGCCGAACGCGCCCGCAGGATCCAGAGCCGCTTCCACCTCGACGCCCCGGCCTGGTTCCGGGAGGCCGACCCCGTCCCCCACCTCGCGCAGATCGCCCAGGCGGTCTGGGACCAGCACGTCCTGCGCACCCACTACCGCCGCTGGCGCGGCGAGGTCCGGCGCGACCTGCACCCCCTCGGCCTCGTACTGAAGGGCGGCATCTGGTACCTCGTCGCCGATGTCGAGGGCGCCGTACGGACCTACCGCGTCTCCCGGTTCCTCGCGGTGGACACGACGCAGGAGCGCTTCGAACGGCCCACCGGATTCGAACTCGCCGCCCACTGGCAGGAGTCCACCAGCCGCCTCGACGCCGCACTCCACCAGCAGACCGCCGAACTGCGCCTGTCCCCCTACGGCCAACGGCTGCTGCCGATGCAGTTCGGGGCGGCAGGCACCCGGGCGCTCGCCGACGCCGACCCGGCCGACGCGGACGGCTGGGTCCGGCTGCGCCTGAGCGTCGAGTCCCCCACCGTCGCCGTCGGCGACCTGCTCCGACTGGGCACCGAGGCCGAGGTGCTCGGCCCGCCCGAACTGCGCCGCGCCCTCGCCGAGACGGTCACCGCGCTCGCCGCCCGCTACGCCTGACACCGGCTCGCCGTGCCCGTGCGCACGGGGGAGGCCGGCGGGGTCGTGGCCGGGCCGATCCGCCTGGAGGACGCCCGCCCCCGTTCGCCCGCCCCCGTCACCGGCCGCACCCGCGACTACGCCAGGGCCCGCGGCGCAGCGACGGACATCGTCCTGCGCTCACCCCGGGCCGACCGGACGCCCGCCCGGCCCGCCCGGGGGCTCCACCTCGAGGAAACGGCGCCCCCGGGGGCCCCGGTACAGCAGGCACACCCAGCCGTGCCGCTCCAGTACGGCCGCGCAGGCCGTCAGCCGCTCCTGCTCCTCGCCGGCCGCGCCGCCGCCCGGCGGACCGAGCCAGGTCACCTCGGCCCGCCCGGACTCCGCGCCGGCCGCCACACGGTAGCCGTTGCGGGTCCGCCGTCCCTGCGCGTCCAGCGCCGACGGCGCGATCCCGGCCGCCTCCAGCACGAGGGCCACCGCGCGCGGCAGCTGCCGTACCTCCCAGGGCGCGGGAACCTCCGCGCCCGCCGGGCCTCCCACCACACGGCGGATCTGCAGCAGCCCCTCGTACGCCGTGCGGAGCTCCGCCTCACGCCGCCCGCCGGGCGGTGCGGGAGGGCCGTCGCCGCTCGCGGGCTCGAAACCCTGCCCGGCCACCGCCATCACCCACCACCCGCCCGTCCGTCTGAGTACCTCACGTGAGTACCTCACGCCCAACGGCCTGAGTATCCACCCCGATTCCCCGACGCCGCTCCGCTGCTGGAATGGGGACATGACTTCACAGGCCCCGGGCAGCACGACGACCGCCCGACCGCGCATGCAGCAGGTGACCACCGCGGGCTCCGCCCTGGCCGTGGCCCTGGTCCCGCTCGTGGTCGGCGTCCTGTTCGCCAAGGCGCTGGCCGCCGACCCGATGACCCCGGTCAACGCCCTGATCGCGGGCGGCGGCCAGCGGGCGGCGCTGCCGCGGGGCGAATGGAAGCGGCGCGGCCACACCACCGTGCGCAGGCTGCGCACCGCCCGGCGGGACACGGCCCGGCGGTGCGCCCGTGCCTGCGGACGCCGCCCCTGAGGGACCCGGTAGCCTCCCCGGCTCCTGACCCGGGGATCCGGGTCAGGAGCCGGCGGCCAGGGGCTCCTGGAGCTCGGTGACCCACTGCTCCCGGTCCTCCGGGCAGGCCAGGGTCAGCTCGCGCGCGTACCCGGCCGAGCGGTGCCCGTGCGCGTCGATCCAGCGCGCCAGCGCCTGTGCGGTCGGCAGGACCCCGTCCATCGGCCCGCGGTGCACGACGGTCGCGGCCCGCTCCACCGCGGGCAGCGTGACGATCCGTACCGCACCCCCGAGGTCCTCGGCCCGCACCGAGGCGGCCACCGGCAGTCCGGCGTGGACGAGGACGGCCCCCGCGGGCCCGGTGGCGGCCGCGTCCTCGTAGTAGGCGGTGCCGGGACCGGTCGGGACGACCCCGGCCTCCTCGATGCGGCGGCACAGCTCGTCGTAGAGCGGTCCGATGACCGGTCCGATGTCCTGCGGTTCGTAGCTCGCGGCCGTCCCGGTCAGCTCGGCGAGCCGGACGGGCGGAAGGCTCTTCACGACGATGTCGTCGGCAGGCATGGTTCCCTCGTTCTCGATGGTCCGGAGCCTCGCCTCGACCTGGACCAGCCGGGCCGCCGCGGCGGCCATGGCGGCCTCCAGCTCCGCCTGCCGCAGCCGCAGCATGCCGCGCAGCTCCTCCGCGCCCACCCGCTCGCCGAGGATCGCCCCCACCTCGTCGAGGCTGAAGCCGAGTTCCTTGAGCGCGATGACGCGGTTGAGGCGGGCGAGCTGCCCGGCCTCGTAGTGGCGGTAGCCGGTGAAGGGGTCGACACGCGCCGGGCGCAGCAGTCCGAGAGCGTCGTAGTGACGCAGCATGCGGACCGATACCCGGCCGTGCTTGGCGAAGTCTCCGATGGTGAACATGACGCGCTCCACTACAAGGTCTGACACAGGGAGAGGGTCAAGCGTCGCACCGGGCACGGACACGGTGGTCAGCGGCCGTACTGCCGCAGACACAGGTCGACGATGGACGGCGGCACCGTGCCCTCCGCGGCCGCGCACAACTGGTCCATGCGGGGCGGCGGGGCCGGCCGCCGCCGCGGGTGGGACGTCGCCTGACCGGGCACCCGCCCCCGCCGGGGAGGCGGCGCAGCCTTCGCCGGGCCGCGCCCGCGCGAAGGCTCCGGTTCCGGCTTCGACCCGGTGGCCGGCTTCCGGTCCGGGGCCGGGTCCAGGTCCGGAGCGGGCGTTGCGGCCGGGGGCAGCGGTCCCAGCGGCAGGGCGAGCGGCGTCGGGTCGTCGGGCGCCTCGGCGGGCGGTACGGACCCGCGTGCGGGGGAGGAGGCCGTGTCCTGCGGTCCGACGGAGACGCAGCCGGTGCTCGCGAGGAGCATGACGAGGGAGAGGGGCACGGCCCGGCGTAACTGCATCCGACCACCTTGCCGTACGGCGGGGCCGGCCCGGTCCCGCTCTCATGCCTGCGGGTGATGTCGGCCGGGCGGGAATGGCCGGGGCCCATGCAGGATTGGAACGGCAGTACGGGTGAAGGGGGAGGCGCGACCCCCGGCTCCCCGTGCCGTGGTGTCCTGCCCGCCGATCGCCCGTACGGAGAACCGAATCCATGACCTCAGCCGCCGCGCCCGGCAACAACCCCGCGCCGTCCCCCGAGTCCGGTCCGCCCGCTCCGCCCGGTCCGCCCGGTCCGCCCGGGGATCCGCAGTCCACGGCCCGGCCGGCGGCCGGACCGGCACCGGCACCGGGGAGCGGTGGCGGCGCGGGGTGGAAGGGCTGGGCGGCCGTGTGCGCCGTCTCGCTCGGCATCTTCTGCCTGATCACCTCCGAATTGCTGCCCGTCGGGCTGCTCACCCCCGTCGGGGCCGACCTCGGCGTGTCCGACGGGACCGCCGGTCTGATGGTCAGCGCGCCCGGGGTGGTCGCCGGGCTCTGCGCGCCGCTGGTCACCGTGGGCGCCGGCCGGCTCGACCGGCGGCTCGTGCTGTGCGTGCTCATCGCCCTGATGGTTGCCGCCAACCTCGCCGCCGCCGTCGCCCCGAACTTCGCCGTCGTCCTGGCGGCCCGGCTGCTGGTCGGAGTCAGCGTCGGCGGGTTCTGGGCCGTCGCCGGCGGACTCGCCGTACGCCTGGTGCCCGAGCGCCACGCCGGCCGGGCCACCGCGCTCGTCTTCGGCGGCGTCCCCACCGCCTCCGTGCTCGGTGTACCCGCCGGCACGCTGCTCGGCGAGGCCGGCGGCTGGCGTACCGCCTTCGCGGCGGTCGGCGCCCTCGGCCTGGTCACCCTGGCCGCCCTGCTCCTGCTGCTCCCCGCGCTGCCGTCGACCCGCCACGTCACCTTCCCCGAACTTCCCGCCCTGCTCCGCGAGAACCGCGCCGTGCGGGCCGGGGTCATCGTCACCTTCCTGGTGGTGACCGGTCAGTTCGCCGCCTACACCTTCGTGCGGCCGATCCTGGCGGACGTCTCCGGCATCGACGCCGAGTACGTCAGCACCCTGCTGCTCGGCTACGGCGTCGCGGGGGTCGCGGGCAACTTCCTGGCCGGGGCACGGGACCCGTACCGGACCCTGCTCGCGGTCAGTTCCTCCCTCGCCGTGGTCCTCGCGCTGATCGCCGTCCTTCCCGGACCGGTCGCCGGGACCGCCCTGCTGCTGGCCTGGGGACTCGTCTACGGAGGGGTCTCGGTGAGCGTGCAGGGCTGGATGATCAAGGCGGCTCCGGACGCGCCCGAGGCCGCGTCCTCGCTGATGGTGGCCATGTTCAACCTGGCCATAGCGGCGGGCGCGCTGTGCGGCGGCCTCGCGGTCGACGGCATCTCCGCCCCTGCCGCCCCGCTGGGCGGAGCCGCCCTGATGCTCGTGGCGGCCGGCACCGTGTGGGCGACGGCGATCCGCCGCAGGTCCGGAACGCCCACCTGACCGACAGATCGGATGGATGGGTGCGGATCGGACATCCGGCTTGACCGGAACCCTGCTGGAGGGAAAGAGTGCGCCGATCAAGGATCACTGCTCGAGCCGCACTTCGGAGATGCATCAGATGTCCCTGTCCACGCCCGGCGCCCTCGCCGCCGGCGCGGCCCCGGCTCCCGCCGCCCGGCGGCGCGGAGCCTGACCGACCGGGTGGGGGCCGGCACCGCACCGCCGCGCCGGCCCCCGTCCCAGTCGGGAGACCACCATGCCCCAGGACCCTGATGAGAGCCGGCTCCTCCCCGAGGACCACCTGCTCGTACGCCCGTACGTCGCCCCCTCCGGCGGGCCGCCCCGGCCGACGGCCCCCGCGCCCGCACCCGCCTGGTCGCAGCCCGGCCCCCTCGCCTTCCCCGGCCCGGCGGGCGTCCCGGCCCCCGCGGCCGCCGCCCCGCTACCCGTTCCCGTTCCCGTTTCCCCTCCGGCCCGCGCGGCCGCACGGAGCCGTCTCCCCTTCGCCGTGACCACCCTGCTCGCGCTCGCCGCGGTGGGCGCCCTGGTGCTCCTGCTGAGCGGCCCGGACCCGCGTCCGCCCCGCGCCGGGGCGCCCGCCGAGCTGTCCGTTCCGGTGCTCCCCGAGCGCAGCCCGGACGCCGCCGCCGACACCGGGGCACCCGCGCCCACCGCGTCCGTACGGCCCATTGCGCCCTCCGCGTCCCCCTCGCCCCCGTCCACCGGCCGCGCCCCGCAACCGCCGGCCGCGCCGAGCCCTTCGGCCACCGGCTCGCCGGCCTCGCCCGGTACGCTGCGCATGGGGGACAGCGGCCCCGAGGTGCGCGCCCTGCAGGAGCTGCTCCACGGCCAGGGGTTCACGTACGTCTCCGTCACCGGGGTCTTCGACAACCAGACCAAGCGCGGCGTCAGCCAACTCCAGCGCGACCGCTCGATCAAGGGCGACCCGAACGGCGTCTACGGCCCGGCCACCCGGGCGGCCATGAGCTGACACATCTCGGGGCGGGCCGACGGCAACCGCCTACCGCCCGCCGTCTTACTCGCTCGTCGTTTCGTCCCTCTCGTCGGATCCCCTGGCTCCGCGCCGCCGCTGCCGGGCACGGAAGGCCGCGGCCGCTGCTGCCACGAGGGCAGCAGTCGCAAGCTGTGCGGGGAGCTCGGTCAGCAGGCCGTGGGCCAGCAGGTCGATGGAGTGCTGGAGTGATGTGGACATCAGTGGATCGCTCCTGGGTGTGGGAGTGCCGGATTCCGCCGGCAATCGTGGGTCTCTCTTCGACGTTGGGCGGTGCTCAACACACTTCATCTGCTGAGATGGACGAGTCCAGTTGTCCGGGCGAAGACCTGTACAACGCCGAACAACTCCGGTTGTCCGCCTACATGTCAGGGGGAGAGGTGCCAAGAGGAGGCCAGAGGCGAACCCGTCCTTGGGGACCGGAGCGAGGGGCGACAGAAGCGGCCAACCAGTTGGCACGCCTCCTGCGGAGCTGGCTCGACGATGCGGACATGCGCGTCGACGACGTCGTGGCTGAGATGAAGCCCGAGCACTTCACCAGCGGTCGTGTGCCAAGCCGCACCACGGTGTCCGATCGGCTGGCCGGCATCGGCATCAAGGACGACTTCATACAGGCCCTGGCCGACATCTGCTCGCAGGACGTCCGTGGCCGTGAACGCCTGATGCAACAGGTCGAGGCTCTTGGGGACGGTACGCCTTTCCCCCGGCCCGCGGTGTCCTCCCCCCGAGGAACCGTGGAGGGCATCGCCGCGGAGCTCGTCCTCGTTCAGAAGAGGTCCCTGGACGTCTCCGACCGGCTCACTCGGGCCATGGAGCGGGCAACAGAGCTCGAGCGGGAGCGCAACAGCGCGAATCACATGGTCCTGCTGCTCCTGACCATGGTGGACGCTCTTCAGCGTGACATCGCCATGCTGGCCAGAGAGCGTGATCGGCTCCAGGCGTCTGCCGGTGTGCAGTCGCTGGACGACGTCGAGGCGCGTCTGCTGCGGAGTGCGGATCAGCGAACCATCGCCGAATCCGAGCTCAACTGGGCCAAGGAGGAGCGTGGAAGAGCGGACCTCCTTGCTGAAGAAGCCGCTGACCAGGTACGGGCACTCACCGAGGAATTGGAACGCCTGCGCGGACAGGTGCAAGCGTCCGAAATCGACCCGATCCCCGAGGCGCGTCCAGAGCTGCTGGGGGATGGCCTGGGCAGCAACTCGTGGGACATTGACGAGGCTTTGGCCAAGGCTGAGCGTCATCTGGAGGACAGGGCCGATCGGCTCGATCGAATCGCAGCGGAGATGGATCGGGACAACCTGTCGGACAACCCGCTGACCGGCACCTTTGCCCCGGACAACCGGGCTCCCGAACCTGCCGGTTCAGCCGGTTCCGCGGCGTCCCCGCCCTTCCTCGAACCAGCGGGGGAGCCGGCAGGCGGCTCTGCTCTTCAGGAGGCCCTCAGGAACCTGGCCTTCGCGAGCATTTCCTCGGGCCCCGCCACATTTGTCGAAGCGATCACGGATCTGCGGGAGAAGGGGTCCGACGGCGCCGCTGACGGGATCATCGGGATCGTGGGAAGAGAAGCCGCGCCTGCAGTCATCCCAGCGCTGGTCACCAGTCTCCTGAGCGAGGGACGTGAAGGGGACTGCATGAGGCTCTTGGCTGCCGTAGGTGAACAAAGGGAGCCGTTGGCTCTGGTGCTGGAGGCGCTGCACCGGCACGGTCTCACCGACGCAGCGTTCGAGGTTCTGGATGCAGTTGGGCGTGGAAGGCCGCCGGCCATGGTGGGACCCGTGCTGATGGACCTCGACAGGGCGGGTCGGGCGCGGGTCATCGCGGCCGCCGGGACGGGGCGCCCTTCCGATGAGCTTCGCCTGCTGAAGGAAGAACTTGACAAAGCAGGTTGGACCTCGGAGGGCGACGTCCTGCACGACGAGTACCTGTACCGGCGTCGTAGGGATTCCACGCCGACGGCGGACGCTTCCGTGCTGATCGGGAACAGCGGTGCTGCTGTTGCTTCATCTCGTGAGCAAAGCCCGCCGCCGCCCGCTTATGGCCTTCCCCTCTCGACTCGTGTGCGAGCGACAGGTGGCAGACCCCGGGGGAACAGGTCCGGGAATCATCTCCGCGTCCACGAGGCTTGTGAATCGAACATCCAGATCCACCTGATCGCGAGGATCCTGAATTTTCCCTTCGACTACACGACCTCGCTGGTGATGGACCTCCTCCATGACAACGCTCTTCGTGTGGTGACGGTGAGCGACTGACAGGGTCTCTCCTGCCGCAGGATCAGCGGCCGCCGGAGACCCGGAGCACGGTGCCCGTCGTGTACGAGGCGTCCGCGGACAGCAGCCAGGCGATCGCCCCGGAGATCTCCTGCGGCAGGCCGGGCCGCCCGAGGGGGATCGAGGCCGCGAGCCGGGCCGGCCGGTCGGGGTCGCCCATCGCCGCGTGCATGTCCGTCTCGATGGTGCCCGGGGCCACGGCATTGACCCGGATCCCGTCCGGGCCGAGTTCCTTCGCGAGCCCCACGGTGAGCGCGTCGGTGGCGGCCTTCGTCGCCGCGTAGTGCACGTACTCCCCGGGGCTGCCGAGGGTCGCGGCCGCGGAGGAGACGTTCACGATCGCCCCGCCGCCGCCCTCCGTCATGTCCCGGGCGGCCCGGCGGCAACACAGCAGGTATCCGAGGAGATTGACCTCCAGGACCCGGCGCAGATCCTCGGTCCGGGCATCGGCGAGCCGGCCCAGCGGGCCGGTCACCCCGGCGTTGTTGACCAGCCCGGTCACCCGGCCGAGTTCGGCGCCGGCGATGTCGAAGAGCCGCTCGACGGCGCACTCCTGCGAGACGTCACCCCGTACGGTCACACAGCGGGCCCCGGCGGCCCGCACCTGAGCCGCCACCGCCTCGGCCGCGGCCTCGTCGCGGGTGTAACCCAGCGCCAGGTCATGTCCGTCGGCGGCCAGCCGCAGACAGGTCGCCGCACCGATGCCCCTACTGCCGCCGGTGACCACGGTGACGGGACGAGGTGACATGGGGGCCTCCTGGGTGCTGCGGAAGTGGAGCGGGGCGGGCAGGCTAACACCGTGATATTCGCTGGACCAGCGGAAATGGCGGGAAGCAGAGTGGTCGTCAACGACGCGCCGCAGCAACGGGCGCCGTCGTCACACCCCTTGACCGTTGTTGGAGCCGCCCCATGTCGACCCTGCGAGTCACCGCCGAAGAGCTGACCGTCCACGAGCACCCGAACGCCGACGCGCTGGAACTGGCCCAGGTGGGCCTGTACCGCGCCGTGATCGCCAAGGGTGCCTACCGCACGGGCGAGTTCGCAATCTACATACCCGAACAGGCCGTCCTGCCCGCCGATCTGATCGAGGAGCTCGGGCTCACCGGGCGGCTCGCCGGCAGCTCAGCCGACCGGGTCAAGGCGGTCCGGCTGCGCGGCGAACTCTCGCAGGGACTCGTGTGCAGGCCGCGCGCGCTCGCCGACGTCGACCTGGGCCGGGCGGCCGAGGAGGGAACGGACTTCGCGGAGCTGCTCGGCATCACCAAATGGGCGCCGCCCATCCCCACGACCATGAGCGGTGACGTCGAGGCCGCCGCCGACCTGCTGCCCTGGGTCGACATCGAGAACCTCCAACGCTACCCGCACATCTTCGAGCCCGGCGAGCCCGTCGTCCTCACCGAGAAACTGCACGGCACCGCCTGCCTGTTCACCTATGCGGCCGAGGGCGAGCGGTCCTTCGTCTCCTCCAAGGGGTTCGGCTCCAAGGGGCTGGCGCTCAAGGAGGACGAGCGCAACGTCTACTGGCGGGCCGTACGGGGCCACGACCTGCCGGCCGTCGCCGCGACCCTGGCCGAGCGCCTCGGCGCGACCCGGGTCGGGATCTTCGGCGAGGTGTACGGCAAGGGCGTCCAGGACCTCTCCTACGGGACCGACGTGCGCACCGCCGACACTCCGCCCGGGTACGCCGTCTTCGACGTGTCCGCCGAGATCGACGGACAGGTGCGCTGGCTGGACCCGGCCGCCGTACTGACGGACGGCGAGCTCCCGCTGGTACCACGGCTGTACGAGGGCCCGTACGACCTCGACACGGTGCTGGAGCTGGCCAGCGGCCGCGAGAGCGTCTCCGGGAAGGCCGTGCACCTGCGCGAGGGCGTCGTCATCCGGCCCTCGGCCGAGCGGTACAGCCCGGTCACGGGCGGCCGGGCCATCGCCAAGGCCGTCAGCCCGGCATACCTGACCCGCAAGGGCGGCACCGAGTACGAGTGACCGCCCCGCGGCGGCCGGCCCGACGGGCCGCGCCACGCCACGCCGCGCCGCGCCCGCCCCGCCTCGTGGGGCGGGCGCTTCGTGCATGGTGGGATGAGCCGGGGGCGGGTTCCACCAGCACACGGAGAGGTCGGGTACATGTCCCAGTCGGGCGGCAGCAGCCAGGAAACCATGCGGGCGATGGCGTACGAGACGTACGGCGGGACGGAGGTGCTCTCCGATACCCGGCTGCCGATGCCCAAGGTCGGGCCCGGCGAGGTCCTCGTCAGGGTCAGGTGCGCCTCCGTCAACCCCGTCGACTGGAAGATCATGGCGGGCGGGCTCGACCCCCTGATGGACGTCTTCTACCCGGTGGTGCCCGGCTGGGACGTGTCCGGCACCGTCGAGCGGGTCGGCATCGACACCCCCGAGTACGCCGAGGGCGACGAGGTCATCGCCTACGCCCGCAAGGACTACGTGCACGGCGGGACCTTCGCCGAGTTCGTCACCGTGCCCGTCCGCGCGCTCGCGCACAAGCCCGCCTCCCTCGACTGGGCCGAGGCCGCCGGACTCCCGCTCGCCGGGCTCACCGCCTACCAGCTGCTCACCCGCCTCGGCACCGGCAAGGACGACACCGTCCTCATCCACGGTGCGGCGGGCGGCGTCGGCTCCTTCGGCGTGCAGATCGCCCGCGCCCTCGGCGCCCGGGTCATCGGAACCGCCTCCCCGCGCAACCACGACCGGGTGCGCGAACTCGGCGCCGAACCGATCGAGTACGGGGACGGGCTGGCCGAGCGCGTCCGCGCCCTCGTGCCCGACGGCCCCACGGTCGTCGCGGACTTCGTCGGCGGCGTCGGCGCCGTCACCCGGGAGGTGCTCCACGACGACGGCCGGCACGCCTCCATCGCCGACCCCAGCGTCCTCGGGGCGGGCGGCGAGTGGATGTGGGTCCGCCCGGTCGGCAGCGACCTGGCCGAACTGGCCCGGCTCGCCGACAGCGGACAGCTGAAGGTCCCGGTCGCCAAGACGTTTCCGCTGGGCGAGCTGGCGGCCGCCTTCGAACTGAGCCAGGGCGGCCACACCGCAGGAAAGATCATCATCGAGGTCCGGCCCGCGTGACGCACGAACCCTGAGGCGTCACACCAGGTCCGGTACCTCGCCGCAGGCCGCCCAGGAGACCTCGACCCCCGCCAGGCCGGACCGCCAGGGGCCGGCCAGGGCGGCCAGGCGCGCCGCGTCCGGCGGGGCGGCGCCGAGCCCGATCGCGAACCGGGCCAGGGCCGGGCCGGACGCGAACGGGCGCGGCCAGGCGTGCACATCGGCGACCCCGGCCTCCTCCAGCGCACCGAGCAGTGCCCGCAGCCGACCGCGCACCCGGCCCAGCGTCTCCTCGAACTCCCCCTCGGAGGCCGTCCGTACGGTCACCACCGCCCAGGCGGCGTGCCGGCGGTGCAACGGCGGCGGCGCCTGGAGGCCCTCCGCCGGGCCGGACTCCAGCAGCTCCCAGGCCGCGTACAACTCCTGGACCAGCAGATCGCGCAGGCCCGGCCCCACCTGGGCGGTGCAACTGCGCACCGGCTCCGAAGGGGTGAGGACCGTCACCGGGCCCGGCCCACCGCCCGCCGTACCCGGGGCGGCCGGCGCCACGGTCGGCGCCGGATCCAGGGACACCGGCTCCCGCCAGTCCCAGGCCGCCCACCGGCCGAAGAACTCGCGCAGCAGGGCATCGGGCGGCAGCGCCCCGGCCTCCTGCACCGTACGCGCCGCGAGGACCGCCCAGGCCAGCCCGGGCAGCCCGCCGAACGGCGCCGAGTCCAGGCCCCGGACCCGCGCCCACGCCTTCACCCGCCGCGCCAGCCCGGCGAACGCGGCCCGGCGCTGCGTGCCCACCCGGTCCCGTACGGCATCGGCGTCGGCGACCGCGCTCAGCGCCAGCTCCGCCGCCTCGTCCAGCTCCGCCCGCCGGGCCACCGCGCGCGCCGGATCCAGCCCGCCGGTGGCCACCGCCACCAGGTCCACCGACAGCGCACCGACACGGAACCGCAGTCCCGGCACCCGCGCACCCCTCACCTCCCGCAGCCGCACCGCCTCGGGCAGCGCCGCCGCCACCCGCTCCCGTACCCGGGCGACATCGGCCGGCCCCGGCAGCGCCGCCACCAGGTCCAGGTCGGACTCCGGCAGCGCGCAGCCCATGCGCCGGGACCCGGCCAGGTGCACCTGCGCATCGCCGAGGGCGGCCCCGATGCGTGCGGTGACCGACGCGGCGGCCTCCTCCCGGACCGCGGGCCCGGGAGCAGCCTGAGCTGCGGGCGCGTCCCGGTCCGCCGTCTCCGGCTCCCAGCGGACCTCGCCCGTCCCCAGCGCCACCGTCGCCCGGACCCGCATCGGCCCGTCGCCGCGCCGCGAGAGCACGGCCAGCTCCCCGACCGGCGCGGTCACCGGACCGCCGAGCCGCGCCGCGAAGGCGGCGACCGCGCGCTGCGGGTCCTGGCTGCGCCCCAGCGTCAGATGCGGGGTGTAGCCGTCGTGTTCGCCCGTGCGCCCCCGGCAGCCGGGGAAACGCTCCACCAGTGCGCGCCGGAGCTCCTGCCAGGGCGCTTCACCGGCCGCCGCCGGGTCCAGCCAGACCGTGGCGTCCTCGCGGTGCCCGAAGCTGTGCACGCCCTCCAGCCGGGCGGCGAACGGCCCGGTCGCGGCGGCCGCCCGCGCCACGAGCGGCAGGGCCTCGGCGAAGGAGGATTCCGGCACGAAGCCGAAGAGCAGGTTCACGTGCGCGGGCCAGCGCCCGGCCTGCGGGTCGTGCTCGTGGCGCAGCTCCCGTACGGCCTCCGGCAGACGCGGCGGCAGCCAGGCCACCGCCGTCCGGGCCGTCGCCGGTACGTCGAGCCGTGCGGGTCCGCCGCCCGGCGTGCCGAACTCCAGGGTCGCCTCCACCCCGAAGTGATCGGAGATGTACAGTCCGTCGGCCGCCGCCGGTACGTCTCCGCGCAGCGCGGCCGCGGTCACCCGCGCCGTGCCGGACCGCAGCAGGATCCGGTCTAGCCGGGCCGCCTGCCCGGACAGCGAGGCCACCGCGGCCAGCGGATTGACCACCGGATCGAAGGTCGGCGTATCGTCCGCCGGCCCGTGCACCTCGCTCCAGACGTCCCGCATACCGAGCGCGGCCGCGGGCCCCTCGGCGCCGTGGCGCCGGTCGTTGAAGTCGCCGAGCAGCGCCACGGCTGCCTCGACCCCGGCCAGGCCCTCCGCGAGCCGGGTCAGTTCGGCCTCCCGCCGGCCGCTCCCGTCCTGGCTGTGGTCGCTGCTCAGATGGGTCGCGGCGACGACCAGCGGCCCGGTCGCGGTGTCCACGGTCACCGCGGCGACCGCCTTGTGCGGGCGGAGCAGGTGCATGCCCGCCTCCCGCACCGGCAGCCGGCTCAGCACCAGCAGCCCGCACTCGGTGACGTCCCGGCCGCCCGGATCCGCAGCGAGGGTGTAGCCGGCCCGCACCCACGGCTCCGCCAGCAGCATGCGGAGCAGCGACGGTTCGGCCTCCTGGAGCGCGATGACATCGGCGTCGGCGGCGGCGAGATCGGCCAGCAGCAGCGGCCGGCGCCGGGCGGTCGCGATGCGCGGGCCGTCGTACCGGTCCCAGAGCGTGTTCCAGGTCAGCAGCCGCACCGTGGTCGGGGCGGCCGCCGCCGCGCCCGCGGGCACCGGCTCGGCGGGGCGCCAGGCGCCGCCGCCCGCCGGGTCCCACGCGTGCGGGGTCCGCGCGGTGAAGAAAGGGGCCCGCAGCAGCCGCGGATCACGGACCCGGCCCGCAGCGGTGGCATCGATCCGGTCCACGCCCGTGGCCCGGTCCCACACCAGCTCGCCGTCGGCCTCGACGAACAGCACCCGGTGCCAGGGGATGTCACCGCCGGGCACGAAGGAGGGCAGCGGCACCCGCTTCGGTGCGGCGCCGCGCTGGAGCAGTCCGAGCACGAACCGCGCCGGATCGAACCGGGAGTCCCAGCGGACCTGGTGGTAGAGCTCCTCGCTGGTACGCATCAGTGGCGCCCCCGTCCCGTGTCCGTGCGTCCGTCGGTGAGCCCGCCCGTGAGCCCATGGGCCGGTCCGGCGGCGGGTCCGGCCGCGAGGCCGCCCGCCGTGTCCTCCACGCGCCCGGCCGCACCGATGTACCAGGTCCGGTGCGCCTGACCGGCGTACGGCGGGCTGAACCGGTGCAGTTGCGAGGCCAGTACCGGCGCCGGCACCGGATGCGGGCGCACGCCGTTGCGCCGTACCAGTTCCGCCTCCTCCACCAGCACCACGGCGTGGGTGACCAGCGCGTCGCGGCGCCGCGCGACCGAACCGGCCAGGCCGCGCTGCTGGTCGGTGAGCGAGGTGGCGTCCCACACCACCGTTCCGCCACGGGTGAGCGCCGCGTCGAGGCGGTCCAGCCCCTCGCTCAGCACCTCGGCGTTGGACCGCTGGTCGGCGCGGGAACCCCGGGCCTCGCGCAGCTCGTCCAGACTGATGTACGTGTCCACGCCGGGCAGTTCGCGGCCGAAGGTGCTCTTACCGCTGCCCGAGGGCCCGGACAGCTGCACCAGTCGGGGAAACGTTCCCTCGCGCCACTGCCACGTCGCCGCCACCGCCTCCTCCACCGCGGATCCGGAGATCCTGCCCTGCCCGAAGGCGCGCCTGGCCTCAGCCCAGCAGCGGTCGGCCGCGTCCGCCTCCAGCCCGGCCAGGGCCTCGCGCAGCCCGGTACGCAGCGGCTCCAGCGGATCGGGACCCAGCAGCCCGGCCTCCTCGGCGTACAGCGCGGACCATTCCACGCACTCCCGCGCCTCGGAACCGTCCGCGAGCGCCCCGGCGAGCGCGTGCAGCACCCCGAGGTCGGCCGCGGCGGCCATGCGGACCAGCCCGGCCCGCCGGTCGGCGTCGGGGAACGGCCGTTGCAGGTACGGATACAGGCCCACCAGGTCGGCGACCCGCCGCGCGAGACCCATCCCGACCGGGCCCGCCGCGAGCCGCGCCGCGGTCCGGGGCCGCGGCCGGCGGTGGAGCAGGCCGGCCAGCACACCGGCCAGCCGGTCCTCCCCGGTCCGCCCCGACGCGTCGATCCGGGCCGTGACCTCGGCGACCTCCGCCGCGTCGACGGGGTGAGCGGCCTCGCCGCCGTCGAGCCCGACGGCCGCGGACAGCCCCGCCGCATCGGCCTCCGCCCCCGAGCGCACCGCCCACAACGGGGCCGCGGGGCCCAGCCCGTTCGGTACGACCTGCGCGAACATCCAGTGCGTACCCGTCTGTACGTGACCGCCCCGCACCCATTTGGCGACGCACCCCGCGAACTCCTCGCGCGTGAAGCCGTCCGCCGTCCGTACGACGTACCCTTCCTGCCGCGCCGTGTCCAGCTTCAGCCGGCGCAGCGCGCGCTCGTCGAAGGTGCCGCGCCACAGCACACGCGGGGTGGGCACACCGAGGCCCCGCAGGAACCGTACGGTCCGGTCCCAGTCCAGACAGTGCTCCCCGTCCCACACCGAGAACCCGTAGAACCAGCTGTCCAGGCCCTCGTACGGGATCGAGTGCCGGGCGTACATGTTCTCTCCGCACACCCGCCAACCGGCGGGGATGCCGGCGCCGATCCGGCCCTGGAGGCCCTTGACCCACGCCCGTGAAGGGTGGTGCGCGGAGTCGAGGGACCGCGCGTGCAGGCCGTCCGCGTACAGGGTGGTGTTCTCCCCGTCGAGCTTCTCCGTCACCACGACCTCGCGCCCGGCCAGCCCCGCCAGTCCGACGGCCCGGACGTCGTCCGCGGACGCCCCGGGAGACCAGGGCAGGTGCGGTGTACGGGGATAGTGGATGCGCATGATCCGCTCCTGCTCGACGTCGGGTGCCCCGTCACTGTAGGTAACCCGACCGGACGCATCCACCCAATAAGCCCCGAACGACTCCACGACCGGCTACCGGAGTGGCCTCCCGGGCGCCCCCCGGCTGTTCAGTGGGCGACGGTGAACCGCCGCCCCGCGTGCGCGTCCCGCTCGATCTCGTCGACCAGGGCGACCGCGAAGTCCTCCGTCGAGATCCGGCTGCGGCCCTCCTCGTCGACGACCAGCCCGTCGAGCCCCAGCCGGTAGGTGCCCGTCCGCTCTCCCGGCGCGATCTGCGCGGCCGGGCTCAGGCAGGTCCAGCGCACCTCCTCCACCGGCACGGTCCGCAGGAAGTCCAGGGCGTCACCGTGGGCGTGCATCAGCGCCAGGACGGGGGCCGGAACACCGGCCTCGTCCCACACCAGCGGGCCACCGGGGGTCCGCAGCGAGCCCGCCCCGCCCACGACGACCACCCGCGGCGCGGGCGCGCCGGGGCCGAGCGAGCGCACCCCGCCGATCAGTGACCGTGCGGCCGTCACCAGGGCGGCGGGGTCCCCGGAGCCGGGACCGAAGGCGCTGACCACCACCTCGTGCCCGGCCACCGCCCCGGCCACCGACGCCGGGTCGAGGACGTCACCGCGCACCACCGTCGTGGCCCCGTCCGCGGGGGCCGGGAACTTCGCCGGATCGCGGACGACCGCCGTGACCTCGTGGCCGCGCCGGAGTGCTTCGTGGAGCACCCGGGTTCCGATGGTGCCGGTCGCGCCGAAGAGGGCGATCTTCGTCATGGCGACTCCCTGGGGGTGGAGGGCTGTCCGGGGCTCCGGTCGGGCCCCGCCCGGCCCATCCAAGCGAACCGGCCCGCCGCCCCCCGGGAAGCCGGGCCGGGGCCGCGGCCGCTCGGATGAGCCGGGCCCGTACCGGCGATGATCCGGGCCCGTACCGGCGCCCGTGCGCGCCCCCGCAGTGCTCGGCCCCGTCCCCCGGGGAGTGCTCAGCCCCGGACCGGTACCGCGGCCGCCAGCTGACCGGCCGCCGCGAAGTGCAGCCGTTCCAGTCGGGCCGCGTACGGCCAGCCGGCCGCCCGGTAGAAGCACAGGTCGCTCGGGATCGGCACGGCCCGCAGGTCCGCCGCGTGCGTCCCGTCCGGCAGTTCGGTGGCCGCCGCGAGCAGCGGGTCCGCCGAGCCGGCCCACTCGCCGACCGGGGCGGGCCGCGGCCAGGGCTCTCCGGTGTTGGGGAACAGCCACCGGGTGTCCCGTGCCATCCGCGCGGCGAAGTCCGGGCCCGCCGCGGCCCGCCGGGCGAGCCGCGCGAGGGTCAGCAGCAGGTCCGCCAGGGATTCGGCGAGCAGGGCCAACTCCGGGTACTCCCGCAGTTTTGCGCCGTCCCCGGGTACGGAGACGACGTACCCCCACTGCCCCGTCGCCGGGTCGATACGGATCTGGGCGAGGGCATGGCTGCGGCCGTTCCCGTTACCGATCCGGGCGAGCGGCCAGTAGGCGCCGTCGCCGCCCAGCATGCGGTGCAGCTCCGGGTCCACCGCATGCTCGGGAGCCCCGGGCAGCAGCCGCAGCGCCGGCAGTCCCGCGATCGCCACTCCGCCGATCTCCCGGAGCACGGTCCGGACGTCCTCGGGGACCGGCACGGCCCAGCCGTCGACGACGGAGTCGGCGCAACCCGCCTCGAGGACGACGTGGTCGGGGAACTCGGCTGCCAGCGACCGCAGTTCGGTCACCGCCCGCCGAGCGGCGTCGGCCGGCACCCGGTGGCGGCGCACCGCCCGGCCGAGGAAGTCCCCGCTGACCACGCTGCGCAGCAACAGGGCCCGGCCGTCACCGACGATCTGGAACTGGACCTCGCTGCTTCCGGTGTCGGCCGTGTTGTGGAAGGTGGAGAAGTACGGCTCCCAGTCCACGGAGCACGGATAGCCCGGCAGGCCGTGCAGGTCGACGAGATCGGTCAGTGAGTCGCCGCGGCCGACGAGCGCGGCGAGTTCGTCCCCGCCGTCCCGGGCGACCGCGGCCCGCTCGGCCAGTTCGACGGTGGAGGCGGCCGGTACGGAGAACCTTCCCCTCGGCCGGTCCGGCACCCCGTCGGCGAGCCGCTCGGCGAACCCGGCCAGCCAGGCGGTGAAGTCCGGTGCCTCGACGGTGACATCCGGGTCCGCGCCCCACGGGTTGACGGCCACGACCGGCCCCCACCGGGCGCCGCCGACGCCGACGATCAGTGAGCCCTCGCCGAAGTCCGTTTCCCCCAGGGTCCAGCAGCCGTCCGTGAAGGTCTCCCGGCCGCGCGGCCCGAAGTGGTACTCGTGGTCCTCGGTCTCCAGGCCGCCGATCTCCCGCAGGACGACCCGGACCTCCTCCGGTACCGCGACGGCCCAGCCGTCCAACTCCGCGTCCGTGAAGCCCTCGAACAGCTCCAGCTCGTCCGGCCGCTCCTGCGCCAGCTCCCTCAGCGCCCGCACGGCTTCCGCCGCCTGCGGCCCCGCGTCGTACATGTACGTGACTCCCCGTCTCGTCCGCTCTGCGGCTCCGAGGGTATCCCCGGGGTGCCCCGTTCAGCGGCAAAGGGCCACGATCGCCGGGGAAACGGTGCCCTCGGCGGCCGCGCACAGGGCGGCCATGTCGAACGAACGCTGCGGCGCGGGCCTCGGTGCGGCCGCGGTCGGCGGTCGCTTGCGGGGATGGGCCGGGGCCGCGGGCTTCGCCCGTTGCGCGGGCCGGCGCTGCCGCGGGGGCTTCGCCTCGACCCGCCGCGGCCGGCGCGGCCGCTCGGCTGCATCCGGGACCGACGCGGCCGCGGGAACGGGTACGGGTACGGGCGCGGGTACGGGCGCCGCCTCCGGCGACTGGGGCGCGGCCGATTCCGGCAGCAGGCCCAACGGCAGGGCCAGGGGCGTCGGTTGCCGCACCTGCGCAGGGTCCGCGACGGGCGCCGGCCGCGGTGGGGTGGGCGGAGCAGCCGGACGCACCGTCACACACCCGGTGGCCAGCACGAGCGCGGCAAGGGTCAGGGGCAGGGCCCGGCGCAGCTGCATCCGCCCACCCTGCCGCACCGGGGCCACGCGAGCCGAACCCGTCACACAGATGGGTGACAAGGGCGCCCTCAGGCCCGGATTCGCCCCTGCGCGGCCAGTCTGAGCACGTGCTCCACCGGCCCGCGGCGCAGCGGGCTGTCGGCCCAGACCCGCTGCCAGCCCCAGGTCAGGGCCAGTGCCGCGGAGCTGAAGGCGATCCAGGCGGACCAGGACGCGGCGCCGTGCGCCGGACCGGCCAGCACCAGCGCGTGGACGACGTACGCGCTCAGCGCCATCGCCCCGAGCAGGGTGAGCGGCCGCAGCAGGCGGGCGCCCACCCCGTGCCGCGCGGCGAGCGCGCACAGGCCGATGAGGGCGCAGCCCACCCCCGCGTTGCCCAGCGTCTCCAGGGGGGTCTGGCTGTACGGGTCGGCCACCAGCAGCCAGACCCAGGAGGTACTGGGCACGGCTCCGTACTGACCCTGCAGCACCTCCTGCACGGGATCGGCCGCGGCCATGGCCTGCGGGTGGTGCACGGCGATCGACTCCAGCAGCCGCTGCCGGGCGCCGAACACATGGCTCGCCAGCCAGGCGGAGCCGTACCCGGCGAGGGCGGCCGCCGTGCCCCAGACCGCCATCCGCAGGGCCACCGTCCCCACCCGCACGTCGCACAGCCGGGCGAGGGCCATCCCGGCCAGCACGTACGGGAAGTAGGTGGCGAGCGGGTACGCCCCGGTGAGCAGCAGTTCCAGCAGCACCGCGCCCAGTCCCGGCCAGCTCGTCAGATCGGCGGCCTCGGGGACCAGCCCGCGCCCGGAGGACTCGTACCCGAACACCGGACCCAGCAGGAACGACAGCAGCGGGCCCGCCACCACCGAGACACCCGCCACGGCGGTGAGCACCGGGGTGGACAGCCGGGTGAAGGGCTCGGCCGCCAGGAAGTACACGGCGAAGAAGGCCAGGATGACCAGGATCCCGGGCCACAACGAGGCCAGCCCCAGGCCGAGTACGGCCAGCACCGCACAGCGGATCAGCAGGGGACGCCAGCGGCGCGCCCAGCCCTCGGGCCGCCGGGCGGGGTCCTGCCCCCGCTGGGCCAGGACCAGTGAGAAACCGGCGAGCAGGGTGAACAGGGCCGGGGCGCGCCCGTCGGCCGCGACGAGGAGGTAGCCGGCGCCCTCGGGCTCCGGGCCGGGGCCGACGTGCACGGCGAACATGCCGAGGACGGCCAGGCCGCGTACGGCATCGACGCCGGCGAGCCGGCCGGACCCGCCGGCCGGACTTTCCGTGCCGCCGCCGCCTGTCACGCGCCGCACGTCACATGGTCGCGCGGGGTGTAACGGGTCTTCATCGTCTCCCGTTTGACCTCCTTGCCGCCCTGCACGAACACGCGGTCGACCGCCACGTCGAAGCCCTCCAGCGGGGACTGGGGCTCGCACTTCGCTCCGCTGCCCGTGCGGGTGGCCGGCTGCTTGATGTTGGTCCGCGGGCCCTGGTTCGCGCGTATCTCCTCGTACTTCTTCGTGCCGAGGAAGGTGATGGTGATGGAGGTGTCCGTGGCCTCGGCCTGGATGTAGAGGGCCTTGCCCGAGTCGTTGGCGAAGCGCAGGTCGAGGCTGCCCCAGGCCACGGTCGCCTCGCGGCCCTCGGGGTACCGCTCGATGTAGAAGGAGTGTGCGCCGTACTCGACGGGTTTGACGCCCGCGAAGAACATGGCGTTGAAGACGGTGGTCGCGACGGCCGAGACCCCGCCGCCCGCGGCCTTCTCGTACTGGCCGTTGTTGATGATCAGGCCGTCGACGAAGCCGTTCTCCTTCGTGCGTTCGCCGACGGTCCGGTTGAAGCTCCAGGTCTCGTCGGGCAGGACCAGCGAGCCGTTGATGAGCTCGGCGGCCCGCCCGATGTTGGTCGTGCGGTACGCGGCCGGTTCGAACCGGACCGTGAAGGAGGACACCTTCTCCTTGATCCCGAGCTGTTCGACGGTGTCCTTGGAGAGCCGGGGCGCGGCGGCCTCGGTGGCGACCCCGCCGGTGCGGGCGGCCGCACCCGTACCGGTCAGCAGTGGCAGCACCGCCGTGCTCAGGGCCTTCTCGGTGACCTGCCGGCCGGCCCTGCCCTCCTCGGCGACGGTGACCCGGCCCGCGGCGTCGAGGCGCAGCCGGGCCTCGGCGGGGCCCGGGACGGCCTGCCGCAGCGGGCCGGCGAGGGCCGGGTCGGCGAGCAGGGCCTTGGCGTCGAGGTTCGGGGCGAGGCGGCCCGCGCCGTCGTCCCGCAGGCTCAGGTGCTTGGACAGGACGGTGGGGGAGAGGGATATGTTCCGCCCGGCGACCGCGAGGGTGACGGGGGCGGACATCGCCGGTTCGGCGAACTCCTTCAGGGCCCGGTCGGTCTCCTGCCTGCCCACCTTCGGCTCGGTCCGCCGAACGGGCAGGGTGAGGGGGTCGGTTGCGGTGCGCGGGTATCCGTCGCGCAGGGCGTCCAGCGAGCCGTCCACGTCGAGGGCGATGCCCGTGACCGGTGTGACCGCCTTGGCCTTGCCCTTCTCGAAGGCGACCGAGCCCTCCCCGGCCGCGACCCCGGTCTTCTTCCCCAGTCCGTCCAGTGCGCCGCGGGCCGTCTTCTCGTCGAGGCGGACGACCGGGGCCAGCTCGGGATCGCCGGAGGCGAAGAGCCGGCCGATCACGGTCAGCGGGCCGGAGCCGGTGCGCGCGGCCCGGCCGGCGGTGGCGGCGCTGTCCACGGACAGCCCGAGCGCTCCCGGTTCGGCCTGCTCGGTGCGCTCGCCGATGCGCAGCGCGACCGGGGCCGCGGCGGCCGGGCCGAGTTCCCGGTCCAGGGTCCGCCGGGCCTCGTCCCGGCTCATCCCGCCTATGGAGACGCCGCGCACCTTCGTCCCCTCGGGGACGTCCTCGCCGGCCAGGAGCAGCCCGGCGGCGTACAGCCCGCCGAAGCCGACGGCCGCGGCGCCCGCGGCCGCACCGGCGAGGGACTTCGCGCTCCACCTCCTTCCGGATTCCGCCGGGGTGCCGGTGGCCGTGGGGGAGGCGCGTCGCATGTGTGGGTCTCTCCTCGGTGCGCGCGGGGGCGTGAAAAGTGGTCGGACCGGCGGTTTTCATGCCGCCAGTCCGCATCCGGAACGTACCAGGGAGTACATAACCAAGTAATAAGGAGGTATAGGGGTGGCAAAGCGATGGGGTTCGGTCCGGGTTCGGTCCGGGCGGGCGCGGCGCCGTAACCCCGGGGCCGCACCCGCTGTTGCACAGACCGGCGGGTCCACCCACGGTGAACGGAGTCCGATGCCGCAGCTGACCGACCAGGGCGCGATCGACGAACACGAGCGGGAGCGGCCGGGGACCTGGATGACCCCGGCGGAGTACGGGGCCTCGCGGGCCGCCGTATGGAGCGCGGCCGTCGTCCTCGTCACCGACGTCCGCGGCCGGATCCTCGTCCAGAGCGTCGACTACCGCGCCGACCGGCTGCTCCCCGGCGGGGCCGTGGACGCCGGGGAGGCGCCGTCCGCGGCGGCCGCGCGCGAGCTGCGCGAGGAACTCGGCGTCGACGGCCGCTACCCGCGCGGCCTCGCCGTGGACTGGATTCCCGCCGACACTCCCGGCTTCCCGCCCGAGATGCGCTTCCCCGGCGAGATCCTGCACGTTTACGACGGCGGCACCTGGACTCCCGACCGGATCGAGGCCGTCCGCCTCCCGGCCCAGGAGATCACCGGCGTCCACTTCGCCGAACCGGCCGACCTGCCCGCCCTCATGGACCCGGGCGACGCCCGCCGCGCCCTGTCCGCCCTGCGCGCCCGCATCAACGGCTGCGGTGCCGCCCTGCTGGAGGACGGCCGCCCCACCGCCCCGACCGCCCTCGACCGGCTCGGTGTCCTGCGCACGCCGCGGATCCCGCAGCACGGGGCCTGGCACCCGGGACCGGTCCCGCAGGGGCTGCCCGTACGGGACCTGAGGTCCTGGATGTTCGCTCCCGACGGCCGGGTCCTGCTCCTCCTCTCGCGGGCCACCGGAGCCGCCCACCTCCCGCCCCCGGAGGGCGCCCCCACCGACGGCGCCGTCCCGCTCGGCTACCGCCGCGCCGAGCAGGGCGCCCACGCCCGCTCCGCCGCCCGCCTCACCGCCGCGCCGTCGGCCCCCGACCCGGAGTACGCCCGCCTGCTGGCCACCCCCGAACAGGTCCGCGAGCTGAGCGACTGGGGCCCGGCGGGCCACGACGAACTCGCCGCGGTCCACGCGGCCCGCACCCGCCTCGGGCTTCCCGCCCCCACCCGCACCCCGCCCACGGAACTCCCCGAGGAGGGCGCCCTCCGCTGAACCGCCACACGTTCCTGGGGGCCCGCCCCCGCCCCGCGGCCACCGCCATGATCGGGAAATCCGGCGTCCGCGGTCCGCGGTCCCGCAGCATGGGCCCATGAGCGACAGTGCGATCACCTACACCCTGTACATCCAGGCCGACCCCGACCGGGTCTGGCAGGCCCTCACCGAGCCCGCCCTCACCCGCCGGTACTGGGGCGTGAGCTTCGAGACCGACTGGGCGGTGGGCTCGCCGATGGACTGGGTCGAGCGGGGAGCCCGTACCAGCGACCCCGAACAGGTGGTCCTCGACTGCATCCCCGACCGTCTGCTCTCCTACACCTGGCACACCTTCACCCCGCAGTGGGCCGCCTCGGTCGGGATCGGCGAGGAGCTGAGGGCCGAACTGGCCGAGGAGCGCCGCACGAAGGTCACGTACGAGATCGAGCCCGTCGGCGACACCCTCGCCCGGCTGACCATCCTGCACGAGGGCTTCGAGCCCGGCGGCACCCTGATCGGCATGTGCGGACGGGCCTGGCCGATGCTCGCGTCGAGCCTCAAGACCCTGCTGGAGACCGGGGCCCCGCTTCCCGAGGCGGAGCCCGGGCCGGGCGAGGACTGACCCGGGGCGCGGAGAGCCGGGCCCCCCGCCCCCGGACGGCCCGGCTCTCCGTGGTCCCCCTCCCGCCCGACCGCCGCGCCCCGCCCGCACCGCACCTGAGATCATGTGTATAGACCACGAATCAGGAGCGCAGACATGACACTCGAGCACCACCGCGTCGTCATCAGCGCCGCCGGCCGCGACTTCGGGCGTACCCTCGCCCTGCGCTTCGCGAGCAGGGGCGCCGAGGTCCACCTCTCCGCCCGCACCGCCGAAGCCGCCGACCGCGTCCGCGCGGAGATCCTCGCCCAGGGGCACGACGCCGACCGCGTCCACGCCTACGCCTGCGACCTCACCGATCCCGCCTCCGTACGGGAGTTCGCCGCCGCGGTCGCCGCCCGCACCGACCGCATCGACGTACTGGTCAACAACGGCTCCCGCTACCAGCACGGCACCGACCTGCTGTCCGCCTCCGACGAGGACGTCAGCGACACCCTCGCCTCCGGCGCCACCGGCACCGTCCTGGCCACCAAGGCCTTCCTCCCGCTGCTCCTGAAGTCGGCCGGCCCGGACATCGTCACCATGGTCTCCGGCTGCGGGGAGACCGGCCACCACCGCTCCGACGCGCACGCGGCCTTCTACGCCGCCAAGAGCGCCCAGGCCGGATTCACCGAGATCCTCTCGCGCCGGCTCCGCGACCAGGGCGTTCGCGTCATCTCCCTCTACCCGCCGGACTTCGACAACCACGACCCGCTGTCGGAGTCCTGGGAGGGCGCCCCGCGCACCGCGAAGGACCCGCTCACCGCCCAGTCACTGGTGGACTGCATCTTCTTCGCGATCGGCCAGCCGCGCGACTGCTTCATCAAGTCCTTCCACTTCGAGCAGGTCTGACGGCCGTGGGACAGACGCTGACGGACATCCTCGACGCCGCGGCCGCGGGCCGCTTCCCGCCGCCCGACGGCACCACCACCGTGGTCCCGCAGGAACACCGGCGGGACGCGGGCGTCATCGCCTTCACCGCGCACTCCGTGGTGTTCACCGACGAGGACCCGGACTGGGTGCACGCCACCCTCGCCGCCCTCGACTGCGACGCGCTCGCCGCCACGATGAACCCCCGGTTCCTGGCCGCGCTGCTCGACCGCACGGGACGCGGCACCGACACGATCGACCTGCTCACCGTCGCCGGCCCGCTGCCCGGCGAGCCCGCGCTGGAGCTCGTGGAGACGACCGACCCCGAACACCCCCGGGTACGCCGAGCCCTGCGCCGCCGACACGACATACGGGTCTGGTCGGCGGACGGGGGAGTACTCGTCCTCGGCCGCGGCGTCGCGGACCGCTGGGAGGCGGCGATCGAGGTCGACGAGGGGGGCCGCCACCGCGGACTCGGCCGGGAACTGGCCCGGGCGGCCCGCCACCTCGTCCCCGACGGGCAGCCGGTCTGGTCCCAGCAGGCCACCGGCAACGCACGCAGCATCCGCGCCTTCCAGGCCGCGGGCTACCGGCCGGTCGGTGCGGAGGCCCTGATGCTGGATCCGGCCCACTGAGCACGCCCTGACGGCACCTGACGGCACCCTGATCACCGGCCGCGAATCGAGGTCGTGTGGAATGGGTGCCATGGCGAGAGGTAAGAACCAGCAGCGACCCGCCACGGGCATACCGACGCGGGTACCGGTCGGGCAGGTCGTGCGCGCCCGCGTCCGCGCGGGCGCGGGCGTCGTGCGCGAGGGGGCGGCCCGATGAACCGCCCCGACGACGACACGCCCCCCGAGCACTGGCGCTACGCCCGCCACCTGGAGGCGCTCGCCTCGGCGCCGGACCACGGCGCCGACGCCGAGGCGGAGGTGGTCGCCACCGTGCTGCGCGATCCCGACCGGGTGATGGCCGAGAGCGCGGTGGTCACCCACCTCGACCGGCGCGCGGCACAGCTGCTCGCCGACGGGGAGTTCCGCACCTGGGCCGGGGACATGGCCGCCGCCCTCGCCGGACGGCCCTTCCCCGAGCGCCGACTGCGGGAGTGGAGCCTGCTCAAGGCCGTCACCCGCGGCGAACCCTGGTCCGCCGAGGAGCTCACCGCCGCCTCCGACTGGTGCCAGCGCACCGCCGCCCGGCTGCTGACCTCGTACGAGGCACTGAGCCTGCTCGCCACGGCCGCCCGTACCCGCCGCGTCCGCAACGCGGCGGCCGAGCGCCTGCGCCGCCGTACCACGGTCTGACCACCACCGCGGAACCCGTCAGGACTGCCCCCCGCCGGAGCCCGCCCCGACCGCATCCAGCGGCCGCGGCACCGCCGGTGGGCGTCCCGCTGCCGCGCCCCTCTGCATCCGAAGACACCAGACAGCCGACGGACTGCAACACCGCATAAAGGAAAGGGAGTTGTGTTGCGGGGCCGATGATTTCGGCGCTTCCCGTCCGTAAGGCCGCTTACGGATGGCATCGTTGGCCCGTGACTTCCCCCAGCCCCGCCCGGCAGCTCGCCGACCACGTCCGCAGGGTGCTCGGCGACGGCCCGTTCCGCCTCCCCGGCGGCTGGTTCCACATGGGCGCCGTCATCTGCGACGCGAGCTTCCAGGCACGCACCCGGTACGTGTCGACCCTCCGGCCGCGCCTGCTGCGGCTCCAGGAGGAATGGCCCGATGCCGTGACGGTCCGCGGCTTCCGGGACCGACTCGCCACCCACGACCTCGCCGTCGCAATGGACTTCCGCAGCCCGGGCAAGGTCGCCAAGGCCCACGACATCACCGACCTGCTGGTCGCGGAGGGGGTCGACACGCGGGAGGACCTCCACGCCTGGATCGCCCGCCCGGCCGGGCGGACCGCCCTGCGCGCGGTGAAGGGCGTGGGGCCGAAGAGCGTGGACTACATGGGGAACCTGGTCGGCCGGTCCCAGGTCGCCGTGGACGTGCACCTCCGTGCTTTCGCCGCGGACGCCGGTGTCCCGCAGCTCGGCTACGGTCAACTGCGCGCCGCGTACGAGGAGGCGGCCGCACTCCTCGGCCACGAGCCGGGCGCCCTGGAACACGCCGTCTGGCGCGCCGGCGCGGGTTTCGACGCCGCCTGGGCCATCTCTTTCGGATCTTGCTCAGTTGAGGTCAGCCGTGGACGCGAGGAAGGATTCGACCGCGAGGTTGAAGGGTGCCGTGCTCTCGAGGTTGACCATGTGGGCCGCCGAGGCGAACCGTTGGTGCCCGGTACCGGGAACGGCTCGGGCGATGGCCTGAGCGTTTGACGAAATGTCACTGCTGTCGAGTTCTCCGTCGAGAACCAGGGTGGGCACGCCGATGGAGGCCAGCCGGTCCGCCGCACCGACTTCTCTCGGCATCCCCGACCCCAACCCGCGGGCGTGCCGCGCCGGGGGCCCGGTGGGCGGGGGTGGTGTGACGGAAATTGCGTGTCGGCACGGGTGTTCGGGGACATAGCCTCGGGGCGTGCTCCAACTCGTCCTTGCCGTGTCCGTGGTCGTCGTGGCCGTCGTCGTCTACGGGAGCCTCGGCCTCCGGTGGTGGTGGCGGGCGCGGCTGCGGCGCAGGATCCTCGCGCTGGTCGCCGGGCTGGACCTGGAGCCGTACCACGCAGCCGCGTTGGAGTACGAGGAGACCCCGGCCGCGGCCGCCGAGCTGATGCTCGACGGGTACCTCGACATCGACGGGGAAGGCGTCGCGCTGCTGACCGAGGCCGGTCGTGACCCCGGTCGGGCCCCCGTCGAAGCCATCCCCGCCGCCCTGTTGGAGGCCTTGCGCCGACACGATCCGGAGCCGGTGTCGATCGGGTGGATCGACCGGCGCGACGAGGAGTACCAGAGCCGGTGCCTCGCGTACCGCGAGGAACGGGACGCCCTGCTGCCGGGGATACCGCGCATGCCGGCCTGGGACGGACGCCAGCCGTGGGCCTGTTGCAGCTGTCTGGGTTTCGTTCTGCTGGGGTTCTTCTGGCTTCTGGTGGCCGAGATGCTGGTGATCGCACCCCCGCACGGCCTCCGGGAATGGGCCGCCGCCGTCGTGGCCGCGGCCGGCCTGGCGGCACTGGCGTTCCGCCCGGCCGCCGGCCGGGCGGTCCGGGCACGCACGGAGTGCGGGGACGCGTTCCGGGACCGGCTCCGCGCCACGACGCATCCGGCCATGGAGGCGCTGGACGAACAGCAGCGGCAGCACGTCCGGACGAGCGCCGACGACCACGGCCGGTGGCGCGGCCTCGACCGGTTCGTCCCCGACGAGGACGAGGACGACGACGCGTACGAGGACGACGAGGACGACGAGGACGAGTGGTGGGGGTGGGTGGACGCCTACCACTACCGGGCCGCCGACCACGAGGACGACCCGGACACCGCCTAGGCGGTCTAGACGCCCCGGCGGACCCGGGCTGCGCGGCGGGCCTCGGCCTGCTGGCGGGCCTCGATCGTCTTGCGGGACTCCTTGCCCCGGCCCGGGCGGGTGCCCATGCCGCGGAACGCGAGGTCCGATCCCGAGGGCTTGCCCTTGGCGTCGGTCGGCGCGGAGCCCGCCAGCGGCACCCCGGAGGGCGCCTTCGCGCCGGTGATACGGCTGAGCGCCGCCTCGCCGGACCGCACCTGGGTGATCGTCGGCCGGATCCGGGCGTCGGAGAGCAGGCGGACCATGTCCCGGCGCTGGTTCGGGGTGACGAGGGTGACGACCCGGCCGGACTCCCCGGCCCGTGCGGTACGGCCGCCGCGGTGCAGGTAGTCCTTGTGGTCGGCGGGCGGGTCGACGTTGACCACGAGGTCGAGGTCGTCGATGTGGATGCCGCGCGCCGCGACGTTCGTCGCGACCAGGACGGTCACCGCCCCGCTCTTGAACTGGGCCAGGGTCCGGGTGCGCTGCGGCTGCGACTTTCCGCTGTGCAGCCCCTCCGCCCGTACGCCCATCGCCCGCAGGTGCTTCACGAACTGGTCGACCCCGTGCTTGGTGTCGAGGAACATCAGCACCCGGTTGTCCCGGGCCGCGATCTCGGTCGCCGCCGAGATCTTGTCGGCCGCGTGGATGTGCAGCACGTGGTGGTCCATCGTGGCCACCGCGCCCGCCTGCGGGTCGACGGAGTGCGAGACCGGGTCCTTCAGGTACTTGCGCACGAGCTGGTCCACGTTGCGGTCCAGGGTCGCCGAGAACAGCATCCGCTGGCCCGCGTGGTGCACCTGGTCCAGGAGCTCGGTGACCTGCGGCATGAAGCCCATGTCGCACATCTGGTCGGCCTCGTCGAGCACGGTGATCCGCACCCGCTCCAGGTGCACGTCCCGGCGTCCGACCAGGTCGCTGAGCCGCCCGGGGGTGGCCACCACGACCTCGGCGCCGGTGCGCAGGGAGCTCACCTGGCGGCCGATGGACAGCCCGCCCACCACGGTGGCCATCCGCAGCTTCAGAGCCGCGGCGTACGGCTCCAGGGCCTCGGTCACCTGCTGTGCCAGCTCGCGCGTCGGTACGAGGACCAGTGCCAGCGGGCGCTTCGGGTCCGCCTGCTGCCCTGCCGTGCGGGCCAGCAGTGCCAGCCCGAAGGCGAGGGTCTTGCCGGAGCCGGTCCGCCCGCGGCCGAGGACGTCCCGGCCGGCCAGCGCGTTCGGCAGCGTCGCCGCCTGGATCGGGAACGGCTCCGTCACGCCCAGCGAGGCCATGGTCTGCGCCAGCTCAAGGGGCAGGTCGAGCTCGGCGAAGGACGCCACCGGCGCCAGCGCCGGCTCCTTCGGCGCGTGCATCGTGAACTCACCCTGCGGGCCGAGGGTCCGGGTGGCCTTGGCGGGGGTACGCGTACCGCCCTTGGCACCGCCCTTCACACCGAAGCGCCCATGAGCTGACGGGTTCCTCATGCAGAACCTTTCGAAGCAGAAACAAAGAAGATGGTCAACCGCCCATGGTACCAGCGGGGGCTAACCCTCCCCGGCGGTCAGTTCCCCGGACCGCACCAGCGCGCAGTGGGCGCGGATCTCGACCGCCGCGCGGCCGAACCAGTCGGCGATCACGGCGATCTCGTCGGGGGTGTAGTCGGCGAAGAGGGTGGCCAGCCGGTCGTACATGGGCTGGTACACGGCGATCACCCGTGCGGCGGCCGCGGGGTCGGCCACCACCCGGACCCGGCGCCGGTCGGCGGGGTCGGGGACGCGGCGCGCGTACCCGGCGCGTTCGAGGCGGTTGAGGACGCCGGTGACGGCTCCGGTGGTGAGGTCCAGCAGGCCGGCGAGGTCGCCGGCGGCGAGCGGGGTCTCCCCGGCGCCCAGGATGTGGCCCAGGCAGGTCAGGTCGGTGACGTTGAGCCCGAGCAGTTGCGCCACCTCCTGCTGGCCGACGATGCCCAGGGCGACGTACTCGTCCATGCGGGAAATGGCCTCACCGGCCGTGGCCGGGGGGCGGGTCTTGCCCTGCACCCAGATACTCCTTAGGATCTAAGTTACTTAGTCAGTGAGATGCTTACCTTGCGAAATAAGCGTCCCGCCTCCGAGCCTACTGCCGTAGGTCCGACCAGGGAGAACCATGAGCGCGCACGGCCACGTAGACCTCGGCCACACGGTGGCCGGCTGGACCGGTACCACCCTGGCCCTGCTGGGTTTCGCGGGGGCGGGCGCCGCCGTGTGTGCGGCCTGGGCCCCCGGGATCTGGATCGGCCTCGGCGTCGTCGCCGCGGCCGGGATCGTCACCTGGGTGCTCCACCTCGCCGGGTGGGGCAAGCCGAGCGGACCCCGGCCGGAGGCCGACTGGGACTGGCGCAAGCGGGACGCGGGGGCCCGTACCGGGCATGCGGACTGCCTGGGCTGCCGCGCCGGCGGCCCCCGGCGCGCCGTCGCGGCAGCCGGTCGGCCCCGCGCCGCCTCGCTGCCCGCTGCCGACAGCGGCGCGTGAGCGTGCGGGGGAGCTCCCTCGGCTGCTCCCCGACGGCCCCGCTCCACGGCCGTTCCGCGGCGCCGCTCCCTCTTTCCGCGGACAAGGCGGCCAGAAGTTCGAATGCGCGCCGCGCCCCCGGTTGGCCGCGTTCGGCGTGTGCTCCGCGAGACCCTTGGGCAGGATCGAGACGGCCGCGTGTGCGGCCCGCAGTGGAACGTTGTGAAGGATCAGCCAGATGGCAACAGGCACCGTGAAGTGGTTCAACTCGGAGAAGGGGTTCGGCTTCATCCAGCAGGACGACGGCGGCCCCGACGTGTTCGTGCACTTCTCCGCGATCGAGGCCACCGGGTTCAAGTCGCTGGAGGAGAACGCCCGCGTCGAGTACTCCGTCTCCCAGGGACCCAAGGGTCCGCAGGCTGAGCGGGTGGTTCCCGCCCCCTAGTCCACTTCGCGGGCCGAGCCCGTGACGCGCTGCCCCGCCGGTCCGCCCGGCGGGGTTTCGTGTGTTCCGGCCGGGCCCTGCTGCGCCCGGCCGGGTCCGACGGCCGAGTGGAGGGACATGAGCAGCCGCCACAAGTGGTCCGCCAAGGCCTGCGGATCCGCCGGGACCTCCCCGTGCAGCCAGTCCGCGAGGACCCCGGTGAACGCGGCCGCGACCGCCGACGCCACGAGCTCCGGGTGCGGCGCGCCCACCGCCGCGCGCTCGGCGCGGGCCCGGGCGCGCAGCTCCCGGTGGAGGCGGTCGCCGAGCGGACCGCCGCCGCCGGGCAGGAGCAGGGTCCGGTAGAGCGGCGCCTGCTCGGCCGCCTCCACCAGGAACGCGGCCAGCGCCGCGGGGGGCCGGGCCGGCGGGCGCGGCGACGGGCCGGTCTGCCAGGCGTGCAGGGCGTCGACCGCCGCGTGGACCACGCCCGCGCAGGCGTCCACGGCGAGCGCGGGCAGGTCCTCGTAGTGCAGGTAGAAGGTGGCGCGGCCGACGCCGGCCCGGCGGACCACCGCCGAGACGCTGACCTCGGCGAGCGGCCGGTCGGCGCACTCGGCGAGCAGGCTCTCGCGCAGCCGCCCCTTGGTCCGGGCCGTACGGGGGTCCTCCGGACGCGGGCTCTCCGGGCGCGGGTCCTGAGGGTCCTGCGGGCTCACGCGGCCAGCAGCGCCGCGCCGAGGGCGAGGGCGCCGGGCAGTGCCTGGGCGACGAGGATCCGGCGGTTGGCGGTCGCGGCCCCGTACACCCCGGCGACGATCACGCAGACGAGGAAGAAGATCTGCGTGGCGAGCGAGTCGATGACGAGCGACCAGATCAGACCGGCGGCGAGGAAGCCGTTGTAGAGGCCCTGGTTGGCGGCCAGCGGGGCGGTGAGGCGGGCGGTGTCCGCGTCGAAGCCGGAGAGCGCGCGGCCGGGGGGCCGCTGCCACAGGAACATCTCCAGAACCATGAAGTACACGTGCAGCGCGGCCACGAGGCCGATCAGGATCTGGGCGACCGTGTGCATGGCCGTCTCCACTTCTCAGGTCGGTGGTCGGCATGCCGGGCGGCCGACTTCCTGGACAACTGTACAGGAAGTCGGTGTGGAGCGGGCGGGTGCCGCCGGTGGCGGATCTTGCAGTACGGGACCAGGTGGCGCCGAACGCCCGCTCGGTGATCCGGTGCGTACTCGAAGGCGACGTACATGAAGCCGATTCCGCCCACCGCCCACGAGGCCCGCGACGACTTCCTCCCGGTGCACATGGCCGAGCGCGTGCCGCACGAGGGAGTTCTCCCGGCGGCGTCCGCTGCCGAAGGCCTCGTGGAGCGGTCAGGTGTGCTTCGGTCGGGGTGACTGCTCGGTCATCGGACCGGCGTAGCCGGGGGGCCGACAGCCGACCTCCCCTACCCCGCGGGGCGACCGGAGGCGGCCGTGCTGCTGCGCGCCTCGGCCGGCCACTGGTCCCGGATCGCGCAACCGGCGCGCGGCGCCGTCCCGGACGCGGACGCTCCGGGGCGGCGCGCCGTCTTCGACACGTTCGCCGCTCTGGTGGAGGACGCCCGCGCCCTCGGGCGCCGGGTCGTCGCTCTGCTGCGCACCGCGGATCAGAGGTGGGCGTCCAGGAACGTACGGAACTCCTGGAGCGTCATCGGCCCGGCCTGGCTCGCGACCGCCCCGCCGTCCTTGATGAGTACGGCCGTCGGCGCGCCCGTCACCCCGTACCGCCTGGTCGGCCCCGGGCAGCGGGTGATGTCGGTGCGGACGGGGGTGAAGCGCGTCCCGTACTCCTCGGCCAGTTCGGCGACGACGGCGTCCATCGCGCGGCAGGCCTCGACGGCCTTGGGCCAGGTGCCGCAGAAGTACGCGAGTACGGGCCCGGTCGTCATCGAGAGGATGAAGTCGAACTCCTGGTCCTCCAGTGGCTGGTGCACCCGACGTGCCATGCGTGTCGCTCCTCGCTCGTGCGCCTCCCCGGAGCGGGAGGGCGGCCCCCATCATCGCCGCCGCACCGGCCCGCGGCCGCCGGGGCCGTTGTCAGTGGCTGCTGTGAAGCTGATCGGTATGGACGACAGGATGCTCCGGCGCCGGGTCTACGGCGCCGACCACGAGGACCCCGACCCCGGGCCGCGCCCCGGCCGCAGCTACGGCGAGCTGGTCGGCGGGCCGCTCGACGGCCTCCTCCTGGACATCACCGGCTGGAGTGCGCACCGGCTCGCCGAAGAGGCCGGGCTCCCCACGGAGATAGGACGCTACGGAGCGGGCGGCCGCGCCCACTACCGCCGCCGCTCGGGGGACCCCGGCCACTGGGACTGGACGGGCGACAGCCGCTGACGGCAGGCGGTGCGGCAAGGGCGGGGAAGGGGCGGGGCGGGGCGGGGCGGGGAAGGGACGGGACCCGGAGGCCGGCGGCTCAGCCTTCGGCGCCCCGGCTCACCCGGTGGGCCCAGATCACGAGCGGTACCTGGAGCGGCAGCCGGGCGAGCGCCACGGCCCGCACGGCGGGGGAGCGGTGGCGCGCGTCGACAGCCATCTTCACGTTGGCCGGGAACACGCCGACGAAGAAGGCCGCCGTGGCCAGCGCGGCCACCCTGCGGGTGCGCGGATGGGCGACGCCGGCGGCGAGGGCGAGCTCGGCCACCCCACTGGCGTACGTCCACCCGCGCGGGCTGCCCGGCAGCGAACGGGGCACCGTCGCGTCGAACCGCCCGGGCGCCGCCGCGTGGGCGACGGCAGCTCCGGCCAGCAGGCCGGCGAGCAGGACGGGGGAGGAGACGCGCGCCATCGGGGTCCTCTCGGAGATGCCTGGGCTCGCGATCCTACTCGCGAGTAGCCGGGGGTGGCCGCATTCGGGCGGACTCCGACCCGCCCAGGTGGACGAATGCGGCCCAGAAACGGGTCTCCGCGTAGCAGGGGATTCGCGGCGGCCGGCTGTCCAGGAAGGCCACGGCCTCGCGCAGGCGGGCGCGGGTCGGTTCGTCCGGTACGGCGGCGAGCAGTTCGGCGCACCACCGGGACAGCTGCTCGGCCGTGGAGTCCCGCAGCCACAGCTGGGCCGTGCGCAGGGCCCGCCCGGCGCCCACGGATGCGCCCACGGCGGCGCCGTCGGACGTGCCGTCGGCCGCGCCGTCGGAGGCACCGGAGTCCAGTTCGCGGTAGAACCGGGTCGCGATGAGCATGGTCGCCAGGTCGTTCACGTTCCACAGTGCGGCGATCACCTCGCGCGCACCGGCCTGGAGCAGCCCCGAGGCCAGCCCGATGGCCTCGTCCGGCAGGAACGCGTCGGTGGACGCCGTGCGGCAGGCCGACGCGAACACCAGCCGCACGCCCCGGAAGGCACGGCCGGCCATGATGCTGCGGAGCGTCATCCGGGTGCCGCCGGTCAGCAGGAAGGCCGACTCCAGCGGGCTCTCCTGCTCGAAGGAGCCGTGACACGCCAGGTGGACGTGGGTGGCCCCGGGGACATCCTCCTTCAGGAACACCGGGGCGAGGGCCGCCGCGCCGTGCCGCACCGTGTGCCGGGACCAGGGGAGCAGCACGCCGACGGCCGCGGCCTCGGCCGACGCATAGGGCAGATCGTTCGTCGGGTCGCCGACGGCCGCCAGCACCGGGGGCCCGGGCCGGGCCGCCGGTCTGCGGGCGAGCACGGCCGCCGAGGGGGCGTAGGACACCGCGAACTCGTCCAGCAGGCAGCGGCCGTCGTGGACGAAGGAATGCAGCGGCAGACCCGCCAGCGGACCGCACGGGACCAGGGTCACCTCCTCCGCGCCCGTGTCGCGCAGCCAGCCCGCGAGGGTGGCGGTGAGCCCGCTGCGGGGCAGCGGGCCCGGATCCCCGCCGGCCGGGACGTCCTGCCGGTCCACGATCCGGCTGTCGATGTCGAGGCCGCCCTCCCCGTCGCGCCGGACGAGCAGCAGACGTACGACCTCCGCGGACCCGTACACGTAGACCAGGGGGCGGTGCGGGGGCACTGCGGCGGACAGTTCGCCGAGACCCGGCGGGCGCAGTGCCTCGGCCGCCGCGGTGAGGCGGGCGAGGGCGTCGTCGCGTTCCCCGCGCGCCTTGGCGATCGCCCGCACCAGTGACAACTGGAGCCGTTCGACGTCGGCCGTGCCGAAACCGGCGGCGGGCAACGACCGTTCGGCGCCGCCGAGCGCCGTCAGCCGGTCGCAGGCCGCCCGGTAGGCGTCGAAGGCCTCGGGGTCGCCGTCGCGGGCGCTGCGCAGCACGTCCTGGTCCTGCTGCAGGGTCTCGCCGAGCTCCCGGGCCAGGGTCCGTTCCAGGAGGAGGACGGCGTCCTGGGTGCGGCCCGCCCTGACCATCATGGTGACGATCCCCAGCATGTCGCCGGCCGCGGCCCGCTGCTCCATGTGCCGGCTCTGCCTGAGCAGGGCGTCCTGGTAGAGGCCCTCGTGCAGCTCCGCGGCCCACGCTCCCGCGTCCGCCGCGGCCCCCCAGTCCCTCCGCTCCGCGAGGAACCGCAGGTAGACCATGGCGGCCTTGAACGCGTCGCCGCTCCGGCCGCGTTCGGCGAGGGTCCTGATCGTGTCCTCGTGGACGGCGCGGTCCTCCGTGGGCTCCAGCTGGGCCAGGTTCACCTGGATGCTTGCCCAGTCCCGGGGGCTGTTCTCGAGCGTCAGCACCCGCAGGGCCGCCCGGAAGTGCACCGCCGCGGCGCGCAGTTGCTCCGGCTCCCCGGTCTGCCAGCGCATCACCCCGAGGAACGACTGCGTCAGCGCCCACTGCCTCGGCGTCGACTCCTGCGTGAACACCTGGAGGCAGGAAGTCAGATGGGCGATCGCGCGCTCGAGATCCGGCTCGGCACGCACCTCGGGGTCCCCGAGGGCGACCCCGAGGTTGAATTCGGCGTTGGCCCAGTCCCACGGGTGCTCCTCGAGCGTGAAGACGGACTGCGCCGCCATGAACGCCTGGATGGCCAGTCGCTGCGTGGCCTCGACGTCGCGGCCCCGCATCATGCTGTAGGCGACGCCGAGCGAGATCTGGGACATCGCCCAGTCCATCGGCATCTCGTGCTTGGGCTGGGCCGTGAGCGAGGCGCGGTAGTGCTCGATGGCACGCCACAGGTTCGCCTCCCGGCCCTCGGCGAGCCGGTCCCGGTACAGCCGGCCGAGGTTGTGGTGGATGTCCCCGCGCTGCACGGCATCGGTGACGGGGTCGAGGAGGTCGAGGGCCTCGTGGGCCGTACGGATGGCCTCCTCGGAGTTCTGCTCCGGATCTCCCGCGGTCCGCAGGGGCAGCAGCCTGACGACCGTGTTGAGCAGGCCGGCCCGGACGGCGGGCTCGGCGTCCGCCGGAAGGGACCCGAGGGCGTCGCGGCACAGGGCGATCGCCCGCTCGACGCTCTCGAAGCGGCCGCTCGTCGTGGCCGCGTCGAGCAGGGCCCGGGCGAGGGCGGAGACGACGGACGGGTAGTGGGGATGATCCGCCGTCACCTCGGCCGCGCACTGTTCGAAGATGGCCAGGGCCTCGGCCGCATTGGCCCCGGGGTCGCCGTCCCGGCGGCGGTCGTAGGCGTGGCCCAGATTGACCCGGAGCCCCAGGGTGACACCGAGTTCGGCGCTCTCGGGCAGGTCCAGGATCGCCCGCAGCGCCGTGATGGCCTCCTCCGTGTCGATCTTTCCGTTGGTGCGCGGCGCGAGGACCTCCTCGGCCAGCATCATGTTCAGGAGCACCCACGCGGTCCGCGAAGCCTCGTACGAGTTCGTGGCGAGCGCCTCGCGGATCCGGCTCAGGCGCTCGTCGTGGTCGGGGACGGCCCGCAGGCTGTCGGAGAACTCGAAGACGCTCATCCGCCGCGGGTCCTCCGGCGGCCGCTCCGCGGGGGCGTTCTCCTCGATCCAGTCCAGCAGGTCCCGCAACCGTGCCAGCAGCCCGGTCGCGGTGCGACGCTCCTGCCCCTCGGGCAGCCGGCCCTCCGCGTCCGCGGCCAGCCGTACCGCACGCGCCACGAGGGCCCGGTGGTCCGCGGGACTCCCGTCGTAGGTGGTGGCGAACTGCAGGGCCAGGGCGAGCTGGTACCGGGGCAGGTCGGGGTCGGCCGGGTCCGTCAGCAGCCGTTCCAGTCCGGCCCGGCGCAGGTCGAGCAGCGGGCCGGTCCCCTCGCCGGTGTGCTGGTCGATGAGTCCGCACATCTCGAGGCAGACGGCCCGTGCGGAGGTGCCGGGCAGGTCCTGGTCCACGAGGGACCACAAGGTCCGCACCGCCGTGAGCAGGTCCTCGGTCTCGCGGGACAGGGCGTACCGGCATTCCTGCGCCCGGAAGAGGTTGAAGGACGCCATGGCCCGTTTCCCGGCCGGGACGGAGGGCAGCCGGAGGGCGCTCTCCAGGCAGGTCAGTGCCCCCGCCAGGTCCTCGATGCGGCCGTCCTCCAGGTGCCGGTGCAGCCGGTTCGTGCCGACGGAGATCAGCGTGGACCAGCGCGCCGGCACCGACAGCGCCGGAAAGCCGGGATGTGTCATCACCGCTTCCCAGGCCGCGCCGTACGTGTCGGGATCGGTGTCGTCCGGCAGGCCGACGGCATGGTCGAAGAGCTCGCTCAGCACGGTGGGGGACCTCCGGAGGGGGCACCGGACGAGGACGGATCGGTGAAGAGGGGTTCGGGCCGGCGGGAACCGGCGGAGAGGTACGTGGTGAGCCGCCGCCCCGCCCGGTACTCCGCGAGCGGGTTCTCCGGGAGGGGATGGCGCAGCGATCCGTACAACTGCTGGCGGTACAGGTCGAAGCAGGATTCGACGACGTCCGCGTGCAGCCGTGCGGCGGACAGCAGGAAGCCGCGGTACGCCGTGGCGGCGACGGCCAGGGACAGCGGGACCGCCCAGAGGGTCCACACCGACCACACGCAGCACAGCACGGCGCAGGCCCACAGGTGCGCGGTGAGGTGCACCGAGCGGCGCGAGGCCAGGACCTCGGTCCGGGCCGCGTCCGGCAGGAGCAGCCACAGCCGGGGCCAGCAGACGACCGGGTCCAGTCCGTAGTGGGCGCGCACCCGGTCCTCGGAGGCCCGCAGTACGTTGCCGAACCGGGTCGGCATCCTGCGCCGGGGGTCGAACGGCACCGACCGCACGCGCCGCGCGAGGCGGCCGCGCTCCGCGAGCGCATCGGCGTCGAGCGAGTCGGCGGGACGCGCGGCCAGCGGACGCAGCGCAGCGATGTCGGCGTCGGCGTGCCGGCCGAGCCGTTCGCGCAGCCGGCGGCGCGGTCCCGGGAGGAGCACCCAGTACCCCTCCAGGCCGCGGACGAGCGGCTGGGAGAAGAACTGCAGGAGCAGCCCGGACAGGGTGAGCAGCAGGAGCAGCCCCACCACCGCGGCCCCTTGCACGAGGACGGGCAGCCCGGTCAGCCCGGCCGTCCACTGCTCGGCCGCACCGGCCCAGCCGAGGCGCTGCACCGTGGGCCACCCCACGCCGCGCAGCCAGGCGGCGGCCCCGGCCAGCCAGAACAGACAGGCCGGCGAGAACAGCGCGGCGAGCCAGCGCTCGGAGAGCTTCCCGCCCAGGCCCTTCCAGAAGTCATTCAGCACCGGGCTGCCACCCCGCCGACCGGTAGGTGAGCGCGGAGTCGTCGTTCGGGCAGCGTTCGGGCAAGGGGGTGGGGTCCTGGACGTCGAGCACGGGGTACGCGTAGTCGCACTGCCCGCACACCACCCGGTCGAAGTCGGCGAAGGCGTCCCCGGCCAGGCCCATGTACGAACGGCCGTCGCCCCGCTCGGCGCCGCCCGGCCCGTCCTCGTCGGGCCCTGCCGGCCGCTGCCCGCCGGCCGCGTCGATCTCGTGTTCAGGTGCCAACGGACCCGCCCCCCGTTCCGTGCCGTGCAGTGCTGTGCCCCGCCCCGCCCGCTCCAGCACACCGCCGAACGGGGCCGCTGTCCAGAGGGCCGGACGGGGTCGGACGGGGCCGGATGGGGGGACGCGGTGGCCGCCCCGGAAAAATCCTCGAAGAATCTTCCCGGAGCTGTCGATCCGGGTGTCTCCCGTTCGACGCAGGGGTGAGAGGCGGGGAACGGCCCCGCCCTCCCGACCGAGGAGTCACCATGCCGCGCTTCCTGACGATGATCCGCATCAACGAGCAGGACCTGCCCACCGACACCGCCTTCCCGCCCGAGTTCGAGCAGCGCATGGGCGCCCTCCTGGAGGAGATCACCAAGGCCGGCGTCATGCTCGACACCGCCGGGCTGCTCCCCACCTCCGAGGCGACCCGCCTCAGCTGGTCCGGCGGGAAGATCAGCTACACCGACGGCCCCTTCACCGAGACCAAGGAGGTCGTCGGCGGCTACTCCCTCAGCCAGTGCAAGGACAAGGCCGAGGCCATCGAGTGGACCCGGCGCTTCCTGGAGATCCACCCGGTGGAATGGAAGGTCAGCGCCGAGGTCCGGGAGATCCAGGAGATGTGACCCCGCGCTCCCGCGCCGGGATGTGATCCCCGCGCCGCCGCGCCGCGTTTGCCCTGCCTCGTCACGGCTGCTCTGATGGGTGGCCGTGACGGCAGTGAGTGCGGCCCAGGCGGTCGAAGCGGTGTTCAGGATCGAGTCCGCGCGCATCATCGCGGGTGTCGCCCGGATCGTGCGGGACGTCGGCATCGCCGAGGAGATCGCACAGGACGCCCTCGTCGCGGCGCTGGAGCAGTGGCCGCAGGCGGGCATCCCGGACCGGCCGGGTGCCTGGCTCATGACCACCGCCAAACACCGCGCGATCGACCTCGTCCGCCGCAAGGAGACGTACGCGCGCAAGCTCGCGGAGGTCGGCCGGAGCCTGGAGGACGTACCGCCGCCCGCCGAACCGGCCGACCCCGGGGACATCGACGACGACCTGCTGCGCCTGATCTTCACCTCCTGCCACCCCGTCCTCGCCACCGAGGCCCGGATCGCGCTCACCCTGCGCCTGATGGGAGGGCTGACCACCCAGGAGATCGCCCGCGCCTTCCTCACCTCCGAGGCCACCGTCGCCCAGCGCATCGTCCGGGCGAAGCGGGCCCTGGCCAAGGCCGGAGTGCCCTTCGAGGTCCCGTACGGCGCCGATCGCGAGGCACGGCTGTCCTCGGTCCTGGAGGTCATCTACCTGGTCTTCAACGAGGGGTACTCGGCCACCGCGGGGGACGACCTCGTCCGCCCCGCCCTGTGCGAGGACGCCCTGCGCCTGGCCCGCGTACTGGCCGCCCTGATGCCCAAGGAGCCGGAGGTGCACGGTCTGGCCGCACTGCTGGAGTTCCAGGCCTCCCGGATCGCCACCCGCACCGGCCCCGACGGGGAACCGGTGCTGCTCGCCGACCAGAACCGGGCCCGGTGGAACCGCATGCTCATCCACCGGGGCGCCCGGGCGCTCGGCCACGCGGGCAACGGCCCGTACTCCGTGCAGGCCGCCATCGCGGGCTGCCACGCGGCGGCGGTCCGCTACGAGGACACGGACTGGCCGAGGATCGCCGCGCTCTACGGACGCCTCGTCCAGCTGGTCCCGTCCCCGGTGGTGGAGCTCAACCGGGCCGTCGCCGTCTCCATGGCCGAGGGACCGGCGGCGGCCCTGCCGCTGGTCGACGCCCTGGCGGCCGAACCGGCCCTGAGCGCCTACCACTTGCTGCCGAGCGTACGGGGAGACCTGCTGGCACGGCTGGGCCGGACGCAGGAGGCCCGGGCGGAGTTCGAGCGGGCGGCCGCGCTCACGCACAACGCACAGGAACGCACCCTCCTGCTGGGCCGCGCGGCCCGGCTCTGACTCCGCGCCGGATCATCGACGCAGCCGTGGCCGTGGCCGTGGCCGTGGCCGTCGTCGACGCCGACGGCCGGCCTGCGGCGGCTCAGCCGCGCCGTGCGAAGGCGGCCACATCCAGCGGGGTGTGGAGGGGTCGGCGCGGCGCCGTCAGCGCGATGGGGCGGCGGAAGCCGCCGGACCGGGCGATCTCCTGCACCGTGAGGCGCAGCGCCTCCTGGAAGTCGCCCATGGTCCGGCGGGCCGCCGGGGTGTCGACGTAGAGGGAGTTCATGTGCATCCCGTCCGCGTCCCGCTGGAACCACGAACAGGCCCCGTTGGCGCGTGCCGACCACACATGGGTGGTGGGCCGCCACTCGTCGTGGCGCTCGGCGCCGGGGCACTTGCGCATGTCGATGTACGAGAAGAAGTTCACCGGGTGCGGCCAGGAGCGGGCGGCGAACTCCTCGGGCGCCAGCAACTCCCACGCCCGGACGAACGGCACGTCGAGATGGCTCATCATCTCGCCGAAACCCGCCCGGACCGAGGCCATGACCTGGGCGAAGTCCCGTCCGGGCGAGGCGTCGAACTCGATGGGCAGGGTGTTGACGAACCACCCCACCGAATGCGCCCAGGTGTCCCGGCCGCGCTCGCTGACCGGCATGAGGCCGCGGTAGACGCCCGGGCCGCCGGCCTCGCGCAGGCAGACGGCGACCGAGGCGAGCACCCCCATGAACGGCTTGCCGTCGACCGCCAGACACGTCTTCTCGAACACCTCGGCCTCGGCGGCGTCCAGGAGGGTGGAGGCCTCGTTGACGATCGGGTACATCCGGCCCGGCTCGACACCCAGGTCGAGGGGGAAGCGGGGGAAGAACTCACCCGCCGGCCCCATGAACGCCTTCCAGTAGTCCAGCCGTTCGTCGCGGGCGTCGATGGACAGGTAGCGGCGGCGCTGCTCCTCGGCGAAGTCGAGGTAGCTGGGCGCGGGCGGCAGTTCGACGTCCTCGCCGCGGCGCAGGGCCTCGTAGCCGGTCGACACCTCGCGGGCCACGATCGGCATCGACATGCCGTCGCAGACGATGTGGTCGAAGGCGAGGTAGACCGTCGAGGAGTCCTCGCGCACCACCGCACCCATGATGAACAGCGGCCAGGAGAGGGTGTCGATGCTCCGCTTGAAGCGCTCGACGAGGAACTCGCCCAGCCCCTCGGAGGTCCCGAACTCACCCACCTGCCGGGCTTCGAGAGCCAGTCCGGCAGGGTCGAACGGCTCGCACGCCACCTCGCCGGCGAGACGGCGGAACGCACACCGCAGGACCTCGTGCCGCTGCACGAAGGAGAGCAGGGACTGTGCCAGGGCCTGCTCGTCCAGGGGCCCGGCCACCTCGAAGGTCACCGCCACCCAGGACGCGACGGGGTCGTCGGCGGCCCTGCTCTCCTCGGCGACGGTGAAGTGCTTGTCCTGGTTGAAGGACGCCTTCCTGCCCGCCGGATCACCCGTGCCGGCGGCCTCCGCCGCCGCGGACGTGAGCCGCCACTCCACCACACGCCCCGGTGCCATGTGGTGCATCTCCAGAGGAAACTGCCGCATACCGTCATCCCTTCGCCCCCGAGTCAACCCCCAGGCCCTAACGACCCCCGGCCCGCTGAGGTGACGAAATCGCTCCGGTCGGGGTCCTGTTCGGTGCGCACCGGTCCTCCGCCGTGGACAACGGCCGGGCCTCGGCCCTCGGGTTCGGTTTCGGGCGGGTCGCCGACCGGCTGCCGGGGGTGATCGCCGAGACCGCGGGGGCCGCCGCGATCGCAGGGCCCGCGCGCGCCGGCGTCCGACGGGTCACTGGTCTGCGACGCGCCGCTCCAAGGGAGTTGCTACCGATGAGTTGCTCACACTGAACGTGACGCTTCCGGCCCGGTAGCGGTCGTCGGACCACTCGATCGGGCGGCCGGTGGCCGTCGCAGAGACGTGCCGCTGGCGCAGCAGCGGGCTGCCGCGGCGGATTTCCAGCAGCCGGGCGTCCTCACTGCCGGCCGAAAGGGCGTCGATGAGGTGCTCGCCGTAGTGGGCGACGACCCCCGAGCCCTCGGCGAGGCTGTCCATGACGGAGCGGCAGTCCTCCGGCATCGCCTCGACGGCGGCCGCCACCCAGTCGGCGTAGGCCGTCCGCTCCACCATGGTGGGCTCCCCGTCCAGCAGCCGCAGCCGCAGCACGGACAGGACCTCCGTGCCCGGGGCCAGTGCGAGCCGGTCCGCCTCCTCGGCCGTCGCCGGCCTGCGGGTGCGGGACAGGAAGCGGCTGGCGGCCCGGTGCCCGAGCCCCTCGGCCCACTGGGCGAAGCTGTTGAGCTCGCCGAAGCTGTGCCGGCGTTCCCGGCGCAGGACGATGCGGCGCGCGCCCTGGCGGGAACCGATCAGCCCCTCCGCGGCGAGGGTGGCCACCGCCTGGCGGACCGTTCCGCGCGATGCGGACCAGCGCGCCGCCAGATCGCTCTCCGAGGGCAGGTGCGCCCCCACCGGGAGCTCGCCCGAGAGGATCTCCCGGCGCAGTGCCTCGGCGATCTCCAGGTACCTGACCGTGCCCGCGCTCGTGCTCATGCCCTTCGCCCCCTGATCGCCGTGTGCCGGCGGTGCCGCGCCGGAATCGCTCTGCACCGGTCTCCCATGATCATTCCAACAGGTTCTGTCACGGCTTCTTCCGGTCATTGTTCTCTCTTCGTCGAGCCGTGCTCCCCGGGACAGGCGCCGTTCACCGTCCGTACAGCGGGCCCGGGCGAACTGGAGCCAACTTGTTCAGACAAGTGAACCCACCCTCGTCTCCGGGAGAGACCGTGCTCAGTTCCTCCGCCCGTCGCGGTGCGGCCGTACTGCTCAGCGCCGCCGTACTCACCACGCTCACCGCGTGTGGTGCCGCACCCGACCAGAAGTCCGGCGGCGCCGACGGCGCCAAGAACGGCGTGCAGCCGGGTGCCGCGACCTCGGTCGCCGACTTCGGTTCCTTGGAGGCCCTCGCCGCCGCCGCGCAGAAGGAGGGCGAGCTCAATGTGATCGCGCTGCCGCCGGACTGGGCGAACTACGGCGAGATCATCAAGGCCTTCGAGGCCAAGTACAAGATCAAGGTGAACAGCGAGAACCCGGACGCCTCCAGCGCCGACGAGATCGCCGCCGTCAAGTCCCGCAAAGGCCAGAAGCGCGCCCCCGACGTCCTCGACCTCGGCATCGCCTTCGCCCGCAGCGGCGCCGCGGAGAACCTCTTCGCCCCGTACAAGGTCACCGCCTGGGACAAGATCCCCGCCGGCCAGAAGGACGCCGACGGCCGCTGGACCAACGACTACGGCGGCTACGTCTCCATCGGCTGCGACGCCGCCCGCATCCCCACCTGCCCGCAGACCTTCGCCGATCTCCTCAAGCCCGAGTACAAGGGCAAGGTCGCCCTCAACGGCAACCCCACCAAGTCCGGCTCGGCCTTCGGCGGCGTGTACGCGGCCTCCCTCGCCAACAAGGGCTCCTTCGCCGACATCCAGCCCGGCATCGACTTCTTCGGTCAGCTGAAGAAGAGCGGGAACTTCATCCCGGTCGAGTCCACCCCGGCCACCGTGGAGAAGGGCGAGACGCCCATCTCCATCGACTGGGACTACCTGAACGCCGGGTACGCCGACCAGTTCAAGGGCAAGGGCGTCGACTGGAAGGTCGCCGTCCCCACCGACGGCGTCTACGCCCAGTACTACTCGCAGGCCATCAACAAGGAGGCCCCGAACCCGGCGGCCGCCCGCCTGTGGCTGGAGTTCCTCTACAGCGCCGAGGGCCAGAACCTCTGGCTGAAGGGGTACGCCCGCCCGGTGCTGCTCCCCGGCATGACCCAGGACGGCACCGCCGACCAGGCCGCCGTCGCCAAGCTCCCGCAGGTCCAGGGCACCCCGGCCTTCCCCGCCTCCGAGGAGCTCGACAAGGCCAAGGCCACCCTCGCCGAGAAGTGGGACAAGGCCCTCTCCTGATGTCCTCCACCACCGACTCCCGCGCCGCCGACGGCACCCGCCGCCGGCGGCGCGGCCCGCGCACCTGGCTCGCGACCCTCCCGCTGCTCGCTTTCACCGGCCTGTGCTTCGGCATCCCGCTCGGAGCCATGGCCTACGGCGCGGTCACCCGCACCGACCCGGCGAGCGGCGCCACCCAGGTGACCGGTGAGCACCTCGCCCGGTCCCTCCAGGGCCCCTACCTGGGCTCCCTCATCGGTAGCGTCCAGCTCTCCGCCCTCACCGCACTCGTCGGCGGCGTCCTGGGCGTGGTGATCGCGCAGGCCGTGGTCACCTCCCGCTCGGCGGGCCTGCGCAGCGCCGCGCTGACCGCCTCCGGCGTGCTCGCCAACTTCGGCGGCGTACCCCTCGCGTTCGCCTTCATCGCCACCGTGGGGATCTCCGGCGTCGTCACCCGGCTCGCCGACCTCACCTCCCTCGGCTGGAACCTGTACTCCTTCACCGGCCTCACCGTGGTCTACCTGTACTTCCTGATCCCGCTGATGGTGCTGGTGATCGCCCCTGCCCTGGACGGGCTGCGCCCCCAGTGGCGCGAGGCCGCCCAGAGCAGCGGAGCCACCGGACGGCAGTTCTGGCGCCACGTCGGCCTGCCCGTGCTCGCGCCCTCCCTGCTCGGCGGGTTCGTCCTGCTCTTCGGTACCGCCTTCGCCGCCCACGCCACCGCCGCAGCCCTCGTCGGCGGCTCCGTCCCCCTGGTCACGCTCAAGATCGCGGACGCGCTGTCCGGGAACGTGCTCACCGGCCAGGAGAACGTGGCGCTCGCCCTCGGCCTCGACATGATCCTGATCGCCGGCCTGGTCATGGCGATCTACCTGCCCCTCCAGCGACGGAGCGCCCGATGGCTGCGATGACCCCGACCTCCCGGTACACCGAAGGCGCCGAGACCCGCCAGGACGGCCAGGACGCCCAGGTCGCCCGGGGCTCTCAGGACGCCCGGAGCACCGGCACCGGCACCGGCACCCCGGCACGGGCCACGGCCCGGCGGCCCCGTCCCCGGATCTGGCGCGGGGCCGTCCTCGCCCTGGCCGGCGCCTACTTCATCGTCCCGCTCGTCGCCTCGTTCGTCTTCACCGTGCACGTGCCCGGCCGGGGCATCACCTTCGAGGCGTACACCGAGCTGCTCTCCGCCGACGGCTTCACCGAGAGCCTGCTGCTCTCCCTCGGCCTCGCCGCCGCGACGATCGCGCTGTCGCTGCTGCTCGCCGTGCCCGCCCTGGTGGCCGTACGCATCGGCTCCCCGCGGCTGCGCCCGGTCGTCGAGGTGATGTGCATGCTGCCGCTGGTGGTGCCGCCGATCGCCCTCGTCACCGGCATCACCACCGTGCTCCGCTGGGGACCGGACCACCTGTCGCGGACCCCGCTCTACCAGACCTTCATCGCCGTCCAGAACGAGAACTTCCCCGTCGTCCTGGTCCTCGCGTACACGGTCCTGGCGCTCCCCTTCGTCTACCGCTCGCTCGACGCGGGCCTGCGCGCCGTCGACGTACCGACCCTGGTCGAGGCCGCCCGCAGCTGCGGCGCCAGCTGGCCGTACGTCGTCCTTCGCGTGCTGCTGCCGAACCTGCGGGCCTCGCTCGCCGGCGCCAGCTTCCTCACCCTGGCCCTGGTGCTCGGGGAGTTCACCATCGCCTCCCTCCTCGGGTTCCGGCCCTTCGCCGTGTGGATCGTCTCGATCTCCGGGGCACAGGCCCGGATGTCGGTGGCCGTCTCCATCCTCAGCCTCCTGATCACCTGGCTGCTGCTGATCGCCCTCTCCCGGGCCGGGACCACCCCCTCCACCGCCGCGGCCGCACCCGCCACCACCTCCCGCAAGGAGCCCTGAGTCCATGTCCACCACGCCCACCACCCTTCCCGCGGCCAGGAAGCCGGCGGAGACCGACCGGCCCGCGGGCGCGCGCGTCGAATTCCGCGGCCTGCGCAGGGCGTTCGGATCCACCGTCGCCCTCGACGGGCTCGACCTCACCGTCGAACCCGGTGAGCTCCTCGCCCTGCTCGGCCCGTCCGGCTGCGGCAAGACCACGGCCCTGCGCGTCGTCGCCGGATTCGAACAGCCCGACTCCGGCGAGGTCCTCGTCGACGGACAGGACATCACCCGGGTCCCGGCCAACCGCCGCGACGCCGGCATGGTCTTCCAGTCGTACAGCCTCTTCCCGAACCTCAGCGCCCGCGACAACGTGGCCTTCGGCCTGCGCGTGCGCAAGGTCGGCGCGGCCGAGCGCCGCGAGCGCGCCGCCGAACTCCTCGACCTGGTGGGCCTCCCGGACCACGGCGACCGCTACCCGCACCAGATGTCCGGCGGCCAGCAGCAGCGCGTCGCCCTCGCCCGCGCCCTCGCCCTGCGCCCGCGCGTGCTCCTGCTCGACGAGCCGCTCTCCGCGCTGGACGCCAAGGTACGGGCGAACCTGCGCGAGGAGATCCGCCGCCTCCAGCTCTCCCTCGGCATCACCACCGTCTTCGTCACCCACGACCAGGAGGAGGCGCTGTCGATGGCGGACCGGGTCGCCGTCCTGAACGCCGGGAAGCTGGAGCAGTGCGCCGCGCCGGCCGAGCTGTACGACCGCCCGGCCACCCCCTTCGTCGCCGAGTTCGTCGGCACCATGAACCGGCTGCCCGGCCGGCTCGCCGGCTCCGGTCTGGTCGAGGTGGCGGGAGCCCGGCTGCCCGTCGACGGCCCGGTCCCCGCGACACCGGACGTGCAGGTCCTCGTACGCCCCGAGAACGTGACCGTCACCGCCGACGCCGAGGGCACCGCCACCGTGGTCTCCGCCTCCTTCTTCGGCTCCGTGACCCGGCTCCACCTGGACCTGCCCGACGGGGTGAGCGTCAAGGCGGACCTGCCCTCGCGGGAGGCCGGCGCTCTCGCGCCGGGCGCCCGCGCCGCCGTCGGCCTGGCCGAGCGGCCCGTGCTCGTCGTGGCCGGGTCCGCGTGAGCGCCCTCGCCGCGGTCCTGTTCGACATGGACGGCACCCTCGTCGACACCGAGGTGCTGTGGTGGCGGACCACCGAGGAGATAGCGGGCGGCCTCGGCCACCGGCTCACCGACGCGGACGCGCCGGAGGTCGTCGGACGGGCGGTGGAGGACACCGCCGCCCACCTGGTACGGGTCTCGGGAGGGGGAGACCCGTACGAGGTGGCCGCGGCGCTGACCGAGGGCTTCTTCCGCGGGGTGGAGGCCGGGGCGCCCATGCGGCCCGGCGCCCAGCGGCTGCTGACCGAACTGGAGGCGGAGGGCGTGCCCTTCGCCCTGGTCAGCGCGTCACCGCGGGTCGTCGTCGACTCGGTGGTCGGGGGCTCCCTGGCCCATGTCCCCTTCGTCTTCACCCTTTCGGCCGACGACACCACCCGCACCAAGCCGCACCCGGACCCCTACCGGGCGGCCGCCGAACGCCTCGGCCTCGCACCGCGGGCCTGCGTCGCGGTGGAGGACTCGCCGGACGGCGCCGCCTCCGCGGAGGCGGCCGGCTGTGCGGTCCTGGTGGTCCCGTCCCTGCTCGCGGTACCGCCGTCAGCGCCGCGGACCTTCGCCGAGTCGCTGGAGGACGTCACCGTGGCACGGCTGCGGCGCTGCCTGACGGCGGTGGCCTGACGGAGGTGGTCTGACGCCGGGCCCGACGTCGGGGCCCGACCCCGGGCCCGGCCTCCGGGCTCAGGCCGGCAGGCCGAGGATGTCCAGGACGCCCTCGGCGTAGGCGGCCGTCCCCGAGCCCGGGGCCGTGGCGATCTCCCGGCGGAAGCCGTCGACGCCGGTACGGACGAAGGCGGCGCACTGCCCGTGCAGCCCGGCCTCGTGGGTGCCGCCGTCGTCCACGGTGCACAACAGGGCGAGCAGGGTCCACAGCAGGGCCTCGCGCGTCGCCCGCCGGGGCGGCCCGGCGGACCACACGGCCATCAGCACGGCGCACACCGCCGGCGCGGGCGGCTTCAGGTGCTCGGCGAAGAACACGTGCCCCTCCAGCGCGTGGAACGCGGCGGGATGCCCCTCGGCGGCATCCCGCACGGCGTCCACGAGATGGCCCGCGGACCGGCCGCAGCCGCACACGATGGCCTCCCAGTCGTGCCGTGCGATCTCCGCCACCACAGAATCCGGAACCAGCGGGCTGAGCAGCCCCGCGGACCGGCGCAGCAGAGCCTGCTGCCGCTTCTCGCTCCCCGTCATGGGGCACAGTATGAGGCCAGGTCGGAGCCCTCGGCGAGGGGGGTCGGAACCGGATTCCGGGGGTCGTCGTCTGAGACCCCGTGTGGATGAAACGAAGAATTGCGGCCCTGCTGTTCGCCCTGCTCGCGACCCAGCTGGGGTCACTGGTCAACCCCGCCTACGCGTGCGGGTGCGGGGCCATGATTCCCGACGGTCAGTCCCGGATCGGCGTCGACCGGGAGACCTCCGTCGTGCGCTGGGACGGCCGTACGGAGCAGATCGTCATGCGCTTCTCCGTCGGCGGGGACGCCCACCGGGCCGCCTGGATCATGCCGGTGCCGGGCCGGGCCACGGTGGAGCTGGGCGACAGCCGGATGTTCGACGAACTGGGCCGGCTGACCCGGCCCGAACACAGGACCCGCAGCTACTTCTGGCCGCGCGACCGCGACTGGCCCTTCGACCCGGCCACGGGGGACATGGCGGGAGCTCCGGCGCCCGGCAGCGCGCCGCCCGTCGGCGTCGTCGGGCGTGAACAGCTCGGCGACTTCGACGTCGCCCGGCTCACCGCCACCGACCCGGACGCCCTGCGTAACTGGCTGGAGAGCAACGGCTTCAAGCTCCCCGACCGCCTCGCCACCGAGGTCAAGCCCTACGTCGACCAGAAGTGGGAGTACGTGGCGGTCCGGCTCGCCCCCCGCGACCAGGGCAAGCCGCTGCGCGGCGACCTGGACCCGCTGCGCATCCGCTTCGAGAGCGACCGGCTGGTCTACCCGATGCGGCTCTCCCGGATGGCGAGGACGCCCCAGTCCCTCGGCCTGTACGTGCTGGCCGACCACCGCATGGAGCCCGCCTCCCCGATCGGCGGCTCCGCACCCGAGGTGACCTTCGCGGGGACCATCCACCCCGAGACCGGCCCGCTCTCCGAACTGGCGGGCGCCGAGCCGGTGTTCCTCACCGCGATCGACCAGCGGTTCCCGGCGCCTGAGCGCATCGACGCCGACCACGAACTGCGCGCCACCGCCGCGGACACCCCCTACCGCCGGGTGATCCACCAGGACGAGCTGCTCACGGTGGGCGGCGTCCCGGCCTGGCTCCTGACGGTCGCGGCCGTACTGGTGGCCCTGACGGCCTCGTCCGTCGCCGTGCTCCGCATCCGCCGCCGGCCGCGCCCGGCTCCGGCGGCCTGAGGCGGGCCGGGCCGGGCCGGGTCGGGTCACCCGCCCGAGCCCGGCCGGGTGCGTCGATCACCGCATAAAGGGATGAAACGGGCAAGAATGGGGCGCTGATCCGAATCCCGGCGCGATGCGGCGGCCCAGGGATGTTGAGGTGGCCGGGATGGCGGACCCTTCGGCGAAGGCTCCGGAGACGGGGGACTGCGGGGGCGGCCGGGACGGCGGGGGCGCCGTCGAGCGCGGCGGGTACCGGCAGGAGCTGAAGCGGACCCTCGGCTCCTTCCAGGTGTTCGCCATCTCGTTCGCCTTCATCTCCGTCGCGGTCGGCATCTTCGCTACCTACGACGAAGTACTGGTCACCGCCGGGCCGGTCGGGATCTGGCTGTGGACGGTCGCAGCGGTCGGCCAGACCCTGGTGGCGCTGGTCGTGGCCCAGTTCGCGGCGCGCATCCCGCTCAGCGGCTCCTCGTACCAGTGGGCCTCACGACCCTGATCAGATTCGACCGCGCGGCACTGGAGGCGGAGCCGGGTGACGCGGGCGCCTTCGAGCACTGACGCCCCGGCCCGGCCCGCCCGCCGGATCACGCCCGGGCGGGCCGGCGGAACAGGGCCGTCCACAGGAACGGCTCGCCGAAGAGCGGGGACTCGGCGGGCTCGTCCTGCATCCGGCGCAGTTCGACCTCGGTCAGATCGCCGAAGATCGCCTGCAGGGACTCCGGGGTGTAGGCCAGACCACCCTGGAGACCGGCCTCCCGGTAGAACTCCTCGTCCGGGATCTCGGACCCCATCGCGCCGGCCGCGAAGCAGGTCAGCGCGAGGTGCCCGCCGGGGGCGAGGGACCGTTCGAGCAGGGCGAGGTAGCTGACCCGGCGGTGCGGCGGCAGGTGGTGGAAGCAGCCCGAGTCGCAGATCAGGTCGTACGGGCCGCTCAGCGTGGTCGCGGCGAGGTCGAAGGCGTTCCCGCAGTGGAAGCGGACCCCGGCGCCCGACTCCCGCGCCCGCTCCTCGCCCCAGGCGATGGCCGCCGGCGACAGATCGACGGCGTCCACCTCGAAGCCCAGGGAGGCGAGGTGCAGGGCATTGCGGCCCGGCCCGCAGCCCAGGTCCAGGGCCCGTCCCGGGCCGATCAGGCCACGGTCGAGGTACGAGACCAGGCTCTCGTCCGGCTTCGGCACGAAGAACGGCACCGGCTTGGCGCGGTCCGCGTAGAAGCCGTCCCACCAGGACGCACCATCGGCCGTCCACCGGTCGGCCTCCGGTGCGAAGAGGCCGTCCAGCAGCCTCAGTACGTCCTCGACCGTGCGGATGTTCCGGTCCATCCGGCCCCCTCTCCGATGATCCAATACTACGTGCCGGGCCTCACAGCGGCCGGGGCGGCTGGGTCCGCCAGAAGGCGCACTGGTGGTCCGCCCCGAACGAGGTGCTCGTCCGTGTCACGGCCGGGTCGAGGGTGAGCACCCCGGCGGCTCCGGGGCCCGTCGGCGGCCACACCGGCTGCCCGGCCACCACCGGCGCACCGAAGCGGGCGAACGCCGCCCAGTAGCGCTTCATCCGGTTCCCCAGCGCGACCTGGACCGGGGTCAGCGGACGCTCGCCCATCGTGAAGTCGTGCAGATAGGCCAGCTCCGCACTGTGCGCGTTCGACTGGTCCAGACCCGGCACCTGCGCACCCGCGAGCGTCGGCGACCGCGGGTCGTCGAACTCGTAGACGTACGTCGGCACCTGGGCCGCGAACAGCTGCGCCGTCCACTGGGTGTGGCACGCGAAGGTCGAGTCCGTCATCACGGCCGACAGCGCCAGGTACGGCGAGCCGTGGGCCGCGACCGGATACCGCGCGAGCACCTCGGGCCCCGCGGCTCCGTAACCCGCCAGGACCTGCGCCGTGTACTGCTCGGCGGTCAGCTGCGGCTGGGTGAGGGCGACGAAGAAGCGGGCCTCGGCACGGGTGCTCCCGATCAGCACCGGCACCTTGTTCCACGCACCGCTCCCGATGGCCTGCGCGGGAGCGACCGGCAGCAGCCCGTCACCGGAGGCCGGACCCCGGGTGGGCAGCGTACGGGCCGCCTCCACCAGCGCCGGTCCGGGGACCGCGCGCAGACAGTCAGCCGGTTCGGCGGCCGCCGAGCACCCCGCCCGAGCGGCGAAGGCCCGGGCCTGCGCCTCGGCGTCGGCGCGGTCCGGCGTACCCAGCAGGGTGCACGGGCCGCTCTGCAGCACGGCCCGGTGGAACAGGCCGGCGGCCGACGGGGCGGCCAGGAGCGCGCAGACGGAACCGCTGCCCGCGGACTGTCCGGAGATCGTGACGCTCCCCGGGTTCCCGCCGAAGGCGCCGATGTTCTCCCGGGTCCAGCGCAGTGCGGCGAGCTGGTCCATCAGCCCGAAGGACCCGGAGCGCAGGGCGTTCTCGCGGCCGAGCTCGGGCAGTGCGAGATATCCGAGCTGTCCCAGCCGGTAGTTGATGCTGACCACCACGCTCTGGGTGAGGTCCGCCATGGTCCGGCCGCCGAACTGGGTGCCGGTGCCCTGGCTGTACGCACCCCCGTGCATCCACACGATCACCGGGAGGCGGTCTCCGGGGCGGGCGGTCCGGGGCCGGTAGACGTCCAGGTACAGGCAGTCCTCGCTGACCGCCGCCGGATCGCTCAGGCCGAAGGGCGAGAACTGCAGGCACGCGGGGGCCTGCCGGGTGGCCTCCCGCACCCCGGGCCACCGGGGCGGGGGCGCGGGCGCCCGGAGCCGGGCGGACCCGACCGGGGGAGCGGCGTAGGGGACACCGAGGAACTCCTGCGCGCCGTCGCGGGACTGGCCGCGCAGGCCGCCCTGCGCGACGGTGACGACCGGGCGCGCCGCTCCGCCGGAGGGGGAGGGCGACAGCGCGGCCGCCGCGGGTGGGGCCGAGGCGAGCAGGGCCATCAGGGCGAGTGCGGTACCGAGCAGCGACCTTGCCGAGGACAGCCGCTTTCCGGGCCTCTTCATCCGTCTCCTCCTGGAGTGTGCCGGTGCGTGACGACGTCGTGCCGGGGTGGGGACAGGGCCGGGCCGGCGTCGGCGCCGGGCCCGGCCGGCCGGGGCGGAGCGGGGTGCGGGCCCCGCCCCGGCCGGGGTTCGTCAGGGGCGGAGCCCTGCGATCAGGGCGGAGGTCACGGCGTGGTCGACCGGGCCGGTGTTCCAGTTGGGGCTCATGGGGCTCACGGCGATCCGGTTGGCGACGACGGCCTCCAGGTCACCGCCCTTGGCGGCGGGCCGCAGGTCCACCCTCACGGCCACCTTCCAGGTGCCGTCGCCCGCGTCGGTGAAGTCCGGTTCGAGCAGGGTCTGCGGATCCTGGAAGGTCGCGGCCACACCGGCGGCCGTCCCCTTGCCGTCCGCGCCGACCACCGGGTGGTTGACGTTCAGGCCGACGCCCTGGGGCAGCAGCGGCCCCGAGCAGGCGCGCGCCCGCAGCCGGTCGATCAGCTTGACCGCGAAGTCGAGCGTCGGGCCCATGGCGTTGACGGTGGTGACCGGGTCGGGGACGGTGACGCCGCCGGTGCTCAGCGCGATGGCCGGTACGCCGTGCTCCAGCGCGGCGACGGCGCCGCCGACCGTACCGGAGTGGGTGGCGAGACCGGCCACGTTGGGCCCGAAGTTGGTGCCCGAGACGACCAGGTCGGGCGCGTCCCCGGCGAACACCTCGGCCAGCCCGAAGGCGACGGAGTCGCCGGGGCTGCCGTCGACGGCCCAGACCTTCGGCTCGGGGTGCTTCACCGTGATCGTCGGGGCGTTCGACATCTTCGTGCCGGCACCGCTCTGGTTGGTGAGCGGGGCGACGATCGTGACGTCGTGTCCGGCGGCGGTCAGCCGCTCGAAGGCCTTGCGGATGCCCGGTGCGTTGTAGCCGTCGTCGTTGGTGAGCAGGATCCGCAACGGCCCGGCGGGCGCGGCCTGCGGTGCGGTCTGCGGCGCTGCGACCGCCGGTGCCGTGCCGGCCAGGGCCGGCGTGCACAGCAGCAGGGCGGCCAGCGACAGAACTCGCTTGCGTCTCACGTGGTGCTCCTTGGGAGGAAGGGAGATGAGGGTGGGCAGGGGTGGGTACCGGCGGGCGCGCGACCCTCGGCGTGCGCCCGCCGGAGCTGTGGGCGGGCCCGGCAGGGGTCAGCGCACGCTGCGGATCGGGAGGATGGCGAGCGCGCCGACCAGCGAGAGGGCCCCGCCGACGAGGAAGAGCGGCGTGTAGCCGCCCAGAGCGGTGACGACGGCCGAGGCGACGAAGGGGGCGATGATCTGCGGCCCTGCGTTCGCGATGTTGAGGACGCCCATGTCGCGGGCGGCGTCCTCGGCCCGCGGCAGCACCAGGGTGACGAGCGCGGTGTCGACGGCCATGAAGCAGCCGAAGGCGAGTCCGTTGAGCGCGCTGAAGACGAGCATGCCGGTCCAGGTCGGGCTGATCACGGGGACCGCCATGACGAGCCCGGCGAGGGCGGCCGACACGCCGACGAACACCTTGCGGCGGTTCCAGCGGTCCGACAGCAGACCGCCCACCACGGTCGAGACGGCCATCGCGACCATCGACACGGGTGTCAGTACGGCCATCGCGGCGGGCGGGGTGAGTCCGCCGGGCAGCGTGATGTGGTCGTCGAGGATGTACAGCTGGTAGCCGACGACGGAGAAGTATCCGAGGACCATCAGGGCCCGGCCGATGAAGGCCCACCGGAAGTCGTGGTTGGCCAGGGCCGAGAGGAAGGCGGCCAGTTGGGCGCCGCGGGCCTTGGCGGGTGCGGGGGCGGCGGGCTCGGTGCGCGCGACGTCCCGGCAGAAGGTACTCAGCAGCAGGGCCGACCCGGCGACGATCGCGCCGAGGACGAGGTAGCCGGTGCGCAACTGGTCCGCGGTCTGGGAGGCGACGAGCACGCCGACGGTACCGCCGATGGGCAGGCCGAGCCCGACCAGGGCGGATGCGGTGCCCCGGCGGGCGGCGGGGATCCGGTCGGGCACGATCGCGGTGACCGCCGCCTGGAAGACGTTCATGGTCGCCTGGATGAGACACCAGCCGATGCCGACCAGCAGCGCAGTGGTCGCGTTCCCGAGGGCGGCGAGGAGGGCGAGGGAGGCCAGGCCGCCGCCCACGATCCACGGGTTGCGGCGCCCGCTGCGGTCGGAGAGGGCGCCGGCTATGGGGTTGAAGGCGGTGGCGAAGACCGCGCTGATGCCGCCGATGAGGCCGAGTACGGCGACCTTGTCGTCGGGGGCGATCGCGGCGATCTGGGTGGGCAGCAGGACGGAGCCGACGCCCATGTAGAGCGCCATCATCGCGGAGTTGGCGACCAGCAGGAGGGGCAGGAGAGCACGCCGGGGGGCGGGCTCCCCGGTCGGGGGGACGGACGGTTCGACGACTTCGGGCGTGGCCATGACGACTCCTCGGGGGACGGAGCGGGGAGGTGGCGTGCGGGGAAGAGGGGGGGGCGGCCCGCGGGCGGGCGCCGGACGGCGTCGTCGCCGGGAGGATGCGGTGGCGGACGTCGATTCGTAACGTGATGTTGTTACACGTGTCACCAGGTGCGGTGGACACTGTGTAGCACCCATTTCCGGGCTCCGCCAGAGTCTGCGGCAGGTCGTTGTGCAGATCGTGACCGACGGGGGAGTCGGCATGCCATGACGTGTAACCAACGCCTGGCGGCCGTCGCGCACCACGGATGTGTCGAGAAATCCTCTTGCCCTTGTGGCGGTCGTGACGCATGGGCAATACTCCGTGCCGCACCGCGACAATCCTGTCGCCGGCGGGCCCCGGCCCGCCCGTCCCGGACGCCGGGAGCCGTGTGCCTCCGGTCGCGTGCGCGCGGCTGCCGGCCGCACCGGCCCCGTAGCGCGCCGCGCTCCCCGCCACCCGGGCTCCTCCCCGATACCCGCTTCCGCTCCCTCCCGCTCCTTCCGCTCCCGGGCGCCGTCCTGCGCCCGACGCTTCCGTGCCTGCTCTCCGCGTGCCCCCACCGCCTGGGGAGACGACCGTGAAAGGCCCGCCATGTTCCCCTCGCCCTCCTCCGTGCCGCCGCGGCCGCACCCGACGGTCCGCCCGCCCCGCCACCACCTTCCGGCGGCCCCGCCCCGCCATGCGCTCGGCCTCGGGATCGCCCTCCTCGCCCTCGCGCTGCTGGCCGGGCTGCTGCTCCGGCTGGACCGGCGGCCGTTCTTCCAGGGCCTCGACGACCGCTGGGCGGCCTCGGTGAACGACTCGGCCGACGGAGCCGCCGGGGGTGACGGCCTCGGCGGCTTCACCACCGTCCTCGACCGGCTCGGCGGCCCGCTCGGCATGGTCGTGCCGCTGCTGGTGATCGGTTGCCTCTGCGTCTACGGGCGCTGGCGCTCGGGACTGTTCGTCTTCACCGTCACCGTCGTCGCCAACCTCGTCGTGCTGCTGCCCCTGAAGCAGTTGGCCGACCGGCCGCGTCCGCCGCACCCGTGGGTCCTGGTCAGCGACGGCTCGTACCCGTCCGGGCAGGTGTTCAGTGCCGTGACACTGGTCGTCTCCGTTGCGGTGGTGGTGTTCCCGCCGCGTGCGCGACGCTGGTGGTGGGCGTTCGGGGCCGCGTACGTCCTCGCCATGATGGGCAGCCGGACCTGGCTGCACGCCCAGTGGCTCAGCGACACCTTCGCCGGCGTCCTCGTCGGCGCCGGCACCTGCCTCGTCCTGTGGCGGGCCTTCGCCCCGCTGCTGGAGACGGAGTCGGAGCGGATGGCCTCGAACAGCCTGTGGCTGTGAGGCCCGCGCCCCGGAGCCGGATTATTGAGCATCATTGACGTTCGACAAATTCACGCCATAGTCTCGACCGGCGGCGTGCACCCGGCACGCGGCAGCGAGGAAGGAACGGCTCATGCCCCACCCCCCAGGCCGGGACCGGACGCTGGTGGACCTGCCCGCAGGTCGCCTGAGCGGCGCGAACGAGGGCGGGGTCACGGTCTTCCGTGCCGTCCCCTACGCCGCGGCGCCGGTCGGCGACCTGCGCTGGCGGCCCGCCCGGCCGCACCCCGGCTGGATCGGCACGCGGGACGCCACCTCCGACGGTCCGAGTGCGCCGCAGATGTACGTGGAAGGCGGTGACCCGGTGCTCGGCGGGCACGGGTCGCCCCCCTTCGACGAGGACTGCCTGACCCTGAACCTCTGGACGCCCGCCGTCGACGACGCCCGGCGGCCGGTACTGGTCTGGATCCACGGCGGCGGCTTCGTGTCCGGCTCCGGCTCGCTGCCCGGCTATTCCGGTGAGACCTTCGCGCGCGACGGCGACCTGGTCGTCGTGAGCATCAACTACCGCATCGGGCCCCTGGGTTACCTCTACCCGGGCACCTACGACGCCGAAGAGGAGGAGGGCGGCGAGGCGGGCGGCAACTTCTGGCTCGGCGACCAACTCGCCGCCCTGCACTGGGTGAAGGAGAACATCGCCTCCTTCGGGGGTGACCCGGACTGCATCACCGTCGCGGGGCAGTCCGGCGGCGCAGTGTCCACCGCCGCCCTCGCCGGCCACCCGCGGGCCGAGGGCCTGATCCGCCGGGTGATCCTGCAGAGCCCGCCCTTCGGGCTGGACCTCCCCGGCCCGGCCGCGTACCTCGAGCGCACCGCCGCCTACCTCGAGCTGGCCGGCGCCGCGAACATGGCCGAGCTGCGCGCACTGCCCTGGCCCGAGCTGATCGCAGCAGGCGGCGGACTGTTCGCGCAGACCATGCGCTGGGGATACTGGCCGACGCCCTTCCTGCCCGTGATCGACGGAGTCACCCTGGCCCGCCACCCCGCACAGGCCCTGCTGGGCGGGGCCGCGGCCGACATCGACGTCATGATCGGCTGGACGCGCGAGGAGGCCAACTTCGGCTTCGCCCTGGACGACGGGTACGCCGCGGCCACCCGCGAGCAGGTGACCGACCGGATCGCGCAGACGTTCGGGAGCGAAGCCGCCGAGGACGTGTACGCGGCGTACGAGCGGGCCCGGCCCGGCGTCCGTCCGGTCGACGTCCTCATGGACCTCATCACGGACGAGCTCTTCCGGGTGCCGGCGGTGCGACTGGCCGAGGCGCGCGCGGCGGCGGGCCGTCCCGTGTGGGCCTACCAGTTCGACCTCCCCACCCCCGCCCACGAGGGCCGGCTCGGCGCCGCACACTGCCTCGAACTTCCCTTCGTCTTCGACAACTTCGACCAGTGGTCGCACGCCCCCTTCCTGGCGGGCCTCGCGCCGGCCGTCCGCGACGGCCTCGCGTACGCCATGCACCGGGCCTGGATCGCCTTCGTGCGCACCGGCGATCCGAACCACCCGGACCTGCCGCGCTGGCAGCCGTACGACACGGAGTCCCGCACCACGATGCGCTTCGACTCGGTCGTGACCGCCCTCGGCGATCTCGCGGGAGCCTCCCGGCTCCTGCACCGGCCCGTCACCCCCTGACGCCGCCTGGCACCCCCTCGCACCCCTGACGCTCCCGGCATCCCCGCTCCCTTGATTTGACTCGTGTAACCTCATAAGGAAGGAGTACCCGAGCAAAACAGTGCAGAAGGAGCGTCGAGGGACGTCATGGCCAAAGACACACACGTCCCGGCATCGATCACCAGTGCCGACGTGGCCCGCCTCGCCGGAGTGTCGCGTGCCACCGTCTCCTTCGTCCTCAACGACACCCAGGGCCACCGGGTCAGCGCCGGCACCCGCGCCCGGGTGCTCGACGCGGCCAAACAGCTCGGCTACGTACCGCACGCCGCCGCCCGGTCCCTGCGCGCCGGCCGCAGCAACCTCGTCCTGATGCCCGCGTCGATCTCCGCGGTCGGACGGCTCGTCAGCGACTGGGTCGACGACCTGCACAGCGAGCTCGACCGGTACGGCTACACGGCCGTACTGCACGCGGGCCGTTTCGCCGACCCCGTCGACGCCGCCCGGGCCTGGGCCGAACTGCGCCCCGCGGCCGTCGTCGCCCTGGACGGCGACCGCTTCACCCCGCAGGCGGCCGAGGTGCTGAGCCGCGCCGGAGTGCGCGGCCTGCTGGCCTTCGCCTCCCACCCGGTGGAGGGGGTGCACACCATCGGCTTCGACCACACCCGCATCGGCGCCACCGCGGCCGAACACCTCATCGCGCGCGGCCGGAGCCGGATCGGCGTGGTCATGCCGCAGGAGCGCGGCCTCGGCACGCTCGCCGAGCCGCGCCTGGCGGGCGCCGAATCGGTCGCCGCCCGGCACATGGCCACGGTCACTCCGGTGGAACTGTCCTACACGCGGGAATCCGCGACCGCCCTCGCCCGGCGCTGGCGCAGCCTCGGCCTGGACGCCGCCTTCACCTACAACGACGAGTACGCCGCCCTGCTGCTGCACGCGCTCCGCGCCGAGGGCATCGCCGTCCCGGACGAGGTCGCCCTGGTCGGCTGCGACGACCTCGTCCTCGCCTCGCTCCAGCAGCCCGCGCTCAGCACGGTCCGGCTGGACATGCCGACGCCCGCGCAGATCGCGGACGCCGTGCACGAGCTGGTCGAGACCGGAACGGCGGCTCCGGTGCCGGCCGTGCGGCCGGTCCTGGTACCCCGCCGGACGTCCTGACCCGGAGGCCCCGCTGCCCCGCCGACTTCACCCGCCTGCCCTGCCGACTTCCCGGACCGGCCTCGTTCACGCGCGGGGGTTGTTGGCCGCCGTGTACGCGTCGGCGAAGGTGAACACGCTGGCGCAGCGGGGGCATTCCACCCGGCCGAAGAGGTGGACGATCGTGTCGGCCAGCGCGTCCCGGCCGTCGCGGACGGCCACCTCGTACATCCACCGCCCGGTGCCGGAAAGCTGTTCGGGGGAGGCCGGCCGCAGGGTGCGCCGCTCCACGTCGTCCAACTGCTCGGTGCGGATCGTCGAGTAGTGCCCGCGGGTGCCGATGACCATCGTCACCTCGACGGGGCAGTGCGGGCAGCCGACGCCGAAGGCGGCATCCGCGCAGTCCTGGAGGACGGCGGCCCAGTGGTACTCCTGCCGGGCCGCGAGCAGATCGCGGAAAGGATCGAGGTAGTGCTCCGGTCGCGCCCGCAGCTCCTCGTCCAGCAGCCTGCCGAGCTCGATGACGCAGGCCGTGCACTCCTCGAACAGCTCGTCACAGCCGTCGGTGGCCGCCCCGTACCGCACGATCCTCCCCGCGAGCCTGCGTGCCCGGCGGCTCGAGCCCGCGAGGCGCACCAAGCGGGGCAGTGCCGCAAGGCTCGCGGGGAACGCGAGCGGAGCCCCGACGGTCAGCCGGCGCTCCAGCTCCTCCCATGCCGCCGGGTCGTGGTCGCGCTCGACCCGGTCGAGGAGTTCGGGGACGTGGGCGCAGTCCCCGCGGCTGTCGTACATCAGTTCCCAGTCGGTCACCCGAGCATTCAATCGTGCCCGCGGGGGCGGAGGGTGCCCGCGGGTTCAGAGCGTGCCCGCGGGTTCAGACGGTGCCCGCGCCCGCGGCCGCCCCCCGACGGTCGAGGGCGCGGGCACGTTCGCGGGCGAGTGCCGGGTGGAAGAGCCACCACGCCAGCAACCCCACCCCCGCGCCCGCGGCGGCCCCGGCCACCGTGTCGCTGAGCCAGTGCGCGTGCAGCCAGGTACGGCTCCACATCATGGCCAGCGTGAAGGCCGTGCCCCCGATCCACCACGCCCGCCGCCGGGCGGCCGGGACCAGGATCACCCCGAGCAGGACGACCAGGAGCGCCGCCGTGGCCGCGTGGCCGGACGGGAAGGATCCGTGGTCGACGCGGACCAGCGGGTGGGCCGGGCGCGGGCGGTCCACCAGGTGCTTGAGGCCCTGGATGACGAGCATGTTGCCGCCCAGGTGGGCGGCGAGCAGGAAGCCGGCCGCGACCCAGCGCCTGCGGACGAGCAGTACGACCAGCAGGGACAGCGGGAGCAGGGCGCCGACCGGCCCGCCGAACAGGTCGAGGGCCGTGGCCGCGGCCCGGTAGATCCCCTCGTGGGGACCGCCCATCCAGATCAGCCAGCGGTCGTCCAGCGCCTGGAAGGGGGGATCCGCGACGTCGGAGCGGACGACGAGAGCAGGCAGGACGGCCGCCGCCAGAAGCAGGAGGCCCGCTGTCAGGACGCCGCGGCTGCGCGGCGCGTCGGGCGCGGCGCTGCGGGCGCTCCCGCCGGCCCGGTGGGGTCTGTGCCGTCTGTCGTCGGGGGCGGTGGTCGGGGTGGCGGACATGGCTGCCTTTCGTGGCCGCGACGGGGGCGCGCGGCCGGGTGTGCTGTGAAGGGGGCGGGGGGCGCGGCCGGGGCCGCGCCCCCGTGGTGGAACGGGGGCGCGGGGACCGGCGCCGTCAGACCCGCGCGCCGAGGTGGCGGGCCAGGAAGGTCACGCCCCCCTCGACGATGGCGGGGATGTCGCGGGAGCCGAGGAAGATGTGGTCGGCGCCCTCCACGGGTTGCAGGGTGACCTCGCCCCCGGCGCTCGTCAGGGCCGCGGCGAGGGCCTCGCTCTGGCTGTACGGGACCAGGCCGTCGTGCGTGCCGTGGACCAGCAGGAACGGCGGCGGGGTCGAGCCCTGCGCGTACGTCACCGGGCTCGCCGCCCGCGCCAGGTCCGGCCGCTCGGCGACGGTGGAGCCGAGCAGGGCCTCGTAGGGGTCGGGGAAGTCCCCACCGGTGGGCATGGCCGGCATGGGGTGCTCGGCCAGGGTCACGAGATCGGAGACGCCGTACCAGTCGACGACCGCGCGGACCCCGCTCTCGCCCGCGGTGACGCCCTGCGCGCCCTCCAGCTCCGCGCCCTGCGGGCTGTCGGGGCCGACGAGCCCGGCGAGGGCGGCCAGGTGGCCTCCCGCGGACTCGCCCCATGCGCCGATCCGGTCCGGGTCGATCCCGAGGGTGTCGGCGAACGTGCGGACGTAGCGGATCGCGGCCTTCACATCGTGCAGCTGGGCCGGGAAGGGGGCCTCCAGGCTGTGCCGGTAGTCGATGGAGACGAGCGCGAGCCCGGCCGCCAGTACGGCTCCGTGCAGCAGGGCCGCGGGCACGGTCGGCGGCGGGTAGCGGCGGTCGCCGTCCAGCCAGCCGCCGCCGTGGATCCAGACGACGGCCGGGAACGGGCCCTCGCCGGCGGGAACCTGTACGTCCAGCAGCCGCGGGCGGTAGCCGGGCGTGGTCGCGTAGGTGATCCCGTCGAAGTGGCGTACGCCGTCCGGGCCGGTCACCGGCGGTACGGGGGACCGGTACGGCGGGGGCGGCCAGGTCATGTCGGCGATGTCGATCTCGGAGGGAGGAGATTGCGTCATTGCGGCCCTTCCAGAAGGTGTTCGGCGGTGGCCCCGTGGCGGGTGGGGCCGGGCGCAGGCTTCGTGCCGTTTGTCCGAAATGCTTGCGCGCGTCATGGGCTGGGGCGTAGCTTGTTACACGTGTAATCAAGGACTCTAGCGACGCATTTCCGCTGCCCACAAGCCCAGAAGCGGTCCGGATTCCGGATCGGTTGCACGAGCTGCTCCAGCGGCGTCGCCTTTCCCCTCCGGGAGCACGTCATGCTCACCACCGCCGATACCGCCGATACCGCCGATACCGCCGACACCGCCGCGGTTCCTGCGCTCCGAAGCTACGTCCACTGGGTCGCCGACCCCGACGCGGCGAGCGTTCCGCAGGTCAGGTCCCGCGTGCGCGCCACGCTCGACGGCTGGCGGGTCCCGGGGGAGGTGGTGGACGCCCTGCTGCTGGCCGTCAGCGAGCTCGTCGGCAACGTCGTCCGGCATGCGGGCGCCGGTGCCGGGCGGATGCGTGTCTGCGTCGTGGCGGGCGGCGGCTGGCTGCGGCTGGAGGTCGCCGACCAGGGGGCCGGGCTGCCGCGTCTGCCCGCTCCCCGCGCGGAGGCCGACCCGGAGTCGGAGTGCGGGCGCGGGCTGCTGATGGTGCAGCTGCTGACGGCCGAGCTCGGCGGTGAACTCTCCGTCGTCGCCCGCGAGTTCGGCAAGTGCGTCCGGGTGCGCATCCCCGCGCCCTGAGCGGCCCTCCCGGGGCGTCCCGGGGTGTCCCGGCGTGCCCCGGGAGGGGGTCGGGCAGGGGCGCCGGCAGGGCGCGATATCGCGAGATGTTGACGGACGCCAAATATTCGACATACCTTGCATCCATCTCCCCGCTGCTCCCTGATTGAGGTGCCGCCCCATGGAGCTCTCCCCTTCCGCGTACGCCGACCCGTTCTGTCGCGATCGGCTTCCGCCCTCCACCCTCTGGCCCGAACTCCACTTCGATCTACCGGAGTTGGACTACCCGGACCGACTCAACTGCGCCCGGCGCCTGCTCGACGACGCCGTCGAGCGGCACGGCCCCGACCGTCCCTGCCTGCTCACCCCGACCGAGCGCTGGACCTACGGCGAACTGCAGCACCGCGCCAACCAGGTCGCCCAGGTGCTCACCGAGGACCTCGGCCTCCTGCCGGGCAACCGCGTCCTGCTGCGCGGCCCCAACAACCCCTGGCTCGTGGCCGCGTGGTTCGGCGTCCTGAAGGCGGGCGGGGTCGCGGTCACCACCATGCCGCTGCTGCGCGCCGGAGAGCTCGCCGAGCTCACCGACATCAGCCGGCCCTCCCTCGCCCTGTGCGACCACCGCTACGCCGAGGAACTTGACGCGGGCCGCCGCCCCGGGCCGCCGGACCTGCCGGTCCTCACCTACGGGGGCGGCGGACCCGCGGACCTGGTCGCGCGCTGTGCGACCAAGGACGGCCGGTTCGACACCGTCGTCACGGCCGCGGACGACGTGGCGCTGATCGCCTTCACCTCCGGTACCACCGGACGTCCGAAGGCGACCCTGCACTTCCACCGCGACGTCCTCGCCAACGCCGACACGTTCTCCCGGCACGTCCTGAAGCCACGCCCGGACGACGTGTTCACCGGAACACCGCCGCTGGCCTTCACCTTCGGGCTCGGCGGGCTGGTGGTCTTCCCCCTCCACGTCGGGGCCGCGACCCTGCTGATCGAGCAGGCGGCCCCGCTGCAACTGGCCGACCTCGTGGCGGAGCACAAAGTGACCGTGCTGTTCACCGCCCCCACGGCCTACCGCGCGATCATGGAGGCCGGGGCGGTGGACCGGCTGGCCGGACTGCGCCGCTGCGTCTCCGCCGGCGAGCCGCTGCCGGCCGCCGTGTGGCACGAGTTCCACGCCGCCACGGGCCTGCGCATCATCGACGGCATCGGCGCCACCGAGATGCTGCACGTCTTCATCTCCGCGGCCGACGAGGACATCCGGCCCGGTGCCACGGGCCGCCCCGTACCCGGCTACCGCGCCGCCGTGGTCGACGAGCACGGCGCCCCCGTCCCCGACGGACAGCCCGGCCTGCTCGCGGTCACCGGACCCACCGGCTGCCGCTACCTGGACGACCCGCGCCAGGCCGCGTACGTCCGCAACGGCTGGAACGTCACCGGCGACACCTACATCCGCGACGCGGAGGGCTACTTCTGGTACGTCGCCCGCAGCGACGACATGATCGTCTCCTCCGGCTACAACATCGCGGGCCCCGAGGTCGAAAAGGCCCTCGCCACCCACCCGTACGTCGCGGAGTGCGCGGTCGTCGGGGCACCGGACGCCCGGCGCGGCATGCTCGTCAAGGCGTACGTCGTCCTGGACCCCGGTGTCCCGGCGGACGGCTCGACCGTCCGCGCGCTCCAGTCGCACGTCAAGGCGACCATCGCCCCGTACAAGTACCCGCGCGCCGTCGAGTTCGTCAGCGCCCTCCCGCGCACCGGCACCGGCAAGCTCCGGCGCGGTGAACTGCGCGACCGCGCCCGGGCCGACACCGTCGCCGCCCCCGCCGCCGCCCCGGGACCTGCCCCCGTTCCCGCGGCCGCCGAGCCGACCGGGGTCGTCGTCGAACGCCGCGTCGAGTGGACCGACACCGACGCCGCCGGCCACTACCACCACTCCACCGTCGTGCGCTGGGTCGAGGCGGCCGAGGCCGTCCTGCTCCACCGCCTGGGCCTCTCGCACCTGTTCGGCAGCACACCCCGGGTGCACTTCGAGGCCGACTACCGGGCCCGGCTCTGGTTCGGGGAGACCGTCTCCACCGAACTGACGGTCACCAAGGTCGGCACGGCCTCCCTGCACTACGCCTTCACCGTGCGCGGCGCACAGGGCGGCGAGGCGGCCACCGGCCGCATGGTCATCGCCCACTCTGCCGCCCACGCGACCGGGTCGACCCCCTGGCCCGCGGACGTACGGGACCTTCTGGGCACGGCGGGACCGCAGCAACCGGAACTACTCACCACCGCACCAGCACCAGGAGGCACCCCGTGCGCGTCGCAGTCATAGGAGGAGGGCCCGGCGGACTGTACTTCGCGGCCCTCGCCAAGCAGCTCTCCCCGCACTGGGAGGTCACCGTCTGGGAACGCAACGCCCCCGACGACACCTTCGGCTTCGGGGTCGTCTTCTCCGACGAGACGCTCGACGGCATCTCCCAGGCCGACCGCGAGATCCACCGGGCCATGTCGGCCGAGTTCGCCCGCTGGGCCGACATCGACGTCCGCCACCGCGGCAGCACCCTCACCTCGGGCGGCCACGGCTTCGCCGCCCTCGGCCGGCAGCACCTCCTGCGGATCCTCCAGCAGCGCTGCGCCGCCCTCGAGGTGGACGTCCGCTACCGGACCCAGGCCCCGCCCGCGGCCGAACTCGCCGCCACGTACGACCTGGTGGTGGCGAGCGACGGCGTACGGTCCGCCACCCGCGCCGCCTACGCCGACACCTTCGGCACCGACCTCGACGAGCGTTCCGGCCGCTACATGTGGCTCGGCACCGACAAGGTCTTCGAGGCCTTCACCTTCATCGTCGAGGAGCAGGACTTCGGCACCCTCCAGGTGCACGCGTACCCCTACGACGCCACCCGCTCCACCTTCATCGTGGAGATGGCGGAGGAGGCGTGGCGGCGCGCCGGCTTCGAGGAGTTCGCCGACCGCGACCACCCGCCCGGCACCAGCGACGAGGACAGCATCCGGCGCTGCGAGGAACTCCTCGCGGACCACCTCGACGGGCACCGGCTCATCCCCAACAACTCCAAGTGGCTGCGCTTCACCACGGTCCGCAACCGCACCTGGCGCCACGAGAACGTCGTCCTGCTCGGCGACGCCGCCCACACCGCGCACTTCTCCATCGGCTCCGGCACCAAGCTCGCCATGGAGGACGCCCTCGTCCTCGCGGCCAGCCTGCACGAGCACCCCGACGTGGCGACCGCGCTCGCCGCCTACGAGGAGGAGCGCCGGCCGGTGGTGGAGTCCACCCAGCGCGCGGCCCAGGCCAGCCTGGAGTGGTTCGAGCACATCGACCGCTACACCGGCCAGGACCCGCACCAGTTCGCCTTCAACCTCCTCACGCGCAGCCGCCGCGTCACCTACGACAACCTGCGCGTGCGCGACGAGGGCTTCACCAGCGCGGTCAACCGCGACCCGGCCGTGCCGCCGATGTTCCGCCCGTACCCGCTCGGAGGACTGCTGCTGCGCAACCGGGTCGTCGTACCGCCGACCGCCCTGCACACCGCGCGCGAAGGGATCCCCGGCGACTTCGACCTCGTCCACCTCAGCACGCAGGCCATCGGCGGCGCCGGACTGGTCCTCGCCGGAATGACGGCGGTCGCCGCCGACGGCCGGGCCACCCCGGGCTGCCCCGGCCTGTGGAACGACGAACAGGAAGCGGCCTGGCGGCGCATCACCGACTTCGTCCACGGCCAGTCCGACACCTGCCTCGGCATCCAGCTCACGCACGCCGGCCGCCGCGCCGCCGCCCGCGACGGGCAGCCGATCGCCGCCTCTGCACTGCCCTGGGACGAGTGGAGCCCGGTCCCGCGCGAGGTCGACCGGGCCGACATGGACGCGCTCGTACGGGACTTCGCGGGCGCGGCCCGGCGGGCCGACCGGGCCGGCTTCGACGTGCTGGAACTCCAGTACGGGCACGGGCACCTGCTGTCCGGCTTCCTGTCCCCGCTGACCAACCTGCGCACCGACGAGTACGGCGGCGATCTGGACGGCCGGCTGCGGCTGCCGCTCGAAGTGCTGCGCGCCGTACGGGAGGTGTGGCCGGCCGGCAAGGCGCTGCTCGTGCGGATCTCCGCCGCCGACTGGGCCGAGGGGGGTACCACCGAGGCCGACGCCGTCCGGATCGCGGGAGCCCTCGCCGAGGCGGGCGCCGACGCCATCGACGTCTCCACCGGCGAGGTCGTCTCCCACGAGCGGCCCCGCTACGGCCGCAGCTACCAGACCCCGTACGCCGACCTCATCCGCAACGCCACCGGGGTCCCCACCATCGCCGTCGGCGCCATCTCCACGTACGACGACGTGAACTCGATCGTGCTGGCCGGCCGGGCGGACCTGTGCGGAGTCGGCCGCGCCCAGCTGCACGACCCCCTGTGGACCCTGCACGCCGCGGCCGCCCAGGGCTACCAGGGCCCGGCCGCACCCTGGGCGCGCGCCTGGCGGGCGGGCAGCGGGCGGCCCCCGTCCGCCCGCACCGACCGGATCCCGCCGCGCCTCGAACTCCTGCGGCAGCCCGCCGAATCCGTCCACCGCCGCTGGCTGCCGCGCACAGCGGTACCCGCCCACCGATAGAGCCGGAGGTGCCCACGCACATGGACAGGGACCACCTGCCCCGCTTCACGGCGGCCGCAGTCCAGGCCGCACCCGTCTACCTCGACCCCGCCGCCACCGTCGACAAGGCCGTGGCCCTGATCGCCGAGGCCGCGGCGGGTGGCGCCCAACTGGTTGTCTTTCCCGAGGTGTTCGTCCCCGGCTACCCCTACTGGAACTGGACGATGAACCCGGTCCAGGGCTCCCCCTGGTTCGAGCGGCTCCAGCGCGCCTCCGTCGACATCCCCGGCCCGCACGTCGACACCCTGCGCGCCGCGGCCCGCCGGCACGGCGTCGTCCTCGTTATCGGGGTCAACGAGCGTGCCCCGCACAGCCTCGGCGTCCTCTACAACACCCTGCTCACCATCGGCCCCGACGGCGAACTCCTCGGGGTGCACCGCAAGCTGGTGCCGACCTGGGCCGAGAAGCTCACCTGGACCGGCGGGGACGGCAGCTCCCTGGTCGTCCACGACACTCCCGTCGGCCCGCTCGGTGTTCTGGCCTGCGGCGAGAACACCAACACCCTGGCCCGCTTCGCCCTCCTCGCGCAGGGCGAACTCGTCCACGCCTCCTGCTACATCGCGCTGCCCGTCGCCCCCGCCGACTACGACATGGCCGACGCGATCGCCGTGCGTACCGCCGCCCACAGCTTCGAGGGCAAGGTCTTCTCCGTCGTGGCCTGTTCCACCGTCTCCCCGGAGATCGTGGACGCCCTCGCCGGGGACGACGAGGAGCTGCGGAAGCAGTTCACCCGCCCCCGCAGCGCCCTGTCCGGGATCTTCGGCCCCGACGGCCGCCCGGTCACCGAACCCCTCGTCGACGAGGAGGGCATCGTCTACGGGGAGATCGACCTCGCCCGGTGCATCCAGCCCAAGCAGATGCACGACATCGTCGGCCACTACAACCGCTTCGACGTCTTCCGCCTCGAGGTGGACAACCGCCCCCGGCCGCCGGTCTCCTTCACCGCGCCCACCGCTCCCGGTGCGGCGCCGATCGCTCCCGCCACCCCCGCCCCTTCCGAGGAGGACGTATGACCATCGAGCAGGACGACACGATGCTCGGCCGTGCCCGCGTGTCCGACACCCCGGAACTCACCCGCTACTACGAGGAGCTCGCCACGCTCGACGCGGGCGCGCTGTGGACCGTCGCCAACGACATCGAGCCCTGGTACCCGCAGCCGCGGTCCGTACCCGTGCTGTGGCGCTACGCGGAGCTGCGCCCCCTGGTCCACAAGGCCCTCGGCCTCGTCGCGGGCGACGACGCCGGCCGCCGGGTCGTCATGCTCGTCAACCCGGGCCGCAAGGAGGTCAGCGCCGCCGCCGGACTCCTCTACACCGGGCTCCAGATCATGGGCCCCGGCGAGGCCATGACCGCCCACCGCCACCAGGCCGCGGCCCTGCGCTTCGTCCACGAGGGCACCGGAGCCTGGACGATCGTCGACGGCCAGAAGCTGAAGGTCGGCCCCCGCGACTTCGCGATCACCCCCAACGGGACCTGGCACGAGCACGGCAACGACGCCGACGACGCCCCCGTCATCTGGCAGGACGGACTCGACATCCCCTTGGTCAACGCGCTGGACGCTGGGTTCTACGAGGTCCACCCCGAGCTGTACCAGACCCCCGGGAAGGTCATCAACTCCTCGGTCCTGACCTATGCGGCGAACCTCCTGCCGTACGGTGCGCAGAAGTGGACCCGGCCGTATTCGCCGCTGCTCGCCTACCCCTGGGAGCCCACGTACGAGGCCCTGCGCGGCCTCGCGAAGGCGAGCGAGGGTTCCCCGTACGACGGGATCATCGCCGAGTACACCAACCCGGTCACCGGCGGCTCCGTCATGCCCACCATGGGCGCCCACATGCAGCTGCTGCGCCCCGGCCAGGCCACCCTCGCGCACCGCCACACCGGCTCGGTGATCTACACGGCGGCCAAGGGCCGCGGGGTCTCGGTGATCGCCGGACAGCGCTTCGAGTGGCAGCAGGGCGACATCTTCTGCGTCCCGTCCTGGGCCTGGCACGAGCACCACAACCTCGACCCGGCCGAGGACGCCTGCCTCTTCTCCTTCAACGACTTCCCCGTCATGCGCTCGCTCGGATTCCACCGGGAAGAGGCGTACCCCGACAACGGCGGCCACCAGCCCGCCACCGCCGCCTGACCCACGAGGAGCCCCCGCATGCGCGTGCTGACCTTCACCCACGGCCCCGACGACACCACCGAACGACTGGGCGCCGAGAGCGACGGCCTCGTCCTCGACCTCGCGGTCCTCGCCGACCACGCCGGTGTCCGACTCCCGCACGACCTGCTGTCCTTCGTCCAGGCCGGCCCCGCCGCCCTGGAGGCGGCCCGGAGCCTGCTCGCCGCGGACCCCGCCGGCCGCCCGGACGGGGCCGTCCACCGCCCCGGCGACGTGACCCTGCGCGCACCCCTGCGCCCGGGCAAGATCATCGGAGTGGGACTCAACTACATCGAGCACGTCGAGGAGTCCAGCCGCAGCCTCGACACCGACAAGGACCTGCCGCCGCGCCCGGTCCTCTTCGGCAAGCCCGCCACCGCCGTCACCGGACCCGGAGCGCCGATCCTGCACAACGCCGACCTGACCACCCAGCTGGACTGGGAGTGCGAGCTCGCCGTCGTCATCGGCCGCACCGCCTTCCGGGTGAGCGAGGAGGAGGCGTACGACCACATCTTCGGCTTCAGCATCATCAACGACATCAGCGCCCGCGACCAGCGGCGTTCCGGCCAGTGGTTCTTCTCCAAGGGCCAGGACTCCTACGCCCCCTTCGGCCCGGTGGTCGTGACCCGCGACGCGATCCACGACCCGATGGCCCTCAACCTCTCGCTGCGCGTCAACGGCGTCACCAAGCAGAAGTCGAACACCCGGCACATGCTCTTCCCGATCGCCCGACTCATCGCCGACATCAGCTCCGGCATGACCCTGGAACCCGGCGACGTGATCGCGACGGGCTCACCGTCCGGCGTCGGCGCCGGCATGGTCCCGCCCGAGTTCCTGCAACCCGGTGACACCGTCGAAGCCACGGTCGAAGGCATCGGCACCCTGACCAACCCCGTCGTCGACGCCCGCTGACCCCGCACAGGCAAAGAGGAGCACCCGTGTCACCCCGCACCTACCGCATCGGCCAGATCGTGCCGAGCTCCAACGTCACCATGGAGACCGAGGTCCCGGCCATCCTCCGGGCCCGCCAGGCCGTCGCACCCGACGAGCGCTTCACCTTCCACTCCAGCCGGATGCGCATGACCCATGTGACCCCGGAACAGCTCAAGGCCATGGACGCCGACTCCGACCGCTGCGCCGTGGAACTCTCCGACGCCAGGGTCGACGTACTGGGCTACGCCTGCCTGGTCGCCATCATGAGCATGGGCCTCGGCTACCACCGCACCTCGGAGCAGCGGCTGCACACGCGGACCGCCGAGAACGGCGCGCCCGCCCCCGTCGTCACCAGCGCCGGAGCCCTCGTCCACGGGCTGCACACCATCGGCGCCCGGAAGATCGTGCTGCTGGCCCCCTACATGCGCCCGCTCACCCGGACCGTCGTGGACTACCTCACGCACGAGGGCATCGAGGTCCTCGACCACCAGGCCCTCGAGATCCCCGACAACCTCGACGTCGCCGCCCACGACCCGGCCCGGCTGCCGGGCCTCGCGCGGGCCCTGGAGTACGCCGACGCGGACGCGGTCGTGCTCTCGGCCTGCGTGCAGATGCCGTCCCTGGGCGCCATCGAGGAGGCCGAGCAACTCCTCGGCAAGCCGGTGGTGTCGGCGGCCGTCTGCACCGCCCACCAGATGCTGCGCGCCCTGGACCTGGACGCGGTGGCCCCGGGCGCGGGCCACCTGCTCTCCGGCCCCTACGCACGCACCCCCCTGCCCACCCGAACCGCGTCCTAGCGCATCGGCGGCGGCACCGTGTAGTTCGGGATCGACGGGTCCTTCGGGTCGAAGGGCGTCGGCTTCCAGCTCGCCGGCGGCGGGCGGTCGGGCGCCGGGGGCGGGTTGGTGCCCCGGTCGGGGTTCTGCGGGATCTGCGACGGGCCCGCGGGGCTCCGCTCCGGCGCCGGTCCGCCCGGGGCCGAAGGCCCCGGCTCCGCGGACGGCTGCGCGCTCGCCGGCCCCGAGGGGGAGGGGGCCGGCGGGGCGGTCGCCGGGGTGGAGGCCGGGGCCGGAGCGCCCGGCTTCCCGGTGCCCGGCCCGTCCGCGCCGCCGGAGCAGCCGGCCAGCATCAGGGCGCCCGCCAGCGCCACGGTCACGGCGCCCGCCACCCGGTTTCCGGAACCCATGCCCACCGCCCGCCGTGCCGAACGGCCCGTCCGTTCGAGTCGGGCGATCGTAGCTCAGCCGCGCGCCGCCGCCCCCGGCAGGATGATCGTGACCCCGCGCCCCGGCGACGTACCCATCGCGGCCAGCGCCGCCGGGGCGTCGTCGAGCGGGACGGTCGAGGTGACCAGCAGGTCCGGCCGCAGCACCCCGCTCCGGACCAGTTCCATCATGGGCGGGTACGCGTGCGCCGCCATCCCGTGGCTGCCGAGGATCTCCAGCTCCCAGCCGATCACCCGGTCCATCGGCCAGGCCGCCGCGCCGGCCGCCGCCGGCAGCAGTCCCACCTGCACGTGCCGCCCCCGCCGGCGCAGCCCGGCCACCGAGGCCGCCGCCGTCTGCGGCGACCCCAGCGCGTCGAGCGAGAGGTGCGCGCCCCCGCCGGTCGCTTCCCGCACCGCCCGGGCGGTGTCGGCGCCGTCGCGGGCGTCCACGGCGTGCACGGCGCCGAACTTCCGCGCCAGTTCCAGCGCCTCCGGCGCCGTGTCCACCGCCACCACCCGGGCCCCGGCCGCAGCCGCGATCATCACGGCGGAGAGCCCCACCCCGCCGCAGCCGTACACGGACACCCATTCGCCCGCCGCCACCCTGCCCTGCGCCACCACCGCCCGGAAGGCCGTCGCGAAGCGGCAGCCGAGACCGGCCGCCGTCGCGTACGAGAGCTCCTCGGGCACGGCCACCAGGTTCACGTCGGCGTGGTCCAGGGCCACGTACTCGGCGAAGGACCCCCAGTGCGTGAACCCGGGCTGCGTCTGCCGGGCGCACACCTGGTGGTGGCCGGCCGCGCAGTCGGCGCAGCTGCCGCAGGCGCACACGAACGGCGTCGTGACCCGGTCACCGACCCGCCAGTTCCTGACACCGGCCCCCACCGCCTCGACCACACCCGCGAGTTCGTGCCCGGGGACGTGCGGCAGCACGATGTCCGGGTCGTGCCCCATCCAGCCGTGCCAGTCGCTGCGGCACAGCCCGGTGGCCTCGACGCGCACCACCACCCCGCCCGCCGGCGGAGCCGGCTCCGCCACGTCCTTGACCTCGGCCCGCTCCCCGTACCGCTCGAAGACCACCGCCCGCACGGCTGCCACCCTCCGCTCGACTGACCGGCACGCTACCGCGCGTCAGGGCGCGCCGTCCCCGGCCCGCGCGAGGGCCACTACTCCGGCGCAGATCAGGGCCACGCCCAGCAGCTGGGGGAGCAGCCACCAGCCCGACCGCAGGTGTTCCTCGTAGAGGATCACGCCCAGTGCGATGCTGATGCTCGCGTCGCCGAGCGTCAGCGCGGGCTGCGAGGCGACCAGCGGCCCGCCCTGCATGGCGTGTTCCAGCAGCAGCAGGGCGCAGATGCCGCTCGCCCCGAAGGCGTACGTCTCCCAGGTGGTCAGGAAGGCGACGAAGCCGCTGTCGTCGAGGACGTGCACCGCCGACTTCATCAGGGCGGCCGTGAGCGCGTAGCAGACGGCGGTGGCGGCCCCGAGGCACACGGCCCGCGAACGGCCGGGCGGACGGCGCAGACCTGCGACGGCGAGCAGGGCGACGACCACCGCGCAGGCGGTCAGCGCGACCGCCCACCGCTCGGTCGGCACGTCCGTACGGTTGCCCGCGGGCGAGGCGGCCACCAGTGCGATCCCGAGCCCCGCCACCACCCCCGCCACGGCCAGCCACAGCGCCCGCGGCAGCCGTTGCCGCGTCACCAGCGAGGCGATCAGCAGCGCGAGCGGCAGCTCCAGCACGAACAGCGGCTGTACGAGGGCCAGTGCGCCCGTGGCCAGGGCCGCGGCCTGCCCCGCACCGGCCGCGATGACGGCGAGGATGCCGCCGATCCACAGCGGGCGCTTCAGCAGATCGAGCACCAGGCCGAAGCGGAAGCCGTCGCTCTGCGGCACGGTGAGCGCGGCCCGCCGCTGGAGCACGGTGGCCAGCGCGTTGCTGAACGCCGCGAACAGCGCGAAGAGGACCGGCAGGACGACGCCCATGCCCCGATCCTCACGGCGCCCGCCGCGCGTCCGCGCCGCGACACCGGGCCGGGGCCCTCACGCCCCGCGCATTCCCCCGTCCGGACCTGCGCGCCGCAGGGCGAGCGCCGCGAGGGCCTCGGGGGCGCCGGCCTGGCCCCGGATACCGGGGAAGGCGTTGACGTCCACGATCAGCGGTGTCCCGCCCCCGGTGTCGATGATGTCCACGCCGTAGACGTCCAGCGCGAACACCGTCCCCACCTCGCGCACCAGATCGGCCCATCCGCGGGGCAGCTCGGCCAGGGGCAGCGACCGGGTGGGGCCACGGCCGCCGGGGGAGAGCTCGGATCGGCGCAGGGCCGAGAAGACCCGGTCCCCGATCGCCCACAGCTTGTGGTCCCAGCCGCTGTTGGGCGCGTACTCCTGCACCACCACCGGCTCGTGCGGCCACTGACGCGCCAACTCCCGCAGGCGCGTCACGTCGTCGACGCGCGCCACGAGGTCGCCCCGGCGGCTGCGCCGGCTCTTGAGCACCACGGGGCCGTCGAGCCGGGCCCCGGCGGCCCACGCCGAGAGGGACCCGTGGCCGCGGGTGGCGGCGAACGGCAGGCCGGCCCGCAGTGCGAGGTCCGCCATCTGCGTACGGTCCTGGCACAGCTCCGTGGCCGCCGCGGAGTTCACCACGGTCGCCCCGCGCCGCTCCAGGTCCCGCGCGAGCCCCAGCGCCTGCGGTGTCCGCGACTTCAGCAGGTACACCTCGGCGAGCGGCAGCGCCGCGGCTCCCGGTGCGGCCGGGTCGACGGCTTCGACGGTGTGTTCCGGGGCCAGCAGCGCGGTGGCGTCCGCCAGCAGCGGATGCCCGGGCTCCGGGGTGATCAGGCCGATCCTCACGCGCCGTCGCCCCCCACGGCCGAGACCTGCGCCGGGATCGACAGCGGAAGCGCCTCGTACGGCGGCGGCGTGGGCGAGGGCACCGTCGCGGTCGTGGTCGCCGGCGGCTGCGTCGGACCGCCCGCCCGCGCCAGGTCCAGGACCGCCCGGGCGACCCGCGCCGCCGCGTCCGGCACCTGACGGAAGCTCGGGAAGTCGTTCACGTCGACGACCACCGGCCCGTCCGGGCCCAGCAGCACGTCCACGCCGTACAGGTCCAGCCCGTACACCGCCCCGACCTGGGCGGCGATCGCCGCCACCTCGGCCGACAGCGGCACGCGGCGCTCCCGTACCGAGGGGTCCGGGTGCAGCGGGGAACACCGCTCGGTCGCGAACAGCTCGCCGCCGACCCCGTACACCTTGATGTCCGTACCCGAGTTGGGCACGTACGGCTGGGCGATGAGCAGGCCCTCGCCCGCGAGCACGGGCAGCAGGGATTCCAGCTGCTCCGGCGACGGCACCAGGTGCACGGCCCGTCCGGAGCTGCCGTCGGCGGGCTTGACGACGAGCGGGTACTCCGCCGCCGGGATCTCCCGGAGCAGCTCGGGGAGGGCCACCGCGTACGTCGGAGGCAGCGGGAGCCCCCGGCCGCGCCCGATGGCGGCGGCCAGCGCCTTGTCCCGTACGCCCCGGATCGACCGGGCGTCGTTGACGGTGGTCATGCCGGCCGCGGCCGCGGCCTCCAGCAGCGTCAGGCCCGGACCGCCGGACACCGTCTTGAGCACCCATGCGTCGTGCGCACCCGCGTCCACCACCTCGGTCATGCGCAGCAGCGAGCCACCGGGCCGCACCACGTCCACCTGGTGCCCCCACGCGGTCAGCTGCCCGATCACCTCGTTCGGCATGCCGTCGTGGCGGTAGTGCTCCTCCACCAGGAAGCAGAGCCTCATGGACCTTCCCCATATTCCCCGGACGTCCGCCGATACCGTCCGGCGAGTTGTGACGTCACAGGATGTCATGGACCGCAATGTGATGATCGGTCCGAGTGTGGGCTTCCTTGCCGTGCTGCTCCGCCGTGCTTCGCGGTCGCGCTTCCCGCCGCCGGGCCCGGCCGGCGGGCGCACGCGCCGGAAATCCCGGTGAATCATCGGACAATCGGCTGCTAGGTTGGCCGCGTGCCGAAGCTGAATCAGATCATCGCAGTGGAAAAGGGCGTCAAGTCCAAGTCCCTCCAGGAGCTCACGCAGGCTCACCACGACGTCCAGAAGCCCGCCCTGCTGGCCGGTATCTCCCGGACCTACCAGCCCAAGGACGAGGAGGGCGAGCAACTGCCGCCCGAGTCCACCCGGGTGCAGATCAAGGCCGAGGACGTGCTGCGCGCGACGGCCGGAACCCTCACGCGGCTGTTCGACGTGACGGCGACCAAGGACTGGGCCAACCGCAGCGCGGCCGCCGACGTCGTCGTGGACGGGACGGTCCTGCTGGCGCAGGTGCCCGTACCGTACCTGCTCTTCCTGGAGAAGCAGCTCACGGACATGCACACCTTCGTACGGAAGCTGCCGGTGCTGGACGCCTCCGAATCCTGGAACCTGGACCCGTCCACGGACTCCTGGAAGACGGACCCGGTGCGCACCATCCGCACCAAGAAGGTGCCGCGCAACCACGTGAAGGCCGAGGCCACCGAGAAGCACCCGGCGCAGGTCGAGGTGTACTACGAGGACGTTCCGGTCGGGTACTGGACGACCGTGAAGTTCTCCGGTGCGCTTCCCGCCCGGCGGGTCAACGAGCTGATCGACCGCGTGGAGAAGCTCCAGCAGGCCGTCAAGTTCGCCCGCGAGGAGGCCAACAGCGCCGAGGTCACCGACCAGCGGGTCGGGGACGCGGTGTTCGGCTACCTGTTCAGGTAGCCCCCAGAACTCCCCCTGTATGTCTGCAGGGGGTGCGCGAGAGCGCAAGCTGAAACTGATGTTGAAGCTGAACAGGGGTGTCAGTTGGGGGTTCGAATCCCTCCCCCGGCATTGCGTGCCGGGGTGGCCCAAGCCGGTAGAGGCGGCCCCTCAATCTCAGATTCTCGCTCCAGTCTCAGTATTCGCCGCCGAACACCGGATCGACCGAGCGTGGACGATCATCGATGGATGGGGGTTCAAGTCCCCTCTGCGCCTCTCCTCGTGGCGCGGTAGTTCAAAGGCAGAACACGTCGATCTAAGAATGATCCGCGACTCTTAAACGTGCCGGTGTGCGCAATTGGGTGGCACACAGGAGCCCGGGAGCTGGATATGCTCCCGGGCTCCGTCACGTTCCGGCGGGACCGGTACGGCCCCGGCCGGAACCGCTGCGGCTCAGGCCGTCACCGGTACGGACACGAACGCCTTGCCCGACTCGTTCTCGACGAGGATCGCCCGGACGTCCGCAGGGTCCACGGCCGCCGATCCGTCCAGCGCCGCGCCCTTGGCCTCGCCGTTCTCCTGGCTGCCCGTGACCCAGCCGCCGGCGGTGGTGCGCGTACCGTTCTTGGAGACCACGACCAGCCGGCACCGCTCGCCCGGCGGCACTCCCGTGACCGCCGCACGCACCCGCACCCACTTGGTGGCGGGCGTCATCTGCACGGTCATCCGCGCACCCGTGCCCTTGTCGGTCGCGGAGAGCACCTTGGTCCCCGCGGGGGGCGGCGACGGGTCCGCCGTGGCCGTCGGGGAGGGCGGCACGGGCGGCAGTGCGACGGCCCCCGATTCACCCGTACCCAGCTGGGTACCGGCCCAGAACACGGCGGCCAGCGAGGCCGCCACGGCCAGTCCCGTCAGACCCGCGCGCCGGCGCCGGTCACCCGCCTGCTCACCGCGCATCTGCCGCAGGGTGCGCTGCAGCAGCAGGTCCCCGCCCTGCGGCGGACCGTCGAGGAACGCCTCGTCGGGCACTTCGCCCAGTGCCGCCTCCATCTCGCGCAACGCGGTCACCTCCTCCCGGCACTGCACGCACCCGCTCATGTGTTCCTCGACCCGGCGGATCTCCTCGGCGTCCAGGACGCCGAGTACATAGGGGCCGAGCAGTTCCTCCTCGTGCCGCTGCCGGTTCATGCCACCACCTCACGCAGTCCGGCGGGCTGCTGGGGCGGCCTGCCCGATCGTTTTCCTTCTCTGGAACCGATGTCCCTGAAGCCGTCGCTCTTGAAGACGTCGCGCAGCGCCTTGAGGGCGTAGTGCGAACGCGATTTGACCGTGCCCGCCGGGATGCCGAGGCTGTCGGCCGCCTCCGCGACGCTGAGCTGCCGGTAGTACAACTCCTTGAGCACGTCGCGGTGTTCCGGCGACAGCTGGTCGAGGGCCCCCAGGACCGTCATGCTGTCCACCACCGAGTCGGCGTGGTCCGCCTCCACCGGGGGAGCGGAGGAGGCCCCGGAGACCTCCGCGGGCCGGGCGGCCTTGGCCCGGTAGCGGTCGGTGATGATGTTGCGGGCCACCGTGAGCAGCCAGCCGCGCACCGAGCCCTTTCCGTTGACCAGCACCTCGGAGTGCCGCCAGGCCCGGATGAGCGTCTCCTGGACGACATCCTCGGCGGCGGCCCGGTCTCCGGTGAGCCGGGTGGCGTACGCGAGCAGGGCGTGGCCGTGCTCCTCGTACACCGACTTGATCAGTGCCTCATCGGTCGAGCCCCGCCGAGTGCGGGGCCACAGTGGTCCGGCCATCTCACCCTCTCCGTCTTCCTCGCATATGTGGTGCGGTCGGAACACGCCATCGGGACGCATTCGGTTCAAGTGACCTGCGTCACTCAGATCCGGCAGACGCGGCCCGCGTTGAGGCAGTCGACGACCGCGGCCATCTGCCGGTCGGTCATCGCGTTCACGAACATCGCGTGATCGGTCTTCGGGCTGTGCCGCTGCTCCGGGAAGGAGTCGAGCGCCACGTTCAGCCCCGGGGGGACCTCGTAGGCGAGGGACAGGCGCAGTTCGGGCACCGGGAAGGTGTCCTTCGGGCAGACCCCGTTCCCGGCGGGGAAGCGCAGGTGCGAGCGGTGCGTGGCGCCGACGGTGTCGAGGCCGTTCCAGCAGCTCGGGAAGACCAGGGTGCGGGTCACCCGGTCACCGGTGGGGCAGCGCGGGTAGCGCGTCGTGGCCCGGTCCGGGGAGCCCGAACACCCCCAGCGGGCCCGGACGTCGGCCTCGTCGGCGGCCGTGTACGCGACGGCGTCGCCCGTCATCCCGCGCAGGAAGCGCGGCATCGGCACGACCTTGCTCACCGGGTTGCCGCGGAACTCCACCACGACCGAGGCCTCCGGCAGGATCTCGCCGACGTTGCCGTGTCCCGCCGAACCCTCGTGCGGGCGCGTGCCCGGGCGGTCGGGGCGCCGCAGGACGGGCCAGTAGTACGTGGACCGGTCGCCGCCGGTGCAGCTCGTGGCGGCGGCGTCCAGGGACGCCGCGGTCGACATCGCGTTCGTGGAGAGGTTTCCGACGTAGGCGTGCGTGTGGTGGGCGCCGCCCGGCAGGCCGGGCGAGACCACCAGGTTGTCCTCGTTGTAGTGGCCCTGCTCGTTGCGGCCGCACTCCACCACCACCGAGCCGGCCGACCCTTCGGGCCCCGGGACGGGTGTGGCGGCCGAGCCGCGCGGAACGTCGCGTATGTCGACATAGTCGGACGGCGCGGGCCGCCCGGACGCCGTTCCGGCGTGCGGCCCGACCGCCCGCGATGCTCCCAGTACCGCTGCGATCAGCCCGCCGCCCAGGACCAGGCAGATGATGAGCGTGAGCAGCCGGTGTTCGTTCCCCATGGCGGTCACCGTTGCCGGTGGCGCCCCCGTCGTCAACCTGGCATCCGTATGGCGGTCGCAGCGGGGCGGTTAGGGTGACGGCAGGGGTTCCGGTGAAAGGGGTCGCAGGCATGGACGCAGGGCTTGACCAGGAGCGCTGGGACGCCACGCGCTCCTGGGTGGAGAAGGGGCTGCCCGAGGCGGAGCGCATCGAGAAGGCGGTGCGGCTGCGCGGCGGCTGGACCTCGCAGATGCGGCGCCTGGACCTCTGCGACGGCCCGGACGGCCGGCGTTCGCTCGTCCTGCGGTCTTTCGTCAAGCCCTTCTACCTCCGGCACGCGGAGGGGCTGCTGAGCCGGGAGGCGGCGATCCTGGGCCTGCTCGGCGACACGGACGTGCCCGCGGCGACGCTCGTGGCGCTGGATGCGACGGGCGAGCACTGCGACCATCCCTCCCTGCTGATGTCCCTGCTGCCGGGGAGCGTGCGCCTGGACGACCGGGGCGCCGACGACCGCGCCGCACTGCTGGCCCGGCAGCTGGTGGACATCCACCGGCTGCGGGTGCCCGTACAGCGACGGCCGCGCACCTACCAGGCCTGGGCCTCTCCCGAGCGGGTGACCCCGCCCGCGGCCACCGGCCGGCCCGAGCTCTGGAGGCGGGCGGTCGACGTCATCCGCCGCGACGCACCCGCGTATCGGGGCTGTTTCCTGCACCGGGACTTCCACCCCGGGAACGTCCTCTTCACGGGCGCCGGCGCGGACCTCCGCATCAGCGGGGTCGTCGACTGGGTGGAGACCTCCTGGGGGCCGGCCGACCTCGACGTGGCCCACTGCTCGACGGCCCTGGCCCTCCTGCACGGCGTCCCCGCCGGCATGGCCTTCGCCGACCGCTACGCCGCCGCGGGAGGCACCCTGGCCGAGGATCCCGCGGCCCACCTCCACTGGCGGCTGCTGGACGCGCTGGGCTTCGCGCCGGACGCGGAGAAGGTGGCCGTCCCCTGGCGCGAACTGGGCCGCGCCGACCTGACGACCGGTGTGCTGACCGAGCGGCTGGAGGCGTACCTGCACGCCCTGTTCGAACGGTACGGCTGAACGGCGCCCCGCCGACCCAGGGGTCCAGGTTGTCCGTGGGGCCGCTTGTCCGGCCGGGCGGCGGCCGGACACAGTGGGGCGTATGACATCAGCGCTGACACCCGCCGAGCTCCTGCACGCATTCGCCCGCACCCGCGCCTCGCTCGACGGCGCCGAGGTCACCTACTGGTGGACCGGGGACGTGCACTCCTGGGCGCCCGGCGAGCCCTACCGGCGCCTCTTCGGCTTCGAGGGGCTCAACGTCGCGCGCCTCGTGGCGGACCGGGAGACCGGCGGCTACGAGCTCCTGTCCAGGGAAGCCGCCTTCTACCTGGACCCCGGGACCCGGGAGATCCTGGAGACCTGGCAGGACAAGCCGGTGGTCCACGTCTGGAACGACCCGGCCAACCAGAGGTGGCGGCCGTTCCCCGTCCCCGTGACGGAACTGGGCGACCAGGTCTGCTTCAGCCTGGAGATCCCGCTGGCCTACCCCTCGCCCCTGCCGGTCGCGCAGTACCCCGCCCACTCGGCCGACGACACCTACCGCGCCCTGGAGCTCTTCCAGTTCTTCGCGCCCGCGGCCGCCCTGACCACCGACGTCGCGAGCGTCCCCGCCACCATGTCCTGGACCCGGATGTCCCCGTGGCTGCCCTGGATGGAACAGGGGCAGCGCCCCGGCGGCCTCACCTTCCACTGCCGCGGCCGCAAGCTGGACTCGTACGCTCAGGTCCCGGAGCGCACCCGGGCGTACATCGCCGAGCGGCACCCCGAATTCGCCCACGCCCCCGAGAAGTGGAGCGAGCCGAACGAGACCAGCTGGACGTACTTCCGCCGGCTCGTCCCGCCGCAGTAATTCCCCTGGTCAGAGGCCCTGCCGAGGGACCCCCGGGGGGCGGCGCAGGGGCCGGACAAGGGTTTTCCCCGTATCGAGTTCATCCCCGTGTTGCCTACTGTCTGCCCACCGGCGATCTTCCCCCGACTCTACGGCACACACGCCAACCCCACATGGCGTGAAGGCCGCACCGTCGGGGGGAGAGCCGGGAATGCCGTTGCCCTGCCCCGCCGTTGCGGCTCGGCAACGTGGCACGCGGCGGCCGGGGCGAGTTCGACCACCTCGCTCCCGGCCCCGCGGCCGCCGGAACCTCCCACACTGCACCGACCGGCCGCTCCGGCCTGCCCGGAACCGGCCCGCGAAAGGGAACTCGTGCACGCATCCAGACGTAGGCTCATATCCGTGGTGGCCATGTCCGTCACCCTGCTCGCCGGCTCCGCGACCGCCTCCGTGGCCCTGGCCACCGAGAACCCCGCCGCGGCCCCGGCCGCCACGGTGGTCCCGACGGCGCCGGTAGAGAACCTCATCGTCGGATACAAGTCCTCGGCCACCGAGGCAAGCTCCAACACCGCAGCGGCCGACGACGCCGCCGCCAAGGGCAAGAAGGCCGGCAAGAAGGCGAAGTTCGACCGCCGCCTCGGCACCGGAGCCGCGCTGGTCAACCTCGGGGGGACCGTGGCCCCGGCCGCCGCGGCCGACGTGATGGCCCAGTTCCGTGCCGACCCGGACGTCGCCTACGTGGAGCCGGACACCCGCGCCTACGCCCAGGCCGTCACCCCGAACGACACCGAGTACGCCAAGCAGTGGGACCTCTTCGAGCCCACCGCCGGCATGAACGTCCCCGGTGCCTGGGACAAGACCACGGGCTCCGGCGTCACCGTGGCCGTGATCGACACCGGCTACGTCGCCCACTCGGACGTCGCCGCGAACGTCGTCGCGGGCTACGACTTCATCTCGACCTCCTCCGAGGCCCGTGACGGCAACGGCCGTGACGCCAACCCCGCGGACGAGGGCGACTGGAACGCCACCGACGGCGAGTGCGGTGTCGGCTCCAAGGCCAGCACCTCCTCCTGGCACGGCACCCACGTCGCGGGCACCATCGCCGCGGCCACCAACAACTCCAAGGGCATCGCGGGCATCGCCTACGGCGCGAAGATCCAGCCCGTCCGCGTGCTCGGCAAGTGCGGCGGCTCCACCTCGGACATCGTCGACGCGATCACCTGGGCCTCCGGCGGCTCCGTCGCGGGCGTTCCGGCCAACGCCACCCCCGCCAAGGTCATCAACATGAGCCTCGGCGGTCCCGGTGCCTGCGGCACCAGCTACCAGAACGCGATCAACTCCGCCGTCGCCCGCGGCACGACCGTCGTGGTCGCCGCCGGCAACAGCAACGCCAACGCGTCCGGCTACTCGCCCGCCAGCTGCAACAACGTGATCAACGTGGCGTCGACCAACCGTGCCGGCGAGCGCTCGTACTACTCGAACTTCGGCTCGATCATCGACATCGCCGCCCCGGGCGGTGAGACCCGCCGCGCCACCGACACGCCCGGCACCGTCACCACCCCCGAGAACGCGATCCTCTCCACGCTGAACGCGGGCACCACCACCCCCGGCGCCGAGATCTACAAGCCCTACCAGGGCACCAGCATGGCCGCCCCGCACATCGCGGGTCTCGCCGCCCTGCTGAAGTCGGCGAACACCTCGCTGACCCCGGCCCAGATCGAGACGGCCATCAAGGCCAACTCCCGCCCGCTGCCCGGCACCTGCACCGGCGGCTGCGGCGCCGGCCTCGCCGACGCCGCCGCGACCGTCGCCGCCGTGACCTCGACCCCGCCCACCTCGGGCCGCGAGAACACCACGGACTACACGATCGCGGACAACAGCACCGTGGAGAGCCCGATCACCGTCACCGGTGTCACCGGCAACGCCCCGGCCGCCCTCAAGGTGGGCGTGAACATCGTCCACAGCTACATCGGTGACCTCAAGGTCGACCTGATCGCCCCGGACGGCAGCGTCTACAACCTGCACAACCGTTCCGGCAGCGGCACCGACAACATCAACCAGGTCTACACCGTGAACGCCTCCTCCGAGGTCGCGAACGGCACCTGGAAGCTCCGGGTCAACGACAACGCCGGCGGCGACACCGGCAAGATCGACTCCTGGAACCTGACCTTCTGATCAGGCGGCAAGTCGGCCTGACGGCCGGATAGTACGGACCAAGGCCGACCCGCGGACCTGCTGATACACCTCGTATCGGCAGGTCCGACGGGTTTTCGCGGTACGTGACTGATTTCTGCGTCACAATCCGTGTCCACCCACCACTCGACCTCGTATTGTCGCCTCTCACAGGAGAGGCACAGGAGCTGGGATCGAGAGGCTGGTGGCTGTGCGTGGTGGCGGCGACGGGGCACGCTGACACAAGTGTCGGACACGGAGAACTGATCAAGGCGGTCGACCGCGCGCTGACCACGCACGGCCGGGCGCTCCTGACGGGACCGGCCGGCGCCGGCAAGACCGAGGTGGTGCGCGCCGTCGCGGCCGCGGCCGAAAAACGCCGCGAGACCGTGCTCTGTCTCGCCCCCGAGGCGGCCGACCAATGGATACCCGAGGCGTCCGCCGCCGCCCTCCTCGCCTCCGTGCCCTGCGGCGCCCTGGAACAGCTCTCCGGCCCCCAGCGCACCGCCATCGCCCTCCTGCGCCGCGAGGCCGACGCCCCCCGGGCCGGCCGCGACCACATCGCCCTGCGCCTCGCCGTCGTCGAGGTACTGCGTACGCTCGCCGCCCGCCAGCCCGTCCTGCTCGTCCTCGACAACGCCCAGTGGCTCGACGCCGAGAGCACCGACCTGCTCCGCTTCGCCCTGCGCCTCACCCCGCCCCGGGTCCGGGTCCTGGTCGCCGAATGCGTCCAGGGCGGGGTCCCGGTGGGCGAACCCCTCTGCGGCCCCGGCGTCCCCGCCATCCGCGTCCCCCCGCTCGGCGCCGACGAGGTCGCCGAACTCCTCCTGCACCACGGCCTCCCGGCCCGCCTCGCCGGCCGCATCCACCAGGCCAGCGGCGGCAACCCGCGCCTGGCCCTCGCCCTCGGCCACTCCCTCGCCGAAGCCGCCGAGGCCCGGGACAGCAGCGCCCACCACGCCGACACCCTGCCCGTCTCCGGGCAGGCCCGCGAAGTGGCCCGCCGGCTCCTCGCCGCGGCCCCCGCCCAGGCCCGCCGCACCCTGCTCCTCGCCGCCCTCGCCACCCGCCCCACCATCTCCCTGCTGCGCCGCGCCGGCCGCCCCGACGCCGAGGCGGAGCTGGCCGAGGCGGAACGCGCCGCGCTGGTCAGGGTGGGGGAGGACGGCGCAGTGGAGTTCACCGCGGGCGCGCTGCCCACCGCCCTCGCCGCCGACGCCGGCTGGCCCGAACGCGCCGCCGGCCACGCGGCCCTGGCCGCCGCCGTCGACGATCCCGTCCAGGCCGTACGCCACCGGGCGCTGGCCGTGGACACCCCCGACCAGTGGCTCGCCGCGGAGATCACCGAGGCCGCCGCCGCCTGCCGCCGCCGCGGGCAGCGCGCCCTCGCCGCCGAACTGGGCCTGCTCGCCGCCGAACGCACGCCGTCCTGGCTGGCCGGCGAGGAACTGGCCCGCCTGGTCACGGCCGCCGAGGACGCCGGCTGGGCCGGCCGCGCCGACCTCGCCCGCCGCGCCACCCGGGCCGTCCTGGCCCGCGACGCCTCGCCCTCCGACCGGGTACGGGCCCGGCTCGCCGTGATCGACGCCGCCGGGCAGGCGCTCGGCGCCCTCGACGAGACCTTCGCCCACGCCATGGACGAGGCCGCCGGGGACCCCTCGCTCCAGGCCGCCGTGCAACTGCGGATCGCCTGGAAGAACAACCTCAGCGACGGCGACCCGGTCCGCTCCCGCGACGCCGCCGCCCGCGCCGGGGCGCTGGCCGCGCTCGGCGGCGACCAGGTCGCCGAGGCCATGGCCCTGACCGTACGGGCCCGCATGGGCCGCATCCTCGGCGACCCGGGCGCCGAGGCGATCCTGGCCGAGGCCCTCGCCCTGCCGGCCCCCGAGGTGCCGCTGGGCATGCGCAACGCCCCCCAGTACCTCGCCGTCCGGCACGCCCTCTTCGACGACGGCCTCGATGACGCCCGCCGGCAGCTGATGGTCCTGCTGCCCGCCGTCCAGCGCACGGGATCCGCCGAGGACGTCTTCGAGGTACTGCGCAGCCTCACCGAGGTGGAACTGCGCAGCGGCCGCTGCGAGGCCGCCTCCGCACACGCCCGCCGGGCCCTGGACCTCACGATCGACGCGGGCCTCTCACCCGGCCCCGCCTGGTACGTCGCCGCGATGGCCGAGGCCATGGGCGGCAGCTTCGCCCGGGCCGAGGGCTATGCCCGGCGCGGTATCCAGGCCTCGCAGGAGGAGCAGGACCAGGTCTTCCTCTCCCGCAGCCTGCACGCGCTCGGCCTCGTCGAACTCGCCACGGGAGAGGCGGCGAAGGCCGTCGCCACCCTGCGCCGGGTCGCCGAGCTGGAGGCCGCCCAGCAGGTGGTGGACCCCTCGATCCTGCGCTGGCACGGGGAGCTCGCCGAGGCCCTGATCGCCGCCGACGCCCCCGACGAAGCGGCCCGGCTGCTCGCCTCCGTCCGTACGGTCGCCGTGGGCCTGGGCCGGACCGGGGTCGTCGCGGCCCTCGACCGGGCCCGGGGCCTGTGCCTGTCCGCGCAGGGCGACGCCGACGCGGCCGTGCACCTGCTGGAGACCACCGCCCAGCGCTTCGACGCCCTCCAACTGCCGCTGGAGCGCGGCCGTACGCTGCTGGCCCTCGCCCGGGTGGAGCGCCGCCGACGGCGCCGGGCCCCGGCCCGCGCGGCGCTGCGGGCCGCGGCCGAGGTGTTCGACCGGGCCGGGGCCACCCCCTGGACGGAGCTCGCCGGGGAAGTGTCCCCCGGCGACATCGCCGGCGCGCAGCTGACGGCGGCCGCGACCCTGACCGACGCCGAGACCCGGCTCGCGCTGCTGGTCAGCCAGGGCGCCAGCAACCAGGAGGCCGCGGCGAAGCTGTTCCTCAGCGTGAAGACGGTGGAGGCCCGGCTGACCCGCATCTACCAGAAGCTCGACGTGCGGTCCCGGGCCCAGCTGGCCACCGCGTTGCGCACGCGGTGACCGCGCCACCGGGGGTACCGCGGCGGCTCAGCAGCCGAGGTTGTTCCCGGGGCTCACCCCGAGCAGCTGCGTGAAGCTCTGGTACTTGGAGATCCGGCTCTGGACCTGGGCGGGGTTGCCGCCGTTGCACTCCAGGGCGCCGTTGATCGAGCGGATGGTCTCCCCGAAGCCCGCGCCGTTGACCATGGCGGCGTGGGCGGTCATCGTGCCCGGGCCGTTCTGGGTGTTCCAGTACCAGAGCGCCGTCTTCATGGCGACGGCCGGGTCCTGCTCCACTAGGTACGGGTTGGCGAGCAGGTTGATGCCGAGGGCGTCACCGGCCGCCTTGTAGTTGAAGTTCCAGCTGAGCTGGATGGGCCCGCGGCCGTAGTAGGCGGCCTGCCCGGCGGGACAGCCGTAGGGCTGGGTCGCGTCGCAGTAGTGGGGGTAGTTGGCGGTGTTCTGCTCCACGATGTGCACGAGTCCGCCCGTCTCGTGGGAGACGTTGGCCAGGAAGGCCGCGGCCTCGCGCCGCTTCACGGTGTCGTCGCCGGTGTTGGCGAAGCCGGGGTACGCGGAGAGCGCCGCGACCAGGCCGTTGTAGGTGTAGAAGGGGTTCCGGTTCGGAAACATCTGGTTGAACTGGGCCTCGGAGACCACGAATCCGGTGGGGTTGCCCGGATCCGGGTCCTGGCCGCCACCGCCGCCGCAGACGCCCTGGTCCGACCAGACGCCCCACTGGCCGGTGGTGCCGGGGGTTTCGCCCTGGGTCCACCACTTCGCCTGCCAGTTGTGGCCGCCGTACGAGGCGCTCATGCCGTTCGTGTAGACGGCGGAGGAGGCCCAGGCGCCGGCGCAGGCGGGCGCCGCGGCGGCGCGGGAAGAGGGGAGGGCGATGGCGAGGCCGACGGTGACGGCCGCGGCGGCGGCCAGGGAGAGGGCGCGGCGACGAAGCGCACGGATCACGTAACTGCTCCTTCAGTGGGGGGAATTGCCGTGGGGGACAACAGTGCCCACTGAAGCGAGAATGGTCTGAACCTGTCAAGGTCTAGACCAAATGAAACGCGCCGGCATCACGCGTGACGCGTGACACCGGCGCGAAATCGAACCGATCAGCTGCCCGAGGAGACGTTCCCGGAGAGGACCGGGATGTTGCTCAGGATGTGCGAGAGGGACTCGTCACCCTTGGCCTGGGTGGAGTTCTCGGCGCACTGCTGGTTCTGCGGGTTCGACAGGACGTTGACGTCCTGGACGCCGATGTTGGCGAGGACCGCGACCAGGGACTGGGCGTTGACCTTGGCCGGCAGGCCGACGCAGAGCTTGTTGAGCGAGCCCTGGATGGCGCCGAGCTGCGGGCTCATCTTGCCGTGGGTCTCCTGGTTGCCGTACAGCTGGGCCGCGCCGTTGCCGTTGACGGTGTTGACACCGTTGTCGTTGCCGATCGCCATCGCCGGGGAGGCGACTGCGGCACCCGCGCCGAGCACGGCGGCGGTGGCGGCTGCGGTGGCCATGAACTTCTTGAACATGTGGGGAATCCTTCTGTCGCACTGTCGCATGAGATAGCTGCCCTCGGCGGGACGTGCTGATCAACTGTCGACAGCGCTCGGGGTTATCCCCACTCACCCGGGTGGCCCAATGCCGGGTCGAGCCACCCCCGGCCGCGAGGGCGGGGGCGAGCTCCTCGCTTCCGAGGGTCAGCCGGTCTTGCGGCGGACTTTCTTGTTCTTGCCGCCGGGGCCGCTGCTGGCACCCTGCACCTTCGCCCGGCTCTGGTGCGCCTGCTGGGACTGGGCGTTCGCGGCGTTGCGGTCCAGGGCCTCCCGGAACTTGCGCTTGGCCGCGTCGGCGGGGGACTCGTCCTGCGGGGTGTCGGTTTCGTCAGCCATTTTGTCCTCCTGGGGTGATCAAGCGGTTTCAGTCTGTCAGGTGACGCCCCTGCTGACCAGCGAGTTCCCTGGACCTCCAAGCGCTGCTTGGGGAGGTCATAAGTTCTGATTATGGGGTCATAAAGAGATGCCGGGTGCTGAGTTAGGCTTACCTTCGTTTAGGGTTCCCCTTGATCCACCTTGCCGTCAGTCGAAGGGAACCTCTGCCATGCCTCGCCCTCTGCGGGTAGCAATCGTCGGTGCCGGCCCCGCCGGTATCTACGCCGCCGACGCGCTGCTGAAGTCCGAGGCAGCCGTCGAGCCCGGCGTGTCCATCGACCTCTTCGAGCGGATGCCCGCACCCTTCGGCCTGATCCGGTACGGCGTCGCCCCCGACCACCCCCGGATCAAGGGCATCATCACCGCGCTGCACCAGGTCCTCGACAAGCCGCAGGTCCGTCTCTTCGGCAACGTCGACTACCCGAACGACATCAGCCTCGACGAGCTGCAGTCCTTCTACGACGCCGTGATCTTCTCCACCGGTGCCACGGCCGACCGCGCCCTGACCATCCCGGGCGTCGAGCTCGACGGCTCCTACGGCGCCGCCGACTTCGTCTCCTGGTACGACGGCCACCCGGACGTCCCGCGCACCTGGCCGCTGGAGGCCGAGAAGGTCGCCGTGCTCGGCGTCGGCAACGTGGCCCTCGACGTCGCGCGCATCCTCGCGAAGACGGCCGACGAGCTGCTGCCGACCGAGATCCCCGCGAACGTCTACGACGGGCTCAAGGCGAACAAGGCCCTCGAGGTGCACGTCTTCGGCCGCCGCGGACCGGCCCAGGCCAAGTTCAGCCCCATGGAGCTGCGCGAGCTGGACCACTCGCCCACCATCGAGGTCATCGTCAACCCCGAGGACATCGACTACGACGAGGGCTCCATAGCCACGCGCCGCGCCAACAAGCAGGCCGACATGGTCGCCAAGACCCTGGAGAACTGGGCGATCCGCGACATCGGCGAGCGCCCGCACAAGCTGTTCCTGCACTTCTTCGAGTCGCCCGTCGAGATCCTCGGCGAGGACGGCAAGGTCGTCGGGCTGCGCACCGAGCGCACCGAGCTCGACGGCACCGGCAACGTCAAGGGCACCGGCGCCTTCACCGACTGGGACATCCAGTCCGTCTACCGGGCCGTGGGCTACCTCTCCGACGAGCTGCCCAAGCTCCCCTGGGACGTCGAATCCGGCACGGTCCCGGACGAGGGCGGCCGCGTGATCGAGGCCGGCAGCCACCTGCAGTCGACGTACGTCACCGGCTGGATCCGGCGCGGCCCGGTCGGCCTGATCGGCCACACCAAGGGCGACGCGAACGAGACCGTCGCGAACCTGCTCGCCGACCACGCCGAGGGCCGCCTCAGCGAGCCGGCCACCCCCGCGCCGGAGGCCGTCGAGGCCTTCCTCGCCGAGCGCAGCGTCCGGTACACGACGTGGGAGGGCTGGTACAAGCTGGACGCGGCCGAGAAGGCCCTCGGTGAGCCCCAGGGCCGCGAGCGCGTGAAGATCGTCGAGCGCGAGGGCATGCTCGACGCCAGCGGAGCGTAGTGCGCGAGGGCCGGGACCCCATCGGGGATCCCGGCCCTCTGCCATGCAGGCGTCCGCTCGGCGGCGGCGCTGTCCGGGCAACGGGACGGCGGCGCCGTCAGACGCCCCGCTCCCGCTCCAGCACGCCCCGTACGAAGGCCGCCTGCCCGGCATGCTGGAGGTCGTCCGTCAGCACGCTGACCAGGCGCGCCCCGAGGGTGACCGGCGGGTCCCAGCGCTCGTCCACCACCCGTTCCAGTTCGGCGGCGGCGAGCCCCCGGACGAACCGCGCGGTCCGCTCGTGCACCGCGTCGAAGTACCCCAGCAGCAGCTCGCCCGAATCGACCCGGACGGTGTAGACGTCCCGGGGCGAGTGCCCGTACCCAGTCGCCCCGGCGGGCAGTGGCAGCGCGAACCGGTCCGACCACCCCTCGGTGTCCCACACCTGCTCGGTGTCGGCAGCGTCCGCGAGGTGGTCGTCCTGGACGCGGGTCAGATGCCAGATCAGCCAGGTGATCGAGTTCGCCGCCGGGTCCACGCGGGCGTTGAGCAGCTCCGGCGGGACCCCTTCCACGACCTCGTGCACGATCTCCCGGATGCGTCCGAACCCGTCGGCGATGACCTCCGTAGCCTTCATGCACCCACCATGCAAGGCCGGGGGGCCCGCCCGCCGCGAGCGACACGCGGGCTCAGCGGACGGCGTCCGCCTTCTGCGTCTTCCCGGCCGTCACGGCCGGCCCGTCCACCGCGGCCGACTCGGCCGACTCGGTCACCGTGGCCGGCTCGGCCTTCGCCGACGGTCCGGAGGCAGCCGTCCGCATGCCGTGACCGCTGCGCAGTCCGATCCACCCGATCACCGCGACGAGTGCGAAGGCCACGGCCCCGATCCCGAAGGTCAGCGTGAACCCGGACTCGGCGGGCAGCGGCGGAACCCCCGCCGGCAGGTGCTCGATGGTCCTGGAGGCCAGGATCGTGGTGACGACGGCGCTGCCGATCGCGCTGCCCGTGGAACGGGAGATGGAGTTGATGCCGTTGGCGATGCCGCTCTGGTGGTGCGGGACGCTGGACATGATCACGGCGGGCATGGCGGCGTAGCCGAAGCTCACGGCCGCGCCGACGACGAGTCCGGCGCCGATCACCGAGAGGCTGTGCTGGTGGTCCAGGACCAGCCAGGCGAACCCGGCCGTGCCGAGCCCGGCGGCCAGACCCAGCGCGGTGCGCGGACCGCGGTGCCGCACGATCTGACCGCCCACGGGCGAGGCGAGCAGCGACACGATCGCGCCCGGCAGCAGGAACTGCACGGAGGCCCGCAGGATGGACGCGTCGAAGCCGTAGCCGGTGAGCGCCTCGGGCATCTGGACGAGGTACGAGACGCCCAGGAAGTTCGCGAACATGCCGAAGCCGACGAGGACGCCGGCCAGGTTGGCCATGAGCACCGGGCGGTGGACGAACATCTTCATGTCGACCAGGGGCTCGCTCACCCTGCGCTCGACGAGCACCCAGACGGCGGCCATGACGGCGGCGCCGGCGAAGCTGCCCAGCGTACGGGCGGAGCCCCAGCCCCACTCGTGGCCCTGGGAGATCGGCAGCAGGAGCAGCAGCAGCGCGATGCCGAGGGTCAGGGCGCCGAGGAAGTCGGTGCGCCCGCCGGTCTTGTGCCGGGTCGCGGGGACCAGGAGGACGACCGCGAGCAGGGCCAGGAGCGCGAAGCCGGTCGCCATCCAGAAGGCGTTGCGGTAGTCCGCGCCGGAGCCGGAGGTGAGCAGCCCGGTCGCGACGAGCGCGAGCCCGCTGCCGAACGCGAGCGTGCCGCTGACCAGGGCCATCGCGCCCGGCAGCTTCTGCGGCCGGACCTCTTCGCGCAGGACCGAGAGGGCCAGCGGGAAGATCGCGGTGGCGGCGCCCTGGAGCACCCGGCCCAGGATCAGCAGGGGCAGCGAGGACGCCAGGGCGGCGATGACGGAGCCGGCGACCATGACGCCGAGTACGGCGACCAGGGTGGGCTTCTTGCCGTGCTGGTCGCCGAAGCGGCCCAGCAGCGGGGTGAAGACGGCGGCCGACAGGAGGGTGGCGGTGGTCACCCAGCTCACGTTGGCCGTCGTGGTGCCGAGGTCCTGGCGGATGAGGCCCAGGATCGGGACCGGCAGCGTCTGCATCATCGAGACGACCATGGCGGCCAGGCTCAGGGCGAAGACGATGACCGTCTCGTTCCGGTGCCCGGCGGCCGGGGTGGCGGGGGAGGGGGTGCTCATGGCTGGGGGTGACCTTCTTCGTGTTTCGGAGCTGAAGAGCTTCGGAACGCAGATGTTTGACTTCATCAAGTAACTCGAACGACGGTAAACGTCGATAGTTCAGGTGGTCAAGTAAACAATTGATAATGTGAAGCATCCTGAGTACGCTCCAGGTATGAGCGACACCGCCACGCAGATCCCCACCAAGCTCCAGCTGCTGGAGCTGCTCGCCGCGATCGGCACCGCCCAGTGGCGCGAGTTCGCGGCCGCCGCGGCCCAGCACGGCCTCACCTCCACCCAGGCCCGGGTCCTCGCCCAGCTCGACGGCCCCGTGCCGATGCGGGGCCTCGCCACCCTGCTGGTCTGCGACGCCTCGAACGTGACCGGCATCGTCGACCGCCTGGAGGCGCGCGAGCTGGTGCGCCGGGAGCCCGACCCCGCCGACCGGCGCGTCAAGAACGTCGTCGCCACGGACGCGGGGCGCGAGGTGATCCGCCGGGTCCGGGAGGAGATGCAGGCGATGCACGGCGCGCTGGACGCCCTCGACGAGACCGAGAGCGCGACGCTCTACGCCCTGCTGGGCCGCCTGCGCCCCTCGATGGAGAAGGCCTGATCACCGTGGGCGCACCGAGCGGCGGCGGGATCCGCATCCTGCGGGCGGCCGATCGCACGGCCACCGTGTGGAAGAACGGCGGGGGAGTCACCCGGGAGATCGCGGCCTGGCCCGAGGGGGCTGGCATGGACGACTTCGGCTGGCGCGTGAGCCTGGCCGAGGTCGCCGCCGACGGGCCGTTCTCGGCCTTCCCCGGCATCGCGCGGACCCTGACCCTCGCCGAGGGCGCGGGCATGGACCTCACCGTGGGCGGCGTACGCCGGCTCGTGGCCGAGCGGTACGCGCCGCAGGACTTCCCCGGGGACGAGCCCACCGACTGCCGGCTCCTCGCCGGCCCGGTGGTGAACTTCAACGTGATGTACCGCCGGGGCGCGGTGGACGCGCGGACCGCCGTCGTACGGGGCCGGTCGGTCCTGGCGGTCCCGCCGGGCGGGACGCTGCTGGTGGTCGCCCTGGAGGGGCCGGCCGTGCTCGACCGGCCGGACGGCCCCGCGGAACTCCTCCCGTACGACGCGGCCCTGGTGGCGGGACAGCTCGACTGCCCGGTCCGCACGGACGGCCGCGCGGCGGTCGTCCGCTTCGGCCCGGCGGAGACGGACTAGCGGGAGCCGGCGGAACGCGTGCCCAGCTTCACCCACTTCGCGGTGCTGGGCACGCCCTTCGCGTTGAGCAGGAAGAGCATGTAGTACCCGGGCGGGGCGTCCGCCGCGCTCGGCGGCGTACGGAGGCCGATGGTGGAGCCGTGCACGCCGGTGATCCGCAGGTCCAGGTGGCGCTGGCTGGTGTTCACCGAGTGGGTGACGGTCGTCGGGGCCAGCAGCACGGCCCGCGTGACCTGTTTCGCCGTGGCGCTCGAGACCTGGAAGGCCGCGTCGTGGCCCAGATCGCCCGCCGGGGCCCGGTCGAGCGCCGGGCGGGGGCCCCGGTGCAGGTAGGCGGGCTCGTAGAGCTCGATGCTGCCGTCCATCCCGTCCTTGATGTCGGGGTCGTTGGCGATCTGCTGGAGCTCGTCCCCGGTGACCATCATCCGGCCGTCCGGCAGGACCAGGGCGTTGGAGTGGTAGCCGCGCGGCAGCCGCTGGGCCGGACCCAGCGTCCAGTGGCCGCGGGCGTCGCGCAGTTCGATCTGCCGGTACTTCAGGTCCGCCTTCGGGTTGAACGGCCCGTTGCCGTAGTTCCGGGTGTCCAGGGCGCCGTTGACGGTGAGCAACGTCCCGTCGGGCAGGATCAGGGTCCCGTCCTGGGTGCGGCCGAAGGCCCTCGGCCCCTCGATGCTCCAGCGGCCCCCGGACAGCCGGTAGGTGAGGGGGTCGCGCGGGTCGCCGCCGAGCACCAGGACGGAGTCCGGGCCGCGCAGGCCGGCCGGCAGCGGCACCGCCGAACCGTAGCCGCGGAAGTCGGCGGGCCGCCGCGGCAGGTCGGTACGGGTCTCCTTGACCGGGTCGAACAGCCACTGCTGGTCGGCGTCGCGGCCCAGCCCGTAGATCCTTCCGTCCCGCAGCGCGAAGAGGTGCGGATAGTCGTTGCGGAAGGGCGCGTCGGAACGGAGCCGCTCCGAGGGGACGTTCGCCGGGATGTCGTACGGGCGCCAGGGCACGGGACGTCCGAGCGCGGGGAAGCGCTCCACCACCGGCGTGGGTGTGCCCGTACCGCGCTCGGACTGGCCGGACATGATGATCTGGCGGCCGTCCGGCCCGGTCACGACCGAGGGGTACCAGCGTCCGACGGACATGTCGCGATTGCGGAACCACTTCTCGGTCCACGGGTCGAAGACGAAGGAGAGCTTGGCGCCGCTGCCGCCCTTCCCGCCGACGTTGCCGCCGAACACCCCCACCATTCCGTTGGGGAGGTAGGAGTGGCCGGCGCAGAAGAACGGGGCCGGGCGCGGGGCGTAGCTGCCGTCGGGCATCAGCACCACCGGCGGTGGCACGTTCTTGAAGGCCCTGGCCCCCGTCCCCCTGGCGGGGTCCCAGAGGTAGGCGCGGCCCGCGTTCGTCCGGCCCACCGTGTTGGTGGGCCCGGTCTCCTTGGTGGGGTCGGCCTCCACGCGTTCGAAGGAGAACAGCAGGACCTTGCCGGTCGGCAGCTGGGCCACGTGGACGCCGAAGTCGGGCGAGGGGAAGAACTCGGTGAACCGGCCGAACCGGGCGGCGTCGAACTTCGCGTTGGCCGTGCGCTGGGACTGCTGCAACGAGGCCAGGCTCGACGTCCGCTTGGCCTGCGGATAGCCCTGGGTCCCCCTGGCCGCGTCGCGCAGCCGCGCGTGCGCGCGGGCGTGCTCCTCGCCGAGCACTGCGCCCTCGTCGCCGGTGTGGTGGACCGCGGCGAACGCCGGAGCAGTTCCGGTCGGGGCCACGGTCAGGGCCGCGGTCAGGGCGCCGGCGAGCGCCAGCGCCGACAGGAGGGCGGAGCGTGGTGCGCGGGACATGGGACTCCTCACCGCAGGAGGGCCCGGCACCCCGGCCGGCTCCGGAACCCTGGTTGCCTGAAGGACCTCGCCGATATTAGGACAAACAGGAACAAGTGATCGTTGCGACTCGGTGCCCCGAGGTGCCTGGGGCCATTCGGCGGGATGATTTGGGTAGATTTATCGTTTCTGCGGTGATGGCCTTCGGCCAACGAGGTGAGACCGCGTGCCCGTAGACCGGACGGGTCCGCGCGGACGGCTATCCATGGCGTTGTGATCAAGTCGCTCCGTACCGGATTCACCGCAGCCGCCGTGACCGCAACGCTCCTCGCGCTCACCCCCGCCGCCGGGGCCTCGTCCTCGGCGCCCTCGGCCCCCGAAGACCAGGTGAGTGTGGACGTCGCCACCGTGAACGGATCGGGCTGCCGTCCAGGCAGCGCCGCCGTCGCCGTGTCGCCGGACAACTCGGCCTTCACCATCACCTACAGCGAGTACGTGGCCCAGGTCGGCGGCGGCGCCCCCGCCGTCGAAGGCCGCAAGAACTGCCTCCTCTCCCTCGACGTCCATGTCCCGCAGGGGTACACGTACGCCGTGGCCAAGGTCGACTACCGCGGCTTCGGCAACCTGCAGCCCGGCGCCGTCGGCACGCAGAAGGCCAGCTACTACTTCCAGGGCATGAGCCAGACCGCCTCCCGGACCCACAAGTTCAACGGCGCGCTCGACGACAACTGGCAGGCCACCGACACCACGGGCATCGAGGCCCTGGTCTTCGCACCCTGCGGTGAGCAGCGCAACTTCAACATCAACACCGAGCTGCGTGCGGAACTGGGCAGCTCGGACCCGTCGCTGACCAGCTACATGGCTCTGGACTCGACGGACGGCAGCATCAACAGCGTGTACCACTTCACCTGGAAGCAGTGCCCGGTGCGGCGCTGATCCGGAAGGCCTCGGTCCCGGGGTCCGGGTCCGGGGGTCCGGGTCCTGGGGTCGGGGTCCGAGGGTCCGGGTCCTGGGCGCTCGGCCCTCGGTGATGGCTTCTCGCCCTGACCCCAGGGGCCCGCCCGCGGGCGGGCCCCTGCGGCACATCAGGCCGACGCGCGCCGCACCAGTTCCGTGGTGGTGATCACCGGACGCGGAGCGATCCGCTCCTCCGGCCCCCCGTTCAGACCGTCCATCAGCAGCCGTGCCATCAGCCGGCCCATGCCCTCTATGTCCTGACGTACGGTCGTCAGCGGCGGGTCGGCGCTCTCCGCCACCGGTTCGGCGTCGTCGAAGCCCACCAGGGCCACGTCCTGCGGTACCGACCGGCCGCTCTCCCGCAGTACGCGCAGCGCGCCCGTCGCCATCAGGTCGTTCCCGGCGAAGACGGCGTCGATACCGGCGTCCCGCTCCAGCAGTTCCGCCATCGCGCGGGCCCCGCCCGCCGGGGTGAAGTCCCCCTCGGCGAACAGCTCGGGGCCGGCGGCCGCGAGTGCGTCCCGGTAGCCGCTCAGCCGGTCGGCCGCCGAGGTCTGGTCGAGCGGCCCGGCGATGTGCGCGATCCGCCTCCTGCCCTGCCCCAGGAGATAGCGCACGGCATCCCGCGCGCCCCCGCGGTTGTCGGCGTCCACATAGGCCACACCGTCCTGCTCGGCGGGCCCGGCCGTCCAGCCGGGGCGGCCGCCGAAGACCGTGGGCATGCCGAGGCGGCCGATGATGGCGGGCAGCGGATCGTCGGCGTGCAGGGAGAAGGCGAGGGCGCCGTCGACATGGCCGCCCGCCAGATAGCGCTCGATCCGGTCGTAGTCCCCGCGGTCCTCCACCAGCAGCAGGACCAGCTGGGTGTCGTGCGAGGTCAGTTCCTTCGCGATGCCGCGGACCTGGCGCGAGAAGAACGGGTCCGAGAAGACCCGGATCTCCGGCTCGGGGATGATCACCGCGACGGCGCCGGTGCGCCGGGTGACCAGGGTGCGCGCCGCGTGGTTGGGGATGTAGCCCAGCTCGCGGATCGCCGTACGCACCCGGTCCGCCAGATGGGCGCGGACTCCGTCACCGCCGTTGACCACACGGGACGCGGTGGCCCGGGAGACCCCGGCGTGCGCCGCGACGGCCTCCAGGGTGGGCCGGCTGTCGGGACGCGGCTCGGTCACGGATGCTCCTCCACGGGGTCCACACAGGGGCGGTCGCACGGTGCCCGCCCCTCGCCGGACAGCAGCGTAACCGGTGATCGCCCCTGGGTGTGGGGTCAGGGTGAGAGCGGGCTCGAACCCGACGGGACGGCCTCCTCGGGAGCGACGGGTCCGGGCGGCGTGCCGTCGCCGAAGGGACGTCCGCCCAGCGCCGCCCGGTCGTGCGGATCGAGCCAGCCGGACAGATCCGGTCCGGCGGGCACGATGCCGCTCGGGTTGATGTCCTCGTGGACCAGGTAGTAGTGGCGCTTGATGTGATCGAAGTCCACGGTGTCGCCGAACCCGGGGGTCTGGAACAGGTCGCGCGCGTAGCCCCACAGGACCGGCATCTCCGACAGCTTCTGCCGGTTGCACTTGAAGTGGCCGTGGTACACGGCGTCGAAGCGCACGAGGGTGGTGAACAGCCGTACGTCCGCCTCGGTGATGGTGTCGCCGACCAGGTAACGGGAGCCCGCGAGCCGCTCGGTGAGCCGGTCGAGGTGGGCGAACAGCCGCTCGTACGCAGCGGAGTAGGCCTCCTGGGACCCGGCGAAACCGGCACGGTAGACGCCGTTGTTCACCTCCGTGTACACGGCCTCGTTCACGGAGTCGATCTCCGCCCGCAGTTCGGGCGGGTAGAGGGCCGGGGCGCCCTCGCGGTGGTACGCCGCCCACTCCAGCGACATGTCGAGCGTGATCCGCGCGAAGTCGTTCGTCACCACCTCGCCCGTCGGCACATCGACGATCGCCGGAACGGTGATCCCCCGGTCGTAGTCGGGATCGCGGGCGAGGTAGGCCTCCTGGAGCCGCTCGATGCCGAGTACGGGGTCACGGCCGCCCGGGTCCAGGTCGAACCGCCAGCTCCGCTCGTCGTGCGTCGGGCCCGCCACGGCCATCGGCAGTGCCTTCTCCAGACCGAGGAGCCGCCGCACGATGACGGCGCGGGAGGCCCAGGGGCACGCCCGGCTGACCACCAGCCGGTAGCGGCCCGGCTCGACGGCGAAGCCCTCGCTCCCGTCGGCGGTGATCCGGGTGGTGATGTACCGGCTGTCGCGTGCGTAGGCTGCGCCACGCTGCACATAACTCACGCCAGGCCCTGCCTTCCCTGTGCTGCTGCGGGTGCGGTTGTCCGCCCGCCCGTGCTCCCACCTGCTGGACGCGCTCGCACGTGCTCGACCGTGCCGGAGCGGACACGGAAGGTGACATTCGCATGCTCTTGCTCTCCGGACAGGCGCATACCCCCCACCCCGCCCGCTACGCCGCAGCCCGGCACCGAGCGCCGCCCGGGTCAGAGCTCGGGGAGGAACGGCAGGTAGTCGGGGTCGGGACCGGAGGGGATCACCGCATAGCTGCTCTCCGGGAGCTCGTTCCACACACCGGGCAGGTCTCCGAGCGGCTCGGAGACCACGAGACGGGTCTCGTCCGAGACCTCTTGGAGGTAGGGCAGCTCGGGATGCAGGTGGCGGACGGTCTCGGCCCTGCTGCTGTAGTAGAGAGACCGGGACTTCCCCTGGCTGGAGTAGCGGAAGGCCCAGACGCGCTCGCCGTCACTCACCGCCACCGTCATCTGGAGCGGCTCGGGCACGCCGTGCTCCTTGCCGAGGCGCTCCACCAGGCCGGCCATCCTGGCCACCGCCCCCGGAACGTCCTGGTCGAGACCGTAAGTGACCGCCAGGTAGAACATCACCTCGGAGTCGGTGGACCCCTCGATGCACGGGAAGAGCGCCGGATCGACGGCCATGCAGAGGTCGCGCTGCAACCGGTGGAATTCCGCGATCGCCCCGTTGTGCATCCACAGCCAGCGGCCGTGGCGGAACGGGTGGCAGTTGGACTGCTGGATCGCCGACCCCGTCGAGGCGCGGACGTGCGCGAAGAACAGCGGCGAACGCACGTGCGCGGAGAGTTCTTGCAGGTTGCGGCTGTTCCACGCCGGGCCGACGTCCCGGAAGACCGCCGGTGTGCCGTCGCCGTCCGCGCTGTACCAGCCGATGCCGAACCCGTCGCCGTTGGTCGGCTCCGCGCCCATCCGGGAGCGGAGGCTCTGGTTGATCAGTGAGTGCTCCGGGCGGTACAGCACGGTGTCGAGGAGCATGGGCGAACCCGAGTAGGCGAGCCACCGGCACATGCGCACCATCCCCTTCGCAATCTGCTCCGAGCCTAACCCCACTGACGGCGCGGTTCCCGCGGGACGGGCTGCAGGTGGCGGCCGGGAGGGATCCGGCCGGGGCGGGCCGGGGCCGCGGCGCGGGGGGTCAGGAGAAGAGCCAGCGGGTCTGGCTGTACCCGCCCTTGCCGAAGCCGAAGGCCGTGCTCGGGCGTACCGCGAAGACCAGTGCCTCGCCCGCGTCGGGATTCACGAACGCACCGTCGGCGACGTCGAAGTGCCACTCGGGGCCGTACTTCGCCTCCCAGGCGGCGGCGAGCCGGAGCAGCCGCTCGCGATCCGTGACCCGGGCCGCCACACCCTCGACGACCAGGTCGAACCCCTCGTGCAGGGTGTTGGTGCCGGTGGTGAGGACGACGTGCGCGTTGCCGCGGAGGTTCTTGGCCTTGCGCTCCTCGGGGCCGGTGCAGAAGTGCAGCGCGCCGTCCGCCCAGACGCCGATCAGCGGGGTGACGTGCGGCCGTGCGTCGGGGCGTACGGTCGTCAGCCAGTACAGCTCCGCCGCGGCCAGCCGGGTGACGGCGTCCCGCCACGGCACCGCCGTCGCCTGCTCGTCGCTGTAGCGCGCGTCCAGCTCGGCGCGGGGTTCTTCCTCGGGCATGGCGTGTCCTCCTGCGGCGGCGGCCTGCTGCGGCGTCGTGGTGCGGTCGGCCCCAGCCTGGCTGGCCCCGCCCGGGCCGTCCACCGGACGCGCGGCGTCGTCCGCGCGGACTGCCGCGCGGACGACGTCCGGCCTGCGAGGGGGTGGGGGTCAGTGACCGAAGTCGAACCAGTTGACGTTCACGAAGTCGGCGCTCTGGCCGCTCGTGAAGGTCAGGTAGACGTCGTGGGTGCCCGTGACCGAGGTGATGTTGGCCGGCACCGTGCGCCAGGTCTGCCAGCCGCCGGTGGAGGCGACCGCGAAGCTGCCGATCGGCGCCGAGGCCGGACTGTCGAGCCGTACCTCGACCAGCCCGCTGACCCCGCCGGCCGCGCCGCTGGCCACGCGTCCGTAGAACTGCCGGGCCGGCGCGGAACCGAAGTCGACCCCCCGGAACAGTGCCCAGTCGCCGTTGCCGATCGCCGCGAGGTTCTGGCCGCCGCCGCTGTCCGTGGTGGTCTCCTTGGACACGCCCGCGTGGCCGTCGCACGACTCGGCCTGGATCGCGGTGTACGCGTCGCGATGCCCGGGCGGGGTGGTCGGCGGCGTCGTCGGGGGAGTGGTGGGAGGTGTGCTGCCGCCGGTGGAGCGCAGGACGGACACGTAGTCCACGACCATGGGGTGCCCGGGCTGGGTGCCCGCGTCGGGGCCGCCGCCGAAGGCGTCCGGGAAGCCGCCGCCCATGGCGACGTTCAGGATGATGAAGTAGCCGTGGTTCGTGGCGTTGGTCCAGGTCGTCGCGTCCACCTGATTGGCGCGCACGGTATGGAAGTTGAACTCGTCGACGTAGAAGCGCATCTCCTCGACCGCCGTCGACCGGTCCCACTCGACGGCGTACGTGTGGAAGCCCGCCTGGCAGCTCGCCCCGGGGCAGACGCGCTGGCCGCCGATTCCGGAGGTCTCGTTGCAGGGGCCGCCGGGTGTCGTACCGCAATGCAGGGTGGCCCAGACGTTGTTGAGGCCCTGGACGTTCTCCATGATGTCGATCTCGCCGATGCCCGGCCAGTTCCACCAGTTGCCCCGGTAGGGGGCGCCCAGCATCCAGAACGCCGGCCAGTAGCCCTTGGCGGCCGGGCCGCTCACGTTCGGCATCTGGATGCGGGCCTCCGAGCGGAGCTTGCCGCCCGCCGGGGGCTCGAAGTCGGACCGCCGGGTCTCGACGCGCCCCGACGTCCAGTTGCCGGCGGCGTCCCGGCGCGGGGTGATGCGCAGGTTGCCCGCGCCGTCGAGGGAGACGTTGGAGGGGTCCGCCGTCATCGTCTCGATCTCGCCCGTACCGAAGTTGGCGGGCCCACCGGGGTAGGAAGTGCCGGTCGTGTACTGCCAGTCGGCGGCGTTCACCCCGGAGCCGGCGGGGCCGTCGAAGTCGTCCAGGAACACCCGGGACCAGCCGGTGGGTGCCGGGGGAGCCGCGGCGCTCGCGGGCAGGGCGACGGCGACGGCCGCGGCGGCTGTCGCGACCACGGCGACGGTGCTGAGCGCGGCTGCGACGGCCCGCCGGACCGTCGGTCGCTTCCTGCCGGATATGCCGGATATCTCGTGCATGCGTGCCCTCTCTGAAGCGCGCCGAGGCGCGGTGCGGGGGGAAGGGTCAGCGGGTCGGCCGCCTTGAGAGCGCTCTCAGAGCCGCCGCTGGACACTGTCCTCCGCGCCCTCGCGGGGCGTCAAGAGATTGAACCGGCAAAGCGCATACAGGAGAGGGGAGTTCAAGCAGTGAACACGGGGAGCCCCGGCCGACGGTCGAGACGACAACCAGGGGCCCGTGCCGCCGCCTCCCGCCGATCGGCGGTCGCAACGGCACGGCCTCACCCGTCCGGACCAACCCGCCGTGTCTCACGGCGGCGGCCCGATCACCTCTTCGGCCCCGGGCAGGTCGTGCACCGAGGCCGCCGTCCCGGTGAGCGGCAGCAGACCGGCCAACGGGCACGGTACGGGCATCTCGTGGTCCACCTCCCACTGCCCGACGGTGTTCCCGCCGACATGGTCCGTGGTGCAGACGGCGTACAGGTTGCCGGCGCAGCCCCGGCACAGCAGCGGCCGGTGACCGCTCATCACGGCCGGTCCGGCGTGCCGCTCGCGGCACGCTCTTGTAGCGTCGGTCGCGACAGGACTCCCGGTGATCCGACCGGAGTCCACCGGCCGGTTCGCGTCTGCGGAACACGTCCCGTCAGCGCGCCGAGCCACCCGTGTGCCGCCCGCGCCGGAGCCGAGCCGGTCCGCCCCTCGCGAAGCGACCGGGCGCACGCGCAGCCCCCGTGAGAGAGGCCGTGCCGATGTCGAAGGATGTCCCGATAGCGAGCCTGCTGCGTGTGGAGCGGGGCGTCGCCGCCCCCGAGGAACTGGCCGCGATCGCGGTCGTCGTCGCGTGTTACGCCGGGCGGAGCGCCGCCGGCCGGGACACGGCCGGCGGGTCGGGGTCCGCAAGCGCCCGCCGGCGTACGGCCCTCGCCGCCGCCGGCTGCTGGGCGGGTTGCTGGGCCTGCCGCTGAACCCCTTCCGCCGGCCGCACGCACGGCCGGCGGAAGCGGTGCCGAGGTGGTCACGCCCGGCGCAGCACCGTCGAGAGGACCTCGCGCAGCGTGGCCGGAACATCGGCCACCGCGCCCTCGGAACGCCAGGCCACGAACCCGTCCGGGCGTACGAGCACGGCGCCCTGGGCGCTCATCGCGTGGGCCTCCGTCCAGTCGGTACGTCCGTCCTGGACCAGGTCCACATCCGGCCCGGCGCCGATCGTGTACGCCTCCAGCCGCACCGACAGCTCCGTGGCAACCTGCTTCGCGGCCGCCTGCCACGGCGTACCCGCACCGCTGAGCAGCACGAACGAGCGCTCGTAGAGATCCAGCGTGGAGACCCGCTCACCGTCCTTGACCACCCACATGTGCGGGGCCCGGGTGCCGGTGTCGCCGACGAGGCGCAGGTTCTCCGGGATGACCGGCCGGTCGGGCTCGCCGCCGACGAGCGCGCCCGTCGGGTAGCAGTAGCCCATGGCCGTGGTGAGGACCCCGCTGCCCGGCCCGCCGCCCATGGTCGGCGGCGGCGCGTAGCCCGGGTGGCTGTGCTCCGCCGAACGGGCGGACGCCCGCTCACTCGTGGCCCTGGCCACCGGCAGCCGTTCGGCCTCGTAGCTGTCGAGCAGCTCGATGCCGGCGGAGCCCTCCAGGACCGCGGCGATCTTCCACGCCAGGTTGTGCGCGTCCTGGATGCCCGTGTTGGAGCCGAACGCCCCGGTGGGCGACATCTCGTGGGCCGCGTCCCCGGCCAGGAACACCCGTCCGGACGAATAGCGCAGCGCCACCCGTTCGGCCGCGTGCCACGGCGCCTTGCCACCGATCTCCACGTCCAGGTCGGGTACGCCGATCGCGTCGCGGATCTGGTCCACGCACCGCTCGTCGGTGAAGTCCTCCAGGGTCTCGCCCTGCTCCGGGTGCCACGGGGCGTGGAAGACCCACTGGGTCTTGTTGTCCACCGGCAGCAGCGCGCCGTCCGCTCCCGGGCGCATCAGGTAGCAGACGATGAACCGCAGGTCACCCAGTACCTCGACGAGCTTCTCCGAGCGGAAGGTGACGCTCACGTTGTGGAACAGCTCGCCGTTGCCCGTCTGGGGGATCCGCAGCTGCTCCCTGACGGGGCTGCGCGGGCCGTCCGCGGCGATCAGGAAGTCGGCGCGCACGTTGATGTGCTCGCCGGTCTCCCGGTCCTTGACCACGGCGTTCACCCCCGTGGCGTCCTGGTCGAAGCTCATCAGCTCGGTGGCGAAGCGGACGTCGGCGCCCAGCTCGCGGCTCTGTTCGGCCAGCACCGGCTCGATGTTGTTCTGGCTGCACAGGCACCAGCCGGTCGGACTGAAGCGGGCCAGCGCCCCGGCCGGATCGATCGACTTGATCAGCCAGTTGTGGTCGCCGTCGGTCAGCGACCGCGCCTGCAGAATGCCCTGCGTTCCCTCCAGTACGGACGCCGCCCGGCGGATCGCGCGCTCCGCCCCTGCCGTGCGGAACAGCTCCATGGTCCGGGCGTTGATGCCACGGCCCCGCGGGTGTGCGGAGGTGCCGGAGTGCTTCTCGACCAGCAGGTGCCTCACTCCGTGGCGGCTCAGGAAAAGCGAGGTGGACAGGCCCACGAGGGAGCCGCCCACGACGAGAACCGGTACGCGAACATCGGCGTTGTCTTCCATCAGCTGCGGGCTCCTGTTTTCTGTGTGGGGGAGTGGAGTCTTTATGCCCCCGATCCGCGATGAGGCCCAGTTGATTCGCCGGTTGTCACCCGCTTGATCCGGACATGTAGCGGTACGTCCCCACCCGGACGACGATGAGCGACAGCGGCTCCCCCTGAGACGCGCCGGCCTGCCGTTCCCCATTCAGGCGGCCGCCGGCCCGGGCGGACGCCACCGGTGACGGACGAGGGGTCCGTACGCGATGGATCTCCACCCCCTCATGAAGGAGTGAGTAGATGACAACCACCCTGTCCGAACGGGTGTCGCAGTCAGCCTTCGACGGCTCCATGCTCCGGGTCGTCCTGCTGATGGATCTCCACGAGGGGACCCAGCAGCAGTTCTTCGAGGCGTACGAACAGCTCCGCCACGACATCGCGTCGGTTCCGGGCCACATCAGCGATCAGCTGTGCCAGTCCTTCGAGAATCCCTCCCAATGGCTCATCACCAGCGAGTGGGAGAGCGCGCCGCAGTACCTCGCATGGGTCAACAGCGAGCACCACGCCGAACAGGTGAAGCCGCTCGGCGCCTGCGCCCGCGCCATGCGGCCGCTCAAGTTCACCGTCCTGCGGGAGACCGGCCGGGGCTACGACCAGGCGGCCCGCCCGGCCTCCGCCCGGCTGCAGGACGCCCCCCGGCTGGGCGCGGGCATCGTGCGCCACGCCCTGACCTTCACCGTCAAGCCGGGCAGCGAGAAGGAGGTCGCGTCGATCCTCTCCAGCTACGCCTCGCCGGAAGCCCGGGTCGACGACCACACCCGGCTCTGCCGGACCTCGCTGTTCATGCACGGCAACCGGGTCGTGCGCACGGTCGAGGTCCAGGGCGACCTGATGGCGGCGCTGCGCCACGTCTCCGAGCAGCCCGGGGTCCGGGCCGCGGAGGAGGCGCTCAACCCGCACCTGGAGAAGGACCGGAACCTGAACGACCCGGAGTCCGCCCGCATGTTCTTCATGCGCGCCGCGCTCCCGGCGGTCCACCACATCGCCGCACCCGAGCCCGAGTCCGCCGAAGTGCAGCGGCACGCGCTCTTCTACCCGGCCAAGCCCGGCTGCGGAGCGGCCCTGGCCAAGTTCCTGGCCCGGCAGGACGAGGCGGCCGCGAAGCACCCGGCCAGCCCCGTCCGGAGCAGCAGCATCTTCCAGCGCGACGACATCGTCGTCCGACTCATCGACGTCCGCGGCCCGCTCGACGCCGAGCCGGAGACCACCTTCGGCATCTCGGGACCGCGCAAGGCGGCGGTACTCGAACGGCTGACGGTCCGGGCCGGCAAGCGGGCCCGCCCGGCGGACCACACGATGAAGCTGATCACCGACCGGCGGGCACCCGCGAAGTCCTGAGCCCCCGGCCCGGCCGCCGCCGGCTCCACCCGGTCCACGCCACCACGCTCCATCCCCGTCCCCGTCCCGTCCCATTCCAGCCGCAGCCAGGCTCTCCCCATACGCAGGAGGAACCCGCCATGACCAAACAGCCCCCACGCATCGTGGACCTCAGCGAGACGCCCCCCAACCGCCGCCGCGGCGGTGACCTGCGGGCGGTGCTCACCCCGACCTCCGTGGGTTCCACCAGCGGGTTCATGGGCCTGGCGATCATGGCCCCCGGGGAGTCCATCGCCGAGCACTACCACCCGTACTCCGAGGAGTTCGTGTACGTGGTCAGCGGCCGCCTCGAGGTCGACCTCGACGGCGAGGCCCACCCGCTGCGCACCGACCAGGGCCTGCTGGTCCCGCTGAACGTGCGCCACCGGTTCCGCAACGTCGGGGACACCGAGGCCCGCATGGTCTTCCACCTCGGGCCGCTGGCCCCGCGGCCCGAGCTCGGGCACGTGGACACCGAACAGGCCCCGCACCCGGAGGGCACCGCGTGGGAGCAGCCCCCGGACCGCACGGGAGCGGTCTCGTGACCCCCCGGCGGGTGGCCGTCACCGGAGTCGGTGTCGTCGCACCCGGCGGGATCGGGGTCCGCGACTTCTGGGACCTGCTCTCCAACGGCCGTACGGCGACGCGCGGCATCACCCTCTTCGACCCGACCGGGTTCCGCTCCCGGATAGCCGCCGAGGTCGACTTCGACCCGGCCGCGCACGGCCTCGAACCGGGCGAGGCGGACCGGGCGGACCGGTACATCCAGTTCGCCCTGGTCGCCGCCCGGGAGGCGGTGAAGGACGCGGGACTCGACCTCACCACGGACGAGGCCTGGCGGACCGGAGTCTCCCTCGGCACGGCCGTCGGCGGCACCACCCGTCTGGAGCACGACTACGTCGCCGTGAGCCAGTCCGGCTCCTGGTGGGACGTGGACCACAAGCGGGCCGGCCCCTTCCTGCACCGGGCGTTCACCCCCGCCACCCTCGCCTCCGCCGTTGCGGAGCAGACGGGTGCGCGGGGCCCGGTCCAGACCGTCTCCACCGGCTGCACCTCGGGGCTCGACGCCATCGGGTACGCCGTCCACTCCATCGCGGAGGGCCGGATGGACGTGTGCATCGCCGGCGCGTCCGATTCACCCATATCGCCGATCACGGTGGCCTGTTTCGACGCCATCAAGGCGACCTCGCCGAACAACGACGACCCGGCCCACGCCTCCCGGCCGTTCGACGCCGACCGGGACGGGTTCGTCCTCGGCGAGGGCGGAGCCGTCCTCGTACTCGAAGAGCTGGAACACGCCCGCGCCCGCGGTGCGACCGTCTACTGCGAGATCGGCGGCTACGCCACCTTCGGCAACGCCCACCACATGACCGGGCTGACCGCCGAGGGCCTGGAGATGGCCCGGGCCATCGAAACCGCCCTCGCCCAGGCCGGCGTCGCCGCCGACGAGATCGACTACGTCAACGCGCACGGCTCCGGCACCAAGCAGAACGACCGCCACGAGACCGCGGCGGTCAAGCGGGTCCTGGGCGACCACGCCTACAAGACGCCGATGACCTCCATCAAATCCATGGTGGGGCACTCCCTCGGCGCGATCGGCGCGATCGAACTCGCGGCCTGCGTACTCGCCATGACCCACCAGGTGGTACCGCCGACGGCGAACTACGAGACGCCCGACCCCGAGTGCGACCTGGACTACGTACCCCGTGTCGCCCGCGCCCGGAAGCTGAGCAGCGTCCTGTCGGTGGGCAGCGGATTCGGCGGCTTCCAGTCCGCCGTGGTCATGACCCGGCCGAAGGAGGAGGTCTCGTGACCAGCCGTACGGTCATCACGGGCATCGGGGTCGTCGCGCCCAACGGCGTGGGCGCCGACGCCTTCTGGAAGGCGACCCAGTCCGGGGTCAGCGTGCTGGACCGGGTCACCAGGGCGGGCTGCGAGCACCTGCCGCTGCGCGTCGCGGGTGAGGTCCGGGGCTTCGACCCCGGCGCCATGGTCGAGGACCGCTTCCTCGTCCAGACCGACCGCTTCACCCACCACGCCCTCGCCGCGGCGGACCTCGCCCTGGAGGACGCCCGGCTCGGCCGGGCCGACTACGAGGGCGACCCCTTCTCCGTGGGCGTCGTCACCGCCGCCGGATCCGGCGGCGGTGAGTTCGGCCAGCGCGAGCTCCAGCACCTCTGGGAGCAGGGGCCGCGCTTCGTGGGCCCGTACCAGTCGATCGCCTGGTTCTACGCCGCGAGCACCGGCCAGATCTCCATCCGGCGCGGGCTCAAGGGCCCCTGCGGGGTCGTGTGCAGCGACGAGGCCGGCGGCCTCGACGCCTTCGCGCATGCCGAACGGGCGATCCGCCAGGGCAGCCGGGCCATGCTCGTCGGGGCCACGGAGGCACCCCTCGCGCCGTACTCCATCGTCTGCCAGCTGGAGTACGAGGGGCTGAGCACCCAGGACGATCCCGAACGCGCCTACCGGCCGTTCACCGACAAGGCCTGCGGGTTCGTCCCCGCCGAGGGCGGCGCGATGTTCCTCGTCGAGGACGAGGACGAGGCCCGCCGCCGCGGCGCCACCGTACGAGCCGTCCTGGCCGGCCACGCCGCGACCTTCACCGGCACCCGGCGACGGGACGTGGCCGGCGAGGGACTGGCCCACGCCATCCGCGGCGCCCTCCGGGAGGCCGACTGCGCACCCGAGGAGATCGACGTCGTCTTCGCCGACGCCACCGGGACCCCGGAGGCCGATGCCGCCGAGGCGGCGGCCATCGCCGACGCCCTCGGCGCGTACGGGCGGAAGGTGCCGGTCACGGCGCCCAAGTCCGGTACCGGCAGGGCCTACTGCGCGGCGCCCTCGCTGGACACGGCGGCCGCGGCCCTGGCGCTGGAGCACGGCGTCGTCCCCCCGACCCCGAACGTCTACGACGTGTGCCACGACCTCGACGTGGTGACGGGCAGCGCCCGCACCGCGGAGCTGCGCACCGCGCTCGTGCTGAGCCGGGGCCGGATGGGGTCGAACTCGGCGCTCGTCGTCCGCAAGGGCTCGTAGGAAGAAGGGAGAACAGGGATGTCCGACCGGCTGACCCTGGAGGAACTGGCCGTCCTGATGAAGAAGGCCGGTATCACCGTCGATCCCACCGAGCTGGCGAGCCGTCCGCACTCCGCCTTCGACGAGTACGGCCTCGATTCGCTGGGCCTGCTCGGGATCGTCGGCGAACTGGAGAACCGGCGCGGGCGGGCCCTGCCCACCCACGCCGACCGCTGCAAGACCCCCGGGGAATTCCTCGACCTCGTCAACCACAGTCTGATGACCGGAGCCTGAGATGCCTGGACACACCGAGAACGAGATCACCGTCAACGCGCCCGTGGACGTCGTGTGGGAGATGACCAACGATCTCCCGAACTGGCCGAACCTGTTCAGCGAGTACGCCTCCCTCGAGATCCTCGAGGAGCAGGGCGACACCACCCGCTTCCGCCTGACCATGCACCCCGACGAGAACGGCAAGGTGTGGAGCTGGGTCTCGGAGCGGACCGTCGACCGCAAGGGCCTGACCGTCCGTGCCCGGCGGGTGGAGACCGGCCCGTTCGCGCACATGGACATCCACTGGCAGTACTTCAAGGTGCCCGGCGGCACCCGGATGAAGTGGACCCAGGACTTCGCGATGAAGCCGGACGCCCCGGTGGACGACGCGTGGATGACCGACAACATCAACCGCAACTCGCCGATCCAGATGGCGCTCATCCGGGACAAGATCGAGAAGCGCCAGCGCGAGGGCCGCGCGCCCGCGGTCAGCCGGGTCTGAGACGAAAGGCAGGCACCCCGGATGAACCAGACGCACCGCGCTCTCATCGTCGCCCGGATGGCGCCGGGATCGGCACCGGACATCGCCGACCTCTTCGCCGGCTCCGACGCGGGTGAACTCCCGCACCTGGTGGGGGTGACGCGCCGCAGCCTGTTCCAGTTCGGCGACGTCTACCTGCACCTGATCGAGTCGGACCGGCCGCCCGGCCCGGCCATCGCGAAGGTCACCGAGCACCCCGAGTTCCGGGACCTCAGCGACCGGCTGACCGCCTACATCAGCCCGCACAACCCGGACACCTGGCGCAGTCCCAAGGACGCCATGGCCCACGAGTTCTACCGCTGGGAGAACCCCGGCGCGAAGTGACCCGCGGCCCGGACGGGACCCGCACACGGAGTGTGCGGGTCCCGCCGCGCGTGGCCGGTCCGGAGCCGGGCGCAGCGGAGCCGGGCCGACTTCCACCCGGCCGGGTGGAGCAGAGAGCGAAGAGCAGGAGGAGACGGCATGAAAGCGACCGACAGCGACCACTTCCCGGCGGATCCGGCCCGTCCGCACGACGGCGGTGCGGGCCGCGAATCCCTGCACGTCCTCGTCCTGTCGGGGTCCTTGCGCGCCGGGTCCGTCAACACCCGACTCGGCTCCCTGGTCGCGGAATCGGTGACCCGGGCCGGCGCCACCGCGCAATCCCTCACGCTCGGCGACTTCCCGATGCCGCCGTACGACGGCGACACGGAGGCCGAGGAGGGACTGCCGCCCGGGGCCCTCGCGCTGCGCGAGCGGATCGAGGCCGCGCAGGCGCTGATCATCGCCTCGCCCGAGTACAACGCCTCCGTCCCCGGCGTCCTGAAGAACGCCATCGACTGGGTGTCCCGCTACCGCCCGCAGCCCTTCAAGGACAAGCAGACCCTGCTGGTCTCCGCCTCGCCCTCGATGGTCGGCGGCAACCGCGGACTGTGGGCTCTGCGGGTCCCGCTGGAGCACCTCGGGGCGCGCGTCTACCCCGACATGTTCAGCCTGGCGGGCGCGCACCAGGCGTTCACCGCCGACGGCGCCCTCACCGACCCGGGCCTCGGCGAGCGGCTCACCACGACGATCGACTCCTTCCTCGACCTCGCCGAGGCCGACACCCGCTACCTGTGCCTCCAGCGCCGCTGGTACGAGTTCCTGGGCGATCGCACCGACGCCCCGGTGACCTCCCGCGCCCAGGACTGATCATCATCGGCCACAGGGGGTGAGCTATGTTTGAGCGCGAGTGACATGAGTTAGGGAGGCCCTCGAGTGTCATCGGGGCAGCAGGCACGCGCACAAGCGGCTGCGATCACACCAGGGGGTCAGTCGTCCGAGGAGGTCCGTCCTCCGGCCGACCGGCTCCTCGCGCTCTTCGACGGCCGCCGGCTGTCCCCCGGCCAGCGCCGCATCGCCCAGTACCTGATCGACCACCTCACCGAGGCCGCGTTCCTCTCGATCACCGATCTCGCCGAGCGGGTGGGCGTGAGCCAGCCCTCCGTGACCCGCTTCGCCGCCTCCCTCGGCTTCAGCGGCTACCCCGCCCTGCGCGACGTGCTGCAGCCGATCGCGCTCAGCGCGGTCGCCGGCGCCCCGGACACCCGCGAGCAGATCCGCCGCAACGAGCTGCAGGAAGCCGTCGACGCCGAGATCGAGAACCTGGAGAACGTCCGCAGGCTCCTCGCCGACACCGACCAGGTGCTGAACATCGGCCGCGAGCTGGCGGCCTCGGTGCCGCTGACGATCCTGGGCCTGCGCATCTCGGTCTCGCTCGCGGAGTACTTCGCGTACGCGGCCCGGCGCATCCACCCCGACGTACGCCTGGTCACGCGCGGCGGGAGCGTCGCCTTCGACGCGCTGCTCCAGTCCCGGGCGGCCGGCGGGACCTGGGTGCTGGCCTTCGCCATGCCTCGGCACGCCAAGGAGACGCTGGCCGCCATCCGCGCCGCCCGCAGCACGGGGCTGCGTGTGGTGCTGATCACGGACCCCACCCTGGGGCCGCTGGTGGACGAGGCGGACGTGGCGCTGACGGCGGGCACCGGCTCCCGGCTGGTTTTCGACTCGTACGCGGCGCCCGGGATGCTGTCCGCGGCTCTGTTGCAGGCCATGGCCGATGCGGATCCGGAGCGGACCCAGGCACGTCTGGAGAGCTACGAGCACGTGGCCGATCAGCACGGCTTCTTCCTTTAGCCCGTTCCGGTCGGCTTCACCAGGCGATATTCAGCCCTCGACGTGCATGAAATTTTTCATACCCTTGCCTACTCGACGGTATATATGTTTACTGACGACGGCGCTCCGGATCCACCAGATGCCAAGGAGGACCCCCATGTCCTCCCGAACGCACGCGCGGCACGACGAACCTCCTCACGTCGCGACCGCGCGTCGGGTCCAGGCTTTCGGATCCCCGCAGAGCGCCCATGGCGGCCTCGGTCAACCCCTGGGCCGAGGCCGCCCCTCAGAACGTCTCGATCAGAGTTCGACACCACTCGGAAGTGACGAGAATGCCTCAGACGGCCACGTTTACCCTCAGCCCCGACTGGCCCATGCAGGTCAAGGCGCCCGGGACGCACGACTGGGAGCGCACGGCCACCCGCTGGCTGCGGGACCTGCTCCCGGCCCGCTACGGCGGCTACCTGACGCTCACCCGTCACCACGCACTCCTGGCCCGGCACGTCCAGCTCCAGCTCCAGCACGAGATGCGCGCGGTGCGGGCGGCCCTTCAGACCAGCCGGGCCGAGCTGCCCATGATGGGCATCGCCGAGTCGGTCATCGAGAACTCCATCCGTATGTACGCGGTCGAGCTGGAGCAGCTGGGCCGGCTGGCCCGCGGTGCGCGCCTCGTGTCCGACGCGCTGCTCGTCGGTACCCCCGCCCAGCGCAGGCGCTGACCGGGCGTCCCGGCTCCCTGGGTTCGGTGCCTCGGTCCGGGCTCTGCCGGCCGGGAGCGGGGTCCCGCTAGCGGGCGCTCTGCGTGGGCTGCCAGGAGCGCAGGCGGGCCGCCACCTCGAAGACGGTGGCACGCAGCATGCGGATGTCGGTGATCAGGTCGCGCCACTGCTCATAGGTGGCGTCCACGGACTCGCCCGAGGCCTCGATGTAGGCGACAGCCACGCCGTAGGCGAAGTACTCGTTGGAGTCGGGCAGCGGCCGGAGCAGCACGATCGCGTCGAGCAGCGCGGCCGCACGCCAGTACGCGTCGGGGTCGTCCACTTCGAGGCTCGGCGTGTTCACCCGGTGCCGGGCCACGGCGGCGACCAGGGCGGAGTGGTCGGCCACCGCCACGTCCTTGAACAGTGCCTCCTGCCGCTCCAGCAACCAGCGGTGATCGATGTGCAGTTCCACGCGTCCGAGTATCCCCGCCCGAGGCCCGGCCGTGGGGCTTTTCGGGTCGGGCGGGGACGCGTGCGGGGTTACGGCTTGGGCAGGGTGCAGCCGGGCCGGCTCAGGTCGATCCTGTTGCCGGGGGCTATGCAGGGGACGACGATGTACGTCTGCTGCGCGTAGTTGATGCCCCGGCGGACCGTCACGTTGCCGTTCTGGTCGACCTCGCACGGGTTGTTCACCGTGCAGCGGGCGCCGTCCTCGTTGCCCGTGTTGTTGACGGCGACGACCTTGCCCGTCGTCGTGTCGATCACCGGCGAACCGGAGGTGCCGCCGATGGTGTTGCACGCGGAGGTGTAGCGGACCGAGTCCTTCCAGGTCCAGTCGCCCTCCTTGAGGCGGTAGGCGAAGCCGTCCACGGAGCAGCTGTAAGTGCGCTTCCAGTAGCCGGAGACCACCTTGATCGCCGATCCCTGCGCCGGGCGCACGTCGTCGAGGGTGAGCGCCGTGATGCCGTACTGGCTCTGGATCTGCGCGTAGGTCCGCGTCAGCTGGTAGACCGAGATGTCGGTGTCGGTCATCGTCGCGTACGCGATCCTGCTCGCGCGGAGCGTGCCGACCTTCGATCCCGCCGCGTTGAGCAGGGAGAACGACCGGCTGGACGGGCGGTCCGTGATGACCTCGCCGGCCGCCGGGAAGCCCGATTCCAGGCAGTGCCCGTTCGACAGGACGAGCGCGAGGTCGTTCGGCTGCGAGGCGGGCGCGCGGACGACGGAGCCGGAACAGTTGCTGAGCGCCACGGTGCCCGCGTAGGTGACCGCGACGGCGGTGGCGCCGGGAGCGGTCGCGGTGGGCGCGGTGGGTGCGGAGGGCGCGGCCACGGCGGGGGTGGCCGCCGCTCCCAGCAGGAGCAGGGAGAGTAACGCGCCGACGAGAGGTTTCTTCATGTGGGGGTTCCCCTCTGGATGACATGCGACCGGAGGTCCTCCGGTTGTCATGCGCATTGTTGAGAGCCCGGCTCCAAGTCGCAAGGGTGCATGGCCAGTTGGCGCCAGGTCCACAAGAGGGGTTCCGGGGCGGCCTCCGGGCTCCCGGATCCGACCTCCGCAAAGGTGTTCCGCCCCGGTGGCTTTGCCTCCTACGGTCTGTGCAGCACAGTTCCGGACCAGGAGGCAATGTGAAGCGCGAGATCGACATCGACCAGCTGGTGACGGCGATGAAGGCGGTCGACGAGGCGGGGCGGCTCTTCGAGGAGGCGCGTGCCGTGTACGAGGCGCGCGGCCTCAAGAGGATCAGCGACGACTTCAAGGTGGCGGGCGGCTCGGTCCAGACCTTGCAGGGAGCCGAGGAGATGGCCCTCGGAGCACGTAAGTACCTCGCCGAACTCGCGACCGTCGCCGGCTACGCGGCCGCCGGCCTCCAGGAGCGCGCGGGAGAGAGACCCGAGACCGCCCGGGCCGGTTTCCCGGGCATCGCGGGCGGCGGCGCCCGGATGGCCCGCCCGCTGCTCGATCCGACCCTGGAGGGACTGCGGCTGCTGCTGGCCGTCGACTACTTCGAGCCCGCCTTCAAGACGGCGATCGAGGACGTCCTGCGGGCGGAGAAGGCGACCTACCCCGACCCCGCCACCCTGCGCATCCCCAAGCGGGCCGACCGCCCCGCCAAGGCCGGCCGTACGCCCTGAGGCCCGGGGGCGCGACGCGCCGATCGGGCCCGACCGGCGCCGCCCGGGGTGCCGGGCCGGTCCGACGGGGCGAGGCTGGGGGTATGCATCATGCGCCCGTCGTCGTGCACCGGATCTTCCCGTCGGGAGGCCGGCAGGTGACCCTGCGGACCTCGAACGGAGAGGAGTCGCTCGGCCTCGCCCACTCCGACGAGGACGTCATCGAGTTCCTGCGCAGGGCCGGCATGCCGGACCCCGACGACGTGGTCCTCGGTGGCACCGAGCTGCTGGTGGCCTGGGAAGGCGACACCCCCCACGTGTACGAGGCCGACCTGCCGACCGAGGACCTTCCCTGACCGCCTGAGCGCCCGGCGGCGGGACCGGGCCGGTCAGCCGTGGTGCAGGGCCTCCAGGACGGCCAGCTCCTCCTCGGACAGGCGCAGGGCGCCGGCGGCCACGTTCTCCTCCAGGTGCGCCGGATCGCCCGTGCCGGGGATGGCCAGCACGTGCGGCCCCCGCCGGAGCGTCCACGCCAGCCGTACCTGCGCCGGGCTCACCCCGTGCGCCAGGGCGACGGAGAGCACCTCGTCGCTCTCGGTGCCGTCCGCGCCGCCCTCCCTCCTGGTGCCGGCGATCGAGTAGAAGGGCACGAACGCGACGCCCTGCTCACCGCAGGCACGCACGAAATCGTCCTGGTCGGACCGCACCCCGATCCCGTACATGTTCTGCACGCAGACCACCGGTGCGATGGCGCGGGCCTCGGCGAGGTGCTCGGGGGTGACATTGGAGATGCCCAGGTGGCGGATGAGTCCGGCTTCGCGGAGCTCGGCCAGCGCGCCGAACCGCTCGGCGATCGAATCGGTACCGACGATGCGCAGGTTCACCACGTCGAGGTGGTCGCGGCCGAGCTGGCGCAGGTTCTCCTCGACCTGGCCGCGCAACTGTCCGGGGGTGGCATGGCTCCACACCCCGGACGGGTCGCGGCCCGGTCCGACCTTGGTGGTGATCACGAGGTCCTCCGGGTAGGGGCGGAGCGCCGCGTTGATCAGTTCGTTGGCGGAGCGCAGCGGCGAGAAGTAGAAGAGCAGGCGGAATTGCATCCCCTGGAACATGCCGCATCGACCCGCGAACGTCATCCCCGCGGGCTGGCGGGATGCATGTTGGGCGGCGCCGGACTGCGCCCTGCGGGCTGATCAGCCCTTCGAGGGATTGCCGCATCAATGTTGTATCCGTTACAACAGGTTGGGTAATTGGTGAAGCGCCGGGATCGGCGCGTTTGGTGCTGGCGCGGAACGTGATTCACCTCGATCCGGCACCAGCCCTGTTCGAGGCGATGCTGGAGGGATGGGCCCGCCAGCAGGCAGCCCAGCTACTGCAGGAGGGGACCATCCGGCCCCGGTTACGACTGGTTCGCCGCATGGTCGAGTTCTCTGGCCTGTTCCCATGGCAGTGGACGCCTGAGGAGGGCGAGGCGTTCATCGCACACCTGCGGGGGCAGCGTGGGGACCGCAAGGGCATCGAGGTGTCAACCGCGCGGGGCTACGAGGTGACGATCACGCTGTTCATCTCCTACCTGTTGGACCGTCGCTACGGCTGGCACGCGGCCTGCGCCGAGCGGTTCGGGCAGGGGCCGCGGGAGGTCTTCCACGAGGGCAACTCGGTGGCGCACACCGTCGAGTTCGAGGGGAACCCGCGTCGCCCGGCCGCTGGCCTACGACGAGATGCAGGCTCTGTTCGACGCGGCTGACGCCCGGCCGTCACGGATCCGCGGGCAGGGCCGCAAGGGCGCGCTGTGCGCGTTGCGGGACGCCGCCGCGCTGAAGTCGGTGTACGCGTTCGGGACCCGGCGCACGGAGACGTCGCGGCTGGACCTGGTGGACCTGCGGGCCAATCCAAAGATGCCGGCCTTCGGCCGGTTCGGCGCCGTGATGGTGCGCTACGGCAAGTCGAACAAGGGGGCGCCGCCCAAGCGGCGGACGGTGATGAGGGTGCCGGAGATGGACTGGGTCACCGACACCCTTGACCAGTGGGTCGTGGAGATCCGGCCCCGGTTCGAGCCCGGGGCGCATCCGGCCCTGTGGATCACGGAGCGGTGCGGCAGGCTGTCGCCGCGCTCGTTGAACGAGGCGTTCTGCGCCGCGCGGGACGAGGCCGGGCTCGATCCGGAGCTGGATCTGCACTGTCTGCGGTACTCCTACATCTCGCACCTGGTTGAGTTCGGGTACCCGCTGCGGTTCGTCCAGGAGCAAGTCGGTCACTCCCACGGGGCGACCACGGCGATCTACACCGCGGTGTCGAACGAGTTCCGCAACACCCTGCTGGAGGCATCGATGAAGAAGCGGCTCGGGGCCTGCTGGGACGTGACCTCGTGATCAAGAAGATGGGCTTCGCCTGGAAGCTGCGGCACCTGATGGCCGAGCGGGAGATGTTCCAGACCACCGACCTGGTGCCGCTGCTCGCCGAGCGGGGGATCGTGCTGTCCAGGGAGCAGGTCTACCGGCTGGTCACGCAGCCTCCGCAGCGCCTCAGCATGGACACCCTGGTCGCCTTGTGCGACATCCTCGGGTGCACTCCGAACGACCTCATCGAGCCGAAGGTCGTCAACCAGCAGGTCCGCAAGACCGCCGACGGGGCCGCGGGGCCGGTGGAGATCACGCCGCGCCGGACCGTGGTGCGTCGCCCGGACCGGCCGTGACCGGGCTCAGCCAGCGCGAGCACAACCTGGCCTTGGCCCGGGCCCGCGACCAGGCGCGTGAACGGATGGTCGTCCGGCTGCTGGCCGCCCTTCCCCTCACCGATGGCCAGGCCCGCGAGCTGCTGCAGCGCGGCAAGGCGTGGGCGTCCCAGCCGGTGCGGGAGCTGGATGCCTACCTGGCGCAGAACCCGGCGGGGCTTGCCGCTCCGACCTCGCACTGCCCGCTGGCGCTGCCCCGGCTGCTTCGCGTCCTGCGGCAGGCCGGTCACGGCGCCCTCGTCGGGGAACTGGCCTGCGTCCGCTGCGGGCGCGCCGACCGCAAGGTGGAGGAGCCCACGCCCGAGGGCCGGGCCTGCACGCCGTGCACCAGGCCACAGCGGACGTGCGCACGGTGTGGAGGGCAGAGGCACGTCGCCGCGGTGTGGGAGGACGGGCCGGTGTGCAACCTCTGCTACAGCCGCGATCCCCGGCGTTGGCGCGAGTGCGGCCGCTGCGGGCAGCAGCGGCCGCCGGCAGGGAAGACTTCCGAGGGCTTCCTGTGCCACAGCTGCTGGCCTCGCCCGGCCGAGCTCTGCACGCGGTGCGGGCAGGTCGCCCGGGTGCGCCAGAGGACGCCGGCCGGGCCGGTCTGTTCCGGCTGCTACCAGGTGCCCGCACGTCAATGCGGAGGCTGCGGGACGGTGAGGCCGATCCGGCGGCGCGGGAAAGGCAGCCGGCCGGACCTGTGCCACAAGTGCGACCCGTTGATGGGTGAGTGCGTGGTGTGCGGCCAGCGCCGACGCGGCGCTCGCCTGGGCCGGGGCGGCCCGTTCCACTGTGCCTCATGCCGGCCCCGGCCGGTCCGGGATTGCGGGGTATGCGAGAACGCCCGGCCCGTCCACGTCACCTGGCCGCTCGGGCCGGTCTGCGACCGCTGCTACACCCACCGCCGCACCCATCCAGGGCCATGCGCCTCATGCGGACAGCCCGGCACCCTGGTCGGCCGCACCGAGACCGGAGACGAGATGTGCGGAATCTGCTGCGGCATCGGCCCGGTCTTCACCTGCACCGGCTGCGGGAGCATCGACGCCCCCTACGCTGAGGGCCGCTGCACCCGGTGTGCCCTCCGGGCCCGCGTGCTGGCTCTGCTCTCCGACGAGGCCGGCCTTCTCGACCCGCGGCTGCAGCCGGTGGCCGACTGCCTGACCGGCGCCGCACACCCGAGATCGGTGATCCACTGGCTCAAAGGCAGCACGGCCGCCCGCCTGCTGACCCAGCTCGCCGCCACCCTCTCCGGTCTGACGCACGGCCTCCTGGACGCCTCCCGCAGGAACCGCGTACGCGCTACATCCGCGGTCTGCTGGTCAGTGTCGGGATCCTGCCCGAACGCGACGAAACCCTGGCCCAGACCGAGCTGTGGGTCGCCCGCACGGTCGCCGCCCTCCCTGCCGGGCGACGCGGCGTCGTCCACGCCTTCGCGGACTGGCACACCCTCAAAACCGCCCGCCGCCAAGCCGCCCGCGGACGCTACACCGCCGGCTCCGCTGCCCAGGACCGCACCGAGATCCTGCGCGCCATCGACTTCCTGCACTGGTTGGACACCCAGAACCTGACCCTGAGCCAGGCCCGGCAAGCGGACCTGGAGCGCTGGCTCGACCTGGTCCTCGGCCACCGGCGCGGCCTGGTGGCCTTCATCCGCTGGACCCGCCTGCGCAACCTCGCCGATCTCGCCCTTCCCACACCCCGCTCGGGCCTTCCCCAGTACTTCCTCGACGACGTCGAGATGCACACCCAGCTGCGCCGCTGCATGACCGAGACCACCCTGTCGCTCGAAGTCCGCCTCACCGGCGCCCTGGTACGCCTGTTCGCGCTGCCCGTCAGCCGCATCGCCGCGCTCACCGCGGACGACTTCACCCAGGACGAGTCCGGCGCCTACCTCACCCTCGGCACCAGCGCCGTCCTGCTGCCACCGCGACTCGCCGCTTTCGTGCAGGATCTGATCGCCCAGCCGCACCGCCTGGCCGCCGTCGCCCCTTCCCCCGCTCACGATCCCGGGTACCTCTTCCCCGGCAAGGTCCCGGGCCGGCCGCGCAGCTCCAACGCCCTCCGGGACCAGCTCGGCCGCCACGGCCTCCTGACCCTGGCCGCCCGCAACACCGCCATGATCACCATGATCACGGACATGCCACCCCAGGTCGTCAGCGACCTCCTCGGCTTCTCCCCGTCGACCACCACACAGTGGGCCACCTACCTCCAGGACAGCTGGGCCGACTACCTCGCCGCCCGGCACGCTCCCGAAGGGTAAGGATGACGGTAGCGGTGGCGCATCCTTTGGCGCGGCCTGGCAGTGCCGCCCCGCCAGAGGTGATCAGAGCCAAAACCGATGACGGGGCATTCAGCTGACTCGCTGGGGACCTGGTGGCGGCATCGATCCCGGGCGGCCAGGACGGCGCCGGGCTGGAACGCAGAGGGTCGGCGCCGACTGCATCAGGCCCGCGTGCGCCCGGATCGGCTCGGCGAGGACTTGCGGATGCAGGCGGTGCAGCGGTGCGCTGGGCTTGCTGGTCTCGTGCAGTGGGTGTGTTCTGGAGGAGGGGAACGGACGGTTGCGTGATGCCCGACAGCAGCGGAGAGTTCCGCATGGCCAGTACTTGGATCTGTGAGAATTGCGGAAGGCAGGCCCCCGCAGGATCCCGCGCGTGCGGCCACTGCGGTAGGGCTTTCACTGCTTGGGGTCCGGGCGTCGACCCCGCGGACGCCGCAGCGCATTCCGCACCGCTTCCACCGCCGGTGGGCGACGCGGTTGGCGGCGGCGCCTGGGACCCATTGCCTCAACCACCGAACGATCCGCCGGCACATGAGGAGCCGGGAAGACCTCAGCAGGGCACCTGGCCGGAGCAGAGGTCAGAAGCTCCCGTGTCGCCCCCCTTGATCGGTCGTGGGGAGGCCGTTGAAGGGATGGTACGAGGTGTGCAGTTGCGTACCGAGCAGCGGAGCGACCGGGACGTCCTCTCCGTTTTGATCTTCAGGCTGGAGCGCTATGACGATGCCGGGAAACGGGTGATGCTCGTACCGGTCGAGATGCGCGGCATCGGGTTCGAGGGGTCGATCCACGACGGCGACTGGGCCCGAGTAAGCGGCCGTATGCGTGCGGGAACTCTGCTGGCGGACCGCCTTCACAATGTCACGACAGGCGCCGACGTACGTGCCACCCGCACGCCACGGTGGCAGTTGATCATTGCTGCTGTCATTATCTGCATCATCGCGGCGTTCATCATCGCGGGATGGATATCCATGTTCACCGGTGACCCCGGAGGGCCCCCTGACGACTGGCCCTCAGACTGGCACCCCTGAGGACTTCCATGGGCAGCGACGATCTGACAGCGGCCGGCCTGGACTACCTTCAGCGCGTCGGTTTCACCCCGCCTGCGACCGGTGCGGCCAGCAACCTCACCACAGCCCCGGTCTCGTTGCGGACCATGGTGCGGGTGACCGGCGTCGGGCGGCTCAACAAGGGTGGCTCCACCAGCCCAGGGCCGAGTGCACACGACGCCGCGTCGGACTCCGGAGGGCCGGGCGTCGACGGACTGAGTCCGATCTCCAAGGACTTGCTGGTTGCCCTGCACAACTACATGGTGCCGCTGGCCTTCCTCGTCAGCGCCGAGCCCGGACAGGCCGCGGTACGCATAGGCACCTGGCTCCCCGGCGAGTCCTCGCTGCAGTCTCCCGAGCACAACGGCCGCCTCCTCACCACCTCCCTGCACACCCTGTATCCCGCCGTCGACCTCGTAGCCGATGCACCGTCGGTCGACCAGTGGCCCCGTGGCGGAATGGTCATGGGAATCCCCACCGCCAAGCCACCCGACGCAGCTGACGGCGCCGCCCAGGTGGACCGCCTTCTTCGCGCACTCCGCCAGTTCCGGTGGGAGACCCTCATCCTGGCGCAGCCAGTGGGCGAGGGCCTGATCAGGGACCTCAAGCTACGGCTGATCAACGAGATGCGCGCCGTCCACACCGCAAGCACGCTCGGGGGAGTGCCAAGCCCGCTGGCCCAGCACTACCTGGAGCTCCTCACCCGGCAGCTCAAATCCTTCACCGACGCACAAGGCGCAGGCGCGTGGCGGACCGCTGTCTACCTCCTCGGAGACGGGGACAGCTACCAGCAACTGGCGAGCCTGTGGCGAGGAGTCTATTCCGGTGCACACTCACTCCCGGAGGCCGTCAGGGTCTGGGACCGCGACGACGTTCCCACTCTCGCTGCCTCGTGGTCGATGCTGGATCCCGGGCCGGACACCAACGCACCCGGCTCATACCGGCAACCGTTCCAGCACCAGACACTCCTGACGTCGACGCAGCTCGCCGCCTACGTGCACCTGCCAAACCTGGAAACCAACGGATTCTCAATCCGTGTCGCACCGGCCTTCGACGTGGTCCCAGAAGCCATCACCGATGAGCGGAGCATCGTCCTTGGGCGAATCCTCCACCAGGGCCACACGACAGGCACACCGTACGCGGTCAGTCCCAAGAGCCTGACCCGCCACGCTTTCGTAGCAGGAGTCACAGGATCGGGCAAAACCAACACCATCAAACACCTGCTCACCGAGATTCACCGCTGCGGCATCCCATTCCTGGTCATCGAGCCGACCAAGACGGAATACCGCGCTTTGCTCACCCACCCAGAACTTGCCGGCCAGCTGAACGTCTTCACCCCGGGCAAAGAGACGGTCGCACCGCTGCGGCTGAACCCGCTCGAGGTCCCGCCAGGCACCGGAATCGGTGAACACTTGGACCTACTCCGTGCCGTGTTCGGCGCCAGCTTCGCAATGTGGGGCCCGCTCCCGCAGGTCCTCGAACGCTGCTTGCACGAGGTATACGAAGACCGCGGCTGGGACCTGAGAACGAGCCTCAACCGCCGCCTGGGGCCGCAGGAGACATCGTGGCGGGCCTATCCGACGCTGACGGACCTCAGCCAGAAGGTGAAGGACGTCGTACCGCGCCTGGGATACGAGCCCCGGACTCAGGACGACATCCAGGCTGCCCTCTTGACCCGCCTTGACGCCATGCGCAAAGGAGGCAAAGGCGCGACCCTCGACACCGCGCAGTCCATCCCCATGCGGGAACTGTTTAACGTACCAGCCGTCATCGAACTCGAAGGCATGGGAGACGACGACGACAAGGCCTTCCTGATCGGCCTCCTGCTGATCAGACTCGCGGAACACAGACGGGCAGCCGGCCAGTCCGACGACCTCACCCACGTGCTGGTGGTCGAGGAAGCACACCGCCTCATCACCAACGTGACACGAGGCGGCTCGGAATACCTGGCAGACCCCCGCGGCCAGGCCGTTGAAACGTTCACCAATCTCCTCTCGGAGATCCGCGCGTACGGCCAAGGTGTCGTCATCGCCGACCAGGTTCCCGTCCGCCTGGCACCCGACGTCGTCAAGAACACCAACCTGAAGATCGCACACCGCGTCGTCGCCGCCGATGACCGATCCATCCTCGGCGGCGCCATGTCCATGACCGACGCCCAGGAACGCTTCATCAGCACACTCGGCACCGGCCAGGCCGCCGCCTTCAGCGAAGGCGACGACGCACCCCTTCTCATCACAATCCCACGCGCCCACCACAACGGCCGAGCACCACACGACACCGACGTCGCCCAAGCCATGAACCGATGGCGCACAAGACTCAGGCTCCAGGAGCTCTACCACCCACGCCCGTATTGCGCCCGAACCTGCCACGCCGCCCCTTGGGCCTGCACGATGGCCCGCGCCCTCATAGACGACCGGTACGTCCAACGAACGGTCGCACGCCTCGCACTGTCGACCGCCGAACACAGCGCAGCCCTCGACCGCCTCTGGCCCGAAGTTGTCAGCGTCCTGCGCGCCCGCCGAACCGAACCGGTGGACGAGCAGCGGTTGCTGAAGGCATTCGCCGGCCATGCCGCAGACTGGTACGCACAACGACGCGCAGCTCAGGCCTCCTGGCCCTACCGAGACACAGACGCACTGGCCGACATCCTGCGTGCCATGCTCGTACAGAAGGTGGAGGGCGCACAGGACCCAACCGTGCGTGAGCGGTTCCAATCCCAGATGCGCGAACTCCACACCAGAGCCCACGACCCCTACCCCGACTGCGACCGAATCTGCGACCAGGCACCGCTGTGCCTCTACCGGGCGGCAGCTGGCGATGTGGTCGCATCACACCGGTACCACCTCCAGTGGCAGCGCGCCGAGGATGCCGACGCCCGCACAGACAACGGGCAACGACGGCAGAACACCTGGAACACGGCCACAGCCAGCTCCTACGACATAGTCGAGCAACCCCACGCCGGCATGTCACAGGACGAACGGGCACGAGTAGCCGCCGCGGCACGAAGGGCCTCCCTCTGCTTCGCCCAACAAATGCTCGCTGACGACGAACGCAAAGTACCCAGCACGGCCCGTTGGATCGCTGGCCGCCTACTGAACGACGCAGACACAAACGGAGGGCCCAGCGACAACAGCGCTATGGGGAGCGAACTGCCATGAGCGTCAAAGAGGCACCGGATCCAGAGCCATCCCCCACTCAGCCGGAGCCGCCCCAACAGGGACCAGAACAGGGACCTTCACCTTCCTCTCCCGATCCCCCGGCAGCGATTCCACCTTCGCCCGTTGACGTAATCCTCCAGACAATCCAAGCAATACCGCCACTGAACCTTCTGCCACCTGGGCAACCAGGCGGCCCGGCCCCACCTACGCCCGCCGAGCCACCACCGTCAACAAGCGATCAATCCTCGGCAGGAGGCGTGCCGCCAGGCCCAGCTGCTCCGCCCGATCCGCCCAAAGAGCCAGCTACGCCAAACGCGACCGCGCCCGCCCCGCCGCAGGGTCCGGGCGGTGGCGGGCCTGATCTACCGCCGCCTGGTACGGAGCCGGAGCACCCCGAGCACGATCGGCCCGGGCCAGACGGCCAGGGCCAGGGCAGTGAGAATGCCCCGCCGCCTGGAGGGGCTCCTCCGGATTCTGGACCGGAACCGGGGACACCTTCGGATCCGCCTCAGCGGCCTGAGATTCCACCCCCTCCCAATCCGGACGCGCCGCCGATGCCGGATATACCTCAGCTGCCTCCGCTTCCCCCGTTCCCGGGCTTTCCCTCACTGGGCGGGCCTGATCTACCGCCGCCTGGTACGGAGCCGGAGCACCCCGAGCACGATCGGCCCGGGCCAGACGGCCAGGGCCAGGGCAGTGAGAATGCCCCGCCGCCTGGAGGGGCTCCTCCGGATTCTGGACCGGAACCGGGGACACCTTCGGATCCGCCTCAGCGGCCTGAGATTCCACCCCCTCCCAATCCGGACGCGCCGCCGATGCCGGATATACCTCAGCTGCCTCCGCTTCCCCCGTTCCCGGGCTTTCCCTCACTGGGCGGGCCTGATCTACCGCCGCCTGGTACGGAGCCGGAGCACCCCGAGCACGATCGGCCCGGGCCAGACGGCCAGGGCCAGGGCAGTGAGAATGCCCCGCCGCCTGGAGGGGCTCCTCCGGATTCTGGACCGGAACCGGGGACACCTTCGGATCCGCCTCAGCGGCCTGAGATTCCACCCCCTCCCAATCCGGACGCGCCGCCGATGCCGGATATACCTCAGCTGCCTCCGCTTCCCCCGTTCCCGGGCTTTCCCTCACTGGGCGGGCCTGATCTACCGCCGCCTGGTACGGAGCCGGAGCACCCCGAGCACGATCGGCCCGGGCCAGACGGCCAGGGCCAGGGCAGTGAGAATGCCCCGCCGCCTGGAGGGGCTCCTCCGGATTCTGGACCGGAACCGGGGACACCTTCGGATCCGCCTCAGCGGCCTGAGATTCCACCCCCTCCCAATCCGGACGCGCCGCCGATGCCGGATATACCTCAGCTGCCTCCGCTTCCCCCGTTCCCGGGCTTTCCCTCACTGGGCGGGCCTGATCTACCGCCGCCTGGTACGGAGCCGGAGCACCCCGAGCACGATCGGCCCGGGCCAGACGGCCAGGGCCAGGGCAGTGAGAATGCCCCGCCGCCTGGAGGGGCTCCTCCGGATTCTGGACCGGAACCGGGGACACCTTCGGATCCGCCTCAGCGGCCTGAGATTCCACCCCCTCCCAATCCGGACGCGCCGCCGATGCCGGATATACCTCAGCTGCCTCCGCTTCCCCCGTTCCCGGGCTTTCCCTCACTGGGCGGGCCTGATCTACCGCCGCCTGGTACCGAGCCGGAGCACCCCGAGCACGATCGGCCCGGGCCAGACGGCCAGGGCCAGGGCGGCGAAGGTCCCCAAACATCCCCCGCCCAGCCGCCATCAACAAGCGACGAGTCCTCGGCAGGAGGCGTGCCACCGGGACCGGATGCTCTGGCAGACCCAGCCAAGGCCCCAGCTCCACCAGACTCCCCAGAGTCTCCGGAGGCTCCCGAACCGCCACCCAGCGAGCCGTCCCTGCCCGGCGGACTGCCGCCGATGACGTCGGCCCCAGGACAACCAGCGAACCCCGGCGAAGCCGGGCCAGCGGGCCAATCGGGAGAAGGGGAACCGGAACCTGGTGAACCGAAAGATCCCGACCATTCGGGGCCAGACGAGCCGGAACCGCAGCCCGACCATCCAGGGACGGACGAGAAACCCCAGCCAGTCGAGCCGCCGAGCCCGGGGCCTGACTCCCCGGGAAGTTCGAGTTCCGGCTCGGAATCGGGAACCGCGGCCGAGCCGGGTCCGTATGAGGACCGAGCTGGGGCCTCGGGCGGCGGAGGCTACAGCTCAGGCGATTCCGGAGGCGGCTGGGGATCCGGCACGCAGCCTGTCGGTTCGCGAGACGACAAGGACCGAGACGACAAGGACAAGCGGAAAAAATAGCCGTAGGCAGCCTCTGCTGAAGGTGGAAGGGGTGGAAGGCCTGCTCACCGTCCGGCCCACCGGCGCCAGGCCCATACCGCGTCGCCGACCACCGGGGGCGGCTCGGCTCTGTACCTGGCCCACCGCGGCCCCATGGCCGCCGGGCCCAGCGTTTTTAGCGCTCGGAGCCAGGAATACTGCAGGTATCGAATACCACCTCTCCACCAGTGCGCCGCGGTGTCGAGGTGGTTCACCCCGAGCTCGATCGCCCGGCGCAGCACGCCGATGGCCTGATCGCGGTCTCTCGGTACGGCGTCGTCCGCGAACGCCGCACCGGTCTGGGGCAGGCGCATCGTGCCGAAGCCCATCCGGTTGATCGTCAGGTCGCCGAGGTGCCAAGTGCCCGCCGCTGCCGCGGACATCGTCTGTGAGGTCATGCCCGCATGATCCTCACCGGGTAGGCTGCCAGGCCATTGATTAAGGCATGACGGAATCCTCGGGGTGGCCGTGCGGGCGGAGCTGGCGTTTTCCGTGAGCGACCTGGCGCAGATGCGCTTCGCCGTCGCGCCGATGTGGGAGGTCGGGCCCAGCTACCGGCTGCTGGCCTGCGGATCCACGCCCCTCGTGCACCGGCCCTGGGTCGAGCAGGTACGGCCGCGGCTGACGGCGGCCGGCCTCGACCGGGGCTGGCTCGCCGAGCTGGTCCCGCCCTCGGGGTACGTACCCGACTTCCTCAACCCGGTGCCCACCGGGCCCGCCCCCTCCCTGGCGGATGAACTGGCCGGGATCCGGGCCACGACCCCCGCCCGGATCCGCCGGGACCTCGACCGCCTGGGGCAGGAGCAGGGCGGGCTCGGTCCGCGCGCACGGACCCTGTACGCCGAGCCACAGGCCCGCCTGGTCCGGGTCCTGGAGGAGATCGAGACCTACTGGGAACTGGCCCTGGCCCCGTACTGGGCACGGATCCGCGCGGTACTCGACGCCGACGTCTTCCACCGCGCCCGGCAGGCCGCCGAGCACGGCGCGGCCCACCTCTTCAACGACCTGCACCCCTCGGTGAGCTGGGGCGACAGCGCGCTGCGACTGACCCACCGGAACCGCCCCCTGTCCCGCGGGACGGCGGGCTCCGGGCTGCTGCTGATCCCTTCGGTCTTCGTCCACCCCGTCCCGTTCACCCGCGTGACGCCGTCGGATCCGCCGCAGCTGGCCTATCCCGCACGGGGCACCGGCTCGCTGTGGGAGCCGCGGCCCACTGCCGGGACCGAGGCCCTGGCCGCCGTACTCGGCCGCTCCCGGACCCGGCTGCTCACCGAGCTGGAGACCCCGGCCTCCACCACCGAACTGGCCCGCCGTACGGGGCTCTCCGCGCCCGGCGTGTCCCAGTCCCTCACCGCACTGCGCGAGGCGGGCCTGGTCACCGCCCACCGGGCCGGCCGCTCCGTGCTGTACGCCCGTACCTCCGTCGCCGAGTCCCTTCTCGTTGCCTGCACTCCGGGCGTGGAGCGGGGACGATCACAGGGAGGGGAACCATGAGCGAGCGAGCGTGGAGCCTGGCGGAGCACATCGTGGTGGACGCCGCGCCCGCGGAGGTCCACCGGGTGGTGTCCGACCTGCGGAACATGGGCCGGTGGAGCCCGGAATGCCGCCGTGTGTGGGTGGCCCGGCCGCCGGCCCGCCCCGGCAGCCGGTTCGTCGGGCTCAACCGGAGAGGGCCGTTCGTCTGGTTCACCACGGGCCGGATCCGGGCCCTGCGGGCACCGGCGCAGGCGCCGGACGGGGCCGGCGAGTTCACCTTCGACGTCGGCATCCTCGGTCTGCCGATCGCGCGCTGGGGCTACCGGACCGAGCCGGAGGGCGAGCGCACGCGCGTCACGGAGACCTGGCAGGACCTGCGGACCGGACGCGGTTCCCGCCTGACGGTGCTGCTCGGTGCGGTGTTCGCGGGCACCGGCCCGGACCGGCGCATCGCGGTCAACCGCGCCGGGATGCGCACGACCCTGGCCCGCCTGGCGGCCGGCTTCGGTGCGGTCACGCCGCCCCGTCCTTGAGGGACCGGCCGAACTGCTCGTCCAGTACGGACAGCCGGCGCCAGTACTCGTCCTCGTCGATCTCCCCGGAGGCGAAGCGCCGCCCGAGGATCGCGATCGGCGACCGCTCACCGTGGGCGACCGCCCCGCGGCGCCCCCGCCACACGGTACGGCGCAGCACGGTGACGACACCGACGACGACCGCCGCCCAGATCAGCGGAAGGAACAGGATCCACGGGCCGGGCCCGTCGAATGCGAGGGTGGTGAAGGTGTCCATCGTGGTTCATCTCCTCGGAAGCGGGGACTTTTCGTCTCACCCCCGAGCCTCCTCCGCGGAGCCCCGACCGTCGTCGTACACCCGGCGGCTCTCGTCGTACACCGGCGGGAGTAGCGGGAGACGGAACCGCCCTCGCCGGTCGGACGGGTGCTCACGACCCGCCGGGCCCTCCGTCAGCTCAGCCAGCCGGGGCGGACCAGGCCGGACTCGTAGGCCAGGACGACCAGCTGGGCGCGGTCGCGGGCGCCGAGCTTGACCATGGTGCGGCTGACGTGGGTCTTGGCGGTGAGGGGGCTGACGACGAGGCGGCGGGCGATCTCCTCGTTGGACAGGCCCATGCCCACCAGCGCCATCACCTCCCGTTCCCGGTCGGTGAGCCGGCCCAGCCCGGCCGCCGCCGCGGGCTGCTTGGAGCGGGCCGCGAACTCGGCTATCAGGCGGCGGGTGACGCCCGGGGACAGCAGGGCGTCGCCCGCGACCACCGCCCGCACCGCGCGCAGCAGTTCCTCCGGCTCGGTGTCCTTGACCAGGAAGCCGGAGGCACCCGACCGGATCGCCTCGAAGACGTACTCGTCGAGCTCGAAGGTGGTGAGCATGACCACCCGTACGTCGGCCAGCGCCTCGTCCTCGCCGATCCGGCGGGTCGCGGCCAGCCCGTCCAGCACCGGCATCCGGATGTCCATGAGGACCACGTCGGGGCGCAGCTCCCGCACCAGACGGACCGCCTCCTCGCCGTCGGCGGCCTCGCCCACCACCCCGATGTCGGGCTGGGCGTCGAGCAGTGCCCGGAACCCGGCCCGGACGAGCAGTTGGTCGTCGGCGAGCAGGACGCGGATCACAGGACCTCCTCGGGGCCGTCGTGGCCGTCGACGCCGTCGCTCTTCAGCGGGAGCCGGGCCGCCACCCGGAAGCCGCCGTCCGGCCGGGGGCCCGCCTCGACGGTGCCGCCCAGGGCCGCGGCCCGTTCGCGCATCCCGACGAGGCCGTTGCCGCTGCCGCCCGAGGCGTCGCCCGTGGCCGGGCCGTCGTCGTCCACCCGCAGCCCCAGGGCGTGCGGCTGCCAGGTGAGGCGGATACGGGCGGTGCGCGAGCCGGAGTGGCGCATCACATTGGTCAGCGCCTCCTGGAGGATGCGGAAGGCGGCGAGGTCCACGCCGGGCGGCAGCGGCCTGGCCCCGCCCTCGGCCGTGACGTCCACGGCCAGTCCGGCCGACGCCGCCTGTTCCACCAGCTCGGGCAGCCGGTCGAGACCGGGCGCGGGGGAGCGCGGTGCCTCGCCGGGGGAGCGCAGGGTGTCGAGCACCTGCCGGACCTCGCCCAGCGCCTCCTTGCTCGCCGCCTTGATGGTGGCGAGCGCCGTACGGGCCTGCTCGGGATCGGAGTCGAGCAGGGCCAGCCCGACCCCCGCCTGGACGTTGATCACCGAGATGCTGTGGGCGAGGACATCGTGCAGTTCACGCGCGATCCGCAGCCGTTCCTCGTCCACCCGGCGCCGCTCGGCCGCCGCCCGCTCGGCCCGCTCCCGGGCCCACTGCTCCCGGCGTACGCGGACCAGCTCCGCGACGGCGAGCACCGCGAGCACCCATGCGGTGATGCCCAGCTCCTGCGCCCAGGGCGTCGGGCCGTCCCCGGCGGGCGGGAGCCACCGGTAGAGCCAGTGCCCGATGAGCAGGTGTCCGGCCCAGAGCAGGCCGACGGCGCCCCACGCGGCCCGGCGCGCTCCGGCGACGACGGCCGCGAAGCAGGCCAGGGCCAGGCTGAGGAACACCGGGCCGTACGGATAACCGGCGCCCACATAGACCAGGGTGACGACGCTGACCCCGTACACCACGGCCACCGGATACCGGTGCCGCACCACCAGCAGGGCGGGCCCGAGCAGCAACAGGAGACGGGCGAAGCCGTCCAGCGGCATCCGCCCGCTCTGCGCGTGCGCCGCCCACCCCGCGCCGATCTGCGCGAAGACGGCGACGAGCAGGGCCGAGCGCCAGGCCGGGCCCCGCCCGGTCCGCTCCACCCATCGCCGCCACGGGGGACCCGGGCGCTCGCGCAGCTCTTCCATACCGCCACGCTAGACCCGGTCCGCCGTCACCCGCGTCACCCCGGCGTAGCGTTTCAGGCGTACTCCCCACGTAGTACCCGTACCCGACTTTTCGCCCTGTCGGACGACGGTCCGGCCGAGGGCGGAGTCCCGCCGGCACGTGGTGGTGGAGGCGGCCCGATCAAGCTAGGTTGCACGGAACCGGAGGGCGTACGGAGAGATCCGCCCCCGGCGCCGACCGACCGCCGCACTGCCGTAAATTGTCCCACGGCTCGCCCGGTAAGGCCGGGCAAAAGGGACGAGTTGGGGTAGGAGTGGGCAGGACATGGCGCGACGCGGACGTGCGGAAGCGGACCGAGGTGCCACCTCCGCCGCACCCACGGCCCTGGGCTCCGGGATAGCCGCGGCGGCCGACGGCGGGAGCGCGGCCCGGGGCTGGCTCCGCCTGGGGCGGGACGGCCGGCTGACCGCCTACGCGAGCTGCGCCGAGGGCCTGGTGCGCTGGACCGAGTCCGCGCCGGGTTCCGACCTGTGGCAGGGGCCCGAGCTGTTCCCCGTGGAGGGCTGGGCGGGCCGGTTCACCCTGGCCCAGGACTCCAACGGCTTCGTCTGGTTCGCCGGCACCCGCTACCGGGAGGGGGCTCCGGGCGGTCGCGAACTCGTCATCACCACCCAGTACCAGACCGGCCGTCCGCTCGCCGACTGGCGCGCGGTGGGCAACCCCTTCCCCGACCGCAAGCAGGACGACGGGGAGCCCCAGCCTGCGCCCGCGGACCCGGTGGTGCTCCCCGACGGCACCGGAGCGCTCCACGTCGTCACCACCCGGTTCGGCGCGGGTGTCCGCGGCCGAACGCGCCGCGCCGATGGCATATGGGGTAATTGGGCAGACTTTCAAGGCAAATGGGTGCGCGGGGCCGTCGTACCGCTCGTGACGGCCCAGGGCCGTGCCGAGTTCCTCGCCCCCTTCCGGGGCGGGGCCTCGTACTGGGGCCAGGAGGTCGCGGGGGGCGAGTTCAAGTGGCTGGGACGCATCGAGGCCGACGCGGTCGAGGGAACGTACAGCTCTTTTGAGACAGGCCGTGGTACCGGTACCTACTTCTGGCGCCACCCGGCGGACGGCGGCGTCGTGGCCTACCGCCCGCAGGCTCCCGCCGGCGCGGCACCCGCGTTCATGTCGCTGGGCGGTGCGGGAGGGGCCGGTCCGGTGGGCGTCGCCCGCACGCGCATCGACGGATACGACTGCACGGTCCTGCTCCAGCGGGGGGCGCAGGGCTATCCGGAAATCGCCGCGTACCCGACCGAGGGCGAGCAGTACGGCGCCTGGTGGGCGCCTGTGGGGAATCGGTGTGCGGGGTTGCCGGCCATCTCCCTCGACGCCCGCGGCTCGGTCACGATCGCGATGATCGACTTGGATGGCGGGCTGCTGATCGCGCGGCAGGATCCGACGGATCCGGGCCTGGCGTTCGGCCCGTGGCATCGGGTGGGGTGACCCACCTCACCAGGGCCGGGGAGGTCCGGCGAGTGAAGCGCTGCTTCCGCATACGTCACCCGAGGGCGGTGGGGAGTTGGCAGGTCGGGGCGCCGCGGGGAAGAGCCGCTCGTTCGCGAACGTGAAGCATTGGGCGGGTGAAGCGTTCGTGAATACTTGCTCGTCATTAAGTGATTGCCCTACGCTGCGCAGACGCTGTCAAGGTCGTATAAGTGTGCGGCGGCGGGCGGTGGGGCGGGTCGAAATGTTCGGGGAGCGGTGGGTGACCAGATTCAGGGGCGGGTCTGGCAGCGTGCCTCGGCAACTCCCGATGCGCCGAAAGACGTGTGACTATCGAGGAGCTTTCTGAGTGGCAGGTATGCCCCGCCTGAGTGTTGTCGTGCCCTTCCAGGACGTTGAGATATACCTCCAGGAATGTCTGGAATCGATAGCCAGGCAGACGTTCCCCGACCTTGAAGTGATCATGGTCGACGACGGCTCGACCGACTCCTCGACGGCGATAGCCGCGGAATTCGCCCGCCGCGACCACCGGTTCAAGCTCCTTCGGCAGGAGTCGATGGGGCCGGGACATGCCCGCAATGTCGGCATTCGCGCCGCGCACCCCCAGGCCGAGTTCCTCGCGTTCGTCGATGGCGACGACGTCATACCCGAGTACGCCTACGAGCTGCTCGTGCAGACCCTCGAGGGCTCCGGCTCCGACTTCGTGTCGGGCAACGTGCAGATGATGAACTCCACCAAGCGGTGGCAGTCCCCCCTGCACAAGGCGCCCATGCAGAAGAGCAGGCGCGGCACGCACATCACCAAGCTGCCGGACCTCATCTACGACCGCACGGTGTGGAACAAGCTGTTCCGCCGCTCCTTCTGGGACTACCACTACATCGCGTTCCCCGAGGGCGTGATGTACGAGGACTCCTGGGTCAACATGTTCGCCCACTTCCGGGCCGCCAAGGTCGACATCCTCACGGACATCGTCTACTTCTGGCGCCGGCGCGAGGGCGGCGCCGCCCCCTCCATCACCCAGCGGCACACCGAGTTCAGCAACCTCCAGGACCGTGTCTCCGCGGTCCAGTCGGTGAGCCGCTTCCTCGCCGGACACCGCGCCCGGTCCTACTCCGACCACAAGCGCAAGTACGACCTGGCCTGCCTGAAGTCGGACCTGATGCTGCACCTGAAGGTGCTGCCGGACGCCGACGCGGAGTACCAGGACGCCTTCATGCAGTGGGCGAACGAGTTCCTGGACGAGGCCGACGCCGACATCATCCAGGAACTCCCCGCCGACGCGCGGGTCAAGTGGCTCCTGGTGCGCGAGGGACGCCTGAAGGAGCTGCTCGACGTCGTCGAGTTCGAGCGCAAGGGCGGGCCCATGCCCGTCCAGCGCCGCTTCCGCCGCTACCTCAACTACCCCTACCTCGGCGACCGTTCGATCGGCCTCGACAAGAGCGCCTACCGGCTCGACAAGGAACTCTCGCTGCACGGCTCGCTGATGCGGGCGCAGTGGGACGACTCCGATCAGCTGGTGCTCGAGGGGTCCGCGTACGTCCGCTTCATCAACGTGCACAAGCGGCACATGTCGATGAAGGCCATCGCGCTGCGCAACAAGAAGCAGGGCCGGGTGGTGGTCGCCCGGGCGAAGACCACCTACTACCCGCAGGCCACCGAGCACTCCAACCAGAACCGCTACTGCTACGACTGGTCCGGATTCCAGGTCAGCTTCGACGCGTCCCGGCTCAAGCACAAGGGCGAGTGGGTCGAAGGCACGTGGGACGTCGCCGCCGGTGTCCTGAGCCGCGGTCTGTTCCGCTACAAGGGCATAGCCAGGGGTGGCGCCGGAAGCGCGGCCAACCCGCCCTACCGCTACGTGGAGAAGAACACCCGGGTGGTGCCGCTCTTCATGCAGGGCAAGCTCAAGCTCCGCGTGGAGCGGGTCCGTTGCCGCATCACCCGGCACCGGGTCGTCGGCGACCACCTCGAACTCGGCGGCGTCTACCTCGGTGACAAGATCCCCGAGTGGGGCAAGTTCCGGGTCACCAGCATGGGCGGTGCCGGCCGGCACGACTCCTGGGTCCACTTCAAGTACGGCGGCGAGGGCTGGTCCACCTTCGTCACCAGGATCCCGCTCAAGGCACTAGTCCCCGGACACCGCGGAGCGGCCGACGGCGGTGTTCCGCAGACCTGGAACACCGGCAGCAACGGCTGGAAGACCACCCTCCACGTCGAGGGCCGCAAAGCGCCCATCTACCCGGTCATGGCCGAGGGGGCCGAGGACGGCCACTACCGGCTCCCGGCCTTCCTGCAGACCGACAACGGGGACCGCGAGGTCTTCGTCCACCGCAACGGCTCCGGATACGTGGTCCTGTTCGAGCGGGACACCCTGCCGATGGCCACGTCGACGACCTGGCTCCAGGACGGCTCCCTCGAAGTCACCGTCAGCTACGCGGCCGAAGACCGCCTGAGCGCCACCGAGTACGCCGCCGCGCACATCGTCGTGCGCTCCCGCGCCCACGGGGCCGAGCGCGTCGTGCCCATCGCCTGGCAGGGCCGGGAGTTCCGCTTCGTCGTCTCGCCCGCGGCGATGCGGACCCTCGCCGGGCACATCCCGCTGGCCGCCGGCCGCTGGGACTTCTTCCTGCGCCGCCAGGACCCCTCCGCGGTCACCCGGGAGAACCGGTCCAACGACCTCATGGTCAAGATGACGCAGTCTCTGATCCCCACCTTCCCCAGCGAGATGGCGACCAACGACCGCCGCTACGAACTCCAGGCGGAGGCCTACGACCGCCTCTCGCTCCTGGTCCACTCGGCGATGCCGGACGAGGCCCGCGGCCCGTACCGGCAGAAGCTGATGCGCACCAAGACCTACCCGGAGGCCCGCCGCGCGCCCCTGAACCGGGCGGTCCTGTTCGACGCCTTCAAGGGAACGCAGTACTCCGACAGCCCGCGCGCGCTGCACGAGGAAATGGTCCGGCGGGGCGTGGACGTCGAGCACCTGTGGGTGGTGCGCGACGACCAGGTGGACGTCCCGCCCACCGCACGCCCCGTCCGCATGTGGTCCCCCGACTGGTACGAGGCCATGGCCCGGTCCAAGTACGTCGTGGCCAACAACCACCTGCCGGACTGGTTCGAGAAGCGCGAGGGCCAGGTCGTCGTGCAGACCTGGCACGGCACCCCGCTCAAGCGCATCGGGCACGACATCGAAGCCGTGCACTTCGCGGACAAGCGGTACCTGGAGCGCGTGGAGAAGGAGGTGCAGAACTGGGACATGCTGGTGTCCCCGAACAGCTTCAGCACCCCGATCCTCAAGCGGGCCTTCCAGTTCCCCGGCGAGATGGTTGAGAGCGGCTATCCGCGCAACGACATCCTGCGCCGCGCGGACGGACGGCGGGCGGCCGAAGTACGCCGCCGCATCGGCCTGCCGCCGGGCAAGAAGGCCATCATGTACGCGCCGACCTGGCGCGACGACCAGTTCTACGCACCCGGGAAGTACAAGCTCGACTTCCGCATCGACCTCGACGACGCGAAGGCGCAGCTCGGCCACGACCACGTCCTGCTCGTACGGCGCCACCCCAACGTGGTGGACCCCGTACCGGGCGCCGGCGACGGCTTCGTCTTCGACGTGTCCGACTACCCGGACATGGCGGACCTCTCGCTCATCGCCGACGTGATGATCACGGACTACTCCTCCCTGATGTTCGACTTCGTCAACACCGGGCGGCCCATCCTCTTCTTCACCTACGACCTGGACCACTACCGGGACACGCTGCGCGGCTTCTACTTCGACTTCGAGCGGTCCGCCCCCGGCCCGCTCGTGTACACCTCCCCCGACCTGATCGGGGCGATCCGCAACATCGACCGCATCCAGCACGGCTACGCCGCCCGCTACCGCTGGTTCCAGCAGGAGTTCTGCGACCTCGACGACGGTTACGCCTCGGCCCGGCTGACCGACCGCATCCTGATCGCCGGCGGTGACCTCGACCCGGCGCGGGCGCAGGCACCGGCGGTCGGCAGCGCGGGCAGGGCCGTCGGCCCGATCATGGGCCAGTCCGTTCCCCGGCACGCGAACACCCTCGGGCGGGTGCCGGGCCAGCCCGTGAGAAGAATGGATTCCGAGCATGTCTGAGGCAGCCCAGAAAGCGCGCCGCGTCTTCACGGGCGTGGAGTCCTCCGGGCCGGTGCCCATCGAGTACCGCTTCTCGCACGCGAAGAACGGCAACCGCCATCTGGTCGTGGCCTTCGCCAACCACGCGGTCCCCGGTGAGTACGGCGGATCCGGCGGCCCCCTCCACGACCTGCGGGCCAACGTCCTGTGGGTCCGCGACCTGTTCGACGGGGAGAACAGCCACTACCTCTGCAACGGCCTGGACTTCGCGCTCGACGAGTCCGTCGCCGGGCTCATCTCACGGGTCATGAACGCGCTGTCCCTGACACCGGACGACTGCACCCTGTTCGGCACGTCCAAGGGGGCCGGCGCGGCTCTGTACTTCGGGCTGAAGTACGGCTTCAAGAACATCGTCGCCGCCATGCCCCGCTTCCTGACCGGCACGTACGTCGGCCAGGACATGCAGAGCGCCGCCCGGGTGGCGCCGGGGGAGGGGGCGCCGTCGAACCTCCCCACGCTCGACTCGGTCCTCCCGGACGTGGTGCGCGGCGGCGTACGCCGCCCCGCCAACGTCTACCTCGTCTCCTCGCCCCGGGACGAGCACTACGCGCGCCAGGTGGAACCCCTCCTCGGACTGTTCCAGGGCTACGAGAACTTCAACTTCGTCTACAACGAATCTCCGCTGATCCCCCCTCACGGGCGGGTGCCGCTGCGGAACCTCCCGGCCGTCACCGGTCTGCTCGACCTCCTCGTCGACGGCATCTCGCCCCGGATCGGCATGGTCCGCAACGGCCACGAACAGCCGGGCCGCAGCACCTCCGCCATCGACGCGTACCTCTCCGACACCTCGCAGGTGAAGGGCGATTCCTTCCCCCGGCCGGTGGTCCTCGCTCCGGCGGAGAACACCCAGGCTCCCCGCAACGCCATCCGCTTCGTGGGGACCGCCCCGAGGGGCGCGGTGCGGGTCAGCGTCTGGGAGGACGGCAAGTACCAGGGCGCGGCGCCCGTGGGCGCCGACGGGAGCTGGACCTGGCAGCGAGAGAAGCCCTGGTCCCGGGGCCGGCACGTGGTCAGGCTGTTCGCGGCGGACGCGAACAACTACCACTCCAAGCGCACCGAAGTGATCTTCACGGCCCTGGAGGCGAGCGCCGCCCACGAAGCGGCACAGGCACAGGCCCAGGCCCAGGCACCGGCTCAGGCGCAGGCACCGGCCCGGGCCCGGACCGCGGCGGCCGCGTCGGCACCTGCCGGGACACCCACGGGGGTCCGACCGGTGGCGCTGACGGTGACCGCACCGTCCGCACAGCAGCAGGTGCCGGGCCCCGCGGTCGTCTTCATGGGCTACGCCCCCGGCGCCGTGCGCGTGGAGTTCCGCAAGGACGGCACCGGCCTCGGGGCGGCCCCGGTGATGGCGGACGGAAGCTGGAGCTGGGACGCGGGCTGGGCCTGGCCCCAGGGCGGGCACTTCGTCGAGGCCGTGGCCGTGGACGCCATGGGCAACGCGGCCGCCTGGACCACGGCCGCCTTCACCGTCATGAACGCGTACACGGCTCCGGCGCAGGGGGCCTACATCAACGCGCGGTACTGACCCCGGCCGTGCCCTCGGGGCGGCTCACCCGCATCACCAGCGGCCGGTGGTCGGACACCTTGGTGTCCACCACCGTGCAGGAAGTGCGGGGGAGCCGGGTGAACAAGTAGTCGATCTTCGTGCCGTCCTTGAGGGTGGCGCGCCCCGACCGGGAGCCGCCCTTCTGGTCGCACTCGCGGTACGTGGTGTACGTCTCGGACGGCCAGATCCAGGCGGACGTGTTGCGGTCGCCCACCGGCGGCGGGGAGTTGAAGTCACCGCCGAAGACCGTACCGGCGTCCGTGGAAGCGGTGGCGACCAGCGAGCTCAGCTGGTCGTCACGGAAGTCCCACTCCGGATGCTCGGCGTCGCTCTCCCGCAGCGAGAGGTGCGCGTTGCACACCCGCAGCCCCTGGGCCGGGACCCGGGCGCACAGGATGCCGCGGTGCAGTCCCACCGTCGGCTGCTCGGTCGGGACCAGCTCCACATCGGTGAGCGCGGAGCCCGCCAGCAGCCCGTACCCGGCCTGTCCGCGCCCCTGGCCGGTGCAGTCGACCGGAGACCTGCGCCCTGCCTCGTCCACCTCGGCGTACGGTTCGAAGGCGGAGTGCCACTGGGGGCCGAGGCTGCGGGCCGAGGAAACCAGGTCCTGCGAGCACACCTCCTGGAGCAGCAGGACGTGGACGTCGGAGTCGTCGATCAGCTCGCGCAGTTGCTGGAACTTCTCCTTCGGGCTCCCGGTCTTCTCGCAGTTCCACTGCCGCACCCCGCACATGTTCCAGGTGGCGACGGAGACATCGTGCCCCGTGGGGGCGTCCGGGCCCGCGACCGCATCCGGTGTCGGCGCGGACGTGCACGCCACCGCGCCCAACAGGCTCAGGGTCGTCACCGTGCGGCCGAGGCGCCGGCGGAACGGCCCCAGCCGTGCCCCGCGCCCGGTCTCCATGTGTCTGTGCATTCGGACATCATTGAGTATGCGCCGGTCAGACCGTGCATCGGGCCCGGTGCAAACGGTTCCGGATCCCGATCGCGTACCGTGCGCCGCCCGCCGGACACGGCCTAGGCTGGCCCGGTGACGAACGCGAGTACGAGCATGAGTGGTGACCGGGTGCTGTACGGGTGCATGGGGCTGGGCGGGAGCTGGGACCCCGACCCGTACGGGCCCGCCGACATCGACGCCGCCGAGGCGGCCGTCGCGGCGGCCCTCGACAGCGGGATCACCACCTTCGACCACGCCGACATCTACCGGCACGGGAAGGCCGAGGCCGTCTTCGGCGAGGTGCTCGCGCGCACGCCCGGGCTGCGCGAGCGCATCACCCTCCAGACCAAGTGCGGGATCCGGCTCGGCGACAAGGACCGCCCGGGGATCTACGACCTGCGCGGCGAGACCATCGTCCGGCGCGTCGAGGAGAGCCTGACCCGGCTCAGGACCGATGTGATCGACGTCCTCCTGCTGCACCGTCCCGACCCGCTCGCCGACGTGGACTCGGTCGCCTCGGCACTGGGCTCCCTGCACCGCCAGGGCCTCGTACGTGGCTTCGGCGTGTCCAACATGGGCGCCGCGCAGATCGCCCACCTCCAGGCCCGTCTCGACGTACCGCTGGTGGCCAACCAGCTGGAGATGAGCCTGCACAGCCGCGACTGGGTCGAGGCGGGAGTCCTGCTCAACACACCGGAATCCGCGAACAACGGATTCCCCTTCGGCACCCTGGAGCACTGCCGCGACCACGGCATCCGCCTCCAGGCCTGGGGAGCGCTGGCGCAGGGCCGTTTCACCGGCCGCGAGCAGACCCCCGCCGAACGGGCCACCGCGGCGCTGCTCGCCGAGCTGGCCCGGCAGAAGGACACCACGCCCGAGTCGGTCCTGCTGTGGTGGCTGATGCGGCACCCGGCCGCCATCGCCCCGGTCATCGGCAGCGCCCGCCCCGAGCGGATCCGGGCCTGCCGCGACGCGGTCCTGCGGGATCCCGAGCTCACGCACGAGGAGTGGTACGAGCTCTGGATCACGGCCCGCGGGGTGCCGCTGCCCTGAGCCGACAGGGGGCAGGGGCCAGGCGGTTGACGGGGGCTGGCACCACCCACGGCCGACCGGCCTGCCGGATGGGACCGCCGGGCCGGATCAACAAGGCTTGCCCCATGACGACTTACAGGAAAACGGCCCTGCTCCTCGCCACGGCCACCGTGGCGGCCGCACTGACCGCGACCGCCGCCCCGGCCGAGGCCCGGTCCGCGTCCGCCGGCCCGCAGCTCGACTGGCACCCCTGCACCCATCAGGGCGCGCCCGCCGCCCAGGAGTGTGCCGAGCTGCCCGTCCCGCTCGACTACGACGACCCCGACGGGCGGCAGATCACCGTCGCCGTCTCCCGCATCCGCAGCGACCGCCCCGGGGCCCGGCGCGGCACGCTCGTCGTGCTCCCCGGCGGCCCGGGCGGATCCGGTGTGCAGCGCCTGACGCAGAAGGGCGACGCCCTGCGGCGCGAGCTGGCCGGGGCCTACGACCTCGTCGCCTTCGATCCGCGCGGGGTGGGCGCCAGCACCACCGCGAGCTGCGACCTGGCCCCCGAGGACCGCTACCTGACCAGCCTGCGCCCCTGGCCCGGTCCGAACGGCGAGATCGCCGGGAACATCGAGCGCTCCCGGCGCATCGCCGAGGCCTGCGCCCGCAAGGGCGGCCCCGAGCTGCGCAGTTTCACCACCGCCAACCAGGTCCGCGACATGGACCGCCTCCGCGAGGCGCTCGGCGAGCGCAGGCTCTCCGCCTGGGGCACCTCCTACGGGGCGTACGTCGGGGCCGTGTACGCGCAGACGTACCCGCGGCGCACCGACCGCTGGGTCCTCGACAGCAGCGGCGACCCCGACCCGAAGCGGGTCGCCCGCGGCTGGCTGGCGAACATGTCGCAGGCCGCGGCGGACCGCTTCCCGGACTTCGCGGCCTGGGCGGCCCACCCCGACCGCGACGCGGACGGCCTGCGCCTGGCCGCGGATCCGCAGCAGGTCGAGCCGCTCGTCGTCGCCCTCGCCGCCCGGCTGGACCGCGAGCCGCGGGCGTCCACCACCCCCGGCGTGCCGCTGACCGGCAACGGCCTGCGCCAGGCCCTGCAGAACGCCCTCTACAGCGACTCCGCCTTCGCCTCCCTCGCCGCTCTGGTCAAGGCGGCGCAGGACCCGGCGGGTACCCCGGCGCTCCCGCGGGAGCTGGCCGCGCCCATCCCGAACGAGGACGCCGCGCTCATGGTCAGCGTCATCTGCAACGACGTGGCGTGGCCGGAGACATCCATGGCCGCCCACCGGCGTGCGGTCGAGGAGGACCGCACCCGCCACCCCCTCACCGCCGGCATGCCGGCGAACGTCACGCCCTGCTCCTTCTGGAAGCCCCCCACCCGCAGGCCCACCCGCATCACCGACGACGGCCCGTCCAACATCCTCATGGTCCAGGGCCGCCGGGACCCCGCCACCCCGCTCTTCGGCGCCCTGAAGATGCGCGAGGCCCTGGGCGGCCGCGCCCGCCTGGTCACCGTGGAACAGGGCGGCCACGGGATGTACCTCGGCAACGGCAACACGTGCGGCAATCGCGTCGTCACCGAGTTCCTCACGAGCGGCCGCCGTCCGTCGCGGGACACGGAGTGCGCGAACTGACCCGGTCACGCCGCCCCCTTGGATTCGTAGGGGTATGGACGGATACGACCCGATGAACATCTGTTAGTGTGCCCGCGCTTGGTGTTCATCCATCAATCCGTCCACCCCTCGACCGCCGCGCGCCGAGGGGGCTGCGAGGTGTCTCGTACGTGCACAGCACTCCCTTCTCCCCGGCCGGGGCCCGGTCCGCGCGAGCCCGTATGGGCCTGACCGAGGCGCAGGTCGCCCACTCCATGGCGGCCTGCGGCGCGCCCGTCCACCCCCAACTCGTCCTGGCCTGGGAGCAGGGCCTCGAGGTGCCGTCCGACCGCCAACTCTTCGCCCTCGCCGACGTCCTGTGGTGCGAGGCCACCGCGCTGATGGGCATCGAGCCGCGCACCCTGGCCGAGCACCGGCTCGCCCGCCGGCTCACCGCCGAGCGGCTCGCGTACCGGATAGGCATGGACCCGTACGAGTACCGCGCGGCCGAGTCGGCGCAGCACTGGAACGGGGACGCCCGGCAGACCAGGGCCCTCGTGGAGGCCCTCGGGCTGTCGCTGCGCGAGCTGATCGGGATCATGGGCCGCGTGGCCGAACTCGCGCAGCACCTGCGCGCGGCCGTCGACGGCCGCTGGAAGCCGTACGTGGAACCGGTGGCGGAGATCGTGGTGGTCGACGCGACCGCGGTGGGCGACGCGCTGCGCACGATGCACACGGAGTTCGCCGCCTTCTCGGAGCGGTACATGGGACACCTCGTCGCGCGCAACGACGACGCCCGCCTCAAGGAGATCGCGGCGGAGCGGGCCGCATACCTGCGCCGACTCGTCGACCACTTCTGGGAGTTGATCGGTGAGGCGGGCGAGGCGCCGCCGTTCGCGCCGGGAACGCACTGAGGCGGGCCGTCCTCAGTACGAGGGGGCGCCCGCGTGCGGCGCCGCCGGGCCCTCCTCGCCGATGTCGTCCCAGTCGATCTCCATCGTGCCGCGGCTCGTGAAGACGTTGAAGAGCAGGTTCAGCGCGATGGCCGTCAGAGCGCCCAGCGTGATCCCGCTGTCGAGCACCGCCCGCAGGCCGTCCGGCATCCGGTCGAAGAACGGGCCCACCGTGGTCGGCAGCAGCGCGGCGCCCAGACTGACCGCGAGGATCAGGGTGTTGCGCTCCTCGCGCAGGTCCGCCTTCCCCAGGATCTGGATGCCCACCGCTGCGACGATGCCGAACATGGAGATCGCCGCCCCGCCCAGGACGGGGTGCGGGATCGAGGCGACGAGACTGCCCGCCTTCGGCAGCAGTCCCAGGACGACCATGAACACCCCGGCCGCGACGACCACGTACCGGCTCATCACCTTCGACATGCGCACGAGGCCGATGTTCTCGGCGAACGCCACGTACGGGAAGGAGTTGAGGACACCGCCGAGCACGGTCGCCGCGCCGTCGGCGCGCAGGGCCCGGGCGACCGTGTCGGCGTCGACCTTCTTCCCGGTGATCTCGCCGATCGCATAGACGTCACCGGTGGTCTCCACCATGGTGATCAGGACGACGACCAGCATGGCCGCGATCGGCAGCAGCTCGAACCGCGGCATGCCGTAGTGGAAGGGCGTGGTGACCCCGAACCAGTCCGTCTCGCGCACGACGGCGAAGTCGGTGTCGCCGAAGAACCAGGCGGCCGCCGTGCCGACGACGAGCCCGAGCAGGACCGCGAGGCTGCTGAGGAACGGCCTGCCGATCCGGACCAGGGCGAGGATGAACAGCAGGGTGCCCGCCGCGTAGGCGAGGTTCTTCGGGTCCCCGTACGCGGGGGTGCCGATGAGGTGCGCGCCTCCCGCGGCGTCCTGCAGGGCCACGGGGATCAGCGTGATGCCGATGATGGTGAGGATCGTGCCGATGACGACCGGCGGGAAGTACGTGACCAGCCTGCTGAACAGCGGGGCGAACAGGAAGGTCGCGATGCCCGCCGTGATCACCGCCCCGTAGACGACGAGCAGCCCGGCGGTACCGCCGCCGGCCCCCGTACCTATGGCGATCATGGGTGAGACCGCGGTGAAGGTGACGCCCTGGACCAGGGGCAGCCGGGCGCCGATCCGCCAGACGCCGAGGGCCTGGACGATCGAGGCCACGCCGCAGGTCAGGAGGTCCGCGCTGATGAGGTGGACGAGTTCTTGGCGGGAGAGGCCCAGCGCGTTCCCGAGCAGGACGGGAACGATGACGGCTGCCGCGTAGAACGCGAGGACGTGCTGGAAGCCGTAGAGGGCGAGCCGGGGGAGGGGGAGCAGTTCGTCGACCGGGTGCGTCTGCCGTCGGGCGGACGGCCGGGACGACGGCCGGGGCGACCGGGGGGACGACTGACGGGGCATTCTTGCCATCTCTGCCTTGCCTTCGCGAGGTAGGTGAATGAGAGGGCCGCCGCCCTCCAGCCCCGGGTGCGGGGCGAGGGCAGGTCGGCTCGTACCGAGCCGACGCCGGGCGGTGTTGCCGACATCGCGTCGCTCTGCACTGCGTACTCATGTCCCGGATTGGCAGGACTTCCTTCGATCGGCATGACAGATCCGCATTTGATCTTGGAATCCGTAGGGATCCGACCGGAGGGCGCTCACCATAGCCAAAGGTCGTGTTTCCTCGCGAGTAACCTCCCGGCGAGGGCTCCGGCCGGCGCCCGTCATCGCTCCGGTACCGCGCAACCCGTACGACGTCACGCGCCTCGCCCGGGTGACGGCCGGCTCCCCCGCTCCCCGCCGGTCCGAGGGGCAACTCCGGGCCGCCGCAAGGGTCCTCGTCGGCCCGGACGCCGCCCGGGGACACCTCCCGGTCCGGGTCCCACGCTTGGTCGGGCCCGGCCAAGAGCCCCAATACTCATCCGTACTTGTGGGTACTGCGGCCGAATGGCGCCGGATTTGATAGTTCTGGACTGGTCCGGTGTGAGAAAGCTGCGGGAAGGACACGGCATGTTCGATCTACTGCGCCCGGAGACCGTCGTGTGCCCCTTCTGCAAGGCCACCGCCGCGGACGGCGTGGTACGGACGCTGCGGACCGGGGCCGGGTCACTGTCGGTGACCTGGCACGTGCTCAACTGCCCGCACTACGCCGCCGACCGGATCCTCGCCGAGAACGAGAGCTGAACCCGACCGCCCGCCACGGACCCACTGGCGTGAAGGGGACCGGACCCGACCCGACCGGACCGGGGCCGGGGCCGGGGCGGGCGACATGCGCGACTCGTGCCGTGCGGCCAGGATGAGGATGACCGGCGACGAGGAGCGGCGCATGACCAGCCCAGCTGAGCGGTTCCGGCGCGGACGGGCCGTGCGCAAGATCACCGGCCGTGCCGCGCACGGGCGGTGGACCGCCTCGCCGGACCGCCCCGACCCCATCGGCGTGCTCCAGCGACAGGCCACCGACCGGGTCCCGGAACTGCTGCCCATCCGCCACGGCCGGATGGCGGCGTCGCCGCTCGCCTTCCTGCGCGGAGCGGCCGCGGTCATGGCCGCCGACCTGGCCACCCAGCCCCAGACCGGACTGACCGTCCAGCTGTGCGGCGACGCGCACCTGATGAACTTCGGCATGTTCGCCTCGCCCGAACGCGCTCTGCTCTTCGACCTCAACGACTTCGACGAGACCTTCCCCGGGCCCTTCGAGTGGGACGTCAAACGCCTCGCCGCGAGCGTCGCCGTGGCCGCCCGCGACAACGGGCACGGTGACGACCGCGCAGGCAGGGCCGCCCTCGCGGCGGCCCGCTCCTACCGGCGGTCCATCCGGGAGCTCGCCGGCCTGCCCGAGCTGGACGTCTGGTACCACCGGACCGACACCGCCGAACTGCTGCCGCTCATCGGCAGACCCGAACTGCGCGACCGGGTGGAAGCCAATATGGCCCGCGCCCGCCGCCGCACCAGCCTGCGCGCGCTCGGCAAGCTCACCGAGGTCCGCGACGGGCGGCGGCGGATCATCCACGATCCGCCGCTGCTGGAGCCGCTGCCCCGGGCGGACTCCCGCGACGTGGGCGAGATCTTCGGCAAGTACCGCAGCACCCTCCCCGAGGAGCGCCGCGTCCTCCTCGACCGCTTCCGGTACGCCGACGCGGCACGCAAGGTCGTCGGCGTGGGAAGCGTGGGGACCCGCTGCTTCGTCGTGCTGCTGCTCGGCCGCGACGCCGACGACCCGCTCTTCCTGCAGATCAAGGAAGCCGTTCCGTCCGTCCTCCAGGCCCACCTGCCGGCCGACGGGCACGATCACCAGGGGCACCGGGTGGTCGCCGGCCAGCGGCTCATGCAGGCCGCCGGCGACATCTTCCTCGGCTGGACGACCGGACCCGCCGGGCGGCACTTCTACGGCCGCCAACTGCGCGACATGAAGGGCTCGGCCGATGTCGCCACCATGGGCCCGGGCCTGCTCGGCCGGTACGCCGCGCTCTGCGGCCGGGCCCTCGCCCGCGCCCACGCCCGCTCCGGCGACCGCATCGCCATCGCCGGCTACCTCGGCGGCGGCGACACCTTCGACCGCGCCGTCGCGGCCTTCGCACTCCGCTACGCGGACCGGACCCGCGCCGACCACGCCCTGCTGACCGCCGCCATCACCGACGGCACCCTCACCGCCACCCTCGGGGTCTAGGCCACGCCGGTCGCCTCGGCCTCGGCTTCCCGGGCGGCCCGGCGCCGCAGCGCGTCCTCGTCGGTGTCGGCATCGTAGGAGATCAGCTTCGGCAGCAGCGCGGCCAGCACCGCCACCGACGCCACGCAGGCCAGGCCGCCGCCCCAGAACGCCGAACGGGTACCGGTCCAGCCGGCCATGGTGCCGGCCCGGACCTGGCCCAGCTGCGGGCCGACGCTGTACGAGAGCACTTCTATGCCGGCCAGCCGGCCGCGCAGCTCCTCGGGGATCGTCTGGTTCCAGATCGTCGCCCGGCCCAGTCCGCTCACCATGTCGCCCGCGCCCGCCACCGCGAGGCACAGCAGCACGAGCCAGATGTTCGCGGCCGCGCCGGCCCCCGCGATCGCCAGGCCCCAGACCGTGGCACCGCACACCACCAGCAGCCCGTGCCGGCGTATCCCGGACATCCAGCCGCTGGTCATGCCGAGCACCAGCGAGCCCACCGCCCCGGCCGCGTACATCAGACCCAGCGCCCACACGGCGTCGAGCTCGTCCGCGAGAAAGGGGTAGATCGCGTTCGGGAAGGCGAAGAACATCGCCGCCAGGTCGACGGCGTACGTCCCCAGCAGTACGGGCCGGCTCCACGCGTAGCGCGCGCCCTCCGCGATGCCGCGCAGCGACGGCCGGTCGGCGCCCTTCGCGGGCGGCGCCGGAGTGAGCCGCAGGCACAGCAGCACCGAGGTGAGGAAGCCGACGACGGTGACGCCATAGGCGGCGGCGTGACCCGCGTACGCGACGACCAGACCGGCCACGGCCGGACCGGCGATCGCGCCGACCTGGTAGCGCAGCCCGTTCAGCGCGGCGGCGGCCGTCAGCTGGTCGTGCGGCACGATCCGCGCCATCAGCGAGTCCAGGGCCGGCCGCTGGAGCCCGGCCAGGGCCGACACCCCCGCCGCGACCACGTACAGCGGCCACAGCATCGGGTCCGGCAGCAGCGCGTTCACCAGGAGGACCAGGGCGAGCACCCCGAGCCCGGCCTCGGTCAGCAGGATCATCCGCCGCCGGTCGACCGCGTCCGCCAGGGCGCCCCCGTACAGCCCGAACACCACCAGCGGAACCAGCTCCACCGCACCCATCGCACCGACCGCCAGCGGCGAGTCCGTCAGGTGCTTGATCTGCAGCGGCAGCGCGATCATCGCCATGAAGGAGCCGAAGTACGTCACCGTCCCCTGGTAGAACAGCAGCCGGAAGTCACGACTGGAACGGAACGGGGAGAAGTCGGGCAGTACGGCGGTCCAACGGGAAGTGCTCACGAGAGGCCATCGTCCGTGTACCCCTCGCCCGGGGCAACGGATTTTCTGCGCATCGGACCCCGAACCGATCACGGACGGGCGAATCCGGCTCCGTGCGCGTGGCATCGGACGCCCGCGGTGGCACTCATGGGTCATGCCGCCGGTGTCACCGTTCCTGCGTACGGCAGCGTCGTACGCCTGGCGCCTGCTGGTGGTCGGCGCCGCCGTGTACGCCGTCTTCGCCGTGCTCGGCCGGTTCCACGAGATCGCCGTGGCCGTCTTCCTCGGCCTCGTCGTCACCGCCCTGCTGTGGTGGCCCACCCGGCGCCTCGCCCGCACCCTGCCCCGCTCGGTCGCCGTCGCCGTCACCCTCCTGGGCAGTGTGCTGGTCCTGCTGGGCGTGCTGGCCCTGGTCGGTACGGCGGTGGCCGGGGAGAGCACCACCTTGGCCCGGGAGTTCCGCCAGGGAATCGACAGCATCGAGGAGTACCTGGAACGAGCCCCCTTCCGGCTGAACCCGCACGCGCTCTCCGACCTCCAGTCGCGCCTCGGCGACTACCTGTCGAGCCACGGCTCCACCGTGCTCAGCCAGGCGGTCAGCGGAGCCGGGCGCCTGGTGCACGTCCTGACCGTCCTCGCCCTCGGGGCCTTCTGCTCGTTCTTCTTCCTGCACGGCGGGGACCGGCAGTGGGCCTGGTTCTGTGCCCAGCTGCCCCCGAGGCTGCGCGCCCGCGTGGGCATCGCCGGCGGCGCGGCCTGGCGTACGTTCACCGGATACACCCGCGGGATCGTCCTCGTCGCGGCTACGAACGCGGTCCTGGTAGGGGTGGCGCTCTACTTCCTCGGGGTCCCGCTGGCCGTGCCGCTGGCCCTGCTGGAGTTCTTCGCGGCCTTCATCCCGCTCATCGGATCGCCCGTCGCCCTGGCGGTCGCCGCCGTGGTCGCCCTGGCCGCGAAGGGACCGATCATCGCGGGCGTGGTGGTCGCGCTGATCGTGATCATCGGTCAGATCGAGGGCCATCTGCTCCACCCGCTGGTGATGAGCCGGGCGGTCCGGCTGCACCCGCTGGTGGTGGCGATCTCGGTGGTCGCCGGAGCCATCGCCGCCGGAGTGGTCGGTGCGGTGGTCGCGGTGCCGCTGGTCTCGGTGACCTGGTCGGTGCACACAGCGCTGCGCGACGCCCGCCGCGCGGGCGGTGACCCGAGGTCCGACGACCCGACGGCCGACGAAGACTGACCGGCCGGGGGAAGACCGACCGGGCCGGGGAAGACCGACCGGCCGGGGCACCGGCCGGACACCCGCCGGTCGCTTCCTGCACAATCGCCTGATGAGCGATGAAGACCCCTACCTGTGGCTGGAAGACGTATCCGGCGACGAGGCCCTCGCCTGGGTCCGGGAGCGCAATGCCGAGACCGTGGACGCGCTGACCGGTTCCCCCGGGTTCAAGGTGCTCGAACAGGAGGTGCGCGAGGTACTGGACGACGACGGCCGGATCCCCTACGTCGTCCGCCGCGGCCGCCACCTGTACAACTTCCGGCAGGACGCCGACCACGTACGCGGTGTGTGGCGGCGCACCACGCTGGAGGAGTACCGGACGGACCGGCCCGCCTGGGAGGTGCTCCTGGACCTCGACGCGCTGGCCGAGGCCGAGGACGAGAAGTGGGCCTGGGCGGGGAGCCGGGTGCTGGCCCCCGAGCACCGGCACGCCCTCGTCCTGCTGTCGCGGGACGGCGCGGACGCCTGCGTGGTGCGCGAGTTCGACCTGGAGACCCTGGAGTTCGTCGAGGACGGGTTCACGGTCGCCGAGGCCAAGACCCGGATCGGCTGGATCGACCGCGACCGCGTCTGGATCGGTACGGACTTCGGCGCCGGCTCGATGTCCTCCTCCGGCTACCCGCTCCAGGTGCGCCGCTGGCACCGCGGGACGCCCCTCGCGGACGCGGAAGCGGTCTACGAAGGCCGGCCCACGGACCTGTCCGCCTCCGGATGGCACGACGACACACCCGGCTTCGAGCGGGACTTCGTCCACCGGCAGATCGACTTCTGGAACCAGGAGCTCTTCCTGCTCCAGGAGGACGCCGCCGCCCCGCCGCTGAAGATCGAGGTCCCGGACGACGCGGGCGCCTCCGTCCACCGCAGGTGGCTGATCGTCACACCCAAGTCGCCGTGGCTCGGACACCCCGCGGGCAGCCTGCTCGCCTTCGACTTCGACGCCTTCCGGGCGGGGGAGCGCGAGGCCGAGGTGCTGTTCACCCCCGACGAGCGCACCGCGCTCGCCGGCTACAGCTGGACCCGCAACCACCTCATCCTCAGCACCCGCGCCGATGTCTCCTCCCGGCTGGAGCTGCTCACCCCGGGTGAGGGTCGTCCGGGCCCCGGCGGCTGGCAGCGCGCGCCGCTGCCGGGTGTGCCGCCGCTGTCCACCGCCTCGGTGACCGGCACGGACCCGGACGTGAGCGACGAGTACTTCCACCAGGTCTCCGGCTTCCTCCAGCCCGCCACGCTGTACCGGGGCACGGCCGGCGGCACCGGTGGGGACGACGGCGACAGCGGGACCGCGAGCGAGATCCTCAAGCAGAGCCCGGCGCTCTTCGACACCGACGGCCTCGCCGTGCGCCAGTACTTCGCGACCTCCGCGGACGGCACGAGGGTGCCGTACTTCGTCGTCGGTCCCGAGGACCGCCCGGGCCCGGGCCCCACCCTGCTCTACGGGTACGGCGGCTTCGAGATCTCCATGGTCCCGCAGTACAGCGCGGTCACCGGACGCGCCTGGCTGGCGCGCGGAGGCACGTACGTCGTCGCGGGCATCCGCGGCGGGCACGAGTACGGGCCGGGCTGGCACAAGGCGGCCCTCGGCGCGAACCGGGTCCGGGCGTACGAGGACTTCGCCGCGGTCGCCCGCGACCTCACCGCCCGGGACATCACCACCCCCGCCCAGCTGGGCATCGAGGGCGGCAGCAACGGCGGGCTGCTCATGGGCGCCATGCTCACCCGCGACCCGGAACTGTTCGGCGCGGTCGTCGCGCACGTGCCGCTGCTGGACATGCTGCGCTTCCACAAGCTGCTGGCCGGGGCCAGCTGGATCGCCGAGTACGGCGACCCCGACAGCCCCGCCGACCGGCCCCACCTGGAGGGGATCTCCCCGTACCACCAGGTCCGGGCGGACGGGCCCGCGTACCCGCCGCTGCTCCTGCTGACCTCGACCCGCGACGACCGGGTGCACCCCGGTCACGCCCGCAAGATGGCCGCCCGGCTGCGCGAGCACGGGCATCCCGTCCTCTTCCACGAGCACCTCGGGGGCGGCCACGCGGGTGCCACCGACCACCGGCAGACCGCCTTCAACGAGGCCCTGGTGCACACCTTCCTGTGGGAGCGGCTGACCCCGCAGAAGTGATGCCGCGCCCCCGGGCCACTCGCACGGCGTAGCCCGGGGGAGCATCCGTACGGGGGATTTGCGGGCCCCATCCGCTGCCGGACGGCGGGTTGTGCCCCACCATCGGCGGATGCAACCCCGGCCCGGGAGGACCCCATGAGCACCCCGTTCGCGTCCGCCGCCCCGTACTACGCCCGCTACCGGCCCCCGTACCCGGCGGAGTGCTACGCGCTCCTCGCGGACCGTTTCGCGCTCGACGGCTCCCAGACCGTACTGGACCTCGGCGCGGGACCGGGCACGCTCTCCCTGCCGCTGGCGCCGCTGGTCGAGCACGTCTACGCCGTCGATCCGGAACCGGCCATGCTCGCCGAGGGGTGCAGGCTCGCCGAGGAGCTCGGCCGTACGAACGTCTCCTGGCTGCGCGGCGACGCCGCCGGCGTCGGCCGGCTGTGCCTGCCCCGGCTCGACCTGTGCGTGATCGGCGGGGCCTTCCACCGGATGGACCGGGTACGGCTCCTGGCCGACCTGGACGGCATGCTCGCGCCGCGCGGCGGGATCGCCGTGGTCACCACCTCGCCGGCCGGGTCCGGACGGTCCGGCCCGGACCCTTCCTGGCCGGCCGTCGTCGACGAGGTGTGCGCGCGCTTCCTCGGAGCGGACCACCGACCGCAGGGCCCGGGGGCCGAACCGGGCGACGAGGTGCAGGACGTGGCGGACCGTCTGGCGAAGTCGGTGTTCTCCCGCGTCGAGATCACCACGTGGGAGCAGTCCACGCGCTGCACCCTGGACCAGTTGGTCGGGCTCCAGTTCTCCCGGGCCCGCTGTGGCCCCGCCCGGTTCGGCGACCGGAAGGACGCCTTCGAGTCCGAGCTGCGCGACGCGCTGCTGGCCCATGACCCGGACGGTACCTACCTCCGGAGCGTCACCGTCACGGCCGCCGTCGGGACCAGGCCACGACGCTGACCGGAACGCCGACCGGGATGCCGGCTCACCGGTCGGCGGCGGCTCCGGCCCCTGCCGCGGCTTCGGCTCCGGATCCTGCCGCGGGCGAACGGTGCGCGAAGCGGTCGGCCGCGCGCCGGCCGCGGCTCTCCAGGGGCAGCACCCCGGTGGCCGCCGCCAGCCCGAAGGGCGGCATGTCGAAGTAGATCGCCTCGTAGGAGCCCTCGGGGACGATGTACGACTCGTGCCACAGGCCCACGTGGCGGCGCAGCTTCCCCGCCCGGTCCTTGCGGTTGATGATCGACCATGCCTTGTGGTGGAGCATGTCCGGGGCCGCGGCGTACGCGTAGAGCTTCTCCTTGGACTCCCAGTACTGGACTACGTAGTAGGTACGGGGTGACGCGGTCAGCAGGACGTGGCCCAGCAGCCCCCGGGCGGGGTCCTTGGCGAGCTCCCGGAGCATGCGGGGCATGGCCGTGATCACCGGAATCCAGTGGTGGACGGCCCAGAAGTGGTTGATGCGCATGCCGATGAGGAGGACGACGACGTCCCCCTCGGCAGCTGCGGTGGTACGGCCCGGTAAGGGTTTCGCGAACACGCCGGCCTCCCGATCGCCTTGTTGGATAGCTCCGCTGTCCAACCGTCACATGATTGGATAGTGGCACTCGCCAAGGGAAGGTTCAAGAGAGTGCGGCTCGCAGAACTGAGTGAGCGGAGCGGCGTGGCCATCGCCACGATCAAGTACTACCTGCGCGAAGGGCTGTTGCCGCCCGGCCGTCGCGTCAGCGCGACGACCGCCGACTACGACGAGGGCCATCTGCGCCGGCTGCGGCTGGTGCGCGCGATGATCCAGGTCGGCCGGGTGCCGGTGGCGGACGTCCGGAAGGTGCTCGGGCACGTCGACGACGAGTCCCTGGGCCGCACGATCCGCCTGGGTGCGGCCCTGTGGGCACTACCCCGGGAGGCCGAACCGGCCGACGACCGGGGCGAGAACGGAGGTGAGGGCGGAGGAGAGGGCGAGGACGAGGACGAGGACGAGGTGATGGCCGCCGCGCGCACCGAGGTGGACCGGCTGCTCCGGGACCTGGGCTGGTCCACCGCCCGGGAGGTGGGCGAACTCTCGCCGGTCCACCGTTCGTTGGTGGCGGCGGTGGCCACACTGATGCGGCTCGGTTATCCGTGGGACGCCGCGCTCATGGCCCCGTACGCCCAGCTGATGCACCAAGTGGCCGTGCGTGACCTGGACTTCGTGGAGACCCACCCCTCGGAGGCGGAGCAGGTCGAGACCGCGGTGGCGGCGACCATCCTGTTCCGGCCGGTGCTGAACGCACTGCACCGGCTGGCCCAGGAGGAGGAGTCGGCCCGGCGGTACGGACTGGCGTGAGCCGCCGCCGGGTCCCGCGGTGCTACTCGCAGGCGACGCCGTCGCCGTCGCGGTCCAAGTGGCGGCCGTAGCCGGGGTCTCCGCGTCGGACCGGCGCCGCGCCGGCCGCCCTCGCCGCCGCGCAGTTCTTGTAGTAGACGCTGCCGCCCCCGCCGGACGTGGAGGATTCCTCGGGATCCTCGCTCCGCGGGCTGCTCGCCGGTGCCGGGCCGGCTTCCGGCTGGGCGGCGGGGGTCGGGGGAGCCACGGGAGCGGGACTGGTAGCGGGGGCGGCAGGGGTGACAGGGGCGGTGGGGGAGGGGCTGGGGCTCGGCGCGGCGGCGACCGCGGCCGGGGCGGTGACCGTCACGGTGACGGTGACCGTCGGCCCGGGCCGCGGCTCCGCGGCCGCCGGCCGGGTCTTCGGGTCGGAGTCGGCGGTGACCAGGACGAGGAACCAGATCGAGGCGAGCGCGACCGTCACGATCCTGCCGGTCCTGCCCCAGCGGGCGAGGAAGGCCAGCGCGGCGCCCACCGGGGGCACGAGGAGCGTGGCGACGACGACCGCCGCGACGGCCAACGCCGGGGGCCAGCGCGGATGCGGCGGCGGCTCGACCGGGTGGAAGGGCTGCGGCTGTGGAGGCTGCGGAGGGTGCGGTTGTGGGTACACGGGTCTCCTGCCACGGACATGGAAGAGGAGCGGGCGCCCAGTTAAGCGCACCGACCGGATCCAGCCATGCGGAATAGGGAAATCAAGCCATCCGATCCTGCGTCAGGACACCTGAACCTCGGCGAGGGCGGTCAGCAGCTCGCGCTCGCGGGCGGTGCTCAGCCCGGCCCGGCGGGGACGCTCCAGTCCCTCGGCGCGCTCCCACCGCAGAAGGTCCTCCAGCATGTCCGCGCGCGGACGGTGGCGCAGCCCGGCCGCGCGCGCCGCGGCCCCGCTGCGGGCGCAGAACCCGGCCCACTCGGGGTCCGGCATCCACATGGCCATCGACTCGGGGCCCATGAACGGCCCGACCCCCTGATCGAGGAGCCACCGGGGGTCCGCCGGCGCCACCGGACCGGTGTGCCCGGCCACCTGCCGGGACAGCTCGACCCATGCGTCGAACGGGACGACGGGCCCGACGGCGTCGAAGGTCCCGGTGGCACCCTGCTGTGCGAGGTCCAGCAGCCAGCCCGCCAGATCACGTACGTCGATCACCTGGGTCGGCAGGCCGGGAGAGCGGGGAACGAGGAGCGGCTGCTCCACCTCCCGGCCGGCCCGGGCCACCCAGTACCCGGACCGCCCGCTGCCGTCGCCCGGTCCGCCGATCAGGCCCGCCCGGGCGACGACGAGCCGGTCGGCCACCGCCGCGCGCGAGGCCTCCTCGCAGGCGACCTTGGCCTCCCCGTACTCCTCCCGCCCCACGTACGGTCCCTGCGCGGGTGCCAGCAGCCGGGTCGACTCGTCGGCGCCGACCGCGGCGTGGTCGGCGTAGGCGCTGACGGAGGAGACGTAGGTCCAGTGCCGGGCGCGCCCGGCGAGGGCCGCCAGCGCGCCGCGGACGAAGGCGGGCTGCCAGGACACCTCCAGCACGGCGTCCCAGTCGCGGTCGAGGAGCTCCGCGTAGGCGGACCCGTGGTTCCGGTCCGCCGCCACCAGCCGCGCTCCGGGGGCGACCTCGCCGCTCTCGCCCCGCGCCAGGCAGGTCACCGCGTGGCCCCGGTCCAAGGCCTGCCGCGTGATCTCACGCCCCAACCATGCGGTCCCGCCCAGTACAAGAAGATCCATGCGGCCACCTCAGCACACCGCGGACCCGCCTGCGATCCCGGTTCGCGCTCGGCGAAGAGCCGCGCGGGCGCGTCACAGGTCCCGCCGCATGCACGCACGGGGCCAGCGGTCCAGCCCGTGCGCCGCCTCGCGGTCGCGGATCTCCCGCAGGCCGGGGGTGAGCCCGGCGTCGTCCAAGAGCCGGAAGCCGCAGCGCACGTAGTACGGGGCGTTCCACGGGACCTCGGTGAAGGTGGTGAGGGTCAGCGCGGGCACGCCCCCGCGCGCCGCGAACTCCGCCAGGTGCTCCATCAGGCCCCTGCCGAGCCCGCGGCGCGCCCGGTCCGGGTGGACGGACACCTGCTCGACGTGCAGGTTGCCGTCCACGCGCTCGGCGATCAGATAGGCGCCGGGGGTATCGGCCCCGTCGACCGACACCCAGGCCAGCCCGGCTCGTTGGTAGGCGGCGAGCTCGTCCCGTGTCAGCGGTTCGTCGTCGGCGATCTCCGGCATGCCGATGTCGCGGAAGCAGCGCCCGGCGGCCCTCTCGATGTCCTGGAGGAGGGTCAGTTCATCCGGTCGTACCGTGCGGATAGCCATGGCCGCATTGTCGCCGCAGCCCCGCCCGGGGGCACCCGAGTATCGGGCACACGTCCGGTCCCCGCTCGTCCGGGACGGGATCTGTGCTCCGTCCGAGTTCACTTCGGTGCCCGTTCGGCCGCAGCGCCGCAGGCATGATCATCATTTTGGCGCCACGTCGGTTTGATACGTCTATGCCACGAATGCGACGGAGACAACCGACCAAGACGTGGGGCGCCGTGGCTGCGGTGACGGGGGCCATGCTGGTCGTCGCCGCAGCGCCGGGCCGCGCGCCCGCTGCGGACACCTCGGAGGGGAACCGTGCGGGAGCGCCGCGCGAGGCCGCGGTCACCCTGCTGGTCGGGAGGGTGCTGGACGAGGGCCGCGGATCCGGCGACGGGCCCTGTGCGGTGCGCATGTTCCGGCCGGGACTGTGCAGCGGCTGGCAGGAGCAGCGGGTACGGGCCACCGCGCGCGGCATGGGAGCCGTACTGAAGGAACCCTCCCTCGGTGACGCGGCGCAGGCCGCGCGGGTGGAGGTGCTGCCGACGGACTCCGGCGGGCCGCTCCAGATCGCCCTCGCGGACGCGGGCCGCCTCACGGACGTGACCGTACGCGACGGGCGCGGCCGCCACCTCGCCGGCGCCCTCGCCCCGGACAGCGAGCGCTGGCTCAACAGCGAGCCGATGAGGGCGGGGGAGACCTACACCGTGCAGGTCGGCGCCCAGGACGCGGCGGGCGCCCCGGTCGGCGTGACCATGGCGTTCCGGACCGCGCCGCCCGCCGACGGGGGCAGGCTGACGGTCGAGTTCGGGCCGCGCCCGGGCACCTATGGTGCGGGCGAGATCGTGACGGCCAGCCTGAGCCGCCCGGTGCCCGCCGACGACCTCCCGGCCCGCGCCCGGGTGGAGCAGGGCCTCCGGGTGACCTCGGAGCCCCATGTCGGGGGCGCCTGGCACTGGGTCGACGAATCGACCCTGCACTTCCGGCCGCGTACGTACTGGCCCGCCCACACCGTCGTGCGGGTCCACAGCCGCCTCGACGGGGTGGAGGTCGGCAACCACGACTACGGCGGCCCCTCCGACGAGGTGCAGTTCACCATCGCGGACCGGATCGAGGCCGTCACCGACTCCGCCACGCACCGGATGACCGTACGCCGCAATGGACGGGTCATCAGGACGATCCCGGTCACCACCGGCAAGGCGGGCTTCCGGACGCGCAGCGGTATCAAGGTCGTGCTGCGCAAGGAACCCAAGGTGCGGATGCGCGGCGACACCGTCGGAATCAAGCGCGGTACCAGCGAGTTCTACGACCTGCCGGTCTCCTACGCGACCCGCGTGACCTGGAGCGGCGAGTACATCCACGCCGCACCCTGGTCGGTGGAGGCGCAGGGCGAGGAGAACGTCAGCCACGGCTGCACGGGCATGAGCACCGAGGACGCCGCCTGGTTCTTCGAGACGGTCCGCGAGGGCGACATCGTGGAGGTGGTCAACAGCGGCGGAGAGAAGATGGCCCCCTTCGACAACGGCTTTGGCGACTGGAACCTGGACTGGCGGACCTGGCTGGCAGGCAGCGCCCTGGCCAACATCGACGGTGGCCGGGAGAGTTCACCGAACACCCCGTCCCGGCTGCACCCGACCACCTGACCCGGCGTCCACGCGCGGTCGCCCGCAAGACGTGCGGGAGGCATCACGTGCGACGCCTCCCGCAGCCGAAAGGGGCATGCCGGGTATCTTCCCCAGTCATGAGGAATCGTTCGGCGCAGGAGACGGGAAGAACCACGCGGCTCCGCGTGTCCGCACCACCGCATCAGGCGGAGACGCAATGCCGCTGCCTCTGATCGGTCTGCTCCTGCTCGTGAGTCTGGTGGCGGTGCCGACGTGCATCGTGCTGCTCGTGCTCATGCTGAGGAACCCGCCCCGCTCGCAGTCCCGGATCTGTGCGGTTCTCGCCCTGATCCTCGGGTTCTCGGCCACGGCCGTGTACTGCTACGGCTGGTTCTCCGTGACCCTGGGGGGACCGTTCCCGGAGGTGTGCGAGGACGACGGCGCGTCCGGCGCCCGGTTGGCGAGCCTGAGGCAGGAGTACTGGCCCCTCCGCAACACCTGCATCTATGCCGACGGGTCGACGGTGGAGCACCTCGCCCTGTCGATCAACGGGTACGTCTACGTTCTGGCCGGCCTTGCCGTCGTCCTGACCTGCGCCGCCGTACTCCGGCACCGGCGGGCACGACTCATTCCCGCAGGGACCTCATAACCATCGATTCTCGCGACGGCCGGAGCATTCCGAACGCCCGCTCCTCGTCCACCGGCACCACTGCCCTACGATCAACGCATGATCAAAGGGGTGATGTTCGACTTCTCCGGCACGCTGCTGCGCGTCGAGCCGATCGAGGCGTGGCTCGACGCCGCTCTCGCCGGGACCGGCAGCGCGCTGGGGGAGCAGGAGTACGACGAGACCGTACGGCGGCTCACCGAGTACGGCGCGCTGCCCGGCGGGCCGTCGCCGCGCCACATCCCCGCGCACCTCGAAGCCCTGTGGGACCAGCGGGACATCAGTGCCGAGCAGCACCGGGCGGCCTACGGCGGGCTGACCCGGGCCGCGGGCATCACGCAGCCGGAGCTGGAACAGGCCCTCTACGAGCGCCACATGGCCCCCGCCGCCTGGCACCCGTACCCGGACACCGCCCCGACCCTGCGCGAACTGCGCCGACGGGGGCTCCCGGTGGCGGTGGTCAGCAACATCGGCTGGGACCTGCGGCCCGTCTTCCGTGCGCACGGCCTCGACGAGCTGGTCGACGCCTACGTGCTCTCCTTCGAGCTGGGCACCCAGAAGCCCGATCCGGTGATCTTCCGGGCTGCCTGCGACCGGCTCGGCCTCGCCCCCGCCGACGTGCTGATGGTCGGGGACGACCGGCGCGCGGACGGCGGCGCCCGGGCGCTCGGCTGCCCGGTGCACTTCGTCGACCACCTCCCGGCCGACCGCCGGCCCGCCGGCCTGTCCCCGCTCCTGGACCTGCTCGGCGCGCAGTAGCGCGCGCGTACCCGCGTTGCGGGAGTGACGGTGGGAGCGGGCGGTGCCGGGCCGGTGCGTTCAGGTCGCGCACCGCACCGTACCGTCGCTCATCCTGCGGGTCCGGCTCCTGCTCCGGCTCGGGCGGAAACACATCGATCGGTGGCCGTGCCGTGTGCCATCCTCGGGCCCATGACCGAAACGGGGACCGGCGCGGACGACGGCGGACTCGCGCTCAACCGCGCCCTGTGGGACGTGTGGGCCCGGGTCCACGGCTCGACGCCCACCGACCAGTTCTACGACGTCGAGGCGTTCGTCGCCGGACACCAGACCCTGCGCACGCTCGAACGCGAGCTGGCGGGGGACGTGACGGGCCTGGACCTGTTGCACCTCCAGTGCCACTTCGGCATGGACACCCTGAACTGGGCCCGGCTCGGCGCCCGGGTCACCGGCGTCGACTTCTCGCCGACCGCTCTCGAACGGGCCCGACTGCTGGCCGCGCGGACGGGCCTGCCCGCGACCTTCGTCGAGGCCGATACCCAGCGCCTGCCCGACAGCCTGGCCGGCGGTTTCGACGTGGTCGTCGCCACCTACGGGGTCCTGTGCTGGATCGCCGACCTCGACGCCTGGATGCGCGGCGCGGCGAGGGCCCTGCGGCCCGGCGGAAGCCTGGTCCTGGTGGATCTGCATCCGGCCTGCCAGGCGGTCGCCACCCTCGATCCGCTCGTCGTCGACTGGCCCTACGGCGGGGGCGAGCCCCACCGCGAAACGGTCACCGGCACCTACGCCGATCCCGGCCTGAGCCTGCCGGCCCGGGAATCCGTGCAGTACCCGTACTCGATCGGCGAGATCGTCACCGCGGCCGCGACCGCCGGCCTCACCATCAAGCACCTGGGCGAGCACGTCGCCGCCGAATTCGATGCCCGCGGCATCCTGATCCGGGGCGAGGACGGCCGCTACCGGCTCCCGTTCGGGGACTCCCACCTGCCCGTCCTGTACTCCCTGCGCGCGGTGTCGCCCGATACGCGCCAGTGAGCCCGGGGCCCGGGGCCCGGGGCCCGGGGCCCTGGCGGCGGCCGACACGTGCGGCGGCCCGACTGTGGCGGTCGCGCACATGGGAGCGGACCACGGCCGTCCCGGATGATTCCGGGCATGACGAGCACACCCCCTCCCGTGCCCCACGGGCCGGCAGCAGCCGCGGGCCCCGACCCGGCGGGCCGTACCGCCCTGGTGACCGGCGCCGGCAGCGGCATCGGGCGGGCCTGCGCCTCGGCGCTCGCCGCGGCCGGAGCCCTCGTACACGTGGTGGACATGGACGCCGCCGCAGCGAAGTCCGTCGCGGCGGAGATCGGCGGGTGGGCGCACGTCGTGGACCTGGCCGTGGCCGAGGCCGTCGAGGAGCTCCCCACCGACATCGACATCCTGGTCAACAACGCCGGACTCCAGCACGTCGCCCCGCTGACCGAGTTCCCCCCGGACCGCTTCGCGCTGATGCAGCGCGTGATGGTGCACGCGCCGTTCCTGCTGATCCGCCGGACCATGCCCTCCATGTGCGCGCGGGGCTGGGGCCGCGTCGTCAACATCTCCAGCGTGCACGGGCTGCGCGCCAGTGCCTTCAAAGCCGGCTACGTGACCGCGAAGCACGGTCTCGAGGGGCTGAGCAAGGTGACCGCCGTCGAAGGCGCCCCGCACGGAGTCACCAGCAACTGCGTGAACCCGGGCTACGTCCGCACCCCGCTCGTGGAGCGGCAGATCGGGGCCCAGGCCGCCGCACACGGCATCGACGCAGGTCAGGTGGTGTCAGAGGTGCTGCTGAGCCGTTCCGCGGTCAAGCGGTTGATCGAACCGGAGGAGGTCGCCGCGACCGTCCTGTGGCTGTGCGGCCCGCACACCGGATACGTCACCGGCGCCTCGATCCCCCTGGACGGCGGCTGGACCGCAGCCTGAGCCGAGGGGCGGCCCGGTACGACCGGGGCCGGGGTCAGGGCCGGGGCCGGGGACTGCGGCCGCGGCCGCTCAGAAGCCGGGCAGGGCGCCCGAGACCCGGTCCCACAGGGAGCGGGTGGCCCCGAAGCCGCTCTCGTGCACCCAGACGTGGGTGCACCCGGGGCACTGCAGGTGCAGCAGGCTGCCGGTGTTGGTGAGCAGGTAGCGCCAGTGGGCGGAGCAGGTGCGCCGCTGCTCGCACGGTTCGCAGCCGCGTGCGTCCGCGCACTTCGGGCAGGCCACCCAGGCACGCCGCCCGGGATCGGCCTGCGGGTCAAGCGGCAGCACGGCCGTCTCCGCGCGCGGGCAGTACACCGGCCGCGACCAGGTCGTCGTAGATGCGCTGCTGATCGGCGTCGAGTCCGGAGTACAGCAGGTCGTAGGCGGCCTCCTCACCGAGGAGCACCTCCACCGGATCCCAGTCCGGGCCGAGGGCCGCCATCACCTGGGCGCGCCGGAGCACCTCCTGCGAGGTGAGGTCGACGCTGAAATCGACCAGCTCGGACGCGTCGGGGGCACCGGAGGCACCGGAGGCGTCGGAGGAAGGGGTGGGGTCGTGGGGGGCCATGCCTTCGAAGTTAGGCAAGCCTTCCTTCCCTGGTCAAGGGGGCGTGTGCGGAGTCACAGCACGTGGCCGGTGACCGGGTGCGAGGGCGCGGCCGGCCGGCGCGAAGTGACAAATGTAATGGCTCGTCAAGGTGCGTCTCGGTCCGGAGGTTGATGCCCGGCTCGTCCTGGCGGACGAGGCCGGGCCGCGGGACGGCGCGAAGAATGGACAGTGACCAAGATCGCCGGGCCCCACCGGGCCATCGACGAGGAGCCGCCGTGCCCCACACCCGTCCTGCCGACCGACCCGCACCACGACTGCGCCGCGCCGCCTCGGCCACCGCCGTCGCCATAGCCCTGCTCGCGGGCCTCGCCCCGGTCGCGAGCGCCGCGACTCAGGAGGCGCCGAGCACCTACGGCCCGGCCGCCGGCCGGCACCTCGACCGGACCCGGCTGCAGACGGGGCTGAACGCGATCCAGCAGGCGGGCGTGTACGGCGTCTACTCCGCCGTCCGCGACGGGCGCGAGCGCTTCGACGGGGCCGCCGGCGTCGCCGACGTGTCCACCGGCCGCAAGGTCCGCCCGGACCTGCGGCACCGGGTCGGCAGCGTCACCAAGACGTTCACCGCCGTCGCCGTCCTCCAGCAGTCCGCGAAGGGCCGGGTGGACCTCGACCGGCCGGTCGGCGACTACGTGCCCGAGCTGCTGCCGGGCGAGCGCGGCCGCAAGGTGACCGTACGCATGCTGCTCAACCACACCAGCGGCATCCACGACTACATAGGCGACGCCTTTCCCTCCCTCCTGAAGGGGACCACGGAGAGCCTGGACGACCACCGGTACCGCACGATCGAGCCCGCCGTGCTGATCGGATACGGGGTGGCCCGGCCGCAGCTGTTCGAACCCGGCACCGACTGGTCCTACTCCAACACCAACTACGTGCTGCTCGGCGAAGTGCTGCGCAAGGTGACCGGCCAGGACCCGGAGCGGCTGATCACCCAGGACGTGATCCGGCGGGCGGGCCTGCGCGACACCTACTTCCCGGGCACCGACCCGCGCATCCGCGGCGCCCACGCCCGCATGTACGAGAGCTTCTACGGGATCATCGACCCGCCGCGCGACTACAGCGACTACAACATGACCTGGGCCGGCACCGCCGGAGCCCTCGTCTCCACCACCCAGGACCTCAACACCTTCTACCGGGCCCTGCTGGGCGGCGACCTCCTGCCGCGCCGCCAGCTGGACCAGATGCGCACCACCGTCGACGTCAAGGACGGGACGGGGGCCGTGGCCATGCGCTACGGACTCGGCATCTACACCCTGGACACGCCGTGCGGCCCGGCCTGGGGCCACGACGGGGGAGTCTTCGGCGCCGGCACCTGGGCCCTGTCCAGCCCGGACGGCCGCCGCCAGTTCGCCATCGGCTACAACCTGATGAAGTACCAGCGCGTCAACGAGAGCGGCACCGACTTCGACCCGCACCCGGCCGACGCGGCCATGAGGGACTACCGCGACCAGTCGCTGTGCGGCACCACCGTGCCGCGGACCCCGGACCCGGCCGGGAAGGACCGCTCCACCGGGGCGCCGCCGGTCCAGGCCCCGTCCGCCGGGGCCCCGGCCGCTCCCGCTCCCCGGGTGCTGCCGCCGACCGCGCCGGCGCTCCCCGCACCCCTGTCGGGTCCCCTGGGCTGATCGGCCCGCCGCGTGCGCCCCCGCCGGGCCGCTGCCGCTGTTCTTACGGATCCATGACGTGCGGTCCGGCGGGCGCGCTGCGGGGCCGTATCCGTCATAGCGTCGGGGCCATGCGCGTACTTGTGACTGGAGGCGCGGGCTTCATCGGCTCGCACATCGTCGCCGAGCTGATCGGCCGCGGGCACGATCCGGTGGTCCTCGACCTGGCGGACGACGGGCGGGACGTACGGGACCCGGATGCGGTGGCCGAGGCGCTGGCGGGCGTGCAGGCGGTCTGCCACCAGGCGGCCAGGGTGGGACTGGGGAAGGACTTCGGGGACGCGCCCGGCTACGTATCGGTCAACGACCTGGGCACCGCGGTGCTGCTGACCGAGATGGCACGGGCGCGGATCCCGCGGCTGCTGCTGGCCGGATCGATGGTCGTCTACGGGGAGGGACGCTACGACTGCCCCACCCACGGCACGGTCCGGCCCGGGCCGCGCGCCCAAGCCGACCTGGAAGCCGGACGGTTCGAGCCACGCTGCCCGCTCTGCGGCGCCGACCTGGTGCCGGGGCTGGTCGCGGAGGACGCCCCGACGGACCCGCGGAACGTCTACGCCACGACCAAGCTCGCCCAGGAACACCTGGCGTCCTCCTGGGCCAGGGCGACCGGCGGTCGCGTCATCTCGCTGCGCTACCACAACGTCTACGGGCCGGGGATGCCCCGCGACACCCCGTACGCGGGGGTGGCCGCGCTCTTCCGGTCCGCGCTCGCGCGGGGCGAGGCGCCGCGGGTCTTCGAGGACGGCGGCCAGCGGCGGGACTTCGTGCACGTGCGGGACGTGGCCGGGGCCAATGCGGTGGCGCTGGAGGCCCTGTCCGGGGCGGACGCGGACGCCGGGCCCGCCGGGTTCTCCGCCTACAACGTCGGCAGCGGCGACCCGAGGACGGTCGGCGACATGGCCGAGGCGCTGGCGGCCGCCTGCGGAGGCCCGGCCCCGGACGTCACCGGCGAGTACCGCCTCGGCGACGTCCGCCACATCACCGCCGACTCGGCACGCCTGCGCCACGACCTGGCCTGGCGCCCGGCGGTCCCCTTCACCACGGGCATGGCCGAACTCGCCGCGGCCGCGGACGAACGGAGCCCTGCCTGAGGGACCCGCAGGTCCTTCCGGCCCGGATCCCGGGCCATGACGGAGGCCCCTTCCGCCGCCGGCCCGGCCTCCTGGACGCCTTGCTGTCCGAGCCGGCGGGCCACCGGCGAGCGGCACTGCGAACACGGGCCAGGTGTCGCATGCGCCTGGGCCGTCTCTTCCGGATCTTGTCGGGCCCACGGCGCCCGGCACCGCACCCGGCCGCGTTGCCGGGGACCGAGTACGTCCAGTACACGGGCGCCCCTCCGCCTTGCGATGCTTCCCCTCGGCCCTGGCGGGCCTGGGGAGACCCCATGGGACCGGACGACCGGGCTCACCCGACAGGATCCGAAAGAGACGACCTAGCCGGCGGCCGCGGGCAGGGTCAGTTCGAAGCGGCAGCCGCCCGAGACGTTGTGGACGTGCGCGCGGCCCGCGTGGGCCTCGACGATGCCCCGGACGATCGCGAGGCCCAGGCCCGCGCCCGAGGGCGGGGTGCGGGCCGGAGTGCCGCGCCAGCCGGTGTCGAAGACGCGCGGGAGGTCCTCCTCGGGGATGCCTCCGCAGGCGTCGGTGACCGAGACCACCACGGAGTCCGCACGGCGTTCGGCGGCGATCGCGACCGTACCGTCGGCCGGGGTGTGCCGGATCGCGTTGACCAGGAGGTTCGAGAGGACCCGGGTCATCTCCTTGCCGTCCACCTCCACCGGCAGCGAGGCGACCCCGTCGCCGACCAGCCGTACGCCGTGCTCGCGGGCGAGGGCGTCCGTGCCGGCCAGGGCGTCGCCCACCAGGTCGTGCAGGGACATCCGCGTGAGGGTGAGGGACAGCGCGCCCGCATGGATGCGGGAGAGCTCGAACAGGTCGCCGACCATGGAGTTCAGGCGGTCGACCTCGGTGCGCATCTGCCGGTGGTAGCGGGCGGGATCGGCGGCCATGCCGTCCTCCAGCGCCTCCGACATGGCGCGCAGCCCGGCCAGCGGGGTGCGCAGATCGTGCGAGATCCAGGCCACCAGCTCGCGCCGCGAGGCCTCCAGGGCCTGCTCGCGCTCACGGGAGGCGGCCAGCCGTTCGCTGGTGCAGGCCAACTCGCGGCTCAACGCAGTGAGCTCGGCGGGGGCCGGCACTTCCGGCGCCGCGAAGGTGCCCTCCTCCCCGAAGTCCCGTGCCGCGGCGACGAGTTCCCGGCAGCGTCGGACGACCTGGCGGCCCAGCAGCAGCGCGGTGGCCGTCGAGACGGCCGCGGCCGTCGCGACGACCATGGTCACCACGGCCAGGTCGTGGGAGGACAGGAACATCGCCCAGGCCACGGTCAGGGTTCCGGCGAGCATCGCGGTCACGGCCACCGCGGCGACGATCGCCAGGGATACGGCGACGCTGCGCCGGCGCAGTATCCGCAGGGCAGCGGCCCCGAGCAGTCCGGCGCCGCCCGCGCCGAGGAGGGCGTACAGGGCGATCAGCAGCAAATCACGCACGGCCGTCCTCCGCCCCGACGGCCGGCGCGGTCCCGGCCTGCGGGGCCGCATCGAAGCGGTAACCGGCGCCCCAGACCGTCTGGATCAGCTGCGGGCTGCCCGGATCGTCCTCGATCTTCCCGCGCAGCCGCCGCACGTGCACGGTCACCGTCGACAGGTCGCCGAAGTCCCAGCCCCAGACCTCGCGCATCAGCCGCTCCCGGTCGCAGACCTGCCCGGGGTGCCGCAGGAAGTAGGCGAGGAGATCGAACTCCCGCAGGGTGAGCGCGAGTTCCCTGCCCTCCTTGTGAACCCGGCGGGCCGCCGGGTCCAGCATCAGGCCCGCCACCGCGAGGCGCGGACCGCCCTGCGGGGTGCCGGACGGGGCGCCGGCCTGCGCCCGGCGCAGGACCGACCGCACCCGCAGGACGAGCTCGCGCGGGCTGAACGGCTTGGTCACGTAGTCGTCCGCGCCCACCTCCAGGCCCAGGATCCGGTCGTCCTCGTCGCCGCGCGCGGTGAGCATGATGACGGGGACGGGCCGGTCGCCGCTCTCCCCGCCGCCGCTCTCCCCGCCGCTCTCGCGGGCGCGCAGCCGGCGGCAGACCTCCAGCCCGTCCATACCGGGGAGCATCAGGTCGAGGACCATCAGGTCGGGACGGTGCTCCTCGGCGGCGCGCAGGCCGGCCGGGCCGTCCGCGGCCAGGCGCACCGTGAAACCGGCCCGCTCCAGGTAACCGGCCACCACCTCCGAGACGGTCGGATCGTCGTCCACGACCAGAACGCTGCCCTCGGCGCCGCCCCGCTCGGTGCCGGTCCCGCCGGCGCGGGGCTGTTCGTCCGCACGGTCCACATTGCTCACTGCCATGCCCCAAGGCTGTCATCCGCCCGGCCGTGCGTGGGGCGCCGACCCCCTCGGGCGGCACGGCGTCCGCGTTTCGTAAGGGTTGCGGGCCCCTTTTGTGCCGTCCCGATTCCTACGGTGTGGAGGGTGACTTCATCAGCTTGTACTCCGCCCCGCGCGGACCTCGTACTGCCGTGCCTCGACGAGGCGCAGGCCCTCCCCTGGGTACTGGCGCGCGTGCCGGCCGGGTGGCGGCCCATCGTCGTCGACAACGGATCGACCGACGGCTCCGCGGAGATCGCCCGCAGCCTGGGCGCCACCGTCGTGCACGAGAGCCGGCGCGGATTCGGCGCCGCCTGCCACGCCGGGCTCCTCGCGGCCCGCGCCGACCTGGTCTGCTTCTGCGACTGCGACGCCTCCATGGACCCCGGGCTGCTCGCCGCGATGGCGGTGCGGGTCGCCGCCGGTGAGGCCGATCTGCTGCTCGGCCGCCGCCGCCCGCAGGGACGCGGCGCGTGGCCCGTCCACGCGCGCGCCGGCAACCTGGCGCTGGCGCGGATGCTGCACCGCCGCACCGGGCTGCGGCTGCACGACCTCGGACCGATGCGGGTGGCACGCCGCGAGGCGCTGCTCGGCCTGGATCTGACCGACCGGCGCAGCGGCTACCCGCTCCAGATGGTCGTCCGGGCCGCCGACGCGGGCTGGCGCGTCGCCGAGACCGACGTCCCCTACCTGCCCCGCTCCGGCACGTCCAAGGTCACCGGCACCTGGCGGGGCACCTGGCAGGCCGTACGCGACATGCGCAAGGTGCTCGCCGAGCCGCCCGGCGCCCGCTCCGGGCCCACCGAAGGGGCCCGCGCATGAGCACCCTCCTCGTCATCGCCAAGGCCCCCGTCGCAGGCCGGGTCAAGACCCGCCTCACCCCGCACTTCACTCCCGAGCAGGCCGCCGACCTGGCCCGCGCCGCCCTCCAGGACACGCTGGCCGCCGTACTCGCCACTCCGGCCCGGCGGCGCGTCCTGGTCCTCGACGGGTCGCCCGGGCCCTGGCTGCCCCACGGCATCGAGGTCGTCCCGCAGTGCGCGGGCGGGCTCGACGTCCGGCTGGCCGCGGCCTTCGCCGGGGCGGGCGGGCCGGCCCTGCTCATCGGCATGGACACCCCGCAGGTCACCCCCGAACTCCTCGCGCGGGGACTCGACTTCGGCGAGGCGGACGCCTGGTTCGGCCCCGCAGACGACGGCGGGTTCTGGGCGCTCGGCCTGGCCGAGCCCGACCCGGCCCTGCTGCTGGGCGTCCCGATGTCCCTGCCGACCACGGGCGCGGCGCAGCGCGGCCGGCTCACCGCCTCCGGGCGCGCGGTACGGGACCTGCCCGAGCTGTGCGACGTGGACACCCCGGCCGACGCGGAACGGGTCGCCGCCGCCGTACCCGGTACCCGCTTCGCCGCCCTGCACTGCGGCCTCCGCGGCGCGACCCGATGACCGCCGCCCAGCTCACCGGACCGGCCCGCACCGGATCCGGCCGCACCGAACCCGCGGCCACCGAACCGGCGGCCACCGGCCCCGCGGCCGCCGCCTCCGCCCTCGCCTGGCAGGCCGACCCCTACGCCGACGCGCTGCGCACCGGCCGGGGCCCGCTCTACCTGCGGCGCACGGACGGCTGGCTGCTCCCGCTGGACGTGGAGCGCTGGTGCGCCGAGCCCGACGAGGCGGACGAGGGCGTCCTCGCCCGCTGCCGCGGACCGGTCCTGGACATCGGCTGCGGCCCCGGGCGCCTCGTCGCCACCCTCGCCGCACGCGGGCACCGGGCGCTGGGCGTGGACGTCACCCCGGAGGCGGTGGCCCGTACGACACGGGCGGGCGGCAGCGCCCTGTGCCGCTCCGTCTTCGATCCGCTGCCCGCAGAGGGCCGCTGGGGCACGGTCCTGCTCATCGACGGCAACATCGGCATCGGCGGCGACCCGGCCGCCCTGCTCCGCCGCGCCGCCCGACTCGCCTCACCCGTCGGCACCCTCCTCGTCGAGGTGGCCACCGCCGACGTGGACGAACGCGTCGACGTGCACGTCGACGACGGCCGCGGCGGCCACGGAGCCCCCTTCCGGTGGGCCCGGCTGGGCGCCCGCGCCCTGCGCGCCGCCGCCCCGGACGCCGGCTGGACCCGGTCCGTGTCCTGGCAGGTGGCGGGGCGCTCCTTCGTGACCCTGCGGCGCTGACCGACGTACAGGTAGGGAAGGGGGAGTTGACGGGTACGGCCGCCAACTCCCCCTTCTGCGTGTCCGGTCAGCGGCCCGGAGCCGCGCCGCGCCTGCGCGCCACCCGTCGTACGACGCCGCGCGCCGCGACGTACCCGGCCGTGAGGGCGGCGAGGACCGCCATCGCCAGCAACCAGTTGCGCGGATAGTCCAGCGGCAGCACCGTCGCGTTGGCCACGCCGCCCGGGCGCAGGAGCGGCGGCAGGGCGATCACCGTCAGCGAACCCGCGACGATCAGCGCGGCGCGCGGGACCCCGCGCAGCCGCACGCCCGCGGCCGCGGCGAGCGCCGCGACCGCGATCACCAGCGGCGCGACCAGTGCGTCGTGCACGAGGAGGCTGCCCGCGAGCCACAGGGCGATCCGCCAGGGCCCGGGCTCGCGCACCAGCAGGAACCCGCCGAAGGCCGTCACGACGAGCCCGAGGCCGCCGACCGTGTACCGCACCGTCCTCACATGACCTCCAGCCGGCCGACCCATTTGGTCTGGAGCACGCCCGGCCGGTTCGGGGCGATGATCCGCGCCGGGTATCCGTGGTCCAGTGACAGCACCTCTCCGTCGATGCGCAGCGCGAGCAGCGTGAGCGGGTCCTGCGCGTACCGGCGGCCCATCTCCATTACCCGGTACGCGCCCATCGCTTCCAGCGACACCACCCGGCAGCTCGCTCCCGGGCCGGCTCCGGCGCGCTCCAGCAGGTCCCGTACCCGTACGCCCGTCCACCGGGCGGACTTGCTCCAGCCCTCCACACAGGCGATGGGCAGGGTCACCTCGTACTGCGGCAGCGCGCGCAGTTCGGCCGCGGTGAGGCTGTACGGACGCGGCCCGGCCACGGTCAGCCGCCAGTCGGCCAGCGAGGCCGCGGTGACACGCGCGGCGGCCGCAGTACGGTTCACCGGCAGCCCCTGGGGCCCGTGCGCCGGGCTGCGCGGGGCGAACAGGTCCAGCGGACCGAGCGCGGTGACGGACTGTCCGACCGTGGTCAGCGTGACCGCGCCGACCCCGGCCGCGACGGCCGCAAGCAGCTGCCGCCGGTCCGGCCCGTCGGCCTCGGGCAGGGCCGCGGTGCCGGGGGAGCGGCGGGTGAAGTGCTCGCGGATCGTCGGCCATTGGACGGCGACGTGCAGCAGCACCGCTCCCAGCAGGATCCAGGCGACGGCGTAGTGCGCGGGTACGAAGGAGAACGGCCAGGGGTACCACTGGAAGGTGTTCAGCAGCCCGGTGAACAGCTCGAAGATCCCGGCGGCGACGAGCACGGCCACCGAGAGGCGCTCCAGGGCGTGCCGTACGGACCGCACCGGGGGCCAGGCGAACAGCCGCGGGTAGACGGCCCACAGCTTGGCCAGGAGCAGCGGGATCGCGGCGGTGCCGCAGACCACGTGCAGGCCCTGCGTGAGCCGGTAGCCCCAGGAGGGGCGGCTCGGGAGCCGGTCGGCGAGCCAGGGCGGCGGGTGCTGGAGGTAGTGGCTGAACACGCCGGTGGCGAAACAGACGAGGAGGGCGAGGCCGAGCAGCCGGCCGATGACCGTCGCGGTCCGGGCGTCGTGCAGCCGCGCCCGGAAGGTGATCGGCGGGCCGTGGGGTGGAGTGAAACGCATGAGCCCATGACACCCCCGGCAGTGCCCCGTCGGGCGGCCGGACACCTTACGGAATGCGGACATGCGGGGTTGCGGACCCCACTGCCGGGGCCGTTGCTGCAACGCTGCGGGCGTGAAACCGCGTACCGACCCCGCCGCCCTCCCCACTGCCGGGGCCGCCGGACCGGCAGGCCCCGCGGGTCCCGCCGCCCGCGCCGCCACGGTCCTCGCAGTCCTCCCTCTGCTCGCCGTCCTCACGGCCGTCCTCGTCCTCACCGTCCGCCACGACGGCTACCACACCGACCCCGCCGGACTGTTCGGCCGGTACGCGGCCTGCTGGGCGCTGTTCGCCCTCGCCCTCCTCGCGCTGCGCAGGGTCGCGGGCGCCCACGTCCTTCCGCTGCTCCTCGCCGGGGCCGTCGCCGTCACCGTGACGGGGCTGGTGGCACCGCCCCGCACCAGCACCGACTCCTACCGCTACGCCTGGGACGGCCGGGTCCAGTCGGCCGGGATCTCCCCCTACGACCACGCACCGCAGGACCCGGCAGTGGCCCGGCTGCGCGACCCCTGGCTCTTCCCGACCGGCGCCGCGTGCGCCGGACCGGACCGGGCCCCGATCCCCGGCGGCCCCGTCCCGCACTGCACCCGGATCAACCGGCCCGCCGTGCACACCATCTACCCGCCCGTCGCCGAGGCGTACTTCCTCGTGGTCGACCGGCTCTCCCCGAAGGGTGCCCGGCACAAGCCGCTCCAGGTCGGAGCCGGTCTGCTCTCCCTCGGCGTGACCGGTGCACTGCTGCTGATCCTGCGCCGCCGGGGCCGGGACCTCCGCCGGGCGGCGTACTGGGCGTGGTGTCCCGCCGTACCGGTCGAGGCCGTCAACAACGCGCACGTGGACGTACTGGGCGTGCTGCTCGCCGTGATCGGCCTCGGACTCGTCGCGTCGCGGGGCACGGGCCGCCGGGCGGCCGGAGGCCTGGTGCTGGGCGCGGCCGTCGCCACCAAGCTGATGCCCGCCGTCGTCCTCCCCGGGGCGCTGTCCGGGGCGCTGTCCGGCGGGCGCCGGATCCGCGACGCGGTCGCCGTGCTGGTCCCCGCCGCAGGCTTCGTCCTGCTCGCCTACCTGCCCTACGTACTCCTCTCGCACGGCTCCGTCCTCGGCTACCTGGGCGGCTACGTGGACGAGGAGGGCTACGACGACCCCTCGGCCGGCTCCCGCTACGCCCTGCTCCGCCTCGTCCTGCCCGACGCGTGGGCGGTGCCGGTGCTGCTCGTCGCGATGGCGGGGGTGTGCCTGTACGTGATGCGGCGCGGCGACCCGCACCGGCCGTGGAGCGGCGCGCTCCTGGTCACCGGCTGGGCGTTCGCGCTCCTCACCCCGGGCTACTCCTGGTACGCCCTGCTCCTGATCGCCCTCGTGGGCCTGGACGGCCGCTGGGAGTGGCTGGGCATCGCCCTCGCGGGCGCGGCCGTCTACCTCCTCGCACCCGTCTTCGGCCACCGGTCGGCGCTGGGCGCGACCGCGTACGGAGCGGCGGTGCTTCTGGTCCTCGTCGTCTCCGCGGTCCGGTGGCATCGCCGCGCCCGGTGCGGGCCACCCGAAGATATTCCTTGACGGGAATATTCTCTTCGGCGAATACTTGGATCCATGGACGCACTCCTCGCCGCACTGGCGGACCCGGCCCGCTGGCGGCTCGTCGGTCTGCTGGCCGAACGACCCCGCCCGGTCGGGGTGCTGGCCCAGCTCGCCGAGGCCCGCCAGCCGCAGACGACCAAACACCTCCAGACCCTCGAGCGCGCCGGCCTCGTCACCTCCCGGCGCACCGGCCAGCGCCGGATCTACGCCCTGCAACCCGACCCCCTGCGGGACCTGGCGGCCGCGCTCGCCCGGCTCGCCGACACCGCCGAGCAGGCCGGTGGACCGCGCGAGACCCTCGACCGGTACGGGATCGGCGTGGACGCCGAGCGGACGGCCGCGCAGGAGCCGGGGTGGGCCGACGGCCGCAGCTTCGCGTTCCACCGGGCGCTGACCGGGGGCCCCGAGCTGGTGTGGCGTCATCTGACCGAGCCGGACCTGCTCGCCCGTTGGTGGACCCCCGACGACCTGCGCGTCGCCGAGCTCGTCTTCGAGGCGCGGCCCGGCGGGCGGATCGTCCTGGAGTACCGGGACGCCGAGGACACCGACGGCTCCGACCAGGTTGCCGGACACGGCGAGGGCGTCGTGGACGAGGCACGCCCCGGCGAGCGCCTCGCCTACCGGCTCTCCCCCCGGCTGCCCGACGGCAGCATCGCCTTCACCGCCCACGTCGACTTCGACCTCCGGCCCTCCGGTACCGGTACGGGAGCCGCCGCCGGCACGGACCTCGACATCCGCTACCGGATCGCCGACAGCACGATCGACTCCGCCGACTTCGTCGCGGGCATCGAGATCGGCTTCGGCCAGAGCCTCGACCACCTCGCCGACGCCCTCGGCGCCTCTGCGCACACCCCACGGAAGGAAGTGCAGCCATGACCGACTCCACCGGACGCAAGGTGACCGCGAACATCGCACTCACCCTCGACGGGCGCTACAACGGGCCCGGCGGGCCCGGCGATCTGGGCGCCATCGTCCGCTACGCGACCACCGGGGTCGCACGTGATCACCTCAGCCGCCTCCATGAGGGAGCGACGACGGCTCTCCTCGGCCGGGGCAGCGCCGAGGGATTCCTGGGTTACTGGCCGCCGGTGGCCCAGGACGAGAACGCCGACCCGCGCGATCGCGGATACGCGAAGTGGCTGGTCGACACGGACAAGGTGGTCCTGTCGACCACCCTGACCAAGGCGCCGTGGGACCGCACCCGCGTGGTGAACGCCCCGGCCGCCGAGGTCGTCGCCGGGCTCAGGGCCACCGGCGAGGGCGACATCCTCGTCAACAGCAGCCCGAGCATCATCAAACCGCTGCTGGCCGCGGACCTGATCGACCGGCTGTACCTCCTGCTCTGCCCCGAAATACTCGGCGGCGGGCAGCGGCTGTTCGAGGACGGTCTGCCCGGCTCGCAGTGGCGGGCCACCCGGCAGGAGACCGGGGAACTGGGCGAGACGGCCTTCGTCTACGACCGGATCCGGCGCCGCTGACCGCAGCGCCCCGGCCCCGCGTCAGGAACCGGTGAGCACGACGAGTTGCTGCGTCGCGCGGGTCATCGCGACGTAGCGGTCGACCGCCCCCTCGATGCCCGTGCCGAAGGTCTCCGGGTCGATGAGGACGACCAGGTCGAACTCCAGGCCCTTGGACAGCCCGGGGGTCAGCGACCGGACCCGCGGCCTCGCCCGGAAGGCCCCCGCCTCGCCGGCGTCAGCGCCGATGACGCAGGCCACCCCGTCGGGGTGAGCCTCGAGCCAGCCGTCGAGGATCGCGTCCAGATCCGCGATGGATCCATGGACGACGGGAACACCGCTGCTGCGGACGGAGGTCGGCACGTTGGCGTCCGGGAGGGCTTCCCGGATGGCCGGCTCGGCCTCCGCCATGACTTCCTCGGGCGTGCGGTAGTTGATGCTCAGTGAAGCCACGCTGATCCGGTCGAAACCGATCCGCTCCAGCCGTTCCTGCCACGACTGGGTGAACCCGTGCCTGGCCTGGGCGCGGTCCCCGACGATGGTGAAGCTCCGGGACGGGCAGTGGAGCAGCAGCATCTGCCACTCCGCGTCGGTCAGTTCCTGCGCCTCGTCCACGACGATGTGCGCGAACGGTCCCGCGAGCCGGTCCGGATCGACGCTCGGCAGAGCGCTCTCGTCGATCAGGCTGTCCTGGAGATCCTTGCCGCGCAGCATCGTCACCGCGCCCTCGCCGTCGTCGTCGGCCGCGAGGATGTCGTCGATGACGCCGGCCATGCGCTCGCGTTCGGCGGCCACCGCGGCGTTGTGCCGCCGCAGCCGCCGCGCCGCCTCAGGATCGCCGAGCCGCTGCCGGGCCGCGTCCAGGAGCGGCAGGTCGGACACCGTCCAGGCCCGGGCGTCCTCGCGCTGCAACGCCGCGACGTCCTCGCGGCTGAGCCAGGGAGCGCACAACCGCAGGTAGGACGGTACCGACCACAGGTCACCGACGAGATCGGCCGCATCGATCGTCGGCCACGCGCGGTCGAGCGTCCCGGTCAGCTCCTCGTCGTGCCGCAGCGCCCTCCGCAACACATCGACCGACAGGTCCTCGTCGTCCAGCTTGTCGAACAGGATCGTCACGAGCTCCTCCCGGATCTGCTCGCGCGCCTCGTTGTGCGGGGTACCGGCTGCCGCCCGGAACGCTTCGGCCCAGTCCTGCGGGGTCAGCCGGACGTCGGCCCAGGGGGTCGTGACCGTCATCCCCTCGGTGGGCGGCTCCTCGTAGATGCCGACGGCCTTCTCGATGGCCCCCACCATGTCCGCGGACGACTTCAACAGCGCCACCCGCGGATCGGGCTCCGCCGCCGCCTCCGCTCCCTCGGCGACGAGATCCCGCACCGTGCAGGTCTGCACGCCCTCCTCACCCAGGCTCGGCAGGACATCGGCGACGTACGCCAGGTAGGGCTGGTGCGGGCCGACGAACAGCACACCGCCCCGCCGGTGCCCGAGGCGCGGGTCGGAGTAGAGCAGGTGGGCGGAGCGGTGCAGCGCCACCACCGTCTTGCCCGTACCCGGACCGCCGTCGACGACCAGCGCGCCCCGGGAGCTCGCGCGGATGATGGCGTCCTGGTCGGACTGGATGGTCCCGAGCACGTCACGCATCCGCGGCGACCGGCTGCTGCCCAGACTGGCGATGAAGGCGGACTGGTCGTCCAGGGCGGCGTGCCCCTCGAACCCGTCGTCGGTGAACACCTCGTCCCAGTAGTCGCCGATCCGGCCGCGGGTCCAGCGGTACCTGCGGCGGCTCGCCAGACCCATCGGGCTGGCATGGGTCGCGGCGAAGAACGGCTCGGCCGCGGGCGACCGCCAGTCGATCAGCAGCCGGCCCCCCGAGCCGTCGGTGAGGCCGAGCCGCCCGATGTACACGGGCTCCGGGTCGTCCGCACGGACGATGCGTCCGAGGCACAGGTCCAGTCCGAAGCGGCGCAGGGCCCGCAGGCGCCCGGTCAGCCGGTGGATCTCCACGTCCCGGTCCATCGCCTCCCGGCCCAGCCCACCGGGCGCCCGGCGCAGCTCGCCGAGGCGGTCGGACAGCTCGGCGGTCGTCTGCTCAAGGCTCTCCGCGAGGGCCGCGAAGTGCTTCTCGTCGCCGCCGACCAGTGCCGGATCGGCCTTGGCGGACAAGCGGTCGGGAAGGTCGAACGCACTGGTGGTCAGCGAGTTCATATCAGCGGAACGCACTCTGTGGGTCTCCCGTTTTCGCAGGTCATGGCTTCGAGGAGCGATTCTGCGGTACGACCGGGGCCTTGCCGCAAGCCCCCCTGTGCGCTATAAGTTGAGAGTGGAAAGAGGTGGGTTCTCCCCTTTCCCCTGACGGTCCGCTCCGTTCGGACGTCCTCCGTACCGATCTCCCCACCGCGTTCATTCGTCCGGCCCAGTCCCGGATGCCGCCCCGCGCGGCCCGGGGGAGGCTGTGGGGGCACAGAGAGCCGCCACCACCGCCTGCCCCGGCGCACCTTCAGCGTCATCCACGGATCCAGCGTCATCCACGGATCCCCGGGGTCCACGGCTCCCGACCCCGTAGGAGGTCAGCCATGCAGGGTGATGAGAACGCGGGCGAACTCGCAGCACTGCGCGCCAGGGTCGCGGCCCTCGAATCCGAGGCCGCACAACGGACCCCGCCGAAGCACCGGATGAAGTCGCTGCTGTCCGCCCTGCTGATCATCATCGGCTGTGTGCTGGCCCCGCTGGGCATCGTGGCGTCCTGGACGTCCGGCATCGTGGGGAACACGGACCGCTACGTCTCCACGGTCGCCCCGCTGGCCTCCGACCCCGATGTGCAGGCGGCCGCAGCGAACCGTGTCACGGCCGCCCTCATGGAGCATCTCGACCTCGCCACCCTGCTGGAGGACGCCGCCCCCGAGCAACGGCCGATGCTCCAGAAGGCACTGGGCAAGCTCGGCGGCTCGCTGGAGGGCGCGGTCAGCAGCTTCGTGAAGGAGAAGGCGCAGGACGTCATCGCCTCGGAGCAGTTCGAGACGATCTGGACCAACGCCAACCGCACGATCCACACTTCGCTCGTCAAAGCCCTCACCGGCAGCGGCGACGGCGCCGTCGAGATCAAGAACGACGCGGTGACCATCGACCTCGCGCCCGTCATCGAACAGGTCAAACAGCGGCTCGTGGACGCCGGGATGGGCGTCGCGGCCAAGATCCCCGAGATCCACACCGACTTCACCGTCGTGCAGTCCAACGACATCGGCCGGGTCAAGACGGGCTTCCGGCTCCTCGAGATCCTCGGCCTGTGGCTGCCGATCATCGCCGTGCTGCTCATCGCCGCAGGCGTCCTGCTCTCCGCCCACCGGCGCCGCATCCTGGTCACCGCGGCCCTCGCGGTGGCGTTCTCCGTCGCCGTCCTCGGCCTCGGGCTGACCGTCTTTCGCACGGTCTACCTCAACGCCCTCCCGGACAACGTCTCCCAGGCCGCCGCCGGCTCCGTCTACGACGCGATGATCCGCCTGCTGCGCACGACGATCCGGATGGTCGTGGTCCTCGGCATCGTGATCGCCCTCGCCGCCTGGCTGTCGGGCCCCGGCAAGTACGCCACCGCCGCCCGCCAGATCTGGCACTCCGGCATCGTCGCCACCCGCGCCACGGCCGACAGGCTGGGGCTGCGCACCGGCCCGGTCGGCCCGTTCATCCGGCGCCACCGCGGCTGGTTCACCTGGGGCCTGGTCGCGATCGCCGTCATCGTCTACGTCCTGTGGTCCTACCCGACCGGCTGGGTGGTCGTGGGCCTCGCCCTCGCCCTGCTGTTCGCCCTGGCCGTCACGGACTTCCTCGCCGAGGACACCGCCGTTCCCGCCGACGAGCCGCCCCAGGCGCCGAGCCCGCACCCGTCATGACGCGGCGCCGGCCGGGTCGCGGGCAGCGCCCGGCTGGGCCGCCGGGATGCGCTGGGTGAAGAACAGCGCGAGCAGTGCGGCGAGCGCGAGGATGCCGAGCGCGGCCCGCAGCCCCTCGATCCGCGCCTCGTCGTTCGCGTCCAGCGCAGCCTGCGCCACCGCCGGGTCCGTGCCCGCCTCCTCGAGGGCCGTGGTGAGCTGCTCGTCCGACAGGAACGGGGCGCTCCCGGCCAGCGCGGTGTGCGCCTGGGTCTTGACCTCGGCCGGGATCGCCGGGTTCTGGTCGATGGTGGTCAGGAACGACGCCGTCAACGCCGCGATCATGATCGACCCGGCGACGGCGGTGCCGATCGAGGCCCCGAGGTTGGTGACCGTGTTCTGGATGCCGCCGACCTCGGCGCTCTGCTCGTCCGGTACGGCCGACACGGTGACGGCCCCGAGTTGCGAGGCGAGCGCCCCGATCCCCAGCCCGATCAGCAGCATGGGCACCGTGACGACTTCGGGGCCGGACTCCGGACTCAGAGCGGCCATCAGGATGACGGCGCCGGCGAACATCGCCAGGATGCCGAACCGTACGACCCGCCGCGGCGAGGCGTTCGGGCGGAACCGGGGGATCCCGATGGCGGCCGCGAGCAGGGTGATGGAGAGCGGCAGGATCAGCGCGCCCGTGTGGAGTGCCGACAGGCCGAGCGCCACGGACAGGTAGAGCGGGACGACGAAGAACACGCCCATCTGCACGAGGTACTGGAAGAGGAACATCGTCAGCCCGCCGGTCAGCTGCCTGTTCTGCAACAGCGCCGGGTCGACGAGCGGTTCGACGCCCCGCGCCACCAGGCGCGCCTCCCAGCGGAAGAACAGCCAGATCAGCAGCAGCCCGGCCAGCACCAGCCAGACGACCGGCGACAGGGCGAACCACGAGGGGCCCTGCTCCTTGGGCCGGAACCAGCCCCATTCGCTCGTCCGCAGGATGCCGAACACGAACAGCCCGATGCCGGCCGCGGACAGGAGCGCGCCCGGTACGTCGATCCGGGGCCGGTGGTCCGGGGGCGCGTCGGCGATCCGGCGGGCCAGCAGCAGGATGACCAGTACGACCACCACCTCGCCGGCGAACACCCAGCGCCAGGAGAAGAAGGTGGTCGCCGCGCCGCCGATGAGCGGTCCCACCGCGATGGCCACCGCTGCCGCGGCGGCGACGAGACCGTAGGCGGCGGGCCGTTGCTCCTTGTCGAAGTTGGAGGCGACGAGCGCCACGATCGCGGGCAGGATCAGCGCCGCTCCCACACCCTCCAGGAACGACCAACCCAGCAGCAGGACCGGCAGGTTCGGGGCGATCGAGGTGGTGAAGGACCCGAGCCCGTAGATCACACAGCCGATCGTGAAGGCCCGTTTGCGGCCGATGAGCGCGCCGACCTTGCCACCGCTGATCATCAGCATCGCCATCACCAGCGTGTAGGCCGTGATCGCGCCCTGCATCCCGCTCACCGTGGTGCCGATGTCCTCGGCCACCGTGGCGATCGAGACGTTCATCACCGAGCTGTCCAGGGCCATCAGGAACTGCCCGGCCGCGAGTGTCAGCAGGATCATCCTCGGGTTTCCCGCGTTCCCGGCCGTCCCGGCCGGGCCCGCCTTCGCTGCTGTCATGGGCGCAGCGTGCCACGGGGCCGGGAGGCGGCCGGGCAGCTCGCCCGCCGGGTCCCGCTGGGTCAGCCGACTGGCGGTAGCGGCAGCGGCTGCGGTGGGGCCGCCCGGTCCGGCTCAGGCTGCGGCGGCGGTCACCCGGCCGGACGCGATGGCGTCGACCAGCTGCTGGTGGTCGCGCTCGTTCAGGTCCGCGTAGCTCTCCGCGAAGCGCACCAGCGCCCGGTCGAAGACGTCGCTGCGGCCCAGGTACGCCGCGATCGCGATCCGGTCGCCGGACCGGGCGTGCGCCCGCGCCAGGGTGACGCCGCACAGGCCGGCGAAGGCCCGCATCCCGCGGGGCACCATCCGGGAGGGTTCGGCGATGCCCTTCCAGTCGCGCAGCTGGCGTACGTAGAAGTCACGTTGGCGGCCGTCGAACCCCTGCGTCTGCTGCCAGCCGAGGAAGATGTCGCTCGCTGCCTGCATCAGCCGCTGACCGGCCACGACCCGCTCGCCCCCGGTGGCGTACCCGCTGGCACCGGCGAACTCGGCGAGCACCGAGTCGCCGGCCTCCTTGGCCTGGAGGATCAGCGGGTCCTCGCCGTCGCGTCCCAGCAGCAGCACGATCCAGCAGCGCGTGCCGACACTGCCGACACCCACCACCTTGCGCGCCATGTCGACGATGGTGAACTGTTCCAGCAGGTGTCGGCGGTCCGTCTGGAGGCTCTCGCCGTACCGTCCGACCAGTTCGCGGATCTGGCTGTCGAGCGCATCGCGCTCCTGGCCCGGCAGCATGTCGGACACCGGTGTGATCAGCTGCGGCACGGCGGCGAAGCGCCGCCGGCCGTCGACCACCTCGGTGAGCTTCTCGAACGCCTGCAGGCTGTCGCGTCCGCGCGCCTTGCTCAGCGCCTCCGACACGTTCCGGCGGCCGCGGGCGTGCAGCGCCGCCTCCGCCACCGCCTGGAGGTGGCTCTCGTCCACCCTCGCGTACCAGACGTCGAGGTTGTGCATCTTGGCGAAGCGACGCATCTGCATCCGGTAGGAGCTCACCCCCGACCGTACGATCTCGGCGCGCTCGCGCTCGGAGAAGCCGTTCTCCCGGCCGGCGATGACCAGGCTCGTCGCGAGCCGCTTGACGTCCCATTCCCACGGCCCGGGCAGCGTCTCGTCGAAGTCGTTGATGTCGAAGAGGAGATTGCGTTCCGGCGAGCCGAGCAGCCGGAAGTTCATCATGTGCGCGTCCCCGCACAGCTGGACCCGGATGCCCGAGTCGGGGGTGTCGGCCAGGTCGCCGGCCATGATCGCGGCGGCGCCCCGGTAGAAGCGGAACGGCGCCTCTGCCATCCGGCTGTAGCGGATCGGCACCAGTTCCTGGACCCGGGTGGCCGACTGCCGCTCGATGACGTCCACCGGATCCGCGCGGTGGGAGGACGGCTCGAATTCCCCGTGGGCGGACCTCGGCGTCTGCGCCCGGGCGGCCCGTCCCTTCGCGGCCCGCTCCGCGACCGAGGGACGGGGCCCCTCGCTCTTCGCGGTCGTGGCCGTATCGCGCTTCGTCATCGCTTGCACCTTTCGGCGACCGGGGCTCCCGCCTCCCAGGATGGCACTCACCCCTCAGGGGCGCCCCTCGCACGCCGCTCGACCGGCACGGGACTGCCCAGCCGCCGGGACAGGTAAGGCTCCTGCGCCAGGGCGGCGCCCGTGGTGATGCCGATGGCGACCGCCACACACAGCACGATCAGCCACGACAGGATGACGAACACCGAGCCGGTGGACCCGTACGTGGTGAGCGCGCGATTGAGGGCGATCGGCATGTAGACGCGCGCGCCCAGCGACAACGCGGTGACCGCGGCGGCCGTGAGCAGCGCCCCCGGCAGCAGCGGGGGCCATCGGATCAGAGCGCCCAGCAACAGGTGCTGGCTCCACCACCAGGCCCCGGTCTGGAACAGGAGCGTGAGGGGGATCCCGAGCCACAGGCCGAGTCCGAACCCGTCGCGCACCGGTCCCTGGACGATCAGCAGGAGCATCCAGGCGGCGATCCAGACGAACCAGCGCCAGATCGCGATGCGCGTCCCGGCCCGCGGGATCTGCCAGGCCCGCCGGCACAGCCGCTGCATCGCCCGGCTCACGGCCGTCGCCGAAAGGAGCACGATCACGGCGCCGGCCGCACCCACCGCGTTGCGGACGTCGTCCTCGCCGGAGCCGTCGAACACGTCCTTCAGCTGGTCGTCCGCCTGGCCGGTGAGCCCGAACATCGTGCGGACGGACGAGACCATCTGGTCCCGTACGGAGGCGGGGGCGAACGAGGCGACGACGAAGAGCAGCGGCACGGCGGTCAGGAAGCACTGGGCGGCCAACCGGGTGGCGGAGTCGAAGATGTTCACCACGAGCATGCGCTCGGTGACATTGGTGATCACCGGGAACCGGGCTTCGGTCCGTTCCTGGAGCCGCTTGGCGGACGCGACCAGCTCCCGTGAACGGCTGCGCCACCTCGCCCTGCGGTCCGACGCCATCAGCGGCCCGCAACGGCATGCGGCACGAGCAGCGGATGCCGGGTCGTCGTCATGGCGCTCTCCTTCGTGTGCGTCCAGATTGGTGGACGCTGCCGGAGGCGGCATCTCGGTGGGCAAAAGGTGTCGGTGCCCGGTGTGGTGCGTAAGGTCGAATGCGGCACACGATTGGGGCGCCATGGTCCTCGACCTCATGCTCATCGGACTGGCCATCGCCCTCTATCCGCTGCCCTTGATGGCGTTGATCCTCGTGGTGTCCTCGCCGAGAGGGGTGTGGAAGGGGCTGGCCTTCATCCTGGCCTGGCTGGCCAATCTCGTCCTGGTGATCGCGCTCGTGCTGGTGCTGACCGGCGGCCAGCCCCCGCCGCCGCGTTCCCCGCCCGGAGCGGCGGCGCTCGCGGCCAAGCTGGCCATCGGGGTGTGGCTGGTGATCTACGGAGCGCGCCGCTACCGCCGCCTGAAGGCGAAGGCCGTCCGGGACACCACCCCGAAGCCCTCCCGCATGGACGTCGGCTCGCCGTGGGCCGCGGCGGGCCTGGCCGTGCTGCTCCAGCCGTGGGGCATGGTCGCGGCGGCCGCGACGACGGTCGTCCAGGCGGACACCTCGCAGGCCACCACCTTCCTCGCGCTGTTCGGATTCTGCCTGCTGGCCAGCTCCGGCCTGCTGGCGGCGGAGCTGTACATGGTGTTCTCGCCGGAGGCCGCCCAGGACCGGCTGATGCGGATGCGGACGTGGATGGACGGCCACAAGGACGAGGCCATCGTGTTCGTCTGCCTGCTGCTCGGCCTGTGGCTGACCGGGCAGAGCATCTACGAGCTCACCGAGTGAGTGGTGGCCGACGAGCTGACGGGCCGGCGGGGCCGACGGGCCGGCGGGCCGGTGGCCGGTGGCCCCTGGCTCGGGTCCGGGCCAGACGTGCGCGGGTGCGGGCGGCGTGCTGGAATGAGAAGACCTTCCCCTCTTCGACAGGAGCTGCCATGAGCAGCGAGACCGAGGCGCGAGCCGATCTGGGCGACATCGACGAACTGGGGCCCGTCGATTACATCGTGGTCGAGTTCCCGGGCAACCGGATGACGGGCGAAGGCTTCCCGATCCTCGTCGATCTCGTAGACCGGGGGATCATCCGCATCTTCGACTTCGTCTTCATCCGCAAGGAGGAGGACGGCACGGTGACGGCGGTGGAACTCCAGGACCTCGGCGACGAGGTCGACCTCTCCGTCTTCGAGGGCGCTTCGTCCGGCCTGCTCGACCACAGCGACATCCAGGACGCCGCCGGCGCCCTGGAACCGGGGAACTCCGCCGGGATCATCGTGTACGAGAACACCTGGGCGGCGCCCTTCGCCCGCGCCCTGCGCCGCGGCGGAGCGCAGCTCGTGGCCGCCGGACGGATTCCCGTGCAGGCCCTGCTGGCGTCGCTGGACGCCCTGGAGGACCCGCCCGCCGGACAGTGAATCCCACAGAGCCTGGAGACGATCATCATGCCCGGACTTCTTCGCGGGGTCGCCCGCACCGCTGTCATCGCGGGCACCGCGACCGCGGTGTCCAACCGCGTGTCCCGCCGCCAGGGCGGCCGGTGGGCACAGCAGGACGCCCAGCAGCAACAACAGCAGCAACAACAGCAGGAGCAGCAGCAGGCTGCGGCAGCACCGCCCCCGCCCCCGCCGGCCGCCGCGCCCCCGGCGGACGACATGACCGCCAAGATCGAGCAGCTGAAGCAGCTCAGCACCCTCAAGGAGCAGGGTGTACTGACCGAGGCGGAGTTCGCCGAGCAGAAGCGCCGCCTGCTGGGATAGGGGAGCGGGCCGCCCCCGTCATAGGCTGAATCCCGCACGTGACGGACGGGAGGCAGAAGTGGCCGGGACGACGGTGGCCGAGGTGATGGCCGAGCTGGCCGCGCTCGAGGACCCGAAGGCGCGCGCCGTGAACGAGAAGCACGGTGACGACCACGGTGTGAACCTCGGCAAGCTGCGTGCGATCGCGAAGCGGCTGAAGACGCAGCAGGATCTCGCGCGCGAGCTCTGGGAGACGGGCGACAGCGCGGCGCGGCTGCTGGCGCTGCTGATCTGCCGCCCGAAGGCGTTCGGGCAGGACGAGCTGGACGCCATGCTGCGCGATGCGCGCACCCCGAAGGTGCACGACTGGCTCGTGAACTACGTGGTGAAGAAGAACCCGCACGCCGAGGAGCTGCGCCGGGCCTGGATGCCCGATCCGGACCCGGTGGTCGCGAGCGCCGGCTGGGCGCTGACCACCGAACGCGTCGCGAAGAAGCCCGAGGGCCTCGACCTCACCGGACTGCTCGACGTCATCGAGGCGCAGATGAAGGACGCGCCGGAGCGCCTGCAGTGGGCGATGAACCACTGCCTGGCGCAGATCGGGATCGAGCACGCCGAGTACCGCGCACGGGCGCTCGACATCGGCGAGCGCCTGGAAGTGCTCAAGGACTACCCGACCTCTCCGGGCTGCACCTCCCCGTTCGCGCCCGCCTGGATCGCGGAGATGGTGCGCCGACAGCACGAGGCCACGCCGGCCTGACGATCGGGGCGGGGCCCGCTGCCGCCCGGCAGGCGAGCCCCGCGAGGGCGTACCCCCGGTAACGCGGGGGAGTGGGGCAAGGATCCGGCCAGCCTCCACGCCCCGGCGGCGCGGCGGGACGCGCCGGCCGGCCCGGCAGGAGTACGGTCGCCGCGGCCGTGGATCAGGGACGGGAGACCGGGCTCCCCGCGCGCACCGGGACCCGCGCGCGACGCGCCGATGGCCGAACTCGGGCGTCCGTATCCCTGCCATGGGAGAAACTTGCTGTTCAGGGGGCTTTCGCGCGGCGGGGGCGGGCGCATCGGCCGGACACGGCACAGCTCCCCGAGTGTTCGCCGGAACGTACGAGGCATGGGGGCACGACATGACCACCGGGGCGAAAACGCTGCGATTCACCCTGCTCGGGCCACTGCGGGCCTGGCGCGGTCCACAGGAGCTGGAACTGGGTTCGCGCCAGCAGCGGACCCTGCTGGCCCTGCTGCTGGTGCGGCAGGGCCGGCCCGCGCCCGTCGACTCGCTCGTGGCCGACATCTGGGGCGACCGGCCGCCGGCCCGCGCCGTGGGGTCGCTGCGCACGTACGTCTCACGGCTGCGCAAGGAGCTGGAGATACCGGACGGTGCCGGCGGCGGCCCGCGCGTACTGGTCTCCGAGCACGGCGCCTACGCCCTGCGGGTGCCGGCGGAGGCGGTGGACCTCGGGCTGTTCGGCCGGGACGTGGCCGCCGCCGACCTGGCCCGTGCGGCGCGCCGTCCCGAGGAGGCGCGGACCCTGTTGCGCACCGCCCTCGCGCTGTGGGGGGACGAACCGCTGGCGGGGCTGGGCGGCCCCGGCGTCGAGGCGGAGCGGAGCCGGCTGGAGGGCCAGCGGCTCGCCGCTCTGGAGACGCGCCTCGCCCTGGACGTGGAACTCGGTGAACACATCGCGGTGCTCGGGGAGTTACGCGCACTGGCGGAGCGCCACCCGCTGCGGGAGCGGCTGAGCTCCCTCCTCATGCGGGCGTACGTACTGAGCGGTCAGGGCGGGGAGGCGCTGGCCGTGCACGAGCGGACCAGGCGGCTGCTGGCGGCGGAGTTCGGGATCGACCCGGGCCACGAGATGGCCGCGATCGCCGAGGGCATCACGAGCGGCGGCACGGCGGGCGTCACGGGGAGCGGCGGAGCCGCGGGGGAGCCTGCGCACGAGGTCCTGCGCGATGCACCGACCGCCGGGACCGCACGGATCGTGCTGCCCGCGCGAGCCGGGCTGCCCGGGCAGGGCGGGCCGGTCGGGCAGGGCCGGGGCGGGCCGGCCGGGCCGGAACCCGTGCCGGACGGTCTCCGGCGCCCTGCCCAAATACCCCGCGATCTGGCCGACTTCACCGGCCGGGACGAGGCGCTCGCGCAGCTGACGGACGAGCTGACCGGTGCTTCGGGCCGGGAACCGGCCGGGGCCCGTCCGGCACCGGTCGTCGTCGTGTCCGGCTCGACCGGCGTGGGCAAGAGCGCGCTCGCCGTGCACGCCGCCCACCGGGTGCGCGGCCATTTCCCCGACGGCCAGCTCTACGCCGACCTGCGCGCCCCGGACGGTGGCGCGGTGCATCCGGCGGTGGTCCTGGAGTCCTTCCTCCGTGCGCTCAGGGGCTCCGACCGGCCCGTTCCCGAGCGGCAGACCGACCGGGCCGCGCTCTACCGGTCGGAGCTGGCCGAGGCCCGCGTCCTGGTGGTACTCGACAACGTTGCCGACCCGGCCGCCGTCGATGCACTGCTGCCGGGCGGGCCGGGCTGCGCCGCACTCATCACCAGTACCGCACGATTCTCCGGTCTCGCCGGAGCGCGCCACACCCATCTGGGAGCGCTCTCACGGGCCGAGGCGCTGAGCTGGCTGAGCACGGCCATCGGCGCGGAGCGCGTCGCGGCGGAGCCCGAGGCCTGCGTCGAGCTGGCCGACCGGTGCGGCGGACTGCCCCTGGCCCTGCGGATCGTGGCGATGCGGCTCGCCACCCGGCCGTCCTGGGCGGTCGCCTCCGTGGTGGCGGCCCTCCGCGGCCCGCAGCGGCTGACCGCGCTGGGCATCGCGGACCTCTGCGTGCACGAGGCGTTCCGGCGGGAGTACGGGCGGCTGCCCGCGGCGCTGCGGCCGGTGTTCGCCCGGGTGGCACTGCTGCGGGAGCCGGACGGGCAGTTCGGGCCGACGGCGGTGGCCCTGGCCCTCGGCGTGCCGTCGGGCGAGGCTCGCGCCCTGTGCGAGGAACTCGTGGACCGCAGCTGGCTGGAGTCCGCCCGCCCCGGCCGCTACCACGTGCACGGCCTGCTGCGCGAGTTCGCCGTCTCGGTCCAGCGGGACGGACCGGGGCCGCGGTCGGACGGGGAACGGCCCGCGGCGGTGCTCTTCGCCCCCGACGGAGCCGACCCCAGCCTGGGCAGCCGGTCGTTGCGGCGCCCGCGCGGCACGGGGGAGGGCCTGGCCTCCTGACCGGCCGACACCCTTTTTCCACCTCTGACGACAGGCCGCCGTACCCGTACCCCAGATGGAGCATGCCCGTGCCACCCGCCCACCGCGCACCCGCCGCACCGCCGCCCGCCCTCTCCTTCCGGGTGCTCGGACCCGTACGCGTGCGCTCCTCCGCCGGGGAGAGGGACATCCGCCCGCCCCTGGCCGCGGCCCTGCTCACCACCCTGCTGTTGCGCCACGGCCGAAGGGGCAGCACCCAGGCCCTCATCGACGCCGTCTGGGGCGATGCCGCGCCCGCTGCGGCAGCCGGGGCCCTGCGCGGCCACGTGACCGCGCTGCGCCGCGTGATCGAACCGGGACGGGCGCCGCGCACCCCCGCGCGGGTGCTGGTCTCCCGCCCGAACGGCTACGCCCTGCACCTGCCGCCGGACGCCCTGGACCTGACGGTCTTCGACCGCCGGGCGGGCAGCGCCGCGCGCGCCGTGCTCGCCGGGCGGCCCGCCGACGCGCTCGCGCTGTACGACTCCGCGCTGGCGCTCTGGGACGGAGCACCCCTGGCCGGGGTGCCCGGCCCGTTCGCCGCAGCCCAGCGCGGCGCACTGGTCGAGCGGCGGCTCGCGGTGCTGGAGGCCCGATGGGAGGTCGCACTGCTGCTCGGGGGCGACGCGCGGGCCGTGGAGGAGCTGCGGGTGCTGGCCCGGGCCCATCCGCAGCGGGTACGCCTCCAGGAACTCCTGATGTCCGCCCTGTACGAGACGGGGCGTCAGACCGAGGCCCTGGAGGTGCACGCGCGGGCCCGCGAGGCCCTGCGCGGTCCGGGTGGCCCCGGTGGCCCCGGTGGGCCGGACGGTCCGGGCGGTCCGGGTGGGCCGGGCGGTCCGGGTGGGCCGGGCGGTCCGGGTGGGCCGGGCGGTCCGGGACCCGGTGCCGGACTCGAACGGATACGCCGGCTCATCCTGGCCGGTCCCGATACGGGTGCGGGTGCGGGCGAGGACGGAGCTCCGGGCCCCGTGACCGGCTCGGGCAGCGCCGGGACCCCGCCACCGCAGTCCCGTTCGGGCGCCGGCCGTGCTGCCGCGCCCGCCCCCACCCCGCCGGCGGCCGCCGCACCGGTGTCCGTACCCGCGCCCACTGCCCTGATGTCACCGACGCTGGGCCTGCCGCCCGACACGGCGGACCTCGTCGGCCGCGACGCGGAAGTCGCCCGACTGCGGCAGGCCCTGGAGAGCGGCCCGGTCGCGGCACTCGGCGCGATCAGCGGGATGGGCGGAGTCGGCAAGACGGCCGTGGCCGTACGCGTCGCCCACGAGGTCGCCGCGAGCTTCCCCGACGGCGTGTTCTTCGTCGACCTCCGCGGGATGGACGCCCGGCCGGCCGATCCCCACCAGGTCCTGGGAGACCTCCTGCGCGCCCTCGGCGTGACGCCGGCGCAGCTCCCCGCCGAGACCGCCGAGCGCGTCGCCCTGCACCGATCGCTCCTCGCCGACCGGCGCGTGCTCCTCGTCCTGGACAACGCCCGCGACCTGCCCCAGGTACGCGACCTGCTGCCCACGGCGCCCGGCTGCGGCCTCCTCGTGACCAGCAGGACCTGGCTCACCGGCCTCGGCGGCCTGGGCGGCGCGACCCTGGTGCACCTGGAGGAACTCCCGGACGCGGTGGCGCTGGACCTGCTGGTCCGGCTCGTCGGAGAGCAACGCGTGCGGGCGGAGGAAGCGGCCTCCCGGGCGCTGGTCGCCGACTGCGGCCGGCTCCCGCTCGCCATCAGGGTCATCGCCGCCCGGATGGCCGCCTGCCCGGCCCTGCCGGTGGCGGAGACGGCCGGCCGGCTCGCGGACGAGCGGCGCCGGCTGGCGGAGCTCAGCGGGGACAGCGCCGCCGTGGACGCCACCTTCCGGCTGGGTACCGCGCAGCTCGACCCGGAACAGCTGCGCGCGTTCCGGCTGCTCGCCCTGCCCGACGTACCGGAGCTGGGCGGGCTGAGCGCCGCCGCGCTGCTGGACCGGCCCCGGGCCCGGGCCGAGGCCCTGTGCGAGGACCTCGTCGACGCCGGTCTGCTCCGGTCGCCCGCGCCGGGCCGCTACCGCTACCACGACCTGCTGCGGCTGTTCGCCCGGTCCTCCGGGGCCGAGGAGCTGCCCGCGGCCGCATGCGGTGCCGCGCTGCTGCGGTTGCTGACGACCTTCACCGACGTGGCCCGCGAGGCCTACCGGGCCTCGACCGCGGGGGACCCGTTCCCCGCCGACGACCTGCCGACCCCGCGGGCGCGGACGGCAGGGGAGGCCCCACCGGCCCTCCGTCCCGCCCACGGCCCGCAGCCCGCCCAAGGCCCGCACCCCGTCCGCCGGTTCGGCTCCCCGGCCGATGCCACCACCTGGCTCTACGACGAACGGCTGCACCTGCTCGCGCTCATCGAGCAGGCGGCCGGCTTCCCCGAGGTCCCGGCGTCCGTCTGCGCGCGCCTGCTGCTGGCCAGCGACCCGCTGGGGCGCGACAGCACCGGCACCCGGAACCTGGAACGGGCCGCCCGCGCCGTGCGGAGCGCGGCGAAGCGCTCGGACGACGCGGTGGCCGGCGGCATCGCCCACCTGCTGCTCGGCGGCTCCTTCGCCATCCGCTTCGACATGGCCCGGGCCCTGCCCCACCTGCGCACCGCGGCCGACGTCTTCCGCCGCGAGCAGCGGGGGCCGCTGCTCGCGCACGCCCTCAACGCCCTCGGCGGCTGCGCCCTCGCCCACCGCGACTTCCCCACCGCCCTGCGCCACCTCACCGAGGCGCTGCCGCTCAGCCGGGAGCCGCACAGCCCCGCCTGCGAGGCCGTCACCCTCGGCTACCTGGGCCTGGCCCAACTGGCCTGCGGACAAGCCGAGGAGGCCGTACGGTCGGGCCGCGCCGCCGTCGCCCTGGCCCGGTCCTGCGGCGACGGCCCCGGCGAGGCCAACGCGCTGCGCGCCCTCGGGCAGATCCTGCTCCACACCGGAGCCCGCCAGGAGGCCCTGGCCTGCCTGCGCACCAGCCTGCGGCTGTGGCGTACGACGGGCTCGGCCTTCCGCGAGGCGCTGGTCCTCGGCGGACTCGCCGAGGCCTTCAACCTGCTGGGCCGGCACGAGGAAGCGGTGGCCCATGCGAGCGAGGCACGGGACGTGGCCACCCTGCACGGCGACACGTACCTGCTCGGGCGGGCGCTCATCCAGCTGGGGGACGCGGTCGGCGCCCAGGGCCGGCCGGGCCAGGCGGCGTACTACCACCGGCAGGCGCTCCAGTTGTTCCGCGAGCTGCGCATGCCGGAGGCGGCGGACGTCGAGGCGCGCCTCGGCGCCGGTTGACGTGCCGTTGATGCGCTGTTGAGGCCACGCGAGCAGGGCGGTGACAGGCTCCTGCCACCGCCCCCGGCACGGACGTCCTTTCCCCCATCGACCTCCTGCCGGGGGCGGCCCGGGCCCGCCGCGGTACCCCGGGACCGCACACGCCGAACTGCTGAGGACTCCCTTTGGACCCCCAGGCTCTGCTCTTCTCGCTGTTCACGCCGGAAGGCCGGGACAACCCCTTTCCGGCGCTGGAGGCGCTCCGTGAGAACGTACCGGTCTACTACGACAAAGACCTCGACACCTACTTCCTGACGACCTACGCCGACTGCCAGGCGGTGCTGACCGACACCTCCTTCCGCACCCCCGACCTCGGCTGGTGCGAGGACAACCTGCCGGACTGGCGCGAACACCCCGCCGCCGACTTCTTCTACGCCTCGATGCTCCGCGCGAACCAGCCCGACCACACCCGGCTGCGCCGGCTCGTCGGCGCCGGCTTCACCCCCCGCCGGGTCGCCGCGCTCAGCGAGGCGGTCGAGCAGCTCACCGACTCCCTGCTCGACGCCTTCGCTGAAGCCACCGCGGACGGCGCCGCCGCCAACTTCCAGGAACTGGTCGGATATCCGCTGCCCGTGGCGGTCGTCGGCGAGCTGATCGGGGTCCCGGCCGAGGACCGGCTGCGCTTCCAGCGGCTGGGCGGCGACGCCAGCCGGCTGCTGGAACCGGTGCGCACCCAGGAGGACTGGGCCCGAGCCGACTCCGCCGTGACCGAACTGCGCACGTACTTCGAGGACTTGCTGCTGCTCCGGCTGGCCGAGCCCCGTGAGGACCTCGCCACCGTGCTGCTGGAGACCGGCGAGGGGCAGGAGCGGCTCACCCGGAAGGAGGTCGTCGACACCCTGCTGCTCACCTTCGTCGCAGGCTTCGAGACGACCGCCGCCATGCTGGGGATCGCCACCCACGCACTGCTGACCCACCCCCACCAACGGGCCGCCGTCAGCGCCGATCCCGAACTCGCGGCGCAGGCGGTCGACGAGGCCCTGCGCTGGGACACGCCCGTCCAGATGACCGAGCGCATCGCCTCCGCGGCGACCGTGATCCGCGGCGTCACGGTACCGGCCGGGGCCAACGTCACCACCGTGCTCGCCGCCGCCAACCGCGACCCGGCGCAGTTCCCCGACCCGCACCGGTTCGACGTGCACCGCTCGGGGAGCAGGGTGCTGAGCTTCAGCGCCGGCCCGCACTACTGCCTCGGCGCGGCCCTGGCCCGGCTGGAGGGCTCCATCGCCGTCCGCCGCCTCTTCACGCGCTTCCCCGACCTCGCCCTGGCGGGGCCGCCCGTACGGCGCGAGTCCTTCAGCCTGCGCATGTACGAGGACCTCCCCCTGACCACGACCGCCGGACCCCGGGCGCCCCGTACGCGGGCCGCGGTCGGCGCCACGACGACGGCGAAGGACTGACCATGGCCTTTCTGGACACCGAACGCGCGGTGCTCGAGGCGCTGCTGCCCGGCCTCGACGCCGAACTGGCCCGGCACCGGCTGGCCGACCTGGAACGGACGGGCAGCCCGGCCGTCGCAGCCTTCCGGGAGGCGGGCGGCGCGGCCCTGCTGGTGCCGCGGCAGAACACCGGCATCGGCGCCGACCCCCTGCAAGCCGTGCGTCTGCAACGCGCGGTGGGCGCACGCTGCCCGTCGCTGGCCGTCGCCACGACCATGCACCACTTCTCCGTGGCGAGCCTCGTGGAAGCCGCCAAGAACGGCGCGGGCTTCGAGTGGATGCTCCTGGAGGCCATCGTCGGCAAGCGGATGCTGCTCGCGTCCGGGTTCTCGGAGGGCCGCACCGGCCAGTCCATCCTGAAGCCCGGCATCCGAGCCGTGCGCAGGGGCGGCGAGGTGGTGCTGAACGGCAGCAAGAAGCCGTGCAGCCTGGCCCGTTCGATGGACCTGTTGACGGCGTCGGTGGTGATGACGGACGAGGCCGGCACCGAACGGCTCGGCGTCGCCATCGTTCCCGCCGACACCCCGGGGGTCTCCGTACGGCCCTTCTGGCGCAGTACGGTGCTGGCCGGCGCGGAGAGCGAGGAGGTCGTCCTCGAGAACGTCGCGCTCGACCCGCAGATGGTCGTGCTCACCGAGGTCACCGCCGATTCGGTGCTGGACTCGCTCAATGTGGCGGGCTTCCTCTGGTTCGAACTGCTGATGACCGCCGGATACCTGGGCACGGCGAGCGCCCTGGTGGAACGCGTCCTGCGGCACGGGCGCGCCCCCGCCGCGGTGCGTGCGACGCTGGTGACCGAGCTCGACGCGGCGATGCTCGCCGTCGAGGCCGTCGCCCGGACGATGGGGGAGTCCCCGCAGTGGGGCGAGCCGCTGCTGGTCGCCGCGCTCACCGCCCGCTACGCGGCCCAGGACGCCATCGCGCGGACCACGGCGACCGCCCTGGAGGCGCTCGGCGGCATGTCGTTCATCGGCTCCGACGAGGGCGCCTACCTGGCCTCCGCGGCCGCCGGCCTGAACTTCCACCCGCCGTCGCGGGGGCGCATGGCCGAACCGCTGTGCGCGGTGCTCGACGGCGAGCCGCTCCGTGTCGGCTGACCGCGGGCCGGCCCCGGCCGCCGCTCCGGCCACGGTCGCCGCCCCGCCCGCCGCCCCCGCCACGGTCGCCGCGGCCGGCGGGTCGCAGCGAGAACCGGCGTACACGGTGGAGCGGCTGGAGCGCGCCCAGGGCCTGCCCCGCCAGGTGTGGGACGAACTGGCCCCGGCCGACGACCCCATGTGGGGCCGGGACGTGTTCACCGCCATGCAGCGCGCGGAGATCGGCCCGGACGCCTACGCCTACCTGCTCGTGCGCGAGGACGGGCGGCCCTTCGCGCTCCTGCCCCTCAGCGCCGTGCACGGGCTGCGGCTCGACCGGGTCGTGGGGCCGCGCGAACGCCGCCTGATGGCGCCGGTGGCCCGGGCCTTCCCCCGGCTCGTGCGGGTGCCGATGCTGTTCTGCGGCAACTTCCTCGGGCAGGGCCACGTCATGGGCCGGGGCCGGCTTCCCGCGGCGGCGGCCCGGCTGCTGGTGCGGGAGGTCATGGACTTCGCCCGCGGGCACCGGCTGGGCACGGTCGTCTTCAAGGACTTCGCGCCGGACGGCCTCGACGCGCTGCGACCGGGCCTCGACGAGCAGGGCTTCTTCACCGTCGCCTCGCTGCCCGACACCCAACTCACGCTGGGACAGCCGGACTTCGAGTCGTACCTGGCATCGCTGCCGGCCAAGCCCCGGCGCAACGCGCGCAACAAGATACGCAAGTTCCACCGGCAGGAGGACCTGCGTATGGAGGTGCTCGACGAGTTCGGGCACCTCGTCCCCGAGATGATGGGGCTGTACCGGCAGGTCATGGACCGCGCCGACCAGACCCTCGACGTACTCGACGAGGCGTTCGTACGGGCCCTGTCCGACAGCAAGGCAGGCGGCGAGGACGGCTACGGCGACGGCGAGGGCCAGGGCGACGGCGACGGCGAGGGCGCCCGTACCGAACAGCGGCTGGTCGCCTGCTTCGAGGGCGAGCGCCTCGTGGGCTACCTGCACTGCCTGTTCCGCGGCCGGGGCGCCGTCGGCGCCCGGATCGGCATGGACTACGGGCTGGCCCACCGGGCGCGGCTCTACCACAACCTCCACTACGCGGCGATCGAGCTGGCCATCGCCCGGGGCTGCCGCCACATCCGGTTCGCGCAGACCGCCTACGAGCCCAAGCGCGAGTTCGGCTGCGAACTGGTCGAGCAGAGCTACGCGCTCAACCACACCGGCCGGCTGCCCCGCACGATCCTGCGCCTGCTGCTGCCGCCCGCCCTGGAAGCGGCCCGCGCCCAGGCCCTCGCACCCAGGTCCTGATGCCCGGGTCCTGACGCCCCGCCGCCCCGCTCCCCGAACGCTCCCCGCCAGCCCCGTACGGCTCACCACCGGAAAGAGACCACACCCATGCCCCTCGTCCAGGTAGAGATCCCCATCGCCGCCCGCCCCGAGGACAGCTGGAACGCCGTCATCGACGTCGAGAGCTACGCCTCCTGCATGGACAGCGTCCAGTCCGTCACGATCGTCGACCGCACCGGCCCGGACGAGCGCACGACGGCCTGGTCCGTCCACCTCAAGGGCTCGGTCCTCGAGTGGGTGGAGGCCGAACGGCTCGACCACACCGCCCGGCGCTTCGACTTCCACCAGGTCAGCGGAGACCTCGCCCATTTCGTGGGCCACTGGGCGGTGCGCCCGTCCGACGACGGCGGCAGCCACGTCTCCCTGACCGTCGAGTTCGAGATAGGGATCCCGCTGCTCGCCGACATGCTCAACCCCGTCGCCGCCACCGCCCTGCGGGAGAACGCCGAGCAGATGCTGCACGCCCTGGAGTTGCGGCTCACCGGCGACGCCGCCCGCTGAGGCGTCCGGCGCGCACCTCCGCCCCCTCCCCACCCACCCTTCTCCAGGAGGTCCCCCGTGGCAGCCCCGACCACGACCGCCCCGCCCACCGCGGGCGAGGTCTTCGAACAACTCCGCCGCCACCAGTCCCCGAAGCTGGCGCTGACCGGCAAGTTCGCCGGCCAGGGAGCCGTGGAGGCCGGCGCCCTCGGCTCCCGCGTCACCCTCTCCGACGGCCGCACCGCGCTCGACTTCGGCTCGTACGCGGTCGCCCTCCTCGGCCACCGCCACCCCGGCGTGGTGGCGGCCGTGGCCGAGCAGCTCGACGTGATGCCCACGTCGACGCGCAGCCTGGCCAACCCGGTGGCCGCCCGGGCCGCGGCCCGGCTCTCCGAGTACCTCGGCGGCCGGCTCCCGAAGGTCTACTTCGGCCTGAACGGGGCCGACGCCGTCGAGGTGTCGGTGAAACTCGCCCGGCTCGCCACGGGCCGGGACCGGGTGCTCGCGGTGACCGGCGGCTATCACGGCAAGACACTGGGCGCCCTCTCCCTCACGCACAGCCCGCTGTTCCGGGCCGGGCTGCGGGGCGCCGTCATCGACGTGGTCCACATCGACCCCGAGGACCCGTACGCCGTACGGGCGCAGGTGAAGGCGGCCCCGGTGGCCGCCGTGATCTTCGAACCCGTCCAGGGCGAGAACGGCGCCGTTCCGCTGCGGACCGAGGTCCTGCACCAGTGGTGCGAGGACGCGCACTCCCACGGCGCCTTCGCCATCGCGGACGAGATCCAGTGCGGGCTGCGCCGCTGCGGAGAGCCTTCGGTCGCCCTCGCGGACGGCCTGCCGGTCGACGCCGTACTCGTGGGCAAGCCGCTCGGCGGCGGCGTGGTGCCGCTCTCCGCCGCGGTGTGCAGCACCGAGCTCTACGCCCCGCTGGCGCAGGACCCGTTCCTGCATTCGGCGACTTTCGGCGGCCACCCGCTGAGCTGCGCCGCGCTCCCCGCCGCCCTGGAGGCGATCGAGGAACTCGCCGAGCACGGACGGATGCTGTCGGCCCGGCTCGCCGACGGCCTGCGCGCCCTGGCAGAGCGCCACCCGCGGGTGATGGGCGCCCATCACGGCAGGGGGCTGCTGTGGGGCATCGAGTTCACCACCCCCGGGGCGGCCGGCGAGGCCGTGGTGTCGCTGGCCGGCAACGGCCTGCTGGTCTCGCCCTGCCTGGGCCGCCCGACCACGGTGCGGCTGCTGCCCCCGCTCGTCACCACCGGGGCGGAGCTCGACGAGGCACTGGACATCCTCGACACCGCCCTGGCCGCGGCCGCCCCGGCCGGCCTCCCCGGCTGACGGCCGCCGCCGCCCCGTCGCACGACCACGCCCTTCAGCTCATCGGAGGAAGCAGATGAACCCCACCCAACCCACCACCGAACCCACCACCGAAACACCTGCCGACCTCTTCGGCCTCGTCCGCGAAACCATCGCCGACGTCCTCGGGACCACGCCCGACGTCATCGTGGCGAGCACCGACCTGCGGGCCGAATACGGCATCGACAGCCTGGAGATGATGTCGATCGGCGCGCAGCTCGAACGCGCGCTGGGCGTGCAGATCTCGGTCGAGGACCTGATGCGGGCCGACACCGTGGGCGAGGCCGTCACCCTCCTCGCCGAGCGCCGGGCGGGCCGCTCATGATCTGGCACCAGCCCACCGCCGGGCCCGGCCGGGCCGACGCGCGCCCGCGCGTGGTCGTCACCGGCATCGGGGTGAAGTCCCCGGCCGGCCTCACCCTCGACGAGGTCATGGACACCGTCCTCGCGGCGCGGCCCACCGCCGAGGTCCACAAGGACCTGATCGAGACCGGCTCACCGGTCCACATCGCCTGCCGGGTACCCGACTTCGACATCGACTCCTACCTCACCCGCCGCGAGCGCCGCCAGATCGACCGGCCCACCGAGCTGGCCCTGTGCGCGGCGGCCGACGCCGTACGCCAGGCCGATCTGCCCCACCTGGCGCCCTCCCGGGTGGGCGTGCACCTCGGGACCGGCATCGGCGGCCTCCCCACCATGGAGGCGCTGGTCCGGGACAACGACGCGAACCCGACGGCCATGCCCGTGCACTCCGTACCCCGGACCATGGCCAACTCCGCCGCCGCCCGCGTGGCGATGCACTACGGCTTCCAGGGCTCCTGCGTGACCTACTCCACGGCCTGCGCCAGCGGCGCCACGGCCATCGGCGAAGCCACCCGCCGCATCCAGTACGGAGAGCTCGACGTCGCCGTCGCCGGCGGGTTCGACTCGGCGGTGACCACCTTCATGCTCAGCGGCTTCTCTCGGATGCAGGCCCTATCCACCCGCAACGACGACCCCCACCGCGCGAGCCGCCCCTTCGACGCCGCGCGCGACGGCTTCGTCATGGGCGAGGGCGCGGCCGTGCTCGTACTGGAGCTGCGCGAGTCCGCGCTGCTCCGCGGAGCCACCATCCTCGGGGAGATCGCGGGCTACGCCACCAATTCCGACGCCCACCACATCGTGGCCCCGCACACGGACGGCGCCGTCGCGGCGGCCTGCATGGCCGCGGCGGTCTCGGACGCCGGACTGCTGCCGTCCGACATCGGCCAGATCAGCGCGCACGGCACGTCCACCCAGGCCAACGACCGGGCCGAGGCCGCCGCGATCCACCGGTGCTTCAACGGGCAGGCCCCGCCGGTGACCGCCGTCAAGGGCGTCACCGGGCATCTCATCGGAGGCTCCGGGGCCCTGGAGGCCGCGATCGCCCTCGCCTGTGCGCAGCGCCGGATCGTGCCGCCGGTCGCCAACCTCACCTCCGCCTCGGAGTCCGACCGGATCGACGTGGTCTCAGGAGCCCCGCGCCGCGTGGACAGCGCCCCGGTGCTCTCCAACTCCTTCGGCTTCGGCGGACAGAACGCCTGCCTGGTCCTGCAGCCCGCCACCTGAACACCGGGAGTTCCCTGCCATGCGCATCCTCGTCACCGGCGCCCAGGGCGTCGTAGGCACCGAAGTGGCCGAGCGCCTCGCGGCGGAAGCCGCCGGCCGCACCGGCCGCGACCTCGTCCGTACCGCTCGCCGTGCGGTCGCCACCGGCGCCACCGGCACGACCGACAACAACGGCACCACCGACAACACCGGCCCCGCTCCCGTGCTCTGGAACATCGGCGCCGAGCCCGCCCCGGACCCCCTCACCGGGCGGCCCTGGGACGTCATCGTGCACACCGCCGCCTCCACCCGGTGGACCATGAGCCGCCAGGAGGCCACCGACGCCAACATCCGGACCCTGCGCGCGGTGCTCGCGCTCGCCGGCCCGGACACCCACGTCGTCCACGTCTCCACCGCCTACGTCGGCGGAGTACGCGCCCCCGAGGACCTCAGGGGAGCCGAGTTCGAGGGCTACCGCAACGGCTACGAGTGGTCGAAGTCCGTCTGCGAGGAGATCGTGGCCACCGACCACCGGGGACCGGCGACCATCGTCCGCCCGCCGCTGGTCCTGGGCCGTCGCGAAGACGGCCGCATCGGCCGTTTCTCCGGCCCCTACAGCCTCTTCCCGGCCCTCGTCTCCGGCCTCGCGGCGGTCGTCGTCGGGGACCCGGACGGCTACGCCGAGATCAGCCCCGTCGACGAGGTCGCCGAAGTGATCGCGGGCGCCGCCCTCGGCGCCCCGCCCGCCTCGCCGCTCACCGAGGTGATCGCGGCGGGACAGGACAGCATGCGCCTGAGCGACCTGGTCCGCATCACGTGCGACACCCTCAACGCCTTCCGGGCCGAGCACGGCGTCGACCCGATCGCGCAGCCGCCGACCGTGTCCACCGACAGCTGGAACCGCTTCTTCCTGCCGCTGGCGGCGCAATGGCTCTCTCCCGTCCAGCAGGAGGCCGTGAAGCTGCTCGCGATGTTCCAGAGCTACACCAGCATGGGCGAGCCCTTCGAACCCACCCGCAAAGTCGCCGATCCCGGCGGGGTGATGGCGGCCTCGGTGCTGCACTGGGCGCGCAGCAAGCCCCGGCAGGCGCTCGGCCGCACCGTGCCGTGGACGTTGATCGACGCCGCATGAGCCAAGGAACGGACCCCGGAAAGGACGGCCGGCCGTGCACGCCCTGCTGATCAGCGGAAGCCCCCGGGCGGGCTCCGGAACCAGCGCCCTGGCCGCGCTGGCGGGCGATGCCCTGCTCGCCCGGGGCGCCACAGTGACCCTGCTGGAACTGGCGGAGCCCTCGGGCCCGCGCCTTCGGGACGTGCCGCGCAGCTACGACGCCGTCGTCCTGGCCAGCCCCGTTCACCACGGCAGCTACTCGGGCCTGCTCAAGCTCGCGCTGGACGGGGTACCGGGCGACTGGCTGGCCGACACGGCGGTCGGACTGCTCGCCCACGGCTCCGGCCCGCGCACCGGCAGCGTGGTGTGCGAACACCTGCGTACGGTGGCCAGGGCGCTCGGGGGCTGGGTGGCCCCGACCCAGATCGCGGCCTGTCCCGCCGACTTCGCCCCGGGACCGCACGGCGCGCCCGCACCGGACGCGTCCCTGCTGCGCCGCTGCGAGACGCTCGCCGCGGAACTCCACCGCTGCGCGAGGATGCTGCGCACCCCGGCCCCGCTCCCGGTGACGGCAGCGGCTCCGGGGGCCGTCTGATCTGTCGCCGGACCGCGGTCAGTCCGCGGCGGCGGCTTCTCGCCGGGCCCGGGCGCCGAGCACCGCGGCGGTGAAGTCCGCCAAGTGCGCCCTGAGCTCCTCGCGGGGTACGCCCTTGTCCCCGGCCAGGTACGCGACCAGGTCGGCCCGGGTGGCAGCGAGCAGCGCGTGGGCGGTGAAGTCGCTGTCGGGCGGACCGGGGAGGCGCCGCAGCAGGTCCCGGACCAAGGCGTGCCACTGGTCGTAGTGGTCCGCCCGATACGGGCTGTCCGCACCGCTTCCCTCCAGTGCCAGCGCGAGGTGGCGGTTGTCGAGCTTGAAGCACAGGACGGCGTCGAGCAGGGCCGGCACGCGTTCGAGCGGTGGTGTGGCCGGGCCCAGTGGCTCCGGGCCCTCCTCGATCGCCGCCCGGACCGGGGCGAGCCGCGCCTCGTACAGGGCGCGGATCAGCCCGGTGCGGTCGCCGAAGGCGCGAAAGAGCGTCGCTTTGCCGACGCCGGCCGCGGTCGCGATGTCGGCCATGGTCACCTCTTCGGGGCTCCCGCACTGGGCGAAGAGGGCGTCGGCGGCGGCGAAGACGGCCGCCCGGTTGCGGACCGCGTCCTTGCGCGGCTTGCGTTCGGCGGTCATGGGACTGTCCCTCCGGTTGCGATACGGACTCGCGGTCCGTATCTTCGGGGAGAGAAGCGGACCACTGGTCCGTATCGTAGTGGACGGAGAGCCGCCATGCCCGCAACCACCCCACCCCTCTCACCCCCGGACCTGTACCGGCACAGCCTGCGCCTGCTCCTGGACAAGGACATCGCCTCCTGGGTCGGCCTGTGGTCCGAGCACGGAACCATGGAGTTCCCCTTCGCCCCACCGGGTTGGCCCGGCCGGCTGGAGGGGAGGGAGGCCGTCGCCGCCTACATGCGGAACTACCCCGACCACATCGACCTGCACGACTTCCCCGACCTGCGGATCCACGAGACCACCGACCCGCGGACCGTCGTGGTCGAGATGCGCGCAGTGGGCCGCGTGGTCGCGACCGGTGGCCCCTTCGACATGACCTACATCGCCGTCGTGACGGTCGAGGACGGGCGGTTCACCTCCTACCGCGACTACTGGAACCCCCTGGCCGTCCAGGAGCCCGGCACGGACTTCACTCCGGATCCCGCGAGGAGCAGCGCCCGATGAGCACGATCGACCCCGCCGGAGCCACCCTGGTCATCGGCGCCACCGGCACCACCGGCCGCCGCACCGCCGACCGGCTGATCGCCGCAGGCCACCGCGTCCGGGCCGCCAGCCGGGGCGCGACCCCGCTCCCGGGCGCCGAACCGGTCCGCTTCGACTGGTACGACCCCGCCGGCTTCGACGCCGCCGTGACCGGGGCCGACCGCGTCTACCTCGTACCGCCCATCGGCGACCCGGACCCGGCCGCGGTCATGCTGCCCTTCCTCGACCGGGCGCGCGCCGCGGGCGTGCGCCGCGCCGTACTCCTGAGCTCCTCGGCCATCGCCGAGGGCGGCCCGGCGGTCGGGCAGGTCCACCGGGCCCTGCCCGGTCTGTTCGACGAGTGGGCGGTCCTGCGCCCCTCCTGGTTCATGCAGAACTTCACCGGTACCCACGCCCATGCCGACAGCATCCGTACCGACGGGGAGATCCTGACCGCGGCCGGGTCGGGCCGGGTCGGATTCGTCGACGCCGACGACATCGCCGCCGTCGCCGTACGGGCCCTGACCGACGACCGGGCCCCCGACGCCGACCTGGTCCTCACCGGGCCGCAAGCGCTCAGCCACGACGACATCGCCGCGATCCTCACGGACGTCACCGGCCGGCCGGTGGTCCACCGCCCGCTGACCTACGAGGCCATGTGCGAGCGCCTGGCCGCGGTCATCCCGCCGGAGTTCGCCGCGATGCTGGCCGGGATGGACCGGGCCATCGCCGAAGGGGCCGAGGACCGCACCACCGATACGGTCCTGCGCCTCACCGGCCGCCCGCCGCACGACTTCCGGGCGGTCGCCGAACGCGAGCTGTCCGGTCGGGCGGAACCGGCCGCCGGCACCGCTCCCACCACGGCCGCTCACCCGGACGGCCCAACGGGCGCGGCCTGCGGGTGACGCCTACGCTGAAACGGCAACCCCACCCACCCACGCGCCCCTGCTCGGGGGGCCAGGGGCGACGGGCCCGGCCCAGTTCAGCACCGAAAGGCGGTTCCGCCATGGCCACCAGGTCTGACGCTCCCGTTCTCGACACGCTCGCCGCAATGACCATGGACTCCGTCGAGCACTGCGGCATGGACGAGAAGACGCTCATCACCACCCGCATCGCCGCCCTCGTCGCCATGGACGCACCGGCCATCTCCTACCTGGCCCACATCAGCCCCGCGGTGAAGGCCGACTTCACCGTCGAACAGCTCCAGGACGTGCTCGTCGCGATCGCGCCCGTCGTGGGCACGGCGCGCGTCATGTCGGCCGCGGGCCACATCGCCCAGGCGTTCGGCGTCGCCATAGCCATGGTCGAAAGCGAAGCCGAAGCGATGGCCAACGCCGAAGCCGAGAGCCGCAACTCCTGAGCCCGAGCCGAGCGGTCGCCGGCCCCTTCGCGTTCCGAACGCCCCCGCACGAGCGGGTCACGGCCCGGGCCCCGGGCCGTGACCCGCTCGCGCCGTCCTCCCTCGCGCCGTCCCCGCCCAGCCGCGGGCCGGGGCGAGGAGCACGAAGTCGGCGTTCGCCGGGTCGAGGCAGACGGCGAGCCGGCCCACCCCCTCCGCGTCCACCGGACCCATCTGCACGCTGCCGCCGTTCGAGGTGACCCGGTCCACCGCGGCGTCGCAGTCGGTGACGGCGAAGACGGGATGCCAGTACGGCCGTCCGCCCGTGAGGGCCAGCTGCTCCGCGGGCAGCTCCATGAGGCCGCCGTGCATGCGCTCCTCCGGGAGCCCGGCCGGGGTGATGAGGGTGTAGGTGCCCTCGCCGCCGGGCATCTCCATCTCGCCGTACTGCCAGCCGAACACGCCGCCGTAGAACTCCTTTGCCGCCGCCGCGTCCGTCGTGTACAGCTCGGTCCACGACAGGGAGCCGGGCTCGTCCACCAGCTCGACGCCGGTGTCCTTGCCCGGCTGCCAGGCGGCGAACTCTCCACCCAGCGGGTCGGTGTACTGCGCCATCCGGCCCCACTCGTCGAGATCCCGGGGAGCCACCCGCACCGTGCCCCCCGCGCGCTCCACCGCCCGGGTCGTGGCGTCCGCGTCGGTGACGGTGTAATAGATCATCCAGGCCGAGCGCGCGCCCTCCTCGGTGAGCCTGCCGAGCCCGGCGACGATCTTCCCGTCCTTGCGGAACATGCCGCCCTCCATGTCCGGCTCCCCCTCCATGGCCTCGTACTCCCAACCGAGCACGGTGCCGTAGAAGGCCGCGGCGGAGCGGACATCGGGCGTGCCGAGGTCGAGCCAACAGGGGGAGCCGGGGGCGGATTCCGTGGTGATCATGGCGCTGCCTTTCTGGGGGCCGGGACGACCTCAGCCTGGCACCGCACCCCTGCCGTCGCCCGTCGGCGCTGTCCGCCGAGGCACCCGGACAGCGGGACGCCGGCGCCGCCCGCACCCCGGATTCATCACCGAGATGCCAAAACAGCCGCACGGCCGAACCCGACGGGGCGGGGAGACGTGTTCGGGGATGTCCTTCGTTCCGCAGCTCTGCGGGCGGCCGAACGTACCGAAGCACCAAGGGGATTCCGATGTTCCGTACGCGTATCCGTACCCGTACCCGAGCCGCGTCCCTCGCCGCTCGCACGACCGCCGGCGTGCTCCCGCGGGCGACCGCCGGGCTCCCCGCCCCGAAGTCCGCCCGCTCCGGGGGCTGATCGCCATCATGAGTGCGCACTCCGGTCGCCCCTGGGGCGCCGAACGTCCGGGCGTCCTGGTCGTCCTGCTCACCGTCCTGGCCGTCCTCGGTGGCGCGACCGCCTGCTCCGTGCAGGCCGGCTCCTCGCTCCGCCGGGCCGTACCCGGCTTCACCAACCCGGTCATCCCCGGTCTGTGGACCCCGGAGCGCATGGCCGACGCCAATGCGTCCGACCGTTCCGTCGTGGACGGGCTGGGCGCCGACCTGGGGGAGACCGACCCCGAGCCGCCACCCCTGCCGGCCCGGCCCGAACGGGCCCCGTACCGGGCGAGCGCTCCCGCGGTGGGCAAGGTCTTCTTCGACGGGCCCGACGGTCCGAGCGTCTGCTCCGGGACCGCCGTCGAGGACCCGGCCCGGCCGGGCCGCTCCAGCCTGGTGTGGACGGCGGCCCACTGCGTCCACGGCGGCAAGGGGGGCACCTGGCACCGCAACATCGTCTTCGTGCCCTCCTACAACGACCGGGGTCTGGCCGGCGGGTCGCGCCGCACGGCCGAGGTCGCGCCGCTGGGCACCTGGTGGGCCGACCGGGCGGCGACCTCCGAGGAGTGGATCGCCGAGGGCGCCTCCACCGGCGGTGGCGGTTCGTCCGGCGACTTCGCGGTGCTGCGCGTGGCCCGCAAGGACACCCGCGCCTCCCTCCAGCAGACGGCCGGGGTGGCCGTTCCGGTCTGGTTCGACGCCCCGCCCACGGCCGAGATCGCGGCGATGAAGGCCTGGGGCTACCCGGCTGCCGACCCCTTCGACGGGGAGCGGATGTTCACCTGCCAGGACCGCCCCGGACGGCTGTCCCTGCGGCCCGACCGGCCCTCCTTGTACCGCATCGGGTGCACGATGACGGGCGGCTCCTCGGGTGGCGGCTGGTTCGCGCGGCGCCCCGACGGCAGCTCCGCCCTGGTCAGCAACACCTCCATCGGTCCGGCCGGGTCCACCTGGCTCGCAGGGCCACGCCTGGGCAGCGAGGCCAGGGCCGTGTACGCCTCGGTCAGCAGGGGGGATCAGGCGTAGGGCGCGGCGCGTTCAGCCGGAAGGCCCAGAGCCGCAGGCTTCTGTTCCCGCGCCGCTTCCGAGCACCTCGCCGAGCGAGATGGTCTGACTTCGCCTAATTTGTCCTCGTCAGGGTTTCCCCAACAAGGAGTTCACATGGCTGACAAGGGAAAGATGGACCAGGCCAAGGGCAAGGCCAAGGAGGCCGTCGGCAAGGTCACCGGCAACGACCGGATGAAGGCCGAGGGCAAGACGGACCAGGCGAAGGGCAAGGCGAAGGAAGCCATGACCGAAGCCGAGAAGCGAGCCCGCGGCGTCCAGGATTCCCTGCGCGACAAGGACGACCGGATCTGATCCCGCACCGGCGAGTCCACCGGACTCGCGGGTGAACGCGGCTGCGGGCCCGCCACACCTCGGTGCGGCGGGCCCGCAGCCCGTCGCCGTCCGGCCCGCGCCCGCGGGCACACACCGTGTACGGGTGCCGACACAGGGCAAACGAGGTGCATGAGCGTACCCAAGACAACCGTCCTCGTCCTCGACAGCGCCGAGCCCGAGCTGCTGGCACGGTTCTACGCCGAGCTGCTCGGTGCCACGACCGGCCCGGCCCCCGGCGACGGGCAGCTCCTGCTCGTCACCGGCCGCACCGGCGTGGTGGTCGGAATCCGCCGCGACCCGGGCCATGTCCCGCCGAGCTGGCCGCTCCCGGAGGGTTCCCAACAGGCCCACTTGTGCATCCTCGTGGAGGAGCGCTCCCTCGACGAGGCCGAGCGCGAGGCCGTGGCCCTCGGGGCCCGCCCGGTGGCCGCCGAGGACGACGGCAGCCTGTCGGGCAGCCGGACCGTCGTGCGCCGCTACGCCGACCCGGCCGGCCACGCGTTCGCGCTCGCCGCGGTACCCGGAGCCCCCGCCGCCGGCAGCCCCACAGGATGAGACCGCACCTCCTCCGGGGCCGGGATCAACCGGCCCCGCCCGTACGCAGGGCCTCCACCTCCGGATCGCGGAGGAGCGCCTCGACCAGCGCAACGGGGCCGCAGACCCTGGTGGCCCACAGGTCGTAGTCCGTGCAGAGCACCCAGGACCGGTCCTGCGCCCAGAGGTTGGACGGGCTGACCTCCGCTTCGGGATGGTCGTACAGGGCCTTGGCGTCCCCGAGCCGGCCGGCCCGCACCCGCAGGTTGTCGAATTCCTCGGCTCCGAGCACCAGCGGGGTGTAGTAGGCGAGGCAGCGGGTGTCCGGCCCCTGCGGGCTGTGCTCGACCAGGACGTCGACCAGCCGGTTCCAGTCGGCACGGTCCAGCCGCCCCTCGGACGGCGCGTGCAGGCCGACCGGCCAGGCACCCGGACTGATCGAGGGGAAGCAGGAGTGGGGCGACGGCATGCGCCCCTCGGGCGTCACCGGATCACCGGTGCGCCGCGCGAGTTCCGCCCAGCGCAACCGGTGCCAGCGGGGTCCGGGGTGCTCGCCGGCCGTGCCCGCGAACACCTCCGCGGGATCCAGACCCGGGACGAGCTCGGGCCCGCCCCCGTTGAGCACGGCCCGCCGGTAGTCGACGTACGACATACCGGTCGGCCCGACCTCGTGTTCGTACATGGCGTGGAGCACCCACGCCGCGTCGGGCAGTCCCGGGGGCATGAAACCGGTGAGCCCGTGCCCGCCGGTCAGCTCCCGCAGCCAGTCGGTCTCCCCGGACGCGGCCGTCGGCCACCGTGCGGCCGCCAGTGCGGCGGATATCCGAAGCATCCGCCCAGGATCCCACCCGGCATCCGCGCGAACGCCCCCGGGGCGGCGCGACCGGAAAGTCGCGCGGCGTCCGACTGCCCGGTGCCCTTGGATGGGGCCGTACCCGGACGGACCGACCACCAGTTCCCGGAGACCGGCATGAGGAAGATCAAGGCACAGCTGTTCATCTCGCTCGACGGTGTCGTCGAGGCCCCCGACCAGTGGCACTTCCCCTACTTCAACGAGGAGATGGGGGCGGCCGTCGACGCGACCCTCGGCCGGGCCGACACCCTGCTGCTCGGGCGCAGGACCTACGACAGCTTCGCGGGCGCCTGGCCGGACCGGGAAGCGGCGGGCGGCGAGGACGCCCCCTTCGCCAAGGTGCTCGGTGACGCCCGCAAGATCGTCGTGTCGCACAGCCGGCTCGACCTGACCTGGCGCAATTCCGAACAGCTCACCGGCGAACTCACCGAGGCCGTCACCGCTCTGAAGAACGAACCGGACACGGGGACACCCGTCTGGATCAGCGGCTCGGTCTCCGTCGTACGCCGACTGGTGGCGGCCGGGCTCCTCGACGAGTTGAACCTCCTCCTGCACCCCGTCGCCGTGCGGAGCGGCCTGCGCCTGTTCGACGAGGACGCGCCGCCGGTGCCGCTGGAGCTGGTGTCCGCCGAGACCTTCCGGACCGGTGTGCTGAACCTCTTCTACGCCCTGGCCGCCGCACCCGGCGAGGGGACGTACGAGGACGCCAGGACCCACCTGCCCCAGCACTAGGCCGCCTCTTTCGGATCTTGGCGAACGAGCCCGCGGCGGGTCAGGCGGTGCGCTGGTCGTGGCTGTCCTGGCGGAGCCGGTCGGTGTGCCGGGCCAGGGCGTCGATGTGATCGGCGAGGGCCGAGTCCTCGGGGCGCAGGTGGGGCCGGGTGTCGGCCAGGGGCTGGAGGAGGCGGGCCGCGTCGTTGTCGGCGAGGGCCCGGTTCAGGTCGCTGACGGCGCCCTGGGCACTGGCGGGGAGGTCGGCGAGGGAGGTGATCCGGCCGGCGAGGCGGCGTAGGTCGGCTGCGTTGTCGCGGGCCCAGGCGGTGACGGTTCGGTCTGCGGCGCGGGTGTCGCGGGTGGCCTGAACGCGTTCTTCGCCGGTGCTTCCGGGGGTTCCGGGGCGCAGGCGCAGGTAGCGGCGTTCGGCGGCCTGGCGGCTTGCGACTCCGAGGGGTCCGGCGAGGTCCGCCCAGCTCGCGCCCTCGCCGCGGGCGGTTTCGATCAGCCCGCTCTCCCAGCCCGCCAGCTCCTCGCGGACCTCGCGCAGCATCAGAAGTGCGGCCAGGGCCGGGTGCGGGCCGGAACCGGTCGCGAGCGGCGCTGCCGTCCCCGGTGCTCGCTCAGGGGATTGCCGGGCGTCCTTCACGGACTGGTTGATGGCCTCCAGTGCCGCTGCAGCGGCAGCGAAGGAGACAGGTGCGGCCGTCGGGGCGGCATCGTTCATGGGACTCTCCGTCTTCTTGTCATCCTCCAGATGACTCCTTGCTTGTCATCGTTCCGATGACATGTTACAACGGATGCACGTTGAAGCGCATTGGCAGTCTCTGCCTGAACCAACTGGAGGTGTTTCGCGATGTTGATGCGCACTGACCCGTTCCGCGAGATGGACCGGATCGTCCAGCAGCTGTCGGGTACGTCCGGCACGTGGTCGAAGCCGTCCGTGATGCCGATGGACGCCTACCGCGAGGGCGAGGAGTACGTGATCGCCTTCGACCTTCCCGGCGTGAGCCCGGAGGCGATCGACATCGACGTCGAGCGGAACATGCTGACGGTGAAGGCCGAGCGCCGACCGACCGGCCGGCCCGAGGGAGTGCAGATGGACCTCTCCGAGCGGCCCCTCGGTGTCTTCTCCCGCCAGATCATGCTGGCCGACACCCTCGACACCGAGCGCATCCAGGCCGACTACGACGCGGGTGTCCTGACCCTGCGCATCCCGATCGCCGAGCGCGCCAAGCCCCGCAAGATCAGCATCGGCAGCGCCGACGGCCGCAAGCAGATCTCCGGCTGAGTCCTCCGGCATCAGCCGGCCACGGAGGGGCGGGGGAGTCGAATCCCCCCTCCGGCGCGCCCCGCCCCTCCGCACCCCTCTCCCTCCTCACCTGCTCCGGAGGTGATGTGATGTCGATGCGCAGGGAGTCGTTCCTGGCCCACGTCCAGGAGCGCGGCGAGTACGAAACCCCGCACGAGGCCGACCGCGTTGCCCGTGTCGTCCTGGCCCTGCTGGGCGCTCACCTGGTCGGCGGCGTACGGGCGCAGCTCGCCGCGCGGCTTCCCGAGACGTACGCCCTGATCCTCCTCAACCCCTTGCAGGCCGCGGAGCCGCTCTCGCCGGAGCGGTTCGTCCGTGCGACCGCGGCCTGGATCGAGGGCGCCACCGAGACGACCGCGCTGTGGGACATCGGAGCCGTGCTCTCCACCGTGGCGGCCGCCGCGGGCGATGTCCTCACCCGCGAGGTCCTGCTCCAGCTCCCGCACGGCTACGACCTCCTCTTCGGTCACCCCCAGCCCACCTGACCCGCGCCGGCCGGAGCCGGGTCCCTCGCACAGAAAGGCAAACCGCAGCCATGTACGACCAGCCTCGACCGAACCGGTCCACCCCCGCCATGACCTTCGACCGGATGCTGGAACGCGTGCGCTACGAAGGCGCCTACCCCACCCGCGAACGTGCCGCGGAAGCCGTCCACCACGTCCTGGCCGCCCTCGGCCGCCAGCTCGCGGGCGACGAACGCGTCGAGCTCGCCCAGTGCCTGCCCGTCGAGGCCGCCCTCGCCCTGACCGCCCAGGTCCCCACCGCCGAACACCTCACCGGCTGGGGCTTCGTCAAGGACCTGGCCGAACGAACCGGCGCCACCCCGGCCGTCGCACGGTGGGACACCGGCGCCGTCCTTGCCGTCGTCGCCCGCCTCGCCGGACCGGACCTCCTCGCCCGCATCCTGCGCCGGCTCCCCGGCGGCTACGCCCTCCTCTTCGGCCAGGCAGAACTGCGCCGGCCTGAGCCTGCTGCCGCCTGACCCGGGCCGGAGCGCGGACACGGGTCGGGGCCGGAACCGCTCGCGCGGTTCCGGCCCCGACCCGTCTCGACCTGTGCCGACCTGTGCCGATCAGTGCTTGAAGACGTCCTTGACCTTCTCCTTGGCCTGGCGGGCGTCCCCGGTGGCCTGTTCCGCGCGGCCCTCGGCGGTCAGCCGCTCGTTGCCCGTCAGGCGGCCCGCGGTCTCCTTGAGCTTGCCCTTGGCCTGCTCGGTCTTCGCCTCGGCCTTCTGCTCACCAGACACAGCTGATCACTCCCTCTTGGGTGGAAACGCCTTACGAACCCCGTATGGCCGCTGCACGTCCTCGTAAACAGGGCGACCGCAACGGGCTTGCCCGGACCTGTTCGATTACCTCAGCGACACGCACACGAAAATCTATGTTGGCCGGAGTAGACATTGGACGGTGTGGCCGTTATGGTTTCTCTCGTAGCCAGAGAGACCGCAGGGCCCGGCAGAGATGAACTGCCAGGCAGTAGTACGTAGTTGCAGTGCGCAGGACGGTTCGGTGGTGGAGTTCCGAAGCCAGAGCGGTTGCAGGACGGCGACGGGACTGACGACCGGACCGGGTGGCCCGCAGTGATCAGGGGCCGCCGCAAGCAGTACCCAGCAGTGAAGTGAGTGGAGCAGTACCTCGGTGAAGGCGTCGGCTGCGGGCGCGCGCACCGGGAGGTTCGGCAGTGGGGTTCCAAGCCAGAGCAGACGCAGGTTGGGCGACGGGGCTGGCTGCCGAAGTGGCGCTACGAGAGGCCACCAGCGGTACAGCAGTACGCAGTTCCGGTTGGATAGATAGTTGATCACCGAGGGAAGAACGGAGGGGCCGAGCACCATCAGGATCGCCCGGACGGATTTTCGAGTCCGGGTACCGCAGGACATCGATAGTGAGGTGGTCTCCGGTCAAGCAACCGCGATCCCCGCGCCCCCGACAGCATTCCGGTCGGGTCCGCGGACACAGAAGGCCGACGCACGATCAGGGTCGGCAGATGGTGTAGTAGTTCCTTCGGGGCCCTGGTGCCGTACGGCACCAGGGCCCCTCCATGCGTTCCACGAGAGAGGTGCAATGACAGCGGACGACTCGTTCGGTCGTCTCGATGACGACGACTACCCCGCCTACACGATGGGCCGGGCCGCCGAGATGCTCGGCACCACCCCGGGCTTCCTCCGCGCCATCGGCGAAGCCCGACTCATCACCCCCCTCCGCTCCGAGGGCGGACACCGCCGCTACTCCCGCTACCAGCTGCGCATCGCCGCCCGAGCCCGGGAACTCGTAGACCAGGGCACCCCGGTCGAGGCCGCCTGCCGCATCGTCATCCTCGAGGACCAGCTCGAGGAAGCCCAGCGCATCAACGCCGAATACCGCCGCGCTGCCGAATCGGCGACCCCGACGCCCGCGGCCTGAGAACCGAAAAGCCCGCCGACCACCGGCGAACCTCATACGCGGCCGGACCCATGAGGTGTGCTCCCGGGCGCCGGGAGGGGGAAAATGGCTGCGGCTCCGTGGTGGAGCCGCGTTAGGGTGGGCGACATGAACGTCAACGGCCTCAGCATCACCGCGACCGCGCGAGCGACCAGCTCGCCGGTTGCCGCCGCCTGACGCATTCCCTTCCTCTCCCCGGCGACCGGACAACGGTCCGTCGGCTGTGCCGTGGTGTCGTCGCCCCGGTCGGAGACCGGACGGTCCCGTTCTCCGGTGCCTCTCCCGCTTCATGCGAAGGAGTCACCCCATGCGCACCATCCGTACGGACCAGCTGGCCGACACGTTCGTCGAGTACTTCGAGGAGCGCGGCCACCGCCGCATCGTCGGCTCGACGCTCCTGCCACCACCGGGCGACCCCGTCCTCTTCACTACCTCCGGCATGCACCCGCTCACTCCGTACCTGGAGGGCCGCCCCCACCCGCTGGGCCGTCGGCTCGTGAACCTCCAGCGCTGTCTGCGCACCACGGACCTGGAGGAGGTCGGCGACCCCACCCACCTCACGGTCTTCGAGATGCTCGGCACCTGGTCGCTGGGCGACTACGACGGCCCGGTCAGTCTCGACTGGGGATACGGGTTCCTCACCGAGGGACTGGGCATCGATCCCGGCCGGCTCCACGCCACCGTCCACGCCGGCGACGAGCGGACCGGGACCGGGCAGGACACCGCCTCCCTGCGGCTGTGGCAGGAACACGGCGTCCCCGTCGAGCTGACCGTCGAGGACAACTGGTGGTCCAACGGCCCCGTCGGACCCTGCGGGCCCGACTCGGAGATCTTCCTGTGGAGCGGTGACGGCCCGCCCCGGTCGACACCCACCCGCGACGACCGCTGGGTCGAGGTGTGGAACCACGTGACGATGAGCCACCGCCGGCTCGACGACGGCTCCCTCGTGCCCCTGCCCCGGCGCAACGTGGACACCGGCCTCGGCCTGGAGCGGCTCGCCTCACTGCTCCAGGGCAAGCCGTCCGTGTTCGACTGCGACGTCTTCGACCCCTGGCGCCGCCTCGTACCGGCCCTGTGGCCCCTGGACGAGACGTCGTTGCGCGTGGTCTGCGACCACCTGCGCTCGGCCGTCGTGGTCCTCGGCGACGGCGTGCGCCCGGCCAACACCGGCCGGGGCTACGTCCTGCGGCGCCTGGTGCGACGGGTGCTCACCCTGCTGTGGCGGGACGACCCCTCGCGCAGCCTCGTGGACCTGCCGGACGAGCTGGTCCGGCACACCCTGGACCGCTTCCGGCAGGACGTGCGGCCGGGCGAGGTGGTACGGATCCTGCTGGAGGAGGAGCACCGGTTCCGCCGCCTCCTGGAGCGCGGACGACAGGTGCTCGCCCGCCCCCGGTTCCGCGGGCCCCTCACCCAGGAGGACCTCCACTACCTCCACGACACCCACGGGCTGCCCCCCGAGCTGGTCACGACCCTGCGGCAGGAGTGACGATGCGGCGCCGCGGGGTGCGGCGTACGCTCGTCGGCGGGGGAGCGTACGCCGTGCCCCGGCGGGACCGCGGGAGGATCGATGACCGCGCTCGGTGATGTGATCGAGATCGACGAACGGACCGTGCTGGTCCTCGGACAGGAACTGGACGTCGGACACGATCAGCCGGACGTCGCCAACGCCGTCGTGCACCGGGTCGGCGACCTCCTCGTCCTGGTCGACACCGGCGTCACGACGACCTTCCGCACCGCGCTGCGGCAGGCCGCCGACCGGGTCGGGCCGTGGTCCCGGGCCCTGGTGCTGACCACGCACGGTCACCCCGACCACATCGGCAACAACGACCTGGCGGACGAGCTGGGCGTGCCGGTCGAGCACTACGTCCCCGCCCCCGACCTGGACCAGATGCGCGACCCGCTGTCGTACTGGGTGTGGTCCCTCCAGCGGATCGCCGGGGCGCTGCCGCAGCCCGCGCCCGCACTCGCCGCCCGACTGGTGTCGCTCTTCGAGCCGATGCGCCCCTTCGGTGCGACCACCCGTACCTACGAGGAGCTGGCGCCGGAGCCGATCCGGATCGGCTCGCTGCGGTGCACCGGCTGGACCTTCGCCGACGGCGCGGTACGGGTGCTGCGCAGCCAGGGCCACTGCGCCGGACACGTGATCGTCCACCTGCGGGACCCCGGCGTCCTCCACCTCTCCGACGAGGGCAACGGCCCCTGCGGCGCCATGGCCGACGCCGACCAGCTCAAGATCCAGACCGCGCTCGGCGCCGCCGCCCTCCTCTTCGAGCAGGGACAGGCGGCGCTCCTCACCGACGGCCACACCTTCACCGTGCGCCGCGCCGCCGAAGCGGCACGGCACCTGGAAGGGCTGCTGGAGCAGGCCGCCACCCTGAGCGGGGCGGCCCTCGCGCTGGCCGGGCGGGGCGAGCGGGTGCGGCCGAGCGAGTTCACCGCCGGCTACGCGGAGGCCGTCGCCGCACTCGGGGCCGGCGGCGCCAACCCGAACGCGATGTTCGCCGCGATGATGGCGGTCAACCAGCTCCACGAGCTCGGCCTGCGGCCCGAGTCGACCGACCCGGACGCGCCCTGGTCCCGGCCCCGGCACAGGCCCTAGCCCGCGCTGACGGCCGTCACGTGCGTGGAGCCGTCGCGCAGGGCGGTGATGCGGACCTGCCCCGCCGGGAAGGCGTCCCTCCCGTTCGGGCCGGGTATCTGCGCGAACGGGGTCCAGGACCCGTCCGGCTTCCTGATGTTGTGCCAGATCCGTCCGTCGAGGCCCACCGCCACCACCTGGGCGGAGCCGTCGGGCGTCCCCGCGATGCCGATGGCGCTCGCCCCCATCGTGGGCGTGGTGACGCCCCGCGGCGGCCGGAAGCCGGTCCAGGAGCCGTCCGCCCGCCGCAGCTGGTGGTAGACGATCCCGTCGAGCCCGATCGCGAGGACCTGGGCCGACCCGTCGGGCATCCCGGTGATGGCCAGGGCCGGTCCCGCGAAGGTCGGGGCCCCGTTGTAGCCGGCCGGCCGCCCCCAGGGGGACCACGTACCGTCCCGCCCGCGCACGCAGTGGTACATGGCGCCGTCCGTGCCGTAACTCAGCAGCTGCGCGGACCCGTCGGGCATGGCCGTGATCGACACCTTCGTCGCGCCCCAGCGGCTCTTCGGGGTCAGGCCCGGCAGGGGCCGGAACCCGGGCAACCCGCCGTCGGCGCGCCGGAGCTGGTGGTAGGTGGTGCCGTCCATCGCCGTCACCACGATCTGACAGGTCCCGTCCGGGAAGGCCGCGATATCGGCCTCGCGGACGGTGAACCCGGTCGAGCCGTCCGGCCCCGCGACGCGCCGCCACGGCTGGAGCGTGGCGGCACCGCGTACGACGCTCAGCCACAGACCGTTGTCCGGCGCGATGCCCAGCACCACGACCGAGCCGTCCGCCATGCCGGCGGCGGCGCTCTGCACCCCCGCGAACGATCCGGCGCCCTCGGCACCCGGCAGCGGGCGCATGCTGCTCCACGCGCCGCCCGGGCGGCGCTCGGTGTGGAAGAGCACCCGCTGCTCGACGTCGTACGGGGGCAGTTGCGCGGAGTAGAACCACACCGGGTTGGTGATGGCCACCAGTTGGTCCAGGGTGGTGGAGGCGGGCTTGGGCCGGCGCACCTCGGCCCGGGCGAACATGGACGCCTTCCCCCAGCCGCGCCAGCGCAGTTGCCCGCGGCCGCTGCCGTCGATCCAGGTGGCGGCCATGATGCCCCACTCGGTGTACAGCGTGGCGATGCTGTCCGGGGCGCCGCTCACGTCCAGGGTCACGTCGACGGCATCGAAGAACGACAGGGGCAGCTCCTCGCCGGGTCCCGCGACCGCCCCGCGGGTCCGGGCGGTGAAGTCCAGTGTCACGGCGGTGGATTCGACGGCGTAGGACCGGCCCAGGCGCAGTGCGTCGAGTACGGCGGGCGTCGACAGGCTCGCGGCGTGCACCACGTTGTGGGGGCGGCCGACGGCGTCCGCGGGACTGTGCGCGTCGCTGTTGCCGACGGCGGCGACCCGCTTGCCGAGGCAGAGCATGACGTGCCAGGCGGCGATGTTGGCCGCGTCGTCCAGGGTCCACGGGCCGTTCCACACCTCCAGCGCGTCCACCCGGTCGAGGCCGAACTCCCAGAAGGATCCCGCCGCGGGAGTGAGGGGATGGGCGGCGATGGTGAGCCCGCCCAGGCTGTGCACGCGCCGGGCATGGCTCTCGAACACCCCCGGGTTCGCGGGGCCGTAGCGCCAGTCCACCCATTCGCCCTGCGGCAGACCGACCGCCAGCCAGTGGCCGTGGCGGGTGGTGACCTCCTCGGCGTTGATGACCAGCAGGTCGGTCGGGATGTTGCCGCGCCAGGTCACGCCGGTGGAGCTGGTGTTGTGGTCGGACGTGGCGATGAAGTGCAGCCCCTCCTGGCGGGCGGCCGCGACGATCTCGTCCACCGTGCGCTGCCCGTCGGAGTGCACGCTGTGCAGGTGCAGGTCGCCCCGGTACCAGCCGGGTCCCCGCCCCGCCACCGCCGTCGGGAGGATGTCGTACGGGGTACCCGGCAGCGGGTCCCCGTGGTGCAGGGTGACGTCGACCTGCCAGGCCATGCCGCCGGCGTTGCCGACCATGGGCCCCAGGATGACGGACCAGCCGCCGGGCTCGACGGGCCCGGGCGCGTAGCCGGGGGTGGCGTCCGCGGCGGAGAGGGTGAAGCCCGTCCGTGCGCCGCCCGACCAGCCGCGGAAGCCGGACGGGCCGAAGATGCCGAGGTCCAGGATGCCGGCGGCGGCGTCATGGCTGGTCTCCACGGAGATCCGCCGGACCCCGGCCGGGACGTCGAAGGCGACGTACGCCCACTGGTCGTTGCCGTACGGCGCGTGGCCCCGGTAGGTGGTGGTCACCGTGTCGGTGCCCCGGCCCCTGGTCGCGGAGTGCGCGATCGGCGCGGGAACCAGCGTGGCGGTTCCGGCCGCGGCCAGCAGGGCCCCTAATCGGAGCAGGGACCGGCGCTCGACCTGCGGTTCGGGGGCGGGCACATCACTGGGGAGGTGTTCACTCGGCACAGCCGTGCTCTCCGTTCACGTGGGGGGAAGGGAAGCCGTGCGGGACTGCGGGCCTGTGGGCGCTGTGGGACTGCGGACCCGGCAGGATCCGGAAGAGACGGCCTAGCGGCGTGAGCGCTGGGACTCGACGATCTGCCGTACCGTGCCGTCGGCGTTCGACCTCGCCTGGATGCGCTCGGCGAAGCCGGGGAACTGCCCGGCGATGGCGCTCAGCAGGCGCAGCTCCAGCGGGGCGACGTTGACCTCGCACAGGTCGCGCCGCACCGCACGTACGACGCCGTCGGCCACCTGGCCGGGCGTGACGGTCCGGATGCCGTTCGGCGTGGTGGCACCGGTGGCCGCGAACATCCCGGCGTCGCGCACGAAACCGGGCTGGACCAGGGACACCCCGACTCCCGTGCCGCTGAGCTCCTGGCGCAGGGCGAGAGCGAAGCCGCGGAGCCCGAACTTCGTCGCGTTGTACAAGGAGGTCGACTTGGTCGCCGCCTTGCCGGAGATGGAGCCGACCAGCACGATGTGCCCGCGGCCGCGGGCCACCATGGGCTCGGCGAGCAGCCGGGACAGCAGGACGGGGGAGCGGAGGTTGACGTCGAGGGCGCGGTCGAGCTGGTCCTCGGTGTAGTCGAGCAGGTCGCCGCTGGCGGGCAGGGCGGCGTTGGCGACGAGGATGTCCGCGTCCGCGCAGCTCTCGGCGAGCTTCACGACGTCGGACCGTACGGCCAGGTCGGCGACCACGGTGCGGGCGCCGCAGGCGTCGGCGGTCGCCTTGAGGGCTCCCTCCCGCCGCCCGGTGAGGGTGAGCCGGGCGCCCTGCGCGGTCAGGCGTGCGGCCAGGGCCGCGCCGATGCCTCCGGTGGCGCCGGTGAGCAGAACGTTCGATCCGGATATGTCCACGACTACTCCCGTACGGCGTCCGTCAGTTGTTCGTTCGAACGAACAGTAAGGATGGCGTGGTGTGTTGTCCACACCCCGGCCCGCCTCGGCTCCCCGGGCGCTGCCCGGGCGCTCCCCGGGTGGCGGGGTCGGCCGATGGGGCAGAATTACGCCATGCCCCATGCTTCCGACACCCGCCAGAGCATCATCGACGCCGTACTGCGGATCATCGGGCAGGACGGCATCGCCGCCGTCACCAACCGGCGGATCGCCAAGGAGGCCGGCGTCTCCCTCGGTTCCGTCACCTACCACTTCGCGACCCAGCACGAGCTGCTGCGCGAGAGCCTGCTGCACTTCGTGGCCGAGGAGACCCGGCACTTCACGACGCTCGCCGACGAGTGCTCCGACGAGCAGTTCGACATCGGGCAGGCGGCGGAGGTGGTGGCACAGGTCGCGGGCGGCAACGCCTTCGACAGCCGCCACATCGCGCCGTTCGAGCTGTACGTCCAGGCCGGCCGCGACGAACGGCTGCGCGCCGCCGCGGCCGAGTGCTTCGCCGCCTACGACCTGCTGGCCACCCGGATCCTGACGCACCTCGGCGTGGCGGACCCCGAACGCCTGGCCGGCGTGGCCGTCGCCCTGGTCTTCGGGCAGCAGCTGCGCCGCCTGGCGACGGGCGCGCCCGCCGAGGACCTCGTCGACACCCTGCTCATCCTGACGAGGTTCACCCCGGCCGCGCAGACCCCGTAGGCCCCGCCCCCGGCGCAGGCAGGCCGGCCGGGCACGGGGCGCGTCACGCGGAGCGCGGAGAACTCAGTACGTCCGCCCCACATGCGCGAGCGCCTGCTTCAGCAGCGCCGCGTGGCCGCCCGGCATCTCGCCCTGCACGGCGGCCGAGATCGCCTCCTCCGGGCTGAACCAGACCAGGTCCAGGGCATCCTGCCGAGGCCGGCAGTCACCCGTGACCGGCACGATGTAGGCGAGCGACACCGCGTGCTGGCGTGGATCGTGGTAGGGGGTGATGCCCGCCGTGGGGAAGTACTCGGCGACGGTGAAGGGCTGGAGGGACGCGGGAATGCGGGGCAGGGCCACCGGGCCCAGGTCCTTCTCCAGGTGGCGCAGGAGCGCGTCACGGATCCGCTCGTGGTGCATGACACGGCCGGACACCAGCGTCCGGCTCATCGTCCCCTCCGCGCCGATCCGCAGGAGCAGCCCGATGGAGGTGACTTCGCCGGTGTCGTCCACGCGTACGGGGACGGCCTCGACGTACAGGATCGGCATCTGGGCCCGGGCCATTTCCAGCTCGTCCCTGGTCAGCCAGCCGGGCGTAGTTTCGGTCGTGTCAGACATTCCTCGATCTTACTGACCGGCGAGGCCCGCGGCGGCGCTAAACCGTCGCGGAGTTCTGCCCAGAAGGTGACTATCTGGAGCATGATCCGGTCGGATAGCAATGGACGCGGCGCCCCGCACGGCCCGCCGACGGTCGGCGGCGACACCGGCGCGCCGAGGAGGAACGCCCCGTGATCCGCACCCGATACGCCGCCGCACTGGCCACCCTGGCCGTCACCACCCTCGCCATGTCCGCGAGCCCCGCATCGGCCGCACCCGGTGACACCCTCACCATGTGCCACAGCGCCCTCACCCCGACCGGCTGGGTGGACACCCAGTGGTGGAACAGCGGCGGTTGCGGCTCCGGCTTCACGCCCAACACCAAGCAGATCAAGGACCTCAGAGGCTACCCGGTCGGCACCCAGGTCGCGGCCTGCGCGTCCACCTGGCCGCCCGCGGGCTGGACCATCACCAACACCTACTACTCCAGCGGCTGTCGCTACTCCGCCGTCCCCAGCTTCGACGCCAACACCTGGACCCTGAAGCGCACTTCCTGACCCGCGGCGGGGGCGCCGTGGCCGACGACCAATGCGGGCCACGGCGCCCGGCGCCAGCGACCGGCGGCCCCGGCCCACCCGCGGGCCTCAGGTCTGCGTGCGGCCCACGAGCAGGATGCGGTCCTGGAGCAGGGCCTCCGCCCGGTCCAGGCCCATCCACAGGTCCAGCCACACCTGGTCCTTCCGCATCCCCGGCTCGTCGAGCGGGGCCGACACCCACGTGAACACGCCCGTGAGGATCTCGCGCCGACGCTCCGGAGCCGTCACGGACAACGCGAAGGACAGGGCGAGGCCGGCCCGGGTGATGACGGTCCGGTTCTCGAGGTCGGGCCGGACCCGGACGCCGGTGAGGTACCGGGGCTCGTCGAGGATCTTGAGCCACTCCAGGTGCGCCCCGGGGGCCTGTTCGGCCAGACACCCGGCGACGGAATCGCGTACGGCGGCCGCCGGGTCTCCCAGCCAGCCGAGATAGTGTCCGCACCCGGTGAGCTTCTCGAAGTCGTCGACGGTCGGAAGCCCGTAGTTCGGATTCTTCTCGAACACCCCGGTCGGTTTTCCGTCGGCGCCTACGAGCCACACGCCGAGGATCGCTTCCGTGGGGACGTAGCCGTCGGGCCGACTGGCGTATTCGGTGTCGATCTGTGCGACGGATCCGCCCGGGTTCTCCGCCGCTGCCGCCAGGAGCTCAGGCGGATGCGGCACCACCCCGCGTTTGCGTCCGAAGAAGCGCCTCATGCCCTCCACCCCTCCCGCGCGCCGCCCGCGGTCCCGTCGGGGCTCGGCCCGGCGCCGTCGTCGTGCACCGCGGAATGCTCGCACGGCGACGCCCCGGCGGGCAGCGGGACGGGCGTATTCAGGACGCGCGGACCACCTCACCGGCCCGCCCCTGCGGTGCGGGTGGTGAGCGGGTGGAGCGTACGGCGTGTCCGGCCGGCAGGGCCGGTTTCGCCCGCGCCCGCTGCCTAGCGTGGCTCCATGAGCACACGTCCAGCACCTCCGTCGGCCGGGTACGGGATCCGGTTCGCCCGGCCCGCCGAGTCCGGGGCGGTCGCCGCGCTCCTCGCCCGCGCCTTCGCCGACGACCCGGTCATGGCCTGGATGGTTCCCGCCGCCGAGCGGGAACGCCGGATCACCCGGTACTTCCGGCTGGCCCAGCGTCAGCAGCGGCCGCGCACCGGCGCCGTCCGGGTCGCCGCGACGGGCGAAGGGCGGCTGCTGGCGGCCGCGCTGTGGTCGGGCCCCGGGCGCTGGAAGCCCTCCCCGCTCCAGGACCTGGCCGCGCTGCCCCGGTACGCGGCTGTCTTCGGCCTCCGCGGGATGCCGCGGGCCGGGGAGGTCCAGAACGCCATGCACGAGGTCCATCCGCGGACACCGCACTGGTACCTGCCCTCCGTGGGGACGGACCGGGGACTTCAGGGGAGGGGGGTCGGCTCGGCGCTGCTGCGCCAGCAGTTGGCCGACTGCGACCGGCTCGGACAACCCGCCTACCTGGAGTCCAGCGCGCCCGCCAACGTCCCCTTCTACGAACGGCTGGGCTTCCGCGTCACCGGTGAGATCCGGCTCCCGGGCGGCGGACCGACGCTGTGGCCCATGTGGCGCGATCCCCACCGCTGACGGGGGTCTTCAACCGGCGTGCTCGGCCTGGTCATTGACGAGTCGATCACCCTTGTGTTCCGCATACGTGTTCTGGAAGCCTCCGCTTGACTCACCTGTCACACGAGCAACGGAGCAACCCCCGCATGCCCTCAAGTCGAATACGTCGCGCCTGGCTCTCGGCCGCCGCCGCGGCAGCGCTCGCGTTCACCGGTCTCGCAGGACCGGCGACGGCGAAGGACCTTCCGCCCGATGTGCCGGGGTCCTGGATCCAGGAGCCCCGCGCGACCGAAGGCGCCCCCTCGGCCTTCGGTGCCCGCGCTGCCGCCGTCCCCGGCGGCCCCGCCTCGCCCGGCGATTTCACGCTGTCGCCGGGCGAGATGAACGCCGAGACCACCCAGAGGGTCGCCCGCCTGGCCTCGGTGCTGCCCGAGTCGGGCGTACAGGACCTGCTGGCCGCGGCGAACCGTCCCATCGAGCCGGGGTGTTCCCGCGACCCGTTCGCCGCCGCCCCCGACCCGGCCGTCAAGTACTGCCTGAAGGACGACGACTCCGTCTCCAGGGAGTGGGTCCCGCAGGGTTTCACCGGCGTCTCCGACGCCAAGGACAACGAGCTCTGGGGCGCGGCCGGGAAGATCCAGCTGTTCGCCTCCTACGACGGCTGGGACCCGGGCCGCGAGAGCGACCCGAACCCGGCGGCCGGCGACTGCACCGCCGCCGAGCTGGAGGCCAATGACGCCTGCAACCAGAAGGGCGTCCGGATCACCTTCGTGCAGAGCCGGAACAACCCGGCCACCGGCAGCCCCGAGATCAAGTACCGGCACGTGCTGCTGGGCTGGACCTATGTGAACTCCGCGGACCACGTCTCCTTCGACGGCCTGCACGCCGCCGAGTACCCGATCCAGAAGGGCGTCCACGCCGGTGGGATCGTCTGGTACGGCAACTACCTCTACGTCGCGGACACGCGGGGCGGCCTGCGCGTCTTCGACATGCGCTTCATCATGGACCTCGACCCGGACGGCGACCCCGCCACGCACGACCGGATGGGCACCGACGCCGACGGGGTGAAGACCACCGCCGACGTCGAGGACAAGACGAAGGTCGGCCGGCACGACAACGTCTGGTACAGCTTCGGCTACCGCTACGTCATGCCGCAGGTGGCGGCGTGGAAGTTCAAGGCGACGCAGAGCAACCCCAAGGGCTCCTTCGCCTGCGTCTCCACCGGCGCCCCGAAGGCGTCCTACATCTCCCTGGACCGCAGTACGGGTCCGGACCGCCTGATCATGGGCGAGTACTGCCGTCCGGAGAGCGGCTACCCCTCCACGGGCCGCATCGCCTCCTACCCGGTCGCGGCCCTGGAGCAACGCTCCGCGGACGTGACCGCGCAGGGCTGGGCCAACTACCTGCCCCTGGCCAACGGCGGCGCCCAGGGCGCGGCGGCGTACAACGGCACGCTGTACGTGAACGAGTCCAAGGGGACGGACGAGCCGGGCAACCTGTGGCGCTACCTCTGGAGTGACGGCCGGCTGGTCCAGGACGGTCAGGCCGTCAAGACCGCCCGGGGCGCCGAGGACCTCTACGTCGAGCGCGGCACGGGACGCCTGTGGTCCCTCTCCGAACACCGTCCGGGCTCGGCGGACGACTGCCGGGCGAACCCGGGCCCCGGTGATCCCGCGGGCGCGGACTTCTGCCAGCGGGTGCTCTACGCACACGAGTTGAGCTGGCTCGACAGCCAGCCGTAGTCCCGGCCGCAGCCGCGGCCCCCCGCCCCGGCCGCAGCCGGGGGCGGCCCGGCTCAGCCCAGGGCGTACGGCTGCACGCACCCCAGGAGGTCCGGGATGGCGTGGGGTCCGTCCCCGGCGGGCTGCGGGCCCGTGGCGGCGAACGCGCCGAGCGCGCCGATCAGTACGGTGCGTTCGGCGGGCCGGAGCCGGGCGAGGGCGGCGGCCGTCTCCGCCCGGCGCCGGGCCGTCACCTCGCCCACCAGCCGCAGGCCGGACTCCGTGGCGGTGAGCACCGTCTCCCGCCGGTTCTCCCGGTTGGGCCTGCGGTCCGCCAGGCCCGCGGCGATCAGCCGGTCGATCATGCGCATGGCGGTCGAGGGGTTGACCGCCATCAGCCCTGCGAGGGCGACCAGTTTCACGTGCCCGCGCGCCACCAGGACCTCGAGCATCCGGAACTGGGCGAGCGTGACCCCGTGGCCGCCGCGGCCCCCGTCCCCGGCGGCCGCCAGGGCGCGGGCCGCGATGGACGCGAGCCGTTGGGCGGCGGCCAGCACCGCGTGCGTCACCTCGTCGATGTCGTCCGCGGCGGGTGACGGATCCGCGGGTCGCCGTTGCTCGCTCATACCCCTTTGTACCGCCCGGCCGTCCGGGACACACGACGGGCCGAAAGGGCCCACTCGCCTTTCCCGTTATCCGGAGCCGAAACGGGGGGACTCGCGAATGTCGTGGCTTTCACACCGCAAATATGGCACAGGGCAAAGACGTTACAGTCTCGTTATCTTTCAGAATTTTGGGATGGCTTGTCCGGATAAATAGCGGTTTTCTTCGTGGGGGAGAACGGGCCAGGACCACCCCGGCGCCGCTGCCGGATAACACGGACGCAGCGTGTACGGAACCCCGTTCGGGCATGTCTTTTCAGCCGATGATCGGTAGCTTCGGCCCGCATGACCGGTGCTCATGCAGACCTGGCCACCCGCCCCCGAACCCCCGCCCCCACGACGAGTCCCTCCGGAATCCGGGCCGACCGCCCCGACCTGTGCGACGGCCCCGACCTCTGGCGCATCGCCCGCGACGCGAAGACGCTGGACGTCAACTCCCCCTACAGCTACCTGCTCTGGTGCCGTGACTTCGCCGCCACCTCCGCCGTCGCCCGCGACGGCGACGGCCGGCCCGTCGGCTTCGTCACCGGGTACCTGCGCCCCGACACCCCCGCCACCCTGCTGATCTGGCAGGTCGCCGTCGACGCCGACGCCCGCGGGCTGGGGATCGCCGGGCACCTTCTCGACCACCTCACCGCACGGGTCGCCGCCGAGCGCCCGCTCGACGCGCTCGAGACCACCATCAGCCCGGGCAACACCGCCTCGGAACGGCTGTTCGCGTCCTTCGCCGAACGCCACGGTGCCCAACTCGCCCGGGAGGTCCTCTTCGCGCAGGAGCACTTTCCCGGCGGCGCCGGACACCACGACGCCGAGGTGCTGCACCGCATCGCACCCCTGGCCCTCTGACACCGGCCACCACCCCGGCCACCGGCCACCACCCCCGGCCACCGACCACCACGTCCATCACCGTCCGCGACCGTCCGCCGGCGGACACCGCAGGAGAGGCAGGTCCCCCTTGACCACGACAGCACCGAACCCGACCGTCTTCGACACCGTCGAGTCGGAGGTACGCAGCTACTGCCGCGCCTGGCCGGTCGTCTTCGACCGCGCGGAGGGCAGCCGCCTCCACGACGAGAACGGCCGCTCCTACCTGGACTTCTTCGCGGGCGCCGGCTCCCTCAACTATGGGCACAACAACCCCGTCCTCAAACAGGCACTGCTCGACTACATCGCGCGCGACGGCATCACGCACGCCCTGGACATGTCGACGACCGCCAAGCGGGCCTTCCTGGAGACCTTCCACTCCACCGTCCTCGCCCCCCGCGGACTGCCGTACAAGGTGATGTTCCCGGGCCCCACCGGCACCAACGCCGTCGAGGCGGCGCTCAAGCTGGCGCGCAAGGCCAAGGGGCGCGAGGCCGTCGTCTCCTTCACCAACGCCTTCCACGGCATGTCCCTGGGCTCGCTGGCCGTCACCGGCAACGCCTTCAAGCGCGCGGGCGCCGGCATACCGCTGGTCCACAGCACGCCCATGCCCTTCGACAACTACCTCGGCGGCCGCGTCCCGGACTTTCTCTGGTTCGAGCGGCTCCTGGAGGACAGCGGATCCGGCCTCAACGACCCGGCCGCCGTGATTGTTGAGACCGTGCAGGGCGAGGGCGGCGTCAACGTGGCGCGCGCGGAGTGGCTGCGCGCCCTCGCCGACCTGTGCCGCCGCCGGGACATGCTGCTGATCGTCGACGACGTCCAGATGGGCTGCGGACGGACCGGCGACTTCTTCTCCTTCGAGGAAGCGGGCATCACACCCGACATCGTCACCGTCTCCAAGTCCATCAGCGGCTACGGACTGCCCATGTCGCTCTGCCTGTTCAAGCCCGAGCTCGACATCTGGGAGCCCGGCGAGCACAACGGCACGTTCCGCGGCAACAACCCCGCCTTCGTCACGGCGACCGCCGCACTGCAGACCTACTGGCGCGACGGCGTCCTGCGCGAACGCACCCGTGTCCAGGGCGCCCGCATCGAGCAGGCGCTCGTCGACCTCTGCGCGGACCACGAGCGGGACGGCGCCTCGTACCGCGGCCGCGGCATGGTGTGGGGCCTCGAGTTCACCCGCAAGGAGCGCGCCGCCGAGGTCTGCCACCGGGCGTTCGAGCACGGCCTGCTCGTCGAGACCTCCGGGCCGGAGAGCGAGGTGGTCAAGCTGCTGCCGCCGCTCACCGTGTCGGCGGACGAGCTCGACGAGGGCCTCGACATCCTCGCGCGGTCCGTCCGCGAGACGGCCTGACCCGCCGCCCCCACCACCCCACCCGCCGCCACCACGAAAGGCAGCACCACCATGATCGTCCGATCCTTCCAGGACATCGAAGGCACCGACCGCCACGTCAGGGCGGCGTCGGGCACCTGGGAGAGCAAGCGCCTCATCCTGGCGAAGGAACGCGTCGGCTTCTCCCTCCACGAAACCGTCCTGTACGCCGGTACCGAGACGTCCATGTGGTACGCGAACCACGTCGAGGCGGTCGTGTGCGTCGAGGGCGAGGCCGAACTCACCGACGAGGAGACCGGCGAGAAGCACACCATCACGCCCGGCACCGTCTACGTCCTCGACGGCCACGAGCGCCACACCCTGCGCGTCGTCCGCGAGTTCCGCTGCCTGTGCGTCTTCAACCCGCCCGTCACCGGCCGCGAGGACCACGACGAGAACGGCGTGTACCCGCTGCTCACCGAGCCGGACCCGGTCTGACCCACCCCGCAGGAACCCACCGACCCCGAGAGGAGAGGCAAGCACCACCATGACCACTGTCTCCGAACGCACCCTCGCCGACCTGTACCCGACCCGGGGCTCCGAAGAAGTCCTCATCGGCCGCAAGGACCCCGTCGTGTGGTCCGAACCCGGCACCCCCGGACCGTTCTGGGCGCGCGAACTGGAGGACTTCGAACGCGACGGCTTCCTTGCCGCCGAGCAGCTGATCGGCCCGGAAGAGGTCGAGGAGTACCGGGCCGAGATGGACCGGCTGGTGAGCGACCCCGCCGTGCGGGCCGACGAACGGGCCATCGTGGAACCGGGATCGGGCGAGGTCCGCTCGGTCTTCGAGGTCCACCGCATCAGCGAGGTCTTCGCGCGCCTCGCCGCCGATCCGCGGATCGCGGACCGCGCCCGGCAGATCCTCGGTTCCGACGTGTACGTCCACCAGTCCCGCATCAACGCCAAGCCCGGCTTCGGCGCGAGCGGCTTCTACTGGCACTCCGACTTCGAGACCTGGCACGCCGAGGACGGCCTGCCCCGTATGCGGACGGTATCGGTGTCCATCGCCCTCACGCCGAACCACACGACCAACGGCAGCCTGATGATCATGCCGGGTTCGCACCGCACGTTCCTCGGCTGCGCGGGCGCGACGCCGAAGGACAACTACAAGAAGTCGCTGCAGATGCAGGACGCCGGAACGCCCACCCCCGAGGCGCTCACCCGGTTCGCAACCGCCTGCGGCATACGGCAGTTCACCGGGGCCGCCGGATCGGCCACCTGGTTCGACTGCAACGCGATGCACGGTTCCGGGGACAACATCACCCCCTACCCGCGCAGCAACGTCTTCCTGGTGTTCAACAGCGTGGACAACCTGCCCGCGGAGCCCTTCGCGGCCCCGATCCGGCGCCCGTCCTTCATCGCCTCGCGCGACTTCACGCCGCTGCCCTGAGGCACGCACCCGGCAAGGCCGAGTGGACAGGGGCGGACACGACTGGACAGTGACCGCCCCTGTCGGGCATGGATTGTGGACGCCGCCCGACACGAGGCTGTGCGCCATGAACCTCGGACGCACGAAGAACGAAACCGAACCCGGTGCCCCACCCCGCCAGGGGGCCGCACTCGCCGCCCTGGCCGCAGCGCAGTTCGCCGTGATGCTGGCCACCTCCATCGTGAACGTTGCGCTGCCACAGATCCGCTCCGGAGTGGGCCTGTCGGACGGCGGCACCACCTGGGTGGTCAACGCCTACGGCCTGGCGTTCGGCGCACTGCTCCTCGCCGGCGGCCGGGCGGGCGACCTGCTCGGCCGCCGCCGGGTGCTGATCTCCGGCCTCGCCGTGTTCGCGGCAGCCTCGCTGGCGGCGGGACTGGCCGGCTCGCCGGGCCTGCTGATCGCCGCCCGCGCCCTCCAAGGCATCGGCGCCGCCGCCATCGCACCCGCCGCGCTCGCCCTGGCGATGGACCTGTTCCCGCCCGGCCCCGGCAGGGGCCGGGTCCTCGGAGTGTGGGGCGCCGTCTCCGGCGCGGGCGGCGCGGGCGGCGTCCTGCTGGGCGGCGTACTCACCCAGGCATGGGGCTGGCCCTGGCTCTTCCACGCCGTCGCGCTCGGCACGACGCTGGTCCTCATCGCCGTGGCGACGCTCGTACCCCGCGCCGGCACCCGCGGCTCCGGACGGTTCGACCTGCTGGGCACCGCGACCGTCACCCTCGCCCTGACCTGCCTGGTGTGGGCACTGACCAGCGCCCGCGCCCAGGGCTGGACCGACCCCGGAGTGCTGGCCGCCCTCCTGGGCGCCGCCGCGCTGCTCGTGGTCTTCGTCCTCGTCGAACGCCGCCGACCCGACGCCCTGGTCCCGGCCCGGCTGTTCACGGCCGGCCGGGTCGCCGCGGGCAATCTCCTGATGGCGCTGCTGGGATCCGTATGGATCGCGCTGTTCTTCTTCCTCCCGCTCTACCAGCAACAGGTCCTCGGCATGAGCCCGCTGGCCACCGGGGCGGGCCAACTCCCCCTCGCCGTCGCCAACATGCTCGGCGCGATCCTCGCGCCCCGCATCGCCGCCCGCATCGGCACCACGGCCACCCTGATCACGGGCCTGCTCGCCGAGGCCGCGGGGCTGCTGTGGCTGTCACGGATGAGAGCGGACGGGAGCTACCTCGTCGACGCCCTCGGACCGAGCGTCCTGGTCGGCCTCGGCCTGAGCCTCGCTTTCGTCCAGCTCACCGCGCTCGCCGTGGACGGCGTACCGCGGCAGGACACCGGCCTGGCCGGCGGACTGGTCAACACCACGCGCCAGGTCGGCGGCGCGATCGGGCTCGCTGCCCTCGCCACCCTCGCCGGCTCCGTCACCGCCCATGCGGCCACCCATCAGCCCCACCTGGAAGCCCTCACCGCGGGCTACCGGGCCGCCTTCGCGGTCTCGGCCGCGGTCCTGGCCGCCACCGCGCTCCTCGCGGTGCCGCTGACCCGCCCGCTCCGCCGCTCCCGCCGTGCCGTCCCGGAGGCCACGCCCTCCCCGCAGGGCCGGGCGACCGAACACGCACCCGCCGCCTGATCCACGTCTGATCCACAGCCCATCCCTCCGGGAACCCGATGATCCGGCGACCCGGCCACCCGAAGAAGACTCATCCATGCACACCACCATCGACACCACGGCCCCCGTCGCCGTCCGCCTCTCGACGGTGATCGACGCCTCTCCCGCGACCGTCTGGGAGCTGCACACCGACATCGACGACTGGGCGGCCTGGAACGACGGCGTCGACCGGGCCCGGCTGAACGGCCCGCTGGAGGTCGGCAGCAGCTTCACCTGGCTCACGCACGGCCTGGAGATCACCTCCACCGTCCTCGAACTGGTCCCCGGACAGCGGATCGTCTGGGGCGGGACCGTCGACGGCATCGTCGGCATCCACGTGTGGACCTTCGAGGAGTCCGGGGCCGGCGTCACCGTCCGCACCGAGGAGTCCTGGAGCGGGGACCCCGTCGACGCCGCGGTCGACGAGCTCACCGCCGCCCTGCGGGCCTCCCTGCAGAGCTGGCTCGACAGCCTCAAGGCACGCGCCGAACAGCCCGCCTGACCGTCACCCCGCCCGCCCCACCCCCCACCCCCCGATGGAGGTCTCCACCGTGTCCAGCCACACCACCCTCTCGCCGCCCGTCGTCCGTGACCACCCCACCCGCCGCCCCCGCGAGGTCGACAACCGCGCGGCCTACGTCAGCTTCGGACTCGCCTACGTCCTCGGCCACGGCGCGGCCGCCGCCTCCCACGGATCCGCGCCCGTGCTCGACCTGCCCGGCTGGCTGCCCATGGCACTCCTCGGCCTCGGGCTCGTGACCGGCGTCGTCCTGGCCACGCTCGCCGCCCTACGGGCCCAGCACGGGGCCGGCGCACCGGAGATCCTCTCCGGAAAGCTGCTCGGCGCCGCCTGGATCATCGGGTTCACCGCACTGTTCCTCGCCGTCACCGGCCTGACGTCCGTACTCGACCACCCGGAACTCCAGTCCGTCCTGTGGCCGGCCGGCTCCGGACTCGTCGTCGGCCTGCTCTACCTCGCCGAGGGCGCCGTACGCCGCAACGTGCTGCACTACAGCCTCGGCGTCTGGCTCGCCATCACCTCCACCGCGGCACTCGCGCTCGCGGCCCCCGGGTTCTACTGGGTCCTCGCCCTCGGGGGCGGCGGCGCCTACGCCCTCGCCGCGGCCCTCGAACACCGCCGCCTCCACGCCCGCTGACGGCCGTCAGGGCCGCAGGCCGGCCCGCCGCAGGGCGGCCTCCGAGAGCTCGCCGATGACGCGCTCGTCCCCGCGCCGCCAGGCGTCGGCGAGGCCTCCCGGCGGGGTGGGGAGCGAGAGGAGGTCGCCCAGCGGTCCGGTCAGGGCGCGCAGGGCGAGCAGGTCGGCGCCGCCCGGTGCGTCGAACAGGCGCCGCAGGGTGATGCTGCGCCGGATCCAGCGCAGGCGCGCGGGGAGCCACAACAGCAGGACGACGGCCACCGGCAGGACGATCAGGGCCACCGTGGTCAGCGTGGCCAGCTGGCCGACGGCGTCCTGCATCGACTGGCCGGCGTCCGCGAACCCGCTACTGGCGTCGGCCGCGGACTGGAGCGGCTTCTTCAGGAGGTCGCCGACGAACGGGACGTTCGAGGCCGCGTCGCCGGCGTCGGCGAGTCCGCCGGCGAGGCTGTCGCCGGAACTCTCCACCCTGCGGCCCGGCTCGGCCAACATCATGATCGCGTCGTGCACGGCCAGGGCGAACCACACCGCGGCGGCCATCAGGCCCACGGCGATCAGGTCCGCGAGCACCTGGCGGTTCCGACGTGCTGGGGTCTGTGCGTAGAGGCGCATCGGCGGGCTCCCGTTCGAGTCAGGACGTCGAGGACGTACGGACCCCACCGGACGGGCCCGGCCGGCCGGTCGACCGTACGCCGGTCTCTACCCTTCCACCGGCCCCGGCCGGCCAACCGCCCACCGCCGGAACCGGACGAGCCGGCCGGTCACCGACCGGCCGGCCCGTCGAACCGGCCTAGGCCGTCTCTTCCGGATCTTGTCGGGCCCGGCCCGCCCGGCACGGCACCTCGCCGCGTTGTCGGGGCGCCCGAGTACGTCCAGTACACGGGCGCCCCTCCGCCTTGCGATGTACCGCACCGGACGACCCGGGCTGATCCGACAAGATCCGAAAGAGACGGCCTAGGCGAGGTCGAACCGGTCGAGGTTCATCACCTTGTCCCAGGCGGAGACGAAGTCACGGACGAACTTCTCTCCCGCGTCCTTCGACGCGTAGACCTCGCAGAGCGCCCGGAGCTGGGCGTGCGAACCGAAGACGAGGTCCACCGCGGTCGCCGTCCACTTGACGTCGCCCGTGGCGTGGTCCCGGCCCTCGAACACGTTCTCCGCCGACTCCGACGCCTTCCACTGCGTCCCCATGTCGAGCAGGTTGACGAAGAAGTCGTTGGTCAGCGCCTCCGGGCGGTCCGTGAACAGCCCGTGCGGGGACTGCCGGAAGCCGGTGTTCATGGCCCGCATGCCGCCGACGAGCACCGTCATCTCGGGGGCGGTCAGGTTCAACATGCTGGCGCGGTCCAGCAGAAGCGCCTCCGGCGACAGCTTCTCGCCCGCCCGCAGGTAGTTCCGGAACCCGTCGGCCTCGGGCTCGAGGACGGCGAAGGCCTCCACATCGGTCTGCTCCTGCGTGGCATCCGTGCGCCCCGGTGCGAACGGCACCACGATGTCGTACCCGGCGTTCTTCGCGGCCTGTTCGACGGCCGCGCAGCCGCCCAGCACGATCAGGTCGGCGAGCGAGACCTTCTTCCCGCCGGACTGCGCCCGGTTGAAGTCCTCCTGGATCCCCTCCAGGGCCCGCACCGCCTCGGCCACCTCGGGCAGGTCGTTGACCTCCCAGTCCTTCTGCGGCGCGAGCCGGATCCGGGCCCCGTTGGCCCCGCCCCGCATATCGGTGCCGCGGAAGCTCGACGCCGCCGCCCAGGCGGTGCCGGCCAGCTGGGGCACGGACAGCCCCGCGGCGAGGATCGTGCGCTTGAGGGCGGCGACGTCCGCGTCCGCTACCAGCTCGTGATCGACCGCGGGGACGGGGTCCTGCCACAGCTGCGGTTCGGGGACCCACGGGCCGAGGTAGCGCGAGATCGGGCCCATGTCGCGGTGCAGCAGCTTGTACCAGGCCTTGGCGAACGTCTCGGCGAGCCGTTCCGGGTTCTCGTGGAAGCCCTTCGCGATCGGTGCGTAGACCGGATCCATCCGCAGCGCGAGGTCCGTCGTCAGCATCATCGGCGCGTGCCGCTTCGACGGATCATGGGCGTCCGGCACCGTGCCCCGGGCCTCGGGATCCTTGGGCGTCCACTGCTGCGCACCGGCCGGGCTCGTGGTCAGCTCCCACTCGTACCGGAACAGGTTGTCCAGGTACCCGTTGTCCCACTTCGTCGGCTCGGAGGTCCACGCACCCTCCAGCCCGCTGGTGACCGCGTCGGCGCCGGTGCCGCTGCCGTAGGTGTTCTTCCAGCCGAGGGCCTGCTGCTCGATCGGGCAGGCCTCGGGCTCGGGCCCGATGTAGTCGGCGCCGACCGCACCGTGGCACTTGCCGAACGTGTGGCCGCCGACGATGAGCGCGACCGTCTCCTCGTCGTTCATGGCCATGCGCGCGAACGTCTCGCGAATGTCCCGGGCCGCGGCGACCGGGTTCGGGTCGCCGTTGGGCCCTTCCGGATTGACGTAGATCAATCCCATCTGCACGGCACCGAAGGGGCCCGAGAGTTCCCGGTCTCCGCTGTAGCGCTCGTCCCCGAGCCAGGTGTCCTCGGGTCCCCAGAAAATCTCCTCGGGTTCCCAGATGTCCTCACGCCCGAAGCCGAAGCCGAACGTCTTGAAACCCATCGATTCCATGGCGCAGTTGCCGGCGAACACCAAAAGGTCGGCCCATGAGATCTTCTGACCGTATTTCTGCTTGACCGGCCAGAGCAGGCGGCGCGCCTTGTCGAGGCTCGCATTGTCGGGCCAGCTGTTGAGCGGGGCGAACCGCTGGGCGCCCGCTCCGCCGCCACCGCGTCCGTCGGCGATGCGGTACGTTCCGGCGGAATGCCAACTCATTCGGATGAAGAGCGGCCCGTAGTGGCCGTAGTCCGCGGGCCACCAGTCCTGCGACGCCGTCATCACCTCGAAGACGTCCCGCTTCAGGGCGTCGAGGTCCAGGGTCGCGAACTCTTTCGCATAGTCGAAACCGTCGCCCATCGGATCGGCCAAGGGCGAATTCTGGTGCAGAACCTGAAGGTCCAGCTGGTTCGGCCACCAGTCCCGATTCGACCTGGGGCGAGTCGGCGCGGGGGTCGGGGCATCGATTACTGGGTTCTCGCTGTCGCTGCCTGACACGTCCGTCCTTCTTCCTGTGTCGATGTTTCCTTCTGCTGGCTGCTTGCGTCGGCGCGTCCGTATGGTCGCGCACCGAAGGGCCTGCCGCCGCGAGAACACGCAGAGCGCGGGCGCGTAGAAAACAGTCGGAATTCGGAGCTAACGTTCTGTTGTCCCGCCGAGCCGAAAAGGTGAGCCGATATGAATGACCTGCTGGAGCGACTTCGGGGGCGCGGCTGGCGGATGACGTCCCAGCGGCGTGTCGTCGTGGAGGTCCTCGACGGCGATCACGTACACCTCACGGCCGACGAGGTGCACGCGCGCGCGGCGCAGCGGCTGCCGGAGATCGCCCGGGCGACCGTCTACAACACCCTGGGCGAGCTGGTCGCGATCGGGGAAGTGGTGGAGGTCTCCGTACAGGGCCGGGTGAAGCGCTTCGACCCCAACGCGCACCACCCGCACCAGCACTTGGTGTGCACGAGCTGCGGCCTCATCCGCGACGTCCATGCGACCGGTGTGCCGGCCGATCTGCCACCGCAGGAGCGGTTCGGCTTCGTCGTGTCCGCGGTCGAGGTCACCTACCGCGGGTTGTGCCCTTCCTGCGCCTCCGGGGCGGCGGGGCCCGCCCGACCGTGACCGTGTTCAGCCGGAGCCGGAGCCGGAGCCGGAGCCAGCGCTCCGGGCCCGGTAGGCGCCGGGGGTGATGCCCTCCCACCGGGTGAACGCGCGGACCAGGGCCGTGGCTCCGCTCAGGCCGACGAGCGGAGCGAGCCGGTCGAGCGGCAGGTCCGTGGTCTCCAGCAGCAGACGGGCCCGGCGGTGCCGAGCGGCGTCGAGGAGGGCCCTCCAGGAGGTGCCCTCCTCCTGGAGGGACCGGCGCAGGGTGCGCGGGCTGAGGTGGACGCCCCGGCCCGCGTCGGCGAGGCCGGTGCCGTCGAGCGGGGCGTGCTCCAGCCACTGCCGGACCCGCTCGGCGAGGGTGACGGCGGTCGACAGCTCGCGCAGCAGCCGGTCCGCGTAGGCGCGGTGCAGGGCGCCGAGTTCGGGGTCGTGCGGGGCGCGGGGCCGGTCGAGGTCGCGGTTGGCGACGGTGAGCGCGTTCTCGGGGGCGTCGAAGGTGACGGGGCAGCCGAGGATCCGGGCATACGGCTCGGCGGAGCCGGCACGGGCGTGGGTGAAGGACACCGACAGCGGCGCCCAGTCGTCGCCGGCGACCCAGCGGGCGGCCCGCACGATGCCGGCGATGATCGCCTCCACCTGCTGGGGGTGCATGGTGGCGGGGTCGACGGTCGGCCGGTACCGGATACGGGTGGCCTCGCCGCCGCGTTCCAGGGAGACCGTGCCGGCCTGGCTGACCAGGGGGTGGTAGCGGACGGCCGCTTCGGCGGCCTCCGCGAGGCTCGCGCAGGTGAGCACCACGTGGCCGAGGACGTGCAGGCTGCCCGGCTTGATCCCGTCCCCGACGCGGAGACCGGCGTGCGGGTCGCCGCCGTGGGTGCCGATCACCGCGTCCCAGAGGGCGCGCACCTCGGTGAACGGGAGCCGCTCCACGGGCGAGGCCCAGGCATCGGCCGCGGCCGTGCCGTCGGCGCCGTCCGCCGTGGCGTTCAGGACGGCGCGCGCGTAGGCCGCGGCGACGGTGGACGGCTCGATGCTGGGCATGGCGGTCAGTCAATGCCGGGCGCGGCCCGCCGTCAACCGGCGGCCGGGCCGGGGAGTCAACGAGGTGGCCGCCAGGGTCAATGACCGGGACCCGCGGCGCTCCTAGGGTCGGGCTGCCCGTTGCGGCAGGCCGGCCCGCAGACCCGTTGGGCCCATGGACCCGTTGGACCCGCAGACCCGTAGACGCGCAGACCTGCCGGCACGCGGCCGGTTCGCCGCATGCGCACCCGAAGGAGCACCTTTTGATCGTCTTTCTGCTGCCCTCGTCCGGCTACGACCCGACCGAGGCGGCCGTGCCCTGGGCCGCATTGCGGGACGCCGGGTACGACGTACGGTTCGCGACGCCCGACGGGCGGGTCGCACTGGCCGACCGCCGGCTGACGGACACCGGCTTCTCCTGGCTCTCCCCGTGGCTGATGACCCGTCGCGCCGAGCTGGCGGCCTACCGGCGGCTGACCGAGGACCCCTGGTTCCGCGCCCCGCTGTCCTACGCCGAGGTCGATCCGGCCGCCCTGACGGGGTTGTTCGTACCCGGTGGCCACGCGCAGGGGATGCGCACGCTGCTGGAGGACACGGCCGCGCAGCGGCTGTTCGCCCGGGTCTTCCTGCTGGGGCTGCCGGTGGGAGCGGTGTGCCACGGGGTGCTGCTGGCCGCGCGGGCGAAGGACCCCACGACCGGGCGGTCGGTGCTCCACGGGCGGCGGACCACCGCCCTGACCGCGCTGCTGGAACTCACCGCCTGGAACCTGACCCGGCTGTGGCTGGGCGGCTACTACCGGACCTACCCGGCAACCGTCCAGGCGGAGGTCACCGCGGCCCTCGCCGATCCGGGCCACTTCCTGGCCGGCCCGCCGCTGCCGGTCCGGGACACGGCGGCGCGCCCCGGACGCGGTTTCACCGTGCGGGACGGCAACTACGTCTCCGCACGCTGGCCGGGTGACTGCCACCGCCTGGCGGCGGACTACCTCGCGCTGGTCCGGTCGTACGGGCGCACCCCCGCGCCGTCCACCACAGAGAGCGGGAACTGACATGGCCCTGCGCAGTCGGCTGGCCACCGGGTCGCTGATCGCGGTACTGGGTACGGTCGCGGCGGGCGTCCCCGCGGCGACCACGGGCCCGGCGGCCGCCGCCACAAGGACCGTACCGGCGGCCCCGGCAGCGCCCGTGGCACCACCCGCAGTACCCGCAGCACCCGCAGCGCCGGCCACCGCCGCCACCGTGGATCTGGCGGGCTGGATGGGCGGGCTGCGCGCGGTCCTCGGCGACCGTCCGCTGAACCGGATCGTGATGCCGGGCAGCCACGACTCGGGGTCCTGGAGCATCACCCGCGACAGCGGGGTGTGCAGTCACGGCGACCAGGCCGGCCTCGCGAACCGGTTCCCGTCGATCGCGGCGAGCCTGTCCCGCACCCAGAGCGGCACCATCGTCGACCAACTCAGCGGCGGTGCCCGCTACTTCGACCTGCGCCTGTGCAAGCAGGGCGGGCGGTGGTTCACTTACCACGGCGGTCCGATGGGCAGCCAGTTCTTCGACGTGCCGGACGGGCGCGGCGGGGTGGTGCGCGGCGAGGTCAACGGGATCGCGGAGTGGATCCGGTCGCACCCGCAGGAGGTCGTCATCATCCGGCTGTCGACGGCCGCCGCGCCGGACACCGCGCGCGCCGACAACAGCGAGGCCGTCTCCGCGCTGGCGGCCGCGATCGGCGGCGGCGCCGGACACCCGTACCTGGCCGACGGATCGCTGAGCCCGACGTCGACGTACGACCGGTTCCTGGCCGCCGGCAAGCGGGTGGTGCTCATCGACGACATGGCGACCACCGGCCGGCCGTGGGCCTGGGGACCCGGCTCGCAGACCTACCGGGGCAGCTACGTGCAGGCGGACACCGCCTGGACCGACTACGTGAAGGCCCTGTTCGACCCGCACACCCTGCGCAAGAACTTCGACGCCGTCCTGCGCCGCGGCGACCAGGTCCTCGACCGGGCGCCGGCCCCGGCGGACACCGGGAAGTTCTTCGTCCTCCAGGAGATCATCGACCCCTCGCTGTCGATCCCGGACCTGGTCCTCGCGCAGGCACTGGAGAAGATCGGGGCGGTCCCCTCGTCGGTGGCCGACCAGTACCTCCTTCACCTGGAGCACCAGCTGAACCCGCTGGTGCTCGCGAAGCTGATGGGCGACTGGGGGACCTCCAACATCGCCGAGAACATGAACATCGTCATGACCGACGACGTCAACCAGGACGGTTCGGGGCTGCGCGCCGGGGAGCTCCAGCGCGGGATCATCGCCCAGAACACGCCGCCCACCACCGCGCGGACCTTCTACGGCGCGGAGATCGGCGCCGACGGGTCGTGGAGCGCGCCCACGCCGCTGGCCGGCTACGGCGGTTCGTTCCGGTTCGCCGGCGCGCGGGAATCCGTGGCCGCCCTGCCGGACGGCAGCACCCAGATCCTCGGACGCGGTCTCGACGGGAACCTCTACCACAACGTCCAGTCACCGGGCGGCGCGTGGCAGGGCTGGGCCCCTATGGCGGGGGTGGGCGGGGCTGCCGCCTTCAGCGGGCCCGAGTTCTCGATCACCGGCCTGCCCGACGGCTCGGCGCAGGTGATGGCCGTCGGCAACGACGGCCACGCCTACCACAACATCCGCCGGGCGGACGGGTCCTGGCAGGGCTGGTCCTCGGTGGCGGGGGACGGCGGCAGCGGACTCCTGCGGATCGCGGAAGTGTCGGCGTCGGGCATGCGCGACGGCTCGGCCCGGTTCCTGGTCTTCGGGGACGACGGCCGGATGCGGCTGGGCACCCGCCGGGCGGACGGCTCCTGGACCGGCTGGACGGTGGTGGCGGGCGTCGGCGCCCCCGATTTCCGCGGATCCGCCCCGGCGATCGCCGCGCTGCCCGGCGGCGACAGCCAGATCGCGGCGATCGGCCTCGACGGCAATGTGTGGCACACCGTCCTGCGAGCGGACGGCTCCCGGCAGGGCTGGAGCGGGCCGCCCGGAGTGTCCACCGCCCGGATGGGCGCCGGCGCGATCGCCCTCACCGGCCTGCCGGACGGGAACAGCCGGCTGCTCGCCGTCGGCCTCGACGGCAACGTCTGGCACACGGTCCGCGACGGCAACGGCGCGTGGGCGCCCTGGCGCCCGGTGCCTGGCCCGAAGGGCGCCGGGAGCTTCCCCGGCGACCGGGTCGCGCTCGCCGGCCGGCCCGACGGGTCGGCCCGGTTGCTGGTGACCACGCGCTGAGCGAGCGGGACGAGTACGGCGAACGGGAGCGGGTGCGACCGAGTGCGACCGGTCGCACCCGCTCACCGTTCGACCGGTGCGCCCTGGGCGGGGTGCCGCGTCAGGCGGGGTCCCGGTCGGGCGCCGAGGGCGGATCCACCCGCTCCTCGGCGACCGCCTCGGGGGAGTCCTGCGCCGGCTCGTCGTCCCCGCCGTTGGCGCGCAGGTGCCCGATGACCGTGTTGGCCACGGCGACCAGCGGGACGGCGACGACCGCTCCGCCGATGCCGGCGACCACTCCGCCGGTGGCGACGGCCAGGACCACGGCCAGCGGGTGGACCCGTACGGCCCTGCCGAGGATGAACGGCTGCAGCACGTGGCCCTCGATCTGCTGGACGACGAGCACCACCAGCAGGGTCATCAGCGCGGTGAACACCCCCTGGGTGACCAGTGCCACGACCACGGCGAGAGCTCCGGACGCGACGGCACCCACGAGGGGCACGAACGAGGCCAGGAAGATCACCACGGCGATGGGGACGGCGAGCGGCACGCCCAGGAAGTAGATGCCGAGGCCGATGAACAGGGCGTCGATGAAGGCGACGATCAGCGTTCCGCGGACATAGGCGGTCAGGGTTCCCCAGGCGGCCGGGCCCGCGTCGGCGACGTCGGGCCGGGCGGCGGCGGGGACCAGCTTGAGCGTCCACTGCCAGATGCGCCTGCCGTCGTACAGCAGGAAGAGCGTCGAGAACATCGCCAGCAGCATGCCGGTGATGATCTCCACCAGGACGGTCACGCCCCGGAGCCCGGTCGAGGTGATCTCGCTGGTACTGGTGCCGATCGCATCGCTCAGGCTGCCGGCGACATCGTTGATCTGCTGCTCGGTCACATGGAAGGGGCTGTCGAGGAGCCATCGTTTCAGCTCTTCGATGCCTTCCTGGAGCCGCCCGGACAGAGTGTCGAGGTTGTCGAGCACCTGCCAGACGACGAACCAGCCGATCAGCCCCAGGACGACGAACCCGAAGAGCGCGGTGAGGGCCGTGGACAGCCCCTGTGAGAGCCCTGCGCGGTGCAGCCGGGAGACCGTCGGTTCCAGCAGGGCGGTGATCAGCAGCGCGGCCGCGAAGGCGAGGACGACGAGCCTGACCGAGCCGATCACCCGCATGATGACCCACAGGGTGGCCGCGAGCACCAGGAACCGCCAGCCGGCCTCGGCCGCGACCCGTACGCCCCAGGGCACCGCCCGGGCGGGGTCCGGGTTGCGCGGACGGCCCCGGCGGGCCTCCGCGACACGCTGCCGCTCGGCCAGCAGCTCTGCCTCGTGCCGCGCCTGTACCTGCGTACGACGCTCCCCGAGCGCGGCGGCGCCGTCCTTCACGCGACCGAGCCACGTATGAATGCCAGGCATCCGGCACCTCCTTCCTCACCCCGCCGTCTGCCCCGGATTTCCTGGATCAGGCCGGTGCGGCCCGACGCGTTCGGAGAGGGTTCGAGAGGATTTCGGGGGCGCCGGGGCGTGTCAGGCCGGGAAGTGATGCAGAAACGCTGCATGTTGCCCCTGGGGCGCCCGCACCCGGAAGGTGGGCCCCCGCACCGGGGGGAGCACCCGATGGCTTCCCGGCCCCTCCCCGGGCCTTCCCGGTCCACCCGCACCCGTTTCCAGGAGCATCATGCGCACGTCGCCCCGACCGGCCCGGTGGCTGCTGCCCGTCCTCCTCCTCGTGGTCTGGCTGGGCGTCGGAGGGAGCCTCGGCCCCTACGCGGGCAGGCTCGGGGAGGTCTCCACCAACGACCAGGCGGCCTTCCTGCCCCGCAGCGCCGAATCCACCCGGGTCGCACAGGCCCAGGGCGCCTTCCGGCAGGAGGAGTCCCTGCCGGCCGTGGTGGTCTGGACGGCGGACGGCGCCGCGGGAGTGACCCCGGCCACGACCGCCTCCGCGCAGGCCGCACTGGCCGCATTGGCGGGCCGCCCCTGGATCGCCGGCCCGGCCTCCCCGGTGGTGCCGTCCCGCGACGGCAGGGCGCTGCAGGCGGTGGTACCCCTGGACCCCGCTCTGGGCGACGAACTGCCCGCCGCGGTCGACGAGATCCGTGAGGCCGGCGACCGGGTCGCGGCCACCACCTTCCACGTGACGGGGCCGGCGGCCACCCGGGCCGACCTGTCACAGGCCTTCGCCGGGATCGACGGGCTGCTGCTGGGCGTGGCCCTGGCGGCCGTCCTGCTGATCCTGCTGCTCGTCTACCGCAGCGTCCTGCTGCCGCTTCTGATCATCATCGGCGCCGTGTTCGCCCTCTCCCTGGCCTGCGCGATCGTCTATGTCCTGGCCGACGCGGGGCTGGTCCGGGTCGACGGGCAGGTCCAGGGGATCCTCTCGATCCTCGTCATCGGCGCGGCCACCGACTACGCCCTGCTGCTGACCGCCCGCTTCCGCGAGGAACTCGGGCACACCGAGGACCGGTACGCGGCCATGCGCGCGGCCTTGCGGCAGTCCTGGGGTCCGGTCGTGGCCAGCGCCGCCACCGTGGCCCTGGGCCTGCTCGCCCTGTTCCTCAGCGACCTGACCAACAACCGGGCGCTCGGGCCCGTCGGGGCGATCGGGATCGTCTGCGCGGTGGCGAGCGCCCTCACCTTCCTGCCGGCGGCGCTGGTGCTGCTGGGGCGCAAGGCCTACTGGCCGGCGCACGTTGCCGCCGGGAGCGGCTCGGCAGGGGTCTGGAGCCGGATCGCCGCCCTGGTCGGCGGGGCTCCCCGGCGGGTCTGGGCGGTGGCCCTGGCGGGCCTGCTCGCCTGCGCCGCCTTCGCGCCCACCCTGCACTCCGGCGGTGTTCCGCTGGACGAGATCTTCGTGAACGAGGCCCCTTCGGTGACGGGGCAGAAGGAACTGGGCCGGCACTTCCCGGGCGGCGCCGGCAATCCGGCCGTGGTGATCGCCGCCGCCGACCGGCAGGCCGAGGTGCGCGAGCGCGCCGCAGGCACGAGGGGCGTGGACTCGGCCGCGGTGCGGGGCGAGAAGGACGGCCGGGTACGGATCGACGTGGTCCTGAAGGACCCGGCGGACAGTGCGGCGGCGAAGGAGACGGTGGTCAGGCTCCGCGAGGCGGTCCATCCGGTGCCGGGCGCGCACGCCCTCGTCGGCGGGTTCACCGCACAGGCCCACGACACGCAGCAGACGGCCGAACGGGACCGCGAGGTCATCGTCCCGGTGGTGCTGGCCATCATCCTCGTCATCCTGGTGGCCCTGCTGCGCTCGCTGGTGATGCCGCTGCTGCTGGTGGCGACGGTGGCCCTCAACTTCTTCGCCACCCTGGGCGTTTCCGCCCTCGTGTTCCACCACGTGTTCGGGTTCAGCGGCACCGATTCGTCCGTCCCCCTGTACGGCTTCGTCTTCCTCGTCGCCCTGGGCGTGGACTACAACATCTTCCTCATGTCGCGGGTGCGCGAGGAATCGCTGCGCCACGGCGTCCACGACGGGGTGATCCGGGGGCTGACGGCCACCGGCGGGGTCATCACCTCCGCGGGGGTGGTGCTCGCCGCGACGTTCGCCGCGCTGGGGGTCATCCCGCTGGCGTTCCTCGCGCAGATCGCCTTCATCGTGGCCTTCGGAGTCCTCCTGGACACCCTCGTCGTGCGCTCGCTCCTGGTCCCCGCCCTGGTCCTGGACATCGGCCCGGCGTCCTGGTGGCCGGGCCGGCTGAGCCGCCGCCCGAACTGAGTCCGTCCGGGTCGGCGGGGCGAGGCACTCTGGTCCGGGCACCGCCGTGGCGGCACACTGGAGCCCCCACGCCCCGCAGCGCCAGGAGTGACGTGCCCGTCCCCATCATCATCGACTGCGATCCCGGCCACGACGACGCCCTGGCGATCATGCTGGCCGCCGGGGATCCGGCGGTGGACCTGCTGGCCGTCACCACGGTCGCGGGCAACCAGACCCTCGACAAGACCACCCTCAACGCCCTCCGCGTGTGCACGGTCGCCGGGATCACCGGCGTCCCCGTCGCGGCCGGTTGCGACCGGCCGCTGGTCCAGCCGCTCGACGTGGCGGCCGACGTGCACGGGGTGAGCGGACTGGACGGGCCGATGTTCCCGCCCCCCACGGTGGAGGTGGCCGCCGAGCACGCCGTGGACCTCATCCACCGGCTGCTGGCCGAGCACCCCGAGCCGGTCACCCTCGTCCCGACCGCCCCGCTGACCAACATCGCCCTGATGCTGACGCGTTACCCGCAGGACGCCTCCCGCATCCGCGAGATCGTCCTGATGGGCGGCTCGACCGAGCGCGGCAATCGCACCCCGGCCGCCGAGTTCAACGTACTCACCGACCCGGAGGCCGCCGACATCGTCTTCCGCTCCGGGGTGCCGCTCACCATGTGCGGGCTCAACGTCACGCACCAGGCACTGGCCACACCCGAGGTGGTGGCCCGCTTCGTGGCCCTGGGCACCCCGCTGGGACGGATCTGCGCGGACCTGCTGACCTACTTCGGGTCCACGTACCGCGCGTTGTACGGGTTTCCCAGCCCGCCGCTGCACGACCCCGTCGCCGTGGCCCGGGTCATCGACCCGGGCCTGGTGCACTGCGTGGACGCCCATGTCGCCGTGGAGCTGCACGGCCGCTACACGCGCGGCGCCACCGTGGTCGACCTGCACCGCTCCACCGGCCGCCCGGTCAACGCACGCGTGGCGACGACCCTGGAGACCGGCGCGTTCTGGGACCGCATGGTCGCCGCCGTCGCGACGCTCGGCGCCGAGGGGAATGGGACCGGGGACCCGGGGCACACGGCGTAGGGACGGTACGTCGCTCAGGAGGTGGTGGCGGTGCGCGCTACGAAGGTACTGGACTCCTTTCCCGCCGGTGATCCGTACGGGAGTTGGCCCGCCGAGGAGTACGCGGCCCGGTGCCGGGAGCGGGGCCAGCGGGCGGCCGTCGTGATGGACCTGGACCGGGACGCCTTCCTCGTCGTGGTCCCCGACGCGGACGCGACGCGCAACGCCGCGTAGCCGCGCCGCCCGGCCCGGACACCCCGCCCGCACACAGGTCGACTCGCGCTCATCAGCGGTCATTTCGCCCAGTGCACGCGCCCGAGATGGATCAGGCGCAACTGGGCGAGGGCCGTGCCGGTCGCGGCCGACCAGTCCTCGCCCCGCAGCGAAGCGGTCAGGAACGCCGAGGCCGTCATGAACATGTGATCCACCAGCAGCCGCGACAGCATCGTCACGTCGTCGGGGGCCCAGCCCGCGCTCACCGGATCGGATCCGAGCGCGACACCGATCTCGTCGGCGAAGACGTCGAGTTGAGCGGCGATGGCGTCGCGCACCGCCGGTACCCCGCCGTGGCGCTCGCGGACCAGGAAGCGGACGTGCGCGGGCCGGTCGCGCACCAGTTCGGCGATGAGCCGCACCACGGCTTCGCCGCGGCGGGCGGCGTCGCCGGTCGCGGCGAGGATCTCCCGCACCGTCGCGTGCAGGCTGGCCAGCGCCTCCTCGACCAGTACGGTCCCCAGCTCGTCCATGCCCCGGAAGTGCCGGTAGAAGGCGGTGGGTGCCACCCCCGCGGCCCGGGTCACCTCCCGCAGGCCGAGGCTGCCGAGGCTGCGTTCCGCCAACTCCGCCAGGGCCGCGTCGAGGAGGGCGCGCCGGGTGCGGCGGCGCCTGATCTCACGAAGGCCGTTCTCTGTGCTCATGACGCGAAGTCAACCGCGTCACACTTGGCCGCCGCCAGCATGAGAAGAATTAGACTGGGTAGTCAGTGAACAACTGTTACCTGAATGGAGGACGTCTCATGCTCTTCCTCGTAGGTGCGCTGCTGGTGCTCGGCCTCGTCCTGGGGGTCGTGGCCCATGTCCCCGTGCCCGTCAGCGTGGTCGGCGGTCTCGCCATCGCCCTCTGGCTCGCCCTGTTCGCCGCGCGCGAGCGCTTGTCCGGCCACCGCCGGGCCGGACGGCTCGACCACGGCCGCGGAGGTGCCCGATGAGCCCGCGCGTGGATTCCCGTACCGCGGCCGGCAATCCGGCCGGTACCCGTACGCGTACCCGTGACGCCGACGCGATGGCCGTCACCGGCTTCGTCCTCGGCCTGGTGGGCCTGCTCGTGATGAACCTGATCCTCGGCCCGACCGCCGTCGTCCTCGGCGCCCTCGCACTGCGGCGGCACACGACCCGGCCCGGCCGGGCCCGCCTGGCCATCGGCCTGGGCCTGGCCGACGTGGTGCTCCTCGCCTGCCTCGTCACCGCCGACGGCACCTGGTCGTGGAGCCTGACCTGAGCCTCCCCGCCCCGGGCGGGGAGCAGGGCCGCGATCCCGGGCGGCCGGGCACGGCCGGGGTGACACTGGCGGGGTGAGCGACGACAGCGAACGGCAGACGGTGCGGCGTCTGGAGCGCGTCATCCTGGAACTGCTGGAGCGCCGCGCGCCGGCCGCCACGATCTGCCCCTCCGACGCCGCGCGAGCGGCGTACGCGGGGACGGACGACGGATGGCGCGCGCTCATGGAACCGGCCCGGCGCGCGGCCCGGCGGCTGGTCGAGGCCGGCGCGGTGGACATCACCCAGGGCGGGCGTCCCGTCGACCCGGCTACGGCTCGCGGTCCGATCCGGATCCGGATCCGCCGACACCGATGAGTTCCGCGGCGACCGCCGGTCTACCCCTTCGACAGCACGCAGAGCGCAGCAGCCGCCCCGGAAGGGTGAGGAACATGAAGTACATGATCCAGATGAACGTCCCGGCAGCCGAGTGGGACGCCATCATGTCGGGGTACTCCGAGCAGGACATGCAGGCCATGTTCGCCCACATGAACGCCCTCAACGACGAGCTCACCTCCGCCGGGGAATGGGTGGACGGGCAGGGCCTCGGTGGCCCCGCCCTGGTCAAGACGGTGCGGGCCGGGAGCGACGGCCGGCCCGAGGTGACCGACGGGCCGGCCCGGGCGGGAGACATCCTGGCCGGGTACTGGGTCGTCGACGTCAAGAGCGAGGACCGGGCCCTGGAGATCGCCGCACGGGCGTCCGCCTGCCCCGGAGCGGGCGGGAAGCCCAGTAACGACCCGGTCGAGGTGCACCCGATCCCCGGCGCCCCGACGGCCGCCTGAGCCATCGGCGGATCCGGCCGGGTCCGAGCGGGTCCGGCCGGTTCCCCTAGGTGCCCGGGCCGTCGACCGGGACGCCGAGGCGGCCGGCCACGTCGGTGAGGGTCGGCCCCAGGGGGAGCGCGACCCGGGTCAGGGCGTGCGGGTCGCCGCGGGTCGGGTCGTTGTTGACGATCAGTACGGGCTTCCCGGCCCGGGCCGCCTGCCGGACGAACCGCAGCCCCGACATCACCGTCAGTGAGGATCCCAGGACCAGCAGCGAGGTCGCCCCGTCCACCAGGCCGCGGCAGTGCTCGACCCGCCGCGGCGGAACGGACTCGCCGAAGAACACCACGTCCGGTTTGAGGACGCCGCCGCACCGCGCGCAGGGCGCCACCCGGAAGTCCCCGACCTGCCCGTCGGTGAGGTCGGCGTCACCGTCCGGGTTCAGGCGGGCGGCGACCGGCTCGAATCCGGCGTTGGTCGCCTCCAGCCGCCGGGCCAGTTCCCGGCGGGAGTCGACGGCACCGCACGCGAGGCACACGACCCGGTCCAGGCTGCCGTGGAGTTCCACCACGCCCTCGCTGCCGGCGGCCTGGTGCAGGCCGTCGACGTTCTGGGTGATCACTCCCGTGAGCAGACCGGCCCGCTCGAACGCCGCCACGGCCCGGTGCCCGGCGTTGGGCCGGGCCCGCCCGAAGGTACGCCAGCCGAGGTGACTGCGCGCCCAGTACCGGCGCCGGGCCCCGTCGCTCGCGGTGAACTCCTGGTAGGTCATCGGGGTGTGCCGGCTCAGGCTTCCACCCTTTCCCCGGTAGTCGGGGATGCCCGACTCCGTGGACATGCCCGCCCCGCTCAGCACCAGCACACCGCCACCGCGCAGCGCATCGGCGACCGGCTCCGGATCGGCGGTGCCGGGCCGGAGATCGCCGGGAGGCGTCCAGCTCAGGGTGGGGCGCATGCGCATGCCGCCAGGGTACGCAACCGGCGCGCCCGGGGTCGGCGGCCGAGCGCCCCGGGCCCGGGGCCCGGGTGGGGAAGGAAGCCGCACCTGTTCGAGCGTGCGCATTGCGGTGACGGCTCGTTCGCCTGTTGATGGCGTGCGGCCGAAACGGGCGGGCCGACGCCCGGGCGCGGAGGGTGTGGTGTGCGTGGACGTGGTGCGGGAGTCGGCTGCCGCGGGGCGGGTGGTGCTGTGGGAGGAGTCGGCCCGCGACGGCGCGCAGGCGAAGACGCTGATGACGCCGGGATTCCGGGTGGAGCTCGCTCGCGCCACGGGCCGGGTCTTCGGCCAGGACGGCCCCCGGCACGTGGTGTTCGCCGCGGGCTTCCCCGCGGTGTGCGGGCAGGAGTACGAGGCCGTGCGCCGGGTCGCCGTGGAGGCCGAGGGCGCGGTGAGCGTCGCGGCGGTCTGCCGCGGGGCGCGCCGGGATCTGGAGCAGGCGATGGCCTCCGTACGGGGCAGCCGGCACGCCCGGGTCATGGTGGTGGTGCCCGCTTCGGAGGCGATGGCGCAGGTGATGGTCCACCGCCCGGCCCCCGAAGCGCTCCAGGGCGGGGTCGACCTCGTGAAACGGGCCCGCGACCTGGACGAGGAGGTCGCGGTGGACGTGTGCCTGGCGGACGCGTCCCGGGCCGACCACGCCCTGATGGCGCACTACGCGCAGGCCATGACCGGTGCCGGGGCGGGGCTGATCGTCCTGGCGGACACGGTCGGCGCCCAACTGCCCGCCGGCTGCCGGGAGATGTTCGCCCGGGTCGGTGCGGAAGCCGGCGCAGAGGTGGTGCTGGCCTCCCACCTGCACAACGATCTCGGTCTGGGGCTGGCCAACACGCTGCAGGCGCTCGCCGCCGGGGTCCGCGTGGTGTCCTCCTCCTGGCTGGGGATCGCCGAGCGGGCCGGAATGGTCGCCACCGAGCAACTGCTGTTCCTCCTCGCCCGGCACACCGACGACCTGCTGGGAGCGGACGCCGCACCCTGGTGGACCCCGCCGGACCTGACCGGGCTGCCGGCCATCGCGCGCAAGGTGGCCGACGAGACCGGTGTGCCGCTGACCGTCACGACGCCCGTCGTGGGAACCGGCGTGGCCACCATCTCCACCGGGACACCCTTCGTCCACCCGCAGCTCTTCCAGCCGTACGACCCCCAACAGGTCCTGGGCATCCCGCCCCAGGTGCTCCTCACCCACCTGGCCAGTGCCCGGGTCGTCACCGCGGTCGCCGCCCGCCTCGGGCACGCCCTGGATCGCGATCAGGCCCGAGCGGCGATGGCATGGGCCAAGAACCGCGCCTACCGCACCGGCCGGGCCGTGATCGACGACGACTCCTTCGCCGACTACCTCGACGGCCTCACCCACCCCGCAGCCGGAGGCGCACGATGAACACCGAAGCCGCCGGACACCGGGGCGCGGTCGACCTCGACGAGGCCCGGCGGGCCCTGCGCGCCGGTGCGGCCGTGGTGCTGCCGAACCCCGCACCCCTCACGCACGTCGTCACCGCCACCACGCCGCACGCCGTGAACGAGGCCAAGGGCAGACCGCCGGGCCAGGCCGTGGCGCTGTGGGCACACCACGCCGAGACCCTGCGCACCGTCCTCGCCGTCACCCGACTCGACGCCGCAGCCACCGCCCTGGCCGCCCGGCTGCTGACCGAGGAACACCTCACCGTGCTGCTGCCGCTGCGCGCCGACCCCCGCCTGCCCGGCTGGCTCGCACCCGCCGCCCAGGAGGGCCGCGTACTGCTCTTCGGTGCCCGCTGGCAGCCCCTGCGTCCGCTGCTCGACGAGCACCCGGTGCTGTACGTCAGCAGCGCCAACCGCACCGGCCTGCCGCCCGCCGCCACCACGGCCGAAGCGCTGGCCTTGTTCCCCGCCGCCGTCCCCGTACTGCGGCCACCCCACCGCGCGGACGGACCGGAGGGCGGCCCGGCGCGCCGGGCGACGACCACCGTGGCCGTGCACCCCGACGGCCGTCTGACGCTCCACCGCCACGGCGCCCAGGACCGGTCCCACCCGCACCCGGACGACTACCTCGACCACCTCCGGGCGCGCTACGGCTCCTCGGCGTCGCGCATCCGGGGCCGGTGAGGTGAACCTGTACGTCGGACGGCGGCGGGACGGGTGGCAGCAGTGGCAGACCGCCGGGGCGCACCCGAGGCTCGGTTCCGGGGACGAACACGAGGAAGGGGCAGCAGGCAATGCCGCAGGCCAATGAGGAGGGCGTCGCCGAGCGCCCGATCGGTACGGTTGATCAGCGACGGAGTCGAGCCGGGCACCTGGGGACCGCGCTCAGGCGGACCAATCTGCTCCCGGCGTTCTTGGTGCTCACGGCCATGACGGTCGCCCTGTGGCTGATGGGCATGCCGTTCCTCCAGGCCCTGACGATCTCCACCGGAGTGAAGATCGCGGTGGCCCTGCTCGAACTCCGGCGGCTGCCCGCCCCCGTCGACGAGCCGCCGGCCTGAGCAATTGCCGCGCCGCCCCTCCCCGCGCCCTGGCAGGATGCCCCGGACGGGGTACGGCCACTGGGGAACGGGGCGGGGGAGACCGGGGGACATGGGGGACGCGCTGGACGTGCTGCACGCGTTGGACTGGCGGGCGCTGGGGGCAGCGGGGTCGGACCGTCCGGCCACCGACGTGCCGAAGGTACTGCGCCGGATCGCCCGTGCGGACGCCACCACCCGTCCGGAGGCGGTGGCGCGGGCGTACGAGGAGCTGTACGACCTGCTCGCTCGGGACGGGGGCATCGAAGCGATCGCGGTCGCGCTGCCGTTCCTGGTGGACCTCGCCCTCGACCCGCGGACGGTCGCACGGCCGGACCTGATCGACGTGCTGGTGTGCCTGTCCCGCGTCGATGCGGGCGGCGACGCCGGGGAGGCCGGCTCCGCGCGGAAGGAAGCCTGGCGGCGGCAGTGGCCCCGTATCCGGAGGCTGTTCGACGACGGGGACCCCGTGGTGCGGCGGACCGCGCTCCCGCTGATCGCCGACCGGACCGGCCCCCTGCTGGAGCGGTGGCACCGGGAGACGGACCTCTCGGTCCGGGTGGCCCTGCTGCTGGCCCTGGGCCCGGCCGCGGCCTCCGAGGCACCCGGACCGTCCACGGCCGCCGAGGTACGGGCCGTGCTCGGCGCCGCCCTGCACGGCGAGAACCCGCTGCTGCGGGTGGCGGCCGTGCTCTCCGCAGCACCTCTGGACCCGAGGGCGGCGCTGCGGGCCCGCCCCATGCTGTTGGAGGTCCTCACCGATCCGGTGCTCGCCCCGCTGTTCGAGGAGGTCTGGTACTCCGTCTCCGGCGAAGTCCCCTGGGGGCGCGAGGGCGTGCTGACCAGGGTCGTGGAACTGCTCGAAGTCGAACCGGAGGCGGCGACCGCGTTCGTGACCGCCCTGGCCGAGACCGGGAGCCGGATCGGCGATGCGGAGCTGCGCCGCTGCGCGATGGACGAGGCATGGCGCCTCCTGGTGACCCGGCCCTCCGCGGCCGCGGCCGTACTGCCCCTGGCAGCAGGGCTGCTGGCCGACCCGGACGACGACGTGCGGTACAAGGCCGCGCATCTGCTGGCGGTGCTCGGCCCCAGGTCCGCCCCGTACGCCGACCGGCTTGCCGCCCTCCTCGACGACCGCGGCGCCTCGCAGTTCTTCGACGGCACCGTCGGCGAGCACGCGCGGTGGGCCCTGACCCGGATCGGCGACCCGCGCGCCCTGCCCGGTCTCGTGGAGCAACTCGTCGCGCCCCACCGGGACATGCAGGGCCGGGGCTACAGCCCGAGCGACCCCCGCCGGCCGGACGTCGCCGATGTCCTGCGGCCCCTGCGCGCCCACGCCGAAGTGCTGCTGCCCGCCGTACGGGAAGCCCTACGGGACGAGGTCTCCCGCGCGGGATGGCTGGTCGGGGACCTCCGGGCGGTCCTCGACGCGTGGGGCGAGAGCTCCTTGCTGCCCGGTGAGGTCGCGCCGGAACCGCCTGCGCCGTACCCGCCGGCGCCGGAACCGCCTGCGCCGGAACCGGCGCAGGCGGAGGAGACGGTGCTGACGTACGCCGCCGACGGGCAGTGGCACGTGAGGCTGCCCACCGCCCTCGACGCGCTCGCCCGCCACGGACACCCCACCCCGGCCGTCCGGGAGGCGCTCACCGCGCTCGTGACCGCGGACCGCCGACTCTCGGAGTACGGCGACCACCGTGCCTTCCACCAGGACGAGGAGATCCGCGCACGGATCGACCGGCTGCTCGCGCCTCCCCGGACGTCCTAGGAGGACCTGCGGCGCAGCGCCCGGCGGGCCACGTACAGGACGACGAGCAGCGCGACGACGACGAGCACGACGATCAAGAGCGTCTTGAACAGGCCGCCCTTCTTCTTGCTCTTCTTCTTGCCCTTCTTGTTCCCGGTGGTGGCCCGGACCTGGGACGACGTCGGCGCCTGGAGACCGGTTGCCACGCCGGCGCCGGCGAGCAGTCCGCTCTGCGGCAGCGCCGCGGCAACAGGAGCCTGCCGGACGGCCGGAGCGGCCGCCGATGCGGTTGCCGCGGGCCCCAGAAGCAGCCCGGCGAGCACGAAGAGCGGGATGACGGCCGCCGCGACCGTCGGGCGCTTCTTCGGAATGCTGTTCGTTGTCACTGTTTCCCCTGTTCTCCCCTGCCCCGGTCGGGTCCGGTGGGACCCGGCAGGCCGAGGCTTGAAAGCATCGTCGACGAGTTCGAGCGCCCCGGCAAGGACATGGACTGCGAGGATGGGGCCATGGAGCAGATGCTGAGTCGGCAGGAAGCGTCGGAGGCGGTCCAGGACCACGGGTGGCGCTTCTTGCTGGGCGCTTTGCGCACGTCGGTGCCGGTCGGGTCGTTGGCCCAGGCGATCGGCCTGGCGGCGGACGCCGTCGCGGTGTGCGGCGACCACGCCGACCGGCACCTTCGGGTCGATGTCCGCCCCGACCGGGTCGTCTTCACTCTGCAGTCGTCGGACCGCGCAGCGGTCACCGCCCGGGATGTCGAACTCGCGCGTCGGATCTCCGCCGCCGCGGAGGAATCCGGGTGTGTGACGGAGCCCGACATCGGTACGGGGGCACCGCGGTCCGTCCAGCTTCTGGAGATCGCCATCGATGCACTGGACATCGCCGGGATCCGGCCGTTCTGGAAGGCAGTGCTGGGTTACACGGATGAGGCCGGTGCCGAGGGGCCGGAGGATCCGCTCGTCGACCCGGTCGGGCAGGGCCCGGCCGTCTGGTTCCAGCAGATGGACCGGGCGCGCCCGCAGCGCAATCGCATCCACTTCGACCTCTGTGTTCCGCACGACGAGGCACCCCGGCGGATCGAGACCGCACTGGCGGCCGGGGGCCGACTGCTGTCCGCGACCCGGGCCCCCGCATTCTGGGTGCTCGCCGACCTGGAGGAGAACGAAGTCTGCGTCACCACATGGCAGGGCCGGGACGGATGAAAAACGTCCTCCGAACCTGCCGGTCACAGCCCCTCGTCGAGGGCCGTGACCGGCGCGGGCCCCTACCTCTTCGCCGCGGCCTCGGCATTGCGCCACACCGTCAGGTCCAGGGTGATGAACGCGGTCTCGTTCTTCCCGCCCGACCTGCCGCGGAAGGTCGCCAGCGTGATGTGCCCGGCCTTGCTCAGCACGCAGACCTGCGACCCGTCCGTGAGCTGGTCGAGGCCGACCTTCTCGGTGAAGCGGGTCACGGCACGGCAGGTCTCCAGGGAGCCCTTCTCGGAGTTGTTCAGCAGAACGAGCTTGCCGTTCGCGGTACCGAACTTCTCGTCCCCGAACAGGGTGTCCCGGTAGAAGAAGAGGTCGCCGTGCCCGTAGAGCACCCCTGCGCCGGTCGGCTCCTCGGCCGGGCGCGGCGGGTTGTCGGCGAACATCAGCTGGTGGTTCTGGGGCACGTCGATGCCCTCGTACGCGACCGGCTGCGGGTCGGGCGCCTTCTGCGAGGCGCTGCCGCCGCCCGACGCCTTGTCGCCCCCGCCCTTGGTGCCGTCCGGCAGCAGGGACCCGATGACCGCCAGCCCGATGACCGCCGCCGCGACCGCCCCTACGACGATCAGCCCCGTCCGCTTGGGGCGCGGCCGGGCGGGCGGACCGGGAACGAAGCCCTGGGTGTGGAACGGCGGCGGCGTGCCGTGGACCGGGGCGTACGAGGGCTGCGTGTACCGGGGCTGGCTGTACGGGGGCTGCTGCTGCGGGTGTTGCTGCGGGTACGGGGGCTGCGCGTACGGGGGAGGCGTCGGGTATCCCGGCGGCACGGCCCCCGGCGTCCCCGGGGCCCCCTGCGCCCGGGCCGCCTGCGTCGGCGCGGCGGCCACGTCGGTCGGCACGTACCCGGGCGCGGCGGCGGGTACCGCAGGCGCACCCGGGGCCGGGGACTGCGGCGCGACCTCGGTCGGAGTCGGAGTCGGAGTCGGTGCGGCCGTCGGCTGCGGCGGCGGGGTGGGCGCCGGCGCGGGCAGCTGCAGCCGCTCGGTGATGGAACCGGCGACGGCCTGCGGCAGCCAGTCCTCGCCCTGGCGCAGCGGGGTCTCCGAGGCCGCGTTGCACAGCTCGATGACCTCGGTCAGGGTCGGGCGGTCGGCCGGGTCGCGGCTGAGGCAGCGGGTCACCACCGGCCGCAGCTCCTCGGGCAGGGCGCTGAGGTCGGGGTCCTCGTGCACGATCCGGTAGAGCACCGCGTGCGAGGGCCCGTCGCCGAAGACGGAGGCCCCGATCGCGGTGAAGGCCGCGATCTGCCCGAGGGCGAAGACGTCGGTGGCCGGGGTGACCGTGCCGGCCGAGGCTTGCTCGGGCGCCATGAACGCCGGGGTGCCGACGCTGACGCCCGTACTGGTCAGCGCGGTGGAGTCGGCGGCCCGGGCGATGCCGAAGTCGATGACGCGCGGGCCGTCGGAGGCGAGCAGGACGTTGGCGGGCTTCAGGTCCCGGTGGACGATGCCCGCGCCGTGGATGACGTGCAGGGCCTCGGCGACCCCGACCGTCAGCAGCAGCACGCTGCGCACCGGGAGCGCGCCGTGCCGGGCCACGGCGTGGGCGAGCGAGGGGCCGGGTACGTAGGCCGTGGCCAGCCAGGGCTGGGGGCCCTCGGTGTCCGAGTCGATGACCGGCGCGGTGTAGAGCCCCTGGACCCGCTCCGCGGCCCGCACCTCCTGCTGGAAGCGCCGCCGGAACTCGGGGTCCTCGCTGAACTCGGGCCGGATCACCTTGATGGCGATGGGCCGGCCGCCGGGCGTGTAGGACAGGTAGACCTTGCCCATGCCGCCGGCGCCCAGCACGGCCGCCAGGCGGTAACCGCCCACGACGGCGGGGTCGTCCGCCTTGAGCGGCTGGAAGAAGTCGGCGGAAGGTGCGCTGGCCATGGGATCCATCTCTGATTGCGGCGGTCAGCACCTGCCGGCGCCCCGAAGTCAACCGAGAGCGTACCCAATGCCGGGACCACCCCCCGCCCCGGACCGACGGGCCGGCTCAGGCAGTTGGCGGACGGGCTCCCGGGGCGGGGCGCGGGCGCTACCAGCCGAAGCGGCGGTTCACCACGGCCGCGAACTCCTCGAAGGTCAGCACGCGGTCGCCGTTCTGGTCGGCCGCGTCGAAGAGCGCCGAGGACTCGTGGGTGTCCCCGACGCCCCAGAAGGGGATGGCTCCCTGTGCCGCGAGGGTCGGCCCCTTGGAGCGCAGGGCACCGATGACCTCGGCACGGGTCAGAGTGCCGTCCTGATCGAGGTCGAGGGCGTCGAACAGCCGCCGGGCCTTCTCACTCATCGCGTGTTCCTCTCAGCGGTGTACACACCGCCTCCCGGTCGGCGTGTCCTGCACGGAAGGACGCCGTGGGACCCCGCTAGGTTGCTCCGGGCGGGTCACCAGGTGATGTACAGGGCCTGCGGTGAGCGGTGGATCAGCGTGGGCCGCATCCGCGGCGGCGGCCGGTCCGGGTCCAGGCGCAGCTTCGGCATCCGGCGGATGAACAGGTCGAGGGTCAGGCGCAGTTGTTCACGGGCCAGTTGGGAGCCGGGGCAGCCGTGCGGCCCGTGCCCGAAGGCGACGTGCTGCCGGTTCCCGGACCGGGTGATGTCGAACTCCGCCGCCCGCTCGTACCGCTCCTCGTCGCGGTTGGCCGAGCCGTACGCCACCAGCACGGCGGCGCCTGCGGGCAGTTTCGTCCCGGCGAGCGTCACCGGCCGGGTGGTGGTCCGCCGGAAGGCCTGGATGGCGGTGTCGTGCCGGACGGCCTCCTCCACCGCCGCCGGGACCAGCGACGGATCGGCGCGGAGCAGCCGCCACTGCCGCCCCTCGTCCTCGCCGCCGAGCAGGTGCAGCAGCATGGTGCCGATGAGGGCGCTCGTGGTGAGGAACCCGGCGATCAGCAGGTTCTGCAGACTCGTCACCAGTTCGTGGCGCTGTTCGAGGGTGAGTTCGCCGTCACCGGGAGCCAGGGCGGCCACCATGGTCGAGCACATGTCGTCCCGGGGCCGGGCGCGCCGGTCGCGGACGTACCCGTCCAGCAGGTGCTGGAGCGCCACCACGTCCTCGGCGGCGGCCACCTGCCCCTGCGGCGACAGCGGGCGGAACAGCAGTTCCTCGGCCCGGTAGCCGCCGTGCACGGCCGCGGGCACGTCCGCCGGGTCCAGCCCGATCAGCCGTCCGACCACCATCCCGGGCAACCGCCGGGCGTAGGCCTCCACCAGGTCCGCGGACCCGTCGGCCGCGAAGCCGTCCACCAACTCCTGGGCGCACGCGCGGGCGTAGGGCAGCAGCGCCGCCACCCGGGTGGCGGACAGCCCCCGGTTCAGCGGGGCCCGGTGCCGGCGGTGGGCCGCGCCGTCGCTGGACACGACGGTGGGCCGGGGCCCGAACCCCCTGGGCAGGACGCCGAGCGCCGCTTCCGAGAGCGGCATGTCCGGCAGCAGTGAGTTCGCCGAGGAGAAGTCCTCCGCCCGCAGCAGCACCTCCCGTACGTCCCGGTCGCGCGCCACCAGCCACGCGTCGAACTCGGGCACGTACGTCAGCCCCTCGGCCCGGCGGGCCCGGTCGTAGAGGGGATACGGGTCGCGGTACAGCTCGTCGCGCCGCGCCTGGTCGTCGTGCCACGTCACTGGGGCCTCCGGATCACGGTCGGGACCGGGCGGGGGATCGCGGTGCGGCGCCCTCCGGCGCGCCGGGTCATCCTGCCCGAAACCCTTCCGGCCCGGTAGGGCGCCTGCCGTGCGCCGCCCTCCCCGCCCGGCGCGCCCGAGACCCCGGCGGCGCGGTGTACGGCAGATGGCGGAGGGCGCTTGTGGAGCCGCCCGGCGATCAGCACGCTTGATCCATGACCACACCCGTCCCCGGTCCGGTGCGGCCTCCTGCGACAGTCCGGCCGGACGACGCGCGCCGGGCGCTGGTCGCGGGATCCGTCGGCAACTTCATCGAGTGGTACGAGTTCGGGATCTACGGCTACTTCGCCACCGTCATCGCGGCGCAGTTCTTCACCCCGGAGGGCGGCAGCGAGGTGGAGGGGCTCGTCAAGGCGTACGCGTCGTTCGCCCTGGCGTTCTTCTTCCGGCCGGTCGGCGCCGCGGTGTTCGGCCGGTTCGGTGACCGGGTGGGCCGCCGGCCCGCGCTCGTCCTGGTCGTCGGCCTGATGACCGGTGCCACGGCCATGATCGGCGTGCTGCCGACGTACGCCTCGATCGGCGCGGCCGCGCCGTGGCTCCTGACACTGCTGCGGATCCTGCAAGGGCTGTCGGCGGGCGGGGAGTTCGGCGGGGCGGTCTCGGTCATGACGGAATCCGCGCCACCGGGCCGCCGGGGCCTGTACGGGGCCTGGCAGTCGTTCACGGTCGCACTCGGCCTGCTCGCGGGCGCCGCCGTGGCGGTGGTCCTGGCGAGCGTACTGACCACGTCCCAGCTGCACGGGTGGGGCTGGCGCGTGCCGTTCCTGCTGACCCTGCCGCTCGGGCTGATCGCGCTGCGGCTGCGGTTGCGGCTGCCCCCGGAGGAGCCGCCCGCCCCCGCGCCGCCGCCCACCCGCGGGCCCGAGGGCCGGCCCCGGCCGCGGCCGCGTCGCGGGGAGACGGTCCGGGCCGTGCTGCTGGGCGTGGGGCGGATGATGGGCTGGTCGGCGGCCGGATACACCTTTCTGGTGGTCCTGCCCTCCTACTTGCAGAGCACGCTCGGCACCACCTTCCAACGAGCGCTGCTCGGCACGGTCCTGGCGAACCTGGGGTTCGCCGCATCCATCCTGCCCGCCGGAAGGCTGAGCGACCGGATCGGCCGGCGGACGGTGATGGTGGCCGGCGCCCTGCTGGTGGCCGTGCTCGCGCTCCCGCTCCTGCACCTGGTGCAGGACCCCGACGGGCCGGCGTACGCGAAGGGGGCGGCGCTGTTCGCCGCCGGGGCCGGCGTCGGCCTGATGGCGGGTCCGGGGCCGGCGATGCTGGCCGAGATGTTCCCGGCCAGGGTGCGTTGCACCGGGCTCGGCCTGGCGTACGCCCTGTCCAACGCCGTGTTCTCGGGCTGCGCGGGTCTGATCATCACCGAGGTGGTCGCGCGGACCGCGAACGCCGACGTCCCCGGGTACTACGCCGCCGCGACCTGCGCGGTCAGCGTCACCGCGCTGCTGACGCTGCGCGGCGACGACCACGAGCGGGCGCTGCGGTGAGCGCCCTGCGCGTGGTGGGGCTGATGTCCGGCACCTCGTACGACGCGATCGACGCGGCGGCCGCCGACCTCAGCCTCGACGGCGACACGCTCGTGCTCACGCCCCTGGGGATGATCAGCACGGCCTACGACGACGAACTGCGGGCCGACCTGGCCGTGGCCCTACCGCCCGCCGGGGTGGACCTGGCCACGGTGTGCCGGCTCGACACCCGCATCGGGCGGGCCTTCGCCGCGGCGGCGGTGCGAGCGGACGAGGAGCTGTGCGGCGGACGGGCCGACCTGGTGGCGTCGCACGGACAGACCGTCTTCCACTGGGCCGAGGACGGCCGGGTGCACGGCACGCTCCAGATCGGCGAGCCGGCCTGGATCGCCGAGGCGACCGGCCGGCCCGTCGTCTCCGGTTTCCGCACCCGCGACGTGGCAGCGGGAGGACAGGGCGCGCCGCTGGTCAGCATCGTCGACGTGATGTGGCTGCGGGGACGCCCCGGAGTGCCGGTCGCCCTCAACCTGGGCGGCATCGGGAACGTGACGGTCGTACCGGGCGGGGCGAAGGGGACCGGAGGCGAACCGCTGGCCTTCGACACCGGCCCCGCCAACGCGCTGATCGACGCGGCGGTGCGCGCGCTGGCGGGGCGCGACGCCTCGGGCCGGGCGTACGCGATGGACGCGGGCGGAGCCCTCGCCGCACGGGGAACGGTCCACCGGCCGCTGCTGCGAAGGCTGCTGGACGACCCCTACTACGCCCGCAACGCGCCGAAGACGACGGGCAAGGAACGCTTCCACCTGCCGTATCTGCGCGCGGCGCTGGAGGGGTGCGGTCCGCTGCCCGTCGAGGACGTCGTCGCCACGCTGACCCGGCTCACGGCCCGCACCGTCGCCGACGCGATCCGGCCCTTCGGGGCGACCGAGGTGATCGCGTCGGGCGGCGGGACGCGGAATCCGGTGCTGATGGGCCTACTGCGGGAGGAGCTGGGCGGTGAACCGGGCGGTGAACCGGGCGGTGCGGGCCGCTGCGTGGTGCGGTCCTCGGACGAACTGGGGCTGCCCGCGGGGGCGAAGGAGGCGTACGCCTTCGCCGTTCTGGGCTGGCTCACCGCGCACGGTCTGCCGGGCACCGTTCCCTCGTGCACCGGCGCCCGGCATGCGAGCGTCCTCGGCTCGATCACGCCCGGCGGTCCGGGCCTGCGCCTGCCGCGGCCGCCGGCGACGGCGCCGGGCCGGCTGACCGTCGCGAGCGCGCCCGGAACGGGCCGCCCCAAGCACGCGGGGTGATCCGGCCGGACCGGCCGCCGCCTGGTTCCGCCCCGCGGCCTGGTTCCGCCCCGCGGCACCGGCTCAGTCCCGCGGCACCGGCGTGGCGCGCGGGCCGGCACCTCACCCCGTCGGCAGCGGCGGCCGGTGCTGCGCCCACGGCCGGACGGCCTCCAACTGAGCCGCCACCCGCAGGACGCCCACCTCGTCGTCGCGGCGGCCGACCAGCTGCACGGCGAGCGGCAGCCCGTCCGCACCGACACCCGCCGGGACGGACGCGGCCGGATGACCGGTGACGTTCCACAGGGCGGTGTAGGCGACCATCGGGCGGGAGCGCACCATCGCCGTCAGCAGCCCGGCACCGTCCAGCGCCCCCGCGGGGCGGGGGCGCTCGGCGATGACCGGCGTCAGCAGCAGGTCCATGGTGGTGAACATCCGGTCGGCGCGCTCCGCCAGCCGTTCCCCCGCCCTGATCCCGCGCTCCACGGCGGATTCGGGGACCAGCCGGGCCAGGGCGAGCGTGGTGCGGGTCCGCCGCTCGAGCAGGTCGGGACGCTGCACCGCGGCGGCCTCCGCGCGGACACCGCCGCAGAACTGGGCGACGAACGGGGCCGTCGCGTCGGGGTAGCGGGGGTCGACCTCCCGCACGTCGTGGCCCAGTTCGCGCAGCGCCCGTACGGTCTCCAGCAGGGCTTCGACGTGCGCCGGATGCGGGCGCACCCCGGGTACGGCGGGTTTGGCCGAGTAGCCGATGCGCAGCCTGCCGGGCGGCGTCTCCAGGGCCCGTACCCAGCCGGCGGCCGCGGGACCGGGGCCCGGGCCGGCGCTCCAGCGGTCGATGGGGGTGGTGCCGGCGAGTACGTCGTACAGGAGGGCGCTGTCGCGGACGGTCCGGGTCAGCGGGCCGACGGTGCCGAGGGCGTACCAGAGGTGGGGGTTGGGGGCGGTGGAGACGCGGCCGCGCTGGGGTTTGAGGCCGAACAGCCCGCAGCAGGCGGCCGGGATGCGGATGGAACCACCGCCGTCGCCGCCGAGCGCCGCCGGGACCAGGCCGGCCGCGACGGCGGCGGCGCTGCCACCGCTGGAGCCCCCGGGCGTGCGGGTGGTGTCCCACGGATTGAGGGTGCGGCCGTACGCGGCGGATTCGGTGAACGGCCACTGGCCGAACTCGGGCATCGCCGTCTTGCCGATCACGACGGCTCCGGCGGCACGCAGGCGGCGTACGGCCTCGGAATCGGCGGAGACGGGAGTGCGGTTGGCGGCGCCGCCGAAGGTGGTGACCTGCCCGGCGACGTCCAGTTCGTCCTTGACGGCGACGGGCACGCCGTGGAGGGGGCCGGTCGGCTGCTGCGCGTCACGGGCGTCGGCCTCGGCGAGGGCCTGGTCGGCCAGGACGATGCGGAAGGCGCCGAGGCCCGGGTCGGCACGGGCGATACGGCGCAGCGCGGCCTCGACGAGGGCGCGGGAGGTGGTCTTGCCGGCACGTACCTGTTCGGCCTGTTGCTCGACTCCGAGGAACATCAACTCGGTGTCGTCCCGGTCCCGTTCCCTGTCCGCCGCGTCGTCCCTGTCGATGGCCACCACGTGCCCCTCACCCCTTACCTGCCGGTAACTGCGGCCAAGGCTGTCTGCCCGCGGCCCGTGCGTCAAGCACGCGCAGCCCGAACCGGCCGGTGAGCAGCAGGGGCGGGCCCCGGTCGCGGGGTCACCGCGACCGGGGCGGACCGGGTCGTCACGGCCTCAGCTCCGCGAGGCACGGCATGACCTGTCGTCAGCCGCCGCCCGGAACAAGGGCGGCGGCTTTTCCCAGGTGAACGGCCATCGCCCGCTCGTTTTTTGTCCGCAGGGCAGAAGCCTTGCCCAGAGCAGCACCGTGCGGGGTAGCCTCCAGAAAGGGGCCGAGTCCCGGAAAAACTTTTCCGAAAGCGTGCGTTCGCGGCGCGCTGCACTCGAAATCGACCGGTACTCGCGGCTCCTGGCACACCATGGACCTGCCGTCGTCTGCGCACCGCGCACTCCCTGGAGGGACACACGTGAAGGACTCGAAGGACAGGCTGGAAGCACTGCGCGCCGAGATCGAGCGCCGCAATCCCGCACAGCCCGAGTTCCACCAGGCGGTGCGGGAGGTCCTCGAGACCCTGGCTCCCGTCTTCACCGCCCGGCCCGAGTACGCCGACCCGGCCGTGGCCCTGGTGGAGCGGCTCACCGAGCCCGAACGGCAGATCCTCTTCCGTGTCCCGTGGCAGGACGACCGGGGGCGGGTCCACGTCAACCGCGGCTACCGCGTCGAGTTCAACAGCGCGCTCGGCCCATACAAGGGCGGCCTGCGCTTCCACCCGTCGGTGGACATCGGCGTGGTGAAGTTCCTCGGCTTCGAGCAGATCTTCAAGAACGCCCTGACCGGCCTCGGGATCGGCGGCGGCAAGGGCGGCAGCGACTTCGACCCGCACGGCCGGTCGGACGCCGAGGTCATGCGGTTCTGTCAGTCCTTCATGACCGAGCTGCACCGGCACATCGGCGAGCACACCGACGTGCCCGCCGGGGACATCGGTGTCGGCGGCCGTGAGATCGGCTACCTCTTCGGCCAGTACCGGCGCATCACCAACCGCTGGGAGGCCGGCGTCCTGACCGGCAAGGGGCAGGGCTGGGGCGGTTCCGCGATCCGGCCGCAGGCGACCGGGTACGGCAGCGTGCTGTTCGCCGCCGAGATGCTCGCGGTCCGGGGCGAGTCGCTGGACGGGCTGACCGCGGTCGTCTCCGGCTCCGGCAACGTCGCGCAGTACACGATCGAGAAGCTCCAGCAGCTCGGCGCGAACCCGGTGACCTGCTCGGACTCCCAGGGCTACGTCGTCGACGACAAGGGCATCGACCTCGCACTGCTCCAGCAGATCAAGGAGGTCGAGCGGGGGCGCGTGAGCGAGTACGCGGAGCGGCGCGGATCCTCGGCGCGGTTCGTGCCCGGCGCCCGGGTCTGGGAGGTGCCCGCGGACGTCGCCTTCCCCTCCGCCACGCAGAACGAACTGGACGCGCAGGACGCCCGTACGCTCGTCGCGGGCGGGGTCAAGGCGGTCTCCGAGGGCGCCAACATGCCGACCACCCCCGAGGCCGTACGGATCCTCCAGGAGGCCGGGGTCGCCTTCGGGCCCGGCAAGGCCGCGAACGCGGGCGGAGTGGCGGTCAGCGCCCTGGAGATGAGCCAGAACGCCGGGCGGGTGGCCTGGGGCGCCCAGCGCGTCGAGGACGAGCTCGCCGCCATCATGCGTTCGATCCACGCCGTTGCGCACGAGACCGCCGAGCGGTACGGCGCGCCGGGGGACTACGTCACCGGCGCGAACATCGCCGGCTTCGAGCGGGTCGCGGACGCGATGCTCGCACAGGGCGTCATCTGATTCCGCGACCGCGGCGCGGGCGCGGCCTCGGACCGGTCGGCCGGGGGGCGGACCGGCCGGCAGGCCGCACCCGCAGGCACCCTTGAGGTCCTCGGGTGCCCCGAGCCGGCACGTCCCGGATTCCGGGGCGTGCCGGCAGCGCCGTCCGGCGCCGGGCACCGGCCGCCGTGACGCGGGGTCAGAACACGACGACCGTGAACGGGTTGTCCGCGTAGTTGCCCCTGAGGTCGTAGGTGTAGACCGTGACGGAGTCCGGGCCGCAGACACCGTTGGGGGTGGTGCTGAAGCTGCGGCGGTTGGAATTGGGCAGCTCGACGGAGACGACGCTGAACGCCAGGTTGACCTCTTCGCTGACATTCACGCAGTACCGGCCGGTGTTGACGTGACGTACCCAGTCGATGTTCTTCGCCCGCCTCAGCGCACCGGAGGCGGAGACGTCCGCGGCGGCCTGGACGTACGGGGAGGTGATCGGCCTCGGGTCGGCCGCGGCGGCGGTCGTGGCGGCGGTCGCGGGGACGGCGAGCGCTCCGGTCAGCGCGACGGCGACTGGCAGTACGGGGATGAAACGGTGCATGACTGATACTCCCGGCGAGGCGTCCTGCAGCGGGTTGCGGACGATCCATCCACACTCGACCGGCGCGCAACCCGGTGCGTTCGCCACGCCGATCCGGCCTGGGCCAACCGGTACCGAAGGTCACCCGGGTGGCCGGACGGTACGGCCGTCGGGGGCATCGCCTTCGCCCGTTCGCGCACGCGAGCGGGCCTCTTTCATTCATTGCAGATTCATGAAGAGAACCTTTCATTCGAAGGTCGAATGATGATCTCGATCTACGATCCATTTATCCCTTTGTTTGGCCTTCCTCTGCACATGGATCACACAATGATTTCTGCACTGCCGCGTCGACGTACCCTGCTCGCCGTATCCACCGCCGCCGCCCTCACGCTCCTCGTGTCCGCCTGCGGCGCCGGAGGCACGGACGAGCACCGCATCAGGGTCGGCGTCTCGGGCGACTCCCCGGAATGGGACGTCCTCGCCAAGGAGGCCAAGAAGCAGGGCCTGACGGTCGAAACGGTCGTCTTCGACGACTACTCGCTCCCCAACAAGGCCCTCAGCGCCGGTGACATCGAGCTCAACGCCTTCCAGCACCTGGTGTTCCTGGCCCAGTCGAACACCGAGAACAAGACCGACATCGCCCCCATCGCGGCGACCACCGTGGTCCCCCTCGGCCTCTACTCCCGCAAGCACAAGCAGCTCACGGACCTCCCCGACCGGGCCGAGATCGCCCTCCCCAACGACCCGGCGAACCAGGGCCGTGCACTGCGCGTACTGGAACAGGCGAAGCTGATCGAGCTCCGCAAGGAGGCCGGCCTCTTCGCCACCCCCGACGACATCACCGCCGACCCCAAGCACCTCAAGCTCACCCCGGTCAACGCCCAGCAGACCCCCCGTACGCTCCAGGACGCGGACGCCGCGGTCATCAACGACGGCGTCGCCGAACTCGCCGGCATCAAGGCCGACACCGCACTGTTCAAGGACGACCCCACCGCCCCGCAGTCCGTCCCGTACCTCAACGTCATCGCCGCCCGCGCCGACCGGAAGGACAACGCCGACTACCGGAAGGTCGTCGAGCTCTACTCCTCCCAGGCCGTCCAGGACGAGGTACGCCGCACCAGCAACGGCACCGCACACCACGTGGAGCTGCCCGCCGCCGACCTCCAGGCCGAGGTCGCACGCATCCAGAAGCAGCTGGCACGATGACCGCCGCCGTGGAACTGCGCGACGTCGCCAAGGAGTTCCCGGGCGGATCGCGCGCCGTCGACGGCGTCAGCCTCCGCGTCGAAGCGGGCACCGTCTTCGGGGTCGTCGGCCACAGCGGCGCGGGCAAATCCACCCTCCTGCGCCTGGTCAACGGCCTGGAAGAGCCGACCTCGGGCAGCGTCCTGCTGGACGGCCAAGACCTCTCCTCCCTCGGCGAGCGCCGCCTGCGCCCCATCCGCCGGGAGATCGGCATGATCTTCCAGCAGTTCAACCTCTTCCGCTCGCGCACCGTCCTGGGCAACGTGCTCTACCCGCTGCGCCTGGCCGGCACGGACCGTGCGACGGCCCGCGCCCGCGCCGAGGAGACGTTGGACTTCGTGGGCCTCGCCGGTCACGGCGACCGCTACCCCGAGCAGCTCTCGGGCGGCCAGCGCCAGCGTGTCGGCATCGCCCGCGCGCTCGCCACCCGCCCCAAGGTGCTCCTGTGCGACGAGGCGACCTCCGCCCTCGACCCGCAGACCACCGGCGAGGTCCTGGCCCTGCTGCGCCGCATCAACCGCGAGCTGGGCGTCACGATCCTGCTCATCACCCACGAGATGGAGGTCGTGCGGACCCTGTGCGACCGCGTTGCGGTGATGGAGAACGGCAAGGTGGTCGAGAGCGGCGAGGTGTACGAGGTCTTCGCCCGGCCCCGGCACGCGACCACCACCGCCTTCGTCCGCTCCGCGCGGCACAGCGAACCGGACGCCGAGCTGCTGGAACGACTCGGCGCCCGCCACCCCGGCCGCTTGATCACGGTGCCCGTCGCGGACGGCCGCCCCGCTCTGGACGGCCTCTCGCAGCTCCTGCACACCCACGGCGTCGACTTCACGCTCGTCCACGGAGGCGTGGGCGAGGTGCGGGGGCGCCCCCTGGGCAGCGTCACCCTGGAGCTGCGCGGCGAGACCGAAGCCGTCGAAGCGGTGGTCGCCGGACTCACCGTCGCCGACCGCGTGGAAGCGGGCGCCCGATGAAGGCGGACTGGAGCACCTTCTGGCCCAAGGTCCTCGACGCCACCGGCGAGACCGTCTACATGGTGCTCATCACCCTGGCGCTGTCGACGGTCGGCGGGTTGGCGGTGGGCCTCACCCTCTACGCGACCCGCAAGGGCGGTGTGCTGCCGAACCGGGTCGTCCACGCGGTGCTGGGCTCGCTCATCAACATCATCAGGCCCGTCCCGTTCATCATCGCGATCGTCGCGCTCGCGCCGGTCACGCGCGAGGTGGTCGGCACGATGATCGGCACGAACGCCGCGATCTTCCCGATGACGGTCGTCGCCACGTTCGGCGTCGCCCGCATCGTGGAGTCGAACCTGCTCTCCGTCGAACCCGGGGTGATCGAGGCCGCCCGCTCCATGGGTGCGAGCCCGCTGCGGATCCTGCTCACGGTTCTGGTCCCGGAGGCGCTGGGCCCCTTGGTCCTCGGCCTGACGTTCATGCTGGTCGCACTGATCGACTTCTCGGCGGTGGCCGGCACGGTCGGCGGCGGAGGCGTCGGCAACCTGGCGATGACCTACGGATACCTGCGCTTCGACACCTCGGTGATGGTGGTGACGGTGCTCGTCCTGATCGTCCTCGTACAGTCGGCGCAGCTGCTCGGCAACGCGGTGTCCCGCAAGGTGCTCCGCCGCTGACGGGGGACGCGGGGCCGCCCGTACCAACAGGGCCGTACGGCAGCCGAGAGGCGCCGGCGGTGGCCCGTTCGACGTTCTCGTTCGTCGTCGAACGGACCAGGGGGATCGCGCGGCCGTTGGCGTCCCGGCCGGAGGTTCCCACATCGGCCTGCCTGCATATCTGGAGATGAACCGGACGAAGCGCGGCAGGCGGCTCGGGGAGCGGGCCCCGGCAGCCGTGCACGTCCTGTGCGCGCAGATGCCGGTGGTCAGCGGCGGCGGTTGAGCTCACCGGGCGGGGTGTACAGCCGGCGCGCGGGGGACATTTTGTCGAAGCGGGCCTGCTGCCGGGCGTGTTCTTCCGTCCGCAGCCCGTCGAGGTTCTTCGTCCGTGTGGCCCTGTCGCTCCAGAGCAGGAACGCGACGAGCGCGGCGACGGGCAGTCCCAGACACGCATAGAAAACGAACAAGCCGTTCATGGCCCCCCTGGCGAAGATCAGCAAGCCTGCTGAGTCTGCTGGCGGCACGGTCCGGCAGTCAAGACCCGCCCGCCCCCGTGCCGTTCGGGCGCCACGGCGGACGAACTTGCCGGCGCCGCCACCGGGTGCGCCCGTTCACTGCCTTCCCTCCTTCGAGCGGGAACGGACTGCCTTCGGGTTCATGTCCCGCCTGAGGGGCAGTGACACGTCGGGGCCGCGCCCGTACGCCGCGCGACGGTCCGGGGCCCCCGACAGCGGAGAGCGGACACGGAGGAGCCACCATGAAACGCGTTGTGTCACTGATCAGTTGCATGGCTGTGAGTATCGGCCTGGCGGTCGCGGGTGCCACCCCGGCGGCCGCCGATCCGTACGACTGCCGTACGTGGTACCAGTCCAGCACCACCGCCGCAGGCACCTGCACCAATGGAACCGGAGAGTTCCGCGTCTACACCCGGTGCGACAGGTTTCTCGCGAGGGACTACACGGTCTACGACCCGACCTGGCGGCGCGTGGGCACCACGAGCACGGCCATCTGCCACAGCGGCGGCAAGCCGTACGGCGCCGGTATCCAGGTCCACTAGGACAACATCGCTCTGCGATCAGGGCCGCCGCCGGCTTCGGTGACCGGGCGGGCGGGAGCGTCAGGCGGCCACGTCGAGGGAGAAGGCGTCGGTGGACCGGCGGATCGCGTCGACGGTGGCCACGATGTCGGCCGGAGGCCGCCCCCGCGTCGTGGCGTACACCTCCTGGGTGAGTTCCCGGCCGTCGGCGTCCACGACCGGAACCCATCTGAAGGTGGATGCCTTCGGGCCGGCGAGGATGTTCCCTTCCTTGAAGGGGTCGGCGATGTCCGAGGGGATGACCACCGTGCCGTGCCTGTCCTCGCCGAACGCGACGAGGGCCTTGCTGCTGTAGGCGTCGAGTTTCACCATCGGCGCGGGAAGGCCCGCCGCCCGGACGCTGCGGTTGAGGAGTCGACGTGAGCGCGTCGGGCCCGGCGGCACCAGCAGCGGTCCCTCATGGATCAGCTCGTCCAGCCCGATCCGGTCACGGGTGTCGGAGCCGGGCAGCATCGCTTCCAGGCGTGACGTGTACAGGCGATGCTCCTTCAGTTCCTCTCGGCGCCTGCTGGGTTCGGGCGGGGGACCGACCACGAGGTCGATCTCACCGCCCGCGAGGGCGCCGATCACGTGGCTCTCGAAAATGATCGTGGATCGGTCCTGCTCACCCAGAATGCGGCTGTGCACGGTCATCTCGCTCCGCTCGAGTTCCAGGATCACGGGCGAAATGAAGAACGCGTGCTGGGGGAGGAAGGCCAGCGTGAGTGTTCGGGTACCGAGCCGACTCGCGCCCTTCCAGAGTTCGACCATGGTCCGCGCGTAGCGCAGGAGACTCTCGCCGAGATCCGTCGGAACCTGTTTGCCATTGTGTTCGACCAGCAGTTGCCGACCGCCGAATGCGCTTCGCAGTTCCTGAAGGTTCTGGCGGACCGACGAGGGGGATCCCTCGCCCGTGACCTCACCGAGAAGCCGGGCGGCGCTGGTGATCGTTCCTTCGTCGACCACGGCGATGAAATTGCGCAGCCGTTGGAGGGTGATCTTCGCGTGCGGAGAGTGTTCTGCCATCTCCCAAGGATGCACGCCGCGGGCTGACCTTTTCGGCGAACAGAAGAGGAAGTACCGACCGGCGCAGCAGAAGGTCTGACACCCCGGCAGGAGAACTGTGCTGGCATGCCTCAGCAGCAGTACTCCTGTCGGCATGAGACATCTACCGTTGCGGGGGGCGCACGGCATTGGGAGGGTGTGAGTTGGGGTCGCCGACGTCACCGGCGACCCCAACCAGCCAGCCGACAGCAGCCCTGAGGAGCCGTCATGTCGACGCGGAGCCATCTTAGGACGACCACCGATACCGGGGACAGTGGCACTCGGTCCAGACCTCCCCAGCTCATGCTGCAGACCTGGGTCGGCATCCAGCCGGCCTGGGCCGTCAGTAGCTACTTCTGGCCGGACGCCGGCCTCGCCGTCTACGCGTGCTTCCCCGTCGGGCTCGGTATCGCGTTCGCGGCCCGGCGCTTCAGCTGGGTCGCCACCCCGACCGCTCTCAGCCTGATCGTGGCAACCCTCATGTCGATGATCGTCGACACCGCCGGCGCGGAATCCATCGCCGGCGCCGCGATGACCCTGCTCTACTTCGCGGGCGAGATCAAGGCCCGCGCACTCAGGCTCGCCTCGACCCTGTCGGACGCGCTGAGCGAGCGCATCGCGCACAAGGTGAGGGGTGACCTCCTGTCGCACACGCCTTCCCTCGCCTCGGACGCGGGTGCCGAACCCCCGCCCCCGCCCCGGCCCCGCTCCACTCCGTAGCCCCGGACCGGAGTCCTCCCTCTGCCCGACATCCGGGTCCGTTCCGCACCACCGCAAGGAGCCTTCACGCCATGCCGCTCAGCCGAGAGCACACCCTCGCACTGCCGCCGATCCCGTCATCGGAATGTCTCGCCTGGAACAGCGCCGACTTGGTGTTCAAGGAGTTCGGTATCGGCGAAGGGGATCCAGCCCTGACGGCTGCCTGCCGGATCGTCAGCTCGCTCATGCTCAGGGCGTCCAGCCGGAGCGCGAACCCCCTGGACACGGTATCCCTCACCTACTCCGCCACAGCGGACCACATTTCGGTGGCATTGACGGAGAAAATGCCATCCACTCCTCTCGCCGCGTGCGCCATCGATGGTGACCGGCCGCGTACCGCCGCCCACAGCATGCAGGTACTGGTGGCCGCCGCGGCCGAGATGGGCGGCACCCTCACGGTTCTCCACCCGGAGGAAGGCCTCGAAACGATCACACACGTGCAGCTGCCGTTGACGCGGCGGTGAATCGAACCGGTGAATCCCCGAACCCACTTGCACTCTGCCGGCCCGAGGAGTCGAACCATGCCCATTCATTTCACGGTTGACGGCTTTCTGGACGAACGCGGAAATCTGAGGGTGTGGTGCTGCTTCTGCATCGACTGGCACGCACACGCTGCCGTGGGGCTGCGCCCGGCGGACCGCGTCTCGCTCACGCCGCACTGCTTCGCTCCGGACAGCCCCTATTTGCAGAGCACGGGACTCACGGCCGTCGTCAGCCCGGTTCCGTGGTCGGAGGTGAGGGAAACCGTCACGCAAGCGACCCGGAGCCAGCATCGGGCGATTGCACAAGGGGTGCTGTCCGCCGACACCGCGCACCTCCGCAGACAGACCGTCACCGTTCCGACGGCCCATCTCTGACGGGTGCGCCCGCATCTGTACTGTCAGCGGAGATGGGCATAGAACAGGCTGTCGAAGTCCTTGCCAGGGCCGTTCTCACGTTCGCGAGACAGCACCGGCTCGGGCGCGGATCCGAAGCCCGACCGCTCACGGTCGTCCCCGGGTTCTCGTACGGGACCTACCGGTTCGATGCCCTGGCAGCGGCTTCGCCGCCGGTGCACGAGAACCTGGAGGAGGCTGTGCTTCGGGTCAAGAGCATGCTGCGGCCGAAGGTCGTCACCCGGCAGCCGGTCCCGTACCCAACCGGTGCGAGAGGTCCACGAACACCCCGGAGACGCTCCGAATCCGTAGCGGTGTTCGCGGAACCTCTCTCCGAACCGGATGTTGTGCGAGGGGGGCGGGGAGCCGGATCTCAGTCGATCTGGAGTTCGCCCATCCGGCTCCAGCCGGTTGCGCCCTCGATGGTGGTGCTGACGATCTCGGGCGTACGGGTCACCAGCGGCCGCATCGTCTCCAGCGCGGCGGCGAAGTGCTCGGAGGTGACGTGTGCCTCGGCGGCGTCGTCCTGGAAGGCCTCGACCAGGACGTAGGTGTTCGGCTCCTCCAGGCTGCGCGACCACTCGAACCAGAGGTTCCCGGGCTCGGCACGGGTGGCGCGGGTGAACGGCGCGACCTTGTCGGGCCACGCGTCGACGTATTCGGGCTTGACGGGGAATTTCACCACAATGAAGATCACACGGGCATTCTATGCAGGTTGATGCGCGGGGCGGCGCGCCGCGGGGCACGGTCCGCCGGCCGACCCCCCTCCTATCCGCCGAGCAGTGGCAGGGCCGGGAACGTGTGGTCCTGCCAGATCAGGCGGGAGGCCTCCTCCGGGTAGGCGGCGACGGCCGGCCGGGTGTCGAAGAGCCGTACGAGCCGCTGCTCGTCGTCGTACGCGGGCCAGCCGGGGTCGCCGTGGGCGGCGAACGCCGTCCAGGCGGCCCGCATCCGTGCGGACAGCTCCTCCGCCTCCGGGAACGGGCTCTCGCCGATCAGTACGGCGGGCTGGCCGCGGTCCAGGTTGCCGAAGACCAGGGGCACGTCGAGGCCGTGGCAGGCGCCGAGGGCGCCGCCCATGCCCGGGGCGGACCAGGTCAGCTCGTAGACGTGGGCGCGGCCGCCGGCGGCGGTCTGCGCCAGGGCGAGGTGGAGGGACGGCATGCGGAACAGCCAGTCGGAGCCGACCAGCTCGTACAGTTCGTCCGGCCCGGCGCCGGGAAACGCACCGCGGTAGCGGCGGGCGGCGTCCCGGCCGGGGCCGAAGACGTTCAGGGCGGTCTCGGCCTGCTCCGCAGTGATCTGGCCGAGTAGCCCGTCGAGCGCGGTGAGCAGCCGCGTTTCGTCGCGGGTGTGGCCGACGAGGAGGTCGACGCCCCGTCCCGCGCCCTCGGCCAGGGCCTGCCAGGGCGTGACCGGCAGGACGTCTCCGTCGACGACCGGCGAGAACGGGATCGCCCGGAGCCCGATCGGACCCCAGCGATCCGCCCACCGGTCCATCTTGGCGCCGACCGCGTCACCGGCGGCGGAGAGCCGGACGGGGTCCACCTGCGACAGGTCGCCCACCGTGGGCGCCAACCCCAGCTCGGCGGCGCAAGCGGCGGCGATGTCGGCGGCGAGTTCCGGCGAGAAGTACGTGCCCGGCACGCTCTGTGCCACGGCCCGTCCGAAGAGCCCGGCCGCGCGCGGCATCGCCAGCAGCGCGGCGACCGATCCGGCGCCCGCCGACTGGCCGAAGACCGTGACACGGTCCGGGTCACCGCCGAAGGCCCGGATGTTGTCGCGCACCCACTCCAGGGCGGCCACCTGGTCCAGCAGGCCGCGGTTGGCGGGTGCCCCCTCGATCTGCCCGAAACCCTCCAGTCCCACCCGGTAGTTGAACGTCACCACGACGACGCCGCCGTCGCGTGACAGGCGGCTGCCGTCGTACTCGGGAAGACCGGACATGCCGATCGAGTAGGCGCCGCCCTGGATCCACACCATCACCGGCAGCGCCGCGCCCGGGCCCGGTTCGGGCGACCAGACGTTGACCGTCAGCCAGTCGTCGCCCGCCGTGTCCCGCGCCAGCGCGTCCATGCCGAAATGGCCGCCCTGAGGGGGCGGCGGTCCGTACGCCGTCGCCCTCAGGACCCCGTCCCATCCCCGTACGGGCCGCGGCGCGGCGAAACGCAGCGCGCCGACCGGCGGCTCGGCGAACGGGATGCCGCGGAAGACCGCCACACCGCCCTCGCGGCTGCCGCGCAGCGCCCCGCCCGCCACCCGGACCTCGGGCTCGGAAGCGAAGGACTCGGACGGCTCGGATACGAAGGACTCGGACGGCTCGGGCGCGGTATCGGTCATCACGGCTCTTCCTCGGGCGGCTTGGACGATCCGGATCATCCCGCTGCCGCGCGATGCGTGCCAGTCAATTATCCCCGGTGGGACGATCCGTCGGTCCTTCGCCCAGGCGTCAGGAGAGCAGGTCGATCCTCTGCCCGAGGTCATGCTGCTCTGCCTGCCGGTACGCGAGCCATGCCAGGGCGAGGTCTTGCCAGGGCAGTCCGACGGGCGCGTAGACGGAGCGGGCCGTCGCATCGGTGCGCCCCGGATGGCCGCCGCGCAGCACCTCTCCGAGCGTGGCTTCGGCGGCCGAGGCCGGAAGGCCCGCGGCCGCCAGGGCGCCCATGGACGCGGCGAGTTCCCGGTCGTCGACGACCAGGAGCGCGGATTCCAGCACATCGGCCGAGAGCTCCTGCTTCCCGGGTTCATCGGCTCCCAGACTCGTCACGTGCTGACCCGGCCTCGTATCCGCCAGCCGCAGCAACGGCACGCGCGACCAGGTCGCCATCAGGACGATGTCGGCGACCGCCGCGACCTCCGCCGCAGACCCCAGGAGGCGGCCGCCGTGGCGTGCGGTGAAGGCGTTCGCCCGATCCGGATCCGCGTCGTGGACGACCAACTCGCGATGCCGGCGCAGGGTTCCCAGGCCGCGCACCATGAGCTCGGCCTGCGCACCCGCGCCGATCACCCCGAGCACCGCGCCTTCCGCGGAGGCGGGGCCGGCCAGCAGATGGGTTCCCAGGGCCGCAGCCAGTCCGGTACGCCATGCGGTGACGGTGGCGGAATCCAGCAGCGCGAGCAGCTCGCCGTCGTGACCGCTGTGAAGGCAGATCACTCCGCGCAGGGCCGGTCGGGCTCCCGGGAACTTGGCGTTGACCTTCACCGTGTACGCCTCGACACCCGGCAGCACACCGGGGATCAGGGCCGTGGCCGTTCCCGGGAAGGGCAGGTCCGTCCGTACCCGTTGCCCGACGGTCGGCGAGGCGGCGGCGAGGAAACCGTCGCGCAGCGCACCGATGCAGGACACCGGCTCCAGCACGGCCTCTAGGTCACTTCGGGTCAGTAGGCGGGTCACGCGCCCATGATTCCTCAGAGCCCGGCCGCCGGCGGCGCCGGAGCCGGGGCCGGAGCGGGGACACCGACCGGGCCGGTGGCGCTCAGGTGGCCACGGCGACCCGTACGGTCTCCACCCAGGGCGGGGGCTCGGGCGGGTCCTGCCCGACCAGAGCGGCGATCAGCCGGCAGGACGGTGTCTCCTGCGGCCACGGCGTGTACCCGTCGGTCAGCACGACCACGATGTTCGGCCGGTCGGGCAGGGCCAGCGCGGCGTCGATGCCGACCCGCATGTCCGTGCCCCCGCCGCCGGCCAGGGTCACCTCGCCGGCGCTGCGCACCCGGGTCACGGCGTGCACGTCGGCGTCGCACGCGAGGACGGCGATCCGGTTGCCGCCGACGCCCACCTCCCGCAGGACACCGGTGACTTCGGCGAGGGCGGCCGCGAGGTCGTCCGGGCCCATCGACCCCGAGGTGTCGATGACGACGGCCACCCGCGGCAGCGGCCTGCGCAGACTCGGCAGCACCACCCGGCCGCCGAGCGCGGGCGTGCGGCGCGAGGGACGGCGGTACGTGTAGTCGACCGCGCCGCTCGCCCACGCGGCTGCCTCGCGGACCGCTCCGGCCAGCGCCCGGCGCCAGTCGACGGAAGGCTCCAGCAGCTCCTCGGCCCACCGGGCCCAGCCCTCGGGGATCCGGCCCCGGGTGCGCTGGTGGGCCCGTACGGCCTCGGCGGTCTGGCGGCGCAGCGCCTCCGCCTCCACCGGGCCGACCCGGGCGGGGCCGCCGTCCTCGCCCAGCTCCCACGGCGTGGGGGTGCCGTGCGCGCCGGAACCGCAGTCCGGCCCGTGGGGTGTGCGGGGGATCGCCGGCAGGTAGGTCTCGAACAGGCCGCCCGTGGGCAGGCCGTACAGTCTGGGCTCCATCCGGCCCTCGGGCAGCGCCAGCCCGTCGGCGAGCAGGTCGTCGTTGATCTCGCAGTCCTGGGCGATGTTGACCCGGACCGGATCGCGCTGGTCGGCGGCGGGCAGCCGCTCGGCCCGGCCGTGGTGGTCGCGCAGCAGGTGCGCCACCTCGTGGATCCACACCCCGGCCAGCAGGGCGACCGGGGTCGCCTCCACGAAGGCGGGCGAGACGTAGCAGCGCCAGTGCCGGTCGACGCCCATGGTGCGTACCCCGGCCGAGGGGACCACGGTCAGGGCGTACAGCGCGGAGGCGAGGTACGGACGGGCCTCGGCAGCCTTGTAACGGGCAGCCAGCAGCTTCGCGCGGTCCAGGGCCGCGGCCGGGGCCGGGATCATGTCCGGGGTCATGTCCGGGTCCGGGTCCGGGGCCGGTCGCACGGCGGCCCGGCTCAGTTGCCGCCCGGCAGCGAGCCGGACAGCTGGAGCAGTTCCACGAAGGCGTCGATCCCGGCGGGCACCGGCCAGTCGAGGTCGCGCATCGCGGCGAGGTCCGCGGCGGCGCGGGCGGCCACATCGGGCACGCCCGCGTCCACGGCCTTGGCGAGGACCGCCCAACCCGCCTCCCAGCGGGGGCGGGTGAGCTCGCTCTGCACGGCCGCCACCACGGCGATGAGGAAGGCCAGCTGGCGGTCCCCGCGCTCGGGCAGGTCGAAGCCGTCCGGGTCGGCCAGCACCCGGTCCGGGTCGGGCAGGTCGAGGTGTTCGAGGTACGAGAGCAGTTCGATGCCGGCGGCTTCGCCCACGGCGCCGGTGAGCGCGGTGGCCAGGGCCTCCCGGCCCGTCGAGGCCGCGTACCCCGTGGCCAGCAGTCGCAGCGCCATCTCCCACGTACGCGGGGAGGGCCAGCCGCGGCCGCGTCCGGCGGCCTCGGCCGGCATGTGGTGGACCAGGCCCGGGCGGGCGGTGAGGAAGCCGGAGACGGCGCCGCGGGCCCGGGCGACCGAACCGGAGGCCTTGGCGGGATCGACGGCCGGGATGGCCACCTCGGGCCAGGTGCCGGCCATGCCGCGGGCCACGGTGCGCGGGTTGTGCGTCCAGTCGAGGTGGACGAAGCGGTTGGCGAGCGGCGGGCTGAGGTGCCAGCCGTCCGCGGCGCTGGCGGGCGGATTGGCCGCGGCGACGATCCGTACCGCCGCCGGGAGTTCGAGGCTGCCGACCCGGCGTTCCAGGACCACGCGGAGCAGGGCCGCCTGCACGGCCGGCGGGGCGGAGGACAGCTCGTCGAAGAACAGCAGTCCGTGGCCGGTGCGGGCGAGGCGCACCGCCCAGTCCGGCGGCGCCATGGGGACACCCGTGGTGGCCGGGTCCTCACCGACGATGGGCAGCCCGGCGAAGTCGGAGGGCTCGTGGACGCTGGCGATGACGGTTTCCAGTCGCACGCCGAGCGCGGTGGCGAGCTGCTCCATGCCGGCGGACTTGCCGATGCCCGGCTCACCCCACAGGAGGACCGGCTGATTGGCCGTCACAGCCAGTGCCAGTGCTTCCAGTTGGGGGTTGGTTGCGGCCTCGGTGCGGGTGGCGCTCAGCCGCGCACCCAGGGCGTCGGCGGCGGCCAGGGCGCCTGCGGGCTGCGGCCGGTTTGCACTCACGCGTCCTCGTCCTCGTTCTCGTTCTTGTTCTCGTCGTCCGCTGCGGCCTGGTCATCGGCCTCGTCCGCGTCCTCGGCCTCCGTGCGGTACTCCAAGTGCTCGTCGAACCAGTCGGCGCCGATCCCGGGGAACTCCTCGTCGACCCGGTCCCGGAGGAAGGCGAGGTCGGAACGCTTGTAGCGGCGGATCTCCTGGGACAGGGACAGTTCCGTCTCGTCGATCACGTCGATCCGGGAGCCCGCCGCCAGCAGGGCCCTGACCAGGTCCGCCGAACCACCCCAGTGCACGGCGGACATCAGCGGGGTGCGCTCGGCCTTGTCCCGCGCCTCCAGGTCGAGTCCGCTCGCCAGCAGCCGGGGGAGCAGCGCCTCGTGGTCGAGCAGGTGGAGTACGTGCAGCAGCCCGCGGCCGCGGGCGTCCCGGACACGGGGGTCCATCCCCGCGTCCAGCAGCGCCACCACACCCGGGGTGTCGCCGTGCTGGGCGCGCAGGAAGAACTCGTGCCGCTGGGCCTGGAGGGCGCGCGGCAGCCGCCCCTCGCCCGTGGTCCAGATCTGCTGCACGGCGAAGCACCCCGAGACCGCACCGCCGAACGCCCGCATGGCACGCTCCCGTTGCTGCTCCTCGGGGGTGTGCGGCACATCGAGTACGCCGCCCCGCGAGCGCACCTCGTGCCACCCGCCGCGACACCGCACCCGCACCGGCCCGCCCATGTCGGGGCCGGGCGGCCCCACGGCCGGTCCGGCACCGGGAAACAGCGCGGCGGCCACCAGCGGGTGCAGCTCGCGCGGGGCGATCCGGCCGGTACGGACCAGTTCGGCATCGGGGAGCCGCTGCCAGGCGTACCGGGGCAGGTGAGGGACGCCGAGCGCCTCGGCCTGTTCGATGATGCGGGCGCGGAGCCCGTCGGGGCCGGCGTGTTCCAGCAGGACGGAGCAGCGCCAAGTGGCGGCGATCCGGTACCGGTTGCCCGCTCCGGCCGCCACGAGCCGTGCCACCTCCGGCGCGAGCCGGGTGAGGTCGACGGGCATCTGTGCGAAGAGGGACTTCGGGTCGGTCGGGCGCTGGTACGGCTGCGGTGCGGGGACGGTCAGGTCGCAGGCGATGCCCGCCGCCCCGTAGGCCCCGACCACGTCCGCACGCTCCCACAGGCCGGCGATCCGCTCGGCGAGGCCGTCCGCGACGGCGAACCGCTCGCCGAGCTCGGAGGCGCACCGGGCGTCCCAGAACGGCCGGATCGCGGTCCAGTCCTCCGGGACGAAGCCGTGCCCCGCGTACCGGGGCCGCTTCCCCGCGACGACCGGCGCGCAGTGCAGGCGCAGCCGCTGCGATCCCTCGGTCAGCAGGGGCGTGGTGACCGACAGGGTCGGCCCTCCGGGGCCGCCGTAGGAAGCGAGCAGGATCCTCAGCTCGGGGGCGATGGTCGTGCGACCGGCCAGGAGCCGCGGCAGGTGCCAGCGCAGCAGGTCCGGGGCGAAGTGCCGCAGGTCCTCCGCCACGGCCTCGGCGACGGCGGCGCCGTAACGGGCTTCGAGCCCGGGCAGCTCGAAGCCGACGTCCACGGCGGCGGCCGCGCAGGCCGCCCGCCAGTCACCGGCCAGCCGGTGCGCCGTGGCCCGCTCGATCATCCAGCCGGGCACGGCGTAGCGGCGGATCCGCTGCCATGCCGGGCCGTCCTCCTGCCGGAAGCCGCCGGGCAGTTCGGCGCTCGCCACGCTCACCGGTACACGCTGCCGATGGCGCGCACGTCCGGATGGGCCGCCCGGGCGGGGCGCAGCCGTTCGGTGAAGGAGCGCTTCACCCGGCGGGGCAGACCGGGGCCGAGGCCCACGTACTCCAAGGGGCTGTCGGCGGTCACCGCCGCGAGCAGGCACTTCGCACCGCGCCCGGTCAGGCCGGTGTGGCGCAGCTCGAGGCGGCGCAGGGGGCTGCCGGGGAGGGCGGCGGCCAGCGCGTACGCCCCTTCGTCACCGGGGGTGTTGCCGGGGGATCCGAGGCTGCGCTCCGACATGGTCCGGCCGAGGTCGAGCACTTCGATGCCGCCGAGGGAAGCGGCCAGGGAGCGCGCCCCGGCCGCGCCGATGCCGTTTCCGCCCAGCCCGAGGCGGACCGGGTACGGGGAGCCGGCCGCGGCGGAGGCGAGGACCGCCGCGCCCTCGTCGCCGAGGTGGTTGGCGGGGACGTACAGCTCGCGCACCCCGGCCTCCCGGATCAGGGCGGCCAGCAGCGGGGCTGCGTCGGGGCCGAGGCCGTTGCCGCCGAGGAAGAGCCGTTCCAGGGGCCGCTCGCGCTCCAGCAGGGCGTCGAGCAGGAGGCGTACGCCGTCGGGGCCGATCCCGGTGTTGACCAGATCGAGGGTGCGCAGGGCGGTGTTGCGGCGCAGCAGTGCGGCCAGGGTGCGGGCGCCCGCCCCGTGGAGCGGGTTGCGCTTGAGCCACAGGGCGCGGACGGTGGTGTCGTCGGCGAGGGCGCCGGCGAGGGAGCTCACCCCTTCGGGGCCGATCCGGTTGCAGCCCAGGTAGAGGGTGTGCAGCCGGTGGCCGCCGGTGAGGGCGTCGGCCAGGGTGGCGGCCCCCGCGTCGCCGATGGCGTTGGTGCCGAGGAGCAGGTGGCCGGCGTGCGCGGAGGCGGTGGCCGCCGGCAGCAGCCGGGCCGCGCCCTCCGGGCCGAGTCCCTGCTTGCAGAGGTCGAGGCGGCCGTCGGCGCGCAGGGTGCCGAGCGGGAAGGTTTCGTCGGTGTCGACGGGCCGGTCGGCGGCGAGCCGGGCGAGCAGCGGGTCGAGGAGGGCCGGGTCGGCCGGTGGCAGGTCGGGGTGCTCGATCGCGGGGCACCGTACGGGTGTCGGCTGTGTCATCACCACTCCACCGGTTTCCTTCGCCGGTGCCCGGCGTCCATCACGACGTGAAGAGAGAACTGGGAACTGAGAACTGCACAAGGAGACGCAAGACCGGTCGGATTCGAACCGACGTCCTCCAGCTCGATGCGTGGGCGCGACGACCTCTGCGCTACGGCCTTGCTGCGGGCGATCATACCCACCCGACGGCGGGAAATCGATCACCAGTTTGGCTCGTTGGTTCCGCGCGGGGCAGTCGCGGCCGTGACGGGGAGTCCCACCAACGGTCGCCGCAGGCTCGGGCGCCGCACTCCGTCTCGGTCGCCGAGTGAGGCGGACCGAGTGGTTCCGGACAGGTTTTCGAAGCCGTGGGTGCCCATCGGGGCGGGCGGAGGCTCTGATTCTGCTTGATGTCGAAGGGGTGACGGGTGGCCGATATTCAACCGTATGCTCCGTATTTGCGAATCCCTGACATCTCGGCGACATCTCCGTACGCTACGGTAACTTGACTGTCCGTTATTCCCCGGACACCCCTTGCATCCCCCGGTCAACCACCGCCGTGGCACCCCCATGCCCGCGGTGAACCGCTACGGAAAGCCACACACATGAGCGCCACCACCACATACAGCCGAATAGAAGCCTTAGGCAGCTGCCTTCCGGCAGCAGTCCAGACCACCCCCCAACTCGCCGCCCTGGTCCCGGGGCTGGGAGAGGTGGACATCGAGAAGATCACCGGGATCACCGAGCGGCGGGTGTACGACCCCGAACCGGCCTCCGGCGAGGACTCGTTCGGGATGGCCCTGTCCGCCGCCCGGGACGCGCTGGAATCCTCCCGCTACCGGGCCGCCGACCTCGACATCGTCATCTCCGCCTCGATCACCCGCTTCAAGGACGGCAGCCGCTTCACCTTCGAACCGTCCTTCGCCGCGATGCTGGCCAAGGAACTGGGCGCCGCCTCCGCCATCCACTTCGACGTCTCCAACGCCTGCGCCGGAATGATGACCGGCGTGTGGCTCCTCGACCGCATGATCCGCTCCGGCACCGTCCGCCGCGGCCTGGTCGTCAGCGGCGAGCAGGCCACCCGCGTCGCGCAGACCGCCGCACGCGAGATGACCGACTCCTACGACCCGCAGTTCGCCTCGCTCTCCGTCGGGGACTCGGCGTCCGCGGTCGTCCTCGACGTTTCCGCCGACGCCGCCGACCGCGTCCACTACATCGAGCTCATGACCTGCTCCGAGTACTCCCACCTGTGCATGGGCATGCCCAGCGACCGCACCCCGGGCATCGCCCTCTACACGGACAACAAGAAGATGCACAACCGCGACCGGCTCAAGCTGTGGCCGCGGTTCCACGGGGACTTCCTGGCCAAGCAGGGGCGGACGTTCGCCGGTGAGGAGTTCGACTACGTCATCCAGCACCAGGTCGGCACCCGCTTCATCGACTACGTCAACCGGACGGCCGAGGCCGAATTCGACGCCCCCATGCCCACCTCCCTCTCCGTGGTCGAGCGGTACGGAAACACCGCCACCACCTCGCACTTCCTGACGCTGTGCGAGCACCTCAGGGCGGGCGGCGCCCGCCCCGGAGCCAAGTACCTGCTGGTGCCCGCCGCCTCCGGCGTGGTCACCGGTGCCCTGTCCGCGACGATCACGAACGTGGGGGTCTGAGCCATGGGCATGGTCATCACCGCAGCCGGCACCGCTCTGCCCGACCCGTCCGCCCCGGCTTCGGTCGTGGACCTCGCAGGCCGGGCCGCCCGCGGCGCCCTGGACCGGGCGCAGGTGTCGGCATCCTCGATCGGCGTCCTCATCAACGTCGGCGTCTACCGCGAGCACAACACCTTCGAACCGGCGATGTCGGCCCTGGTACAGAAGGAGGTCGGCATCAACCTCGACTACATCGCCGACCCCGAACCGGCCGCCGGCTTCTCCTTCGACCTGATGAACGGAGCCTGTGGCGTGCTCAATGCCGTCCAGGTGGGCCAGGCCCTGCTGGAGACGGGAAGCACCGAGCGGCTGCTGATCACCGCCGCCGACGTGCACCCCGGCGGCGACGCGGACCGCGACACCGCCTACCCGTACGCGGACCTGGGCGGAGCCCTCCTGCTGGAGCGCAGCGCCGACCCCCGGGCCGGATTCGGGCCGGTACGCCACTACACCGCCGACCGGCCCACCGATGTCGAGGGCTACCTCGACACCGGCACCATGGGCCGGCACGGGCGGACCACGATCACCGTGCGGCGCGAGGCCGGCCATGCGGAGCGGCTGAGCGAGTTCGCGGCGCATGCCGCCGCCGACTACGCGCGGGAGATCGGAATCGACCTCGACAGGACGCTGGTGATCGGACCCGCCGCTGCGGCTGCCGCTGCCGCCGACAGCACCGGGGCCGAGGCCGAGGCCGAGGCCGAGGCCGGGGCCGGCGTCGGGGCCGGGGGAGAGCCGCACACCGCGGCGCCGGTCCTCGGCTACCTCCGGGCCCTGGACTCCGTACGCCGCGAGGACCACGAGCAGTTGCTGTTCGTGTCGGTCGGTGCAGGCCCCAGCGCGGCGTGCGCCCTCTACCGGCCCGAGGGATGGTGAGCTCCATGCCGCGGACGCGTTCGACCGGCGCCGCCCCCGCCGTGGAGCAACCGGCCATCGAAACGGACAGCGTCGCCGGGTGGCTGGAGCGAAACGCCCGCGCCTTCCCCGACAAACCGGCCGTCATCCACCCCGACAGCCGCGGCTCCGACGGCTACCGCACCATCACCTACGGCGTGTTGCAGCGGACGGTCGAGCACCTGGCCCGCGGATTCCGGAGCGCCGGGATCACCCGGGGCACCCGGACGGTGCTGATGGCGCCGCCCGGACCGGAGCTGTTCGCCCTCTGCTTCGCCCTGTTCCGGGTCGGTGCCGTGCCCGTCGTCGTCGATCCCGGCATGGGCGTACGGCGCATGCTGCACTGCTACCGGGCCGTGGGCGCCGAGGCGTTCATCGGGCCGCCCCTCGCCCAGCTCGTGCGCGTCCTGGGCCGCCGCACCTTCGCCGCGGTACGCGTGCCCGTCACCCTGGGGCGGCGCCGGCTCGGCCGCGGCCACACCCTCACCGCGCTGCGCACCGCCCCCGCAACCGGGAGCCGTGCGGACGCGGCGGCGCCGACCGGCGGGGACGACCTGCTGATGATCGGCTTCACCACCGGAAGCACGGGCCCCGCCAAGGGAGTCGAGTACACCCACCGCATGGCGCTGTCCATCGCCCGCCAGATAGAAGAGGTCCACGGCCGCACCCGCGACGACGTGTCCCTGGTCACGCTGCCCTTCTACGGGGTCCTCGACCTGGTCTACGGATCGACCCTGGTCCTCGCGCCGCTGGCCCCCGCCCGGGTCGCCCAGGCGGACCCGGCGCTGCTCGTGGACGCGCTGGAACGTTTCCGCGTCACCACGATGTTCGCCTCGCCCGCCCTGCTGCGGAACCTCGCCGGCCACCTCACCGGATCCGCCCGCGGCCGCCACCCGCTGCCCGATCTGCGCTGCGTCGTCTCCGGCGGGGCCCCCGTGCCCGACACGGTCGTGGCCGCGCTGCGCCGCGTACTCGACGAAAAGGCGAAGATCCATGTGACGTACGGGGCCACCGAGGTCCTGCCGATCACCTCGATCGAGGCGGCCGAGATCCTCGGCGACGACGACGTCCGGACCGACCGCGAGGACGCGGACGCCGAAGGCGCCGAGGCCGGGTCCGAGGCCGAGGCCGGGTCCGAGGCGGAAGCCGGGTCCGAGGCCGTCGCCGCGTCCGGCGCCGGTACCGCCGCCCGCTCCGCCGCCGGCGAGGGTACCTGTGTCGGCCGACCCGTCCCCGGCACCCGCGTGACCATCGTCCCCGTCACCGACGGCCCGCTCGCCCGCCTGGACTCCACAACCGGCCTGCCGGCCGGGCGAGTCGGCGAGATCCTGGTCCACGGCGACTCCGTCAGCCGGCGCTACCACCGAGCGCCCCAGTCCGACGCCGCGCACAAGGTGACCGAGGAACGCCCCGACGGCGAGGACTCCCGCATCTGGCACCGCACCGGCGACCTCGGCCACCTCGACGCCGAAGGACGGCTCTGGTTCTGCGGGCGCGCCGTGCAGCGGGTCCGCACCGGCTACCGGGACCTGCACACCGTGCGCTGCGAAGGGGTCTTCAACGCCCACCCGCTGGTCCGGCGCACCGCCCTGGTCGGCATCGGGCCGGCCGGCGCGCAACGGCCCGTCGTCTGCGTGGAGATCGAGACCGGGACCGGCCGGGGCGGCGGAGACGGCGAGAGCCGGGCGGCGCTCGACGAAAGCGGATGGACGGAGCTGGTCGCCGAGCTGCGCACCATGGCCGAGGCGCACGCCGCGACCACCGGCCTCCACGAGTTCCTGCGCCACCCCGGCTTCCCCGTGGACATCCGGCACAACGCGAAGATCGGCCGCGAGGAGCTGGCCCGCTGGGCCGAGCGGCAGCAGGCCCGGTCCGCGTCGTCCCCGGCCCGGCGAGCGGCCCGGATCGTGCCGCTCGCCGGATGGGCGTACCTCGCCGGCGGGGCCGTGTGGGCCGCGACCGGGTCCGCCCCCGACGTCCCGGTGCTGCGGTGGCTGTGGTGGATCGACGCCTTCCTCAGCATCGGCGTGCACGCCGCGCAGATCCCGCTCGCACTGCCGCGCGGCCGGGCGGCCGGACACGGGACCGCCGCCGTGGTCGGGCGCACCATGCTCTACGGCGCGACCTGGTGGCGGGCGCTGTGAGGATCCTGGTCACCGGAGCATCCGGATTCCTGGGCGGACACCTGGTCGACGGCGCCCTGCGCCGGGGCCACCGCGTCCGCGCCCTCGTACGGCCCGGCAGCGATGCCGTACGGCTGCGCTCCCTGCCCGGCGTCGAGGTCGTCACCGGCGACCTCACCGACGAGGGTTCGCTCGGGCGGGCGGCGCAGGGCTGCGAGGCGGTCCTGCACAGCGCGGCCCGGGTCGTCGACCACGGCAGCCGCGCGCAGTTCGAGGCCGCCAACGTCACCGGCACGCAGCGGCTGCTGGCGGCGGCGAGGTCCGCGGGGGCGCGGCGGTTCGTGTTCGTCTCCAGCCCGAGCGCGCTCATGCGGGTACGGGAGGGCGACCGTCTCGGCATCGACGAGAACACCCCGTACCCGCAGCGGTGGTTCAACCACTACAGCGAGACGAAGGCGATCGCCGAACAGTACGTACGGGCGGCCGACGGGCCGGACTTCACCACCTGCGCCGTACGGCCGCGCGGCATCTGGGGGCCGCGCGACCACGCCGGATTCCTGCCGCGCATGGTCGACGCCATGCGCGCGGGCCGACTGCCCGACCTGTCGGGCGGCAAACGGGTACTGGTCTCGCTCTGCCACGTCGACAACGCGGTGGACGCCTGTATGCGGGCCGCGCTCGCCCCCGCCGGGCGGGTCGGCGGCAAGGCCTACTTCGTCGCGGACCGGGAGGAAACGGACCTGTGGCCGTTCCTCGCCGGGGTCGGCGCCCTCTTCGACTGCCCGCCGCCCGCTCCGCGCATCCCGCTCGTCCTCGGCCGCGGGCTGGCCGCCGCGGTCGAGACGGGCTGGCACCTGCGCCGCCGGGCCGCCGGCAGCGGCAGCGTCAGCGTCAGCGGAGGGGGTACGGACGCGGCTCCGCCCCTGAGCCGCTACATGATGGCGCTGCTGACCCGCTCGGCGACGTACGACACCCGCGCCGCCCGGCACGACCTCGGCTACGCGGCCCCGCGCACCCGGGCCGAGGGGCTGCGCGCGCTGCGGGATTGGGTGACGGAGGTGGGCGGCGTGGCGGCCTGGACCGCCGGCCCGGCCGCCTGGTCCGGCGCCACCGCACCGGCCGGCCCCGCACCCGACCACACCGAACAAGGGAACACGCAGTCATGACGTCCCACCAGGCCGATGCCGACATCCGCACCGACATCCGCACCGACATCCGCGCCGGCGGAGGTGACGGTGCCCCCTATCGGCGTCCGGTGTCGCCCACCGAACGCCTCTACCTCGCCGCCGGTGACGCCCGTGGGGTTATGGCCCTGCGCATCGTCGTCGAGGGCGACGGCGTACCCGATCCCGAGCACTTCCGGGCCGCCCTGGAACGGGCCGCCGCATCATGCCCGGGGTCGCGGCTCGTGCGTACCGGGACGGTGTGGCGCGCGGAGGGGCCGTCGCCGCAGGTGCGGTACGGGACACCGCGCGCCGGTGCGTACGCCGACTCGGCGCCGGGGACGGTCGAGTTGCCCGCCCGGCCCCCGCGGCGGGCGGAGCCGCCGGGCTGTGAGGTGCTGATCGTGCCCGGCGCGGACGGGAAGGCGCCCACCACCGTCGTCTTCAGTGCCTCGCACGCCCTGATGGACGGTCACGGCGCCCTGACCTGGGTACGGGAGGTCTTCCGAGCCCTGCGCGGCGAACCGGCCCGGCCCGCGCCCGACACGGACACCGACGCCGGGCTGCTGCGCCTGCTCGGCAGCAGCGGGCCGCGGCCCATGCCGGGCCCTCCTCGCCGCTCCCCGCTCGGCACGGGCAGCGGCGACCGCCGCCCGCTCCGGACGCTGTGGCTGCGCCGCACCCTCCCCGGCCGCCATCCCGCGCTCACCGCCCGCCTCGCCCAGGCCCTGACCGACGCCGCACGGCTCGACACCCGTGTCATGGTCCCCGTCGACCTGCGCCGCCACCGCCCCCGGATCGCGGCCACGGGCAACCTGAGCCTGCCGCTGTTCCTGGACCTGCGCCCGGGGGAGGACTGGGCGGCCGCGCACACCCGCCTGCTGACCGCCCTCGCCGAGCGCCGGGAACTCGCCGCCGGATTCGAGACGTCCCTCGCGCCGCTTCCGTTGCCCGTGACCGCCGGTCTGCTGCGCACCGCCCAGGCCGTGGCGTCACGTACCGACCGGCACCTCGCTTCCGCCGTCGTCTCCCACCTCGGCCGCCTGGACCTGGCGGAGCTCTCCGGCGGCGGCTTCACGGCGTCGACGGCCTACGCGCTGCCGGTGCACGCCCCACTGGTCCCGCTCTCGCTGGTCGCCGCCGAGAGCGGCGAGGCGACCGAGATCACGCTCGGCGTCCGAGGCGGGGGCCGGGACCTGGCGGCCCGCGCCGCGGAGCTGCTGGACACGCTCCTCGCCGGCCTCGAGGCCGCGGACGCCGCGGCAGCCCGGCCCGGCCCAGGCACCACGACGGGCGCCGGCGCGGCCGCACCACAGGTGGCGCAGCCGGCTCCGACCGCCCCCCGCCCGAACACACCGACCCTCCCGGCCCCGAGTCCGACGCCTGTCCCGGACCTGAGTCCGGCGGCCTTCCCGGACCTGAGTCCGGCAGCCGTCCCGGGCCCGAGCCCGACGGCCGTCCCTGACCCGAGTCCGGCCGTCCCGAGCCCGAATCCGGAGGCCGTTCCGAGTCCGACGTCCCTCCCGGACCCGGCGGGCGGCCGCAGCCCGGCGCCGGCCGCCGAACTCACCGTCGTGGACGCCTTCCGCGCCCAGGCCGCCCGCACCCCCCACGCGCCCGCCCTCGACGGACCCGAGGGCGTGGTCACGTACGCCGAACTCGACCGGCGCTCCGACGCCGTCGCGGCCCACCTCGCGCGGCGCGGCGTAGGCCGCGAGGACCTGGTGGGGCTGGTCGTCGACCGGACGCCCGCCGGAGTGTGCGCCCTGTGGGGCATCCTCAAGGCGGGCGCCGCCTACGTGCCGCTCGACCCCGGCCACCCCGGCGCCCGGATCGCGGAGATCCTCGGGGGAGCCGCCGTCGCCCTCAGCCTGACCGGGCGACACCTGGCCGAGGAGCTCGCCCCCTTCGTACCCGGGACCCTGCTCGCGGTCGAGGACCTCCTCGAAGGGGCCCCCGGCCCGGACGCCCCGGCGGCAGCAGTGCTGCGGCCCGCGGACCTCGCGTACGTCATCCACACCTCCGGTTCCACCGGCCGCCCCAAGGGCGTGCAGATCGAGCACGGCAGCTTGATGGGATTCGTTCGCTGGATGTCCGGTGTCTGCCGGGTCACCGGCCGTACGCGCTTCGGTTTCGCCTCCTCCTACGCGTTCGACATCTCGTGCTTCCCCCTCTTCCTGCCCCTGCTGGCCGGCGGTACGGTCGTCCTCGCTCCCGGCGCACCCTCACCCGCCGCCCTGCGCGCGCTCGTCGCCGAGCACCGCGCGGACACCCTCGCGCTCACGCCCTCCCACCTCGCCCTCCTCGGCGCCGCGTCCGGCGGTCCCACCCACCGCCTGCGCACCCTGCTGCTGGGCGGCGAGTCGCTCACCCCCACCGCCGTACGGTCCGCACAGGCCGTCTTCGGGGCCGACTGCCGGGTGATCAACGCGTACGGGCCCACCGAGTCCACCGTCGCCGTGCTCGCCCACCCCGTGGCCGGCGACGAGAGCGGCGCCACCGTCCCGATCGGCCTCCCCGGCCCCTACGCCGAGGTGGACCTCGTCACCGAGCACGGCGACATCATCGGCAACGGACCGGCCGACACCGGGCGCACCGGCGAGATCGTCGTACGCGGCACCCAGGTGGCCCGCGGCTACCTCGGGCCGCCCGACGGCCGTCCCTCACCCTTCACCACCGGCCCCGACGGCGTCCGCGCCTACCGCACCGGCGACCTCGGACGCCGACTGGCAGACGGGGGCTTCGAGTTCGCCGGGCGCATCGACGAGCAGGTGAAGATCGCCGGGCACCGCGTCGACCCCGCCGAGGTCGTCGCCGCCCTCGAAGCCCACCCGGCCGTCCACCGCGCCGTGGTCGCGCCCCGCCGCCGCCCGCACTCCACGGCGGCCGTGCTCTGTGCGTACGTACTGCCGGAGGCGACCGCCGACCCCGCGCTCCGCGCGGATCTGGCGCGCGCCCTGCGGGCCGAGCTGACCCGGACCCTCCCCGCGTACCTGGTCCCCGCCCACGTCCTGGTGATCGACACCCTGCCCAGCACGGTCAGCGGCAAGGCCGATCTCGACGCCCTCCCGGACCCCTTCGCCCCCACCGCGCCGGTCGCACCCCTGCCCGACACCCTGGAGGCACGGGTCCGGCACCACTGGGCGCAGATCCTCGGCGTCGACGGCGCGCTCCTGTCGGCGGACTCCGACTTCCACGCCCTCGGCGGGGATTCGCTGGCCCTCGTCGAGATGCTCACCGCCGTCTCCTCGGACCTGCTGACCCCCGGCCAGTCCCAGCGGTTCACCGGCCGCCTCGACTGCCTCGTACGCGACCTGACGCTCGGGCAGGTCTGCACGCACCTGACCGCCGCCCGCGAGGAGGCCGCCGCATGATCTTCGTCGGAGAAGGAGCCCTGCTCCGCCGCGCCGTCACCCATGCGGCCACCCGAGGCCACCCGGTCGACCTGGTCTGCTCCGCCGACCCGCTGGACGCCGCGGCCGCCGACGCACCCCACCTCGCGGCGGCGGACGTCAACGCCCACGCCGACGCGCTGGCCCGGGCCTGCACCGACGGCATCGTCTGGTCCCTCAACAACCGCCAGATCTTCCGGGAGCCCCTGCTCCGCACCGACGGCCTGCGCATCCTCAACATCCACAACGGGCTGCTGCCGCGCCATCGCGGACTGCCCTCCGTAGCCGTGCTGTTCGCCCTGCTGAACGGCGACACCGAGTACGGCGCCACCGTCCACGAGGTCGACGCCGGCATCGACACCGGCCCCGTCCTGGCCGAACACCGCTTCCCCATCGGGCCGGAGGACCGCTACCACCAGGTCATGCTCCGCGGGATCCGCGCCTGCCACGCCCTCTTCGAGGAGACCCTCCCGGCCGTGGTGGCCGGAACCGCCCACCCCGTACGCGCCGCGTCGGTGGAACCGTCCGCGTACTACGGCCTGCGCGCCCTGGACCGGCTCGGCGCCTACCGGGACCACCCCGCCTACGCCCGCGCCACCGACCTCGGCCCCTTCACCGCCCACGCCCCCGAACTCACCCGGGCGCTGTTCCCGGGGCCGGCACGGGCGCACCCGCGGATCGGGGCGCGCTTCACATGACGCTGGTCAGTTGGAGTACCGCGATGCCCGCCAGAACGGTGAGGCTGGCGGTGATGCGTCGGTGGCCGAGGCGTTCGTGGAAGACGACCGCGCCGATCAGCGCACCGAAGACGATGCTCGTCTCCCGCAGGGCGGCGATGGTGGAGAGGTCGCCCCGGGACTGCGCCCATACGACGAGCCCGTACGCCAGGAGCGAGAGCAGCCCGCCGGCCAGGCCGCGGCCGCACAGCGGGCGCAGCGCGGTGAACAGGCCCGGGCCCCGGCGGGCCCAGGCGATGAGCGGGAGGACGAGCCCCTGGCAGAGGAACAGCCAGGCGATGTAGCCGAAGACGCTGCCGGAGACGCGGACGCCGCTGCCGTCGACGAGGGTGTACGAGGCGATCATCACGCCGGTGCCGAGCGCGGCGGCCAGCGCGGGCAGTTGGGCGCGGCCGGGGATTCCGTCGGCGAGGGCGAGGCCGGCCAGGCCGCAGGCCACCACGGCGATGCCGAGGGCCTGGCCGGCGGGCAGGGAATGGCCCAGGAGGGTGGTGGAGATCAGGGCCACCACGACGGGTGCGGTGCCCCGGGCGGTGGGGTACATCTGGCCGAAGTCCCCCAGCTGGTAGGCGCGCAGCAGCAGGAGCTGGTACGCGACCTGCAGCGCGGCCGAGGCGGCGATGTACGGCCAGGCGGCCGGGTCGGGCGCCGGGGCCAGGCAGACGAGGACGGCTCCACACCCGGCGGAGGCGAGGCTGATGAGTGTGAAGCCCGCCAGTTTGTCGCGCAGGCCGTGGGTGAGGCCGTTCCAGGTGGCATGCAGCACGGCCGAGGCGAGGACGACGGCGGGCACGGCGGCCGCGCCGCCGGTCATGGACGCCAGGTTTGCGGGCACGGTCGCTCCTCACGCGGATCGATGGAATGCAGTTCCTTGCTAGGATAAGCACATGGAAATTCATTCCACAGCGAGGGGTGGGCTCGCCGCCCACATCCGGGCCCACCTGTCCGAGCTGCGTGACACCGAGGCGCGCGTGGCGCAGGTCGTCCTCGACAAGGGCGCGGAACTGGTGCACCTCAGCGTCAGCGACGTCGCGGCACTGGCCGGCACCGCGCCGTCCTCCGTCGTACGGGCCTGCCAGCGGCTCGGGTTCCGCGGATACCAGGAGCTGAAGATCGCCGCCGCCCGACAGGCGCCCGCCCAGGAGCCCTCCCAGGACCGCGACCCGGCCGGGCGCGCCCTGGCCGACACGGTCCGTGCCGCCCGCGAGGCACTGGACGGGGTCATGGCCACGGTGACCCCGGACCAGCTGAGCACGGCCGCCGGACTGATCGACCGGGCCACCCGGGTACTGGTGGTCGGCGCGGGACTGTCCGGCGCCGTCGCGCTGGACACCGCCTACCGGCTGCGCGCGCTCGGCTGCGTCGTCGACGCGCCGACCGACCCGCTGACCGCCCAGCTCGCCGCCTCCCAGCTGACATCCGCCGGAGCCTGCCTCGCCATCAGCCATACGGGCGCCACGCGCAGCACGGTGGACGCCGCCCGGGGCGCGCGGCGGTCCGGGGCCCGCGTCGTCGCCCTGACGAGCTACGCCCGCTCACCGCTCAGCGAGTCCAGCGACTGCACGCTCGTCGCGGGCGGCCAGGACCTGGTGTTCGGACTCGAGACCGTAGCCAGCCGACTGGCCCACCTCACCGTGATCGACGCCCTGACCCTCACCCTGCTGGGGCTGCGCGGGGAACCGGCCGAAGCGGCGCTGCGACTGTCGGCCGACGTCACGGTGGACCACTCGTACTGACGCGGCGGACGCGGGCCCGTTGCCGATCCCTGCACGCTATGCGTAGCGGCGGTGGTGGAGATTGCCTGTCGGGACGTACAGCCTGCGGGTGAGGGCGGACTTGTCGGACGCCTGCGCCGGTGAACTGGGTTGGCCGGTCGGGGAAGACCTCGTTCGAGAGGATGGGCAGGGCGGGCGGACAGCTCGGAGTGCGTGGACCGGCTCAGGTGCGGGAATCCCCTCAGCACCAGCGGCATCTGCCCCCCATCCGGCCAGGGTGATGTCGACGCGGCAGTGCGCGTGCTGGACGGGCGGATCGAGGGCGTCTTCGTGACAGTCCGCCGGCCCGCCGGCGGACTGTCATCGGGAGTGCCTCGCGAAGCATTTGGTGATTCGAGAGGCAACACCCCGGCGCTGGGTACTTCCGCCGCCAAATCGACGACAACACCGACTGCCTGCTCCCCTAAGGGCTGTCCCGGAATACAGCGCCGGGCTGTCACGCCTACGCCCGCGGGGGCGGTGTCAGCCGGCGACCTTGGCACTTGCGTTCGACGGCCACTCCAGGAAGAGTCTCATCCGGCAGACGCTCACCGGGGCGATGCCGTGTGAGCCGGGGGCAGTGGGATGTGCGTAATGGATGCGGCGGCCAAAGAGGCTGCCGCCGCTCGCTTCCTCCGCGAATATCCGCAGGCAGGGCAAGCCGAAGGCGATTACCCCGCGCTTGTGGGCTGCGCCGATGTCGACTGGTCGCAGATTCCCGGTTGTCCTGCTGGGATCCCGGTCCTGCTCCGCGGGCTCCTCGATCAGGCCGCTGGACCCGAGGCCCTGCGCGTGCTGGGCAACGTCTTGATGAACAGCATCTTTCACCTGAGCGCGGCGATGCCGACTGCCTTGCCCTTCCTGATCCGCCTGGCAGCCGTCCCTGACATCGCGGTGCGCCCCGGACTGGTCGAACTCTTGGCCCATGTCGCGGAGCTGTCTCGACCTGTCGACGAAGGCCAGGCGGGGCTCTTCGGCAACGAGCGCGATCACCCAGAACCCGAATGGTGCAGGGCCGCGTTCGCCATACACGCCTCTGAGCTGCTCGCGTTGCTGGAGGACGAGAGCCTTCCGGACGGACTGCTCAGCGCGGACGACCGCGAGTGCCTGCTCAAGGCTGTGAACCACAGCGAGCCCCCTCCTGAATCCCGCAGGTCGGCACTTGTGAGGCCCGTGTAACCATCTCGCAGTGGCTGGTGTGATCACGGTGTCGGGGCCGTCCTGGATAGTCCCGTTCACCGGGCTGAGCTCGCGTCAGTTCAGCATGCTCATCGCCGCGCTGCGGCGCGAACGTGCGGACCCGGTGCGCAAGGGCCGGCCCTGGAGCCTGCCACTGGAGGATCGTGTGCTGCTGGTCGCCGCCTGTTGGCGCAGGAACCTGACCCTGCGCCAACTGGCGCCGCTGTTCGCGGTTTCCAAGTCCGCGGTCGGCCGCATCATTGACCATCTCGGGCCGATTCTCGCGCTCCAGCCCCGTAAATGGTTCGCCAAGGACGCCGTGCTCATCGTGGACGGCACCCTGGTGCCCACCCGCGACCACGCCGGCAGGAGGCGTTCGAAGGCCTGATGAGCCGGATGGTGGGACGGTTCACATGGAAAATGCCCGGGCCGCCGTTCTACCGCTCTTGAACCCGCCCGCTCCGAAGCCGTGATGCCTGCCCCTGCCGTCGCTCACATGAAGTCGGAGGCGTGACCGTGCGCCCAGTGGCGGAAGGTACGAGCCGGAGTTCCCGTTATCTGGTCGAGTGTGAGGTAGGCATCGTCCGCAGGGGCCCTCGTGTCATGGGGTTCATCTGTGATGCCTTCGAAGCCGTCGTAGCTTTCGAACCCGAACAGGAAGTCTGCGTTCGCGGCCGCGAAGCCCCCTTGGGCTCGGTAGAAGTTGCGGGCCTGTTCGGCGGAGACTTCATCGAGCGTGATCTGTTCTCCGATCGCTTCTGCGATCACTGCAACCTGTTCGCGTTTGGTGAGACTTTCCGGTCCGATGATCGTGTCGATCCGCCCGAGGCGGTGTGGGTCGAGCAGGTTGGCCAGGACGACGTCGGCCACGTCGGCCTCGTGGACGGGACGCCCGATCTGATCAGGAAAGGGCTCCACAGCTCGGCGACTTGCCTTGATCGCTGGTCCCCATAGGAGGAGTGAGTTTGTCGCGAACTCACCGGGACGCACGATGTTCCAATCCAGTCCCGAGTCCATGACGGCCTGCTCGACGACGGCGTTGTACGTCGTGTCGTAGCCGGCCGTCACCGCGGCGGAGGAGACCACGACCACGTGCTCGACGCCCGCCTGTTTTGCGCGAGAGACAACCGCCTCGACGGTCTCAGGGACCGCGATCAGGACGAGTTGCGCGGCACCGTCGAATGCGTGCCTCAGTGTGGACGGGTCGTCCAGGTCGCCGAAGACAACGTCCGCACCGTCCGGGAGTGAGGCACGTTGCGGGTGTCGCGAGATTCCGCGCACCGTGCGACCGGCATCAATCAGCCCTGCCACGACCGGGTGGCCGATCGTCCCAGTGGCCCCGGTGACAACAATGGGAGGGGGCTTCTTTAAGTGAGACATAGTTTCTCACTATAAGACGTCGACGTATCATGATGCATCCGAGAATCGGCCGCAGTCTGGACATATCAATGAGTCCCCTTGGTATGTGCAGTTGTCGCTGAGGGATGACAACACCTATCAGCTGGTGGCCGCGGGCACGACGGACGGGCATGCCGCCCTGATTGCCGCCCGCCATCACCTGCCTGGCACGGGTGCCCTCGACGACTCCGTGCTCGTCACCTGCTGATCGGTTCAGGGATGAGATGCGTGAGGTTCGCGGGCAGGCGCCCGTCTGAAGGCGGTCAGTCCGGCGTGGACCGACTGCGGAGGCGGCGCAGGCGACAGCTGCCCAGAAAAGGGTCACCCGCTCGGACCTGCGGGGCTGGCGACGAGTCCGCCATGACTGCGTTGCCATCGGAGCGGCGCATCCCCCGGCCGATGTCCGAGCCTTCCTCGCCGCGGCCGGTAGGGGGAATGCCGAGGATGTCGACCTCACCGACCCTGACTTTGCGGAGTGGCGGGGCGCCGGCCCCGAGGCGGGGGTTCCAGACTGGCCGTGGACGGCCGTGCGGCGATCGGAGGAGCAGAGTGGTGACGGAGTCGGTCCCGATCGTTGTGTTCGCGAACTTCCTCTCGGACTTGGCGGTGGATCTCGACGAGGGGCAGATCCTGACGACGTGGGCCCAGCAGGCGCCGCGGAAAGCGTGGCTGCTTCGGCCGGGGGACGTTTTCGTCACTCCCGTGCGGCTGAGCCGGCAGTTCTTGCGCTACGTGTACGACCTGACGGGGGTGTCCCCGGAATCGGTGGCGGTGATCGAGGTGCCTCCCGCCGGAGCCGTTCCGCTGGCGCGGGCGGTGCGCGAGGCCGGCCTCCTCGAGCAGGTCCGGGCTCTCGCCGGGGACCGGGGTGCCGCGCTGTTGCCGACGGCGTTGGACGCGTCGGCGATCGCGTTCGCCCGGGACATCGGGGTCGACGTCCACCCGTATCCCACGGTCGAGGCCGCAGAGGCCGCCCTGAAGATGACCATGCTGCTCAACACGAAGACCGGGTTCCGTCAGACGGCCGAGCAGCTGGGCATGCGGCTGCCCGCCGGGCGGATGTGCCGGCGCAGGGAGGCCGAAGGGGTGGCGCGTGAGCTCCTGCGGGACCACGAGCGTGTCGTGGTGAAGCCAGACCGTTCGGCCGGAGGGCACGGGATGCGCTTCGTGTCCCGCGATGACCTGAGGAGCGGGGCGGGCCTGCCGCTGGATACGGTCGGTGGGCCCGAAGGGCTGTGGGTGGTGGAGGAGTGCCTCGACGTGGCCGAGTCGGTCAGTGTCCAGGTGGAGGTCTCCGCCTCCGGGACGCGCGCGCTCTTCAGCGGGGCGATGCGCACGGTTCAGGGCTCTTTCACGGGATACGCCTCGCCGCTGCCGTCATCCTGCGCGCACGTGGCCGGCGAGCTGGAGGAGTGGGGTACGGCCCTGGGCCGCTACCTGGCCGACCACGGCTACGCCGGGCCCTTCGGGCTCGACGCGCTGGTGGACAGGGACGGTGTTGCGTACGCGAGTGAGAGCAACATCCGCCGTACGGCCACCACCACGCCGCACGCCATGGTCACCCGGCTGACCGAGGGGTCTGCCACCGCCCACCCGGCGTGGTCGGTGTCGAAGGGCCGGACACGGACTCCCATGGACTTCGACGAGGTGCTTGCCCGGCTGCGCGCCTCCCGCCTCGCCTTCGACCCGGATCGCGGCGAGGGTGTGGTCCTCTACGCGGACGCACCGTCCGACGGCCGCTCCTGGCGGTACGTGGTGATTGCCAGGAGTGCTGGGGATGTCGGGGAGCAGGAAAGAGCCCTGGCCGAGGTTCTCGAATTCGAGGGTGGCTGACCCCACCACGACGCCGGTCCCGCATCGTCGTGCGGTGGTGTGATCAGGCGGTGCGGCCGCCGAAGGAGCCGCCGGTGCCGTGGTTCTGCGTCGGTCGCCTCGACCTTGTATCCAGTCAGGTCCGTACCGTGCGTCGTGCTCGGCGGTCGTACCGCGTTCCGTCCGGACTTCCCCGCCCCGCCTTTTCGGCTTCACGCACCCAGGAAATGGCGGTGGCCGGTCACCCCCGGGAAGGGGGTGACCGGCCACCGCCATGCAGTGTCAGAACTGCGCCGTCGGCGTGGACTACCAGCGGTACCAGCGGCCACTACTGCCCTTCGGGCGGGCGACAAAACCGATGAGCCACAGGATCAGAACTGCAATAGCCACCCACCAAAGAATCTTCACCGCGAAACCCGCGCCGAAGAGAAGAAGGACCAGTAGAAGAACGAGAAGCAGGGGAACCATAGTTATCAACCTCCGAAGAACCGTCTGCCCGAGCGGAATCAGGACATGCCTGGGATTCTTATCTGTTTTTTATCCCGTTGGCTGGGCAGGAGGTCTTGCCGACATGTGACAAGGACGCTTCGACGGAGCCGCGTCGCAGCCGAAGCCGACGAGAAGACGTACCCGCACGCGCACAGGGACGCACCCGGACGGGCGGCCGCCGGGCCTACGGGCGGTGTCGCACATGTGTCGAGGTCGTACGCGGCACACAGTGAACGAGCGGCACGGGCCGCATCGAAGCGAGACGTGAGAGAGGTGGTCGTATGTCCTCAGGCCTCGACGCGGCGGACGTGCTGGTCGTCGGTGCTGGAGTTGCCGGGTTGGCGTGCGCCCGGGACCTGCTGGCGGCCGGTATGCGCGTACGGGTGATGGAGGCCGGCGACGCGGTCGGCGGGCGCATGCGTTCGGACCGGGTCGGGGGCTTCCTCGTGGACCGCGGGTTCCAGGTGTTCAACACCGGCTACCCCCAGGTCCGGCGCAGGTTCGACCTGAAGGAGCTCCGGCTTCGGCCCTTCACGCCAGGGTTCCTCGTTCACACTCCGACCGGCAGGCTCAGCTTCTACGATCCGACCCGTCGCCCGCGCACGCTGCCCGAGTTGCTCTCCGGTCGCCTCGCCGGCCGTCGCGACCTGGTCGCCCTCGGCCTGCTGTCCGCTCGTGACGTGCTGCTGCCCCCGGCTCGGCTCAAACGACGGCCGGACACCACCGCCCGCACCGCGTTCGCCGACGCCGGGATCTCCGAAGAGTTCGTCGAGAGGTTCTTCCGCCCCTTCGTGTCGGGGGTCTTTCTGGAGGAGGAACTGGAGACTTCCGCCCGGGTGTTCCACATGGTTTGGCGGAGCATGCTGCGCGGAACCATCTGCCTGCCGACCGAGGGCATCGGGGCGGTCCCGCAGGCCCTCGCCGCCGGCCTGCCGGAGGGTGCCGTACAGCTCGAGACCCCGGTGGCCGAGCTCACGGCCGATGGTGTACTCACCACCGAGGGACGGGAGATCCCGGCACACGCAGTCGTGGTCGCCACCGGCCCCGGGGCCGTCCCGAAACTGCTCCCCGAAGTGCCCCTGCCCGCCTACCGAACGGTGACGACGTACTACCACGTCGCTCCGCGGTCCCCCCTCGGCGAGCCGACCCTCCTCGTGGACACCCGACGCCGCTTCCTCAACACCTGTGTCCTGAGCGACGTCGTGCCCGGCTACGCCCCACGCGGCCACAGCCTTATCGGCACGTCGGTCACAGGCCGGGACCGGCAGGGCCGTGAGCGCGAGCTCCGAACGGCGCTTGCGGAGGCGTACGGCACGAGCACAGACGGCTGGGACCTCGTCACCGTCCGCACCATCGAGGACGCGCTGCCCGCCATGGCTCCGCCGCAGCCGCTGACCCGCACCACGCGCGTTGCGCCGGGCCGTTATGTGTGCGGTGACCACCGGGCCACGGGGTCCACCCAGGGTGCGCTGGCCTCCGGTGCGCGGGCCGCGCGCGAGGTGCTGCACGACCTGCGGCGCCATGGCGTGGTGTGAACGGCTCGTCCACGCGGTCTCGGCGGTGACGGGCAGGGCGGCGAAGGCCAGGAGCTCGCGTCGCGTCGCCGTGGTGGGGGCACCGGGCGGGGAGTGGGAAACCCCTGTCGGACCGATGGGTCCGGGGTCCGGCAGGGGTGGTCACTGCCCGAGAGGGCACTGAATGCCCTCTCGGGCGGATCGTCAGGCAGCAGCGGCCAGGACAGTGTCGATCAGTTGCCGCTGGTCCTCGGTGAGGTAGGGATCCTGTAATTCCACCAGCTTGCTGTCGACGCGGATGACGTAGCTGAAGCCGTCCGGAACGGGGACCTGCCCCACGGGGCTCTCACCGCTGAGCGCGCGCTCGGCCAGCCGCTCCAGCTCGAGCCTGTCTCCGCGGCACTCCGTATCGAGAGAAGCGGTCCGCTCCCCGCCCGCAAACCCGCCGGTGCGTGTGACGGTGATCAGCATGGTGAACCTCCTTGAACAGAGCGCCGCCCGGCCGGGGTTCGGCCGGAGCCGGGCTCCTCCCGGGCGGCGCGCATGGTTGTCGTGTCGTCAGCCCTCGCTTGCCCGCAAAAGCCGCGCACGCGCCTCTGCGAGCACTTCGAGCGCAAGATGTCCGAAAACGCGGCCCCGGCCCATGGCCACGAACGCGACACCACCCTGCTCGGCGACTGGAACTCGGGCACCGGGGCGAAGTGGTCGCGCCCCTCGGTGTCGTGTGGCCCGCCAGCACGAAACCGTGATCCAGTGGGATCCACTACTCCCGCAAGTGATTGAGAATTGAGAAGGGTGGTCAGTGCCGTGCCAACCACCGGTGCCCGGCGAATCCGGCACGCCGCACCCGGCGAGGCCGCCGACCTCGAAGCCCTCCAGGAACGGTCGTCGACCCACTGGGACTACCCACCGGGCTACTTCGACTGGGCGGGTGACGCGCGGGCGATTCCGGAGGCCTACGTCCGGAACAACCCGGTCTTCGTCCTGGAGGAGGACGGCAAGAGCCTCGGCTTCTACGGTTTCACCGAGGAGGACGGCGACCTGCTCCTGGACAAGCTCTTCGTGGACGTCGACGAGATCGGCAAGGGGTACGGCAAAGCCCTTTGGCAGCACGCGATCCGGACCGCGGGCGGCCTCGGCCGATCGGAGTTCACCATCGCCTCGGATCCGAACGCCGCCCCGTTCTACGCAGCCATGGGGGCCGAGGAGTACGCGACGAAGCCGACCGCCGAGCCGTCCTGGACCCTGCACATGTTCCGCTACACCCTCTCCTCGTTGCAGGTGAGCGGTATCAGCTCGTCGGGTGAGGGATAACGGCCGTGTTCGTTCGCGCGGACGACGGTGAGGAAGGCGTGCGCAAGCATGGCCAGGGTGACCCAGCGGGACCAGGACGAGTAGCGCCGGACCTGCTGCTCGTCCAAGGTCGCCAAGCCCGTGCCGGACTGGAAAGGCTCCTCGACCCCCCACCTTGATCCAGCGACGCGCACCAGGTGGTCAGCGGCACTGCGGCCGGCGAGTAGCAGCGGTGGTACGCAAGTCTCCCGCAACCGGTGCGGCCCGGTGGCCGGCGTCCCACTTGGTCCGCCCGAGCAGGTGCTGCACGCGGTCCGGGGTCCTGTCCCCGGCCCACTCGGCGATGGTCCTGCAGTTCTTGCGCGGCAGGTCCGACAGCAGTCCGAGTGCCAACTTCCCTGCTGCGCACCGGGATTCAACCCGCGTGAACCGTCCCGCTATCCGGCTCATCAGGCCCTCGAACGCCTCCTGCCAGTGGGCAGGGTTTACGCTGTGACCAGCGGCCACCGCGTGATCTTCAGTCTTCACACACCGATGATCAACGGTGGCGCCCCCGTCTCCACAGCGCGTCGGGCTCGCGCAGCGTCTGTCTGCCGTCCCGTGTCTGGAGGGCCTGTGCAACGTGGTGAAGTCTGGTGGGTCCAGTTCGACGAGCGGCGGTTGGTCGTACTGCTGTCGGGAGACGACGCGTCCGGGATCCGGGTGATGCAGGTCGTCGCTCCGGCGGGCGTCGACCTTGGCGGTCTGGGTATCGAAGTGATGGTGGGCGCCGGGGACGGGGTGCCGTTCGAAGGCGTGCTGCGGCTCGCGTTCCCGCGTCCAGGCTTCACCCCTTGCACGTGGCTGACCACTGTCTCACGGGACGACCTGATAGAGCGGGCGGCCGTCCTGTCCTCGGCGAAGCTCAGCGAGATCGACGATGCCCTCCGACTCGCTGAACAAGCGCAGGAGCAGACCCCGGCGACGACCGCGAAGCTCAGCGAGATGAGGGACGCCCTCCGTCTCGGTGAACTCGGGTAGAGGGAGAAAGAGCCGACGGCATGGGGGGTCCCGGCCAGATGGAGGAGGTGTACGAGGAGGTGGACACCGAGTTCACCCGCGGCACGGTGTACTTCCGGGTCATGGAGAGCCTCCTCGACGCCAGGGAGTACCAGGTCAACGCGGTCACCGGTATTTCCCCTTCTGTCTTCTGGAGTGGGTCTGCCCGTTCCTGCGAAGGCCGGGTGTGGTTCTGGCGGTGGGTTTCGAGAACGCAAGCCTTTGTCTCAACGGTCGCCGCCTGCCCGTAGCCAGTGCCCCGTTGCGCTTGTGCATCCGCCGACGTTCCCGGCGACTGCCTGCCGCCGGGGAAAGGTACAGAAATGCGGCGCCGAATACCTGTATCCGTCAACAATGTTCGTATGGCCATTACTTCACAGGCTCGCTCGTTCGACACGGCTGCCGCCAGCTACGCTGCGAACCGTCCGTCATACCCGTCCGAATTGCTCGATGCGGTTGAGGAACTCACTGGCTTCCCCTTGGAAGGCGCCCGCGTCGCCGACGTCGGGGCCGGCACCGGACTGGCGACGTCGCTTCTCCAGGACCGCGGTGCGATCGTCGTTGCTGTCGAGCCAGGCCCGGGGATGGCCTCGCAGTTCCGTCTCGGCCTGCCCGATGTCCCGCTTGTGATCGGGGACGGCAACAACCTGCCGCTGGCCTCCGCCTCCATCGACGTCGTCACATATGCCCAAGCCTGGCACTGGACCGACCAGCGCAAATCCGTCCCGGAAGCGCTCCGGGTCCTGCGCACCGGTGGCGCCCTCGCCCTCTGGTGGAACGACTCGGACAACACCGTTCCGTGGATCGCAGACCAGGACGCGCGCCTGCGCCGACTCTTCGGCGCCGACGACAGCCCTCACGACCCCACGGCCCGGTTCCGCGGGCTGCCGCCCGAGCTCGGCTTCGTCCACCGGCACGTGCCGTGGATCCGGACCGTTCCCCTCGACATGCATCTCGCCAACCTCGCCAGCTACTCCGACTTCCTTGTCCTCGGCAAGGAGGCGACGAACACCTTCATCGCCAGGGAGCGCGACCTCCTGGCCGAAGCCTTCCCGAACCGGATGGTCGAGGAGCACTACGTGGTCAGCTTGGCCGTCGCCACCCGTTGACACGGGCAATACGAAACGGTGGCGAGCGGCCGGCGGACAGGGATGGCCTTGTTCACGGGGTGTGGTTCTGGCACAGGTTCCTGAACCGGCCCGGACGGCGAGCTCGCGTCCAGGACGCTCCAGCCGACCGACCGTCCTGCGACGCCCTCCAGCGCCGAGCCGGGTGGAGCGTCAGCTCCGGCCTCGTACTGCTGGCGACCGTCTCGCACCACTCCGTCCGACGTCGTCGCATGGCGCTGAAGTTCCGAACGAACGTCGCGGTGGTTCAAGTACGTGCTGTGCCGGTTTCCTAAGATTCGACGGCAGAGGGGAAACCCGGGCGGTTCCTGCACGGATACACACCAAGGACGAGAAACTCGTGAAGCAAGTGAAGGCCGGCCGCGTGGCCGTCATCGCAGGTACCGGCGCCGATATGGGCATCCCCAACGGGGACAGTCCTGCGCCATTTGAGCCCGCTAGCTGCTGAGCAACCGGTCCACGCCTTCTGCGCATCGAGGTCGGACGCGGCCGCGGCAGGCACAGGGCCGGGGGCGGGGCCGGGGCCGGGGCCGGGGCCGACGTGAAGACACCGTCCTGACTTTTCGGCCCCCTCAGTACATGAACGCAATCAGCTCTTTAATCGTCGAGGAGCTGCATTTTCAGAAGCCCGGTGGTCGCACAGTGCTGCCGTGGGAAGCGGAGACAATATGGGCAAGAGCCCTTATGACCATGTCGTGGTGGGGGCCGGGACCGCCGGATGCGTGATTGCCTCCCGGCTTTCGGAACGCCCCGGCGTGCGGGTGCTGTTGTTGGAAGCGGGAGCCCGGGACGCGACCGACGCGATGGCATCTCCATGGGGATTCCTCGGCTTCGACGCGTCATCCCTGTGGCCGGGTGCCTCGACCGTGCAGGCCGGCACGGGCAGGGCCGCCGACGTACTGCGCGGTAGAGCGCTCGGCGGATCGTCGAGCATCAACGGCCTCTACCACCTGCGGGGGCACCGCTCCGGTTACGACGAATGGCCCGGACTCGGCGCGCCGGGCTGGGGTTTCGACGATCTGCTGCCCTGCTTCCGCCGCAGCGAGAGTGCTCGCAGTCGTGATGCTTCCGTGCGGGGCACGGACGGGCCGGTCGTGGTCGCCCCGGTCCCGGAACCCCATCCCCTGGCCACGGCGTGCGTCGACGCCGCGCTACAGGCTGGGTTCACACGCGCCGATGACATCGGCGCCGGGCTGGAGACAGGGTTCGGGTGGAGCGACATGAATCTGCCCGGCGGTACCCGCCAGAGCGCGGCGGACGGCTACATCCGTCCGTTCCTCGACCGGCCGAACCTGGACGTCGTCACCGATGCGACCGTGCAGCGGCTGCACACCACCGCGGGCCGCTGCACCGGCGTCGAGTACACCCTGGGCGGCGAGCACCTGTCCGTCGAGAGCGCCGAGGTCGTACTGACCGCGGGGGCCATCGGTTCCGCACACCTCCTGCTGCTGTCAGGGATCGGCCCGGCACAACACCTTGACGAACACGGCATCGAAGTCGTCGTCGATCTACCGGGAGTGGGCTCCCATCTGCAGGACCATCCGATGGCGGGCGTCGTGTACGAGGCCAGCCGGCCCGTACCGTTCCTGCCGGCCAACCCACCGGCCGAAATGATGGGCCTGCTGTACAGCGACCCCGCCGCGACCCGGCCGGACCTTCAGGTCTACGTTGTCGCCGCACCACTCCCGTCGCCATGGGGCCGGTCTCCGGCCAACGGCTACTCCATCGCCTTCTCCGCGATGGCTCCGCACAGCAGCGGTACCGTGCGCCTGGCGGACGCCCATCCCGCCAGCGCTCCCGTGGTCGACCCCGGATACCTGAGCGATGACCGTGACCTGGAGGTCATGCGCAAGGGCCTGGCCGTGGCGCGCCGCATCGGGGAGGCCGACGCGTTCGCCGCCTGGCGCAAGCAGGAAGCGGTACCGGGCTCGGGAACGAGCGGCGAATCCGTGGACGCGTTCATCCGCCAGGCCACCGGCCCCTACTTCCACTTCACCGGCACCTGCCGCATGGGAACCGACGCCGAAGCCGTCGTCGACCCTGCCGACCTTCGTGTTCATGGGATGGCAGGACTGCGGGTCGCCGATGCCTCGGTGATGCCGTCCATCCCCTCGGCCAACACCAACGCGACCGTCTACGCCATCGCCGAACGGGCCGCCGAACTGATCGCCTGAGCCTTCCTCAGCGCCCACGGCGGCGCTTCCCCCACTCGTTCATCCCTCCCGGTCGTGCGCCGGATGCAGCCCGGCCACCGGCTGATCGCAGGGCGGCGACCTTCAGCCGCGCGGCGGATCGCGTCGAGCAGGCTCGCATCCCACTGCATCCGAGTGCTCCTGCCGTCCTTGTCATGCGTGTGAAGCCAATGACGGGGCTGTAGACCCCCGGGACGAAAACGGCCGACCCCAACACCCCCACCTCAGACGGGAATACCACCATGTCCGAAACCCTTAAGACCACAGACGTCGCCACCTCCGACGCCGACCTGCTCGACCAGACTGCGGTCGCCGTGCGCGCAGCGGGCTCGGCGCTGCGCGCACGCTTCGGCGACGTGGTCCGCTACCGGACCCGCGAAGAACTGATGCGCGCACTCGCCGCCAACGACGACACGGCCCTCGACATCTTGCGCCCCCGCCTCACGCGCCTGCGCCCCGACGCCGGGTGGGTGGAGGACGAACTGGACGGCGGAGCGCTGCCGTCCGGCGAATGGTGGGTCGTGGATCCGGCCGAAGGCAACGTCAACCACCTGCACGCCCTGCCCGAGTGGGCGGTGACCGCCACCCTCGTACGCGAGAACCAGCCCGTACTCACCGCAGTCCACCTGCCGTTGACAGGCGAGACCTACACCGCGCTCACCGGCGCGGGCGCCCATCTCGACGACCGCCCGCTGCACGTCTCCCGGACCACGGACCTCGGCCTGAGCATCGTGGCCACCAGCCAGGCGCGGCCGGACGAGGACGAGAAGGTCGTGCGACGCGTCGGCTCCTCGATCACCGCGATGCTCTTCGACGCGCTCGTCGTCCGTACCTCCGTGCCCGCGACCCTGCACCTGCTGAACGTGGCCGCCGGCCGGATCGACGCCTTCTGGCAGTTCGCCGGCGCCCGCGCCGACCTGCTTCCCGGGGCGCTGCTCGTCACCGAGTCCGGCGGACGCATCTCCGACGCCGAGGGCCGTCCCTGGACCCCGCAGAGCGAAAGCTTCCTGGCCACCGCCCCCGGCGTCCACACCCAGGCCGTCGCCGCACTCTCGCGCTGACCCGCACCACAACGTCCACGCACAGAAGGACCAGATCACCATGACCACGATCGCAGTTCTCGGAAACGGCTGCGTCGGCGGCAACCTGGCCAAAGCCCTCACCCAGGCAGGGCACGAGGTGACGGTGGCGGACCGCGCGCCGGGTGCCGCCGCCGACGCTGCCCGGACATCCCGGGTCGTCATCAACGCCACCCCGGGCGATGGCTCATTGGACCGGCTCGCCGCCCTGCGCGACGAACTGCACGGCAAGATCCTCATCGACGTCTCCAACGCCACCGTCGACGGACCGGACGGACTGCCCGCCGACCTGATCTACCCCGGCTCGAGCCTCGCCGAGCAACTCCAGGAAGCCCTCCCCGAAACACAGGTCGTGAAGACCCTCAACACCATGCTCTTCCCGGTGATGACCGCGCCGGCCACGCTCGCCGAGGCGCCGACCGTGTTCCTCTCCGGCGAGGACCCGCGGGCCAAGCAGACGGTCGGCGAACTGCTCACCGACCTCGGCTGGCACAAGGAGTGGATCACCGACCTCGGCGGGATCCGGACCGCCCGCGCCACGGAGGCCGCCATCCTGTTCGTACCGCACGTCATCCGCTCCATCGGATTCACCCCCTTCGCGATCTCGATCGCGCGCTGACTGTCGAGCCGCGTCGGCTGCGGCTGACCGGCGCCGGCGCCGGCATCGATGGGTAGCGGCGGCCGGCCAGCGAGCCTCCTGGTCATCGAGCGTGTGGGCGACGCCCGAGCCGGTGGACGAGGTTCTGCGGCGTGCCGTAAGCGGGACCGCCGGCCGGGACCCTGGCCGGCGTTCTCGGCCGTCTCGGTGCCGTCGGGCAGACCGGGAGACGCGCTCCCGCATACATGCACAAGTTCGACAGGGAGGACGGAGCGCGAACGCGGCTCCTGGTGATCAGGCTTCTCTCGGCCTGATCACCAGGAGCCGCGTTTCTCGTTGCCGACCTGAGCGAACCGACCCGACCACCACGGCGCGTACTCGGGCGATGAGTTCATCTCGCCGATTCGGAAGCATCCGCTCCGACCCTCGACCACTGCCCTGCGGGCCGTCCGTAGGAAGATTGACACAGCGCCCACATGAGCCATGGCGACGCCTACGGAACACGATCACCACAGGATGGCGTTGAAGCAGTGAGTACGAGGAACCGGAGAGGGATGCACAGCACAGGAGCGGAGGTCGACGGCGCGCGCGGGGTGTTCGCGGTGGATTCGACCGCCCCTGGCGCCGCACCGCAGGGACTCGACGCCTTCCGGCGCGGGTGGGAGGCGCAGATCGGCGACGATGTCTTCCAACTCCCGGCCTTCAGCCCGGACACGATCGGTGACTTCCGGGTCAAGGGCAACGTGGCCAAGGTGCACGGCGCGGCGATCGCCGATCTGCACGCCGCATCGGCAACCCGGACCGCGGACGTCCCGGGCGGCGATCAGGATCTGGTTGCCATGTACGTAGTGCGGCGCGGTGCATGGACCCTGGGCGGCCCGCCCGCTTACGGCGACCAGACCGTGTCGGCCGGGCAGTTCCTCGTCCGGCACCTCGGGCGGCTGACGGCCTTCGAGACGTCGGCGGACCTCACGGCGAAGTTCGTCGTCCTGCCCCCCGACGAGCTCAAACCCCTGCTCGGGAACCGGGTCATCACCGGGTCGGCGGACTCGGCCGAGATGCGCTTGCTGTCGGCCCTCACAGACATGATCCACATAACCGTGGCCGACCTCGGCCCGGCCGGTGTGGCAGCCGCCCACGGCACCCTGATCGAACTGACCAAGGCGGTCCTGAAGGGCCGGTTCGACGACGTGGAACCCCGGCTGGCTCCCGCCCTCACCCAGGCGGCCAAGGACCTCGCGGACCGGCGGCTCGCTGATCCCGAACTCTCTCCGGCGATGCTCGCGCGTGAACTCAACGTCTCCGTCCGTACGCTGCACCGGGCATTCGCCGCGGCCGGTGAGCAGGTCAGCACCTACATCCGCCACCGGCGACTGCACGAGGCCCGGCTCGCGCTTGTCGCGCCGTCAGGTCGCCTGAGCATCTCGGAACTCGCCGCACACTGGCAGTTCGCGGACGGCAGTCACTTCACGCGGGCCTTCAAGAAGCACTTCGGTCAGACGCCCACTGAGTACGCACGCTCGACCGCAGCAGCCAAGCGCTCGCCGGACCGACACCCGTGAGGTTGCGCGTTCAGCGTGAGGCTCTGGGCGGCTCGGCATTCCCCGGCGCTCCCAGAACGAGGACGCGGCGGGCGGCCCCGACCACGAGCGGCCGCCACGGCGGCATGTACGGAAAGGTGTCCAAGTCGGATTCGCAGTACCCCAGTTGGCCGCGACAGCGCTGCAAAGCGCTGGGCCCCCTGGCCGACGGCCCCTGGCCGTGCGGGGAAGCGAACCTCCAGGGCAATCCTCTGCTGAGCTGAAGCTGCCGGCGTCACGTGGGCGGAGTCTGCGGCTGAGCATGCAGAGCTGCCGCTGAGCGTTGCAGTCGGCCGGAACCGCGCAGGAGGCGCCCCTACGACGTCTACGGACCCGGCTGAGCCAGAGCCTCGACCGGGCCGCGCACGCACGCGCGCGAAAAGGAGATGCCGGCCCTTGGCCTGCGCAGACAGGATGTCTCCATGTCGACCGACGTCAGCGGAATGATCGAATGCCGGCCCGGCGCCCGCCTATGGGGCCCCGACGACGAGGACTCCGTATGGGAGGTCGGCATCGACCTCTTCCTCCTCAACAGGGGCAACGCCTACGACGGCCTGGCCTGCCTGTTCGGTGTCCGCAACTCCTTCGGCTTCCGTCCCCTCGCGGAAGATCGCGGCTTCCCGGACGACGCCTCGGATGGGCTGCGAGATGAGTTCGCCGGCCACGGAGGCCCCCACGATGTGCACGGGACCACCTGGCTGACCTGGGCCGAGCTGGAGACCACGGACTGGCAGGAGACCAACGCCGCAGGCACACGAACCCGTGCCTCAGCCGCAGGGATCGACACCGACTGGGGCCGGGTCTGGAGCGTCATGCGCATCCTCAGCGAGGTCCATGGGGCCGAGAACGTACGCCTCGTCGCCTGGTTCCACTGACTGACCCGGGGCTGCTTACCTGGTCGGCCAGTCAGCGCGGTAGGCAGCGGGCACCGAGGCGGTTCGAGGTACTGCGAACGGAGGAGGTTCGGCTCGGCGCGTCCGCAGGAGCTCACGGATCGTGGTGCTGCGGTCCATGGGTCCATGGGTCCATGGGTCCATCGAACGGCGGGCTGAGGGGGCAGCGGAAGGGGTACTGCTGGCCCCCGGACGAACACGCCCGGGTACGGACCCCCGCGGCGGGGTGGGCGGGTGGTTGGCTGGACAGCGGACCTGCCCCACCTCACCGGGGCGCCGGCATGCGAGTTCCCGGCGTTGTTGACCAGGACATCGATGCGTCCGAAGCGGTCGACGGCCGCCTGGGCGGCGGCTTCTGCCTCGTCCAGTCGGGTGACGTCCAGCTTCGTGACCAGCAAATTGTCCTGCGGACCGCCCAGAGTCCAGCAGATCGAGACGAACCTCTTCGGCCCCATGAACGTGACCCGAGCCGTCCTGCCGATCATGCGCAGGCAGCGCGCCGGCCACATCATCACCCTGTCCTCCTCCGCCGGCATCATCGGACAGGAGTTCTGCGTCGCCTACGCCGCCTCCAAGTTCGGCGTCGCGGGCTGGATGGAATCCCTGCGCTACGACGTCGAGCCGTACAACATCCACACCACGGTCGTGAAACCCGGCTTCCTCCGCACCGAGTTGCTCGTGGACGCCTCCACCACCTGGCCCGAGCCGACCATCGCCGACTACGCCGAGCGCACCACCGCTACCGTCGCAGCCTGGAAGAGCATGAACGGGCAGCAGCCCGGCGACCCCGCCAAACTCGCTCGCGCCCTCCTGACCATCGCCGGCCAGAAGACGCCGCTGCTGCGCTTCGTCGCCGGCGCCGACGCGATCGAAGCGGTGAAGGCCAAGGCCCAGGAGCTCCTCGCGCGCCCGTACACGGAGCGGTGCACCCTGCTTGAGATCAGACACTCAGGACGTTTGCTTTCCTGGTGCGCTCGTGGCTTGCCTGTACCCGCATGACGAACCGGACCGCTACGCGGACGGTGTCCCGATCTCTTCCTCCCCCACCTGCTGACCGGGACGCAGCGAGCGGACGGGCGATCGGGGCGCGGCCGTGCGGAAGCGTACGGCCGCGCTCGTCACGATGCGGGACCGTGTCTGGCGGCCCGCTGCGCCCGACTGGAGCTGACGGGCGAACAGGGCCGAGGGCGGTACCCCGAGCTCCTCGTCCAAGAGGCGCCAGAAGGCGACGTAGTGCCGTACCGCCTCCTGCATGTTCCCCTCCGCCAGGTGCGCGGCGACGACCGCGCGGTGCGCGCTCTCGCGTAGGGGTTCCGTCCGTACGCTGGTCAGGGCCGTCTCCAGGGCCAGCGCGTGCCGCCCCTCCCGGGCCAGGCCGTGGGCCAGTGCATCGAGGGCGTGCAGGCGCAACTGCCGCAGTCGTTCCCGTTCGAGGAGCACCCAGTCGTCTTCCCAACCGGGCAACAGCTCCCCGTCGCCGAACAGGACCGCCAGCACGGGTTCGGAGCCCCGTGCGACTGAGGACTGCACCACGCGCAGCGCCGTATCGGCGAGCACACGGGCGTCCACGGTCACGGAATCCGTGATCGAGACCGTGTTCCTGCAGCAGGTGACCGGCGCGCGTTCGCCGCGGGGCAGCTTGCACAGGGCACTGCGCAGGCTGCCCCGGGCATGAGCCTCGGTGGCGTTCGGCCACAGCGTTCCTGCGAGGACCGTCCGGCTGACGCACGAACGCAATCCGACGAGGGCCAGCAGGCGTTGCGCGTTCGGGCACAGGTCCACGGCCTCGGCGCCGTACGCGAGCCGGAACTGGCCCAGCAGCCGCAAGTGGGGGAAAGGGGAGGGGGGTGATTCCGCGAGGTGCGTGCGATTCATGGTCACTCTCAGAACTGGATGGGGGCGCTTCACGACGCCGTGTAGCGGAACTCCGGTCCGTAGTTCTTGCCACTGCTGTCGGGCAGGGCGAGCTTCATCAGCTTCTGGGCGGGGGAACGAAGCTTGCGCATCTCGCTGACCGCATCGTCCAGCAGGTCCGCGGCCACGTCGGGATGGTCCGGGTCTGCCGGCTGCCAGCTCTGCTCGAGGAGCCGCAACATCTCGCTGTAGGTGCCGTTGACCTTGTCGAGGAGTGCGATCACCTCGGGCGGCACGGTGGGTCCCCGCGGCCAGCCCCCTTCCGGCACGACCCCCATCGGGAAGGTGGGGAAGTCCCACTTGTCCGGGGGCAGGGGCGGGTCGTGCAGCTCATGCGCACAGAGGATCTTCCGGAACGCGTAGTAGTGGGCGAGTTCGCCGGACCCCGACCCGTTCGGGAACGGATTCTCGGGCGACGCGGAAGTTCCCTCGCCCTGCTCCTTGATGACCGTGATGGCCGACTTGACGGCGTCGAGCGTCCTGAGTTCCTCGAGGGTGTTCCCCGAGCCGTGGTGCTCCATGTCTCGAATCACCTGCCGGTGGCCGGTGATCAGCTCCGGTTGAGCGCACAGGGCGTCCAGGATCGCGGTGTAGAAGGCACCGATGGAGGTGTAGGAGGCCGGGGCCGCCGACGGGAGCGGATGGTCGGGCTCCTCGATACTCGCGTACATCTCGACCGAGTGCTTGGTCAGCCCGCTCAGGGAGACCGTCAGTTCGGGCCGGACACCGCCCGGCAGTGGGCCGGGGTACCTCGGCACGAGCGTCTCGTCGGCGAGGCGGGGGTCACCGCCGACGGTGGTGAGCAGGTTGCAGGCGATACCGAGGTGCGACATCTCGTCGAACACGATCGTACGCAAGGTACGCAGGACCGGATTCTGGCTCGTGTCGTTGATCGACCACATGCCGCACAGGTATGGAGGGAGGGTCGCGAGTTCCAGCAGGATCGCCTGCTGCAGGGCGTCCCTCACCCACACGGCGTCATGCTCCTCCGCTGGCCGGCGCATCAACTCGACGATGCGGTTGCCCTGGGCATACTGAACGGCGTTCACGGCCATGCTCCTTTGGACGGGACGAGTCCCCGACACTCCATCCTCGGCGCTCGCCGTCACCGCACCGTCATCGCGGCCGCGCCGCGCACCGCCGTTCGAGTGGGATCATCTGCCTGAACTGGGCGGATGGCTCAGCCCCGAGCTCCGCGCGCAGCAGGTGGCGGAAGGCCTCGTAATGCCGTAGGGCTTCGACCAGATTGCCCTCGGCGAGATGCGTAGATACGACGGACCGGTGTGGGTCCTCACGGAGCGGGTCGATTCGGATGCTCGCCAGCGCAGCCTCCAAGGCGAGGGCGGGCAGGCCCTGCCGGGCCAGTCTGTCCGACAGGGTGTCGAGGGCGTGCAGGCGGAGCCGCCGCAGCCATTCCCGTTCGAGGACGACCCAGTCCTCGTCCCAGTCGGGCAGCAGATCGCCCTTCTCCAGGAGGCCCATCAGCAAGGGATCGACGTGCGGGGGCTCGCAGCCCCGGACCACGTCGATCGAGGTCCGGGCGAGGATGCGGGCGTCCACGACGACGTCGTCGGCGAGAGCGAGTGACTCCTGGGTGCAACGCAGGAGCTCCTGGGCTCCGCGCGGGAGCTTCCACAGCGTGGTCCGCAGGCTTCCCCGGGCGTGTGCCTCGGTTGCATCGGGCCACAGGGTCTGGGCGACGACGCAGCGTTGGGCCCGCCGCCGGAGCCCTATGAAGGCCAGGAGCCTCTGGGCATTGCCGCAGACCGGCACGGGTTTCCCCTGGCACTCCAGGCGGAACTGGTCGAGCAGCAGCAAGGTGGACTGCCGTTGGGGTGAGGGGGAGGGATTCATCTGCCGTCCCTGCACGCAGTTCGCGAGACATTCGTCCCGGTTTCCACTGCCACATCATAGGGCGGGGGACTGCGTTGGACCTGTCGTCGCGGCGGTGTTCGTCCTCCGGCGAACCCAAAAGGCCGACGTGCGGACGGTTGCGGCGGAGAGCACGATGGTCACAGGGGAGTACACGCGGTGCGGGGAGGGAAAGCTGCCGCGGAGCGCTCCTCCTGACGCCCGGAAGGAATGACCGGCCGTGACGAGAGAGCCGCGACTCCAGGACCCGCAGGACAAAGTCCGCAGCCCCGCACACCGGATGAGGCTTCCCGGTTTCATCGAGATCGAGAACGACATCGGCCTCGGCGAAGTGGTGAAGCACGCGACCCGGACGGTGGGCATCAGACCGTGCGGCAGGTGCGAGGAACGGGCCCAGAGGCTGAACCAATGGATGACATTCACGGGTCGGCGGGACGGCAGCACAGGCTGAGCCGCCCGGGCGCGTGCGCGCCCCGGCCACGCCCGCCCGCCGCAGTTCAGGAGCTGCTATGGATACTCAAGACGTCAAGGACCCCGCCAAGGGCCCGGTGACCAAAGAAGGATGCGGCTGCGGGGCCGGGCGCGACGAGCCGTCCGTGCGGACCGCGCCCTCGCCTCCCTCCTTCGTCTACGCGATCGGCCGGATCGGCTTCCAGGTGCCCGACCTCGGCGTGGAGAAGGAACTGGCGCAGAGCATGAGGCGCACCGACACGGCGTGGATGACGGACCGTGAGGCGCTCTGCGAGGTGCTCACCCAGCCGGAGAACCGCTACCTGGCGCGGCAGCTGTGCTACGTGCTCTCCATACAGGGCCTGGACACCTACGTCCTGGTCCCGCGGGATCCGGACGACTTCGCCCTGCTGGCCGAAGCCGTCCGACCCTCGCACCAGGCGGACGCCATCGACGTGGTCATCGGGGTACGGGGCGGTGTCGCCCACCCGGGCCACTGCGGCGGGCTGCAGCTGCCGGTGGTCACCATCGACCAGCTCTATTCCGCCAGCGTCTCCTACCTCGTGCAGGCCATCGACAGGCCCGAGTCCATGGACGCGGAACAGTTCGACAAGGCGGCGGGGGACCTGCTGAACACCGTCCTGAACGTGTCCGGGAACGTGGGCGCCTCGGACGAGCACCGCGCGCTCACCTACTTGATGGTCCGCTACCCCGCCATCTACCGGAAGACGTTCGCGCAGTCCATGGACGGCTTCTCCCTCGCTTCGATCGACGTGAGGCGATCCAACCTGAGCGGTGCCCGTCAGATCATGGACGTCGTCCTCACCTACTCCAGCCGCAAGACGGACGAGGTGGAGAAGTACTTCATACCGGTTGACGTGACCAACGAGTTCCCGTTCCCGACCGGTCCGCTGGGCACCTTCTACGACCACGGATGAGGAGGTTTTCGGTGACACGGACATTCCCGAACATCCCGGGATTCCACAACGATCTGCCCGACTGCAGAGAAGCCTGGCCTGACGGCATGCAGACCTACTACTGCCCGAGGGAATGCGGCGCCGAGTGCCAGAACCATTGCGAGGGCGCCTGGAACCAGGGGCAGTGCCGGACGAAGTGCGAGAAGGACTGTATGAACGACTGCCTCTTCGTACCGTGCTGCACCAGAGAAGAAAAATGCGACCAGGGTGTGCGGCTTGTGCGCGAGTCCTGCCGGCTCGGCTACGGGGAAGGCACGCGCACCTCTGAGTGGAGGACCACGGGGTGGTGCTCGGCATCGCCCTGAGCGGTACTGGCCCGGACACGGGCGTCGTCTCGCTCCTGCGACCACGGATGAGGAGGCTTACCGGTGACACCCATAAACCCGCCCATCGAAGGATTCCACTACGACCTGCCGGACTGCAGCGAAGCCTGGCCGACCGGCATGCAGACCAGCTGGTGCCCGACGGAATGCGACCTCTACTGCAGCAACGATTGCGAGGGAGCCTGGAACTCGATGCAATGCCGGAGGAAGTGCGACAAGGACTGCATGAACAACTGCCTCTTCGTACCGTGCTGCACCAGAGAAGAAAAATGCGACTACGGTGTGCATCGCGTGCGCGAGTCCTGTCGGCTCAGCTACTGGGAACGCACCCGCACCTCGGACTGGAAGGCCACCGGGTGGTGCTGATTCATACGTCGATGCCGGGTGGCACATGTCCACCCGGCATCGACGTATGACGGTCACCGGCCGAGAAGAGATGTCAGAGGGTGAACGTATCCAGGTAGGACACCCGCTGGATCAGCCCCCGCGCACCGCTGCGGACTTCTTCGACTTCCTGGACCAGCAGACGCTGCGGACGCCCCTCGGACGGTGCGCCCAGCAGTGTCAGCCTGCCCTCCCAGCGGGCGATCGGACCGGTCGAGGTGAGTGGCAGCGTCACTGTCGCCTCGGGGATGTCGAGGGTGATCCATTGCGCGGGGTCGTCGATCGAACCGGTTTGCCGGATCTGGAGCCTGACGGTCATCCGCGTGGCCAGACCGCCCGCGCCCGGCGGCGGCAGCGGGCCGGTGACCACCACGGTCGCGTCCTTGCCGACCACGGACACCGATGCCTGCCTGCGGGCCGGGAGCTGGACGAACCCCGCGTCGACCCCGGCCGAGAGCCTCAGGTCCTGCGGTGAGAGCAGCGCGTTGTGCTGCAGGCGTGCCACCCGCAGCCGTACGAAGGGCTGGTAGACGTTCTGCGCCTGGAAGCGGACATCCGCGTACCACAGCCGGCGCTCTTCGTCGTACTTCACCGGGTAGCCCATCGCATGGCCCTGGGGCACCGTCTCGTCGACGGCGCCGAGCAGGTCGACGGGCCGCGGGTAGGCGATCACCGGGGCGGAGCCCGGCTGGCGGATGGGGTCGCGGCCCCACATGGTGGCCCATTTCGCGGACGCTGCGTCGGGGAGATCGGTCGGCCCGAGGACGCGGACGGCCAGCATCTCCCCCTCGCCCGAGGCGTACCAGGGCCGTTGCAGATAGACCCGGACCATACCGTCGAGCCGCGTGCTCGTCTGGGCCGAGCCGGCCGTCCCGCGCTCCCACTGGAAGGCGGGGACCACCGAGTGCACCGCGGGCGCCGGCGGCCGCGCGGTTGCCGGGACGTGGCGGGTGACGGTGGTCCCGGCCCGCGTCACCGGGGGAGTGGTGAAGGAGACCAGGACCTCGGTGCCGTCCGGAATGGCACTGGCGTCGAGGCGCGCGACCGTGCCGTGCGCGTCGTCCACGACGAAGTCGCGGCCGAAGGTGTACGTCACCCCGGGGTCGGCGGGGGTACCGGCGGCCGTGACCGCGGCGGCGGGGGCCGCCCGCACGACGACGGTGCCGGGGACGAACGCGGAGGCCACCGGCTCCGGGTTCCTGCCGATGAGCCGTACCTTGCGCGACTGGGTGAAGTACGAGACGAACCTCGACACGCCCACGGGGGTGAACCGGATCGCGCGGTGGCGGGTGTCGCCCACGTCGTGGCGCGCTTCGAAGGGCACGGTCACGGTACCCGCACGGACGGCCGGGTCGTCCTCGTCGCCCGCCGCCGGGCGGTGGGCGCGGTCGGCGCGTACGGCCTCGTCGCCCTGGCGCAGGACCGCCCGAGCGGAGGGCTCGGCGGCCGGTTTGGCCTGCGTCGGGTCGTCGACGTACTCGGTCCATGCGGCCTCCGTGTGCACGGACAGCGTCGAGGCCTCATGGATGCTCATCGCCGGGGCCTTGAGGACGTAGGCGGTCTCACCGGGGCCGCGCTCGATGCTCATCTCCCCGAACTCGGGACCGGTGACGGGGCAGCGGACCGCGTGGATCAGACGCAGCTCCGTCGTGGGCGTGAGCTGGGCGAGCAGCCCGGCGGCGACCCGGGCACGCAGTTCGTCGAGTTCTTCGTCCGGGCGGCCCTCGGATTCGGTGAACCACCGCCACAACGCCATCAGGTCCTCGTCGCCCCGTTTCAGCATGCTGCTCAGCAGCACGGTGTGGGTGGCGGCGGGGGGCACCGTCACGCGGATCACCCGTCCGGCGGAGTCGAAGACGGGGATCTGCGCGGCGCCTCCGATGGCGCCGGGCACCACGACGAGCCGCAGCGGGAAGCGTTCGTGCCATCCGCTGCCCTGAGGCCAGGAGGCGAGGAGTTCCGGCATCCCGGGCAGCCCGTGCAGTGCCGCTCCGCTCGACATGGGGTCGGATCCCCACGTCAGCTGCATGGTGTCGGTGTCCTTGTACGGGGTGCCTCCGGCGCCAAGGTCGAGCGTGCCCTCGACACGGCCGTCGTCGAGGCGGGCGAGCAGTGCGTACACGGCCGGGTCGAGCCGGTGTTCGCGGGGCACGTCGAGAACTCCGTGGCGTTCCAGCAGCTGCACGCTGGCCTTGGGGGCCAGCAGGTGCCGTTCGCAGGTGGGGCCGACCACGGGGGCGGCGGCGTTCGAGTTGTCCGTACGGACCACGAGCACCGTCAGGGATTCCCCGGGGGTGACCGGCCGGCGGGGCACGAGCACGGGTGCGGGCACGGGCTCGTAGCGCGAGTAGCGCAGCGGGGGGCTGGCCGGCTCGCCGGCCGTCGGCTGGGCCTTGAAGGGCACGCTGCGGCCCGCGAGGTCGACCAGGCGGGCCCGGAAGCGGTAGGTGCGGCCGTAGCGCAGGGACGGCAGCGTCCCGGGCGCGGCCTGCACGGTCGTGGAGAAGGGCAGGGTGGCATCGGGTGCGGGGCCCGGCTCCTGGAGGTGCTCCGAGGGGTCGATCATCTTGCCGGTGAGTGCGGCCACCATGCTCCAGCCGCCCCAGTGGAACAGGGACTGATGCAGCCGGGACACGGGGTTCCCGGCGGCGTCGACGCCCCGGGTCAGGCCGTCGCTGACGGTGCCCTCGTCGTCGATGGGCAGCGCTCCGGCGTAACCCTGCACGCTGTAGCGGCCCGTGCGGCGGCACAGGGGGTACCAGCGGCCGGAGCCCTGGTCGAAGACGTCCACCCGGTAGCCCTGGAGCACGTTGTCGGCGTGGAGGATGATCGCTTCGCCGGGCTTGAGGGCAGACTCCAGGTCCTTGTCCATCGCAAGGGCCTCGCGCAGCTGGGTGCGGAAGGCGATCTGGCGGTCGCTCTCGACCACGAAGATCCCGTCGGAGCGCAGGGCAGGCGCGAGCAGGCGTGGTGCCTCGCGGTTCCTCGGCAGGTCGGCCAGCATGGCGGCGTACGACTGGAGGCCGAGCGCCGCCGCGTCGATGTCGACGTCGACCACCTCGTACTTGGCGGTGTCGTCGAGCGGCAGGTACAGCGCGGCCTCGGCTCCGCTCTTCCGAGCCAGCAGGAGCCGGCCCTGGCGCAGGACGCAGCGGGTGAAGGGCTGGTCGATCCTGACGGCCGGATGCTGCAGCGGCACGGCCTGGATTTCGGTCGGCTTTCCTTCCGCCAGCTCCTCAGGCAGTGGCACCGTCACGCGTCGCACGAGTCCGAGCTGTTCCAACAGTCCCGGGTGGTCGGCCAGGGCTGCCAGGAGGCCGTGGAAGTCCCGCTCGGGCGTCTTGAGTTCCGCGGACTCCTCGTCCCCCGCCTCGCGGGGCGGAAGGGTGAGCGGTTCGTGGAAGCCGGCGAGGCGCATCCAGCCGTACGGGTCGTCCTGGAAGTCGTCGGGCAGTACGCCTTCGCGGATCAACGACGCGTGGGCGTCGGCTGCGCGCGCGGGATCGTCCGCGCCGACCAGGCGGACGAGACGGTCGACGGAGGTCCATCCGTCGGCGCCGCCCGAATGCTCTCCTCCCAAGGACGCGACGGGCAGGACCTCGGGGTACGGGCTGTCCGAGAGGGGGAAGAGGCGGCCGTACTCCTCTCGCAGGGACTCCAGCACGAGGTGGGCGGGGTAGGACTCCAACGGGTGCGCCGCCACGGTGCGGTCGAAAACGAAGGGCTTGACCTGGGAAGCTGCGAAGATCTTCCCCCACAGGGAGGGCTGGGCGACCGGTTGGACCGTGGCCGGCATGGTCCTCACCGCGCCACCCTCCAACCGGAATTTGACATTCAAACTGAAGGGGAAGCCTGGCCAGGCCTTGGCGTTGGAAAAGCCCGTCAGGGGGACGAGGCTGCCGGCCGAGGCCTGGTCGTCGGTGAGCTGAAGTCCGAACATGAGGGAAAGGCGGGCCAGCCCGTCGCCGGCGGCCGGAGCCGCCGGGTCCGGCAGCAGGGTCCACACCACGGTTTCCTGTTTCATGGCTACTCCATCGGCGCGAATGCGGCGCAGCGGTCCCGCCAGGGCTGAGCCGTGGGGAACGCCTGGGCGAAGGACGGATCGTTGCCGCCCGAGAAGGAGCGTTCGAGTTTCATCGTCACCGACTCCGAGAAGAAGGCCACCCGTACCCGGACGGTCACGGAGGCATAGCCGTACAGGGTCTTGGGCGGCTGGAACGTGAGACCGAGGAAGAACTCGACCGAGATGTTGACGATGCCGAGGATGTCCAGCTCACCGTAGGCCCGCAGGAAGCCCGTAATGGACGATCCCTTCTTGTCCAGCCGGAGGTACACGCCGGCGGTCACGCTCACGGAGCCGCTGGCGACCCCGAGGTTGAGCGCGACGGCGGCACCGAACTCCACCTGTCCCTCCAGCCTGACGACCTCGCTGGTGTTGACGGTCAGGGCCAGGAAGCCGCCGCCGCCGAACAGGGAGACGGTGGCCAGGAAGGGGTGCTCGCGCGAGGACACCGCGAAGGTGGCCTCCACGGGGTCGCCGTTGAAGGGCAGCCGCACCGAGGCGGACAGGGCCAGGTTCTGGAGCAAGAACACACCCATGGCCACGCTGGGCACGGCGAGGGTGTAGCCGACGTCGATCCCGTCGCTGTCGACGTTGATGCGCGGACCGTTCGCGATCGACGGCAGGTACTGGCGCAGCTCGTCGAGGAACTTCAGCTGGCCGGAGAACCCCACCTTGCCGACCTTCACGTCCAGCGAGGTCGTGGTGCCGGACTTGCTGGTGAACGCGATGCGCTGGAATTCCACGTCGAGCACATCCGCGAACGACAGCGTGAACCGGCTCAGCTCTCCGCGTACCTCGGTGACCGGTGGACCGCTCCCGTCGAGGTTCATCAGCCCGACGCAGCGCAGGTCCAGTGCCGTGTCGGCTGTGGTCTTGAGCGGACCCTCCCGGGTGGGCGTCAGCTTGGGGTGCCAGGTGAGCGTGGTCTCCACCGCGTGCGGTGGCTTGTACTGCCGCCGCAGCACCTTGGTGACCATGCGGGGGACGTCCGTGCCGTCGCCCGCTCCGGCCGGAGGCATGGATACGGAGGGCACCAGCTTCGTCAGGTCGACGAAGCCGAGGAGCCTGGTCGGGCACGGCAGCGGCGGTCCGGATGCGGGCGGATCCGGGGGCGGGGTGAAGAAGGCGGCCGGGTCGAACGTGCCGCTCTTGAACTTCACCAGGTCGCCACCGATCAGACCGGTGGCGCTCGACAGTCCCGTGACCTTGAGGTCCAGCTTGGCGATCCCGCCGGACGCGGTGACGGGCGGGGCGACGGGGACCGGTGTCTTCAGCTGTGCGTAGACCTGCCGGCTGGCTGTCAGACCGTGCTGTACGTACGTCTTGTCGAGCAGCAGGGTGTGGACGGCAGCCCTGGCCGCAACGTCCTCCCGTACCGCATCGTCCTCCTCTGCCGCATCGTCCTCCCGTACCGCATCGACCTTCCGTGCCGCGCCGTCGTCCCCCGTCGCGCCGCGCTCGGCGACGGAGTCCAGGGAGGGGATCCGCGCGTCCACCGAGAGCAGCTCGGGGAGCGCCGCGAGCCGCCCGGCCTTCTCCAGGTCCGCCTGGGAGGCGCTCGACCGCACCGCTCCGATGCGCAGGACCGCGACGTCCACCGTGGTCGATTCAGGATCCGCTCCGGTCGCGGGCGCCAGTTCCAGGCGGCCGGCGGCCGGCAGGTCGGTCTTCTCCGCCTGAGTGTTGAACGCGGCCAGAGCCGCGGACAAGTCGCCGTGGGCCCTGTCCCCGTTCACGAACACCAGCGGCGCTGTGAAGGCGACGAGGTGCCCCCGCAGGTCTTCGGCCGTCAGGCTGAACCGCAGCCGTCCGTCGGCCGCCCCGGGGCCCCGTACCCAGAACCCGACGTCCGTCAGGGGATCGGTGGCGTCGATGACGTCGGCGCTCAGCGGCCCGTTGAGCCGTACCCGCACGAACGGGAAGCCGCGGCGCCCGTTGGGGAGAGCTGCGACGTCCTGGTACGTGACGTCGGGTTGCAGCACGGTCAGGACGCTGGTGCGGACGAGACCATGATCGAGCCGCCGCTCGGTCTGCGTGGTGATCAGCGCGGGGAAGCCGAAGGGCAGGAGGTAGCCGCGCTTGAGCACGTTCACCGTGCTGTCCCGGCCGCCGACGGACTCGTGGCGGTACATGATCACGGTGGTGCTCGCCAGGCCCAGCCAGTTGCCCGTCAGGTCGACGTTCGCACCGAGCGGGCTGAACGTCAGGTCCTGGGCCAGCGCGGGCCGCCCTGCCATCGACGCTCCGATGGCACGGCGGTCACCCGCGGAGAGGGAGCTCATGAACCCTTCGGTGTCGTTGACGACCTCGGCCGGCTTGACCGGCACCGGCAGCCGGGACGGGGTCCCGGGAGGGCCGGACGCGGCGGGCGGGAGGGCGAGGCGCGTGTGCCAGATTCCGACCGCACCGGTCGGGCCGGTGACCGGCTCGGTCGCGTGCAGCCACACCACTTGTGCGGGGGTCTCCGGAGTCAGCCCGAGGCCCCATACGCACTCCAGACGTGCCGAGTCCGTCGCCAGTCCTGCCCAGTTCAGCAGCCCTGCGGCGGTGAACGGGATCGACGCACCGGGCGGCACTCTGAACGAGAGGTCGCTCAGGGCGGCGAACCACGCCTGCTTGACTGCGGTCGACGGGCTTGCCGACGGGGTGGCCTCCTCCAGCGTCGCCTGTGGCGGCATCCGGACGTGGAGGAAGCCCGGCTGGGTGGCGGACTTCGTCACCAGGCGCTGCTGCGCACCCAAACCGGTGCGCAGCAGGTCCCCGAAACGAAACTCGAGCATGAGCATGTCCTCGCGGCGCAGCAGCGTCACGACGATGCCACCCATGTCCATGTCTCGGGTCAGCCCGGCGGCATCCAACTCCTCGACCGTCTGGAACCCGGACGGGCCGAGGCCCACGCCCGGTCCCGACTCGGGCGGCGGTTGATCAGGGTTTTCATACGGGTTCATGTCCGCTCCCCTCGGAAGTGCGCGGGGGCGCGGCGCGGCGGACGCGCACCGCACGCCACGGATGTTTTGCACGTTAGGCGGGGGCCGTCACTCCCGCGTCATCGCCTCCGTCACCGGTGCGGCCGCCGTCGGCGGGCAGGCATACCGCAGAACGGCGTCGTCCCGGATCGGAGTTTCGGGCCCGAACGGCGGAACTGAGCCTGCTGGGGCAGTTGCGGGACACGGCCCGCAGGCGTGACCGTGGTGGGGCGTCGAGTTCGGGCTAGCTGTACAGGTCCTCGGCTCCGGTTATGTCGTCCTGGGTCAGCTTCCGGCGCAAGGTGTTCGAACTGAGGGTAGAGAACATCACCGCGTTGGGCTCGGTGGAGTGTTCCAGGCCGATGATGTGTCCGATCTCATGCAGGGCAACCGACTCCACGTCGTGAGCGCCGGGCTGCGCGCCTATGGCCCAGAATTGTTCTCCGTTGTCGAAGTGCAACGGCTGAGGCAATCCGGGATCCAACAACTCACAATCGGGCGGGAAGTCGGCATGCGCCACCGTCTTGCCCGTCATGTCGTAGTCCGGATCTCTCGTGGGGCGCCACCCGACCATGATGTCCGGGCTGTCCGTCGGGTGAACCTCGTAGAAGCTCGGGGGGGTGTGGATCTCCCAGGTCTCGAATGCGCTGCGAACCGCCACGAACTCGCTGTCCCCGGGAGTGTCCGAGGTTCCCGAGTCGAAGGCGTACGTCAGATCGGTTCGATCCCAGGGGCAGTTCTTGTCCCACTCGATCCCCAGAGGGTCGGGCATGGCGCACCTGGCAGTGGTCATCTGGGCACGTGTCGCTTCGTCGAACTCGTACGTGATCCGTATGGCATGTTGCTGCTGGTACCTGCCGAGGGCCGACGAAACTTCGTCGGTGAGCACGCCGCGACAGGTGTGGTCCTGGCGAAGGTAGCCGAACAGCTGCAGAAAGCTTTCGACCCTCTTGAAAGCCGGGATCTTTTCTCCGTTCCTGACGGTGTCGACCAGTGCGATACCGAAGAACGCTTCTCCTGGAGTTCCGTTCATTGATGCCGCCCCATATATGAGAGCAAATGCTGACGGCCGCACCTCAGCGGCCTTGCGGCTGCTGTACGACCAACGGCGGCAGCACGCGAGGGGTGTGCTGCGTTCCTCGTGATTGCAGAAACGAGGAGTAGGCGGAGTCTCTGCTGTCCAGGCTACTGCGTCTCGGGACTCGGGCGTCCAGTGAGTCTGTCCGCTCGGATGCGCTCCCGCGGCCGCCGAGTTGGGCACAGGACATGCCAGGGCTGCGGCCCGTCATCCCGCCGAGCCGGCTTCGGGGGCCGCCGATGCGGTGAGTGCCGAGCAACGCGCGTCACCGCGTCGTCATCGCGTCGTCATCGTCCCGGCGGCTCCCGTGAGCAGGCGTGGGCCGCCTCTGCCGTACCTCTCCTGGACCGGCTCATCGGGGAACGCCGAGCCGGAAGAGTGGAGTTGCGGGCTCAGGACACGGAACTGAGACTGATTTGTATACGCCCCGGCACGGTCTTGCGCCATGTTCTGCATCGCCGACGAGACCACGATCGGCACCGGCCGAAGGAACGGCATCTTCCATGACGGAATGCTGCTCGAGATCTGGTCGCCCAGGAAAGCAAGGCGAGGACAAGCAGGTCGTCGGGCCAAGCTGACGATGTGGGCCGAGGATGTGACGGGCCGGAAGGCAGCCCTTGGACGATCTCTTGCAGGTTGAGAGAGGAAGGAGTCGTTTTCACGTCGCAGCACCAGCACGAGAAGGAGGAATGAGATGTCTCATCAAAGATCCATGATTGCCCTGGCTTGTGCGTGCGGTATCGCTCTGGGGGCCGTGGGTGTTCCGACAGCTGCACATGCGGACCCCCCGGCAGCCTGCGATCCAGGCGCCAAAGTGTGCTACTTCCACTACATCGAACCTGACGGGACGAAGCACAATGTTCTCAGGCCGTGGAGAAGCTCCTGCTACAACATGACCTACGGGGCAGTAGCCGGCCAGAATCGGACCAATACGAGGATCTACCTCTACAAAGGAGACTGCCAGGACTCCGGATATGCGGCCGCATACATCGACAAGGGCCTGTCCTGGAACGACCCGAAGCACATCTACTACTCCTTCGTCGTGCCTGACTGAGGGAGCAGTACTGCAATGCGCGGTGATGGTTCGCCGTTCTTGAGGCTCCCTCACGTGCTTGCGTCGCACGAACAGGTCGACCAGCCCCGAGGGACTCTCCTCGCGGGAGGTGCCGGGACGGGGCGAGGCGGAGGCCGTCTCCTGAGGTGGGGAGACGGCCTCTGTCTGGTCCTCGTGCGGCTATGGGACGGGAAGGGGTGCCGTGCCGAGTGCCGGGATGGTCCAGCGCCGTCGGCACCGGCCTCGGCTTCCTCCAAAGCCTCCTGCTCCTCGACCGTGTCGTAGCTGGTCCTCTGCGCTCCGATCCCCTGGGTCACGGCATCTGGTGTCAGATCAGGCAAGGGCGCGGCCAGGTGGGACAGCTCCAGAACTCCGGAATGGCCGCACAGGACGTGGGTTCGTGGAATTCGATGAGGTCCAGATGGGCGGGGCTCGTGTGGGGTTCGTAGAAGACGACGTTGACGCTCGGCAGCGCGATCCACAGGCCGCAGGGAGCGTCACGGCCCAGCACGGGGAGAGGCTCCATCACGATGGGCCGCCCGCGCAGCGAGTGCCTGTTCTCGCCCAACGCGGAGCAGCGAGCGAAGAACGTGGGGACACCGCCGGCGAAGCCTCCGTACACGAGCCGGTGAACGCCATCTCCTGGGGTGAACTCCATGACTACGCCGCCCGCGACCCGGCCGCATCGGCGACCCGGAGACATGCCTGGCCTATGCTGCAATGACGCGGGCCCGAGGCCGCCTCGACCTCGGCCGACTGGCCTGGGGTCCATGACCACCCCAACGTCAATCCTGTGTGACACGGTCTCGGTTCTTGCGAATCCAAGGCCCCGTGCGACCGTCACCGCCCGAGCAGGATGGCCGAGCAACGACTGCCGCGCGCCGCGCGTGGGGCAAGTTTGCCGACTCGGTGAGAGCGGCTTCCTCGGACTGCGATGCATCCGCCATGGACTGCACGGCACGTCTTCGGCCCGGCCGTCGCCCCAGCAGCCTGAACAGGCAGGACCACGGCCGAGGGGGCAGACGGATGACGGTGCCGGGTGCCGGCGTCACCGCAGCACCCCGCGGCTCCTGGGAGTCCCGCTGGTCCCACACGCCTCCAGACGCTGTAGCCCTCGAACGATGCTCTTGTTTTTGCTCGTTGCTCGTTGCTCGTTGCGCCGTCGACGATTTCGTCCGAGATGACAGCGGGAGTGGAATCGTCGGCGTCGCGTCGGGCGGCCCTGGCGGGGCGGCCCGTGCGCGCCCGCGCGGTCGAGCCGGCCTGCCCCATCGCCTGAGCGTTGTAGTTGGCCGAAGTCCGCAACGACGTCCACCGGCCGATCGGGAGTCTCGACAGGGCCGTGTGCGCGAGCGCGGGAAAGGGGGCGCAGGGATGTCTCGCCAATTATCCGGTCGCTCGGGCCGAGCAGGATTGCCGGCCGGCTGTGGCGGCAGCCTCCAGTTTGTGGCCGTCGAGGAGGAAGTGGGTCAGGCCTCAGCGCACGGAATAGTCGTCTCCTCGGTCGATGGCGGGCTGGCACACGTCCAGCGCGGGGATCGCCACCGCCGTGGGGACCGTCCCGCGCTCCACCGAGTACTGAGCGTGTATCTGGCCGTCTGGGGGTTACGGGGCTCAGTCGCAGTAACTCTGGTGGCAGAGCGCGGTCACGGGGGCCGGTGACGCCGTGCGCGGCGTGGCACAGCTCCGCCATGTCCGCGGCCCCCGACCCTGGCGCGCGTCGTACCGGGCGGTGCGGCGGTGCGGGCGTTGGTCGATTCGCCTTCCTGGGCCTGGGTTGGGCGGCGGGGCGTACGGCAGGCCGGGGCGGGAGCACGGTCGGCGTCGGTTGGAGGCACGGTCGCAGACTCGCGCATGGGGGAGAGGGGCAGCGGGCTCCGGTGTCCGGCCGTGCGGGCCGGGGTGGATGGTGACGCATCCTGACGCGGGCAGCGCGGTAAGGGGCAGGCCAGCGACGCATGCCGCCCGTTGTCGCACCAGCCCCCGTAGGGCGCCTGCGACGGGCCCGCTGCGCCCCTCGGATTTGATGACGCGATGCTGCCCTGCAGAGCCGTCTCCGGCAGGTATGGCAGAGCCTGGAAGAGGGGCAGGCAAGCCGTGAGGGAGGCCCTTGGTGACGCTGAGACCGCCGGTTGAGGCGATGCTGGCGCATGCCACGGAAGCTGTGCCGGGTCCGTCAGCTGCGAACCTGTCGGCTTCGCGTACGGGGTGTTCAGCGGTTCATTCTGCCGGAGGGGTGTATCCCCAGGTCACGGGGGCCGCTGCTGGGGGGTCCGGCTCGTACGAGACGGTGATCTCGTCGGTCGTCGGGTCCGCCATCGCCGTCGTGGCGGGAAGGACGACGCCTCCCGTGACCGCCACGGCCGCCGCCGCGATCGTCGCGACCTTCAGGCGCACGGAGTTCTTCCGGATCTTGCGAGCCATGGATTTCTCCCGGTGGTAGTGAAGGGCTCCCATCTGGCGCCCTTGGCTTCGATTCCAGTAGGCCGGAGCCACCCCCGCGGGGTCGTGCACCGGGATTTCGGGACTTGACACCGCCGGGGCGGCCGAACCCGTTGGTCTCGCGGTGGACCGGCGTGCTCCTTCCCTCGATGCCCTCCACTCCGGAAACATCCGTCCAGGTCTGAAGCCATTCCCGCACCTTGGCCGGGTCGGTGGTGATCGGGCAGAGCGTCCCGGGGCAGCTGCTTCGGGAGAGCGCGCCGCTCCGTGTACGGGCGCGATAGCAGTTCGTGCCCGTCGAGCTGTCGGACGTCAAGGCGGCTCTTGCAGCAGGACGGCCAGGAATGGCTTCAGACCCGGACGGACGTGTCGGGCGTGGAGGGGGTCCTGATCAAGCCCCTGAACAGCCGCTATCTGCCCGGCCACCGCGGCTGGACCAAGATCAGAAGGCGGGACACCACGGAGGCGATCGTCGGCGCGATCACCGGCACCCTGACCCGCCCGCAGCTCCTCGTCGTCGGCCGCCACGACCGGCGGCGGGCTGCGCGCGGTCGGCCGGACCGTACCGCTGTGCCCGGACGCCGCCCGGCAGGTCGCTGGGGGCACCTCACCGAGGCCGCGCCCGGACATCCATGGACAGGGGTGAAGCTCTCGGCGACGCGGGGGAGCCGAGCCGTCCGTGCCGCTGCGGCACGACCCGATGCGCAGGACGAGGATCAGCCTGTGAAGGCGGGGAGCACGAGCTGGTACGTCCCGTAGTTCATGAACCCCGAGATGACGGCGGCGACCGTCGAAACCACGAGCATGAGCACCCTGTCGCCCGTCGGAGGGCAGACGATGGCGTACGCGGGGTTTTTCGGGTGGTAGGCGATCCGGACCGCCTTCCCCTTGTTGTGGCCGAGGATGTAGCGGGTCACGCCGTCGGTGGCCGAGAACGCGTGGACGGTGTCGCCGTCGTCCTCCCGGAACACCTGACGCCCCTCCACAGTGATGCCGTAGCGGGGCAGGTACCAGTCCCGCCACACCATCGCGAACAGCATCACAACGAAAAAGGTGCAGGCCACGCCCGACGCCCCGAGCAGCAGCGTCGCGATGCCTCGACTCCAGTCCCCGTCCAGCACACCGACGACGACGGCCAGGGCCGCGATGGCCGCGCAGCCGGTGTACATCAGCCGGATGCCGTGGGAGGGCAATCCGACGCGGACCAGGTTCTCGTCCGCTTCGTCTTCGCCCTCGTCACCGATGACCAGGCTTCGGACCCCGACCAGCGTGGAGCCGTCGAATGTCTCCTCGTCCGGGGTCCGTTCCGGCAGAGCGGCGTTCACCGCGTCGGCGAAGACACCTGCGGCGGCCGCGCTGACGTCGATGACGCGGTACACCGTCGGATCGACTCCCGCCGGAGCGGTCAACTCCAGGAGGATGTCGCGCCGTTCGGCATGGACCCGGGCGATCGCGGCGAACGGTATGCGCAGCTCGGCGTCCGGACGCCGCAGCAGCAGCTCCTCACCGGTGGAGCGGAGTTCGGTGCCCCTGTCGCCAAGGAGGACGGGGACGGGCGAAGAGATCGACATGCGCGTGATCGTAGGTGGCGAAGTCCCTGCTGGTGAAGAGTCTGCGGGGCTTTCGGATTGAACCTGTGGTGCCGTACCGTCCGTCTGTGAACCTGGTGATGACCGTGCTCCTCCTTGCCGTCGTCGCATCCGCGGCCTTCTGTTTCTTCGGCCTGATGCTGATCAAAGGCGAAGGAGCGGAGCTCAAGAAGATGACGGAGCTGTACGAATCAGGCGTCGAGGTGCGAGCGGAGCTGGTGAGCCTCGTGCCGTTCGGTACCGACGGTTACGCGAGCGCTGTCTACGAGTGGCAGTCCCCGGAAGGCTCCGGCCGGCACCAAAAAGGTGCGAGCGTGGGCCACGCCCACGTCGTCGGAGAGAGCTACCCCCTCGTCTTCGACCCGCAGAACATAAGGCGGGTGCACCTGGGGACGAAGGTCGCGGTCCGCAGGGAGCGCAAGCGCCGCCTGGGCTACGTACGCAACGCCCGGCGAATGGCCCTCCTGGCCCTCGCGGGCGGCGCCTTGGCGACGGTGGGGCTGATCATCAGCCCCTGACGGCCGTCAAGGTTCGAACGCGGCCGCTGGTGACAACCACTGGCGGGCTGCATGTGATGACCAGCGGCCGGCCCTCCCCAGGCGGGGCGGGCGTACCGGCTGCACGGCGAGTTCGGCGACCCGGATGAAGTGCTGCGGCGACCGTCCTGACTTACTGGCAAGCTGCTCGGAGCGCCAGCTGCCCGGTCCGGGGTCGATCCGAAGGGCTGGAGGCCGACACCGTGCGGGTGGCGGCCTCCGCCGCTGGGCGGGCGCGTGGAATCCCGGCGGCCTCGGTATCGGGGTCAGAAGTCGCTGGTCCGGATCAGCGCGTGGAGTTCGCCGTCGTACTGCGGGGACGAGCAGCGGGACCGCCGCCTCTGCTGACTGGCCGGTGCCTGGAGCGACGCTTTCCCCGCGGCCCTCTGGTGTGGGCGTACGCGCCGGAGTGCGCCCCGGGTTTCGTCTGGGGCCCGAGGCCCCGCTCAGGAGGACCGCGTCCCGGCTCGGTGACGACGGCCTCCTCGCCGGTCCAGCAATCGCCACCAGGCCGGAGAATCCGACGGCCGGACGTGCCAGGTCGGTACGGTCCTTCGCGGGGTGGGGCCGGCGCGCGGGACGGCGGCGAGGAGCGCCAGGCTCTCGCGGATGTCGCCCGGGACTGTGGCGGGGGCATCGGCGGCGTAGAGGTGATCGTTCTGCGGCGCCGCGCACCCTCACCTCGCGACATCACGGCGAAGCGCCGGCGCACGTGCGCCATCGGCCATTCAGCTGCTGGGAACGGGCCGCGTAGCGGGCTGCGATCTCGGCCACCTCGTCCGCGTCAGCGCCTTGGCCTGGAGAGCGGTGGCGTCCGCCGTCCACTGCTCCTTCAGCGCCTTCAGGCGCTCGGAGTCAGGGCTCGGCAGCCCCGCTCCCCATGACGGCACTCGCGACCGTACCGGCGCGGCCGCCCCCTTTTTCGGATTCGTCAGGTCGTCGTCAGAGTGTGAAGGACAGCTTCCCTGACACGCTGACGCCGTGCTGACGGTCCCTGGTGCCGTCGTTCGACGGGCGTGTGCAGGCCCAGTCCAGAATGTAGGGCTGACCCGGACTGAGACGTTCCTTGAACTTCAGAGTCATGCCGAGGTATCCGCCCACGGTCACCTCTTCGCGCAGGTGCTCAAGGCGGTTGGCGTCCGACAGATAATGTCCCGCTCCGTCCGGCCTGCGCAGGGTGCCCACCCCGATGACCTGTGCCTGATCGGCCCGGCCCCAGGCCCCGATGATGCTGATCCCGTACCAGGAGAACAGGTCGGCGGCGATGTGCAGTTCCAGCCCCGCTTTACCGTCAGACCCTACAGAGCTGATCTGGGCGGTGGCCTTGGCGTTGATCTTCTGCACGCCCGTGTCCGACTTCTCCGTGCGCACTCCGTCCGTCGGGTCGGACAGCACCTTGCCGTCCGCCAGTGCCCTCTCCCTTTCGGAGGGGAACCGGTAGGCGGCCACGAAGGAACACTTCTCTGCAGGGTCGCCGCTGGTGAACCTGTATCCCAGACGCTGCGCCGCCGCCATGGCGTCCCTGCCCCCTTCCTTGAACTCCGGCCCGTCGAAGAAGCTCGGGTCGTCCGGCAGCAGGAGAAGCGGCCCGGTCAGCGGGGCGGATGCAAGTTCCTGGCGGGACTTTCCCTCGAGCTCCTTGTTCGTCAGGTCGACCTTGCCGCCGGTCCACGCCCTGGACCACCCGGCGCCCCGCATCTCGCGGATGCTCCTCTCAAGCGCGCTGCCTGTGCCGTCCGAGATGAAGACCGCCAGTCCCGTCGGCGTCATGCTGTACTGCTTGCCGGTTGAAGCATCAGTGGTCTTCGCTGCGCTCGCGGCCACGGCCGGCACGCCCTTGGCGACCGCATCGGCGTAGGACATGCCCTGTCGGTCACTGTCGCCAAGTTTGGCCCTGGCCTCGGGGTGGTTCAGCAACTCGTAGTGGAGCATCGTTTGCCTTTCGTTGACGGAGCTGCACGCACAGCTCTCTTGCAGGATCGGCGCCGCTCAGGCCGACTCGGCTCGTTGCCCTCCGAATGGAGCACGGCACACACCCCCAGATTCACGCCTGCGAGCTTTCACTCCGCCGTTTCGGTGTTGTCCGCCTTCATCGCCACGAAGCTGCGCCGGAAACTTGCCGCCGACGACGCCGAGCGCCTGGGGTGGGGCTGAGGCGTTCGTCGCGTTCGATGACCACGAAGGAGGGGGCTGCGCTTGAGGAGATGCAGTGGAACCGACGGTGACAGCCCTTCGCGGCATGACTGCCTGGAGCAGCCCTGGGCAGGTGCCGTGCTCCCCTGAACCGTCTGCCTTGCCCCCACGGGCTCTTGGGCCCCGGGCGGCCGCATCCTTACAGGTGAGGAAGGCGGACGTCACTTCGGTGGAAGGGCGGCGGCCGCTTTGCGGCCCAGTTGCAGCCTCTGTTCAGGACGTGGCCGTCGAGGACTTCTCCCGCCACGGCGAGCCGGCCTTTCGAGATCCGGCCGCGGACAGCACTGCCCGGCCTGCTGCTTCCCGTCAACACGGACATGAGCGGCTTCTGAACGCGGCCGTGGAATTGAGAGTGTCGTGCATCACGATGCAGGCCGAGCGCGACCGGCGCCCGCGCCGTCGCCCACTGCGCTCGGACCCGACCGCCCGTACGCGGCCCATCGGGGCCGTACGGGTGAGTGGCAGCGGCCGTTGTCCCTGGCCATAGCCACAGCCCTCCGCATAGCCGAGCCACCCGTGGCGTTGGCCCCTGTTGGGAAGCAGACGCGGCCATTCGGGCCGTGAGTGGCGGTGCACGGCCGGGCGCCGTGACGGGGCTCGGCGGGGGGCGGGGTTCCCCTTACCTGGATGCCGTGCGTATATTTGCCGCACGACAATAGTTGCGCGTGCGGGGTATTTGGTGAAGCTCGTCCCGCGCGTCGCTCGCCTTGCGGGGAGCGCCAAGGATGGTGAAGGAGCCAGATGAGCAGCAGTACGGCCGACGTGCGACAGCGTCTCACGAAAGTGCTGCAGGAGCGCGCTGAGGCGGTGGCGGACTGTTGGGTGCGGCTGCAGCTGGATCAGGCCGAATTGGGAAACGGCATGGGTGAGGGCGAGCTCAGGGAGGAAGCAGACCGCCTCGTGTCCGCCCTTCTGGCGGGCCTGGGGACTTCACTGCCTGTGAAGCAGGTGGTGACCGCTCACGCCGACCTGAACCGAGCCGTGACCGAGATGTCTCTGCGTCGAGCCCGTGCGGGAGCCACCCCGACGGCCACTTTCCTGGCGGTCCTCGCTCTGAAAGAGGCACTGCTGGAAGCGGTGCAGCACAACACAGAAGACGCCGGGAACCTCTTCGCGGCCGCGCTCTTGGTCAACGAACTCCTCGACGCGGCAGGGGCCCTGTCCTTCGCCACCTATGTCGAAGGACGAGAGGAGATCATCCGCCGACAGAGCCGTCAGCTGCTGGAGGTATCGACCCCGGTGGTACGGCTGTGGCACCAGATCCTTGCCGTTCCGCTGATCGGTACCCTCGACACCGCGCGTGCCCAGGTGGTGATGGAGAACCTTCTCCAGGCCATCGCAGAGCACGAGGCACAGGTTGCGATAATCGACATCACTGCTGTTCCGACGGTCGACACCGCGGTCGCCGAGCACCTGATGCACACCGTCCACGCGGTGCGCCTCATGGGCGCGGACTGTGTCATCAGCGGCATCCGGCCGTCGATAGCGCAGACCATCGCCCAGCTCGGCATCGACCTGTCCGGCATTCTCACCAGGGCCACTCTCTCCGACGCCTTGTCCGAGGCTGTGAAGATCACCGCCGGAGCCGGTCCGGGACCGCAGAGCCTGGTTTCCCGGTGACGCCCCGCCCACCGGTCGCGGTCCCCATCCTGCGTCTGGGGGACGTCCTGGTGACCGGCTTCCTCGACAACCTCGACGACCGGACCGCGGTCGCGTTCAGCCTGGAACTCACCGAACGCATCGCGCAGGACAGGGCCCGCGGTGTGCTCATCGACATCTCCCGTCTGGAGATCATCGACTCTTTCGCGGCCCGCACCCTCATGGAAGTCACCGCCATGGCCCGCCTGATGGGAGCCCGGCTGATTGTGGCCGGCATGCGGCCCGCGGTGGCCGTCACGCTCGTCGAGCTGGGCCTGGAACTCACCGGAGTCGAAACCGCTGTCCACGCAGAACAGGCCATGTCCGTTCTGGGATGGCATTCGAGCCAGCAGCCCCTGAAGGGGGCCCCATATGACACAGCGAGCTGACAGCGTCCACGCACCCGCATCCGCCCCTCCCGCCCCACCCATTCCCGATGAGCCCGCCGATCCCGTGCAGCTCGCTCTGCGTACTGAGGAGGACCTGCTGTCGGTCCGCCATGCAGTACGTGCCGCGAGCCTCGAAGCCGGCTTCGGGATCGTGGACCAGACACGGGTGGTCACCGCCGCCAGTGAACTGGCCCGCAACGCCTACGTTCACGGCGGAGGAGGAACGCTGGTGATCGAGCACCCGCGCCAGGACGGCAGACGAGGACTGCGGCTGACGATCACCGACAGCGGCCCCGGGATCGGCGACATCCAGCAAGCCCTCGCCGACGGGTTCACGACCGGCGGCGGACTCGGCCACGGCCTGGGCGGCGCGAAACGCCTGATGGACGACTTCGCCGTGCAGAGCACGCCAGGTCAGGGCACGACGGTGACGGTCACCCGATGGGCACGCCCGTGACCCTGCCTTTCGCGGCCCCGACCGCGTACATCCGAATCGACCACTACAGCGCCGTACACCTTGCGGCGGAAACCGCCCGCACCGCCGCGAAGGCGTGCGGCCTCTCCGGTGCCCTACCGGACCGGGCTGCGGTCGTCGCCTCCGAACTCGCAAGCAGCGTGGTCAAACACGCCACCGACGGCGCCCTCTACATCCAGCCGCTCCCGCTGGGCGGCGGCCTGGAGATCCTTGCCGCCGACCACGGCCCCGGCATGCCGCAACTCCAGCGGTGCCTCACCGACGGATACAGCACCACCAGCACCCTCGGCGCCGGCCTCGGCGCAGTCAAGCGCATCGCGACGTCCTTCGCGATCGAGACCCACCCCGGCACCGGAACCCTGGCCTGCGCCCGACTGGCTCTCCCCGGCGACCTGCAAGCCGCCCGACAGGAGACAGGACTCGTCTGCCTGCCCGCTGACAAGGAAGCGCAAAGCGGAGACACCGCCGCGGTCCTGGAGACCGGCACAGTCCGCACCGCGGCCGTCATCGACGGACTGGGCCACGGCCCCGAGGCCGCCGAAGCCGCCCGAAGCGCTCTGCGTTCCTTCCACGCCGCCGCCGAAGCGCCCCTCCCCGACATCCTGACCGCCATGCACCGAGCCTTGCGCCACAGCCGGGGCGCCGCGGTCGGCATCACCCGCCTGTACGTCGACCGGGCCGAATACTGCGGCATCGGCAACGTACGCCTGGTCACCCTCTCCCACCAGCAGGTGCACGACCGCGTGAGTGGCCAGCCCGGCGTTGTCGGCTGGCGCATGCCCGCTCCGTCGGTGCGCCGGCTTCGCCTGCCGCCAGGAACAACGATCCTCATGCACACCGACGGCATCGACCCGCGGTGCTCGCACACCCCTTCGGACTTCACACTGCGCCTGCCCGTTCCGCTGCTCGCGGCAGCGATCGCACACCGTTACCGCCGCTTTCAGGACGACGCCACCGTGCTGACGGCCCGCCCGCGACGGGAGGCCTCGTGCACCTGAACCGCTATGCCACGTCGGCCTCGCTCCGCCAGGCGGTCAGGTCCCTGGCCCGGGACCATCGGCTGCCGGCAGATGTCCGCGGCCGCCTGGTGCTGTCGGTGACCGACCTCGCCGAACCCGAGTTCCGTGCCGGCCGGTCCGTCGCTCTCACCGCGTCGTGCGAGAGCGGACCGGGCGACGGAGGCCTGCTGACCGTCACCTTCCATGCGTCCCGGATCGCAGGATCTGTCGTTCCCGGCGATCTGCCCCTTCCCGCACCGGCGATCTCCGGTCATACGGCGACCTGGCACATCTCGACGCCTGCCGTCGACCCGCCGTGTACGGACGATCACCGCTTGGCGCCCTCGCCCGTCGGCTCGCAGGTACCGCCGACCGTCGAATCGTGCGACAGCGACGAGGAAATGCGCGCCGCGCTCGCCCGGGCCGACAGCCTTACCGCCGAATACCGTCTCCTCAAGCACGAACTCGCCGAGACCAACGCCGGAGTCGTCGCCCTCTACGTGCAGCTCGAGGAGCAGGACGAGCGGCTGCGCCAGGCGTACGGAGAGGTCCTGCGGGAATTCGAGGACGCCCTGCGGCCACCGCCACCTGTCGTCGCGGGCCTCCAGCTCGCGGTCCACTACGCGCCCGCCGACCCCACCGCCCCCACGGGCGGCGACCTCTACGACTGGTTCATCCTGCCCGACGGCACCCTCCACATCACCGTCGTGGACGCGGTCGGCCACGGCGTACGCAGTACCCGCAGCGCCCTCAACGTCACCCACGCCGTGCGAACCCTGGCCCTCGAAGGCCATCCGCTGCAGTCGATCCTGGCCCGCACCCACGACATCCTCATGCCGTTCGACCCGAAACTGATGGCGACCGTGCTCCTGGTTCGACTCGATCCCGCCAGCGGAGAAATGCAGATCGCCAACGGAAGCCATCCGCCCGCGCTGCTGGTGCGTGCCGACGGCAGCGCGCAGTATCTCCAGGTGCGTGGCCGCGGCATCGGGTTCCCCTTTCCCGGAAGCGACGACGTCCTGTCCATGCCCCTCGCCCCGGGAGATCTCCTACTCCTCTACACCGACGGCCTCACGGAAAGCCGCAAAGACCTGCTGGAGGGTGAGATCCGGCTGGTCCAGGCCGCCCAGACCCACGCCCACCGCACCGTGGCCGAGATCCCTTCCGCCATCGCTGCCGACATGCACACCATCGTTCTCCACGCGGATGACACCCTGGCCATGGCGTTTCGCCGCAGCCTTCCGCCTCCTTAGCCTTCCGCCTCCTTGAACAATGACAAGCCCGTTGCGAGAGCGTGTTCTGCCTCCTGCCGTTCTCCGACCGGTGACTCTCGGCTAGCCTCATACCCAGCGGCGCAAGCCGCTGGACCGGACCTCCCCGACTCCGGGCGGGTCCGGCCGGCCCCGTTCCCGCCGCACGCCGGCTCCCAGCTCGTCCAGCGAGAGGTACCAACAGGTGCTCGACAACGAGGCGACTGACAAACAGGTACCCGGGTGGCCGGGCGAGGAAATGCCCCGCATCGCGCCATCGGTCAGCCGCGAACAAGTGGCCCTTGAGGCGTGCAGGCTTCTGGAAATGCTGGAGGTGCTCTGGGGTCGAAGCGGAGAAGCCTCGAGCCTCCCTCCGGTCTCCCCGTCGCAGCTCCGCGTGCTGACCGTGATCGAAAAATGGGACGGCGTGAACCTGCGCGACCTCGGCGAAGCGCTCGGCTCCACGCCGCCTTCGGTCAGCCGTCTGTGCGACCGGCTGGAAGCGGCGGGCCTCATCCAGCGCTCTCGCGGGACGGCCAACCGCCGTGAAGTCGAACTCAGACTGAGCCCCGGCGGACACAGGGCGCTCAAACAGATGCGCGCCTGGCGATCGGGTGAGATCGAGGCCGTCCTGACGAGGGTCCCCGAAGCAGACCTCGGAGCTCTGGCCGAAAGCCTGCAGACTTTCCGCACTGCGGCACGCCTCCACATAGGCCCCGAGGAGACCGGACACAGCACGGGCAGCAGAACCGCCTGACAGCCCGCCCGACAAGACAAAAGCCGCCGAGCGACCGGCACACCCTCACAGGTTGCACCCGTCCGACCCCGCTCCGCACCCCGCTGCGGGGCGTGAACACGACACGCACCCGGCTGGGCAGCTGGACTTCACGCCGACGGGGGCACATGCAGGTCATGAGGGAAAAGGCCATGAGAAACCGTTCAGAAGTCTGGCTCGGTGCCGCGGAGAGCGCGCTGAGGGCCGCGCCCCCTACCGCGCTCCTGCCGGCGGCCGGCCGCCTGCTGGCCACCTACCTGCAGGCGAGCGAGGTGACCCTGCTGCTGGCGGACTACGGCCTTTCCGTCCTCCAACCGGTCACGCAGCTGCCCCACACCGGATCCCAGGTCCCGGTCCGCGACGGCTCGGCGGCCGGCCGGGCTTTCGCCGCCCAGGCGCCGGTCGTCGAGGTCACCGACGCCCCCGGCATCGTGATCGCCCACCTGCCGGTCACCGTGCGCGGCGACCACCTGGGCGTGCTCTCCGTGCGCCTTCCCGAGCCCGCCGAGGGTGCTCTGCGCACGCTGGAACTCGCCGCCTTCGCCACAGCCCTGGGGCATGAGCTGATCGTGGCCGAACGGGACACCGACCTCTACCTGCAGGCCCGCCGCCGTCGGCGCCTCACCCTGGCCGCCGAGATGCAGTGGCAGCTTCTTCCGGGCCGCGGACTGAGCCGACAGGAGTACACCCTCGGCGCCCACCTGGAACCGGCCTACGCCATCGGCGGGGACAACTTCGACTGGAACACCACCGACGATGTCTTGACTGTCACGTGCACCGACGGTCAGGGGCACGGCATCGACGCCGCCCTGCTGACGAACCTCGCCGTCAGTGCACTGCGCAACGCCCGCCGCGCCGGCGTCCCCCTCGAAGAGCAGGCCTCTCTCGCCAGCGAGGCGGTGTATGCCCAGTACGGCGGGAAACGCAGCGCACCGACGTTGCTGCTCAGCCTTGACCTGGGCACAGGCTCAGGCCAGGCCGTGGACGCCGGCTCCCCGCAGGTGTTCCGGGTACGCGACAGCCTGGTGGAACGGGTGGCCCTCGAAACCCAGACCCCGCTGGGAATGTTCCAGGAGACCGAGTACCGCAAGACGCCCTTCAGTGTCGCCCCGGGGGACCGGCTGGTCATCGTCAGCAGCGGCGTGCATGGTTCCCAGGGCCAGGACGGCCGTGCCTTCGGTGAGCGCGCCCTGCGCGAGACCATAGCCGCCACCCAGAGATCCTCGACTCAGGAAACCGCCCAGGCACTCGTCGACGGGCTCGTGCAGTACCACGGAGGCAGCGACCTCACTCAGGACGCGGCGGTGATCTGCCTGGACTGGCGGGGAAGGCAGCCTCTCGAGGCCTGAGCACTGCGTCGTACCTCATCAGCGGCGCCCGCCGGCAGACGGACTCCACGCCGGGGGGGGGGGGGAGAGAACCCCGCGCGCTCACTGCCTGCGGTCAGGCGGGGCCGTTTCTGCTGCCCGGGTGAAGGCTCGCAGACCGCTCAGGAGCTCCTGGCACTGCTCGACCGGTACATGTCCGAGAACCTCATAGATCGCTCGGCTGCGCTGGACCAGCAGTACGTCGATGGCCTGGCGACCGTGCTCGGTCAGTGTCAGGACGATCTCACGTCGGTCGGAGTCGGCGCGGTCGCGGCGCAGCAGCCCGGCGGCCTCCAGCCGGTCGCAGAGCCTGCTGGTAGCGGGAGCCGTCGCGGCGATTTCCTCGGACAGGCGGGTGAGATTGATCCCGGGCGAACCCCGTACCCCCACCAGCGCCCGCAGCTGCAGAGCCGACAGGCGCGGAGGAGCGCTCTGAGCCGCCCGCTCCCAGAGGTCCATCAAGGCCCCAGCAGCCTCGGCCACCCCGCAGGCCATCTCGTACAGCGGATCTTCGGGCGGTTCCGCACGGCTCACTGTTGGCGTCACTCCCTAGGCAGATGCCGGTCCCTTCAGGAAGGCGCCGCCGGTGACAGGTTCTAGATCTGAACGGATATGCCTCGTCTGCCCCCTGCCAGGAAATTATCCCCGCCGCGCGCAACATGCGCCCCGCCACGCAGCCACGGTGCCGCCGTGTCCCGCGTACGTCTCAGCTCGCGGCGGCCCGACCGAACCAGTCCATGCACAGGACCATCGCATCGTCATCGGCGTCGGCGGCCCGGTAGGCCGTCAGTTCCTCGAGGATCGCCCGGGGTACCGCGGCGGCCGGCAGCAAGCTGGTGGCCTGGATCGCCCGGGCCAGAGCACGCTCGCTGTACGCCTCACCCCCCGCGCTTGCGGCCGCATACACCCCGTCACTTACGAAGACCAACCGGTCACCGGGCAGGGCCTGAAACTCCTGCGCGGTGTACGGCGACTCCTCGAACATCCCCAAGGGGAACTGCGCCTCGAACTCGAGGCGCTCCACGCACCTGTTCCGGTACCGCCACAGCTGGGGAGACCCGGCATCGACGACCTGCGCGCGCCCGGAGTTCAGCTCGAAGGACAAAAGGAGGGTGGATACGTACTCGCGCCCCCGGTACTGCCCGTAGAGGGCCTGGTCGGCCAGCGCCGCCTGGTCGGCGATGCCGACACCGGCACGCCGGGCGTTGCGCAGCGCATTGACGGCAAGATTGGTCAGGAGCGAAGCCCGGATCCCTTCCCCCATGCCATTGGTCACCGTGAGGGTGAGGGTCTCGGCGCTGGTGGACCAGTCGAAGTTGTCCCCGTGGATGTCGTACGCCGGCTCCAGCTGAGCTCCGATGGCGTACTCCGGCCGGGAGCATGCCCGTGCCGGCAGTAGCTGCCACTGCATCTCGGCCGCCAGGGTGAGACGGCTCGCACGGCGGGCCTGGAGATACAGATCGGTGTCGCGTTCGGCCACGACGATCTCGTGCCCCAGCAGCTCTGCCAGGTCGGTCAGCTCGCCGACGGTCTCGGAGGTACACGCATCCTTTGGCATGCGCACCGTGAGGATGCCCAGGCGATCGCCGCGGACGGTCACCGGCAGGTGAAGGTCCACGGCACCGTCCTGCGCCGCGTATTGCCCGTACGGCTCCTGACTGCCGAACGCGCGGCCCTCCGAGCTGGCGTGAACAGGCAGCGGCTCCGCCGTGTACGGCAGAGCGGTCACCGGCTGCAGGACGGTGAGGCTGTAGTCGGCCATAAGGAGTTCTACCTCCAGCGCGCGGAAATGCTCCATCAGGGCAGCGCGCACCGTGCGGAAGAGGTCGTGAGGCGCCGCCGTGCGCAGCGCACGTTCCACGGCCAGGAAGTTCGTCATGGTCAGGGTCATTTCTTCGAGAAGCGCTGGTTGGGTCAGCAGACATCCTCGGATGGACCACTGGATGCGGCGATCGTCTTCAGGAAGTGCCCGTACACCGGCAGATCCTGAGACCGTCCTGTCCCGTTTCGTTCCGAGCCGGTATGTGCCTCTGCCGACATAGTTGTCATGTGACAACTATCAACTCTACCGTCTTTCGCGGCCAGAGAGCGGAACGTGCGTTGAGCAGTGGGTCCTCACAAGGGGAGTTCGCGCGGGCTGCTCCCCAGGCACGATCACGGCACCGGCTCGAGGTCGGGGCCACCGGCTTGAAGGCGTTGCGGACGAGCAGGCTGTCTCGGGGACTTCGCCGGCGAGGGTGAAGGTGAGGGGGCGCCGTCGTTGTGGGCCGGAAGGCTTTCCGCCGCCCCCAGCCCCTCGGACCTGCTCATCTTTTGCACCCCCACGCGTCGACCGGCGCCGACGAGACCGGGGCGCAGCGATCACTGTAAAGGGTGTTCGGTAACCCCTGTTGTCGTGGAGCCGGATGGGTCTGCAGGGCCTCTCGGAGGCTGCCCGTAGCCGGGACCGGACACGGCATCCTGGCTCGCGCCCCGGTCGACGACCACCTCGACGGCTGGGTACGGCAGGCGGTCACGGGCCGGCCGCTCCACGCCGAGCTCGGCGAAGGACGGGGGTGCGCTTGCCGTGGCGCCGGTGTTGGACGGCGAGCCGTACCCCGGTGCGGGAAGGGGTACGTCGGGGAGGTGTTCGTTTTGTCCTCGGCAGGGGATGCCGTCGCCCTGATGCGCGCTGTCGGCGAGTGGCCAGAACCGCATCCTCCTGGTGACAACCAGCGAGTCCCGGCGCCCGGGCCTCCGCCCGGGTACTGTGCTGCTGGCGGATCGCCCGACCGACGAGGGGACTGAGTCGTGCTGACCACCACGCATCCCCCGTAGGTACCTCTGGAAAGCCCGGAGGGCCCTACGGAGGCTTTCGATGTCCCGAACGGTCCGCACGACTCCCAGGCAACTCCGCGTCCAGGACGACGCTTCGGAGTCCATGTCTCTCTACGACCTGCGCTACACGCACGCCGAACTGGCCCGGGCCTCGCGCGAAGGCCGTCGCCCCGTCCCGGCGAAGACACTGCGCCGGATCACCTCCTGGCAGTGGATGGTGCTCGACTGCAGAGACGGCTCGTTCTCGACCGAGATCGCTACGGCGGAACGCCGGGCTCGGCTCCAGAGCCGACTTGAGGCTCAGCGGATCCGCGGACTGCACCACGGCGGCCACGACCTCGACGGCGCAGACATACCTCCGGTGCGCCACCGTCACGGCGGGCTCTGGGACGCTTGGTAGTCACGAAGCGCCCGGACTGACCGTCCCGCTCACCGCGGGCGGTGAAGAGCCGGAATGCCTCTTCGGGCGGAAGCGGGACGTCCAGCGCGGCGCTCAGGACACGACGGTTCACCCGGCCTCCAGGACGTGGGCGTGAACGTGGGCATCGGCGCCGCAGCCCCGTGCAACTCTGCCGGCGCGGGCGCGGCGTCGGGTGGTCGGCGTCGGGTGGTCGGCGTCGGGTGGTCGGCGTCGGCCGGTACCCGCTGTCCGGCTCACGGTGCGGCGCCCCTGCCCGGCCGGACGCCGCGGCGCGTCATCCCGGGTGCATGAGGCTGCGGGTGTGGGGCAGGCGGGAGTCCAGGTGAAGCAAGGGCTACGAGGACCGTACTCGTCGCCCACCGTCGACCGGAGGAGTGGTTTCCGCGTGACTGAGCATGTGTGGAGTTTCAAGTCGACCGCCGGCTACCTGGCCGGTACCGATCTGACCGGCTTCGAGGTCGAGGCGACCGACGGGCGCGTCGGCAAGGTCGACAAGCACTCCGACGAGGTCGGTGACGCTTATCTGGTGGTGGACACCGGTGTGTGGATCTTCGGCAAGGAGGTACTGCTCCCGGCGAGCGTCGTGGTCCGTATCGACGCTGCCGAGCGGAAGATCTACGTCGACCGTACCAAGGGCCAGATCAAGGACGCCCCGGAGTTCCATCGCGACCAGCACCTCGGCAACGCCGGCTACCGCGACGGCCTGGGCACGTACTACGGCATCGGTGTGCCGTTCGGCGGACCCCCGGCCTGAGCCGAAACGGCCCGGCGCGGCCCGCAGCGCCGGGCCGGCGTGGGGAAGGGGTCCGAACTCGACGAGTTCGGGCCCCTTCCCGTGCGGGGCGCGAGCGGCTCGGGACGCATCGCCGACCGTGTCCGAAAGGGGAGACAGCCGGCACAGGGGTCCCTCCGCGTGTGAACCGGACGGGGCCGGGCAGGCGCTGGTATACCCCTATTAGCCGGAAACGCCCCGGTGTATCGGAATCCCTTGAACCGGAACACCCCGGCCGACGCACGCGAAGGAGAATCGTGGCCGCGAGCGGAACCCCCTCCACGCATCGCACCGGCAGCGGCTCCGGGGCCACCACCGGCCCCGGGGCCACCACCGGCCCCGGGACCGCCACCGGAGCCGGGCCGCCGGACGCCGGCCACCGCTCGCGCGTCACCCTGCGCGTCAACGGCACCGACCACGTCCTCGACATCGACCACCGCGTCACCCTTCTCGACGCCCTGCGCGAAACCCTGGACCTGACGGGCTCCAAGAAAGGATGCGACCACGGACAGTGCGGCGCCTGCACCGTTCTCGTGGACGGCCGCCGCGTCAACAGCTGTCTGCTGTTCGCCGTCGCTCAGGACGGCTGCGAGGTCACCACCGTCGAGGGCCTCGCCGACGCCGACGGATCCCCGCACCCGATCCAGCGGGCGTTCCTCGCCCACGACGCGTTCCAATGCGGCTACTGCACCCCGGGACAGCTGTGCTCCGCAGTGGGCGTCCTCGAGGAAGCCGCCGCCGGCCATCCCTCGCACGTCACCGCTCCCGGCTCGGACTCCGGCCCCGTCGCCCTGACCCCCGAGGAAATCCGCGAGCGGCTCAGCGGCAACCTCTGCCGGTGCGGCGCCTACAACGGCATCGTCGACGCCGTTGCCGAAGCCGCGGCGGGCACCACCCCCACCGACCGTCCCCGCGACGCCCGCCCGGCCCCCGACGCCCGCCCCCACCCGGACGTGATCATGTGAAGCCCTTCGCCTACGTACGGGCCACCAGCCTCCAGGAAGCCGTGACCGCCTACGCCGGCCACCCGCGCTCCCGCTACCTGGCCGGCGGAACCAACCTGGTCGACCTGATGAAACACGGCGTCGAGACCCCGGCCACCCTGATCGACATCACCCGGCTGCCCCTGCACGACATCGAGCAGCTGCCCGGGGGAGGGCTCCGCATCGGCGCCACCGTCCCCAACAGCGACCTGGCCGCGCACCCCCTCGTACGCACCCGGTACCCCGCACTGTCCCAGGCCCTCCTCGCCGGCGCGTCCGGCCAGCTGCGCAACGTGGCCACCACAGGCGGGAACCTGCTCCAGCGCACCCGCTGCCCGTACTTCCAGGACCTGTCCAAGCCCTGCAACAAACGCGAGCCCGGCACCGGATGCGGTGCCCGCGACGGCGTGCACCGCGACCTCGCAGTCCTGGGCCACTCCGAGCACTGCGTGGCCACCCACCCCTCCGACATGGCAGTCGCCCTTGCCGCCCTCGACGCCACGGTCGAGCTGTACGGGGACGAGGAGGGCCCCCGGAGCATCGCGGCGGCCGACTTCCACCGGCTGCCCGGAACGCACCCCGAGCAGGACACCGTGATCCGCCCCGGAGAACTCATCACCGCCGTGGTCCTGCCCCCGCCGGCCCCCGACGCCGTCTCCCTCTACCGCAAGGCCCGCGACCGCGCCTCGTACGCCTTCGCCCTGGCGTCCGTCGCCGCCGTCCTGGAACTCGGGGACGGCCATGTGCGGCACGTCGCCCTCGCCTTCGGCGGCCTGGCCCACCGCCCCTGGCGGGCCACCACCGCCGAACAGCTCCTCACGGGCGCCCGGCCCACCGACGAGGCCGTGCGCGAGGCCGTCGACGCCGAACTCTCCCGGGCCCGGCCCCTGCGGGACAACGCCTTCAAGGTCCCCCTCGCCCGCAACCTCGCCCGCGACGCCCTCACGACCCTGGTCCGCGCCGCCGACGGCGGGCCCACCGCCGCACACCGCCCGTAGCCGCCCGCCCCACCGGCAAAGGAGCCGTCCCGCCATGACCGCCCTCGGCAGCCCCGCACCCAGGCGGGAAGGACACGACAAGGTCACCGGAGCCGCCCGCTACGCGGCCGAACACACCCCGCCCGGTTGCGCCCATGCCTGGCCCGTCCCCGCGACGGTCCCGCGCGGACAGATCCTCGCCGTCGACGACACCGCCGCCACGGCCCTGCAGGGCGTCATCGGCGTCCTCACGCCCTTCAATGCACCGCGCCTGGGGCCCGCCGAGGACCCCACCCTGCGAGTGCTGCAGGATCTGCGCGTCCCCCATCGCGGCTGGTACGTCGCCCTCGTGGTCGCCGACACCCTGGAAGCAGCCCAGGACGCCGCCTCGCGGGTCCGGGTCCGCTACGCGGGCGAACCGCACGACGTGACCCTCAGCGCCGACCACCCCGACGCGTACACGCCGCAGGAAGCCAACGGCGGCCACCCGGCCCACCGGGAGCAGGGCGACCCCGACGCCGCCCTGGCGGCCGCCCCCGTACGGGTGGACTGCGCCTACGCCGTGCCGCCCCTGCACAACCACCCGATGGAGCCGCACGCCGCCACCGCCGACTGGGACCCGGCGAGCCGCCACCTGACCGTGTACGACTCCAGTCAGGGGACAGGCCCCGTCCGCGCCGCCCTCGCCTCCCTCCTGGAGCTCCCCGAGGACGACGTCACGGTCGTCTCCGAGCACGTCGGCGGGGGCTTCGGCTGCAAGGGCACCCCCCGCCCGCACGTGGTCCTGGCGTCCATGGCCTCCCGGCGCTACGAACGGCCGGTCAAGCTCTCCCTGCCCCGTGCCCACCTCCCCGCGACGGTGGGCCATCGCGCGCCCAGCCTGCACCGCGTCCGCCTGGGCGCCCGCACCGACGGAACCCTCACCGCCCTCGTCCACGAGGTCACCACCCACACCTCCCGCATCCGGGAGTTCGTCGAGCAGGCAGCCGTACCCGGCCGCGTCATGTACGCCGTACCGGACGCCCGTACCACGCACCGCGCCGTCGCCCTCGACGTCCCGACGCCCTCCTGGATGCGCGCACCCGGCGAAGCGCCCGGCATGTACGCCCTGGAGTCGGCCATGGACGAGCTTGCGCAAGCCCTCGGCATGGACCCGATCGAGTTGCGCGTGCGCAACGAGCCCCGGGTCGAACCCGACAGCGGCCGTCCCTTCAGCAGCCGCCACCTGGTGGAATGCCTGCATGAGGGCGCCGAACGCTTCGGCTGGGCCGCCCTGCGCACGCCGCGGCGCGACGGTCCGCTCCTTCTCGGAACCGGGGTCGCCGCGGCCACCTACCCCGTCCTCGTCGCCCCCTCGACCGCCCGCGCACACGCCCGCCCCGACGGCAGCCACCACATCGAGATCAACGCCACCGACATGGGAACCGGAGCCCGCACCGTCCTGGCCCAAGTGGCCGCCGATGCGCTGCAGGTACCCGTCGACGACGTCACCGTGGCCATCGGCCACACCGGCCTGCCCTCCGCCTCCCTGGCGGGCGGATCCTCCGGCACCGCCTCGTGGGGATGGGCCGTCCACGACGCGTGCGCCGCACTCGTGGCCCGCCTCGAACAGCACCGCGGGCCGCTGCCGCCCGAAGGCCTGTCCGCGTCCGCGGACACCACGGCATCGGCCAAGCAGAAATCCCCCTACGCCCGGCACGCCTTCGGCGCGCACTTCGCCGAGGTCCAGGTCGACACCGTCACCGGCGAGGTCCGCGTACGACGGCTGTTGGGCGTCTTCGCCGCCGGGCACATCCTCAACCCCCGTACCGCACGCTCCCAGTTCAAGGGCGGCATGGTCATGGGGCTGGGCATGGCGCTCACCGAGCACAGCACAACGGACGCCGCCTTCGGGGACTTCACCGAGAGCGACCTCGCCGCCTACCACGTGCCTGCGCACGCCGACGTGCCGGACCTCGAGGCGTACTGGATCGACGAACACGACAAGCACCTCAATCCGATGGGCAGCAAGGGAATCGGCGAGATCGGCATCGTCGGCACGGCCGCCGCGATCGGCAATGCCGTCGCCCACGCCACGGGACGGCGGCTGCGCGAACTGCCCCTTACACCCGACCGCGTGCTGAGGGCCCTCGCCGGGCCAGACTCCCCCGGGGCACGGGGCAGCTGAGCGGGCACGCTTGGCGAGGGCCGTCGCGGGTAGGCGCGACGGACATCAACCACGAGCCGGCGTCCACGTCGGCACGATCGATCGGGGTGAGTCCTGGTGAACATCACACGCACGGCGGTTCCCGCCCTCTTGTCCGCGGCCGTGGGGACCACACTGGTATGTGCCGTTCCGGCAGCCGCGGCCCCCGGTCCCGCACCCGCGCCCGCGAGCTCCTGCGCCGCCGGTGACCTGGACCTGGCCGTCGGAACACCGGACCCCGGCGCCGGCCAGCTGTACGTACCGCTCGGCTTCACCAACATCGGCGACCGCTCGTGCACCCTGCTCGGCCACCCCGGTGTCAGCGTCCTGAACGCGGACCGGCAACGCATCGGCAGCCCGGCCGACCGCGAAGGCACGGCGTCAGGGCCCGTCACCCTGGCGCCCGGGCGCAGCGCGACGGCCGTCCTCCACACCACGAACGGGCCCATCGGCGGCCCGTGCCTGGCCCGAGGCACCTTCCTGGCGGTCTACCCGCCCGCCTCGAAGGACGAGGTCCTCGTCAAGGCCCCCTTCCAGATCTGCTCGGACCGCTTCACGGTGGGGCCGCTCACGGCCTGACCACCGAAAACGGCGCCTACAGCAGGACCCCGCCGCGGGCGGGGGAGCCGCACCGGGCTGCTGCCCGGGATCGACCTCGTCGGCCGCATCCCCGCCCACCCGCGTACCCGTACCTCGGCGCCGGCCCGGTGGGCGTGGCTGCTCGACGGTGGCTTTCGGGATGCTGCTGGCTAATGAGCCGGGCCAAGCAATAGCTCGGGCCCTACTTGCATACGAGGAATTCTCCGGCTTGCTGAACCGTGCGATCGGAGCCTGGCTCGTCCAACCCAGCCTCTTCGAGATACCCGAATACCAGATACAGGAGAACGTCACGCCCGACCTCCTTGCAGCGTTTCACGGGTGGACGCCATCCAGACCCGGCAGGCAGGGGCTCGCGGTGCGCCTCGATCGCGCAACGGAATCCGTCCGGTGGAGCGCGGGAGCGTCTTCCGGTTTCGCCCCCCGTCCTCAGCCCTGCCGGGATATTCACGGACCCGGCCGTCGATCGTGCATCCATCCGCGGGTCCTTCGGGGAAGTAGTACGTCCGCGGAACATCGATTCGGCCTCGCGGGGCCGGTAAGGGGTCGGCTGTGGCGATCACCGTCCGGAGGGACATCCTCGTCGGGCTTCCTCTCAATGATCTGGTTGCCTACCTGGAGGACTTCTCCCGAACCGAGGAATGGGACCCGGGCACGGTGCGGTGCGTGCGGGTCGGTGAAGGACCGGTTCAGCAGGGAACCACGTGGCAGAACACTTCGCGCTTCCGTGGCCGGACCAGCGACCTGCTCTACCGGCTCGTCTCCAAAGAGCCGGATCGGCTGCTGTTCGTCGGTGAGAACAAGACCGTCACGGCCACCGACGACCTGAGTTTCCGGGCCCGCTCGGCCACGACCACGCTCCTCACCTACACGGCGTCCTTGCGGTTCAAGGGATGGGTACGCCTGGCCACACCCTTCCTGCGTCCCGAATTCGACAGGCTGGCCGACGCGGTGGCCGACAGACTGCCTTCCGCAGCAACCGTTCGCCGCGGTTAGTGCGGCTGGCGCCGTACGTGCCCCGATCCGCCGTGGCCGGACCGGACGAGGAAGGCCTCGTCGGTGAAGCACCAGGCCCAGTCCTCGTCGGACGCCAGGGAAAGGGCGACCGGGTGTCCGCTCAGCACATGGTGACCATGGGCGTGCATGCCCCGCGAACTGTCACAGCATCCGACGTAGCCACACGTCACGCACCGGCGCAGCCGCACCCAGCGCCAGCCGCGCGACACGCAGTCCGCGCAGCCGGCCGACGGAGCCTGCGGTGACGGCTCGTACGTCGCCAGGAGCCCGATATGAGCGCATGACCGCCCCTGCGGTCGCCCGCCGTCGAGCCCGACCCGCCAGCCGGGGCCACCTGCCATCGCCACCACTCCTCAGCCCCGCCCGCACCCGGTCCGTGCCCGGCGCAGCTCCGGGCACGGAGGCTTTTGCCTCCCCTCTCCTTTCGGTCGAGGTGTACGAACGGATGCATCCACGGCTGGGGAATCGTCCGCGCGGGCGCGCAGCAGGGTTCCGGAGACTGCGGTGCCGAGTTCTGGGTTGACGCTGATGACGACGATGACGCGGTCTGGGCGGTGCACCACCACCGTCCGGCCGACGGTTCAGGCGCTCTCCGACGCGACCGTCTCCGCGAGCGGAACAGGTTGCGGAAGGCGTGGCGCGGGCCAGGCCGGCTCCCACCGCCAGACGGCCCACCGGTCTGCGGCCGCGAACGGGCCGGAGCGGTCGGCCACCATGCCGAGCACCTGGGCGCGGGCGTCGTCGACGGCTCGGTGCTCGGCGTCGGAGACGATACCGAGACGGCGCACGTGCGCGTACTCGTCTTCGTCCTTCCACTCCCAGCGGGTGAGGTCGGGGGCGATGAGCAGGTCGACGGTGAGGTCGAAGGTGTCGAACCCGGCCTCGGTGCGGCGGGTGGGGTGCTCGAAGTTGACGTACCAGTTCCGCAGTCGGCGCCCGTCGCTGTCGGGGACGTAGAAGGCGTTGACGCTGAACCAGGCCTCCGGGGGCTTCCACAGCAGCAGGTCGGTCTCCTGCCACACCGCGGCCACCAGATCCCACCGGCCGGTCGCCATTGCCTCGAACGCCTCCGTTCGCACCGAGCGGTCCCCGTCGTCGCGGGCCTTGGCATACAGGGCGGGCCAGCGGACCTCCGCTCCGGGCGCGCAGGCGGCCACCAGCGCCTCGTCGGTGTCGGCGACAACCCGTAGCGCCTGCTCGCTCCACACCCGACCCGTACGGTGCACGTCGCGCCGAACAACCGTCCGGCCTGCCTCGAAACGGCGCACGCCATCCTCCTCTGTCGGCTGCGGCCGGGATGTCCGGCCGTCGTGCCCACCGAAGCGCGCCCGGACCGGATGGGCAAGCTCCTGTCCGACGGAACGGCCCTTCGCCACGACATGGGCACAGCGCGCGACTCGTACGGCCGCCGCCTTCGCGCGGTGGGTGCGGCTGGTCCACTGCCAGTGGTGGCGGATCACATCCTCGGGATGGACCGCGACGCGACGTGAGCCCGCGGGTGTCGATATCGAGAGGGAAAGGACCTGCGGCCGGTGCTTGGAGAGGCCCCGAAACCGGTGGGCAGCGACGGGCCGAAGGCCCGCTCGAGACCCACCTGCCCAGCCGTTCAGCCTCGCGGCCCCCGGGTCTCCTCCGCACGGCGGAAGGCTTCCTCGCAGGGCTCGGTGGAGCGCCTGGCGACCAGGGTGGCGGTGTTCAGGAGGCCACCGTTGTGCAGCTCCAGCCGCCAGGAGCCGCTGCTCAGGGCCACTTCCGGGAAGGGACTCCCGCGGCGGGCCACGACCTGCCAGCCGCGTTCCTCCAAGGCGGTCTCAAGCGCGGCCAGCCGGGCCTCGTCAGCGGGGCCGTCGCCGGTCCAGTCCGCGATGCAGTCGGCTGTTCCGTGTCCGTCCTCGTCCCCGTCCCCGTCCCCGTCCGAGGGGTGGACCGGGCCCGCAGCAATCCCGGCCGCCGCGGCAGCAGCGGCGAGTTCCGCCGAGACTGCGGCTTGCGAGGGGTCGCCCGCGGCACGCAGCGCGGCCTTCGACGACGGTTCCCGGATCCAGCCCTCGCCGGCGGGGTACTCGTCGGCCGGGGCCGTCATGAATGCGACCCCGCCGACGACGGCGCCGGTCGCGAGCACCGCGATCAGCGCCCACTTGGCGCCGCGACCCCGGCCCACGGTCCTGCCCATGTGTCCCCCACCTCGTGCGACATTCCGGAGCGGGATGTTCCGGCGCAGACACAGGCTAGTTCCGGCACTTCACTGACCACCCACCGGCATACGTGTCTCCTGCTGGACGACCACGCCCGTGCTCAGCGGGAGCGGAGCAAGCGCCTCGACCGGCCGTGTGTCAGCTCGGGCGCTCGTAGTTGGTCAGGACGCAGCCCTCGACCTGGGCCTTCTCCAGCCGGTAGCCGGCCGGCGCGGTGAAGCCGGTCTCGCAGTTCAGGTACAGGAACTGGAGCTGGTACAGCCCGCGGCGGACGTTCGCGTTGTTGGTCTCCACTGCGATGTTCGTGCCGACCAGCAGCTTGCTCGCAGTGGCCTTGAGGCGCCCGTCGTCCTTCAGGTCGGCCAGCTGCGCCGCCTTGGCCTTGGTCTGGAGGGTCTTCATGTCGGAGACGGTGTCCAGCCAGTTCAGGTTGTGCGCGCGCTGCTCCCCGCCGAGCTGGCCGCAGACCGCTCGCTGCTTGACGCCCCAAGCGCTCGCGGGGCCGTCGACGACCGGCATGTAGTCGATCGACTGTACCTGCTCGTCGGTGACCTTCATGCTCGTGCAGTCGACCGTGTGGGGGCTGACGAGCTTCTTCAGCTCGGCGATGCTGCCGGCGCTCGGCAGGCCCAGGCTGCCGGTGGACGGCTGGCCCGGCTTCGCGGCTCCCTCGGTGGAGGGGTCACGGACCGCCCCGCGGTGGGGGCTGCCCTGGCCGTCGGGGCTGTTGACGTAGTCGGTGAGGAAGCAGCCCTCGACCAGGGCCTTCTCCTTCTTGAACCCCTCCGGGACGAAGACGTCGGGGTTGCAACTCAGGATGCGCAGGTCGGAGTTGGGCGGGTCGACCAGGGACACGGCGGTGGCGGTCCTGAGCGCGGTCAGGGCGAAGGTCTTGCCCACGACCGTGCGGCTGGCGAGGTCGGTGTCGTCCCGGCCCTCGGCGAGCAGCTTCGCGGCGTTGTCCTTGGCGGCCTGCTGGAAGGCCTTCATGTCCGGGGTCAGGAAGAGGACGATCTCGCCCCGCGCCTTCTTGTCCGTGCAGACGCCGCGCTCCGTGATGCCCCAGTCCCCGGTGCCGATGAAACCGCTCAGCGGCACCCGGCTGTCGGTCGGGTCGGGGCTGAGGTTCTCGCAGGACGTGTACTGCTGTACGTGGGCCTGCGCCCCGGCCAGCGTGGCGGGCGCGGCGCCGGCGCCGGCGGCCGTGGGGGAGTCGCCGGCGGCGCCCCGAGCGCTCGCGGAGGGGCTCGCGGCGGGCGGGCCCGGCTTGGCGGAGTCCTCGCAAGCGGTGGCGAGGGTGGTGAGCGCGGCGAGGGCCGCGGTCGCGGCGGATATCCGCTGGAGGCGCATGGGTGTCTTCCGTCGGCTGGACACGGCACGGGGGGATGGCGTGCCCATGCTACTAAGGCCTGCCTGAAAATTGATCTTGTGGCAGGTCGAGGCGAGTTGACGGAGGCGGCGTGGCAGTGGATGGAGCCCTTGCTGCCGCAGGTGGATGGGCGTGGTCGGCCGTGGCGTGATCACCGGCAGGTGGTCAATGGTGTGCTGTGGCGGTTGCGGACCGGGGCTCCGTGGCGTGACCTGCCCGAGCGGTATGGGCCGTGGCAGACCGTCTATGAGCGGTTTGCCCGCTGGAAGGCGGACGGCACGTGGGCAAGGCTGTTGGAGCATGTGCAGGTCCGCGACGACACGGAGGGCCGGGTGGAGTGGACCGTCGCCGTCGACTCCGCGATCAACGTGTTCACCAGCACGCCGCCGGCGCACGTAAAAGGGGGCTGCGGACGAGGACGAACTGGAAGATCCGGTCGGCTCGCAGACGGGCCAGGCCCTCGGCCGGTCCCGAGGCGGGCTGACCACCAAGGTCCACCTCGCCGTCGACGGCCGGGACTGCCGCTGTCCATCGTGCTCACGCCCGGCAACGTCGACGACGCCACCGCATTCGGTCAGGTCCTCGACGGGGTCCGCGTTCCGCGAGCCGACACCGGCCGCCCACGCACGAAACAGCCCCGAGTCCTGGGCGACAAGGCCTACTCCAGCCGAGCGATCCGGTATCTGCTGCGGCGTCGGGGCATCGCCGTCGATCCCCGAGCGCCGCGACCGAACAGCCAACCGCCGCCGCCGAGGGCGCCTCGGCGGCCGGCGGCCCGCCTTCGACAAGGAGCTCTACCGCGTCTACCGCGACCGCAACATGGTCGAACGATGCTTCGCACGCCTCAAGCAGTTCCGCGCGATCGCGACGAGATTCGACAAGCTTGCCGACCGCTACCGTGCCGGCGTCGTCCTGGCCTCGCTGATCCTCTGGCTCCGCGAACCAGCCCGTGATCATTCGTCAGACACTGCCCAGGCCGCGGGGAGAAAACCGGCGACGATGGCCACGAATTCCTCGGGGGCGAGGATGCGGATGCCCAGTTCCTCAGCCTTGGTGCGCTTGGAGCCGGCCTTCTCACCCGCCACCAGGAGGGTGGTGCGCTTGGACACCGACGACGATCCCTTTCCGCCGGCCCACTCGATCAACTCGTTCATCTCGTCCGGGACAACGCCGCGAGAGGGCCGGTCATCGAGCCGGTCACCACGACGGCCTGTCCGGCCAGCGGGCCGCCCGCCGGCTCCTCGCCATCGGTCACGTCGTTCGCGTCCGCCGGCGGCCGCGACAGCGGACCGCACCTGAACGTCCGCGGCAGCTCGGGCACGGTGAACATGTGGCTGAAGGACTACCGACCAGTCGGCCCAACCGTTCAACGTGCGGGCCCGCAAAAGGAAGCGATTCAGAAAGGGACGGCGGGCTGTGTGGGGCGGCGGAGGGCCATGGCGAGCAGGGGCGAGAGGTAGAGGAAGAGAACGGAGAGGGTGAGGCCGACGACGCCCAGGAGGATGGTGGCGTGTAGTCCGATGACGTTGGCCGTCACGCCGGCCATCAGTGCGCCGAGCGGTGCAACGCTCCACTGGATCCAGCGAATGGAGGCCGTGACCGGCCCGGCCGGGGCCGCCGCACCCGGGCCGACGTCTTCGAACGGCTCGCCGTCATCGAGGAGCCCGCCGCCGAGCACCGCCGAGCGGCGGCTGCCCAGCACGACACCGCTGAGCACATCCTGCGCGGCAGCGGCCCGAAGGCCTGACCAGCAAGGAGACCGTCCAGTGAACGTGCCCGTACAGGCCCATCTTCCTGTACGAGGTCGAGGGCGAGCCGGAGCCGACCCCGCTGACACGCCGTACGCGGTGCTGGAGTTCGGCCCGCGCGGTTGCATCCGACGTCGCGCTCTCAGGTGACAGCCGTGCAACGCACACGGAGGTGCAGGATGAGCGGCGTGGTGCACCCGCGCATTGCACCCACACGGGCCGGGGAACACCAACACGGTGGCTGCGGCCGCATCCGGGTTCCTAATCGACCTCTGAGGCGAGTGACTCGCGGTCGACGCCCGGCCCCGACTGACCCGCTGACGAGAGACCGACTTCCCGGCAATCGCCGAGAAGTCGTTCCGGGCCCTCGATGCGCCTGTCAAGTCCCGAGGGCTAGTGGCATGACGGGGTTGTTGCCCGTAAGGCTCACTTGAAGCACGGGTTCACGCAGGCCCAGAGACCCGCCCGCACCATCCAGAAAAGCCAGAGCGACGCTTTTCGAGGGACATGGACCCCCTACCGAAAGGCCGTAGACGCCGATCGGAAACCAATTCTCAATTTCTCAATTGGAGGTAATTTTCATGGCTTCGTTCATGGGAAATCCCATCATGAATGTAACTCAGACGACAGCGAATTTTTTTGAATTTGTCGTCGAATACACCATGCAATACAGCCAGACGGAACTGGGGTTCCCGGAGGGGTTCGCACACAGTTTGGCCCTCCGTGAGAGCGACGACGGTGAAATCTTCGGCGGCGGCGATGACGACTTGATCAATATCAGAGTGGAAACCTTCCGTCCCACGTCCAGGTTTGAGACTCGGACCTTCACATTCTCAGCTTCCGCCGAACGGCTCGGCACAGAGTCTGGCGGCGAAGAAATTTATGCCGTGGTACACCATCGTCGAAATATAGATGGTGTCGCGAGTCAAACCCGTAGCACGGCAATCTTTCCATTCGCCGTTTGAGATGACGCTAAAGCCTTGACGGTCCGTGGCCCATGCCCACGGACCGTTTCGGTTCCCCGGTTCAGGAGAAGCACTCACCCGCCCGACAACGCGGAGCCTCGGCCTAGGCCAGAGGGCGTACCAGCCCGCACCCGGGACACCAGGCGCCGGTGCCGTCTGGCGCGAACGGCAGGCACACCCGCCGACTTGACCGCGCCGCGCGGTGCCGGGAGGAGCGGGGGTCCGGGTGCCGGCGAAGGCCAATGCAGTGGCCTTAGGGATCGCCCAACGCGTCAGACGCGATCGTCCTGTCCCGGAAGGACTGGAAGGCGTTCCAGCTGGCCTGAGCATCGTCGGCGAGCAACTCGCCGTTCGAGCAGTCGACGGGGCGGCAGCCAAGGGCTCTGGAGATGCGGAAGATCACGGGCAGCACGTCGTTCTCACCGCCCCGGACATGGAGCATGACCGACTCGACGGGGTCGTGCTCGCCGATGCCGAGTCAGATCACCTCAACTCCTGACTCCCCCTGAGGCACGGTGACGCCCTCCTCCACAGGCCGTCACCGTGTCGGTCGGCGATGTCTCCAATTGGAGACATCGCGCTCCGCGCTTCTAGCGCCCTTGTGTCCGAGCCGGAGGGGGTCATCCCGCCCCAGGGCCGGAGCACGGATCCGGCCTCGGTGTCCTGGCAGGACCGAACGCCCTGTACGAGGCGATACGGCTGCACATGTCTGCGGAACACCGGGAGGAGCTGGCCATGCTCCTGATCGAGAACAACCCGGGGAGCTAGCAGCGCTCGCGTCGACTTGCGTTCGCGGACACAAGTCAGGCTCTCCCAGCGCACAGGCAATGCCTCTGCTGGAGCAGCCAAACCGAGCAGCCAGAACGGACACGCGCCTGCGCCGGCCGCCTGCCATCAGGTACTTAGGGCCGCCGCTCAGCGGCGGCCCTAGCGGTTCCGTCGTACGCGCCTGGGCGCGGTAGAGGGTGCAGCCGCCGAGGCCGAGGTGCTTGGCGATGGTGGTGACGGGCTCGTGGTCGTCGCGGCGGCTGCTCCCCGGCATCGTGCCGACCGGGCCTCCACGGAGCGTGGCCGCGGTTGTCGCAGCTCCGTGGAGGCCCGGTGGGCGTGTGATGGAGGCCGCCCCCGACCTCAGTGCCGTCCTCGCGGGCTCAGACGACCGCCCCCGTCCCCCTCTCCTTCTTCCTCTGCGCCTCCGCGGCGCAGCGGTCCCGTGCCGGTGGTGGTGGCGGGTTGCGGTGTTCCAGGGCGATCGCTATCGGGACCGCGGTGAAGATGGTCGAGGCGATGCCGACCAGGACGCCCGCGATCAGCGCCACGGAGAAGTCCGCCAGCGAGTCGCCGCCCAGTACCGCCAGTGCGGTCAGGATGAACAGGGCTCCCATGCCCGTGTTCACCGTGCGCGGGAGCGTCTGGACCACCGCGTGGTTGGCCGTGTTCTCCAGGTCGCCTCGGGGGTCCCGGTTGCGCGCTTCGCGGACGCGGTCGAAGACGACCACCGTGTCGTTCACGGAGTAGCCGATCACCGTGAGCAGCGCCGCCAGGAAGACGCTGTCCACCGGCCGGCCCAGCCAGGCGAACAGGCCCACCACGAGGAGGACGTCGTGGACCATCGCAGAGACTGCCGCTGCCGCCAGGGTCCAGCGGAACCGCACGCTGAGGTAGACCAGTTGGGCGGCCACCGCGATGCCCAGGGCCAGGAGCGCCTTCTGGCGCAGTTCGCTGCCGAGGCTCGGGCCGATCTGTTCGTCACGCTCCACCGTGACGGTTCCGCCGGGCTTCTCCAAGGCCGCCTTGACGCGCTGCTGTTCGTCGTCGGTGAGCTTCTCCGTGCGTACGGTGATGTCGCCGTCGCCGGACTCCTGCACCACCGCGCGCGGGAACCCCGCGTCGGACACGGCGCTGCGGGCCGTGTCCGCGTCGACGGACCTGCTGGTGCTGTACTCGACGAGGCGGCCGCCGGTGAACTCCACGCCGAAGTCCAGGCCTCGGATGAGGATTCCTGCGACGGCCACCGCCACCAGGAGCGCGCTCATGCCGAGCCAGCGGCGACTGTGGCGGACCAGGTTCGGGTTGCGGCGGGACAGCCATGTGCGGACCCGGCCCGTCGAGGCGATGCCCGTCAGACCGGGGCGCTTGCGTACGAAGCTGCGGGCGACGGCGAAATCCGCGAGCGCGCGGGTGATCACGAGCGCCGTGAGCATCGATGCCAGGACGCCGATGCACAGGGTGACCCCGAAGCCCTTGACCGGGCCCGTGGCGAAGAAGAACAGCAGTCCCGCGGCGAGCAGCGTCGTCACGTTCGAGTCGATCACCGCGCTCCACGCCTTCGCGAAGCCTGTCTTCATCGGCTTCGCCAAGTCCTTGGAACGGACGCCCAGGTACTCCTCCCTGGCCCGTTCGAAGACCAGGACGTTCGCGTCCACCGCCATGCCGATCGCCAGGACGAACCCGGCGAGCCCCGGCAGCGTGAGCGTCGCGCCGAGCGCCACCAGAGCGGCGTACGAGATGAGTCCGTACAGCGCGAGAGCCAAGGCGGCGAGCGCGCCGAGGAGCCGGTAGACGACGGTGATGAACAGTGCGGTCAGGGCGATGCCGATGAGCGCGGCCTTGGCGCTCGCCTCGATCGCGTCGGCGCCGAGCGTCGGGCCGACCGTGCGCTGCTCCACGACGTCGAGGGGCACCGGCAGCGCGCCGCCCTTGACGAGCGCAGCCAGCTCGCGCGCCTCGGCCCGGCCGAAGCCGCCGCTGATCTGCGTGGAGCCGCCGGTTATACCGGTCCCGCACCGCACGTCCGCGGTGACGCCGGGCGCCGAGATGATCTTGTTGTCGAGGGTGATCACGACGCGGCGTTCCGGAGCGCCCTGAGGCGCGCAGGCCGCGTCCGAGGTGATCTTCGCCCAGGTGTCGCCCGCACCCTTGCGGAAGTCGAGGGAGACCATCCAGCCGTTGAGCGACCGCTGGTCCAGGACCGCCTCCGCGTCCTGGACCCCCTCGCCGGTGAACGCGGTGGGGCCCAGCTTCAGGTGGTTGCCCGGCTGGTCCGGGTCGGGCAGGGTGCGCGATCCGTCGGCCTCGGGCATCGCGGAGCCCTGGTCGGCCGTCGCCCCCGTCACCGGGTGGACCGTGAGCTGTGCGGTACGGCCGATGACCTCGGCGGCCTCGCGTGGGTCCTGCACCCCTGGCAGTTCGACGATGATCCGTTTCTCGCCGGAGCGGGCGATGCCGGGTTCGGAGACGCCGAGGGCGTCGACGCGCTGCCTGAGGACCTCCAGAGCGCGGTCGGTGGATGCGGCGTCGGCCTTGACGGTGGGTGAGTCCCGGGTCTCCAGGACGATCTGGGTGCCGCCGCGCAGATCGAGGCCGAGGCGGGCGGATTGGGTGAGGCCGATGTAGAGGGACAGCGCGACGGCCGCCAGCGCGACGATCACCCTCCACAAGGATGGACGGGACAAGGGTGGCCGGGACAAGGGTGCGCGGGACATGCGTACTCCACGATGAGGGCAGGACGGAGGGACGCGTGACCGGCCCCGCGCGGTGTGCGCCGGGTCAGAAGGGTCAGGCGTCGATGACGGTCTGCGTGCTCATCGGTGGGGCGGGCCGCGCGGGGCAGCGGACTCGGCCGGCCTGCGCGGCGGCGCGAGTGTGGTGACGGGACCCGTGTCGGGCCCACCCAGGGCGCGGCGCGGGGCCGTGTCGACGGCCGGACGCGCGGGGCCCGCAGGCTGCGGGCCCGGGATGTGGGCGTCAGGTCGGTGCGTGACCGCGACATGCCGCGCCGGGACGTCGTCCGGTCCTGCCCCTTGTCCGGCGTGCCCCGACCCCGTGTGGTGGACGAGCGGCCTGTCGGCGGGCATGGGCATGCCCTGCGCCCCGGCCACCGGGACGAACAGCACGAGGACGGTGACGACGAGGGTCAGCGCGGACGCGGCCAAGCACGCGGAGCGACTCCGTTGCGGCACGCGCCCCCCATCCCTTCGGTGCTCGCCGGGTGCACACGGCGTGGCCCCGCCCTGCTCAACGTACGGGGCGCCCCGGTCCGTTCCATGTCCTCGGCAGTTCTTCGGAAGCCGAAGAACTTCAGCAACAGCGCGAAACTCAGCCGGTTCGCCGTCCCCGACTTGCTCCGAAGCCGCTCCTGGTCCTCCTCCCACTCGCTCAGGAGGCTGATCGAAGTCCTTGCCGCAGCAGCGCTGCCCCCGGGAGCACCCCGGGGACGCCACCTGCCCCTCTAAGAAGGCGATCGCCTTGCAACCGTTTCCGGGCTTAGGGTTCGAGCCCTTCTAGCCAGGTCATCACGTCCAGGGACTGCTCGAGGGCTGGTGAGAGGTAGGGGTTCGCCTCGGCCAGGGAGCGGTAGTGACCGGCGGCCTCTTGGATGGCGGTCAGGCCCTCCTCGCGCCGCCCCACCGCACCCAGGTCGACGGAGAGGTTGTTGAGGGCCATGGCGAGGTCGGGCAGGTGGGCGTCCGGGTCCGCTATGGCCAGGGTGCGGTAGTCGCGGGTGAGGGTGGTGGCGAGGCGGGCGGCGGTGGTGGCGAGGCGGTGGCTGGTGCGGGGGAACCGGCTGTACAGCGCGTCGAGGTCGTCGAGGGTGGTTGCGGGGTCGGTGGTGAGGTTGTCGAGCGCGGTGGTGAGGGGGGTGGGTGGGCCGCTGCGAGCGCGGTTCGCAGTGTGTCCATACCCAGGCCGGGGGTGAGGCCGCGGGCCGTGGCGCTTCCCTGCCAGTACCGGGCTTCGTGGCCGAGCAGCCGGTCCTCGACGTCCCGTACGTCCTCTTCTCGTCCGGCGCTGTCAGTGGGTTCGGTCCGTGCGGTGTCGAGGAGGTCGGCGAGGGCGGTCATGTGGAGGGTGAGCGCATTCCCGTAGGCATCGTCTTCGCCAAGGTGCCGTGGCGGCTGCAGGGCTTTGGCGGCGGCGATCCAGTCGTGGCCGGCCAGGCTTGGGACAGCAGGGAGTGCGGTGGCGAGGGCGCGGGCGGCGTCGAGGTAGTGGCCGACGCGCCGGTCGGGTTTGCCCTCCACACACGGCGCACCTGTTGGCCGGCTAGCCAGGGGCACCGCCATGCCCCCGGGGCGCCCGGATCGAGAAGCTCCGAGCCGAGGAGACGTGCGCGGGATGGCTGAAAGGTACGAGACGGCCCTGGCCGGGCCACTGGTTACGGCTTCTTCCGGCGGTACCGGGTGAAGGCGGAGACCAGCTCTGCCAACGCCCGCACCAGGGCGACGATGTCGTTCCGGTGCGCGCGGCACAGAGCCACGACGCAGACGACGGTCGCGCACAGGAAGCCGGCGGGCAGAACAAGTAGGGCGAGCGTCATCGAGTCGAGCAGCATGTGGTCCTCCATCGGCAGAAAAGGAAGGAGGCTCCCCGCCCAAGCGGGACGGCAGGGGGCCTGCGCGAGAGGAGCCACCGAGCCGCGCAACCCCGTCGTAGGCCTCGGGCGTCCGGGCGCTTGCGGTGGTCCCAAAAGGCGTCAACGGAGTCGATCTCGCACACAAGAGGGAGCCGAGGGGATTCTTGATCGACCCCTTCCCTCTTGTTATGGGGGAACTTGGGGCCGATCCGATACTGGGGAGGGCTGCGATTTCGGATGGGATCACGGTCTACCGGGGGGACGCAGTGGGACCTTCTGCTCCAACCCACCTCTTTGGACGAGCCGAGTGTGGGCGGCCGGGCTCCTGTTCGATCATTGCGCGCTGTAATCACTGCGAGAGGCTCACGCCAGCGCCGGATGGTGATCGACAACGATCGAAAGCGCTCGTCGCACGTAGATCGCTTGCCAACTCTTCGGTCCTGCTGTGCCTCGAAACTGCAGCTTTCCGGCTACGCCTTGAAGGTGCTGTAGGCGCGGGCAGAGCACGGAAGACAGCTCGAAGGGCGGGTGCGACTTCCCAACTTCAGAGCGAGATCAAGTACAGGGAATGTACGAAACCACCTTTGACTCCCCCTGGCCGCCATCGAGGACGAGCGCACTGGGGCCGAGCTCGGCGCGGCCCGTACGGAGACCGAGCAGCTGCAGCGCGTGGTGTCGGCGTTCGCCCGCTACCTGGGCCAGTCCCGGCCGGACTCGATGATCTCCGACGAGCTGCGGTCGGCTCCCGAACCGGTCCGCGCTCCTGTGCCCCGGCAGGTCGAGCTGGACCAGGCCCGCGACGATGCCGCAGCGGCCCTGAACAGGCCCGGCGCACCGTCTCGTCGCGGGCAGCCCTGGTGAAATCGCCGTCGGCCCAGCCCTCCCTGCGCCACGACGCCGAGGCCGAGGCCCGCCGCACCCCCGCACCGGCGCCTGAGGGACGCCGTGGCGAGGGGGCACCGATCCCGCCGTGGAAGGAGCGCCCGTACGTCGGGCGCGGCGACGAGGAACTCGCCGGCACGATCGCCGCCTGCCTCGCCGAGACCAAGCGGTACGAGGAGAAGGCGGCTCAGGCCCGAGAGGGGCACGGAGCCCTGCGGGTGCGCCTGGAACAGGACCTCGCCCAAGGGGCGACCCGCGGGGGCCGCTGGGCCCAGGAGGCCGGAGCCGTCCTCGACTCCGCCATCACGCACCTGACGACCGCCATCGAGGCGGCCGGCCGGGCCCGACAGGCCGACGAACAGGCCACGCAGGCCCGCAGGATCCTGCCGGGTATTGCCCGGCAGCTCGAATCGTCCTGGATCGCCCTCCGGCTGGCTGGCAGCAGCAACGCGGAGGTCAGCAAGCTCCGCGAGCACTACCTCGACATGACTCTGCCGTCCGCGGTACCGGCGGCGCTCGTACGGTGGTGCGTTACGGCGACGGCCGGGAGCGTCGCTTTGTACCAGTGGTACCGGTGCAGCCGCCATCCTGACGTGTCGAACAATCGCACTGTCGCGGGTTCATCCGCTCCGCCCATCGCCGGTCCCCGCAGCCTCCCACGACCGCGACCGCGCGAGGCAGATGTGTCGGTGGTGTGGGTGTGGGGCACATAGAAGGCCACCTCATTGTGATGGCCCGCCACATATGCCCCCGACCTGCTGACTTCTACGTTGTGGCGACACCGATCGTCCCCGCAGACCCCCTGGAAGTGGTGTTCATGGCCTCCTCCGAGACCGCTCCCCCGACCGCCGGATCCATCAAGAGAATCGTCGCCGCCAGCCTCATCGGCACCACCGTGGAGTGGTACGACTTCTTCCTCTACGGCTCGGCCGCCGCGCTCGTCTTCAACGAGCTGTTCTTTCCCGGCAGCGAGCCCCTGGTCGGCACTCTCCTCGCCTTCCTCACCTACGCGATCGGCTTCGCCGCCCGCCCCCTGGGCGGCCTGGTCTTCGGGCACTACGGGGACAGGATCGGCCGCAAGAAGCTCCTCGTCCTCAGCTTGCTCCTCATGGGCGGCGCCACCTTCGCCATGGGTCTGCTGCCCACCCACGCGAGCATCGGCGTCGGAGCCCCCGTCCTCCTCACCCTCCTGCGGCTGATCCAGGGGTTCGCGCTCGGCGGGGAGTGGGGCGGGGCGGTGCTGCTCGTCTCCGAGCACGGGGACGACCGCAGCCGCGGCTTCTGGGCCTCGTGGCCCCAGGCCGGGGCGCCCGGCGGCAATCTGCTGGCCACCGGGGTACTCGCCCTGCTCGCCGCCGTCCAGTCCGACGCGGCCTTCCTCGCCTGGGGTTGGCGGATCCCGTTCCTGCTGTCCGGCGTGCTGGTGGTGATCGGCCTGTGGATCCGGGTGTCGGTCTCGGAGTCCCCGGTCTTCCTGGAGGCGCAGGCCAGGGCCGCCGAACGGGCCGCCGCCGGGGTCAGGGCCAAGCCGCCCGTCGCCGAGGTGTTCCGGACGAACTGGCGCGGAGTCCTGACCGCCGTCGGCACCCGCCTCGGCGAGAACATCTCGTACTACGTCATCACCGCCTTCCTCCTCGTCTACGTCACCAGCCACCTCGGGCTGCCCAAGAGCGACGGCCTGAACGCCGTCCTCATCGGCTCCGCCGTCCACTTCGTGACCATCCCGGCGTGGGGGGCGCTGTCCGACCGCGTCGGCCGGCGCGCCGTCACCCTCATCGGCTCGGTGGGCATGATCGGCTGGGCGTTCGCGTTCTTCGCGCTGCTGGACTCCAAGTCCTTCCCGGTGATCGCCGCCGCCGTGACCGTCGGGCTGCTCCTGCACGGCGCCATGTACGGACCGCAGGCGGCCTTCATCTCCGAGATGTTCGACACCGAGGTCCGCTACTCCGGCGCCTCCATGGGCTCCCAACTCGCCTCCATCATCGGCGGCGCACTCGCCCCGATCATCGCCGTGGCCCTGCTGCGCGACTACGACTCGTCCCTGCCCATCTCCGTCTACCTCGCCGCGGCGGCAGCCGTCACCACGCTGACCGTCCTGGTGGCGAAGGAGACCCGCGGGCGTAGCCTGGCGCGGGAAGGCACCCCCGTACGCACCGCGGTTCCCGGCGCCCGCCGGGCCGCGGCCGGGCACGATCCGGTGCCCGCCGACAACTGACCCGACCCTTTGCCATCGGACCTCTCGGGGCGGCACGGCTCGACCGGTGCCGCCCCTGGTCCGCGTCCAGCCCACGGAGAGCACCCCCGATGGTCACCAGCGAACGCAGCGGAGACAGCGAAGACAGCGAACGCAGCGGAGACGGCGGCGCGTTGCTGCGGCTGCGCGATCTTCTGGACCTGCTCGACCGGGGCGCGCCCGCCGAGCAGTTCACCCCACCGCCCCCGGCCGGTGCGACCGAGCGCGGCGGACTCTCCGACGCGGACGCGGCCGTACTCGCGGACGCCACCCGGATCGCGCTCCGCATCCGCCGCACCCTGAGCCAGCACCGTCGCCGCGAGGCCGAACTCGCCGCGCTCTTCGACACCGCCGGCGACCTGGCCCGGCTCCGGGAACCGGACGCCGTGCTGGGGGCGATCGTCCACAGGGCGAAGCTCCTCCTCGGCACGGACGTGACGTACCTGTCCCTCAACGACGAGGAGGCGGGCGACACGTACATGAGGGTGACGGACGGTTCGGTCTCCGCCGCGTTCCAACAGGTGCGCCTCGGCATGGGGGAGGGGCTCGGCGGGCTGGTCGCGGAGACCGCCCGCCCCTACTCCACCGGCGACTACCGCGACGACCAGCGCTTCCGGCACACCAGGAAGATCGACACCGCCGTCACGGAGGAGGGCCTGCGGGCCATCCTCGGCGTCCCGCTGCGCCTGGGCACCCGGGTGATCGGCGTCCTGTACGCGGCGGACCGCACCGCCCGCACCTTCACGCCCGACGAGGTCGCCCTGCTGTCCTCGCTGGCCGACCACGCCGCCATCGCCATCGACGGCGCCCGCCTGCTGGACGAGACGCGTACCGCTCTCGTCGACCTCAACGAGGCCTCGCGGACGATCGAGGCGCACAGCGAGGCGATGCGCCGGGCCGAGGACGCCCACGACCGGCTGACCGACCTGGTGCTGCGCGGCGGCGACGCCACCGACGTGGCCACCGCCATCGGCACCGTCCTGCAGGGCGGCACCCTCGTCCACGACGCCGAGGGCGCCGAACTCGCCCGGGTGGGCACCGACGCCGGGCCGCCGTCCGTCGAGGCCGTCGCCGCGTCGCGGGCCGGTGGACGGGCCGTCTCCGTGCACGGGACCTGGGTGTGCGCGGTCCTCGCCGGCCACGAACTGCTCGGCAGCATCGCCCTGACCGGCCGCGCCGACCTCGACGACGCCGACCGCCGTCTCTTCGAGCGCGCCAGCCTGGTCACCGCCCTGCTGCTGCTCCTGCGCCGCTCCGTCGCCGAGACCGAGGACCGGGTACGGGGCGAACTGCTGGGCGACCTCCTCACCCGGGCCGCCGACCCGGCCGGGCTGTCGGCGCGCGCCCTGCGGCTCGGGGTGAACCTGGGCCGCCCGCACGCGGTGTTCGTCCTGCACACCGGGGCCGTACCCCGGCCCCGGCTGCTGGCCGCCGCCGCCCGCCTGGCCCAGGCGCGCAAGGGGCTGGCCGGGCTGCACCACGAGGACGTGGTCCTCGTCTGCCCGGCCGAGGCTCCCGGCGCGAGCGCGCCCGCGAGCCCGTCCGCCGGCCCCGACGCGGTGCGAGGTCCCGGTACTGGTACCGGCACCGGCCCGGCCGCCGCACGCCTCGCGGGCGAGCTCGGCCAGGTGCTCGCCGGTCCGGTCACCGTCGGAGCGGCCGGCCCGGTCACCGGCCCCGCGGACTTCGCCGACGCCTACGCCGAGGCCCGCCGGTGCCGCACGGCACTGCGCACCCTCGGGCGGGAAGGCACCGGGGCGGCCCTGAGCGACCTCGGCTTCCTCGGCGTGCTGCTCGGCGACCAGACCGACCTGGGCGGCTACGTCGACCAGACCCTGGGACCGGTGCTCGCGTACGACGCGAAGCGCGGCACCGACCTCATCCGCACCCTCCGGGCCTACTTCGACACGGGTACGAGCCAGTCCCGGGCCGCGGAGGCCCTCCACGTGCACGTGAACACCGTGGTGCAGCGCCTGGAGCGGATAGGCAGCCTGCTCGGCCGTGACTGGCAGCGCCCCGAGCGGGCGCTGGAACTCCAACTCGCCCTGCGCATCCACCGGGTGAGCGCCCCCGACGCCCCCGACGGCAAAGCCGGCGGCAAACCCGACGGGGACCGCCACGGCGACCCCGCCGGAACCACCGGCCCGGGCGACTTCGCGGCGTAGCCTGCGGGAACCCGGTTCAGCTGGCAGGGTGGACGGCATGTGCGGCCGTTACGCTTCCACCCGCAGTCCCGCCGACCTGTCCGGCCTCTTCGAGGCCACGCCCCCGGACCCGGGACACCTGCTGGAGCCCAGCTGGAACGTCGCCCCCACCGACGCGGTGTGGGCGGTACTGGAGCGCGCCGACCGGGAGAGCGGGGTACTGGAGCGGCAACTGCGCCCCCTGCGGTGGGGGCTGGTCCCGTCCTGGTCGAAGAGCATCTCCGGCGGCGCAAAGATGATCAATGCGCGGGTGGAGACGGTGCACGAGAAGCCCGCCTACCGGCGCGCCTTCGCCAAGCGCCGGTGCCTGCTGCCCGCCGACGGGTTCTACGAGTGGCAGCCGGTCCCCGCCTCCGGCTCCGCGAAGGCGTACAAGCAGCCATACTTCATCCGTCCCGAGGACGGTGAGGTGATGGCGATGGCCGGGCTGTACGAGTTCTGGCGCGACCCCGCCGTCACGGACGACGACGATCCGGCGGCCTGGTGGGCGACCTGCACCATCATCACCACCGAGGCCACCGACGCGGCCGGCCGTGTCCACCCCCGGATGCCGCTCGCCCTCGCTCCCGCCGACTACGAGGCCTGGCTCGACCCGTCGCACCAGGACCCGGACCGGCTGCGGGCCCTGCTCGCCGCGCCCGCGGGCGGCCGGCTGGACGTCCGCGCCGTGTCGACCGCGGTCAACAACGTGCGCAACAACGGCCCCGAGCTCCTCGACGAGCCCACCGCCCCGGGGCGCTGAGAGCGCGCACCCGGGGACGAGGGCCGTGATCCGAAGGGGGCCCGACAAGATCCGGAAGAGACGGCCTAGCAGGGGCTGAGCCAGTAGACCCAGCCCCAGGGGGCGTGGGCGTCCTCGCTGTAGCCGCCGGGTGAGGTCCAGCCGACGTTGCCGGCGCTGTCGTAGAACCGTGCGCGCAGCTCGGCCCGCTGGTTGTTCTTCCACGAACCGGTTCCGGTCCACGGGATGGGGTTCAGGGTGTTGCACGTGAAGAGCGCCTTGAAGTCGCCCGTGAAGTTCTCCTGGCTGTAGGCGCACACGTACGTGTAGGGGCAGGCGGCGGCCGCGCCGCGGGTAGCGACCGGCGCGGCGAGGTCGCGGGCGTAGGTCTCGCCGGGCAGCGCGAGCAGCAGGAAGCCGCCGGAGTCGAGTTCGATCCTGTTGGCGGCGACCTGCTTTCCTCCCTCCTCGGCCAGGTAGCCGTCGACCCTGTTCTGCAGGCTCCGGGCCTGGGCGCGGTCCAGTCCCTGGCTCTCGGCCTGCGCCGCGAAGTCCACTCCGGCTCGGGTGCCGCCGGCTGCGTCCGCTGTGTCGGCTGCGTCCGCCGCGCTCGTCGTGGCCACGAGCGCGAGGAGGGTCATCGTCAGCGCGACGACGGCCCTGCCCCACGTGGAGGACCTGAAGGTTGCGTGCAGTGTCACGGGGTTGCCTCTCTGATCGGGGATCCGGTGCTGAGAGGTGGACGCTGGCCGCTCGTGGGATTGACCGGGCAGGCCGACGCGCATCCGTGCAGGTCAGCGGCCCGAAGGGGGCGGACAATCCGTTGTCCGCGGACAGTCGGAGAGAGAGCAGAGTAAAGAATCATTGACATGGAGTCCCGATTCTTTGACACTGGCGATGTCGGGTTTTCTTTACATGGGGAGTGGCCGTGGCAGTCGAGGAGAAACGCGCGTGGATCATGATCGTGGTCACGATCGTCTCGTACGGGGCGTATCTGGCCGTCGTCCTCGGACGTTCCGACAGCGGCCCCCTGGCCGAGCAGCCGTACGCCGCGGCGCTGCTGTGGTCCGTCGGTGCGGCGATCGTCGCCTCGATCGCGCTCCACATCGCCGTGACCCTGATCTCGCCCGAGGACGGCAGGACCAAGGACCAGCGCGACCGGGAGATCCACCGGTTCGGTGAGCACATCGGACAGTCGTTCGTCGCGATCGGCGCCGTGGCCGGGATGCTCCTGGCGATGGCCGAGGCGGACCAGTTCTGGATCGCCAACGCGATCTTCCTGGGCTTCGTCCTGTCGGCGCTGCTCGCCTCGATGGCGAAGATCGCCTCCTACCGGCTCGGCTTCCACCCGTGGTGAGGCCCACCCGGGTCACCAACAGCATCCGGGCCCTGCGCTTCGCCAACGGCGAGATGACCCAGGCCGAGCTCGCCCGCAGGATCGGTGTGACCCGGCAGACCGTGATCGCCATCGAACAGGGCCGCTACTCGCCCTCCCTGGAGAAGGCGTTCGAGATCGCCCGCGTGTTCCGGGTCCCGCTCGACTCCGTGTTCCAGTACGCCGCCACCACCGAGGGAGACGACTCATGAAGGCCATGGTCCAGGACAGCTACGGACCGCCCGCGGTCCTGCGGCTCGAAGAAGTGGAGCGGCCGACGCCGGGCCGGGGCGAGGTCCTCGTACAGGTCCGCGCGGCCGGCCTCGACCAGGGGGTCTGGCACCTCATGGCGGGCATGCCCTATGCGGTCCGGGCCGTGTCGGGCCTGCGCAGACCCCGGAACCGCATCCGCGGCATGGACGTCGCGGGGGTGGTGGAAGCCGTCGGCCCGGACGTCACCCGCTTCCGGCCGGGCGACGAGGTGTACGGCAACTGCTCCGGCTCGTTCGCCGAATACGCCTGCGCCAAGGAGGGCGCGCTCGCGCCCAAGCCGGAGAGCCTCGACTTCGAACAGGCCGCGGCCGTACCCGTCTCCGGGTGCACCGCCCTGGGGGCCGTACGCGACAGCGGACGCGTCGAGGCCGGCCGGAGCGTCCTCGTGCTCGGCGCCTCCGGCGGCGTGGGCAGCTTCGCCGTACAGGTGGCCAAGGCCTACGGAGCCCACGTCACCGGAGTGTGCAGCACCACCAAGACCGACCTGGTCCGCTCCCTCGGCGCCGACGAAGTCCTCGACTACACGCAGGAGGACCCCGTCGACGGCAGCCGCCGCTACGACGTCATCCTGGACATCGCGGGCAACCGGCCCATATCCCGGCTGCGGCGCGCCCTCACCGCGGGCGGCACCCTCGCCATCGTCGGCGGGGAGGGCGGCGGCAAGTGGCTCGGCGGCAACGAGCGGCAGCTGGGCGCGATGCTGCTGTCGCCCTTCGTCGGCCACCGGCTCCGCGCGCACGGCACCCTGGTGCGCAGCCGCGACCTGGAAACCCTCACGGAGCTCATCGAGGCGGGTGCGGTGAGGCCCGCCGTCGACCGGACCTACCCCCTGGCCGAGGTCCCCGATGCCATGGCCCGACTGCGGGACGGCCAGGTGCGGGGCAAGCTCGTCATACGGCTATGAGGCGTCGGCGCCGGGGGAGTTGTCGAAGCTGATCCGGGCGGCCACCGGCAGGTGGTCGCTGCCGGTGGCCGGCAGCGTCCATACCTCGGCGACGCTGCCCGAGCGGATCAGCACCTGGTCGATCCGGGCCACCGGAAAGGCCGCGGGCCAGCTCAGCGCGAACCCCCGCCGAGGCGCGCTCAACCGGGAGGTCAGCGGGGCCAGACCCCGGTCGTCCACCGTGCTGTTGAGGTCGCCCAGCAGGACCACCCGCTCCACCTCCTCGGCGGCGACGGCCGCGCCCAGCAGCCGCGCGCTCTCGTCCCGCGGGCCCGAGCCGAAACCCGTCGAGCGGAAGCGGACCGAGGGCAAGTGCGCCACGTACACCGCGATCTCGCCCCGGGGCGTGCGCACACCGCAGCGCAGACCACGGTTCCAGCCCTCCCCGATGCCCGAGGGCCTGATGTCCACGCGGCGGACGCCGGTGAGCGGATGCCTCGACCAGAGGCCGACCGTGCCCTCGACCGCGTGGTACGGGTACGCGGGGGCCAGCGCGGCCCCGTAGGCCGGCAGTGCGTCGGGCGTCAGCTCCTCCAGGGCGATGAGGTCCGGCGCGGCCCCGATCAGGGCGCGCGCGGTGCCCGCGGGGTCGGGGTTCTCGTCACTCACGTTGTGCTGGACGGCCGTGATGTCGTGCGCGCCGCGGTCCGCGGGCAGCAGCAGCCCGCCGAACAGGCCGGCCCAGGCGGCCGCGGGCAGCACCACGGCCACCAGCGCCAGGACCGAGCGGCGCAGCGCCGCCGCCACGAGCAACGCCGGGACCGCGAGGCCCAGCCAGGGCAGGAACGCCTCCAGCAGACTGCCCGCGCGGCCCACGGCGTTGGGGACCGCGGAGTGGAACACCATCAGGGCGCCCGTCAGTACGGCGAGCGCCGCAGGAACGCGGCCACGGGTCCGGGCCGTCGGAGCCGTCAGGGCCGTCCGGCCGCCCCGCGCGTCCGTGCCCCGGCGCCACCGGCCGATGCGCCGCACAGCGCTGCCCACCACGTCCACCACCGGTGCCCCGCCCGTCCGCCGCAGCCCGTCTGCCGCCCCGCGTCCCGTACGACGCGTGATCGGGCGGCCGGGTTCCCGCCCGGGCCCGTGTGGAAGAGTGATCGTCCGGGGTGGCGGCCGCACCGGGCGGTCCGAGGCACGAGGACGGGAGACTCCCATGGGCACGGCAAGGGTCGCGATCGTGACGAGCGAGGGCGGCGCCGACGCGGACGCGGACCTCCCGCTGATCCTCGCCGCGCTGCGCGGCGCGGGCCTGTCGGCGCAGGCCGTGGCCTGGGACGCGGACCGGCCGCAGTGGGACGGCTTCGACCTGGCGGTCATCCGGTCGACCTGGGACTACGCGGACCGGCTGCCGGAGTTCCTGGCCTGGGCCGACGCGACGGCCGAGGTGACCCGGCTGTGGAATCCGGCGCCGCTGGTGCGCTGGAACAGCGACAAGCGGTACCTGCTGGAGCTCGCCCGGCACAAAGTCCCCGTCGTACCGACCCGGTTCCTCGAACCGGGCGGGAGCTTCCACACGGGCGGGAGCTTGGACACGGAGGACTTCGACACGGAGGACTTCGACGGTCCGCACGGAGTGGTGGTCAAGCCCGCCGTCTCCTCGGGCGCACGGGACACCGCGCGCTACGAGCCCGGCCGCGGGGCGGACGCGGAGCGCCACGCGCGGATGCTGCTGGACCGGGGCCGCACGGCGATGGTCCAGCCGTACCTGCCGCTCGTGGCGGAGGGGGAGCGCGCCCTGGTCTTCTTCGGCGGCAGCTTCAGCCACGCGATCCGCAAACAGCCGCTGCTGACGGAGGCGGGCCTGATCGACAACTTCCGGGTGCCGCACCCCGGGGCCGCGCCCTACGAACCGTCCGAGGCGGAGCTCCGTACGGCGCGGGCGGCGCTGGCGGCGGTTCCCGCCCCGGGCGAGCTGCTGTTCGCCCGGGTGGACCTGGCGCTGGACGAGGCCCGGGAACCGGTGCTCATGGAGCTGGAACTCATCGAGCCGAACCTCTTCCTCGGTATCAACCCGCACGGGCTGGAGCGCCTGACCGAGGCGGTCGCGGCCGCACTGACCGCGACCCGGTAGGTCATCACGGCGCGGCGCACCGGCCCCTGGCGACCGTGGACCGGTGACGACCGGGGACCGGGAGCCGGGACCGGTGACGACCGGGAGCCTGGTGACCCGGAGCCTGGCCGACCGAGGCTAGCCGAGCCGGTCCAGCCGCACGCGCCGGCGGCGGCGGAGCAGGAGACCCACGGCCGCACCGGCCACGGCCGTCACCGCGACACCCGCGGTCGTCCACCAGACGGCGTACCCCTGGGAGTCGGCGGCCGGGTCCGGGGCCTGCGCGGAGGACGCGGCCGGGGCCGAAGCGGGGGAGGCCGGCGAAGCAGCCGAAGGAGCCGACGTGGGCGCCGCGGACGGGATGACGGGAGGCGTCACGGAGGCGACCGGAGCCGGGTCCACCACGGGTACGGCCACCTCGAGTTCACCGTGTCCCAGGGCCGGGAAGCCCACGTCGATGCCGACCTTCCACGAACCCGGCGGCAGCGCCTCGGCCGTGGTCCAGCCCGCCGGCGCCGCGGCGGGATCGCGGACCAGGCGATAGGGCCCCAAGGTGCGGGTGCCGTCGACGCTGACCGCGTTCACGGTCGCGGCGACGGCCTCGTCGACGGCGTCCCCGTCGTTCTCCCAGGTGACGTCGGCGGTGACACGGCCCTCCCGCTGCCCGGTCACCACCACCTTCACGGTGTCGCCGTGGGCATGGGCCGCGGCGGGGAGCAGGAACATGAGGCCGAGTGCGGCCAAGGCGGCCGAGAAAACGATTCGTATGCGCATCGTCGGGGTGCTCCGGTCAAGATGAGGGGTACCGGCGGACGGCCGCGCCGTGCGGCCGTCCGCCGGGGTGGTTACACGCCGTCAGGGCGTCAGGTGGTGCTGCGCCGTGGCAGTGATCAGCCGGACTTCTGCAGGGTCCAGGCCTGCGTCGCGCGGCCGTCGGCACGCTGGAGGTCCAGCAGCCAGTAGCCGTAGTAGGGGCGGCTGCTGACGGTGAGGGCGAAGCCGCCGCTCGCGTCCGTCACGGTCACCGCGGCACCGCGCGACGTCAGCTTCCAGGCCTGCGCCTTGTTGCCGTTGCCACAGGACTGCTGGGAGACCCACATGCCCGCGGCGGGGGTGCCGCCCGGCTGGAGGCACTTGCCGGTGGCCGCGGACTTGATGCGCACCTGGCCGCTGCCCGCGTCGTCGAAGTACCACTGCTGCTGCGCGTAGCCGTTGGTGCGGCCACCGACGAGCACGGTGCCGTCGGCGGTGCGGCCGCCCCAGACCTCCGCGGCCATGCCGGTGCTGCCGTTGCCGAGCACGTAGCGGGTGCCCGGGGTGGTCGCGCCGCCGCCCGCGCCCGTCGTACGGAACGACGCTGCCTTGCCGGGTCCGCTGTCACGGCCGGCGCTGTCGCGGACCGAGACGGTGACCTTGTACGCCGTGTTCGGCTGCAGGTTGTAGATGCGGAGCACCTGCGACTGGACCCACGTCAGGTGCTTGCCGTTCAGCTGCACCGCGTACCAGGAGGCGCCGTCGACCTTGGGCCAGCTCACGACGACGGAGTCGGACTGGATCTGGGCCGCCGTCACGGTCGGACCGCCGGTGGGCTTCTTGGTCGGCGTCGGCGTGGGCTTCTTGGTGGGCGTCGGGGTCGGGTTCGGGTTCGGACCCGGGTCCGTGCCGCCACCGCCCTTGTTCTTCATCAGGAACTGGTTGTCGGCGATGTTCCAGTGCGTGGCCAGGTAGCTGCCGGGCTTGGGACTGGTGTGGAAGTAGTCGTCGTGGTTGCAGTCCAGGATGTTCTCGGCCGCCTGGTTGGTGCAGATGTTGCGCATCTGCGGGTAGTACGGGGTGTCCGAGTAGCACATCACGTCGTACTCGTCGGTGCAGTGCGCGCCACGGCTGGTGTTCGGGGCGCTGTTGTTGACCGCGCCCAGGTTGTGGCCGAGTTCGTGCGCGGCGGTGTGACCGCCCCAGCAGCCGGAGTCCGTACGCCCGTAGGAGGGGCCGAAGTTGCTCTGGTTGGCCTGGCCGGGCCGCTCGTCGCCCGCGAACGTGCCGATGCCGCAGTAGACCTGGGTGTCGGCGAAGATCATGTACTTGCGGTCGCGACGGTCGAGGCCCTTGCCGGCGAGCGCGTTGTTGGTCGCGCTGAACTCGGCCAGCGCCGAGGCCGGGAGCTCGATGTTGAGCACCGTCGGGGTGCAGTCGGCGGCCGTCACATAGCGGATGTGACGTACTCCGCCGGTCTCCTTGGCACTCGCCGAGTAGATGAGGTCCGCGTCGGCGGCCCACTTGCGGAACGAGGCGACGTACTCGGAGTAGCGGTCCTTGCCGGGCGCGTGGACGTAGACGACCTGTACGCGGTTGCCGGTGCTGCCGTCGCCGTCGCACTGGACGGTCTGGCCCGCGGGGCCGGCGGCGACGTTCTGGCTGCCGGCCGCGGCCGCCGGTTCGGGCGCGGAGGCCTTGGCGGCCGAGGCGTCGGCCGCGGGCGCGTCCTGAGGACGCCCGCCGCCTTCCTTGCTGGCCGGGTCGGCGGCCGCGGGGCTGGCCGGATCGGCCGCCGGAGCAGTCTCCTTGACGGCCGGCTCGATGTCCTTCGTGATGTCGACGCCCTTGGGCGGGGCGTCGGGGCCGTGCGTGCACAGCCCGGCGGTGGTGCGGTAGACACCCACGCACTTGTCGCCCTTGGGCGCGGCCTCCAGCCCGTCGAAGATCATGCCGCGCGCGGTCTCGTTGGAGGGCGCGGCCGCGATCGGCTCGGGCTCCTGGTCGCGCGCGGGCGCGGCGGCCGGTGCCTCGGCGGCGGCCTGTACGGGCGCCGCCGCCTGGGCGCCGTCGCCGATTCCGGAATAGGCGATGCCTGCGGCTATCAGCCCCGCCGCTGCGGTGGCGGCGGTGACGAGTATCAACCGCCGGGGTTTGCGGCGGTGGTCGGCGGCGGCAGGCCGTCTGCGACGTCCTGTCATGGGCACCTCAAATCGTTGTCGGAAGACTGGGTGCGCGGAAGCCTGCCAGACGAATGCGGAGGAGAATTCGGACAAACGGGGGCGCGCCCCGAGAAATCATTCCGTTACCTATCGGCCTGATTTGACGAACAATCAACTCTCAATAAATACAGGCCAGTTACGCGCGTCGCTCCGCAATGGTCCAGTCCTTCGAGGGTGGGTTGTTATCAAATCGAGATATGAAGCGGAGGCTTATTGACGGGAATTCAGTCAGGAATTCACCTAATTGCTACCAGCCGAATTCCTTCGGTCACGACCCGTGAGGTGCGAGGGCCACGTATTGCTCCGACCGGCCGTCGAAGCCCGCGCGAGGCGCAGGAGTTCACCCGAGGAACACGGCACAGCGCCCGATCGCGCTGTCCCGCCCCCGTCCTCACGTATTCGTCGACAGGGCGCCATGCGGCTTGGAGTTGTGGCGGGGTGTGAGGTGGATCACCCTGAAGGTGGGGATCGGTCGTGGATCAGTCATCGAGCACGCTCAGGTCGATGCGCGCCGGTCCGGGCCCGGCCGTCGAGCCCGCCCGGGCAGCCGGCCCGTACGCCTTCACCAGCGAGGAGCGGCACATGAACCCGACATCAAGGGCGACCGGCACCGTCCGCGCCGCCGACGCGGCATGAGCCCGACGGCACATGCGATCTGACCTGCCGCCGGACCGGGGAAGCGATCGGCCGTGACCGGACGGGAACCCGCCGAAACGGACCGTACGAGCGCGCGCGAGCCGGGGCCGAGACTTACTGTCCGCACCGAGAGCCGCTGGCCGCTGGCCGCAGCGGTCGTCGCCTCGGCGGTACTCACCCTGCTGCTCCCCGACGACCTGCGCCTCGGACCCCGCTGGGCGCTTCCCGTCGCCGAGGGCCTCCTGCTGGTGGCCCTGATCTCGGGAGACCCCGGCCGGATCAGCCGCCGCTCCACCGTCCTGCGCTCAGTGGCGATCGCCCTGGTCGTCGTACTCGTGGGCAGCGCCATCTGGTCGACGGTCCAGCTGATCGACGATCTCATCCACGGCGGGAGCGAGACCAACTCGGCCAATGCCCTCCTGCTGGCCGGCGGCAGCGTCTGGGCCTCCACCGTCCTCGCCTTCTCCCTCCTGTACTTCGAACTCGACAGCGGCGGGCCGGCCGCCCGGGCCCACCACATGCCCCCCACGCCGGCGCTCGACTTTCCGCAACAGCTCAGCCCCGAACTGAACGCCCCGCACTGGCGCCCCCACTACATCGACTACCTCTACCTCGGGTTCACCAATTCCACCGCGCTGAGCCCCACCGACGTCATGCCACTCGCCCCCTGGGCCAAGAGCGTCATGACTCTCCAGTCCATCCTTTCCCTCATGATCCTGGGACTCGTCGTTGCCCGGGCCGTGAACGTCCTGGCCTGAAACGGCCCGGCGGCGGCCGCCTCACGGTCACCGTTGCCGCAGCAGGGGCCGTGGGCCGTGGGCGGTGGGCGGTGGGGTGGGCCGGGGCGGCCGCGTCAGGCGTAGCGGTGGCGCGGTGCCTGCGGGTCCGTCCCAGCGGTCGGCGTGGGCGAGGCCGAGCAGGCGTACGGCGTCCCGGAGTTCGGCGGGTGCGCCGCAGGCGCGGAGGCGTGCGGGGGCCTCGCGCACGAGCCAGGCGGCCAGTCCGGTCCGTACGCCCTCCACCTCCGTCTCCGAGCTCCTCCGGGCTGCCCCAGTGGCACTCGGACCGGACCTCGTCAGCTCGGGCGGTCATGCCGCGGAAGGTGACGGCCAGCCGGTCCGCGGGCGGGCCTTCACCGCCCTGTCGGCCGCCGAGGGCTGCGGCGCCGCTTCTCGTACGCCTCCCGGATCCCGCCGGCCAGCCCCAGAAGCACCGCCGTCCCGACCGCCACCGCGGCTGCGGTGCGCATGCCCCGGCCGTGTACGTCCCCGGCGGCCCGCGGGGAGACCTTGCCCTGCGGGTCGTGCACCACCGCCAGGGACTCGCCCTCCTTCGCGAGCCGCGAGGGGGTGTTGAGGTACTCCGGGCCGCCCGCGGGGCAGTCCAGGCGGTGGTCGTACGAGGTCCGGGTCGTGGAGGTCCAGTGGCCCTCGGCGTCCATGGAGGTTTCCGTCTCGGTGCGCTCGGTGACCTTCAGCACGACGCAGCTGATCTCGACGCCCCGGTCCTCCAGCGTGCTGTGCCCCACGGAGGCGAGTGCCAGGATGGCGCCGAGGGCGGCAGGGAGGGCGGACAGCGCGATCAGCGAGGCCTCGCGCCGCGCGGCGACGGCGGCGTGCCAGCCGAGCAGGACCAGCGGGAGGAGCACCCCGCCGAGGAAGAACCCCCAGTTGCCCAGCGACCCGTACGCCGACTGCCGGGCCACCCCGAACGCCAGGGCCGCGGTCAGCGGCGGCGCGGCCAACGCCACCGCGGTCCGCCGGATCCCGCGTACCCACCCCCCGTGCCAGCCCGCCATGCCCGCCCCCGTGGCTCGTACCTGTGCCCTCCAGGTAACCGCGACGGCACGGGCACGTAAAGAGCACGGCCGAGGAGGGCGGCACCTGGTGACGCTGAGGCTCCCGGTCGGGCCCCCGCAGGCCGCGGAGACGCTCGCCGAACTTTCCGACCCGGCCGGGGCGATGGGCCGGCCGCGACGTCCCGGACATCGCGGTGCGCTCCCCACGGGGCCGGCCCCAGTGGAACGCAGCGGCGACCTCCGGGGCGAGGACGTCCGCGCCGCGCCCAGCGGACAGCTGTCCGCCGTGGACATCGTCCGGCCCGGAGTGAGGGGTCAGCCGATGCGGACGGTGATCTCGGGGAGGGGGAGGTCGGAAAGGTTCAGCTGGAGCCCGGTCACGGTCAGGTAGGTCTGAGAGTCGGTCAAGGCGGAGGTGGTGGACGGCGCCTGGGTCTTCCCGCGCGTGCTCACCAGCAGGTACCAGCCCCCGCGCTTGTAGCTGCGGGAGGCTTCCGGGCGGTCGCCGTTCGGGTTCAGCGTCCAGCCCTGGCGCTCCAGGTCGGCGCAGATCGCGTTCATGTCCGACTGCGCGGCGGTCTGCTCGCGGACGGCCATCCAGCCCGTCTTGTTCGAGTCGGCACCGGCCGCGCCGATCGGGCGGCCCTGCGCCGGGTCGAGCCCCGCCGCGCTGACCGCGGTCCGGATCGCCTCGTCCACGGCGTCCCGTGTGAGGGGCGGTGACGTGGACTCCGGTGCGGGCGCCGCCGTTGACGGCGACGGCGCGGGCGCGCCCAGGTGGATGCGCCCGTCGTCGTTTATCTGGATCTGGTCAGGCAGGACCACGGCGGCCAGACTCACGATCAAGGTCGCGGCCAGCCCGATCCACACCCTCTTCAACAGCGCGTTCAACGCGAAACTCCCCCCGAGTGATCATTCAGAGGGAGTCTCACACATACTGCCCGGCGGCCGTTGAGCCGACCCGTCCGGGCACGGTGGGGGAGGGGCCATTCCTTGACGGGGTGTCGGCGGCGCCTTCGGGCGGTCTCTTCACGGCGGGCTCTTCGCGGCGGTCGTTTGCGGCCGGGATCGCGCGAACGCGACAGGTGCGCACACCGGCGCCATGGGCCAGGAGAAGCGGTAGGTATCAGCCATCGATCAACACTGAAGGCGATGGATGTCTGAAGTGTCGGACTGGGCAACTTTTTCCGACTAATCATCTTAGGTCAGGCGATAGGCGATCTAGAAATATCCAGACGATGCCACATGATTCGGGCACGGCGGTTTTCAGTCAACGGCGCCATATTCCTTTGCCGGCAAGTGCGGACCCGTGAAGGATCTCTCTCGTTCCCAACAGGGGGAATCAGGGAGGGAATTCATGAAGATTGCCGGTAGGTCCATCGCTTTCGCCATCGCGGGCGCAGCCATTGCGGCTGTCGGCCTCGCGACGCCGGCCACCGCGGATGCGTCTGCAGCCGCCAGCGCCTCCGGAGCCACCGTCACCGTCCACCATCGCGGGGACGGCACTCAGCCGCCTGCAGAGCTGGGCAACCCCTCCGAATGGGGTGTGGTGACATTCAAGATGGATGCTGCTGCAGCCTCTTTCGGCGCGCAGTCGCAGGCGTGCATCAGCCCGTCCACCGGTGGCAACTGGTGTTACGGCTGGTACGCGCGAGAGGTCAGCCCCGGGGTGATCAACAAGTATTGCTACTCGAATTACTATCAGAACACCAAGGGGCACTCGTCCACGGTGAAGCTCGCGGGCAGTACGCGTCGGGTGTGGGCCGCGGCCGGGAACACCTCTAACGCGAACCTCACTGCGGGTCTCGCCTACACCTGCTCCACCTACTACAGCGTCGACTAGGTTCTGGTCGCCCGCACCAATCAGTAACTCCTCCTAGGGTGCGGTAGGTTGGTGAGTCACTCCGGGGCTGCTCGGTCGCCCGTGCAGCCTCGGAGTGGTGCCACCTCCAACTCGGACTCACCCACTGAACGGGGGTAGAACAATCACACGCTTCACACGTGCCCACATGGTGCCGGTCGCTTTGTCTCTCGGAGCGGGTTTGCTGCTCGGCCTGGTGGGCCCCGTTGCCGGAAAATGGGACAATCCCGTTTGCGTCGCCACGGGCATTGTCTTTTCGAGTGGTTGGCCGTGGGCCTGCTACGCATTTCTGGTGGGCTATTCCCGCCGACCCAAAATTGAGTCGGCATTGCTGGCGTCTGTGGGATTGACCATCGGCGTGGTCACCTACTACATTTTCAAGGATATGAATCCCATCATTCCGGCAGGAATGGAATCCGCCCCCTCTGTTCCGGCTGGAATGGAGTTGGAATCCGGCGCCTCCAGCGGGGGGCAGATTCTCGTATGGGGAATAGCCGCTTTTGTGTTCGGTGCGCCTGTGGGACTCATGGGGAACGTAGCGCGCACGCCCGGAATCGGTGGCCTTCTGTTCCGTCTGCTCGTCCCGTTCATCGCCTTCTTCGAGGCGACCCAGCGATTGAACGTAGAGGCGGACTCGCAGGGGCCGGTTTTCGACATGACCTGGAACGCGACTCGCGTCGCAGCATGCGTCGTCGCCGTGGCCCTCGTGGCACACACCGTGTGGAACTGGCGTGTTCGGCGTGGCCGGGCCGACGGGCGAGCGGAAGCTGTCGCGCCCGAACGTCGTCTCTGACCTCTGTTCCGCCGGGGCGGCTGGACCGCAACAATGCAAAGCGCCGTCCCCCGAAGAGGCCCGGTCGACCGGCTGAGCTTCGGCTTCGACACCGCCGACAAAGCACGGCGCCGCGGACCGGCCCGGCTCAGGCGGACGCTTGCCCTCGACCTGCTCGAGGGCCTTGGCGTCAGCGCCCATGGCATCCCTCGACACCGCCCGGCCCGTCTCAGCGCCCGGCCCTTCCTCGCGTCTTTCTCGTCTGGCTCGTCGGCACCCGTGCCTCGCTGTTCGGTGATGCCGTCCTGTACTTCGCGCTCGGCTGGGCGGCCAGTGCCCACGGTGGTGGGACGGGTGCTCTGGTCCTGACCGCCATCACGCTTCCACGCACCCTGCTGCTGTTGCTGGGTGGTGCCGTCGGTGACCGGTTCGGCGCGCGCCTGGTGATGATCACCGGCGACGTCGTGATGCTCACGGTCACTCTCGTACTGGCCCTGGTGGGACCCGACTCGGGAGCATCGCCCTGGCTCCTCGTCCTGGTCGCCGTCGTCATTGCACAAGAGGCCGCCCTGGTGTGAGCCATGGGGTCACGAGCGATCCGGCGTACGGCGTGGAAGCACATCGTGAGGGTGTTGCCGCCGGACGCCTGGTCCTGCACGACGTTCCTTCCGGTGAGTGTGGGGAAGGCGCCTGCCGGAACCATCTGATCGCCCGGTTCCCCAACGAAACCGCGTGAGAAACTCGGTGGTCGGATCACTGAGGCAGAAGGGTCGCTTGCCATGTCGGACGCCATACCGCCGCCGGTGCATCTCGACGGGGTGGTGGACGGGCTGGCGGAGAACCCGTCCCTGCCGTCCGAACTCGTGCGCCGCCTCCTCGGTCATCGCACGGGCTTCGGCGAGGTGGCCAAGCGGCCGGACCTGAGCGATGACGTGATCGCCGAGATCATTGCCATGGACGATCACTGGCTCACACACTCGCTCGCCCTCAACCGCCGCCTCCCACAGGCCTTCCGGATGATGCTCGCCGAGCACCCGGATCCCGCAATTCGCAGGGCTCTGGCCGTTGCTGCGGACGGCGCACCGCGAGGGCTGTTCGAACGGCTGCTCGGCGACGCCGACCCGCAGGTTCGCGAGCACTTGGCGGAGAGCGATCACGTGCCGGCAGACCTGCGGGCCCGGCTCGCGGCGGACGAGAACCCGAAAGTCCGGGCGACGCTTGCCCAGTGGTGGACGACGGCCCCGGAACCGGTGCGTCGAACGCTGCTGACAGATCCCGACGACTCCGTACGGGCAGCGGCCTGCGCGACCTACTTCCGCCGGATTCCCCATCCCGTTCCGCCGGTAGACCTCGTTCCGGAGCTGCTGGCCGACCCGGTCACGCGCGCCGGGGCGGTACGCCACTGCACGCTGGACACCGCCGCCGCCCGCCGGCTGGCCGAGGACCCGGACGATGACGTACGCGCGGAACTCGCGGAACACCCGGACCTGTCACCGGAGTTGCGCGACAAGCTCGCCGAGGATCCCAACCAGCGCGTTGCGCTCCGTATCTTCGCCCGTCAGGACACCCCGGAGCCGACTCGAGCCGCGATCCATGCACGGATCCTGTCCGAAGTCCCCCCACTGGACTGGCTCGAGGACCACGAAGCCCTGGACGACGACGCTCTCGAACGGGAAATCCTGGGCGAGCTAGCCCGCGCGGAGCTCCGGACACTGCGCCTGCCATGGGTGACGACCGACCCCCTGCCGTACGTGGACTCGCCATACGTCTGCTTCCGCGCCTCGGCAGCGATGTCCGAGCAGCTCCCGCCGCCGCTCGTTGCCCGACTGCTCGACGACGAGGAGAGCAGCGTCCGTACCGCGATGGCCCTCCACGCCCGGGACCGGATCGATCCCGACACCGCCGAGCGCATCGACCGGACCTTCCGCCCGGACAAGGTGGTCCGATGGCGTCCGGCCGACGACTTCCCCCTTCCGGCAGACGTGCTTCGACGCCTGGCCACGGATGCTGACCCGAGAATGAGGCAGCTGGCCCCGCGCGACCCCGACCTGCCCGTGGAACTCGCGCGCCGCCTGGCAGCCGACCCCGACCACATGGTGCGCCGCACCATCGCGGCCCATCCCAGGCTTCCGGCCGAGGAGCTGACGCGGCTGCTGGCCGATCCGGCGGAATCTGTGGCGGCCACCGCAGCCGCAAACCCCAACCTGCCGACCACAGGCATGTACCAGCTGATCGCCCTCGCAGGCTTGTGACGCTCGATTGCGCGTCGCCGGTACCGGATCAGGTCGGGATGGCCGGCCGCGGCCGCCGGCTGAGCGGCCGCGGAACGGTTGGGGCCGGCGGCAGCCCTGGGGGAGGGGGTCAGGGGACGACGATGGAGAAGGAGGCGTCTTCGTAGACGCCGGGCTTTCCGGTGATGACGAGGAAGGTGTCGGTGCGCGTCCCGCACGAGGGGTGCGGCCACATCGAGATCCGGATGTCGTATTCGAAGCTGATGTACTGCAGGGTGGCGTTGGGGACGAGCTTGCGGATGTCGAGGTCCTTGTCCTCCAGCTCGACGCAGTAGTGGCCCGCCGCTGGCTTGGTGACGGCTTCGATGCCCTTGGACCGGTTGACGCTGCCGTTGGCGTTGACCACGGCCGCGGCCTGCGCGTAGGGGGCGGTCACCTTCGCGGAGCCGGGGGGTGCGGCCACCGCTGTTCCCGCCCATGTTCCGCCGGCGATGAGCCCGAGGGCGACGCTGGTCCACACGGCTGCGCGGGTCTTCTTGCTCATGGGCATGTGCAGTTTTCCCCTCTGTGGTGGTGCCGGTGGCCTCCCCGGGCCGTCGGCACACCCGAAGCTAGGGGTGCCGCCCCGGCCTTCGTGGTCCTCACGCGGTGAAACCACCGGTTGAGGGGGCGCGGGAGGTGCTCGACCCGGACCGCGGCGCGCCTTCGGCGCGTGTGGCGTGGGCTTCCCCGGGCGGGGTCTGTTCCGGGCTTGGGGACGGACCGCGGGTGTGCAGTGGCGTTTCGCCGGTGAATCGGGCGCTCCGGGAGGGTGAACCTGCCTCTGCAGATCCCGTCGATGAAGGACACGCCCAGTCCGGGTTCCCAAGGGCGGACCGAGTGGAGATTGGACAGCGAGATCACCCCATCGGGCTTCCACTGCCCCTCGCGCAGCCACACGTCCAGTTCCCACGGGCCGGGCAGCAGGTCCTCCTTGCCGGACGGCCGAGGCTGCGTGCCCCCAGGAGACCCAGGTTGATCTGGGCCTGGTTGGCCTGGGGGCTGGTGGCGAGGCTGTGGTCATGACCGACAACAACATTGATGTGACCGACTTCCGTAACCGTGTCGTCCTGATCACCGGCGGAACCAGTGGGATGGGCCTGGCCACCGCGCGTCTGCTCCTGGAGGCCGGCGCCGAGGTCGTCATCACCGGCCGTGACGACGCCCGCCTCGACCGCGCGGCCGAACAACTGGCCGAGGTGTCCGACCGGGGTGCCCGGCTGCTCACCGTCCGGGCCGACTCCGCCAGCCTCACCGATTTCGACCGCTTGGCCGCCCTGATCCGTGAACGCCACGGACGGCTGGACGGGGTGTTCGCCAATGCCGGGGTCGGAGTGTTCCAGCGCAGTGGCGAGGTCACGGAGCAGGACTTCGATCGCAGCGTCGACGTCAACTTCAAGGGGGTGTTCTTCACGGTCCAGAAGGTTCTGCCGCTCCTTGACGCGGCGGGCGGCGGTTCCATCGTGATCAACGCCTCGTGGACTCTGCACCGAAGCCTGGCCGTCGCACCCGTGTACGCGGCCACCAAGGCCGCCGTCCACGCTCTGGCCCGCACGGGGCAGTGATCTCGCCGAGCGCGGCATCCGGGTCAACTCGGTCAGCCCGGGTTACATCGTCACCGAGATGTTCGATGCCGCCAACCCGGATCCCGCCGCGCACTCCTGCACCCTGAAGACGTCGCCCTGCCGGACTTCGGAGGCCGGCGCCGGGTCGCGGGCCTGCGCCGCGAGGAGATCGCGCAGCTCGCCGGAGTGAGCGTCGACTACAACACGCGGATGGAACAGGGCCGCGTGCCCAACCCCTCGGGCGCGGTACTCGACGCCCTCGCCCGCGCACTGCGGCTGGACGGGGATGCGACACGGCACCTGCACCGCCTCGCCCGACCGCAGTCCTCCGCCCGGAACGTTCCCCGGCGCCAGGCCCAGCCGCAACGCGTGCGCCCCATGCTCCAGAGGTTGCTGGACGATCTGGTGGACATGCCGGCGATGGTGATGGGCCGGCGCATGGACGTACTGGCCTGGAATGCGGCGGCGGTCGCACTCTTCGATGACTACGCGGCCCTGGACCGCGCGGAGCGCAACATCGCCCGGATCACCTTCCTCGACGAGACGTCCTGGGAGCTGTATGCGGACTGGCCGTCCTGCGCCCGCGGGAATGTGGCCTACCTCCACATGGACGCGGGCCGGCACCCCGACGACCCCGAGTTGGCGAGCCTGATCGGCGAACTGTCGATGAAGAGCGCGGACTTCCGCCGTTGGTGGGCCGAACACCCGGTGCAGGACAAGACCTCGGGTACCAAGCGCTTCCACCTGGGCCACCGAGGCCCCCTCCCCGATGCCGACCGACCACCGCGCCCGCTGACCTTCCGGGCCGTCAGGGCCTCACCACCAGGCGCTGCCGGAGGTGCGAACCCCCTCCCGGCTGGACCCCGTGGCGTTGCTGTTCAGCCACGGAGGCTGGAACCGTGCGGAGATCAGGGACGTGTGTGATCTCGTACATGAGATCGAAAAGGGAGAGGTCGGGCACGGATGACGGCATCGGGGAAGAGCAGGCAGCCGGGCCTGGGCTGGTACGTGACGGGGCCGCTTCTCGCCGTGGTGATCACGGTGCTGGGAGGCGCCCTGGCGACGCAGAGGTGGGCGGACTGCCCGCACGGTATGGACGCACCGACCCATGCGGGACTCGTGACGGTCATGCCGTTCGCCTGGTTCGGCATGACTATGCTGCTCGTGGTCCTCCAGTCCGGCTTGGTGGCGCTCCTGCCGGAGGAAACGGACGCCGAGGTGAAATGGGTGGCGCTGTTCGTGGCGGCCGGTGTGCTCGCCCTGCTCTACCTCTCCGGAACGGGCCCGGACACGGCGCCGGACGGCTCCTGCTACGGCGGATAGCCGTGTACTGAAGCCGAGCGTCGGGCTGGGCAGGCTCCCCGAACGGCCGGCCGCCGCCCGGTTCGTGTGGCTTTACGCTCCGGGGGTGTGGGCGCCGGGGCGGGGGAGGGCGTTGCGCAGGCGGATGCCGCCGAAGCCCAGGGTGCTGGTGGTGACGGCGTCCCAGAAGCCCCACAGGTTGTCCAGGACGCGGAGCTGGATGCCGGCGTCCCGGTGCAGGCGCAGCAGGTCGCCGGCGGGTTCGGCGGGTCCCAGGGGCTCGACGGGGTCGGTGGCCACGTGGGCGTGGGGCACGGGTTCGCCGATGGGGCGGAAGGGGCCGGCGGGGAGGCGGTAGGCGAAGAGTTCGACGTTGAGGAAGCGTTCCACCCAGCTGTACTCGATCGCGTGGACCCGCCGGCCGCCGCCAGGGCCGATGATGTGTTCCGTGTCGCTCGCGGCCGTCGTGGGCGTGGTCCACGCCATCGCGCGGGGGCACTCGCGGGGGAACCAGTAGTCGGGAGCCTACGCGGCGTCAACGGCCCATACGACAGCCTCCGGGTGCCGGGCGGTGGCCGCGATGTGCGGGCGGAACAGGGTGATCGTCGGGTCTTCCGAGAAGTGCAGCACTTCCCCGGGCCGTGGTCGCATGGACCGGTTCTACCAGCCCGCCCGCGCGCCCCCAACCCCCTGTCAGCCTCCGCCGCCGGTCGAGCCGCCGTGACCCAGGGCCATCCACGGAGGGGACTGCACACGACGCTGGACGACCAGGTCCACCTGGATGGCGGCGGGGGCGAGTATCTGCTCCAGTTCCTGGAAGACGGGCGTGGTGTCGGTTGTCCACGGGAGCAGCGGCATGGGCCGGAGCCGGCGGCTGTTCTTCAGAAGCACGCACAGGGCGATCTTGGCGGACACCGGCTTCCGGTCCCCCTCGTGCGACTCCATGATGGAGTGGTCGATCCAGATCTGCTGTACGTCGGCGAGTGGCCGCGGCCGGCCCGTGTGGGAGCCCCGGACGAGGGTCATGGTGTCCGGGGCGGCCGCGGGCGAAAACCGCACCCGGGTCACGCCCCGGAAAGCCCCGTACAAGATCACGAACGTGTTGACGACGAGTCCCACCGCCGCGGCGACCCCGACCGCGGCCCAGATCCGGCCGGGCCCCTGCTCGAGAACCGCCATGGCCAGATAGACCGGGGCGCCGTACAGGGCTCCGGCTGCGAGCGACCCGAACACCTCCCCGGGCCAACGCCTGGCAGCGAACACGAGCGGCCCGACTTCCTCGCGAAGCACCACGTCGACCACGTCGGGGCCCGAACGGTCGATCCGCACACTGCTCATGACACGACGTTAGAACGATGCCACCGGTGGGGGAAGAGCGCGCGCGGCGCCAAGCCGCCCGCACAGCATGCGCGCACCTCGCTCAGGGCCACCACTTGCCTCGTGGGGATCTGCGGTCTCACCGCCCGGAACAAAACCCACAACCCGTCGGGCACCAGACCCTCAACGAAGGCCGTCCGCTGCAGCCCCCTCCATCGGTGCCGGTGTCGACGATCTGCCCGTGGCGTTCCCGAGGGCCCCGAATCGTGCCAGGTAGTGCCAGACCTTCTTGACCGCCTGGGGGTCGTAGAGGCCGGCGCGTGCAGCATTTCCGACGGTTCGAGGATCGAGCACGCCGTCGACCGCGATCTGCGTGCCCAAGTCGACGTACTCCTGGCTTCGGTAGCCGGGGTGACGTCGGAGTTCTTCAACCCTGAGCCGGAAGCCGGGGTGCCACTCCACCGGGCAGCCGAGACGCAGAGCCGCGTCCTCGACCGTCGTGCTCCGGTAGCACGGGTCCAGGACCAGCGCCTCCACATGGCAGTGCAGCCGGACCGGCCCGTGCACTTGCGCCTCGATGTAATCGTCCAGTTCGTCCTGGCGATCGGCGAAAGCAAGCTCGATGAGCCCCATGCGGGCCGCGACACCGAAGTTCGACGGTTCGAGAAAACTGTCCGGGTAGCAGAACGTGGTCCGCGTCAGCGTCCGGGCCGTCAGCCGGAAGTGCGCCGAGCCGAACCGCGGCGCCCCGCCGACCGGCTTGCGACGAAAGTTCAACGCTCCGTAGACGGGCCGCTCATGAGCGGTCGCTTCGTTGTACGCCCCGTCGAAGATCCGGCTCTCCCAACGCCACCGGTCGCCGCCTGGATGCGCGGTCAGTCCGCCGTTGCTCGTCCCAGTGACGAACTGCGAGTGGTAGACGCCGCCCTCGGCCATGGCGTCCAGGATCGGCTTGCCGTGCAGCAGACGGTCCGGGTGGAAGTTGAGGGTCACCCGCAATGCCGGGTCCATCGCAGGGCCCGACGCCAGTTCCGCGACATGCCGAAGGGCCCGTTCCTGCGCTGTCCGGGAGGCTGCAGAGCTCATCGGCACAGTGTTCCCCACCCTGATCAACCGGCGCACGCGGATTGTCCACCGACAGCCCGTTCCGGCGTGACGGAGCGTTGCTTGATCACCAATCTCCTGCGGTGTTCGCCGAGCGAGGCACCACCCGGGGCCGGCAGCGGCGAACTGCCCGGGCGACATCCGCAGACGTCCAGCCCATGCCCCACGCGGGGGATCCCGCTACTGCACCTGGGCCCGGGCCACCTTCTTCAGGTGCCGGGACAGGCTGCTGCGGTCGGTGTAGTACGCGCGGCTGCCCGACGGCACCAGGGTTCCGTTGATCGCCATCGTCGGGGTTCCCTTGGCGGGCGACTTGCTCATCGCGTCGTCGGCGGCCTCGACGAAGTCCCGGTACTTCGTGTCCAGCACGGCCGCGTCGAACTCCGGGCCGCGCAGACCCTCGACCTTGATCGCCAGCCCCAGCAGCCGGTCCCGAGTGAAGCCCCCGGACTTTCGGACCGCGGCCTGGTGGCGGTACAGAAGTTCGTGGTACTCGGCGAACCTGCCCTGATCCACCGCCGCGCGCAGTGCGTTCGCGGCGAACTTCGATCCAGGACCGAGGAAGGACCCCAGCGTGAACTGCAATTGCAGCGCGCCGTTGCGGGCCGCCCGCTTCAGGTACGGGGCGGTTCCCTCCGTTTCGAAATCGGCGCAGGCCGGGCAGCTCAGGTCCTCGTACAAGCGGACGGCGAGCGGAGCGGCCGGGTCGCCGAGTACGATCGTGGTGCCGTCGGCGGCCACGGATTCCCGTGCCGCGGGCAGATCCGCAGGCACCGACACGTCGAGCGGATCACCGCTCGCACCGTCCCCGCGACGGCAGGCGCCGACCGATGCCGACGCCGACGCGGTGATGGCCGCGGCCGCGACAAGGAAGCCGCGCCTGGATCTGACCTGCATGAATGTCCTCTCCCTGAGATCAACAGGGCGACATTACGCGGTCCGTGGGCCCGGAGCGCACCGATATTTCCGCACCCGACGCACGACTGAACGGTGCCCCCTCGGGGCCACGTGTGAGGGAGGGGCGGTACGCGCCACCTGCCGCCCGGACCCGCACCCCCGGCAACGGCGAAGGGAACGAGGATGACGGCGATCGACACGATCCGGCTGCTCGCGGCGCTCGCCGTGATCTGCGCCGCCGCGCACGGCTGCGGGTACCTCTTCGGCGCTCTGCGGCAACCACCGGTCATCGGCGAGGTCGTCGGGGGCATCCTGCTGGGCCCCTCGCTCCTCGGGCTGCTCGCCCCGGGGGCCCGGGCCGCCCTGTTCCCCGCCTCCGGGGCGGTGACCAGCGCCCTGGACGCGATCTACCAACTGGGGCAGCTGCTGCTGATGTTCCTGGCGGGTGCGGAGTTACGGATCCGGGCCGGCGGCCGCGAACGGCGTACCGGCACCATCGTCGCGGCGGCCGGACTCCTCGCGCCCTTCGCGGCGGGCGCGGGCATCGCGACGCTGTTCCCGGGCGTGTTCTCCGGCCCCGCGGGCTCCACGGTGACCGCGGCACTCGTCGTGGGACTCGCGATGGCGGTCGCGGCCATCCCGGTGATCTCGCGGATCATGATGGACCTGAAGATCATGGACACCGCCTTCGGCCGGATCGTCCTGATGGTCGCGGTGGTCGAGGACGTCATCCTCTACGTCGTCCTCGCGGTGGTCCTCGGCCTCGCCCGCTCGGGCACCGGCCACCCGTCCGGCCTGTGGGACGTCATCGGCACCACCGCGGTCGCGCCGACGGCCGCGTACTTCACCGCGGTCAGCCTGCTGTTCTTCGCCGGGAGCCTCACCCGGGGAGCCCGCCTCTTCCGCCGCGTCGCCGGTCATCGCGCCAACATCGTCGCCCGGCAGAGCCCGGTGGCGTTCCGGCTGATCTTCCTGTGCGTGATGGTGCTGCTGTGCCTGGGCCTCGGTATCAACGCGGTCTTCGGCGCGCTGATGGCGGGAGTCTGCGCCGCCCGCGGCGACCAGGGAGCCGACGGCGACGGGCCGGCCGACGGGGCCGGGGCGGCTGCCGAGGGCGGGCCGGCCGTCTGGGAGGCCATCCGGCAGTTCTCGATGGCCTTCTTCATCCCCGTCTTCTTCGTCCTGGTCGGGATGCGCCTGGACCTGGTGCGCGCCTTCGACCCGCTGTTCTTCCTGTGGTTCCTGACCCTCGCCTGCGGCATCAAGACGTTCAGCGTCTGGGCCGCGGCCCGCCTGGCCGGGGAGGACCCGCTCTTCTCCTCGTCCCTCGCCTTCGCCCTCAACGCCCGGGGCACGATCGGCATCGTGCTGGCCGGAGTCACTCGTCAGGCCGAACTCATCAACGACCGCTTCTTCGTGGTCCTGGTCCTCGTCTCCCTGGTCACCTGCCAGATCGCGGGCTTCCGGCTGTCGAAGGCCGCAGACCGCCTCAGGACGGCGACCGTCATCGGCCCCCGGCGGCAGCTTCGAGGAACGCGCGCAGGTCGATGACCTCGTACCCGTCGGCCCGGGCGGCGTCGATGATCAGGGGGAGGGCATCGGCGTCGAGGACGACACCGCCACCGCCCTCGTGGCTGCCGACGTGCATCTGGATGATCGCCCCCGGGGCGAAGGCGTCCACGGCACGCCGGACTGCACGCTCCACGCTCATGCCGCCCTCCGGGCCGAGGTAGCCGTTGGTGTCGGCGCTGAACTCGATCGCCGCGTAGCCCAGCGCGTTGACATCGGCGATGGAGGTGGGGGTGGTGGAGCTGTACGGGAACCGGAAGAACGGCAACGGCTCGGCCCCGGACGCCTTCCGGATCGCCGCATCGGCGGCACGCACCTCGTCGGTCCGCTCCGCCGTGGTCAGGTCCTTGAAGTAGGGGTGGCTGTACGAGTGGTTGCCGAGGCCGTGACCGGCCTCCGCCATCGCGCGCACCGCCGCCGGTTCGGCTTCGGCGAACTCTCCGGTGGGGAAGAAGGTGGCGGCCAGGCTGCGCCGCCGCAGTTCCCCCAGCACCGTGGAGATCCCGGAATCGTCCCAGGCGGCGTTGAAGGTGAGGGCCAGCACCTTGCGCGACGTGGGCAGTCGGCGGATCTCCTTGCCGAGGAGCGAGGCCGGCGGACGCGGACCGCCGGTGCGGGTGCCGGTGCCGGTGCCGATTCCCGGGACCACCATCGATGCCGATGCCGATGCCGATGCCGAAGCGCCGGCGCCGGGCACGAGCCCGGCGGCCCCCGCACACGCCAGGGCCGCCAGTGCGGCGCGTCGTCCCACAACCACCACGGTCACTCCCCACGCTCACGGCCTCCGGCTCGGGCCTGCCACCGACTATGCGACGGCGCGGTCCGCAGCACCCGCAGCCGTGCCGGGGCACCCGGGTGATCTGCGCAGGGCAGGGCCTACGAGGAGCGCTTGCGCAGGTGCGTGGTGAGGTGGTGCTGGAGGGGCTGTCCCACCGCGGCCATGTCGTGAACGACCGTCAGCTCGCCCGCTCCGACCGTGTAGTGGCGCCGCGTGCCGGTGACCTCCTTGGCCAGCGGGGTCAGTGCCACGTCCTTGGTCTCGATCTCGATCTCCGCGCCGGACACCCGTCCGACGTACGTCTCCACGACGCCGGTGGGGTGGGCGAGCACGACCTCCAGGGAGGCGTCGGGCGTCACCCGCCACCACCCGGCCTCGCGCCCGGCCGGCCGTACGGGCGTGCCGGAGGCGTCGATCAGCCAGGCGCGCGCCTCGTAGCGGAGGAAGGGGCGGCCGTCGTGGCTGAAGGTGATCTCCTGCTCGTAGGCGAAGTCCTTCTCGAGCGTCGGGTACTCGCCCTGCCCCCAGCCGTGCCACCGTCCCAGCAGCGGCAGTACCGGCCGCAGCAGCGGGTGCGGCTCGGGCCCCTCACCGAGGACGTGGCTGTCAGGGTAGGGATTTTCCTGCACCGACTCGAACATGTTCACCTTGCCTGTCTGCTGGGACCCCCGAAAGCCGCAGCTTAGTGGTCGGCCCCCTTGACCCCGGCCGGAGTTCCCTCCGGGGCGAACGAGTGGCGGAAGGTGAAGGCGTGCGGAGCGGAGCCGTGGTCGTGGAGGTGCTCCAGCCTGGAAACCCCGTCCCGCCACGTGGGTATCACGCCGTCGGAGACCCACCAGCACACGTAGTTCGGGTGCCCTGTCCTCTCGAACCAGTCGTAACGCCTGTTCAGGGCTTCACGGTGCAGACCGGTGTAGACGGCGTCGAGGGCGGGGCGCAGGCCGGTCCAGAGCGAGAGGGTCGCAGCCAGGGCGGTGGTTTCCACCGTACGGCCCTTGCCGTACCAGGTCGGTACGTCGAACTCCCCCCATGCGCCCCAGTCCGCGCCGAAGAGCTCGCCCCGGTCACCGTCTGCCGCTTCGGCACGCCCGAGGTATCCGGGGTGCCGGCTGATCTCCGGGTAGACGGCCTCACCGCTGGCGTAGAACTCGCGTGTGAGAGGTGCGGGATCGGCGAGAGGTGACTTCAGGACGCCGAATGTGTACAGCGCGAGATGGGGCATGCGTCTCTCCTCGGTCGGGGGTGCCCGGCGCGGACCCGGTGAAGGTAGCCGCCTCTGCGAGCCATGTCGAAGTTGCGTTTTCCCTGCCCAAGTGGCCTCCTGCACCGTTCAATGCGGGGGCGGGGGCGGGGGCGGGGCCCGCCCCGCCCCCCACGACAGGGGGACGGGGCGGGCGGCGACCGTGTCGTCACCGGGTCGGCAGGGCCCCCGCGACCGAGGCCGGGACCGGTGCGAGACCGGCCGGCCGGGTGGTGAAGGTGCCCCGCCCCTGCGTCCGGCCGCGCAGCCGGGACGCGTAGCCGAACAGCTCGGCCAGCGGCACGGCCGCCGTGATCACCGCGGTCCCCGCCTCCGCCGTGGAACCGGACACCCGGCCGCGGCGGGCCGCGAGATCACCCAGGACACCGCCCACGCCGTCCTCCGGAACCGTCACCGTCACCTCGACCAGCGGCTCCAGGAGCTCCATCGTGCTCAGGCGCAGGGCCTCGCGCAGCCCGAACCGGCCCGCCGCCCGGAACGCCATCTCCGAGGAGTCCTTGGAGTGCGTCGCCCCGTCGGTGAGCGTGACCCGCAGCCCCGTCACCGGGAACCCGCCGAGCGGGCCCTCGGCGAGCGCGTCCCGGCAGCCGGCCTCCACGGCGCGCGCGTACTCCTGCGGCACGCGCCCGCCGACGACCGTCGACCGGAACTCGAAGCACGGCTCGTCCAGCGGCTCGACGTCGAGGACGACGTGGGCGAACTGGCCTGCGCCACCGTCCTGTTTGACGTGCCGGTGGACCAGAGCGCTCACTCCGCGCACGACGGTCTCCCGGTAGGAGACCCGCGGCCGGCCGACGACGACCTCCACCCCGTGGCCACTGCGGATCTTCTCCACCGCGACCTCCAGGTGCAGCTCGCCCATCCCCGACAGCACGGTCTGGCCGCTCTCCGCGTCGGACCGCACCACCAGCGACGGGTCCTCCTCGGCGAGCCGTGCCAGCGCCGCCGAGAGCCGGCCCGTGTCGCTGTTGCGGCGGGCCTCGACCGCGACCGACACCACCGGCTCGGCCACCGACGGCGGTTCGAGGACCAGCGGCGCACCCGGCGCGCACAGGGTCGTGCCCGCCCGGGCGGCCTTCAGCCCGATCACCGCGACGATGTCACCGGCCACCGCCTCCTCCCGTTCCTCGTGCCGGTCGGCCTGGACCCGCAGGATCCGGCCGACCCGCTCCGTACGGCCCGTGGCCGCGTCCAGTACGGTCTCGCCCTTGCGCAGGGTGCCCGCGTAGACCCGCAGGTACGTGAGCCGCCCGGTCGCCGTCGCCGTCACCTTGAACGCCAGCGCCGTGAACGGACCGGCCGGGTCGGGGGCGCGCTCCGCCTCCGCGCCGCCCGGCGCCAGGCCCCGTACCGCAGGCATGTCGCAGGGCGACGGCAGGTACGCGAGGACCGCGTCCAGCAGCGGTTCGATGCCGCGGTTGCGGTACGCCGAGCCGCACAGCACGACCACGGCGTCCCCGCGCAGCGTCAGCTCCCGCAGGGCGCGCACCAGGGTGCGCTCCGTCAGGGCCGAGGCCGAGCAGAACTCCTCCAGGGCGTCGGCGTGCAGTTCGGCCACCGTCTCCTCCAGCAGTCGGCGCCGCCCGGCGGCCTCCTCCCGCAGCGCCTCGGGGACCGGGCCCTCCTGGTACGTGTCGGAGCCGTCGTGCCAGCTCAGCGCGCGCATCCGCAGCAGGTCGACGACACCGCGGAACGAGTCCTCCGCTCCGATGGGCAGCTGGACCACGAGGGGTACGACGCCCAGTCGCCGGCGGATCGACGCGACGGCCGTGTCGAGGTCGGCGCCCGCCCGGTCCAGCTTGTTGACGAACGCGATCCGCGGCACACCGTGCCGGTCGGCCTGCCGCCACACCGTCTCGCTCTGCGGCTCGACCCCGGCGACGGCGTCGAAGACCGCGACGGCGCCGTCCAGCACCCGCAGGGAACGCTCGACCTCGTCGGAGAAGTCGACGTGACCCGGGGTGTCGATCAGGTTGACGCGGTGGGCGTCCCAGGAGCAGCTCACGGCCGCGGCGAAGATGGTGATGCCGCGATCGCGTTCCTGGGGGTCGTAGTCGGTGATGGTCGTGCCGTGGTGGACCTCGCCGCGCTTGTGGATGGCGCCGGTCGCGTAGAGGATCCGCTCGGTGATGGTGGTCTTGCCGGCGTCGACGTGGGCGAGGATGCCCAGGTTGCGGACGGCGGTGGGGGAAGTGGTGGGGTGGGGCTGCCTGTTGGCGCGCATGGCCCGAGGCCTTTCGCATGTGCTGGGGAAGAGGGCGGCGCGATGTCACGACCCAGGACGCCACCGCGGCGGTGGCCCGGTGCAGCGGACGTCACCGTCCGGACGGGGTCCGGGCAGGAGGACGTACGGGCTCACGGGCTCACGGGCCTGCGGAAGACGAGAGGAACGGAACCCCGGAAGGGGTCGGAACCTCAGTGGTGGGTCACGGGCGTACGGTGCCGGCCGCGCAGCGGGCACCGCGCGCTGCGAGACACCGGGATCACGTCGTACCGGGACGGGGGAGCGAAGGCGGCAGTGCGGTACGTGCACATGGCGCGGCTCCCCTTCTCTTCATTCGGCACGGGCGCGGTGCCCTGTCGGCAGCGCGCACGGCGAGTCTAGTGATCGGAGTCTTCGGGCGCACCGGGTTTTCCCGGGTCGGTGGCGCCCCTCGCGGCGCCCACGGAAGGGGAGTTGACGCCGAGTCGGCGGCAACCGGAGGCGGGTCGCCGGGCGTCCCCCACCGGGGGTGGTGCTCGTGTCGGGAACGGAGCGGCAGCGGAGGCGGTGGTTCACCGTGGCCCTGCCCGTGTCGGCCGCGGCGGCCGTGTACGGATGGGTCCACTGGTACCTCGCGGGCCCCTCGTCGCCGCCGACGGCGGTCGCGGTGGCGGGCGGGGTCCTGCTGGTCGCCGGTGCGTGCGCGGCGTACGTGGTGCGCGTCGGCGGCACCGGCGGCTTCTTCGGGGTGCTGTTCCTGGCCGTCGGGCTGCTCCTCACCGTGACGGCCGCCGATCAGGCGACGGCACGTGCCGAGGTCGCCACCTGCGTGGTCGGCGCGGTCCACACCACGGTGCAGGCTTCGTACGGCGAGGGAGGCCCGCCCGAGAAGACCGTGTACCGCCTCGAACTGCGCTGCCCGGGCGGCTACCCCGCCGAGCTCAAGGACGACCGGCCCCTCGCCGCGGTGGGGGAGGAGATCGAGGTCGCCTACGACCCGCAGCGCCGGGTCTCCCCGGCCCCGGAGGGCGGGTCATCGCCCTGGCGGGCGGCCCTGTGGGCACTGGTCCTGCTCGCCGCCGGTACGGAGATCGCGCGGCGCTGCGCGCCGGGGCCGGGCGTCACGGCCGGGGCGTAGTCGGCAGGCGCAGCACCAGCCGCGCGCCGCCCCCGGGGTGGTCCCCGGCGCGGTCCCGGGCGCCGCCCCCCGGGCCTTCCTCGGCCGTGAGGGTGCCGCCGTGATGGGTGCTCAGGTCGCGGGCGATGGCCAGGCCCAGCCCCGCTCCGCCGTGATCGCGGCTGCGCGAGTCGTCGAGGCGCGTGAAGCGTTCGAAGATCCGCTCGCGGTCCGCCGCCGGGATGCCGGGGCCGTCGTCGACGACCTCCAGGACGGCCGTGCCCGGGCCCGCCCCCTTCGTGGTGCGCAGGGTGACGTCCACGCGCCCCGCGGCGTAGCGCTGCGCGTTGTCCACGAGGTTGGTCACGATCCGGCCGAGCCACAGCGCGCCCGCCGTGACCTCGACGCCGGCCTCCAGCCCCAGCCGTACGGGGACCCGGTCGCCGAGGCGGCCCTCCACCACCTCGCGCACCAGGGCGGTCAGGTCCAGCGGGGCGGTGACCACGGGCTGGGCCGCGTCGATGCGCGCGAGCAGCAGCAGGTCGGCCGTGAGGTGCTGGAGCCGTTCGATGTCCTCCAAGGCCCCGCCGATCAGCTCGGGCCACAGCTCCGGGTCCCGGACGGCCAGGGCCACTTCCAGCTGGGTGCGCAGGACGGTGATGGGGCTGCGCAGCTCGTGCGAGGCGTCGGCGATGAACTGCCGCTGCCGGATCCCGGAGGCCTCCAGCCGGTCCAGGGTGGCGTTCATGGTCTCGGCCAGCCGGGCGACCTCGTCATGGGTGTCCGGCACCGGCACCCTGCGGTGCAGGTCGCGGTCGGAGATCCCGGCGACCTCGGCCCGGATCTCCTCCACCGGCCGCAGCGCATGGCCGGTGACCCGCCAGGTCACCAGGGCGACGGTGGCCAGCAGCAGCGGCAGGCCGATGACGAGGGCGGCGGTGGTGGTGTCGTCGGCCGCGTCCACGTCCCGCAGGGAGGCGCCGGCGTAGACGATGGCCATGCCGTCCGGGGTCTGCGTGACGACCTGGACGACCCGCTGCCGGTACTCGCCGTCGATCGGGCGGACCCGCCACGTGTGGAACCGGGTTCCCGGCACGCCGGGGGCCGGCGGCGGGAAGGCCGGCACACCGGCCAGGTTCGGGCTGGCGAACAGGATGCGGCCGTCGGCGCCCACCACCTGGACGAAGTCGATGCCGCGGACCGGCGGACGGACACGGCCCAGCCTGCCGGTCGCGGCGAGCTGCGCCACGTTCTCGGCCTGCCGGCGGGCGTCGTTCTCGGCGTTGCGGAGCAGGTTCGCCTCCAGCAGCCCGAGCAGGGCGAAGGAGGCGAGCGTCAGGGCCACGGCCACCACCGCACTGGCGCCCACGGTCGCCCGCGCCCGTACCGTGGTCGGCCACAACCGCCGCAGCACCGGCCACCGGCGCAGCACCGCGCGCAGCACGGCGCCCACGGCGGCGCGCACCCGCCCGCGCGGGCGCGGACGCTCAGCCACCGTCGGCCGCCAGTCGGTACCCGGCTCCGCGTACGGTCTCCAGCGCGGCCCGCCCGAACGGCGCGTCGATCTTGCGGCGCACGGCGCTCACGTGGACCTCGACCACATTGGGATCGCCGTCGAAGGCGCTGTCCCACACCTGTTCCAGGATGTCCCGCTTGGGCACCACCTCGCCGGAGCGCCGGGCCAGGTACTCCAGCACCGCGAACTCCCGCGCGGTCAGCCGTATCTCCGTCCCGTCCCGGGAACACGAGTGCCGGGCCGGGTCGAGCACCAGGTCGCCGAACCGCATCACCTGGGGCCGCCGGCGGCCCGTACGCCGGCCGAGCGCGCGCAGCCGGGCGACCAGCACCAGGTAGGAGAACGGCTTGGACAGGAAGTCGTCGGCGCCGGTGTCCAGGGCCTCGGCCTCGTCGTACTCGCCGTCCTTCGCCGTGAGCATCAGGATCCCCGACTCGTTTCCGGCCGCGCGCAGCTTCGCGCACACCCGGTAGCCGTTCAGGCCGGGCAGCATGATGTCGAGCACGATCAGGTCGTAGTCGTGCTCGGTGGCCATCCACAGCCCCTGGGACCCGTCGTGGGCCACATCGACCGAGAAGCCCTCGGACTGCAGCCCACGCTGCAGGGCCACGGCGAGCCGCCGTTCGTCCTCCACCACCAGTACGCGCATGCCGGACAGGATCTCAGTACTGCTCCGCCGCCGGCTGAAGAGGTCTTCAGGTGGCTTCAGCGGGGCTTCAGGTTCCGCTCAGCATGCTCGGGAACGCGCCGCGCACCACGCCCGGTTGTTCTGAGGAGTTCCCGTATGTCTGATTCTGTGCCGCCGTCCGAGCAGGCCGAGACCGCCGCCCATGCCGCCCCATCGGCCGCCCCCACGGCCGTCCCAGAGGCCGGAGCCCGCAAGCCCGCGGCCCTGGGCCGCCTCGTCCCCCGCGGCCGGAGCGCCCGCTGGGTGGCGGCAGGAGCAGCAGCCGTGGTGGTCGTCGGCGTGGTGACGGCGGTGGCCGTGGCCGAGCACCACGACCACCACGTGCGCGTCGAGCGCGGCGGCCCGCGCATCGCCTGGGGCGGCCCCGGACCCGAGGGCGGTTTCCGCGGCGGCCCGCAGAACGCCGAACCGCGCCACGAACGCGGCCCGGGGGAGCCCGGCCGTCCGGCGGGCCCCGACGCGCCCGGCGGGCCGGGCCGCCACGCGGGCGGCAAGGCCGCCCCGGCGCCCGCGCCCATCCCCTCCCTGGCCATCGGCGAGGCGGCCGAGAAGGCGGCCGCGGCGGTGCCGGGCGGGAAGGTGGCGGGGCTGCGCGCGGTCGCCCAGGAAGGCGGCGGCAGTGCCTGGCTGGCCGTGGTCGTCGGCGCCGACGGGGTCCGCCACGCGGTCACCGTCTCCGGCACCGACGGCACCGTCACGAGCAACACCACGATGGATCGCTGAGCCGAGGGAGCCCGCGGGCTACGGGGCCATGGCCCGGCCCCCGATGCCCGGGGACCCGCCGAGCTGCGACCGCCACCAGTGGGCCATCTCGGCGCCGTTCATGCGCGCCCAGGCTGGGGTCCGCTCGACCTGGGCGCGCCCCAGCCGGCGGGCCAGCGCCACCAGGTCCCGTCCGGCGGCGCCACGGGTCTCCTGGTAGCCGCGCAGCAGTTCCTCGAAGGTCGTGGCGGCGCGCCAGCCGTCGGCGAGGGCGGTGGCGTCCTGGAGGGCCTTCGCGGCGCCGCTCGTGTTGTGCGGGCGTACGACGCTCGCCGCGTCCCCCGCGAGCAGCAGCCGGCCGGCGGCGGCGCGCGGGGTCTCCACGTCGTAGATGGGCTGGACGAAGGTGTCCGCCGGGCCGGTCAGCGCGAGGGCCCGCCCCCAGTACGGCGGGAACTCGCGGTCGAGCAGCGCGGCCAGGTGCAGCGCCAGCTCGGGGGTGAGGCCGCCGGGCGGGAAGCTCGTCGGGTCGTCGAGGCGCAGTCGGCCGTCCTGCGGCGGAGCGGCGTAGAGCACCCAGTTGACCCGCGGGCCGTCCGGCCCGGGGATGCGGTAGATGACGCACGAACCACCGGCGAAGCAGACCGTGGTCACCGCCGACGGGACCGGGTCCGCGGCGCCGCCGGACCCGTCGAGCAGCGCCGCGTCGAAGTTGCCGCGCCAGCACACGTAACCGGGGTACTGCGGCCGGGAGTCCGGGCAGAGCGCCGCGCGCACCACCGACCGGTACCCGTCGGCGCCGACGACCAGGTCGTACCGCTCGGCGCGGCCGCCCGCGAGCCGGACCTCGGCGCCCGCGGTCCCCGCCGCCCCGACGCCCGTCACCATCTCCCCCTGCCGGTAGCGCACCGAGTCCGGCACGGCCTCCCGCAGCCCCTGCCAGAGCAGTCCCCAGTGGTAGGAGTGGAAGGGGAACGGCTGCTCCCAGATCACCCGCCCGCCCGGCCCGTGGTCATCGTCGCGGACCACCCACCGGCGCCGCTCCAGCGGGTGCGCCGCGATCCCCGCGGGCAGTGCCCCGCTCGCGCCGAGCTCCGCGCCCCGCTCGTCGTGGATGCACAGCCCGACGCCCCGGTCCTGGAGCCGCCCGCGCGTGCGCTCCAGTACCACCACCTCATCGGCGCCCGCCCGCGCCACCGCCGTGGCAATGGCGCACCCCGCGATGCTCCCGCCGACCACCGCGACCGTTCCACCCCGCATGACCGTCTCCTCGTCGACGTGCATGACGGACGCGACCCCCTCCGGGCCGGTCCTCCTACTGACCGACCCGCGCCGCCGCAGGCGTGGGCAGCGCGGAACCCTGGAGGGCGTCCGCGGTGAGTACCACCAGCGCGTCCGTCCACCCCAAGGGCGCCACGGCGGACGGCAGCCCGGCCCCGTTCACGGTCTCCGGCAGCTCGCCCAGCCCGTTCCGCTTGGACAGCACCCAGTCGAGCACCCGCCCCGCCTTCGCCCGCTCACCCGTACCGGCCCAGGCGAGGGCGAAGAAGGAGGTGCTGGCCGTCCAGGCGTACGACCCCCAGCTGAAGGAGGGGTCGTTGCCGGGCGAGATCCCGCCGTTCGGCAGCAGCAGTGCGCGGTAGGTGGAGTCCAGCGCCTCATCGAGACCGGCCGGGGCGGAGTTGAACGGGGGCGCCATGAACGCCACCGCGCTGTCCCGGCCGTGCTTGCCGTCGACGGTCCGCTGGTAGCCCAGCGGGGCGAAGGAGGCGGCGATCCCCGCCGACAGCCGCCGGGCCGCGTCCCCCCAGCGCTCCGCGTCCGCGGCCATGCCCAGCCCGGCGGCCAGGTCGGCCGCGGCGTCGAGCCCGGCCAGCAGCGGAGCGGCGGTACCGATGTTGGTGGTCGTCGTGTCCAGCTCCCAGTAGTCCGGGGAGGCCGGAGGCAGCCCGTCCGGCCCCAGCGACCGCGCGGCGTAGTCGGCCGCCCGGCGCACCATCGGGTAGAGCTCGCGCAGCCGGTCGTCCCGCCCCTCGGTCGGCGCCGCACGGTACCACTGCCAAGTGGCCCAGGGAACCCAGCCGTTGGCGTCCAGCTGCCACTTCCGCGCGTCCGGCGGGCCGCTGCCGTCCAGCAGGGTGCGGGCCTCCCAGGTCCCGTCGGCCCGCTGGGTGCGCGCGTCGTAGCGCAGGATCCGGTACGCCTCCTCGTCGTGCCCGGTCGCGGTGAAGGCCACCGCGGCGAACGCCCCGTCACGGGGCCACGAGTACTCCCACGCCGGCGCCCACGCCGCGGCGAACGCCCCGCCCGGCTTCAGCAGCGCCCGCATCGACAGCAGCGCGCGCTGCGAGGCCGCCCGCTGCGCATCGGTGGCGCCCGGCACCCGGCCCGCCGCCAGCCATGCGCGGCTCTCCTCGATCTGCGCCAGGGCGCCCGGGTCGTCCGCCGCGACCACCGCCGACGCCGATGCCCCCGCGGGCAGGTACCGCCACCGGCCGGAGGGCAGGCGCAGCACGTTGCTCCCGTCGACGTAGGAGGCGCCCACGGCGAAGGAGGGCAGGACGGCCTCGGTGGTGACCCCGTTGGCCAACAGCCCCGACGTGCGGGCGGCGAGGGCGGAGGTGGGCACGTAGCAGGGCTCGGTCTCCCCGCAGCGCTCGCTGCCGGCGGGGTTGACGTGGAAGGCCGGCCGGGAGGTCGCTGCGTGCCAGCCGCCCCAGTACGCCTCGTCGTAGTTCCAGGAGGTCAGCGAGCCGGGCACGGACCGTGTGGTGCCGTACCAGGCGATCGGCCCGCTCTCCTCGGTGCTCGCCTGGAGGAACAGGTAGTACACGGTGCCCGCGGTGACGGCTGCGTCGAGCGGGAACTCGACCCAGCCCGCTCCGGCGCCGCCGAGGGAGGCGAGGTCCAGGGTCGCCGAGGCGATCGCCGACCCGGGGTCCGTACGGACCCGGCGGACCTGGGCGGTCACGGTGCCCGTCGCCGCCCCGCTGCCCAGCCAGACGCTCACCCGGGAGAGCCGGCTGCCGTCCACGGTGAACTCCTGCGCCGCCGCGTTGTTCGTGGCCTTCACGCCGAACAGCGCGGTCTCGTGGCCGGGCTGGCCGTCGTAGGGGACGGCGGCGGCACCGGCCGGCCGGCCCGCCGCGTCCGGGAGCGAGGCCGGGACCCCGGCCACGGCCAGGGACAGCACGACGGGCAGCAGGGTCCTCGCCAACGCCATGGGGGCACGTCCTTCCAGGTCGGACGGCGCGCGGGGCCGAGGGCCGGGGCGCCGGAAACTGGACCCACCATGCAGGCATCCGGTACCCCGGCGGTGTGAGTCGGGCCGTGTCTCCCCGGATGGGGTGGCAGCGGCATCCATTCGTGTGAAGAAAGCCGCGGCGGGCGACCGTACGGGCGCACCTCGGCGGAGGCCGGAGCCCCTCGGCCGGGGACCGGCCGGTCACGGCGCCCGGCGGGCACACAGGGGCGCGCACGGATGAGCCGGGGCGCGCACGGTGGCGTGTGCGCTTGCTCCGGAAGATTTCCGGGGACCGGCTTGCACGATCGGGCTCGTTTTCCGATGGGGTGGTGAATGGGAGCGCACAGTGCTCCGCGGCTGCCGGTCCGGGGGCGGGCAAGCCGGTTGTGCATGATCCATTTGGAAGGTTCCGCGCCGACGTGAATGTTGCCGAAACGGCCGCCCTCGCGCTGTTAGCCACCCCTGCCCGTTGTCTCGTCATCAATGTGTTCAGGGCGCCGATGCGCCTGCCGGGCGCGGGCGTACGGACGGGAACCGGCGGACCAGCCGCCGGCTCCCGCAGTGCCGTTCCCCGCGTTCGCCACCAAGAGGTCCCCGTCGCACCGGTGTGCGGCGAAGAACAGCCGTGGGGGAGCGTATGAGCGAAGGCGATTTCGATCCATCGGGGGACCAGGCGGTCTCCAGCGAACTGGCCGGCGTACTGCCGGTGGACTTCACCGCTTTCCACTCCCAGCAGCACCGCGCCTATCTGCGCTACGCCCACCTCCAGCTGGGCAATGCCAAGGACGCCGAGGAAGTCGTCGACGACGTGTTCACCTTCCTGCTGAAGGTGTGGCGCCAAGCCCTGAAGGAGGCGAGCCTGCACGGGTTCGCGTGGGCGGTGCTGCGCGAGCACGTGGAGCGCCGGCTGGCGGCGCTGGGCCGCCAGGTCGCGATGGTGGAGACCGCGTGGTTCGCCGCACTGCGCCGTTCTTCCAGAGAGCGGCTGGAAATGCTGGAGTCGAAGCTCGGCCTGTACGCGGCGATCGCGGGGCTGTCCGAGCGGCAGTACGACGTGGTGCTGCTGTCGTTCCTCCTCGGCAACGACTCCGAAACCGTCGCGCGGATGATGGGGATCACTCCCGCGACGGTCCGCTCGCACATCCGCGGCGCCCGCCGAACCCTGTCCCGCAAGCTCGGGGTGGACTGGATCCCCGGAGAGGAGAAGGACCAGTGAGCGACATGCCCCGCCACCGCGACATGCCGCTGTGCGAACTGGACGCGGCCCTGGAGGACGCGACGGTACTCGCGGAGGAGTACGCCGGATACGACGAGGGGGCGGCCCGCCGCCGGATCGCCCGCCGGATCGTCGCCGACCGCGCCCGCTCGGCAACCGGCACGACCGGCACAACCGGCACGATCAGCACGAGCGGCCCGCCCGGCGCCGCCGTTCCGCCGGCACGGGGGCCGGCCGTCTCCGCCCCGTCCTCGGCCGACGACCTCGTCCTGGACGCCGCCTGCCATGTGCGCGCCGCCCGTGGTCTGGACGACCTCACCTGGTGCCTCGTGGAGAGCCGGGCCTTCGCCGAACTCGCCCTCGACGCCGAGTCCTGGCCGCACGGCGTGGACTCGGCGCTGCTGTTCGGCTGCCTGCTCCACCTGGCCGACCGGATGGAGGGCGCACAGTTCTGGTTCCAGTACGCGGCCGGTGCGGGCTCGCGGACCGCCGCCCGCTGCCTCTACCTCCTCCACCTCGCCCGCGCCGAGGTCGCCACCGCCCGCTACTGGATGCGCCAGGCGCGGACCCTGCCCGCGGAGGAACACCTGCCGCCCCTGCCGCAGTTCCCCGAGAACCTCGAGGAGGCCCTCGGCGCCTCCGTCATCTGGACCTCCCCGCCCATCACCACCCAGGACCTCACCACCCTCACCACCGGTCCCGGACGGGCCGGCCGGACCCCGTGCCGACTGCCCGTACGCCTGCGCCAGGCGCTCACGGCCCGTCCGCGCAAGGAACACCCGGACCTGGGGGAGGTCTTCATCCCCGACCCGCAGGTGGCGGTCGCCGTCGCACGGAACGCCCGGCTCAACCCGCTGCACCTGACGGACCAGGCGAACGCATGGGCACTGGAAGCCCTGAAACAGCCGCACCTGACCCACGCCGCCCGAAAAACCCCCGAAGGACGCCCGGCGCCCGCCCCACTGGAATCCGTCCACCAGGCACTGCGGGTCCTGGAGGTCATCAACCGCTACTCGGGCGGCGTCAACCTGACACAGATCGCCCGTGAGACGGCGCTGCCCCAACTGGTCCTCGCCCGGGCGGTGGAGCAGTTGATCCGCGCGAACCTCGCCACCCCGATCGCACCGGACGCGTACGTCGCCGGCAACGCCCTCGTGCTGGCGGACTCGGCGACCGGAGAAGGACGCGGGCACCTGCGCGAGACCCTCGCCTGGGTGCGGGACGCCGTCGGAGCCGCCGTCTACGTCGCCCGCTACACCGACGGCGAGGTCTCCATCACCCAGTACGCCGACGGCCCGGCCACACCCGTGGTCGAGGAGTGGGTCGACTTCCGCGACGCCGCCCACGCCTCCGCGGTGGGCAAGGCGCTGCTGACCCAACTCGACTACGACGAACGGAAGGACCACCTGGCGCGCCACCGGCCGACCCGCTTCACCCCCCACACCCTCACCGGCCAGCAGGACCTCTTCCACCAGCTCGACCACCGCCCGCCGAACGCACCGCTCCTGGACCTCCAGGAGTACGCGATCGGCACGGTGTGCGCGGCGGTGCCGATCACCGCGGGCCCGAACGCCGAATGCGTGGCCCTGTCCATCCCGGTTCCCGACCCCGGAAGGCTGAAGCAGGCCGCCCGGATCCTGCAGAGCGAGGCGGCCGCGGTCTTACTCGCTCTGATCGTCGCCGGCAGCACGCCGGCCACGGCCCGCCGAACGGAGGACACGCTCCTGTCGCCCACGGCGTAGCCCGGCCACCGTACGGGACGGGCCCGCCGCACCCCCGGGGGTGCGGCGGGCCCGTCGGCCGGGTGCTGTCAGACCCCGACGCCCGCCGTGATGAGGCGGGGCAGTTCACGCATGTCGTGGAAGACGACGGTGCCGGTGCCTTCGAGGCGTTCGGCGGGCGTCAGGCCCCCCGCATAGCCGAACACGCGCATGCCGGCGGCGCGGGCGGCCTCGACCCCGGGGCGGCTGTCCTCGACGACCGCGCAGGCCGCCGGGTCCACGCCCATCCGCTGCGCCGCGTACAGGAACAGGTCCGGGGCCGGCTTGCCGTACCGGACCTCGGTGGCGCTGTAGATGCGGCCCTCGAAGTGCTCGTAGAGGCCGGTGCGGCCGAGGGTGTGGCGCATCTTCTCGTGCGAGCCGCTGGAGGCGACGCAGGTCGGCAGGGTGATCGCGCCGAGCGCCTCGGGCAGCCCGTCGACGGCCGACAACCCGGTGTCCACCGCCGCACGGTGGCGTTCCTCGAAGAGCCGGTGCCAGATGTCGGCCGCCTCGTCACCGACCCGTGCCACGATGTCCTCGCGGATGGAGGCGGTGGAGCGCCCGATGAACCGCTCCATGACCTCGACCTCGGTGAGCGGCCAGCCCAGCTCCGCTCCCAGCGCGACCTGGATGGGCACCGCGATGCGTTCGCTGTCGACCAGCACTCCGTCGCAGTCGAATATGACGAGTTCAATCGGCTTGATCATTCCCGCAGCATAGAGGCCGCCGGTCACAGCCCGTGGGCACGGGGTGGCCGTTCGTCAGGGGGTGACGATGGCGAAGTCCGGGTCGGGTGAGTCGAGGTACGCGAAGAGTTCGGCGACGAGCGCGGGATCGCCGTCGAGGGACACGCCCTCGCGCCGCGCGAGCTCGTCCGGGGCCACGGCGCCGAGCAACAGTGCGCGCAGGAGCGGTTCGTCGAGCACGACCACGGCATGCGGGCGGCCGGCCGCGGGATTGTCCCCCCGGACGCCGGTCAGTACGCCGTTGCCCAGGCGCAGCGTCAGCGGCTCGGAGCCGGGCAGGACGAACCGGACGACGACGTCCGCGTCCCATGCCCGGGGGCCGTCGATCCGCACGGCGAGGGAGTCCACCAACTGCTCCAGGCTCAGGGCGGCGATCACGTCCGGGGACGCGGCGGTGGCCGGCGTCCCGACGCTGGTGCCGCGCAGTTCCTGGGCGCCGGTGAGGTAGAAGTTCCGCCACGTGCCGTTCTCGGCGCCGTAGCCGAGCTGCTCCAGGGCGTCGGCCTGGAGTTCTCGCGCCTGCGCGTTGGAGGGGTCGGCGAAGACGACGTGGTCGACCACCTGGGCCACCCAGCGGTAGTCGCCCTGCTCGAAGGAGGTGCGGGCGCGGCGCAGGACCTGTGCCGCGCCGCCCATGAACTCGACGTAGCGGCGGGCGGATTCCTCCGGCGGGTGCTGCCACAGCAGCGCCGGGTTCCCCTCGAACCAGCCCATGTACCGCTGATAGACGGCCTTGACGTTGTGGCTGACCGATCCGTAGTAGCCGTGCGTGTGCCAGGCGGCCTCCAGCGCCGGCGGCATGCGCAGCGTCTCGGCGATCTCGGCGCCGGTGTACCCCTGGTTGAGCAGCCGCAGGGTCTGATCGTGCAGGTACGCTTACAGGTCGCGCTGCTCGGCCAGGTACGACATGGCCCGCTCGCGGCCCCGGACCGGCCAGTGGTGGGAGGCGAAGACCACGTCGCACTTGTCGCCGAACAGGGCGATGGACTCGGTGAGGTACGCGGCCCAGGCGCGCGGGTCGCGTACCAGGGCGCCGCGCAGCGTCAGCAGGTTGTGGAGGGTGTGGGTGGCGTTCTCCGCCATGCACAGCGCCCTGTGGTCGGGCAGCAGCAGGTTGAACTCCGCGGGCGCCTCGGTGCCCGGGGTGAGCTGGAAGACCATGCGCACGCCGTCGACGGTCTCCTCCTGCCCGGTGCGGGTGATGTCGAGGGTCGGCCGGATCAGCGTCACCCGGCCGGTGGAGGTGGTCTGGCCCAGGCCCGCGCCGACCTGGCCGCGCGGGCCCTTGGGCAGGCCGGCCCCGTACATGTAGCCGGCCCGGCGGGCCATCGCGGTGCCGGCGTAGACGTTCTCGCTGACCGCGTGCTCGACGCAGCCCTGCGGTGCCAGGACCGGGACCCGGCCCGCGTCGACGTCGGCCTGCGAGGTGACCCCCTTGACGCCGCCGAAGTGGTCGGCGTGGCTGTGGGTGTAGAGGACGCCCGTGACCGGCCGGTCCCCGCGGTGGGCCCGGTACAGGGCGAGGGCCGCGGCCGCCGTCTCCTCGCTGATCAGCGGGTCGATCACGACGACGCCCCGGTCGCCCTCGACGAGCGTCATGTTCGACAGGTCCAGCCCGCGCACCTGGTACACGCCGTCCACGACGTGGAAGAGGCCCTGGAGGGCGCCGAGACGGCTCTGTCGCCACAGACTGGGGTGGACGGTGTCGGGGCGGTCCCCGTTGAGGAAGGCGTAGGCGTCGCCGTCCCACACGACGCGCCCGTCCTCGGCCCTGATCACACAGGGCTCCAGGGCGGCGACGAAGCCGTGGGTGGCGTCGTCGAAGTCGGTGCGGTTCGCGAAGGCCTCGCTGCCGGCGGCCACGCGGTGAGCGTTGCCGATCGCTTCGGAGGCGTCGCGTCCGGGGCCGTCGGTCATCGTGTGGGCCTCCTCGGGCGTTCCCGGACCGGCCCGGCCGGCCGGGCACCACCGCTCTCTCCATGCCAGCCTCGCCCCGCCGCACCCCGGCCGCCCGGCACGCTCGGCCGTCCGGGTGGCACGTCCGGGTGGCAGGGGCCGCCGGCGAACCGGCTCACGACCCCTTGACCGCGAGGCGGCGCAGGCACTACCTATCGGTAGCTCGATGTCGCCCGAGAGGGCCGCCGGAAGGAGCCGGGCGCGTGGCAGACCACGACCTGAGCGGGTTCGAGAAGAGCACATTCACCCATGACGGCGCCACCCGCCGGATCCTGCGCCGGGGCACGGGTCCCGCCGTGATCGTCATGGCCGAGATCCCGGGCATCACCCCCAAGGTCATCGAGTTCGCCGAGCACGTGGCGGCGGCCGGCTGCACGGCCGTGCTCCCCGTGCTCTTCGGCGAACCCGGCCGCGACCCCCACCCCGGCGCCGTCGGGTGGCCGAGCGCCGGCCGCTACATGGCGTCGTCGCTGTGGCAGGTGTGCGTGAGCCGGGAGTTCACGCTGCTCGCCACGGGGCGCGGTTCGCGCGTCGTACGGTGGCTGCGCGCCCTGGCCGCCGCCGAGCACGCGCGCTGCGGCGGGCCGGGGGTCGGCGCCGTCGGCATGTGCCTGACGGGCGGATTCGCCCTGGCCATGGCCACGGACGAGCGCCTCCTCGCACCCGTGCTGTCCCAGCCGTCGCTCCCACTGGCCTGCACCCCGGGCCGGGCCGGCGCCATCGACATCAGCTCCGAGGACCTCGCGGTCGTCCGCGGCCGCTGCGAGCGCGAAGGGCTCCAAGTGCTGGGGCTGCGCTTCCGGGGCGACCGGCTCTCACCCGGCGACCGCTTCGCGTACCTCCGGCGCGAACTCGGCGACGCCTTCGTCGCCGTGGAGCTGGACGACGGCGTGGCGAACCCGCAGGGCGCTCTCGCGCCGCACTCCGTCCTGACGGAACACCTCATCGACGAACCCGGACAGCCCACCCGGCAGGCGCTCGACACGGTCCTCGAGCTGTTCCGCACCCGGCTGCTCGGGGAAGGACCCGCGGCCGCCGGGTGACGGCGCTTTCGGGCTCAGTCCCGTTCCCCGGTGACGGAGAAGCGGATCTGCGGTTCGAGGGGGGACCCCGAGCCGACGGTCGTGCGTAGGTTCGTCGTCTCCTCATGCCGTCATCGCGGGCGCGACTGACGACAGGTCATGCTCCGGGCGCGTTGCATGGACCAGTCGGGCATACGGTGGCAATCTGGTCAATATCACCACAACTCACATACTCGCGAACTCTCCGTACGCCGCGTGGCGCCTTCTGCTTCCCGGAACACTCCAGTGGTTTGTATATGTCGGTCACCGACGTATGGTGGGGCTTGAAGATCCATCCCGGCGGCAGTCGCTCCTGCCCGCCGTCGGGGAGTCACGTTGTGATGGAGACGGAGTGCCCATGGCCACCAGGAAGAACCTCACCGCGAACCGGGAATCCCTCGTCCACAAGGTCCGCTACGCCGCGAGCCGCCCGAACCGCATCGCCCCCTACCTCAAGCGGGCCGCCCGCGACCGGTGGCTGGCCTTCAAGCACCCCGACCACGTCAGCTACTACCGGGCCGTGATGGCCTCGGACACCCGCCGCAACCCCGAGGCCGCGGTCGGCAGCCAGACCCACGAACGCTGGCTCGCCCTCGGGCAGATGCAGTTCGACTACCTGATCGGGCACGGCCTGAAGCCCGGGGCGCGCATGCTGGACATCGGCTGCGGCAACCTCCGTGCCGGCTGGCGCTTCATCGACTACCTCGACGCCGGCCACTACTACGGCATCGACATCTCGCCCGACATCCTCATCGCCGCCAAGCGGACCCTGACCGAGCGCGGCCTCCAGGCCAAGGTCCCGCACCTGACCATCACCAAGAACCTGACGCTGGACTTCCTTCCGGACGGCTACTTCGACGTCGTCCACGCCCACAGCGTCTTCTCGCATTCACCGATCGACGTCATCGAGGAGTGCTTCGCCCACGTGGGCCGGGTGCTCGCGCCAGGCGGGCACTTCGATTTCACCTTCGACCGCACCACCGGCGCCGAACACCAGGTGCTGCGCGAGGACTTCTACTACCGCACCCAGACGCTCGTCGACCTCGCCGCCGCGCACGGGCTGTCCGCACGTTTCATGGACGACTGGGAGGAGCTGGGCCACGGTCAGTCCAAGATCCGCATCACCGCCGCCGGGGCACAGGTCTGACCCCGTAGACCGGTCACCGGTCACCGGTCACCGGTCGCCGACCACGGCCACCGGCTCAGGCGCGGCCGGCCGTGCTCGCGCGCCTACGGCGCCGCAGGCGAACGGCCAGTGCCGTGCCCGCGAGCAGGGCCAGGCACGGGAGCGCGGTGTCCTCGCCCACCACCCCCGCGAAGTAGCCCGTGACCAGGAACGGGGCCGAGGCGAGGGCGAACCGGCCGGTGGTGCGGACGCCGGACAGGGCCGGGCGGCCCGCCAGGGCCAGGGCGGCCAGCACGGTCACGGCGAAGCGCCACAGCACGATCATGCCGATCCCGCCCGCATCGAGCAGGGCCAGCAGCACCACGGACAGCGGCGTCCAGAGCAGCAGCGCCAGCAGCCCCGCGGTGGTCCGGATCCGGCCGGGCGGGTGCAGGTCCGGAGGGCAGAGCAGGGGGAGGACGGCGATCACGAGCGGCGGCAGCAGGTGGGCCAGGTGCTCCAGCGGCATGTCCAGGGCGCCCGGCAGCCCCGCGATGACGAGGCAGGCCGCGGTCCCGGCGGCCCCGGCGAAGGCGGTCCGCGCGCCGACGGCGAAGCGCCCGGCCAGCGCCACCACGGCACCGATGAGGGTCAGCGCGGAGAAGGCGTTGATCGCGTAGCCGAGCGGAGTCCCGAAATCGGGGCGACCGGTGACGTACGCACGGTTGAGGGTCGAGGCGAGCAGGAAGGCGGCGTACGCGCCCGCCGCGGCCAGCGCGAAGGGCGCCGCCGCCGCGAACAGGCGCCCGCCGCGCTGCGCGGAGGCGATGCCCAGCCGAAGGCGCAGCGCGTGCGCCACGATGTCCCCGGCCTCCCGCAGCCGGGTGACCGGGCCGGCATTCTCGGTCGCCAGGCGGTGGGCCTCCACTATCTCGTCGCCGAAGGCGCTGCGGAAAGCGGCGGGATAGAGGCGCAGCAGACGAGGATTCACGCCGTGGCCGTCCCGCCGGAGATGCCGAGGCGGCGTGCGGCCTCCCGCGCGGTGGCGGCGATCCGCTGAGCCTCGGCGGCCAGGCTCTGCCGGCCCTCGGCGGTGAGGCTGTAGGTGCGCCGCAGCCGGCTGTCGACGATCTGCTCCTCGTGGACCTCGATCAGCCCCTGACCCAGCAGCCGTTCCAGGGCCCCGTACAGGGTGCCGGTGCGCATCGTGACGCGTCCGCCCGAGATCAGCTCCACCTCGCGGGCGATCGCGTACCCGTGGCGGGGCTCGTCCGCCAGCGCGGTCAGGAGGAGGAGGGTCGGTTCCTGCATCGCACGATCGCTCATGCCTGCATGGTAGGTCACCCACCGGCATATGACGTCGGGCCGGAGGGGCGCGCGCCGGAGCCCCGCGGCACCGGCGCGCGCCGTCCCTTCGACCGTTCGTCCGTCCGCGGGTTCGCGCGGTCGGCGGTGTCAGCCGCGGAAGGCCTCCGGCCGGACCGGAGAGGCCTCCGCGAGGGCCTTGGTGACGGCGTCGACGCCTTCCCGCAGCCCGTACACGGGGGTGTCGGGCTGCTGGCGCCAGGAATCGTCGAGGCCGCCCGCGTCGACCGAGTCGAAGCCGAGCTCCTCGATGAGGGCGCGGACCGTCTTCTTCGCGGCCGGGTCGTCACCCGCGACGGGCAGCGCCATCCGGTCGGCGGCGCCCGCCGGGCGGTGCCGGTCGAGGATGTCCTGCGCGTAGGTGCCGTTGAAGGCCTTGATCACGGGGTGTCCGAGCTGTCGCTCGGTCCAGCGGCTCTCGGTGAGGCCCTCGTCCTCGACGCCGGCGATCCGGCCGTCGCGCTGGCGCGGGTAGTAGTTGTTGGTGTCGATGACGACGAAGCCCTCCGCGGCCCCGTCGAACAGGCCCGCGGGCAGGTCCGGCACGTTCTTGAAGGGGATCGTGACCACGACCAGCTCGGCGCCGCGCGCGGCTTCCGTCACCGTGACGGCGGTGGCGCCGGTCTCCTCGGCCAGAGCGGTCAGGGTCTCGGGACCGCGCGAGTTGGCCACGGAGACCTCGTGCCCGAGCGCCGTGAGCCGACGGGTGAGATTGCCGCCGATGTTGCCCGCGCCGATGATGCCGATCTTCATGAGCTCTCCAGTGCATCCGGGTTCAGTGTCGTGCCGGCACCAACCCCCGCCCGGGCCGCGACATTCCGCCCCGCACGGCGCGTCCCCCGGACGGGCGATGCGATCGAGCCGCCGCCCGGAGGGCCGACCGCCCGGCGGCCCCGCTCCTGACAGGACCGATCCGCCGCCGGTGCGAGGTTTCGGCCATTTCGACGAGCCGCTCGGCCATCCGTGGTGCCGTCAGCCGTAACGGTGTGACCAGTCGGCACAGCAAGACGCGCCGGCCGCCAGGCCCGGACCTCTACCCCGTTGTGCCTGCCGGACGCCCCTACCGCCCCAGCACCGCAACCGGCCTCCGGGTCGGGCATGCGCCGCGGGAGTGGCTCTGTGGCATGCTCTCGTCGATGATCACGAATCCATTCACAGCTCCGCCGCGCCGTCGTGGCATGGCCCATGTCCTCGTTGCCACGGTGGTGGGTGTGACGTTGATGGCGGGCTGCGGCAGTGGATCCGGTAGCGCGTCGGATTCCCGGGCCGCGGTCCCGCCGGCTGCGCAGACCGGCTCCAAAGTTCCGGAGGACCAGGCGTTCGATCCGGAGAAGGCCCTGGCGGCAGGTCCCGAGGAGCCGTACGCGGCGAGCGTGGAGATCATCACCGAGAGGCCCGGTAAGCCTCCGCTGACGATGACCGGCAGGGCCAATCTGAACGGCCCCTTCACCGGCCACCTGCAGATGAAGTCCTCCGCCGCTGAGACGGAATCGATCACGACCGTCGATTCCAACTACGTCCGCGGCATCGATCCGACGGCTGACGCCGCGTGGACGAAGAGTCCGCGGACCGAGAGTTCCGGCCTGGCCGACTACGACGGATACGCCAGGTTGCTCCTGGGCAGTGGCGCCGCATCACGCAAGGGGATGGAGTACCAGGGGAACGTGGCTGCTTTCCACCTCTCCGGACATCTGTCGATCGAGCAGATCGCCTCCGTCGATGCGAACACCCACGACTTCATGAGGACCAAGGGTGTCACCGGCTTCGACTGCGACCAGTGGATCGACAGCCAGGGCCGTACCGTCCGCTTCGAACAGCGCTTCGGCCTCACAAGCGCGACGGCCACCAACAAGGCCGCCTTCAGCGATTTCGGTGCCCCCGAGACGTTCTCCGCCCCCACCGGGGGCTGAGCTCGCTTTCGAAGGCGGCAGGCTGCCCCGCCGGGACTCCGGGCCGCTCGGTCCCGAAGAGCGCGACTCTGCCCCTGCGCGGATCGGGCCGTGACGCGGGGGACCGTACGTCCTCGTGCAGGAGCCCCCGCCGGGTGTCCGGCGGGGGCTCCTGTCGTAGGTGGTGCGGGGTGCGGCGCCGGGTCAGCCGATCGGTACGACCTGTTCGGCCTGCGGTCCCTTGGGGCCCTGGGTGACGTCGTACTCGACCTTGGCGCCCTCGGCGAGTTCCTTGAAACCGGTGGTCTGGATGGCGGAGAAGTGGACGAACACGTCGGGTCCGCCGTCGTCCTGCTGGATGAAGCCGAACCCCTTCTCCGAGTTGAACCACTTCACAATGCCTGTTGCCATCGGTGTTCCTTGTCGACGTGCCGCACGGGCCGCGCGGGTGCGGCCGGTCTGCATTGTGACCACCAGCACCACGGATCACACACCGCCGTCCGGGCGGCCCGAGGCGGAACGCCGCCGTCTGCACTGCCTGCGCCCAGCGACCGCCGAACTCCAGCCGGAAGCCGGAAGCCGCCACCCCCTCCTCCGGCGGAGGGGTGGCGGGCTCGCGGCCGCCCCCCGGCCGGCCATGCGGGCAGTGCAGCAGCCCCCGAACCCTCACGTTCGCCTTCGGCACACGCGCCGGTTTCCGCCCCGTTCCGCCGGCCTGCCCCGCACTCGCGTGGCCCGCGGTCACCCCGGGGTGAGCGGGGGACACCCGCGGTTCAGGAGATCGCGTACCACTGGCTGGCCCAGCCGGTGTTGATGGTGCTCGTGGACTGCTCGGCGAGGTTCAGGGTGGGCGGCAGCGAGGTCTGACCGGTCAGCAGGGTGCTGTACCGCAGGTTCGGCGGCGTCAGACCGGCGTTGACCGAGATCCCGGCGCCCGTGGACTTCAGGGTGAGGCCGTTGGTGGCCCAATTGCCGTTGAGCAGGAGCGCGATGAAGTACGTCCCGGGGGCGGCGGTGAACGGTTTGGCGAGGGCGAAGGGCTTGGCGATCGCATCGGTCATCAGCTGCGGCGAGATGTCCGCGGTGGTCGCGACGAGGGCGCCCTTGGCGTCGTACACCCCGAGGTAGCAGTTGGCGAGCTGCGCGTTCGGGTCGATGCCGGCCAGGCCCAGCCAGACGTTCGACCAGGTGATCTGCTCGCGCAGGACGATCCGTACCAGGGTGACCCGGCCGCCCACCCCGGCCGCCGACTGGGCCGTGACGTGCCCCGCGTCATTGGGGTCCCCGGTCCACGCCAGCAGGTTCTGGTCCTGCGGCCGGGGCCCGTCGAAGCCGGCCCCTCCGCCGCTCGGCGGGGGCACGGAAGCGGAGGCCGCGGAACTCACCGCCGCGGGCCGGCCCTCTCCCGGCGTGCTGCAGCCGGCGAGGACGAGCAGCGCCGCGAGCGCGGTCACGAGACCGGTCGTGGCGGTGGTGGTGCGGGTGCGCATGGTCCCCCCATGAGGTGCGGATCTGTCGAGGCACATGATCACACGACCGCCGTGCGCAACCGGCCGCCCGCCCTGCCGGACGTGCGCAAGCACGTTGGTGCGGTATGGCCCGGATCGTCCCTGTGCCGACCCTGCGGGCTTCCTTAAGGGAACCTGAAGTACCCCTCGGGCGCGCCGTTTTTGCTGATCACCACCCTAGGCTCGGTCGCACCCCACCCCCCTTTCCCTCTGTGAGGTGCTACCAGGCATGAGCAGCCGAACTCCCGGAACGCCGTCCCGCGTCGAGGCGCGGCGGAAGAAGACGGTGCGCACGCGCATCGTGCTGTCCCTCACCGCGGCCGCGGCGGTGGTGGCGGTCGGCGTCGCCGTTGCCGACTCCGACGGCGGTACGCAGGTGGACCAGCGGGCCGACGGCGCCACCGGGTCGAAGTCCGGGACGCCGGCCCCCACGGGCTCGGCCGGGTCGGCCGACCCCGCCTCTCCCGGCCCGGAGATCACCGCCGAGGCCGCGGCCGCGACGGGCTCCCCCCTGCCGCCCGAGACCCCCGCCGCCGGCGGTACGGAGTCCGCGGCTCCGGAGAAGAGCGCGACGGACGGCGGGGCTCCGGCCAAGTCGACCCCGGCGAGCAAGCCCCCGCGTACGTCCGGCGGGTCCACCGGCGGCGGTTCGGGCTCCTCGGGCGGTTCCGGAGGTTCGTCCGGCGGGTCCACGGGCGGCTCGCCCGGCGGTTCCGGTTCCGGCAGTTCCTCCGAGTCGGCGGTCCTCGCCCTGGTCAACAAGGAGCGGTCCGCGGCCGGCTGCGGACCCGTGACCATGAACGCCAAGCTGAGCGCCGCGGCACGCGGGTACAGCGACACCATGGCCCGCAGCGGCGTCATGTCCCACACCGGACCCGACGGGTCCACCATGACCACCCGCGTGGAGGCCGCCGGATACGCGTGGTCCCGCCTGGGCGAGAACATAGCCCGCGGGCAGTCGGACGCCGACGCGGTGATGAAGGCGTGGATGAACAGCTCCGGCCACCGGGCCAACATCCTCAACTGCGACTTCAAGGAGATCGGCATAGGTTTCCACAAGGGCGACGGCGGCCCCTGGTGGACGCAGAACTTCGGGGCGCCGAGGTAGCCGGCCCCGCCGAACACCGGCACCGGCACCGGCAGCCGCCGTAGAGCGCCACCGCGCCGCGCACACGCCACGCCGTGCCCGCGCCACGCCGCGCACGTCCTCCGACCCTCGCCCGGGTCAGGAGGACGTCCGTGTTTGTGCCCGTGTGTACGCCCCTGGCACCCCGCGGGCGTCGCCGTGCGGGGGAGGAGGTGACACGCGGCCCGGCCGGTCGGACACTATGGGGCCGTGCCCCGATTTCCGCGCTACCTGTTCATATGGCTGTCGTGCACGGCCACCAGCGTGACCGCCGTGCTCGCCACGGTCCAGTTCGTGGTCGGCTCCACCAGCCATACGCCCCCGGTGGCCCGGTCCGCCCCCCTGGTCTTCGACTCCCCGCCGGCGTGGCCGGCCGTGCAGGGCCCGTCGCCGTCCCCGTCCCCGTCCCCGTCCGCGTCCGCGTCCCCGAGCCCCTCGCCGAGCGCGTCCTCCGACCGGCCGACCCCCGCGGCCTCCTCCTCCCCGCCCGCGAAGGCGACGGGAGCCGCCCGGACCACCGCGCCCAAGCCCGACGTCGACTGCGAGACCGGCGGACCCGGCCTGCACACCGTCCCCTCGCAGGGGGGCAAGGTCACCGTGCGGTACGGCAGCCGCGGCGTGTGCCTGATCTCCGCCGTCCCCGGCCGAGGCTTCAAGACCACCACGTCCCAGACCGACGACGACACCCTGACGGTCACGTTCAGCGGTGCGAACCACCGGTCCGTCATCACCGCGACGATCGTCCCGATGGCCAAGGCCAGCGTCCGCGAGTCCTCGTTCTGACGGCGGCACCACCCGGGCGTTCCCGCTTCGCCCCGTGCGCACCACTCCACACCTCCCGGGCTCCTTCAGGGGGTTTGCCTCCCTGTATGCGCTCATCGGACAGGTCCCGGCGAAGCGGAAGGTGAGCTCTTCCTTAGGGGAACCTCAAGATCGCTCCCAGGCGGTTCCGACAGCCCGGCGCGGTCCTATGCTCACCTCAGCCGAGCGGCCTTCGGCGCCCGGGCAGTGCGCCCCGGCGAACCGCAGGACCGCCGGCTTCACCGAATCGGGGGGCCCGCCGCCCTTCCCGCAGCTCTCACCGTGCCTTGGGGTGCCTTCGCCATGACTTCTCGCATGCTCCGACCCGTTCGTACCGGCCGCCACGCGCAGCCCCGCTCCGCCCCGTTCCTGAAGGCGCGACTGCCGCTCGTCACCGCGGCCGTGGTCGCAGCGGGCCTGTGCGCCGCCTGCGGGTCGTCGTCCACCCAGAGCGTCGGCTCCGTCTCGCAGGCCTCCTCCGGACTGCCCACCCAGGCCCTCGAACCGGCCGCGCCGTCGGCCTCCGCGTCCACCGAGGCCTCGCCGAGCGCGTCGGCCTCGCCGTCCGCGTCCGCGAGCGCGGCGCCCAGCTCCTCGCCGACCCCCTCCCGGGCCCGCAGCAGCTCGGCCGCCCCCAAGCCGGCCCGTACGTCCGCCGCGCCCGCGCCGGCCCGGATCCCCGGCCCCGGCTACGACAGTTCGGCCGACGCGCAGAAGCTGATCGACGCGGCCCTGAGCGCGGCCAAGGCCGACGGGCGGATGGTCCTGCTCGACTTCGGGGCCAACTGGTGCGGCAACTGCAAGGCCGCCGACAAGGTGTTCGCCCAGTCGCAGACCGCGGCGATCCTCGGAGCCTCGTACCACCTCGTCAAGATCGACATCGGTGGCAACAGCTCTGCCAACTCCGCGCTCCTGCGCAAGTACAGCCCCTCGGGCGGCAGCTACAAGATGCCCGTCCTGATCGTCGTCGACCCGTCCGGCAAGGTGCGCACCGACACCCACGCCACCGGCAACCCCGCCCTGACCGCGGAGGGGATCAACGCCTTCCTGCGCAAGTGGGCGTCGTGAGAGCACGCGGCCCGCGCCGGGCCGGGGTGCGTACCGCGGCCCTGGCAGGGGCCGGCCTCGCCGCAGCCGCGGCCGGCTGCGTCTTCGCCGCCCTGGGCACGGTCGCCGCCGACGGCAGCCGGGCGGAGGCGGCGGCCGGGCCGGCGACCGCGGTCCGGGCCGCGGCGGAGGCGACGGTCATCGAGCCCGCCGCCCGGCCGGCCGCCCCCGAACTGTCCGGCGAGGACCTGGACGGGAAGCCGCTCACAACGGCCTACCTGCGGGGGCACGTCGTGGTCCTCAACGTCTGGGGTTCCTGGTGCGCCCCCTGCCGGGCCGAGGCCGACGACCTGGACCGGCTCGACCGGCAGACCCGGGACGCCGGGGTCCGCTTCCTCGGGATCAACACCCGAGACCCGGACCGCGCGGCGGCGCGCTCCTTCGTCCGCGCGCACGGCCTCGGATTCCCCAGCCTCCACGACCCCACCGGTGCGCTCCTGCTCCGCTTCCCTCCCGCGCTGCTCAACCCGCAGGCCATCCCCTCGACCCTCGTGATCGACCGCCGCGGCCGCATCGCCGTCAGCATCGGCGGCGCGGTCACCGAGGACGAACTGCGGCCCCTGCTCACCCGCGTGATGGAGGAAGCGCCGTGACCGCGGGCGCGGTGCTCGCCGCCGACACCCCGGCCCTCCTCCACGGAGCCCTGGCCATCGCCGCCCCGGTGGCGTTCCTGGCCGGGCTCGTCTCCTTCCTCTCGCCGTGCGTACTGCCGCTCGTACCGGGCTACCTCAGCTACGTGACCAGCCTGTCCGTCTCCGACCTGGCCGAGGCGAGCGGCGGGCGCCGCAGCCGGATGGCGGCCGGCGCGCTGCTGTTCGTCCTCGGCTTCACGGCGGTCCTCGTCTCCGGCGGCGCCCTGTTCGGGTACTTCGGCCGCACCCTGCTGGCCCACCAGGAGGTGGTCACCCGGGTGCTCGGAGTCTTCACCGTCCTGATGGGGCTGTCCTTCATGGGCCTCCTGCCGGGATTCACGCAGCGGGAGTTCCGCAGCCACCGGCGTCCCGTGCTCGGGCTGGCCGGAGCCCCGCTGCTCGGCGCGGTGTTCGCGGTCGGCTGGACCCCGTGCATCGGCCCGACACTGGCCGCCGTACAGGCCCTGGCCTGGAGCGAGGCCAGCGCGGCCCGAGGGGCCCTGCTGATGGCCGCGTACTGTCTGGGCCTCGGACTTCCCTTCGTCCTGGCCGCGCTGGCCTTCCGACGGGCCCTCGGCGCGTTCGGCCTCGTCAAGCGGCACTACGCGTGGGTCCTGCGGATCGGCGGCGGCCTGCTCGTGCTCGTCGGCGTGCTGCTGGCCACCGGCGTGTGGAACGACCTGGTGTACCGGCTGCAGTTGTGGAGCGCGGACTTCACCACCGCGGTGTGAGCGCCCGGACCCGGAGCCCGGCGAACCGTTCGATCCTCTGGATCCCCCTTTTCCCCGATACACAGAGACAGAAAAGACACAGAGCCGCAGATGAACCTTTCCCCGCGTATGACGCATTCCCGTACGACCCGTACGACCCGGACGGTGGTCGCCCTTCTCTGCCTGGCCGCGCTCACGGCATGCGGCGAGCAGTCCGCCGAGAACTCCGCCTCCGCCACCACCGCCGCACCGCCGGCCACGAGCAACTTCAGCGAGAACGGGGTCACCGTCACGCTCTCCGTGTCCGACTGGCACGCCCCGAACGGCACCCTGACCGCGGTCTTCACCCCCGAGGAGAAGGGCTTCCACCTCTACAGCACCGAACTGCCCCTCACCGGGATAGAAGGCGTGGGCCGACCGACCGCGGTGGCCGTCACCGGCGCCCTCAAGGCCGAGGGGAAGCTGAAGGCCGCCGCCGACGTACGCACCATCAGCGTGCCCGGAGTCGACGCCCCGGTCCCCGTCTATCCCGACGGCCCCGTCACCACCACCCTGCCCATCCGCGCCGACGGCAACGGGGACGCGACGGTCCTGCTCGGCTACGCGAGCTGCAGCACGGAACAGGGCTGCACCATTCCGGTCGCCGACCGCCCCGTACACCTGCGGATCACCGACGAAGGCCCGACCTTCGCCGCCCACTAGAAGGGTGCCCGGAGCGAACCCCTAAGGTGTGCCCATGCCCAGCGTCCTCGTCGTGGAAGACGACCCCAGCATCCGCCAGTCGCTCATCGAGGTCCTGGCGGAGCACGGGTATGCCGTACGCAGCGTGGGCGACGGCTTCGGCGCCCTGCGCGAGGTCACCCAGACACCCGTCGACGCCGTGGTCCTCGACCTCGGGCTGCCCGATCTGGACGGGGGAGACGCACTGCGCATGATCCGGGGCATATCCTCCGTTCCCGTACTCGTGGCCACCGCCCGCGACGACGAGACCGAAATCATCAAACTCCTCAACGCGGGCGCCGACGACTACCTCGTCAAGCCCTTCTCCGGGGGACAGCTCATCGCACGCCTCTCCGCCGTCCTGCGGCGCACCAGCCACGTGCCGCCCACCGCGGGCGCCCACACCGGGCCGGGGGCGCGGTCGGCGCCGGCCGCCGAACCGCTGCGCGCCACCACCGTCGGCGAGCTCGTGGTGGACCCCGGCGCGCGCACCGCGTACCTGGCCGGCCGGGAGCTCCACCTGACCCGGCGGGAGTTCGACCTCCTGGCCTTCCTCGCCCACCACACCGGCCAGGTCGTCTCCAAACGCCGTCTGCTGACCGAGGTCTGGCGCGAGCCGTACGTGGACGACCAGACCGTCGACGTGCACCTGTCCTCGCTGCGCCGCAAGCTCGGCGAACGCGCGGCCGCCCCCCGCTACCTGCTGACCGTGCGCGGCGTCGGCATCAAGCTGGTGGCTCCCCGGTGAGACGCTCACTGGCCGGAGTGGCGCTCGCCGTGACCTCCATGGTCGCCCTCTCCTTCCTCATACCCCTCGGCGCCCTGGTGATGTCGCTGGTCAAGGAGCAGAGCGTCACCGCGGCCGAACAGCGCGCCGCCGCCCTGGCCCCCGTCCTCACGCTCACCACCGATCCGTCGGCGCTACGCGAATCCGCCGCCGGACTGGACGAGTCCGAGCACCTGGTCGTCCATCTGCCGGACGCGCAGACCCTCGGCGACACCCAGGCCCCGGCAAAACTGCTCGAACGGGCCCAGCAGGGACGCGAGTCCATCTCCCAGAAGACGCCCGGCGGATGGATCTGCCTGCAGCCGGTGGTGCTCCCCGGCGACCGGGTCGCCGTCATCGAGAACTTCGTCCCCGACGAGGAACTGACCCGCGGGGTCCGGGCCTCCTGGGCGGTCATGCTGCTGCTCGCGGTCGGCCTCGTCGGAGGCTCCGTACTGGTCGCCGACCGGCTCGGCGCGAAGGTCGTCCGGTCCTCCAAGAAGCTCGCCCAGGCCTCGCACACCCTGGGCCAGGGCAATCTGGACACCCGGGTCGAACCCATGGGCCCCAAGGAACTGCGCGACGCGGGCGTGGCCTTCAACGCCATGGCCCACCGCATGACGGAACTCCTCGCCATCGAGCGCGAACTGGTCGCCGACCTGTCCCACCGGCTGCGCACCCCGCTGACCGCCCTGCACCTGGCGTCGGAGCGGATGGCCGGTACGCCGGAGTCGGCCAGGGTGGAGGCGGCGGTGCACGCACTGGAGACGGAACTCCAGGCCATCATCGCGGCGGCACGGACACCGCTCGCCGTGGGGCCCATGGGCCACGGCATGCGCAGTGCGGAACCGAGTACCCCCCGGCCGGCGGCCGGGGCGGAACCGGCCGCGGGCTGCCGCTCCGAGGCCGCCGAAGTCGTCCGGCGCCGGACCGCCTTCTGGGCGGTCCTCGCCGAGCAGCAGGACCGGCCCTGCGCCCTGGAGATCACTCAGGAACCCACGGCCGTCAGCCTCAGCGACGACGACATCGCCGCCGTGGTGGACGCGCTCATCGGCAACGTCTTCAGCCACACCCCGGCCGGCACCGCGTTCGGCGTCCGCGTCGTGCGGACCGCGCAGGCCGTGGAGCTGATCGTGGAGGACTCCGGGCCGGGCATTCCGGAACCGGACCGGGCGCTGTCGCGGGGGAGCAGCACCGGTTCCTCGGGGCTCGGCCTCGACATCGCCCGCCGGGCCGCGGCCGTCACGGGCGGGTCGATGCGCGTCGGCCACGGGCCGCGGGGCGGCGCGCACATCACCGTGGTGTTCGCGCTGGCGCCGTCCCAGTCGGCCGGGCGCGGGCCGCGCGGCTCGCGGCGGCGCACCGGATGGTGGCCGCCGCGCAAGCGCTGAACCGCCCGGGTCAGCCCGAGGTGGGCCGCAGCACCAGAGTGAGGAAGCCGAAGCTGTCCCGGTAGGAGTGCAGCCACTCCGTACGCCGGGCCGTGGCCGTCGCGAGCGCCTCGGCCGCGTCCGGATCGCCGGGGCGGTCGAGCGCCCACGAGGCCAACGAGCCCCAGCAGGACCACTCGTAGTCGTCCAGTTCCCGGCGGCTGCTGACATGGCCGTGGACCGGAGTCCAGCCGTCGGCGACGACGCGGTCCACGGTGGTCGCGAGGTCGTCGAGCTCTCCGAAGAGCTCGAACGCCTCGGGGGAGGGCGTACGGTCCCAGAACCCGTCACCGATCAGCACCCGGCCACCGGGAGCCAGGTGCTTCCGGGCCGCCGCCAGCGTCGGCAACAGGCCGCCGAAAGCATGGCTGGCCCCGACGCTGAGCACCAGGTCGAAGGCCTGCGCGGGGACGAAGTCGGCGGCCTCCTGCCGGTGCAGGACCAGACGGTCCTGGACGCCGAGCCGCTCCGCCGACCGGCGGGCCAGCTCCAGGGCCTGCTCGGAGACGTCCACACCCTCGGCATGCAGGCCCGGGTGCGCGGCCAGGGCACGCAGCAGCCACTCCGCGCTCCCGCAGCCGAGGTCGAGCAGCCGCTCGTCACCGCGCGGCGCGCCGTGGCCGAGCAGCCCGCGTACCGAGTCGTCGTCGAGCGGAGCCTTGATGGGGTGGCCGGCGTGGGCGATCCCGGAGATCTGTTCACGGTTCATCGGAGCAGCCTGTCAACACCGGGGCCCGCGCGCACCTGATTTCCGTCCGACCAACGGACAAGCCGCAGCGCCCCGGCCGCGCCGAGGCGCAGTTGTGCCCGGCGGCCACCCGGGGGAGAGTCAGCGGCCGGGGGACCTCCGCTCCCAGGCCTGCGCGAACATCTCGTGCAGGGGCGCCGTCGGCAGCACCCGGTGGAAGGGGGCCCGGATCGAATTGCTCCCCAGCGGGCGGACCAGGTGGCTCGCCAGCTTCACGGTCTCCAGCGGCAGGTTCGGGGCCTTCAGCTCGGTCCACTCCCCGGGCAGGAACACGGTCCGGCCGGCCCGCGCCCGCTTCGCCTCGACGACCGTGCCGGTGGCGAGGAGCTCCTCCCGGACCTCCGTGTGCCGCTTGGCGGACCAGCCGTTCCACCGGCGCACGTTCCGGTCGGTGGGGGCGGCGAGGGTCGCCACCTGGAGGTACAGCGCCGCCGCGTCCGCGTGCGTGCCGAGCTCCGCTGCCACGTGCGCGACCAGCTCCGGGCAGGACCGCCGCGGGTCCGCCTCGTACGCACCCGCCGGCAGCGGTCCCGAACGGGCCCGGAGCATCATCCGCTCCAGCCCGCCACCCGCCAGCAGCGGTGCCACCCGGTCCAACTCCTCCGCGAGGTCGGTGACCTCGCGGACCCGCCGCCACACCGCCGGCTCGGCGACCGCCGCGGGCCGCAGGAAGGACGCGCCGCCCGGCGAGCACACCACCAGCGGTCCGTTGTCGTGCGCCGTCACCGGAACCGGACCCTCCTCCTTGCGATCGCCCCTCGCCACCGGCAGCAGCCCGGGCCCGAACCGCTCCGCGATCCGCTCCGAAGTGTCCTGGACCCTGCCGCCGGGCAGCGCCAGCAGCAGCTCCGGCCGCGCCAGTTCGGCCCGCAGCCGCTCGTACACGTCCATCGCCCCGGCCACCGCGGGATCCCCGACGGGCCGTTCCGTCCAGGCCCACACCAGCGCGCCCGCGATCCCCCGCACGTCCAGGCCCACCGGGGTGCGGTACGGCAGCTCGGGCCCGGCCGCGGGCACGGCCCGGACCTCCACCCCGGCGCCGTACCGGGTCGCCGCCAGCTCCCAGCCGACCGCCTCCACGGTCGCGTCCGCCGCGGCCCCGTACCCGCCCGCCAGCCGCCGGGCCCACACCTCGGAGAGCCCCAGATCGGCCTCCAGGGCGTCCGCCACCTCGTCGTCCACTGCGGACACCGCCCCGAGGAGCTCCCGCCACACCCCCGCCATCCGCTCCACCGCCGCGTCGACCCCGCCCGGCCGCCACAGCTCGGCCGGGTCCTCGGGCAGGGCGGCCGCGAGGACGGCGCGCTGTCCGGCGCCCCCGAGCCGCGCGCGCAGCGCCCCGTACGCCTCGGCCGTCATCCCGGACGCCCGGTACGGGGCCTTGCGCGCCAGGTCGCGGTCCTCGTCCCGGTGCGACCGCCCCACCAGACCGGCCATCGCCAGCCGGGCCACGGCCCGCCGCACACCGGTCAGTTCCGCGAAGCGCGCGGCCGCCGACTCCGGCACCGGAACCGGCCCGTGCGTCTCGACCGCCGCCACCAGGGCCCGGAGCCGGGCGGCGTCGTCACCCCGCACCCGGACCCGAACCGCCCCGTAGACCGCCGCCGGTACCGGGTCGCCGTCCGCGTCCTCCGCGGCGGACGCCACGAACCAGCACACCGCACCCCCGCCGCGCACCGGCGCGGACGCCACGGCGGTCCCGCCCGCCCGCAGCCGGTCCAGGACCGCGGCGTCGCAGGTCCGGCCCACCCACCACCGGCTGCCCGCACGCGCGAACGGCTGCTCGGCCCAGGTGTCGAGCAGCGCGAGCAGCGCGGACCGCTCCGCGTCCGGGGTCGGCGCCACCGCCGCCCGCCACGCCACGGCGTCGATCGCACCGAGCAGTTGGGACCAGTCGCGCGGCGGCGCCGGCGGTGACAGCCGCCGCACCTCCTCCACGATCGTCCCCGCCAGGCAGGCGCCGTCCGCGGCGAGGGCGCTCAGCGTCGCCGGCAGGGCCGCCTCCCGGAACCGCCGGTGCGCCTCGCCCTCCTCGACCGGGAGCAGCCCGAACAGCGCGGGCACCAGCTCGGTGTCGGGCGCGGACCGGCGCAGCCGGACCGGCGGGGCCTCGGCGAGCAGCGACACCCGCCGGTGCAGCGCCCGCCGCCGCTCCTTTACCCGGGCAGTCCGCCCGGCCACCGCCACGACCGCCTCGACCAGCACCGCGTCGGTGATCTCGGGCAACTCCCGGGCCACGGCGGCGCGCAGCGCCTCCTCGCCGGTGAGGGCGGCCGCCAGCAGCGTGTGCGCCGACTGCGGTCGCACGTTCCGCAGCGCCCGCGACCCGGCCGCGTCGCGCGTGCGCAGCAGGTACCAGAAGGCGGGCGGCAGCGCCACGCCGCCCGATACGGTGACCTGCCGCCGCGGCCCCACCCGCGGGTGCCGGGGCGAGCGGTGCCCGTCCAGCTCCCACAGCAGGACGCCGTCGGCGGTGTACGCGCGCACACCCGTGGGGGTCTGCGCCTCGGCGAGGACCACGTCCTCCACCGCGCCCTCCGGCGCGGCCCACAGCGCCCACGGTTCCTGGCCCTTGCGGTCGATGTCGAACCGCGCCGTACGCCCGTCCACGCTCTCCACCAGGAAGTGGTCGGGCGCGTGATCCCGGTGGCGGGTACGGAACAGCACGCGCGTACCGACCAGTCCGTCCCGGCTGCCCAGCGGCGAGTCGGACAGCCCGGCGGGCAGCGGAGCCAGCTGGAGGGCCTCCGTGGCGAGGCTCATCCCGCCCTCGGACGGCTCCGTGCCCGGATCCTCGCTCGCGGGGCGGCCGGGGAAGTCCGGGAGCGCGACGGCTCCCCGCCGCTCCCCGGTGACCGCGTCCACCACCTCCCAGGGCTGCTTCCCGAAGACGGCGTTGGTCCAGATCCGGGAACCGTCGCCGATCAGCAGCTCGTCGCTGTCGATGCCACCGGTGCCACCCGGACGCAGCACGCGCCGGCCGCCGTGGCGCCCGCCTCCGTCGGCGGTCTCGAACTGGAAGCCGTACGCGCCGTCCAGGCTGCCGCCGAACGGCTTCAGCCCGCCGACCTCCGCGGGCGCGAACGGCTCCTCGGGCCGATCGGCCCAGACGGCGGTGTCGCAGAAGTAGGGGTTCGGCTTGAGGGTCCAGCTCACCAGGAAGGCGCCGCCCACATAGTGCACGGCGAACATGGTCGCGCCCTCGGGCACCGCGAACCGGCAGGAGCCCCGCTCGCCGTCCGGCGCCACGGCGACGGCCCGGTCCCGCCCGAACACCGTCAGCACCGGCCAGGTGCAGGTCACCCCGGCCACCCCCGGCAGCACCGGGCCGGGCTCCCCGCCCGGCGCCCCGCTGCGCTCGTCGTCCGCCGCCGCTCCGGGCGCCGCGTCCGCCGCGAAGGCCGCGTACACCGACTCCAGGGCGGGCCAGGCCAGTTCCTCCGGCAGACCGGCCGCGAGCGAGCGCCGCAGCGTGCCCGCCGCATCCGCCCCGGCGAGGGCGTCGACGATCCCGCCGAGTGCCGTCACCGTCGGCCGGTCCAACAGGGTCTCCAACTCGGCGACGGCCTCCTCGGCGCCGGCCGTGCCGCCGTTCGCCACGGTGTCGACGAGCTTGCCGACCCGCCCGGCCACCTCACGGGCTATGCCCTCGTTGCCGGGCAGCAGCGTCACCGCCGAACCGGCGCGGCGCCGCCGCGCGGCCCGGTGGTCGGGGAGCAGATCGGCATGGACCGTCCCCTCCAGGCGGGGGCCGAACACCGGGTCCGCGGCCAGAGCGACGAGGTCCCGCCGGGACCGCTCGGCCCAGAACCTCATCCGGACCTCCGGGCCCGGGTCGACCACCGCGACCCCGGCCGCCAGACAGGCGTCCAGCACGTCGGCGTCGAAGCCGTGGTAGTGGTACCGCGTGGTGTGCACCGCGACCGGAGTGCCCGACGCCCGCAGCAGCGGCCCCAACCGGCCCACCAGATCGAGGAATTCCGCGGGCAGCGGCTGCCGCGCGACGCCTCCGCCGGGCTGCAGCGCGTACTGGTACATGCGGACGAACCGGCCGACCCAGTGGGACAGCCCGCCCTCCGGCACCACCCGCCCGGTCTCCATCGCCTCCGCCGCGCCGCAGCCGATCAGCATCCGCAGCCAGGCCCCGCCGTCGGTGACCCCGGTGGGGAAGACCTCCACCAGCCCGGCCAGGACGGGATCCGCCGGCGGATGGGCCGTCAGGACCGGTTCCGCGGCGGTCAGCAAGGCCTCCGGAACGGACTTCTCGCGGGTGGCCGAAAGGACCGCCCCCACCATCCGGGCGGATTCCCGGTCACCGTGCCCGGCCGCCTTCGCGGAGGCCCGTACCCGCCGCACCAGATCGGCCGGCAGGTCCGCCGGGGAGCCCGCCCACGCGGTCAGGAACGCCTCCATGGCCGAGTGCGCCGCCGCGGGATCCAGGGTGTCCGCGAGGAAGCGCTGATGGGCCCCGAACTCCATGGCCGGCATGGCCCCGCCCGCGGCGAACAGCAGAGCATTGGCCCGACGGTAGCCGGGATCGATCGGCAGCCCGTGCTCGGCCTCGGCCGCGCGCGCAGCCGCGTACGCCCGCCCGCCGGGCCGGCTCCCGTGCCCGATCAGCCGGTGGCCCACCGTGTCCCAGAACCAGGGCAGGTGCGCCGGCGGCAGCCGCCGGGCGCGCACGGCCATCGTGTCGACGAACCGGCCGGGCTTGTGCCGGGACCGGCCGAGCTCGGTGTGCATGTCCTCCATCAGGCCCCGCGCGAGTGCGGCCGCGCCCGGGTCATGGGCGGCGACCCAGTCGGCGTACGTGGTCGAGGCGTGCGGACCGGAGGCGGGCAGCAGGGCGTCGAGCGAGACGATCATGCTCCGCATCGTCCCACGGACCACTGACACTCCGTGAGGGCCCGGCCATGGCCCCGGTCCGGGCCCCGGCCCTCGGCCCCCGGCCCCCGCCTCCCCGGCGCAGCCGTGACCGGGGGCGTGACCGGGGGCCGTGACCGGGCGCCGGGACCCCGTCGGCTTCCCTTAGAGTGCTTCCGTCCCGTACACGTGACTGTGACCCCGGCCGGGCGGCGCGTGCCGACCCGCGCACGGGCCCGAGCGAGGAGCAACCGTGACCGACCTGGCGTCCATATCCCTGCAGCAGGAGATCGCCCGGGATCTCCAGGTGAGCGCGTCCTTCGACGCACGGCAGGAGATCGAGCGCCGCGTGGCCTTCCTCGCCGACCGGCTGACCTCCACGGGCCTGCACGCCCTGGTCCTGGGCATCAGCGGCGGCGTCGACTCCACCACCGCGGGCCGGCTGTGCCAGCTCGCCGTCGAGCGGGTCCGGGCCGCCGGGCACGACGCGACCTTCTTCGCGATGCGGCTGCCGTACGGGACCCAGGCCGACGAGAAGGACGCACAGCTGGCGCTCGATTTCATCCGGGCCGACCGCGTCCTGACCGTGGACGTGAAGGCCGCGAGCGATGCCGCCCTGGAGGCGGGGCTGGCCGGCGGGACCGTCTTCCGCGACGCCCACCACCAGGACTTCGTGCACGGCAACATCAAGGCCCGCCAGCGCATGATCGCCCAGTACGCGGTGGCCGGTGCGCACGCGGGCCTGGTCGTCGGCACCGACCACGCCGCCGAGGCCGTCTCCGGCTTCTTCACCAAGTTCGGCGACGGCGCGGCCGACGTCGTACCGCTCACCGGTCTCACCAAGCGGCGCGTACGGGCCCTCGCGGACGAGCTGGGCGCACCGGCGCAGCTGGTGCACAAGACCCCGACCGCCGACCTGGAGACCCTGGACCCGGGCAAGCCCGACGAGGACGCGCTCGGCGTCACGTACGACGACATCGACGACTTCCTGGAGGGCAAGCCCGTCGACGGGGCGGCCTTCGAGGCCATCGTCGGCCGCTACCGGCTCACCGAGCACAAGCGACAGCTCCCGATCGCCCCCTGAGCGACTCCGGGGGCCGCACCCCACCGGTCGCGGCGTCCCGCCGCCGGCTCCGGGACTGGGCCGAACGGCTCAATCCCGGAGCCGGCGGCGGGCCCGCCCCGGACCGCCGCCCTATCGTGGGAAACGACCCCATGACCGGGCGGTGGCGCGCGAACAGGTGGACGTGGACGGAACCGGGATCGACTATCACACGGTGTTCCAAGCCCTGCCGGGCGCGGTCGCGCTGCTCACCCCTGATCTCGTGTTCGCGGACGTCGACGAGTCCTTCCTGTCGGCGTTCGGCCGCACCCGGGAGCAGCTCGTCGGCCGCTACCTCTTCGACGTCCTCCCCGACAACCCCACCGATCCGGGGGCGAACGGCGTGCGCAACCTGCGCGCCTCACTGGAACGGGTCAAGGCCACCGGGGTACGCGACAGCATGGCCGTGCAGCGCTACGACGTGGAGTCGCCCCACGGCTCCGGGGTGTGGCACGAGCGCTACTGGAGCCCCGTCAACGTACCGGTCCTCGCCCCCGACGGCAGCGTGGCGCTGCTGCTGCACCGGGTGGAGGAGGTCACCGAGATCATCCGGGCCCGGGGCGGCCGCGGCGACCCGGACCGCGCCCACGTGCTCGAGGCCGATATCTACGCCCGCGGCCGGGAGCTCCAGGAGGTCAACGAACGCCTGCGCCAGTCGCACGCGCAGGAGCGCGACGTGGCCCTCCACCTCCAGGAGGCCCTGCTGCCGGCACCGCGCCCGCTCGGCCACCACCATGCCGCCGTGCGCTACCGGCCCTCGACCGAGTCCCTGAACGTGTGCGGTGACTGGTACGACCTCGTCGACCGACCCGGTCGTACCGCCGTCGCCGTCGGCGACGTCGTCGGCCACGGCCTCAGGGCGGCCGGGGTCATGGGCCAGCTGCGCAGCGCCCTGTCGGCCGCCTCCCATGTCGCCCAGGGACCGGCGCAGGCCCTGGAGGTCCTCGGCCTCTACGCCCGCTCCGTCGACGGAGCGGAGTCCACCACGGCCGTCTCGGTCTTCATCGACTGGAACAGCCGCACCCTCACCTACAGCAGCGCGGGCCACCCGCCGCCCGTCCTGTGCCACCCCGACGGCACGGTGACCTTCCTCGACGAGGCCACCGACCCCCCGCTCGGCGCCCGGCCCGAGCACGCCCCGCGCCCCGAGGCACGGGTCGCCTTCACCACGGGCAGCGCCCTCGTCCTCTACACCGACGGGCTCATCGAACGCCGCCACGAGGACATCGACGTAGGACTGGGCCGGCTCGCCGACTCCCTCGTGCGCCACCGCACCGCCGGCCCCGAGGCCATCGCCGACGCGCTGCTGGCCGAGCTCATCCCCGCGGCCGGCATCACCGACGACACCGCGCTGGTCGTCCTGCGCATGTGAGAGCCCCGCCCGCCCCCTGCCCCGCCCCCGGTCACCCCGTACGGAAACCCGCAGGCGGGCCCGGGCCGCGGCTGCGTAGGCTCGGCCCATGCAGAGCCCAGAACTCCAGCGCGTCCACACCTTCCTGTCGGACTTCGCCCGCCGCCAGGCCGCGCACACCGCCAACCTCCCCGGAGGATTCGCCGCGTACGACGACACGTACGCCCACTCCCGGGCGAACAACCAGGTCGTCATCGACGCGGCCGTGGACCCCGGTGCACTGCCGGCCCTCGCGGACGAGGCCCTCGGACACCTGCCGCACCGGCTGGTCTCCGTACTCGACGACGAAACCGGCAGGGCGTGCGCACAGCCGCTGATCCGGGCCGGCTACACCCACTCCACCTATCTGGTCATGCAGCACACCGGCCCCGCGCCGGACGACGCCGGACCGGCCCAGGAGGTCGACCTCGACGCGCTGCGCGTTCCGCTGGCGCGGCGCTGGCGGGGCTTCCTCCCGGACGTCGACGACGAGGTGCTGCACCAGCTCGTCGACCGGCGCGAGGCCCGCCGGCGCGGGGCGGACGTCGTGCGGTTCATCGGCGCCCGCACCGCGGCGGGCGACGTCGCCTCCTGGGCCGACCTCTACGTGGACCGGGCGACCGGCACCGCCCAGATCGAGGACCTGATCACCGCCGAGCACCACCTCGGCCGCGGCTACGCCGACGCCGTCCTGACCGGCGCCCTGCACCGGGCCGCCGCTTACGACTGCGACCTGCGCTTCCTGACGGCGGACGCGATGGACTGGCCGCGCCACTGGTACGAGCGCCGCGGCTTCACCGTCATCGGCCACACGCACGCCTTCGAACGCGGCTGACGCCACGCCCCCCGCCGCACCACCGGGCCCGCCGGTGGGCTGTTCCGGTGGTCCCGCACGCGGGATCGCCGCCGGTGCGCGAGGGGTGCGACGGGCGGGACGGGTGCGGGGACCATCCTGGGAGTGCCGTGCGGCCCGGCCGCTCCCACCGTCCTTCGATCCCGGCCCGCCGGGAAGCTACGGAGACCGATGTCCCCGACCGACGCCCCCGCCGCCCCCGAAGCCACTGCCGCGGCCCTGCTGCGCCGCCCTCAGCTGTGGCTGGTCCCCACCATCCTCACGGGGCTGCTCGCCCTGCTGCTGTCGCTCCTCTACATGGGCGGCATCGTCAACCCCAACGCGGAACTGCGCGACCTGCCCATCGCCCTGGTCAACGAGGACACCGGAAAGCCACCGCCGGGGCAGCAGCAGAACCTGGGCACGCAGATCACGGCCGCCATCTCCGCCGACCCCGCGGGCGGCAAGGCGGACTGGCGCGAACTGACCCTCGCCCAGGCCCAGGATCAGCTCGACTCCGGGAAGGTCTACGGCGCGCTGGTGGTGCCGGCCGGCTTCACCGACTCCGTCGCGGCGCTCCCCACGGCCGGGGCGAAGAAGCTGCCGACCATCACCGTGCTCACCAACCCCGGCAAGGGCAGCCTCGGCTCCTCCCTGGCCGGCCAGATCACCACGCAGGCCGCCCACCGCGCGTCCCGGACCATCGGTGAACAGCTCACCGCATCCGCCGGAGCCCAGGCGAGCCCCACCGCGAAGCTGCTGCTCGCCGATCCGGTCGACGTCGTCACACAGGTCGGCCACCCGATCGGCGCGCACACCGGCCTCGGCCTGACGGCCTTCTACTACACGCTGCTGCTGGTGCTCGCCGGATTCATGGGCGGCAACGTCATCAGCAACGGCGTCGACACCGCCCTCGGCTACGCCGACAACGAGATCGGCCCCTGGCACACCCGCCGCCCGACGGTGCCGATCAACCGTACGCAGACGCTGCTCCTGAAGATGGTGATGACCGCGGGCATCACGCTCGTCAGCGTGTCGCTGGTGATGCTGGCCTGCGTCGCCATCCTGGGGATGGATGCTTCCCACCTGCCGCTGCTGTGGGTCTACTCCTACTGCGCGGCCCTCGCCGTCGGCCTGGGCGTGCAGGCCATCAACGCCGCGTTCGGCGGGATCGGCCAGCTCGTGTCGATGTTCGTGTTCATCGTGCTGGGCCTGCCGTCGTCGGGTGCGACCGTCCCGCTGCAGGCGGTCCCCGGCTTCTACCGCTTCCTCTCCCACTTCGAACCGATGCGCCAGCTCAGCGACGGCGTACGCGCGATCCTCTACTTCGACGCCCGCGGCGACGCGGGGCTCACCCGCTCCTGGATCATGATCGCGGTCGGCACCGTACTGGCCCTGCTCTTCGGCTTCGCCATGACCCGCTACTACGACCGCAAGGGCCACAAGCGACTCACGCCGCAACCCGCCTGACGGGGCGGACGCGTCGCGGGGCGGGCGGGGCGGGCGGCGGCCGGCCGAACGGCACATACCTGCTGCGCCACGGGGTACACGAGCCGACGAGGACCCCAAGGAGGCGACATGTCAGCGTTGTTGACCCGTATCAAGCAGTTCGCGCGCAGTCCGCAGGGACAGCGGGCCGTCGCATCGGCGCGGCGGGCCGCAGCCGACCCGCGCACGCGCACCCAGGCCGGCCGGCTGCTGAACCGCCTGCGCGGGCGGCGCTGACCGCCCGGCGGTAGCGGCCGCGCAGGCCACGGCGGGGAGGGCGGGTCCGGGCCCGTGCCCCGCCGTGGCTTTGGCGCTGCTCAGCCCACGCGTTCGACGCGTGCGCGGCGGATGAGGTTCTTGCCGGGCTCCCGTACCTTGTCGAAGGCCGCGTTGTTGAGCAGGACGCAGCTGCCGGAGGGGCCGTTGACGGTGACGGTGGTGGCTTGGCCGTTGTCGAGGTTGGTCACCTTCAGCTTGGTCCCGACGGGGAAGGTCCCACTGCTCGCGGCCGGCGCGCCCGCCTCACCGGACAGGGTCACGGTCGATCCGGGACACACCACCTCCCCGGTCGCCGGCGGCACCTGAACGCCGGCGGCCTGGCCCGGCGCACCATTGCCCGTTCCGGCGCCCGTGCCCGTGCCGGTGCCGGCTCCCGCGCCTGCGCCGCCGGCCACGCGTTCAATGCGTGCGCGGCGGATGAGGTTCTTGCCGGGCTCCCGTACCTTGTCGAAGGCCGCGTTGTTGAGCAGGACGCAGCTGCCGGAGGGGCCGTTGACGGTGACGGTGGTGGCTTGGCCGTTGTCGAGGTTGGTCACCTTCAGCTTCGTCCCGACGGGGAAGGTCCCGCTCGTGGCCGCCGGCGGACCCGCTTCACCGGACAACGTGACCGTCGACCCCTTGCACACCACGTCGGGGGCGGCGGCGTTGCTGGTCGCCACGGTGGCTACGACCCCGCCGGCCACGAGGGACCCCGTGACGACAGAGAGCACGAGCTTCTTCTTGAGACTCATAGTCCGTTTTCTGGACACCTGACACTCCTCGATCCGATGGGTGCTGTCTCCCCCTGGCGTCCTGCATACGGCCGGGATCACGCGCGGAGGCAGTCCTGTTGCCTTTTTACGAATCAAGCCGCGAGAAGGTTTGAGACGCTGCGCGGGGGCGCAACACGGGGCGCGCGGCAGCCGCGCCGGGACCCGACGAAGCAGGTCAGCAGCCCGCACGCCCAGGGACGGACCCGCACGCTCTCCCCGGCGCCGAGGCTGTTGCCCGGCCCGGCACCGGGCGGACCACAGGCAGCCTTAAGGTTCGTTTGATTCCCCCTTAACCACCCCGAGGCGCAGCCCGAGGAGCCCCGCAGAGGCCGAGGCGCGACGCCGAACGCACCGAGCCGTGCATCGATGTCGACGATCTCGCAGCCCCCCGATCAGTAGGCTCCGCGTCATGACCAGTGATCTCGGATTCACCTGCTCGTGCTGCGACGCACGGCATCCTGAGCTCCCGATGAACTACACGGCCGAGGCCCCGGCCGTGTGGGATCCGGCCTTCGCCGATGCCGACGACTGCCTGCTCTCGTCGGACCAGTGCGTGATCCGTGCGCGGTTCTACTTCGTCAAGGGCCTGGTCGAGATACCGGTCATCGGCACTGACGAGAGGTTCTCGTGGGGCGTATGGGTCTCCCTCAGCCGCGAGAACTTCTCCCGGGCGGCGGATCTGTGGGACACACCGGGCAGGGAGTTCGAGGAGCCGTACTTCGGCCGGCTCAGCACCGATCTGCTCGCGTACGCGCCCACCACCCTCAACCTGAAGACGAACCTCCACACCCGGCCGCTCGGCGAGCGCCCCTTCGTCGAGCTCGAACCCACCGACCACCCCCTCGCCGTCGAGCAGCGCACGGGGATCACGCGCGACCGCGTGCGCGAGATCGCCGCCGCCGTCCTCCACCCCACCCGCGACGGGCGGCGATGATGGACGACGCACGGGGCCTCGGCGGGGGCTGAGTTCCGCAGGACCTGCACCGCAGGGCAGCCCTGCGGTGCAGGTCCTGCGGGTCAGTCCCGGTCCGAGGGGTACAGCGCCTCGGAGATCATGCGGGTCGCGAACTCGCGGTCGCCGGTGACCCGGTTGATGTGCTCGGCGAGCAGCAGGGCCGTGGCTTCCAGGGAGTTCATCTCGTCCCCGGTCCAGTCTCCGTACTGCTTGCGCCACAGGTTGGGGCTCAGTCCGGTGGCGGCTGCGACGACCATGCCGACCATGGTGGGGATGACCTCGGGGCGGACGCTCCTGGGCATCATGCGCATCGAGGCCACGAAACTCGGAACCACGTACTCGATCACGTCGGTGTGCTGGTCCTCGTGAGCCATCCGCAGCCACTGCATGAACATGTAGATGAGCGTGCAGGCGCCGTCCACCAGGTCGTTGGCCTCCTCCGGGCCCAGCGAGGCGGTGAACTGGTCGATCAACTGCTGCTGTTCGGGGTGGGTCTCGGCCTTGCCCGAGTAGATGGTTCTGAGCCGGGAGTCGATCATCATGAGCGCTGCACCCACATCGCCGGCGGGAGCGTATTTGGCGTCGCAGGGCGATGGCACAGAATTCCTCCTCGGGTGACCATGGGCAACGGACCGTCTCCGTACAGTAGCCACCCGACGGGAGGGCGGTCAGCCGAATCCCGAGGGCGGCCCTTCCCCGCGGTGCGGCAGCGCCCGCCGAAGGCGCGGGAGAACCAGGTCGAAGCCGGCGAGCGCAGCCCGGTCGAGGATGAGTTCGCCCGGCTCTCGGCATCGACCGACAGGTGGTCGCCGGTCCGGCTCCGCTCGGCTCGCGTCGAGCAGGGCACCCTCTAGGGGAGTGCGCTGGTCACGCCGTCGACGACCATCATCCACATGGGCTGGGCGCCGGTGCCGAAGGCCGCGGCCAGGGCGTAGCCGATCGCGGCGTCCGCCGGGCGCAGTTCGAGGTCCTCGCGCCATTCGGCGATGACCGTCTCGTCGCCGTCGGACGAGAAGTCGCCCAGGTGGGTGCCGTCGCGGGTCAGCCGGCTGCTCGGGACGGAGTCCGGGACCAAGCGGTAGGACGCCCCGTCGTACTCGACGTCCACCCGGTACGAGTGCCTGGTCAGCCGGCCCTTCGCCGGCAGCAGGCCGACCGGTGCGCCGTCGAGCCGCATCGTGAGGTGCGCCGGGTCGCGGGTGCCGATGGCGATCTGCGGGTCCGCCTCCGCCGCGGGGTCGCGCTCCAGCGTCACGCGGGGGATCGCCTCGCCGTCGACCTCGAGGCGGTCCTGGTCGTTCAGGCGGACGGTGATCGCGCCGAAGTACGTGTCCTCGATGGGGGCTCGGTCTATCTCGTTCACAGGTGGGAGCCACTTCGGTGTGTGGTGTGTGGTGTGTGGGACGTGCGGTGGGCGGTGAGTTGCCAGGAGCGGCAGCGCGCCCTCCGCATCACCCTACCGGGGACGATCATGCCGCCGTGCGCCGCCGTGCCGCCTGACCCGGCCCGTGCCTCCGCTGCCGAGCCGTGCGGCGACGTGGTAGGGCCCGACCCGTGGTCATGCAGGTGTTGGCAGGTCGCCACCTGGGCGCCGGGTCCTCCCCGGCGCCCGGGTCGACGCCGCGGGTCGGCGGCGCAGGGGCTCAGCGGTTCAGCGGCCTGCTGGTCAAGTACCCGCCCATGGCGGTGAAGTAGTCGGTGGCGGGCATCTCCTCGCCGTCCTCGGTGCGCACCCGCGTGATGGCCAGGCCGTGGTTGCGCCCCGTGCGCGCATCGGCGCCGGCCACGATCACGACGCCTTCGCCCTCGCGGTAGAACACCCGGCCGGGCGTGCCGCCGTAGCGGCCCTCGGAGACGACGGCGGCCAGTACCTCCAGTCGCTTGCCGCGGTGGAAGGTGAAGGCGGCCGGGTACGGGGCGGACTGGGCGCGGACCAGCCGCTGAAGGTCCTCGGCGGGCCAGTTCCAGTCGATGCGGATGTCCTCCGCCGACCGCTTGTGGAAGAAGCTGGCCTGCGAGCGGTCCTGGCGGGTGAACTCGGTCTCGCCGGCCGCGATCCGGCCCAGCGCGCCGACGGTGACCGGCGCGATCAGGTCGACCGTCTTGTGGAACAGGTCGGTGGCGGTGTCGGTCGGGCCGACCGGCACGGCCCGCTGGACCACGATGTCGCCCGCGTCGAGCTCGTCGTTCATCAGGTGGGCGGTGACGCCCACTTCGGGCTCGCCGTTGATCAGCGCCCAGATCAGCGGCGAGAAGCCGGCGTACTTGGGCAGCAGCGAGTCGTGCACGTTGAGGGTGCCGTGGCGGGGGAGGTTGAAGATGCGCGGGGGGATCCAGGTGCGCCAGTTGTTCGCCACGATGATGTCCGGTTCTGCCTCCTTGAGGCGCGTGAACAACTCTTCGTCGTCGGGGCGGTTGCGGATCAGTACCGGGACGCCGTGGTCGTCCGCGAGGTCGGCGACCGAGTCGCTCCAGATCTTCTCGTACGCGTGCTCGCTCCTGGGGTGCGTGACGACCAGAACGACATCGTGTTCGGAATCCAGCAGGGCCTGCAGGGTGCGGTGCCCCCACGTCTGATAGCCGAACATGACGACCCGCATGGGGTTCCTCCTTGGAGCGGCGACAGATTTCAGACTGAGTAAAGCAAGCCTTACCTAACGCCGCAACGTCCCCCATTTTGAAGCTAGTTCAGCTGGAAATCGACCGTGACTCGATCTGATTTGCCCATCGACAGCTCCATTGCATCAGGTTAGCCTTCCCTAAGTTCCTCTCGGGCTCGGCTCCCTCGGCGCGCCCTGCCCCCGGATCCCCACGCATGGCAATCGGCTGCCTGCCCCCCCGCACGACTGGGAGTGACATGTCACAGGACCTTCCCGATGATGCGCCACTGATCCACGACCTCATCGGCATCGGCTTCGGCCCGTCGAACGTGGCCATGGCGATCGCACTCAGCGAGCACAACGCGGGTGTCGGACCCCAGGAGGCGGTCACCGCCCACTTCTTCGAGCAGCAGCCGCGCTTCGGCTGGCACCGCGGCATGCTCATCGACGACGCCACGATGCAGGTGTCCTTCCTCAAGGACCTGGTGACACTGCGCAACCCGACGAGCGAATACAGCTTCCTCTGCTACCTCCAGAGCCGCGGCCGCCTGATCGACTTCGTCAACCACAAGAACCTCTTCCCGCTGCGCGTGGAGTTCCACGACTACTTCGAGTGGGCCGCCGCCAAGGTCGACGACATGGTCTCCTACGGCTGCGAGGTCGTCGCCGTACGCCCCGTCGTGCGCGACGGGCTGATCGAGTACCTGGACGTCACCGCCCGCTCCGGCACCGAACTGGTGGTCCACCGGGCGCGCAACCTGGTCATCGGCACCGGCCTGCGCCCGCAGATGCCGGAGGGCGCGGACCGCACCGAACGCGTCTGGCACACCTCGGAACTCCTCACGCGCGTGGCGGCCCTGGACGGCGCGGACCCCTCCCGCTTCGTCGTCGTCGGAGCAGGCCAGAGCGCCGCCGAGAACGTGGCCTTCCTCCACCGCACCTTCCCCCGGGCCGAAGTGTGCGCCGTCTTCTCCCGCTACGGATACAGCCCCGCGGACGACAGCGGCTTCGCCAACCGGATCTTCGACCCCGCCGCCGTCGACGACTACTTCACCGCTCCCGAGGAGATCAAGCGCAAACTGATCGATTACCACGCCAACACCAACTACTCGGTGGTGGACATCGACCTGATCGACGACCTCTACCGGCAGGAGTACCAGGAGAAGGTGCTCGGCACCGAGCGGCTGCGCTTCCTGAGGGTGTCTCGGCTCGCGGACGTCACCGAGACCACCGACCAGGTGCTCGTCACGGTCGAGTCGCTGGTCACGGGGGAGAAGGAGGCGCTGGAGGCCGACGCGCTGGTCTACGCGACCGGATACCGCTCGGCGGACGGCCTCGGACTGCTCGGGGACGTGGAGAAGTACTGCCGGCGCGACGACCTCGGCCGCGTCCGCGTCGCCCGCGACTACCGTGTGCAGAGCGAGTCCGAACTGCGCTGCGGGATCTACCTCCAGGGAGGAACGGAGCACACGCACGGCATCACGTCCTCCCTGCTGTCGAACACCGCCATCAGGGTCGGCGAGATCCTCCAGTCCATCGTCACCCACGGCCGGGTCCCGGTACCGGCCTCGCGCACGGCGCCCACGCCCACCCCCTGAGGACCTGCCCCCATGCTCTGCACCAGGTTGACGAACGCCACCTTCCTCACCATGGACCCCGACCGTCCCGTCGCCCACGACCTGGGCATCTGGCGCGGCCGGATCGTGGGCCTGGACGAGGACGCCACCGCACTGCCGGCCCGCGAGGTCGTCGACCTCCAGGGCGCCACCGTCCTGCCCGGGTTCATCGACTCCCACGTGCACCTGGCCTGGGCCGGCCTCAAGGCGTCCACCCCGAGCGTCGCGCCCTGCGAGCGCGTCGAGGACGTACTCGCCGTCGTCGCGGAGGCCGTCGCCCGCAAGCCGCGGGACTCGTGGGTGGACATCGCGGGCTACGACCAACGGGCCCTGGGCCGCCACCTCACCGCCGCCGAACTGGACAAGGTCAGCGACGGCCGCAAGGTGTTCATGCTGCACGACTCGGGACACGGCTGCGTGGTCAACGGTGCGGTCCTCGACCTCCTCCCCGGCGAACTCGCCCACGGCGAGGGCTTCCTCGCGGAGAGCGCCATGACCACTGCGCGCCGCCTGCGCCTGCCGTACGCGCAGGAGGAGATCGCCGACGCCATCGAGCACGCCGGCCGCGCCTGCCTCACCGAGGGCATCACCGCCTGCGCCGAGGCGGGCATCGGCGGCGGCCTCCTCGGGCACAGCCCGGTCGAGCTCGGCGCGTACCAACTCCTGCGCGATCAGGGGCGTCTGCCGCTGCGGGTCCAGCTCATGGCGGCCGCGGACACCCTGCGGCCCGTGGCCGCGCACGCGTCCGACGGGATCCCCCGCGCCCTGGACCTCGGCCTGCGCACCGGCTTCGGCGACGACTGGCTCTCCCTCGGCGCGCTCAAGGTCTACACCGACGGCGGGATGATGGCCCGTACCGCCGCACTCACCCGGCCCTACGAAGGCACCGACCACGCGGGCGAGTTCCAGGACAGCCCCGAGCGGATCACCGACACCATCGTCGACGGCCACCTCGCCGGCTGGCAGCTCGCCGTGCACGCCATCGGCGACCGTGCGGCCGACCTCGCCCTGGACGCCCTGGAACGGGCCCAGCGGCTGAGGCCCCGGCCGACCGCCCGGCACCGTATCGAACACGCCGGCCTGGTCCGCCCCGACCAGCTGGCGCGCTTCGCCCGCCTCGGAGTGAGCGCGGTGGTCCAGCCGAACTTCCTGCGCTCCTTCGGCGACGACTACGCGACCGTCATGGGCGCGGACCGGGCCCCCTGGCTGTACCGGGGCCGGGGATTCCTCGACCACGGCGTCACCCTCGTGGGCAGCTCGGACCGGCCCGTCACCGACGGATCGCCGCTGCGGGCGATCCAGTTCATGGTGGAACGAGCCTCCGCGTCCGGTGCCCTGATCGGCCCCGACGAGGGCATCACCGTGCAGGAGGCCCTACGCGCCTACACCGTCGCAGGTGCCTTCGCCTGCCACTGGGACGCCGACGCGGGCACCCTCGCCCCGGGCCGGCGCGCGGACCTGGCGGTGCTGGGCGACGACCCGCGCCGGGTCGACACCTCGCGGATCGGCGCGATCGAGATCGTCGGCACGTACGTCGACGGCAGGCCGGCCTGAGCGCCGGCCGGCCGCCCGGACGGTTGCTAGGGGCAGGTCTCCTCGTTCTTGACCGTGCCGAAGTCGATCTTCGTGTCGGTGCCGGTGGTCGTGCCGCCGCGCGGTGTCTGGGTGCAGACCTTCCAGTTCCGGTCGAGAACCTGGTTGCGGTTCTCCCACCACTCTGGCGGGGTGCGGGTGGTTGTGCGGGACTTTGACCAGTCTGTGACACCTACGAGCTGCCGAGGCCACCCCGAGCACGAGGCCGCGGCCGGCCGCGCCCCGTCCTGCCGGAGCCCGTGGCGACGGGCTCCGGCAGGACGGGAAGAGGCTGCCTAGGACTGCCTAGGACTGCCTAGGACTGCGGCTGAAGGCTCCGGGGGTCGGCCGGACGGGGCACGAAGACCGGGGAGTCCGACTGGTAGAAGAGGTCGATGTCGGCCTCCTCGCCGCCGACGATCAGGGTGTCCCACGCGCCGCTCTCCCGCAGGGTGCGCAGGGTGGCGGGGGCGATCGGGGCGAGGTGGGCGCGGAGTTCCTCGTCCGATGGCAGACCGGGCAGCCGGGACCCCAGCCGGTCGCGGATCTCGGCCATCCGGTCCAGCAGCACCTCCAGGTCGCTCCCGTCCGCGGAGTCGCCGGGGCCCGCTTCCGCGCTGCGCGCAATGATGTCCTTGATGGCGCGGGTGATGCCCTGGTCGTCGGTGGTCACCATGGCGTTCCAGGCCCGGCTCTTGTGCCGGTACTGGAGCATGGACATGGCCGCCTCGTGCCGGATGAAGTCGGCGTCGCGCAGCGGCTTGCCCCGCCAGGCGCGGCTGAGCGAACGGGCCAGCGAAGTGGCCGAGGCGAGGCCGCTGTTGAGGCCGCGGCCCGGCCAGAAGTGGATGGCGTTGGCCGCGTCGCCCAGCAGGAAGCCGTAGGTGCCGGGAGTGGTCGCGGTCGGCCGGTGCAACTGCGCGGTGAACCGTGGGCGCTGGACCATGTCGAGGCGGAAGGAGGTGATCGCCGACAGGTCGTCCTCGGCCACGCCGAAGAGGCTCAGGCCCTGCCGGATCTCCTTCCACAGCGGCGAACTGCGCAGCAGGGCGGGCAGGAAGAGGGTGCCGTGGGTGGGGCAGCGGAACTCGTTGTCCTCCTCCTGCCGGCTCATCAGGCAGGGGCGGGTGGCGATGCACTCCTCGAAGACGTGGCGGACCGGGTCGATCCCGATGACGTTCTTGGCCTCCTCCCGGGTGAGCCGCATGTTCAGGAAGCCCTCGCCGCGCAGGGAGTTCAGGAGGAAGCGGTTCTGCGACACCGTGAGCAGCACGCTCATCGGGTCCGGCAGCTTCGACTTGACCCGCAGCCCCAGCACGATGTCCTGAAGGTGCTCGCCGTCGAGGGAGTAGATCGACGCGTCGGCCGCACCGAAGCGGTCGGCGTAGTGCTCTCGGGTACGGGAGCGGCCGCCCTCGCAGACCACCAGAACGTGCTCCTGGGTGAGCCGGTTCTGCTGCTCCGTCACGTCGAACCGCTTGGGGACGAGCCGGATGGCCGGCCGCCGGTTCGCCAGGTCCAGCAGCCGGTCCTCGATGTGGGCGATCCGGATGTTGCGGGGCGGGCGCCCGTCGACCGAGTCCGGGCCGACGGGCCACATCTCGGAGTAGGCGCCGCCGTCGTCGAAGAGCGCGCCGAGGACCTCCTCGGACAGGGCCTGGTACTGCCGGCTCTGGACGGTCACCACCTGCTGGCGGCGGAAGTTGCCCTGGGTCTCGTCCTTCCAGACGACCGTGGAACCCTTCCTGGTCCAGCGCCCGTCGTACAGGGTGATGGCGGTCCGGCCGGGCAGCATCTCGTCGAGCGCCAGGGCGAAGGCGAGGCCGACCGGGCCGCCGCCGGTGATGGTGACCCGCAGCATTCCGGGGTCCGTGGTGCTGGCCCGGGGGATGGCCATGAGAGAGAGGTCCATGACCGTCTCCATGGAGTCCTGCGCCTCATAGAGGAACGTTTCGTCGCCGATCCGGATGCAGTCGTTCGGGCGCAGCACATGCCGTGTGACGCGCTGGTCGTTGACGAACGTGCCGTTTCGGCTGTCCCGGTCGTAGAGGACGAAACCGGGGTCCTCCGTGAGGATCTCGGCGTGCAGCCGGGAGGCACTGGGGCTTACGATCACGACGCCGTTGTCGCTCTTGCGCCCGAAGCTGAGGGGCTCGCTGCCCAGAACCACGCTCTGTCCGGTGAACGGACCCGTGCGCCCAACGATGACCGATGGCACTCCACACCCCTTGAAAACGACGCCGCTGATACCCGTACGACTTCCTCGTACGACTGCAACACGTCATCGAGAACGTGTTCGGTTCAACCATTTCTGAGAATCTTTTGAGCCCCACTGAACCCGGGGCCCGGCCCGTACGTGATGTTCGCGTCGGCCGGCGACGAGAGGGAGACCGCCCCCATGTACAACGACGAAACCGAGACCGTGACGGAGACCGCGCTCGCGGGCACCACCGCGGCGACCAGCGCGGATACCGCCACCACCGCGGCCACCACCGCGGGTACGGTCGCGGACGCGGCCGGGGGCACGGACACGGTCACCACCGCCGCCGCACCGGGGCCGGAGAGCGCGCAGCGGCTCGTCGCGGGCCGCTACCGGCTGCTGTCCCGGCTCGGGGAAGGCGGCATGGGCACCGTGTGGCGGGCCCGCGACGAGACCCTGCACCGGGAGGTCGCCGTCAAGGAGGTGCGGGCGCCGGCCGGACTGCGGGCCGGTGACATCACACGGATGTACAGCCGCCTGGAGCGGGAGGCGTGGGCGGCCGCCCGCATACCCGACCGCAATGTGGTCACGGTCCACGACGTGGTCATGGAGGACGACCGGCCCTGGATCGTGATGGAACTGATCCGCGGGCAGTCGCTGGCCGATCTGCTGCGGGCCGAGGGGCCGCTCACCCCGCGACACGCCGCGCACATCGGCGCGGAAGTGCTGAGCGCGCTGCGCGCCGCGCACGCCGCCGGTGTCGAGCACCGGGACGTGAAGCCGGCGAACGTACTGCTCGCACAGGACGGGCGCGTGGTGCTCAGCGACTTCGGGATCGCGGTGGTCGAGGGCAGTACCGCCCTGACGATGACCGGCGAAGTGGTCGGTTCGCCCGAGTACCTGCCGCCGGAGCGGGCGCTGGGCCGCCCCTCGGGCCCCGAGTCCGACCTGTGGTCCCTCGGCGTGATGCTGTACGCGGCCGTGGAGGGGATCTCCCCGTTCCGGCAGGACACCGCGCTGAGCACCCTGCGGGCCGTGGTGGACGAGGAACCGCCGGAGCCGACCCGTGCCGGCCCGCTGGCGCCGGTCATCGCCGGGCTGCTCCGCAAGGAGCCCGCGGCGCGGACCCCCGCTGCCGAAGTCGCCGTGGCCCTGCGGGACATCGCGCACGAACCGGACGCCACGACGGCAGCCTCCCGTATCCTCCCGAGCCCGACCGCGACCGCGACCCCGACTCCGGCGCAGACCGCCACGGCCCCCGTCCCCGTGCCCGAGGGGACCGCCACCACGGCGGAGGCAACCGCGGCGGAGGCAGCCGCCCCGCCCGCGGCCGTCGCGCCGCCCGCGCCCCCGGAGGCCGCCACCCCGCGCCGCATGCCCCGTACGGCGGTCCTCCTCACCGCCGGCGCGGCCGCCTGCGTACTGATCGCCGGTGGGCTCGCCTACGCACTCAACGGCAACGACGCGAACACCGACCCCGGTTCGGGCGTACGGGTGTCGGTGGCGGGTGCGAACACGACCTACACCGGCAGCTGCCCCACCCCCGAGGGCCGGGCCCCGGCCTTCACCGCGACCTTCACCGCGCCCGAGCCGACGCTGATCTCCTACCGCTGGGTGTCGGGCGACGGCTCCGTGGTGGATCCCCACTGGCGGACCATGTCCATCGGGGACAAGGCCAACCCCACGGGACACGACACCGTGCGCCTGACGACCTACACGAAGGCGGGCACCCTGACCACCGGGATGGCAGTGGAACTCCAGAGCCCCACCCGCACCCTCTCCAACCCGGTCCCCTTCTCGATCACCTGCACCGGCTGAACCCCGCCCTGCCCCCTGCCCGCCCGTCACTGCTCCCGCACGGTGACGGGCCCGGCCGCGGCCGAGCGGCAGGTCACCGCCGGTCGGCGCCGGCGCGCAAGGACTCCACGGCCCGGGACAGGCTTGATTCGGCGTGTCCGGCGCGGAGTTGGTCGTCGAAGAGCCGCAGCAGTGGAGCCAGCAGGTCCGTGGGCAGTCCCTGTGCCTCCGTGGCGGTGAGGATGTTCCGCAGCCCCACCGCGTTGATCTCCAGGTTGGAGGTGGTCGTGCCGTACTCCCCGGCGTCGATCTCCTCCGCGAAGGCCGGCAGCGCGTCGGCGGCGGCCGTCAGCCACCGGACCAGCGGGCGGGTCAGTTCCGCCGCGCCGATCCCGGCCGTGCCGGCCAGCGCCACCGCCTGGAAGAAACCGGCGAACATCCCGTACATGCCGCTCAGCAGGGCGGTGTCGTACACGGAGGAGAGCTCGGGAGCCGGGCCGACGAGGCTGCCCTCGCCGATGGCGTCGAGGACCGCACGGTAGGTCCGGTACGCCTCCTCGTCGCCGCTGTAGAGGACGAAGGCGGCGGCGGTACCGATGGTCTGCGGCACCGCGTAGACCGCGCCGTCCAGGTACGCGGCCTGCTGATCGGCCACCCAGGCGCCGAGGGCGCGCGCGGCCGACGGCGTGCCGGTGGTCAGGTTGACGACGGTACGGCCCTTCAGCGCCCCGGCCGTCGGCAGCAGCAGCTCGCGGACCGTGTCGTAGTCCAGCACCGCGACGACGACGAGTTCGCCAGCCGCCACCGCATCGGCGGGCGTGGCCGCGAGGGACGCCCCGCGGGCCACCAGGGCGTCGGCCCGGCCGGCGGAGCGGTTCCAGACGGTGGTCGGATGACCCTGTGTCAGGTAGGCCTCGGCCAGGGCCCGGCCGAGGTTGCCCAGGCCGATGACACTGACCGGGACCTTGTGCGGTGCGGCGGTTTCGCTCATGACTGCTCTCTCCTTGCATCGGTGGTGCCGTCGAACAGGACCCACCCTGCGACGCCGCGCTGCCGTTCCGCTGCCGTTCCGCTGTCGGTCCCCAGTCGGTCGGCTGCCCGACCGGCCGTCCGACCGCAGGCCGTAGGGTGATCGACATGCGAGTGGGGGTGCTGGGGCCGCTGATGGTGTGGACGGGCGACGGCGAGCCGGTGGCCGTGGCCGGAGCACGGGCGCGCCGGCTGCTCGCCCGGCTGCTGGTCGAACCGGGCCGTCCCGTCTCCGCCGACCGTCTGGTGGACGCGCTGTGGGGCGGTCCCGACGCCGCAATGCCCCGGCACCCGTACGCGAGTCTCCAGGGGCAGGTGTCGCGGCTGCGCGCCGCTCTCGGGCGCGCCGCACCGGCGGACGGCCGCAGCCGCCTGGTCCACGACGCGAGCGGGTACCGCCTGGACCTCGCGTCCGGGGAACTCGACTCACAGCGGTTCGCCGAGCTGGTCGCCCGGTCCCGCAGGCGGGAGGTGGGCCTCACCCCCGAGTCCCGGGCCGCATTGCTGGGCGAGGCCCTTTCCTCATGGCGCGGAGAGGCGTACGCGGGCCACACCGACGACCCGGCCGTCGGCGCCGCGGCCTCCCGGCTGGAGGAGGAACGCCTCTCCGCGCACGAGGAGTTGCTCGACCTGCGGGTCTCCCTGGGCGAGCAGCACGCCGTCCTCGGCGAGCTCGACCAGCTCGTCACGGCCCACCCACTGCGTGAACGACTGCGCGCGGTCCAGCTGCGCGCCTTGTACCGGGCCGGACGCCAGACGGAGGCGCTGGAGAGCTACGAGGTGCTGCGCGGCAGACTCGCCCATGACCTCGGGCTGGACCCGGGACGGGAGTTGACGGCGCTGCGACAGGCGATCCTCCGGCAGGACGGCGACCTCGAACACCTTCCACCGGCCCAGGACGGCACGGCCGCCACCGTCCTACGAGCCGTTCCCCAGGCCGTCCCCCCGACCGCGTCGCCCGCCGCCGCGCACGGCGGTGCGGGCGGAACGCTGCCCGAGCCGCTCACCCGCCTCCTGGGGCGCGACGCGGATCTCGACGCCGTCGGCGCCCTGTTGAGCCACTCCCGGCTCGTCACCCTCACAGGAACCGGCGGCGTGGGCAAGACCCGGCTGGCGGTCGAATGCGCCGGGCGGGCCGCCGCCCGCCACCCGGGCGGCACGTGGCTGGTCGAGCTCGCGCCGCTCCCCGCGGGCGCCCCGGCCGATGCGGTGGCCGCGGCGGTACTGCGGACCCTGGGCGTACACAGACCCGACGGGGAACGGGCCGACGCGGTGCGGCTGCTCGTGGGCGCGCTGCGGGAGCGGAACCTGCTGCTCCTGCTCGACAACTGCGAGCACCTGCCCGACGCCGTGGCCGAGGTGCTCGAAGCCGTACTTCCGCAGGCGCCCGGACTGTCCGTGCTGGCCACCGGACAGGAGCCGCTCGCCCTGGCGGGGGAGGCGGTACACCCCCTCGCGCCCCTCGCGCCCGCCGATGCCGTCGCCCTGTTCACGGCCCGCGCCGGACTCCCCTCGAACGGCCCGGCCACTGCACGGGACGCGGCGGCCGTCGAGACCCTGTGCGCCCGGCTCGACGGGCTGCCCCTCGCTCTGGAACTGGCCGCCGCCCGCGCGCGGGCCCTGGGCGTGCACGGACTGCTCGCCGGCCTCGACGACCGGTTCACCCTCCTCTCGCGGGGGCTGCGCGGCCTGCCCCCGCGGCAGCGGACGCTGCGTGCGGTGATCGACTGGAGCTGGGCGCTGCTCGGCGGCGCGGAAGAGGCCGTACTGCGACGGCTGTCCGTACACGGCGGTGACGCCTCCGAGGAGGCCGCGCGCGCCGTGTGCGCGGACGCCGGCCCGGGCCCGGACGTGCGGGAGCACCACGTACCGCTGCTGCTGGACCGCCTCGTCGAGCGTTCGCTCGTGGTCCTGGTCGATCGGCCGGAGGACGGCCGCCGCTACCGGCTGCTGGAATCCGTCAAGGACTACGCACGGGAGCGGCTGCGCGCGACCGGCGAGGAGGCCGACACCCGAGCCCGGCACGGCACGTACTACCGGGAACTCGCCCTGCGCGCCGAGCCGCTGCTGCGCGGCCCGCACCAGCGGCTCTGGCTCGCCCGGCTCGACGCCGCCGAGGCGGAGCTGCACCCGGCGGTCGAGGACGCGCTGGCGCGCGGCCACCTGGTACCGGCCCTGCGGTCGGCACGCGCACTGGCCCGGTACTGGCTGCTGCGCGGCCGGCCCGCGGAGGCCGGCCGCCTGCTCGACGCCTGCCTCGCGGCGGAGCGCGCACACCGCGCACCCCCTGCCGGGCCGGGCCGGGGCCCGTACGCGGGGGAGCGGATCGCCGCCACGGCGCTGGCGACGGCCTGGCGGGCCGGCCTCACCGTGTGGGAAGGAACGCCGACGTCCGCCGCGGGCCTGCTGCGGACCGCGGCGGCCACCCTCGACGCCCGGGAGGTGGCCGGCCACGACCCGCTGGGTCACGCCCACGCCCTGTGGTTCCTGGCGGCCGCACAGATGGGCGCGGGAGACGTGCCCACGGGCGAGCAACTCGCCGACCGGGCACTGATCGCGGCCGAGGGGCTCGGCGACGCCTGGGGGACCGCAGCCGCGCTCGCCGTGCGCGCCCGGCACGCCCTCGCCCACGGCGACCTGGCCGCAGTACGCCGCGACGCGGAGCGCGCCGCGCACCTGTTCGGCGGACTGGGCGACCGCTGGGGCCTGTTGCAGACGGTCTTCCCCCGCGCCGCGCTGCACGAGATCGCGGGCGAGTACCGGCACGCGTCCCGGCTGCACGAGGAGGGCCTGGCCATCGCCCAGGAGCTCGGGCTGCGGACCGAGGCCGGGAAGCGGCTGTGCGCACTGGGCCGGCTGGCCTTCCTGGCGGGCGCGTACGAGGAGAGCCGGCAACGGCACGCCGAAGCCATGCGGCTGGCCGGGGAGCAGAGCCACCGCGCCGGGGAGGCCGACGCCCGGATCGGACTCGGCATGGTCGCGCGCCGCACCGGCGACCTCGCCGGCGCCGAGGAGCACATGCAGGCGGTGCTGACATGGTTCCGGGACGCCGGCTACGCACCGGGCACGACGCTCGCCCTCGCCGAACTCGGCTTCACGGCCGAACTGCGGGGGGACGCGGACCGGGCCCGCGCCCTGCACACCGAAGGACTGGCGGCCGCGCGAGCGCTGGGGGACGTACGGGCCGTGGCCCTGGCCCTGGAGGGCCTGGCGGGCGCAGCCGCGGCCGGCGGCGACCCCGAGCGGGCGGCCGCTCTGCTCGGCGCCGCCCACACGGCCCGCACCTCGGTCGGTGCCCCGCTCCCGCCCGCCGAACGCCACGACGTGGACCGCACCTGGTCGGCCTGCCTGTCCGCACTGGGCCCCGCGACCGCCGACGCGGCCTTCGCCCGGGGCACGGCGCACCCGGCCGATGCCTAGGCCGTCTCTTTCGGATCGTGCCGGGCCCGCGATGCCCGGTAGCGCACCTCGCCGCGTTGCCGGGGTGTTCGAGTACGTCGCGTACACGGGCGCCCCTCCGCCTTGCCGTGTACGGCACCGGACACCGCGGGCTCGGCCGACAAGATCCGAAAGACACGACCCGGGCCACCGGCCGTGCGCGGCCCCGGCCACCCCTCGCGGGCCGGTGACTTCGCCCGCTCCCGTCGGCGGCCCGGCCGGTCGGCCGCGGACGCGGCGGAGCCTACGACCCGGAGGGCCCGCGCCTCGTGGCCGTGCGGCGGGGGAGCAGCAGGGGGGTCGCCAGGAGGAGGGCGCCGAGCAGGGCCACGGCCGTATGCGGCCCGAGCAGGGTGCCCAGGACGCCCCAGACGGCCGTGAGGAGCGCGGTCGAGGCCCTGGTCGTCACGGCCCAGGCGGTCAGCGTGCGGGTGATCCGGTCGGTCGCGGTGCGCTCGAGCCGGTACGTGGCGTGGACGGGGTTGAAGACCCCGCAGCACAGGATGAGCCCGAACTCGACGCCCATCACCAGCAGCAGCCCGCCGGCGCCCGGTCCCACGAACGCCAGGCCGACGGGCCAGAGCGCGCGCAGCGTCCCGGCGGCGACCAGGACCTCACGCTGCCCGAACCGGGCCACGAGCGGCCGGGCCAGCCGCGCACCGATCAGCCCCCCGATCGACGGAGCGGCGAAGGCGAGGCCGTACTGCCACGGCGCGAACCCGAGCCGGCCGAGCATCAGGACGGCCAGCAGGGGTTGTGCCGCCATCACCAGGCCGTTGAACAGGGCGGTGTTGAAGAACAGCGGACGCAGCGACGCGTCGGCCAGGATGTACCGCCAGCCGTCGAGCAGGTCACCGGGCCGGACCCGCCGGGCCTTGCGGTGCTCGGGCCGCGGCTCGGGTCCGCCCGTCGCGCGGATGCCCAGCGCCGAGAGGAGGTGGCTCACCGCGTCCGCCGCCACGGTCGCCACCGGTCCCAGGAAGCCGATCGCCGCGCCGCCCAGCGGCGGTCCGATGATCGTGGTCGTCCAGGCCGTGGCCTCGAAGCGGGCATTGGCGGCGAGCAGGTCCTCGGCCGGCACCAGCGTCTTCAGGTACGCGCCGGAGGCGGCGCGGAAGGTGATGTCGCCCGCCGCGGCGACGACCGACACCAGCAGGAGCTGGACGTAGGTGAGCGCACCGAGCGCGAACGCGACGGGGACCGTCAGCAGCGCCGCGCACCGCGCCAGGTCCATCGCGATCAGCACCGGGCGCTTGCGGCGGAACTCCACCCACGGGCCGAGCGGCACCGCCACGGCCGCACCCACCGCGGCTCCCACGGCGGAGAGCGCGGCGACCTCGGCCGGTCCGGCGTGCAGCACCTGGACGGCGATCACGGGGAACGCGCCGAAGGCGAGCCACGTCCCGAGCGCGCTGGTCCCGTACGCTGCCCAGAGCCACCCGAACCGGTGCCCCAGCCCGCGCCCGAGGCGGTCTCCCAGCCGGTTGCCCACCCGATGTCCGCTCCCCATGCTTGCCCGATGCCCCCTGGCCGCCCCCACCCGCACAACCGATGTGCGATCGGCATCATCAAAGCGAGCAACACCTCCAGGGATCAAACAACCGAAGAGCCCTCAGCCACAACCACTGGTTGTGGCCCTAGGTTGGCGGCATGGACCTCGACGCCGTTCGGACCTTCGTCGCCGCCGCCGATGCGGGGCAGTTCCAGGAAGCCGCCACCGAGCTGGCCATCACCCAGCAAGCCGTCTCCAAACGCATCGCCGCACTGGAGCGCAACCTCGGCGTGCGCCTGTTCACCCGCACGCCGCGCGGGTCCGAGCTCACCATCGACGGCCAGGCCTTCCTGCCCCACGCACGCGAACTGCTGCGCGTCGCCGAGCGGGCGGTCACATCCGTGCGCGCCAGCCGCCGCCCGTTGCGCGTCGACGTGATCGCCTCGCGCGTCGCGCCGTCGGGCCTGATGCGCGGCTTCCACCGCACCCACCCCGAGATCGACCTCGACGTGGTCATGCTGTTCGACATCGAGACGGCCGTCGCCGCGATCCGGTCCGGCGAGATCGACGCGTCCTTCCGCGCCGTCGCGGCGCCCGGTCGGCCCCTTCCGGAGGACATCCGGTCCGTCCGCGTCCTCGACGAGCCGCTCCAGCTCCTCACCGGCCCCGCCCACGCGCTCGCGGGCGCCAGGTCGGTGACCATCGCCGAGCTCGCCGGGCACCGGATCTGGATGCCCGGGATCGTCCCCGGTACCGAGTGGGGTGCCTACTACGACGAGCTCGTCGCCCGGTTCGGCCTCACCATCGAGGCGACCGGCCCCAACTTCGGCTCCGACGCCCTCCTGGACACCGTCGCCGACACCCCGGCCCTCGCCACCTTCATGGGCGAGCACACCCGACTCGTCTGGCCCGCCGGCCACGGACTGCGCCGCATCCCGGTGACCGACCCCACGCCCGTGTACCCGCACTCGCTCCTGTGGCACCGGGACAACGCGCACCCGGCGCTCGCCACCCTGCGCGCCCACCTCGCCGCCGCAGATCCCGGCCGCGATGCCGCCGGGACCTGGGTGCCGAGCTGGGCGGTCCCGCCGGAAGGCGCACCGGGTCACCGCCGCCCGCCGAACTCCCAGTCGTGGACCTCGACATCGGCATAGCGGTCCACCGCGAGGACCGTGCGCGCCGTGTCGGCGTCCGGAGCCCGCACCAGCGCCGCCGTACCGAGCCACGCGGCGCCGTCGTCGGACAGCAGCGGGCCGTACGCGATCAGCTCGTCCTCGCCGGGCGGCACGGCCGGGGCGGCGGCGGGCGCCGGTACCGCGCCGAGGCCGAGGACCAGGTAGCGGTCGCCCCCGGTCCGGCCACCGGGGAACTCCCACATGGTGCGGCCCAGCAGGTTCCGCCAGCGGAGCAGGAGCACGTCCCGGTACACGCCGGCCTGATATCCGGGCTCGTCGAACGCGAAGGCGCGCGCGGCGGCGGGATCCGGCAGGTCGACGATGTGCACGCTGCCGCTGGGGGCGTCGGCGCCGGGGAGGAAGGTCGGACCCCGGGCGATCAGCTCCTTCTCGTACTGGTCCATGTAGGACCAGTGGCGTTCCAGCAGTTCCCTGCGCAGGGGCAGGGAGCCGGTGCGGTCGCGGTGGTAGCAGAAGAATTCCATGACGACGGACTCTTCCCGAGAGCCGGCGGTGGATCAACGGGTTCCGCCGGTGAATGCCCCTGCAATGCGTGGGTAGCCGCATACCCACACCAGCCCGACCGAGGAGGTCGACGTGAGTATGGAGAACGCGCCCGGCAAGCGGGCCCGGGAGATGCGGGACAAGGCCCAGGAGCTGGAGCAGGCCGCCCAGTACGCCACCGATCCCGCGGAACGCCGACGGCTCACGGAGAAGGCGCTGCACATCCGTGAGAAGAGTGAGCAGATCAACGGTCCCGGCGCCGGAACCATGGACCCCATGTAGACATCCCGGCGGTCGCCGAACCGCCAACTCGCCGCACCGCACCACCCCGTGGGATCCCCGGGGCAACCCTTGCGTAGGGTTGCTACTGGGAATTCTTTGACAGGTGTACGTAAGGGGGACACGGGGTGGTTTCGTTCGACGAGGAATGGGCGCGCCACAGGGGCGCTGCCGCGGATGAACCGGGCATGCGGCTGGCGAGCGCGGCGAGCGCCCAGGACAGCGGCGGCGGCGGTGGCGACGGGGACATCAAGTCCAGCAGGGCCGCGTGGACGGCGGCGGGCGTTGCGGTCGGGGGCCTGGGCGGTGACCTGAAGAAGGCGCTGACCGGCCTCGAGACGGGTCAGACCGGCCTCGCCACCGGCGGCGGTGTGGAGACCGCGGGGGCACAGTCCGAGGTCTACCAGACCTGGAAGACGTACCTGGAGTCGCTCTCCGGCCGGTGCACCGGCCTGCAGGGCAAGCTGGAGCGGGTGGGGATCGACCTGTTCCTCACCGACGAGAACATCAAGGGCCTCTTCGCGGAGCTGGGGAAGCAGTACCAGGACACCCCTGCCACCGGCGGGCAGGGGAGGTGACCTGAGCCGTGAACATCGAGGCACTCAAGACGCTCAAGCTGCACGAGTTCGAGGAGGCGGCGGCCGGATACCGCTCCACCAGCGACATGGCGAGCCAGGCCAAGGACGCGCTGGAACAGCGGATCACGGCCCAGATGCAGAAGGCGCTCAAGGGAGTGGCGGTCGAGGCAGCCGTCGGCCAGCTGCGCGAGGTCGCGAAGGACTTCCACTACGTCCAGGTCGAGTGCGGCCTGATGGGTACGGCCCTGAAGGCCTTCGTGGCGGACATGCGCCCGCCGCAGAAGAAGCTGGAACAGGCGCTGTCGGAGGCGGCCGAGCACAAGTTCACGGTGGGCGCCGACGGGTCGGTGGCCTATCCGGCGGCCGGGGAGAACCCCGGCGGTTCGCCGCCGCAACCCGGATCGGCGAAGGGCACCCTGTCCGAGCCGGCCCGCGGGATCCTGCGGCAGGCGGGCAACATCGACCCGAACCCGAACTACAAGATCGCCCAGGACATCGCCAACCGCATCACTGAAGCCCTCAACGAGGCCACCGAGGCCGACACGAAGTGGGCGCCGCAGGTGCGCAAGCTCAAGGCGGACGACGACCTGGTCGTGTCCGACGGGGACTGGGCGGACGCCGGGAAGGACATGGAGGGCGTCCGCGGGGCGGGCCAGCACTACCTGGACTCGCTGCCCCAGCCGCCGAAGGACGGCTCGCCGCAGGCCAACGCAGACTGGTGGAAGGGGCTCGACGCCGACCAGCAGGCGGCATGGCTCTCGCTGCGGCCGGACGCCGTCGGCGCGATCGACGGCCTGCCCGCCACGGTCCGCGACGAGGCCAACCGCGCCGTCTTCGACGAGAAGCGCGGCACCTACCAGATGACGCTGAACGGCATCCCCAAACCACCCGCCAACGAGTGGACGTGGATAACCGCCGGCATGTACCCCTCCAAGGTGCACACCGACGAATGGATGCAGTGGGACAAGAAGTACGGCGACCAGTACCGGCACCTGCAGAGCTCCCTGAAGGGCATGGAGAGCATCCAGAAGCGCTTCGACGCGACGGGACAGAACAACCTGCCCGAGGCGTACCTGCTCGGCTTCAGCCCGGAGGGCAACGGCCGCGCGATCGTTGCCAACGGGAACCCCGACACGGCCGCGCACCAGGCCGTCTACGTGCCGGGCACGACGTCGAACCTGAGCAGCATCGGCGGCGACATCGGCCGCATGGAGAACGTCTGGCGTACGGCCACCGACGCGGCCGACGGCAAGCCGGTCTCCACGATCACCTGGCTCGGCTACGACGCCCCGCAGGACATCGTCAAGGACTCACCGTTCAGCCACTACGCCAATGACGGCGCCCCGGCCTTCAACCGGTTCATGGACGGCCTCGACGCGTCGCACACCGGCGACTCGGATCCGCACCGCACCGCGATCGGCCATTCCTACGGCACGACCCTCATCGGGTCGGCGGCCCGCCAGGGCGACCTGAACGCGGACGACGTCATCACCGCGGGCAGCCCGGGCGTCCAGGTCCCCAAGGCGGAACAGCTGGACGTGCCCAAGGGACACGTCTGGAACCAGGAGGCCGACGGGGACCCGGTCCCGGACATCGGCCGCTTCGGACACGGCGGCACCGACTGGGACGGTCCGTGGCGGATCCCCAGCGACGAGGTGTTCGGGGCCAACCAGATGACCACCGGCAGCAACGTCTCCGGCCACAGCGAGTACTGGAAGGAGGGGTCCGAGAGCCTGCGGAACCAGGGTCTGGTCGTGGCGGGGCACAGCGAGAACGTGACCCTCAAGCCGCCACCGAACCACTGGGAGCACGTGAAGTAGCCGTGACGGCCGCCGCAGGCCGTCCTCTCCCTGGCCCGAACGACGATTGAGACCCCGTTGTGAAGATCAAACCGGGCGCCACGGCGCTCCTGCTCCTTCCCTCCCTCGCCCTCACCACCCTGACTGGATGCAGCATGAACGACTCCGCAGACCCGGACGCGACCCCCGTCGTGGGCACCAGCACCTCGCGCGATGCCGCCGACGCGGTCGAGAAGGTGTCCAGCGAGCTCTACGACCTGCTCGGGGTGCAGGGGAAGGCTTCCGAGAGCCGCTCCGGGGTCACGGAGTGCGAGGGCAAGGACCCGGCCAAGTACTTCCAGGTCTTCCACCCGTGGAGCTTCTACCCCGCTTCGGCCGACCGGCTCGACGAGGCGATGGAGCGGCTGAAGACCGAACTCCCCAAGCACGGCTGGAAGGTCGTCCGGTACGAGCCCGACACGAGCCAGGCCAAGAACCTCAACCTGACGGCCGACCACAGCGAGAAGAAGTACAGCGTCAGCATCGTCCAGATGAAGAAGAACGACCCGCCCAAGCTGAGCCTGACCGTCGTCTCCGGCTGCTACCAGGTCCCGGACGGCAAGGAGGTCGAGAGGTTCTGACCCCGAACGACCCGTGTGGGCCGGACCGTACGGCCCGGCCCACACGGCGGTGCGGGCGCCAACACACCGTCGCGCGGTGCGCCGCGGCCGCTTCACAAGGCTCCTACGCGGACGGCTCCTTGCCGCGCCTGCCGGGCTTGTCCTCCTTGCCGTGCCGACCGGACGAGCGGGAGCCGCTCGTATCGCCCGGCTTGCCATCACCCGTGCCGGGGACGACCGCGTCCTCGGCCTCCTTGCGGGCGGCGCGGTCGCCGCTTTCGCCCGGTGCCTCGGAGGGCGGGGTCGGCTTGCGGTCTTCCGAGTCGTTCATCGCATGCTTCCTTTCGTCTGATATCCCGGCCTAGGCCGGGAAGCGGTCCCACACCCGGTGCTCGGCGAGCAGTTCCGTCAGCGCCTTCACGGCGGAGGCCGGGTCGGCCGCGTCGACGATGCCGGGAGCGCCGGTCGGGACGCCCGCCTCGCCGAGCGCGGCCGCCGCTCCGTCCCAGCCGCCGATGGCCTTGGCGTGCCGGAACATCTCCGACACCAGCAGGAGCAGCCGCGGGTCGGTGGCCGGGCGTCGTACGGCCTTGCCCCGACCGCCCTTGCCCCGCCCCGCCTTGGCGTCCCGGGCCCCGTCGGCATCGGCCGCGGGGCCGGGCGCGCCCGCAAGGAGCAGGGCGTCGAACTCCGTGGACCGCGCGGTCGCGAACGTCCGCTGTACGGCGAGCGCCGCTTTGCCCGCGCCGAGGGAACCGCCGGTCGGAGCGATCACCAGCGGTGCCATTCCGGCCGCGAGTACGGCCTTCCGTGCGGCGGCGACGCCCTTCACGTCGCTGTCGGGCCCGGCGACGATGCCGACGACCCGACCGTCCAGTGGCCAGGTCCCCCCGATCTGCGACAGGGCGGCACTGGGCTCGACGCGCGCGAGGGGCTCCGTCGCGGCGGGCGCGGGCAGGCCGAGTCCCGCGGCCACCTGCGCGCACAGTTCGGAGTCGATGTTGGCGAGCACGCCGAGCACGCGTTCCCTGATGGCCTGCTCGTAGCACTTGGACAACTCGAAGGTGTAGGCCGCGATGATGTGTTCGCGTTCCACGGGGGTCATGCTCAGCCAGAACTGGCGGGGCTGGCTGAAGTGGTCGTCGAAGGATTCCGGAGCGGCCCGTTCCTTGTGGGCGGCGGGGAGTTCGACCGGCACCTCGATGAACGCGGCCGTGTCCGCGCCCGCCAGGAACGGACAACCGCCGTCCAGGCTGTTGGGGCGGTAGGGGGCGACACCCGCGTGCACGGCGCTCTGGTGCATGCCGTCGCGGAGCATGTCGTTGACGGGGGCGTGCGGCCGGTTGATCGGGATCTGCCCGAAGTTGGGTCCGCCGAGCCGGCTGATCTGGGTGTCCAGGTAGGAGAAGAGCCGTCCGGCCAGCAGCGGGTCGTCGGTGACGTCGATGCCGGGAACCAGATGGCCGGGGTGGAAGGCCACCTGTTCGGTCTCGGCGAAGTAGTTCTGCGGGTTTGCGTTCAACGTCATCAGACCGATCGGCTGTACGGCGGCCAGCTCCTCGGGCACGATCTTCGTCGGGTCGAGCAGGTCGATGCCCTCGAACGTCTGGTCCGGCGTGTCGGGGAAGGTCTGGATGCCCAGTTCCCACTGGGGGAAGGCGCCGGCCTCGATCGCGTCGGCGAGGTCGCGCCGGTGGAAGTCAGGGTCCATGCCGGCGGTGATCTGGGCTTCCTCCCACACCAGGGAGTGCACGCCGAGCCGGGGCTTCCAGTGGAACTTCACGAGCGTCGAGTCACCCTTGGCGTTGACCAGGCGGAAGGTGTGGACTCCGAAGCCCTCCATCATCCGGTAGGAGCGGGGGATGGCGCGGTCGGACATGTTCCAGAGGGTGTGGTGGGTGGCTTCGGTGTGCAGGGACACGAAGTCCCAGAACGTGTCGTGCGCGCTCTGGGCCTGTGGGATCTCGCGGTCCGGATGCGGCTTGGCGGCGTGGATGACGTCGGGAAACTTGAGCGCGTCCTGGATGAAGAAGACCGGGATGTTGTTGCCGACCAGGTCGAAGGTGCCTTCCCCGGTGTAGAACTTCGTCGCGAACCCCCGGGTGTCGCGCACGCTGTCGGCGGACCCGCGGGATCCGAGGACCGTCGAGAAGCGTACAAAGACCGGGGTCTCGACGCCTTTCGCCAGGAAGGCGGCCTTGGTGACCTTCGCCGCGGTTCCGTACCCGGTGAAAACGCCGTGGGCGGCCGCGCCCCGGGCGTGGACCACCCGCTCGGGGATCCGCTCGTGGTCGAAGTGGGTGATCTTCTCCCGCAGGTGGTGGTCCTGGAGGAGGACGGGGCCACGGGCTCCGGCCTTGAGTGAGTGGTCGCTGTCGTAGAGCCTGGCGCCCTGCGCGGTCGTCAGGTACGGGCCCGCCTGGGCGGCGGCGTCCGCGGACGCCCCGGTGGCCCGGCCGGTGGGGCTCAGGGCGTCCGGTCCGCGCTGGTCGGCCTTGGGCGGCAGCGGCTCCCGCGGGTCCACCGGCTCGGCGGGTGCGGGCGGCCGTGCAGCGGGCGCCCCCGGGGTCACGTCCCGGTCCCGGGCCCGCTGGGTCGTCGCGGAGGCGTCGGCGGAGACCTTGTCGGACGTCGCCTTCTTCGCCTTTGCCGCCTTCGTCGTCGCCTTCTTCGGAGCCATGATGCTTTCTCCACTGGTCGGGGTCGGGGCCGTCGTCGGCCCGGGGCATCGGGTGGGTCCCGGGGCATCGGATAGGTGCAGCACACCACGGACCTCGATCACCGGCTACCCGATATACCCCGATTAACCCTCTTCCTGTGATGCCCGTCGGCTGCAAGTCGCTCCGCCCCCGGACACCTCCGACAGGTTGGTCGTGACATCCGCGCATGAGTGCCGCCGAGACGGAAACCCGCAGGGTATGAAACGCATCCCGACGCCGACACCGGACCGCGGCGCTGAGGGCGAGCGTCCGGACACCGGCACGAACGCCGATGCCGGCCCCGACGAGCAGGTGCGCGAAAACGCCCCCGACCGGCCCACCGATCTGTCGAAACGCTCGTGGCGAGCCGTGCTGCGCGGCACCGTGAAGGAGTTCAAGAACGACGAGCTGGCCGACCGCGCAGCGGCTCTGACCTACTACGGGGTGCTGGCGCTCTTCCCCGCCCTGCTCGTCCTCGTGTCCCTGCTGGGCATCGCGGGCGAGTCGACGACGCAGCGAGTGCTGGACAACCTGCGCAGGCTGGCGCCCGGCTCGGTCCGGGACGTCATCAGCGACGCCGTCCTGCAACTGCAGGGCCGCAGCGGAGTCGGCTCGCTGGTCGCGATCGTCGGCCTGGTCGTCGCCCTCTGGTCCGCCTCCGGCTACGTCGCGGCGTTCATCCGTACCTCGAACGCCGTCTACGACGTCCCCGAAGGCCGGTCGGTGTGGCGGATCCTTCCGCTCCGCGTGGCACTGACCGTCGCGCTGATGCTCCTCGCCTGCGCGAGCGCACTGATCGTGGTCTTCACGGGCGGCCTCGCCCGGCGGGCGGGCGAGGCACTGGGCATGGGTGACGGCGCGCTCACGGCCTGGTCGATCGCGAAATGGCCCGTCCTGGTGCTGCTCGTCACGACCATGATCGCGCTCCTGTACTGGGCCGCGCCGAACGCCAAGGGCCGGGGCTTCAGGTGGGTCACCCCGGGCAGCTTCCTGGCCCTGCTGATCTGGATGGCCGCCTCGGCCGGGTTCGCCGTCTACGTCGCGAACTTCGCCTCCTACAACAAGACGTACGGCACGGTCGCGGGCGTGATCGTCTTCCTGGTGTGGCTGTGGATCACCAACCTCGCGATCCTGCTGGGGCTGGAGTTCGACGCGGAGATGACCCGCCAGCGGGCGATCGCGGGAGGCCTGCCCGAGCACGAGGAACCGTACGTGCAGCCCCGCGACACCAGGGCGTGGAGCGACGAGGACCGTCGCCGTGTGGAGGGATCCCCGACCCGGGACAGCGGACGGGAGCCGCAGCCGCAGCCGGGTACAGCCGACCGACGTGAGGACGAGGTGGAACATCGTGGGCACGATCATGGACACGAACGAACGGACGTACCGCCCCGGCGATGATTCGGTGGGCGTGCTGGTATCGCGGGCGTCCCAGCAGCTCTCGGAGCTGGTGCGCCAGGAGATGCAGCTCGCTCGGGTGGAGATGACGCAGAAGGGCAAGCGGTTCGGGACGGGCGGCGGCCTGTTCGGCGGAGCCGGACTCCTGGGCGTGCTGGCGGCCCAGGCCCTGGTGGTGGCGGGCATCGCCGCGCTGGCGCTCGTGCTCCCGGTCTGGGCCTCGGCCCTGATCGTCACCGCGGTGCTCGCCGTGACCGCCGCCGTGGTGGCGATGGCCGGCCGGAAGCAGATCGCGAAGGCCGGCACACCGGCGCCCGAGCAGGCGATGGACAGCGTCAAGGCCGATGTGGCCGCAATCAGGGAGAAGGCACACCGATGAGCAGCGACGAACCCACGCCGGAGGCGCTGCGGGCACAGATCGAACAGACCCGCGACGAACTGGGCCGGACGGTCGAGGCCCTCGCCGCCAAGGCCGACGTCAAGGCACAGGCCCGGGAGAAGACGGCGGCCGTCAAGGCTCAGGCCGCGGAGAAGGCCGCCCACGTCACTGGGCAGATCCGGGACCGGGCAGAACACGCGGCGCACCTGGCGTCGGAGAAGACCCACGCGGCCACGGCCCGGGACAACCGGACCACCGCACTGGTCGCCGTCGCCGGCGCCGCCCTGCTCGTGTTCCTGCTGGTACGGCAGGTACGGCACACCAGGGGGCAGAAGTGAAAGCGTCGGCGATCGCGTACAAGCCGGTCGGGCTGGCCCTGGGCGCCATCAGCGGCGCACTGGCCGCCACGGTGTTCAAGCAGGTCTGGAAACTGGTCGAGGGGACGGACGACGCCCCTGACGCCACCGACGAGGAACGCTCCTGGCACGAGATCCTGCTGGCCGCGGCCCTCCAGGGCGCTGTCTTCGCGGTCGTCAAGGCCACCGTCGACCGCTCCGGAGCGGTCGCCACGCGGCGCATCACGGGCACCTGGCCCGGCTGACCGACCGGCCGGCGACGCGCCCTGCCGCCTGTGGGTGCGGCGCGGGTCAGGTGAGGGTCTGGACGGCGTAGAGGCCGCCGATGGCGGTGGCGAGGCTGCCGAGTAGGAGCCGCAGGAAGGTCTCGGGCAGGCGGGGCTGGAGATGGGCGCCGAGATAGCCGCCGACGAGCCCGCCGAGCCCGCAGGCGATCCCCAGCGGCCAGTCGGGCGCGATCGATCCCTCGGCGGTCAGCGACAGCAGGGCGTACGTGATCGCCCCGACCACCGAGGTGACGAAGGTGGAGGCGAGCGCGGCCGGGGCGACCTGGGCGACGGGCGTGCCGCGTCCGGCGAGGATCGGGCCGAGGAGCGAGCCGCCGCCGATGCCGTAGATCCCGCCGAGCGTCCCGACCACCAGGGCCAGGCCGCCGGTCGACCGCGCCGACAGGGGCCGTACCGGCCTCTCGCCACGAGACGGCCGCAGGGTGCGCCAGGACAGCCACAGGCCCAGCGGCAGCAGGAACACCGCGATCAGGAGGCGGAAGGCGGCCGGGCCGGGGAGGGCGAACACGCGGACGAGGGCGCCGAGGACCACTCCGGGGACGGTCCCGGCCAGCAGCAGGCGGGTCAGCGGCCCGCCCAGCCGTCCGGCGCGGGCATGGCGCAGGAGCGCCCCGGGTCCGGCGACGACGTTGTAGAGCAGGTTCGTCGGCGTGACGGCGGGGGACGGCACGCCCAGGACGCTGACCTGTACGGGCAGCAGGAACACGGCTCCGGAAACCCCGGCGGGCGCGGTCACCACGGAGATGACCAGCCCGGCGGCGAAGCCCAGGAGGCCGGACGTCCAGTTCACCGTGCGACCATTTGGCAGATCATCGGATCAGTATCGGTGAACTCCCTGCGGGCGGATCGCCCGGCAGGGCAGTGACCGGCGCGCCGGCCTCCGCGGGCGGTCACCATGCGGCGCCGGACCTAGCCGGTGTCGGGCCGGGGACGAGGCGCGGCACCGTACGGACGTACACGACCATGCCGACGACCTCGACGAGCGTCTGGGTGACCACGACCGCGGCGGTGACGGCGTAGGGGGCGGGCAGGGCCAGGGCCAGGGGCAGGACGACGAGGGAGTTGCGGGTGGCGCCGGTGAAGACGACCGCTCGGCTGCCGGGGACATCGAGGCGCAGGAGCCGGGCGACGGCTTTCCCGGCGAAGGCCATGACGATCAGGAACGAGACGTAGAAGGGGATGACCGCGGCGACGTCGGTGAGGCTGTCGTCGAGCCCGGGAATCTGGGAGGCGACGACGATCAGCAGGGTCGCGGCCATCAGCGGGACCATCGTCGTCGTCGCCGCCTCGGCCACCTGCTGCCCGGCCGGGCGGCGCGCCGCCCACGCCTGCAGGGTCCAGGCGAGCGCCAGCGGGAGGGCGATCAGGAGGACGAAGGCCTCCACGAACGGGCCGGCCTCCACGATGCCGGCCAGGTCGGAGCCCATGAACAGGTACAGGAACCCCGGCAGGAGCAGTATCTGTACCACCAGCAGGAACGGGGTGGCGGCCAGCAGGCGGCGCCCGGAGCCGCCGGCCAGGCCGCAGAAGACGATCACGTAGTCGACGCACGGGCACAGCAGCACCAGCAGCACCCCGACGCGCACGGCCGGGTCGGCGGGCAGGAACGCGAACATCGCGGCGACGACCAGCGGCACCACCACGAAGTTCACCACCAGGGCCGCGGTCAGGAACCGTCCGTCGCGCAGCGAGCGCAGCAGCTCGCCGGCCGGGACCTGGAGGAAGGTGACGAACAGGAGGGCCCCGAGCACCGGGTTGATCCCTTGGGCCAGTCCGGGGCCGGCGGCCGGAGCCAGGCCGCCCAGCAGGCCTCCGGCAGTCATGGCGGCGAGGTAGATCGCGACCTGGTGGTGTTCCATCCACGCGACCGGTCCCTGCGGTCCCTGCTGCGACACCCTGACCGCTCCCTCGTCCTCGTGCCCGGGCCACCGGCGCGGCCACCGGCCCATCCTCACAGGCGCACGAGGCAGGCGGGGACTCAGGTGGGACTCAGCGGGTCACGGCCCGGCGATTCCGGTGATCACCGGGTCACCCAGCGGGGCGGCTTCCGCGGTCAGCCCGACGGAGCGGAGGGCCGCGGTGGCCAGGTCCCGCGCCTGGGCCTCCGCCGTTGCGGTGTCCGCGGCCTCGACCTCCAGGCGCAGGCTGAAGGCCGACGCCTCCGGGTAGAGGGTGAGGAGGTCCAGGTCCTCGGCCACGCCCAGGTCCGTCTCCCGCGGGTCGGATCCGCGCAGCGCGCGGGTGAGTTCCGTGCGCGCCTCGGGGGTCAGCTCGGTGAGCAGGGTACCGGGGAGTGTGACGACGTAAATGGTCATAGGAACACAGATGCCCCGACAGCGCGGGGACACTCGCGCCCCGTGTCCCATACCGACGATTGGCCGAAGGCGTGCCCGGTCAGCCTTCGATCTGCCGGGCCACCGCCCGTGTCCAGCGGTCGCCCTGATCCGCGGGCGCCGCCTCTCGCAGGGAGACGTTGTGCTCGCCCTGCTGCCGGGAGTCCCCGGCGTCGTCCAGCGACGGGGTGTCCACACGGACGCTCCCCGGCAGCATCCGGCGCTGCTCCTGTGCCCCGTCCGCCTGCTCCGCCTGCTCCGACCGCTCCACCTGCTCCACCTGCTCCGCCCGCCCCTGCGCGCCGCGTGCCACCGCGATCACGTAGGACCGGCCTCCGGCCATCCGGTGCTTTCGCCGTCCGCGGGGGTTCCCGGGGGGCGCGCGGGCCCGCGGGGATCAGGCGGACCGGGCTGCACCCGCCCACACGGCAGGCCTGCGCTCCGCCCAGGGCGCGGCCTTCTCCACCTGTGCGGCGAGCCGGAACAGCACGTCCTCGCGTCCGTAGCCCGCGGCGAACTGGACGCCGATCGGCATGCCGGTGGCCGGGTCCACCCCGAGCGGTACCGACATTGCGGGTGTGCCGGCGACGTTGAAAGCGGCGGTGAACGGAGAGCGGTGGAACAGGTGCTCCAGCCAGCCCAGCCCGTCGGCACCCTCGGCGCCCCGGCCGTAGGTGCTCAGGGGTACCGGCACCTCGGGGAGAGTGGGCGTCAGCAGCAGGTCCCGAGAACCGAAATGGGCGCCGATCGAGCGGGCGACCCGGTTGCGCACGTCGAGGGCGTCCACGAACTGCGCGCCGCTCACCTCGAGTCCCCACCTGTAGCTCGCGAGCATCTCGGGCTCGACGGTCGATTCGTCCACGGGGCGGCCGAACGCCCCGGCGAAGCCGTCGATCCACCGCACCAGGTTCGCGGACCACAGGCGGGCGTTGGCGAGGACGAACTCCTCCCAGCTCACGCCGAGGTCGACGGGGGTGACGTCGACCTCGTGGCCGAGTGATTCCAGGAGCCGGGCGGCAGCCAGGGTGGCCTCGTGCACGGCCGGTTCCACGGCGCGCCCGCTCCAGGGGGTGGTGACCAGGCCGACGCGCAGCCTGCCGGGGTCCTTGGTGATCTCCTCGCTGTACGGGCGGTGGGGGCGCTCCGCGAAGTAGGGGTCGCCGCTCTCCGGGCCCTGGATCAGGTCGAGCAGGGCCGCGCTGTCCCGCACGGTTCGGCTGAGCCCACCGTGCACCGCCAGGCCGTTGAAGACCTCGTCGGCGTCCGGACCGAGCGAGACCCGGCCGCGGGTGGGCTTGAGCCCGAACAGCCCGGTGCTGGCGGCCGGCACCCGGATCGATCCGGCCGCATCGGTGGCGTGGGCGAGGGGAGTGATGCCGGCGGCGACCGCCGCGGCCGACCCGCCACTGGAGCCACCCGGTGTCCGGGTGGGATCCCAGGGGTTGCGGGTGGCGCCGTACAGGACCGGTTCCGTGGTGCTGCTGTAGGCGAATTCGGGCGTGGCCGTGCGGCCCAGCGTCACCAGGCCGGCCCGGCGGAAGCGCCGCATGAGGAAGGAGTCCTCCCGAGCCACGTTGCCGGCGGCGAGGCGGCTGCCCAGCTCGACGCGCTTGCCCCGCATGGACACCGCCAGGTCCTTGATGAGGAACGGCACGCCCGCGAGCGGGGTGCTGCCCGGGACCGGGGTGTCCTCAGCGGGCCAGCTCTCCACGACGGCGTTGATCTGCGGATTCACGGCCGCCATCGCGGCTTGGGCCGCGCCGGTGAGGTCCGCCGCGGTCACCTCTCCCCGGGCCACGAGCCCGGCCAGTCCCACGGCGTCGTACTGGGTGTATTCGTGCAGGTCCACGGCGCTCCACCTGTGTTTCCGATCGGTCCCGTGTGATACCGAGCGGTATCGTCCAGGAGTGATCGGTAACGTAGCATGGCTCCCGAGACGCCGAAGACGCCGAAGGCGCCGGCCGACGCGACCGAGCGACCGAAGCGAGGCACACCGTGACGAGCAGCCCCCCGAGGCCGGGCCGGGACTCGAGAGTCGCCCGCCTCCCCCCGCGCGAGCGCATCCTCGACGCGGCCGAGGAACTCTTCCTCCTCGAGGGCGTCAGGGCTGTCGGAGTCCAGGCCATCGCCGAGCGGGCGCAGACGACGAAGATGGCTCTCTACCGTCACTTCGCCACCAAGGACGCGCTGATCGAGGAGTGGCTGCGGATCGTCGCGGTGGGCTACTCGGCCGCGTTCGACCAGGTGGAGGCCGAGCACGGGAACGACGGCCGGGCCCAAGTGCTCGGTGTGGCACGTTTCATCGCCGAAGGGCTGCCGGACATCGCCCGGAGGGGCTGCCCCTTCGTGAACTCCATCGCAGGCCTGCCCGACCCGGGCCATCCGGCCCGTCGGCTGATCGAGACCCACAAGGCCGAACAGCGCCGCCGACTCACGGCCATGTGCGAACGGGCCGGCGCGCACGAGCCCGATGACGTCTCCGCAGAGATCACCTTCCTCCTGGAAGGCGCCCAGATCAGTACGCAGAACGGCAGCGTCGACCGCGCGGGGAAAAGGCTCGTGGCGGCGGTCACGGCGGTTCTGGACCGGGGGGTTGCGGCGCGGGAGGAGTGAGCCGCGCGGGCAGGAGGGGCGCCGCCGGTCGGTGACCGATCAGGCTCCGGGCTGCTGGTACGGGTGCTGGTACGGGTGCTGCGCCTGCCCGTACGCTTCGCCGCCGGAAAGGGCCGCGGCGTGCGCCTGCACCTGCTCGGCCCACTCCTTGGTCCCCGCCTGCTCCATGCCGCAGTAGGTGCACTGCGTCACGTACTGCGTCGAGACGGGGAACAGCGGCACGAAGAACAGCGTGAACTTGCTGACGTGCTTCGTGAGTGTGTGCGCGGCGGAGTATCCGCAGCGACGGCACGCCAGTGTGAGTATCGCGAGCTGGTACAGATAGAGCTTGGTACCAAAGATGATCATGAGTTCGGCCCTTCTGGGCTCAATGCCCCCGCCGGGCGGGAGACGCCGAACGAGATGCTCCCTCACATTTTCCCAGACGGCCCCCGGAGCCGCCGGGGGGACCTCGGAACCGGAAGGCTGTGGCAGGTGCAGGTCTTGTTCTTTCCCGACAGCGACGAGGTGGACGTCTCCGGCGACGCCACGGAACTCGCCGGCCTGGCGCTCATCCTCCTCACCGGGCAGGGCGCCTCGGAAACCACCACCTCGACCGAAGCGGGCTTCGGTGGCACCGCACTGGCTTCGATCGAGGTCGTGGGCGCCGACGGCCCGGGCGTCCGGATCGCAGTCGACCCGGCCCGCGGCGCCCTGGTGATCGAAGGCGACCGGGCGGGCCTGGCCGCACTGGCCGATGACCTGCGCGGGGTCGCGGAGATGGACGACGGCGGCCACCGGCACATCGAGTACTACCAGGATCACCACTACCTCGCTGCCGACTCACAGCCCATCGTGGTGAACAGCCCCCACGGGGGCATGCCGCTGCCATCTGCGGACTGAGCGCGGGGACGCGCCTCCTCACGCGGGCCTCGTCCGCGCGGAAGATGCGCCGGTAGGCGGCGGGCGTGGTGCGCAGGGCCTCGGGGCGTCTTGCCGATCATGCCGGGCGCTCGCGGGGCCCGGCACCGCGCCTCGCCGCGTTGTCCTCGGTCGTGAGGACAGGCCGACGCTGCGCGCGATGGTCTCCACGGGCATCCGTCTCCTCCGGCAGTCGGCGCCCGGGGCTGATGCCCAGCTGCTCGGTGAAGCGCCGGGTCGGCGTGGGGGCCGAGACCTGCGGGCGGACCGCCATCTGCGCGACGCTCATGGGCTGGTCGAGCCGCCCAGCCGGCCACTCCGGCGGCGGGGCCGACGAGTCGGTGACCGCTCCGGAGGTGGGCAGTTCGGCGTACCGCAGCCGGCAGCCCTGCGGACCCACACCCCGCCGGGCGGGCTCAACCGGGTCACGGCGTACGAGCCGGCCGGCTCGGCCTCCGGGATCGCGCTCGGCCCGGCCGCCGCGTCTGCTGGTGTCGGCGGGGGCCTGTCCGGCGGGCTGTGCGGCGCTGTTCGCGATCCCGGCGGTCCGCACCCTGCGCCGGCCGCTCCCGCGGACGACCCTGGCGCCGGCCGCGCTGACCGCGCCGGCCGCGCGGGCTCGCCTCGCTGACGTCGTTCCCGGGGCCGGTCGGGCTGTTCGTCCTCGCGTTCGGTGACCACCCGATCCGTGTTCCCGCCGAACGGCGGTTGCAGCCGTCGCGTACGGTCGAAGGCGCCGCCGGGGCGCACCGCTACGCCTGCCGGGTGCTCCGCGCGGGGCGGCCTGACGACGGCCCGACGGCCCAACGGCCGCGTACGCGCCGGGGCACTGCGGGAGAGCGCGGCCGCCCCCGCACGCCCGGAGCGCACGACCGGCCCGCCGCGGAAACAGGTCCCGGCCCTGCCCTCACCGGGCCGATACACCCAGGGCGATTGTCACTCTATTCCCACCTAAGGATGGCTTGCGTAGGTACGTGGATCTTCGCGTGTTTATGCTTCACCCGCTATGACGGAAAGTCAGAACTCCCGCACGTTACGTAACTCGTCCGACGTGGTCGTCCTCGGTGCCGGTCCCGCCGGACTCGTTCTCGGAATCCTGCTGCACACCGCCGGGATCGACTGCGTGATCCTGGAACGCGCCTCCCGCAGCCACGTCCAGACCCGGGCCCGCGCCGGGTTCCTCGCCCCGAACACCGTGCGGATCCTGGACCGGCACGGCCTCGCCGACGGCCTGCACCGGCACGGAAGCCGCCACGGCACCTGCGAATTCCGCACCGAGGACGGCCGGTTGCGCCTCGATTACGGCGCCCTCGGTCCGGGGGAGCCGCACCACGTCTACCCGCAGCAGAAACTGGTCACGGACCTCCTCGCGCACTACCTCGACCTCGGCGGACGCATCCACTTCGGCACCGAGGCGCTCGTCGTGCAGGACGCCGACGGCGCCCGGCCGGCCGTCACGACGCGCGAGCCCGACGGCAGCCCCGCCCGGTGGACCGCCCGGTACGTCGCCGGATGCGACGGCAGGTACGGAGCGGCCCGCCGCTCACTGCCGCCGGGCGCCGTCCGCCGCCACCACCACGACCACGGCGTGACCTGGCTCGGCCTGCTCGCCGAGAGCCCGCCGAGCCTGGACGCCGTCGGCTACGCCATCCACGACCGCGGCTTCGCCGGACACATGGCCCGCACCGCGGACGTCACCCGCTACTACCTCCAGTGGCAGCGCGGCACACCCGCCGACGCCTGGCCCGAGCAGCGGATCTGGGACGAGCTCGACGTCCGTATGCGCGCCGAGGACCACGGCCCGCTGCGACGCGGCAGACTCCTCGAGCGCGGGGTCTTCGACCTGACCTGCGACGTCATCGAACCGCTGCGCCACGGCTCGCTCTTCCTGGCGGGCGACGCGGCCAGTCTGCTCGCCCCGGCGGCGGCGAAGGGCGCCAACCTCGCTGTCCTGGAGGCGGAGCTCCTCGCGGAAGCCCTCACCGATGCCCTCGCCCGGGGCGACACCGCGGGACTCGACGGGTACTCGGACCGGTGCCTGGCGCACATTTGGCGGGCGCAGGAGTTCACCGGGTGGATGACCCGGCTCCTGCACGCGGTTCCCGGTCCGGAGCAGGATGCCGGATCGTTCTTCCACGTCGCCCTGCAGCGTTCCCGGCTCGCTTCGCTGCGCACCTCGCGCATCCACCAGGACTGGTTCGCCGAGAACTACGTCGGCGTGTGACCGCCCCGGCGCCCGGCAACACCCGTACCCGTACCCGTACGCGTGTCCGTACGCGTACCCGCACACCCTGACCCGCTTCACCGCCCCCACCCGCTTCGCCCTGCCCGGCCCAGCCCTGCCCACCCCCGTACCGGCCCGAGGACACCCCCACGATGACGACCACCCTCCCCGACAAAACGTTGCTTCCGGACGACACCGCCAGCCTGCGCGCGGCGGCCCGCTTCGTCCGCGAGCACGACAGCGCCGCCCTGCTGCCCCTCCTCCTGCCCGGCCTCGGCGGTCCGGACCTGGAGGCGCTGGCCGGCCACTGCCGGTTCGCCCACGCGGGGCTGCTGGTCTTCCCGCCGGACGCGGACGGCCTACGGGCCCAACTCGCCGCCTGCGGCCTGGCCGTGGACACCCCCGCCCACCCCAGCGTGGTGGTACGGGAACGCCTCGCCCGGCGCCACCGGCGCGACCCGGCCGAGCTCGATGTCCAGATCCTGCGCCCGCAGGTGCTCGGCTGCGGCGGCGAGCGCCGCGCGGTCGAGGTGTTCGCCCTCACCGTGCCCCCGCACTCCGGCCTGGAACCGATCGCGGCCTACGAACGCACCCGCCAGCACGAAGCTCACCTCGCCTTCGAGACCGACCGTCCGGAGGCGTCGGCCCTGCGCGGCCTGTGCGCGATCCTCGTCCGCCACGGGGCACGGCCCGACGGCGGCGGCTACAACCCGCACGAGGACGGCACGGTCCTGTACTTCACCCTCCCCGCGGACGCGGCCTGCGACTACCGTCGGCTGGAGCTCTACGCACGCGGCGACCACCAGGACACCCTCGCCGCCCACCTGGACCACGACTCCCGGCGTGACGCGCGGCAGCCCGCCGAAACGCTCCTTCACCTCCTCACCGGCGCATGGACGACACAGGCGCTCACCACCTTCGCGCGACTGGGCCTGCCCGACGTCATGGACACGCGCTCCGCCTGCTGCACCGAGGACCTCGCCCGGCTGACCGGCGCCCATCCCAGGAGCCTCGCCGTGCTCCTGCGCTACCTCGCCATGGTCGGCGCGGTCACCCCGGCCCCGGCCCCGGCGCGGACCCCGAGTCCGGCCCATGACACGGCCGACGCCCCGGAGCACGCCCCGGAGCAGGAGGCATTCCGCCTGACCGAACTCGGCGCCCTGCTGCGCGCGGACACGCCCGGCTCGATGCGACCGCTGGCCCTGATGTACGGCGGCCCGTTCTACCGTTCCTTCAGCGGCCTCGACCACGCCGTACGGACCGGGCAGCCGGCCTTCGACCGCATCTTCGGCGAGAACCACTTCGACCACTTCGCCCGCGACCCCGAACTCGCTTCCCTCTTCGACCGTTCCATGGCCGCGAGTTCACGGATGTTCCAGCCGCTCCCCGCCCACCCGGTCATCGCCGCCGCGGCCCAGGCACCCGCACCCGCGACCGTGGTCGACATCGCCGGTGGCAACGGAGAGCTCCTCGGCCTCCTCCTCAGCGCACACCCGCGCCTGCGCGGTGTCCTCCTCGAACGCCCGCACGCGGTCGGGGCCGCCCGCCGTCGGCTCGCCGCCGCGGGCTGCGGCGAGCGCTGCGACTATCGTGCGGGCGACTTCGCCGACGTCCCTTCCGGCGGTGACGTCTACGTCCTCTCCCGTGTCCTGCACGACTGGGACGACGACCGCTGCCGCGAGATCCTGCGCCACTGCGCCCGCGCGATGCCCGCCCACGCGGACCTGCTCGTCGTGGAGCGCCTCCTGCCCGTCGACGGTTCTCCCTCGCTGGCCACCGCCTGGGACCTGCACATGCTGTGCAACGTCGGAGGCCGCGAACGCCGCGCCGACCACTACGCGCGCCTGTTCGCCGACGCCGGCCTCCAGCTCGTCGGCCACAGCCCCCTGCCCCTGGATGCACACGTGCTCCATGCCCGCAGGGCGCCCGCACCGGACCCCGTCACCCGACGGAGCTGAGCGGGTACCGCCGACCGCAGCACGGATGCGTGGACCGGTACGGGCCCTGCGCCACCCACCGGTCCACGCCTCTTCGTCCGACAGCCCGCCGGGGCGGTTCGCCGCGCGGTACGGTGCTGCACGGACCGCTGCCGCCGGCGGGCGGTGGACGTGGGGCGTGCCCGGAGTGCCGGACCGGGCGGAACGGGGCTGCGACGCATGCCGACGACGGTGGTGGGGTTCCGGCTGGGCTGCGACGGCCGGGGCCGGCAAGTGACCGTGTTCGTCTCGCAGTCCGGCGTGCTGTACCGGTCGGCGGGCCCGTACGGGAAACGGCCGGTGCTGGTCCGGCCCGAGGTCTCCCCGGTGCTCAGCAAGCCGTCGGCACCCGGGTTCGGGGGAGAGCAGCCCCTGGCCAGGCCGATCGGATCACTGCGCGAGCAGCACGCCGAATGCCTCCGGCACGGCCTCACACGGGAGTTGATCCCGCCCGTCGTCACCTCCCTCGCGGTGGAGGAGGACCTCCCCGCCGTGCTGCAGGGCCGGCCGCGGCTGCCGCAGCAGAGACTGACCGAGGCCTTTCTCGGTGCAGTCCACCGCCCGGCCGGTTCCCTGGAGGACGCGATCCGCCAGTTCCGGGCGGCGGTCGGCCCACCCCGGCGCCCGGCGCCGGTACGCGGCCGGTCCGGACCAGAACGGCCGCTCCCGCCACGGGCGCAGGCGATGCTGCGCGCGCTCGGCCACCGCCAAGTGCTCACCCCCGGGCGGGAGTTGGACGTAGCCTGGGCCGTCACGGGAGACGGCGTACGCCTGCACACCGAACGGGCCGAGCAGATGCTGGACCGTGCCGCAGCCGCCGAACTCCACGCCGCCCTGACGGCGTGGCTGCGCTACACCGACCCGTCGTAGGAAGCCGCTGGGCCGCCCGCGCCCGCTACCGGCGCGGGCCGATCCGGGCGGGCGGCAGAACGCGGTGGACCAGCCGGATCGCGAAGGAGTTCGGGGGCTCCCAGACGTGGCGGTCCTCGAAGGGCCACGCATAGGTCAGCGCGCCGTCGCGGATGCAGTCGAGCAGGCCGGGCGCCGCGAGTTCGTGCGCCGACCACGCGTACAACTGCTGCAGCCTCGGCGCGATCACCCCGAAATCGAGGAGGCGGCCGAATCCCATCTCCCGGTCGAGATGGGACCGCACGCTGTCGTGGAGCGGGTACTCGTCGGGCAGCACGCGCGACAGTTGCAGGAAGATCCCGGTCATCTCCAGCCTGGGATCGCCGAGGACCGGGGCGAGCGGACGCAGCGGGCCGAGAGAGATCCGGGGCGCTGCGACCAGGGCGTGGGCGTAGAGCACGCGGCAGAGGACGACGTTCATGAAGAACCGCTCGGTCTCGTTCTCCGCCTCCGCGAGGTCGCGGTTGTCCAGGTACGCGGCGACCACGCTCCCGTTGTGCGCCCGGTACCAGGCCCGGGCCGTCGGGTGGTCGGCGAAGGACAGCCAGTGGTCGACCGCCCGCGAGGAGGCGGGCCCCGCCAGGCCGCCGCTCAGCCCCACCGCCTCGCAGCCGTCACGCAGGATCCGTTCGTTGACCGCCCGCCACCACGGGCTGCCGGGCCGGTCGCCGAACATCGGTTGCAGCACGCCGCGCCGCAACTGCCAGCGCATGAACGACATCGCCGCCCGGCGGAACGGCAGGTGCCGGGGTGCCTTGCCGAACGGACCGTAGTAGCAGCGCTCCATCAGGGACATCCGCCCGGCAGGGTCGTCGCGGACCGCCGCGACCTGCTGCCCGGCCCAGGCGGCGGCCGTGACCTCAGACATCATGCCCACAGAGTGTCACAAACCGCCCGGACCGCCGCCGTGGACCTGCCGGGTCAGGCCGACGGGGTGAGCACCCACAGGCGGTGGTCCCAGCCGACGTCCCGGCAGTCGCGCACGGCGAGCCCGGCCCGCTCCGCGAGCGCCGTCACGTCCTCGACCAGCCTGCGCCGGCCCTTCCGCGCGGAGACCGGCATGGCCCTTCTCCGAGTGGCGGCCCAGGGGCCGTCGGCCGACCGGTCAGGGCCCGTCAGGGCCGGTCAGGGCAGGCTCCGGTCCGGGTGGACAGGAGTGGGCAGGGCCGGACAGCCAACGGTCCCGCAGGGCCTGGCAGGTGGACACCGACCGCGACGAGTCTGAGCGCCATGAACGTCGCACGGACCCGGACGGACACGACCCCGCATCCGTGCGCGCCCCCACATCCGTACCCCGAGGAGCTCCCACCATGACGACCCGCGCACTTCGTGCCATCACCGTGCTGACCGCCACCGCGGTCCTCGGCGCCACCGCCTCCACCGCCTACGCTGCTCAGCACACCGACCGGCGCGCACCGGGCATCGTCGGTGCCTGGGCCCGCGCCTGGAACGGCACCGACCCCCAGGCGCTCGGAGCCCTGTTCACCGCCGACGGCGTCTACACCGACGAGGCCGTGGCCGTCACATTCCGGGGCCGGAAGGAGATAGCGGGGTGGAAGGCCCGCGCCGACACCCTGATCGACAACGTCCACGTCACCGTCCGCACCACCCGTCTCGACGGCGAACGCGTCACCGTCCGCGCCGTCTACTCCGGCCACCTCAAGGGCGCGCCCAAGCCCTTCGCCGTGCCGATGACGACCGTGCTCGACCTCGACCGGAACCACTGCCGGATCTCCTCCGACAAGGACCATTACAGCCTGGCCACGGTCCTCGCCCAGTCCGGCCTGCCGGCCGACTGGACCCCGCCCGCCGCCTGACCGGCCCGCCCGAACGGACTTGCCCTGCCCTGCCGAGCCTGCGTACCGACTCAGCGTTTGCGGTTGGAGCTCCACTCGTAGGTCATGGGAGCCGTCTGCACGACTTCGCTGGGCCAGGTCTCTCGAACGTGCTCAAGTCGCTGGTGGTGGTCCTGGATCCAGGTCTCTTCCGGTCCGATCGCCTTCATCGCCGGCGGCGAGAAGACCTGCCCGGTGTACGCCGGCGGCTACGCCGAACTCCTCGGCGAGGTGGCTACCCCCAAGCGGCCGCCGCGCTCGTCGTCGCGCACCTCCCGAGCGACTGCGGGGCCGCCGTCGAGGGGCCCCGGCCGTCGTCCCGGTGAATGTCCCCCTGAGGACCGGGAGCGGCCGCTGCCCTACATGGGCCACCCGCGTCCGTCAACCGAACGCCGCCTGGACCGGATCAGGTTTCGGAGACGTCGCTGACGGTTCGCCGGTTCAGGGAGCGGATCCGCAGCGCGGCGCGGATCAGGGCGATGAAGGCGGCAGCGGGAAGGAGCACGACCGACCAGGTGATGGCCGGCCAGGCGGAAATCGGCAAGTGGGGGAGGACCAGGTACGACCCGAACACCGCCATGACGACGACGAGGACACCGAGTGTGGCCTGCCAGCCGGGTCTCACCACACACTCCTCGGGTGCCGAAACGACGCGTCCGCCGGCGGCGGTCTCCGGATCATACCGGGCGGGCTGCGGCGCGTGGTGGCCGGCAGGAGCCACAGGCCGCTCCCCCAGGGCCGTGGCCGAGCCCCGGCACCCGGCCGGTCTACGGCCGGGCGGTGGTACCGGTCGCCCGTGGGCCTGCCGTCAGGAGTTGGGCAGGCGGCGGAAGCGGTCGTCGTCCTCGTAGCCGACCGCCGGTATGCCCAGCAGGTCGTCCACTCCGGGGAAGCCCTCGTCCGCCTGGAACTCCGTCCCGTGCACCGACACGTTCTGCGGCGGGCCCGCGTACATGCCGGTGTGGGCGCTGCCCAGTTCCATGAGGTAGCCGCCCGACGCCGAGGGTCGGCGCCGGTCGTTTGCGACGGCCTGGGAGGCGTAGGTGTTCATGGCAGCGACGCGCTGGAAGAGGGCGGTCGCCGACATCGGAGGGCGGCGGGCCGGGCGGCCGTCGAGGCCCTTGACCCGGATGCGGTGCGTGCGGGCGGCCTCCAGCACCGCTCGCAGTCCGGTCGTGCCCAGGTTCATGTTGCTGTCGTAGCGGGCGACGAACGCCTGCAGTTCGGCGCTCATCGTCCCTTCGGCGAGGAACGCGTCGACGTGCGGCTGGTATCCGTCGTCGCGGATGCTCTCCAGGTAGAGGGTGCTCACGCCGGCGGCCTCGATCTGGTCCATGTGCGTGCACAGGAACTGCCAGATGCGTGCCCCGGAGTGGGTCCCGCCGATGGCCACGCCGTCGAACTGCTCCAGCAGTGCGCGCAGGTCGCCCATCGCGTCCTCGGAGCCGGCGCCGGCCAGGGCGTCCTCCACCGTCCGGTGGCGCTGCTGCCGATCCTCGGGAGTCTCCGTGTACGCGTCGCGCGTGGCCCGGGCGTCACGGCCGAGTTGTGCGTCACGTGCGTCCTGGCTGTTCCAGTGGTCGACGGTACGCGGGTCGGCGCGGCCCATCCCCTCCAGCACGTCATTGCGTCCGGCCGTCGCGGGGACGCCCGGCGCGAGCCTGCGGACGTTGCCCAGGTTGTAGTGGAGCAGCTGGTCGGTCTCCTGGAGTTTCTGCGGGTCCGCGTCGACGGCTACGCGCTGCTTGTTGGCGGCGTCCCGGGTGGCCTGCGGCAGGCTCTGCCATTCTTCCGCCGTCAGCGCGTTCGGTGTCCGGTCCTTCGCACGGGAGTTGCGGGGACCCCGTACCCGCAGTGCCGGGCCCGGCGGGTGCTGGTGCAGTTCGTCCTGCTCCATGCGCTGGACCACGGGAGCGGGACCCGTCGGCGGCTCCGCGCCGCGCGCGTGCCGCTGTGCCTCGATGATGCGGGACACCGCCGCGTTCCCGGCGAGATGCTGGAGTTGCAGCATCGCCTCCGCGGCCGTTGCGCCGCCGGACCGCGACTGCCGCGCAACCTGCGCGGCTCCCGGGCGCTGCGCACCTCGCCGCTGCTCGTCACCGGTCTGCTGCGCCCGCATGCGGCGTCCCCTCTGCTACATGGACTGGGAACGCCCAGTGTCACTGCTCTGCCTTCCTCGGCGGTACGCCCGGAGGGGCAGGCACGGGTGCAGACACCCTGCCCTTCACGCGTGGCGCGGGAGCGGGGAGCGGCTCACCGTCCCCGGTGTGGCCGGGCAGGTGAACGCGGTTCTGGCACGCATTCCTGCTCTGAACCAGTGACCTCCTGCCGCCGAGGCGGTCGGCAAACCTGTGGCGCACGCGTACCGTCCCGGGGCAGGATGCGGTGATGCGTGATGTCCGGAGCGATCCCGAGTTGCAGGAGCTGGCTCGACGGTTCGTCAGGCCCGATCGTCGGTACCTTCGGTTGGGCGGGAGTCTTCGCCGACTGAGCGCGGTCGAGCGCGCCACGTTCGTACGGGACCTTGCTCAGGCTGCCCACGAGATCACTCCCGCGGAGCTCGGCATCCTCTTCGAGGGTGGCTGGCGCGAGCGCAAGACGGCCGCCTGGCTGGTCGCTGTGGCCCACAGGACCGAGTTCCGCGACGTCATCGGCCGGCTTCTGCTGGCCAGCGGGGGGCCGTATGCGGGCGCGGCGTACTGCGTCGCCCTTGCGAGGTTCGGTACTGCCGCGGATGCCGAACTGCTCGCCGCCTACCTTGATCACTACTTGTCGCGTCCCGACCTCGACTACGACCAGCCAATCGTCCTCGGGACGCTCCTGTACCTCGATGGGGTACTCGGCTCCGAGTCCGCATCGCGGTTCCTTGCCCCGGGAGGCCCGTGGGACCGGTGGCTCGAAGCCCGGGCCGTGGCGGCCCTCGACCCGGATGACTGCCGCCAGGGCATGCAGCACCTTTGCGCCTTCGTCGACGAGACCGCCGAGGCCTTCGCCGCGGTGAACGATGGGCGCCAACAGCCATGACCTCACGCGAGACGTCCGCAGGACATGTGGATCAATCAGCCCAGCCCTCGGTGTTCGAGCACGACTCGTAGGAGTAGCGAGTGTCTCGGTCCCACTCCTCTCCAGTGATGCGTTCGTATGCCCGGTCCGGTGCGTACAGCAGGCACTCGGCCCGGATGAGGTCCGTGGCGTACGGAGCGAAGGCCGCAGGGTCCTGGAGGACACTGTCGAATACGGTGCGGCCGGCGGCGACGACGGCGACCACCTGGTGAAGCCGACCCGCGCCGTTCTGACCCGCGGGCAGCGTCAGCGGTGGTGGGTTGTCATCCCAATGGGGCGATGTGCGGCGCGGCGGATCAGGCAAGACTCTCGTCAAGCCCCACTTCGCCCCGGAGGTTCCATGTCGAAAGGCGGCGCGCCTCGCCTCGACGTTTCGCGTGAGGCCCCCGCGCGGGCGTCGCTCGTTCTGGCGTCCCTGATCATCGTTGCCGCGGTGGCCAACTTGAACCTGTCGGTGGCCAACGTGGCGCTGCCCGCGATCGGGAAGGCCTTCGACTCCTCCCAGACCGCACTGAACATGATCGCCGTGGGGTACTCCCTCGGCCTGGCCGCGTCGGTGCTCTATCTGGGTGCGGTCGGCGACCGGCACGGGCGCAAGCTGCTGCTGCTCCTCGGCATCGCCCTGTCCGTTCCCGCCTGCCTGCTCGCCGCGTTCGCGCCGAGCGACACCGTCCTGGTGGCGGCCCGGATCCTCGGCGGGCTCTCGGCCGGCATGGCCTACCCGACCACCCTGGCGCTGATCACCGCGCTGTGGGCGGGGCCGGGGCGGACGAAGGCGATCGCGCTGTGGTCGGCCCTGGGCGGCGGCATCTCCATGCTCGGGCCGGTGGTCGCGGGCGCGCTGCTCGAACGCTTCTACTGGGGGTCGGTGTTCCTGGTCACCCTGCCCCTCGCCGTGGTCGCGCTGGTCATGGCGCTGCTGTTCGTCCCCGCGCACGCCAACGAGTCGACCGAACCGGTGGACAACCTCGGCGGCATCCTGTCCGTCCTCCTGATCGCGGGACTGGTGCTGGCGATCAATTTCGCCGCCGTCCCCCACCAGGGGGCACTGGTCATCGGCCTCGTCGTGATCGCCCTGGCTGCCGGAGCAGCGTTCGTCCTGCGTCAGCGCCGGGCTCCCAACCCGTTGTACGACCTCCACATCGCCGGCCGGCGCATGTTCTGGGTAGCCGCATGCGCGGGAATCATCGTGTACGGCGCCATGATGGGGTCGGCGTTCATCAGCCAGCAGTACCTGCAGAACGTCCTCGAGTACAACCCGGTCGAAGCCGGCGCCGCCATCCTCCCCCTCGTCGTGCTGATCGTGCTCGTGGCACCGCGGTCCGCGAGGCTGGTCGAGACACGCGGCGCCCGCGCGACCCTGCTGATCGGTTACACGTTCCTCTTCCTCGCCTTCGCCTGGATGCTGCTGTTCTGGGGCGAGGACAGCAGCTACTGGCAGATCGGCTTCGCCTACGTGCTCATCGGTATCGGCGCCGGCCTCGCCGGGACGCCCGCATCCCACTCGCTGACCGGATCGGTGCCCGTGCGCCGGGCCGGCATGGCCTCAGGCACCGCCGACCTGCAACGGGACCTCGGCGGGGCCATCATGCAGTCCGTCATGGGCCTGCTCCTCACCGCCGGTTACGCCTCGGCCTTCAGTGCGGCGATCGCCACTTCCCCCGAGAGCAAGGACGTGTCGGACCAGGTCCAGAGCGAGCTGACGAAGTCGTTCGCCTCCGCCGAGCAGGTCGCCCAGCAGCACCCCCAGTACGCCGACCAGATCGTCGCGGCAGCACGCCACTCGTTCCTCCACGGTGACGACTGGGCGTACACCGTCGGCCTGGCCGCGATCGCCCTGGGTGCGCTGCTGATCTTCGTCATGTTCCCGCACCGGGACGCCGAGCGGGAGCTGCTGCGGCGCTACTCCACCGAGGACTCCGCCTCCGCCGCCACCGAGACCTGACTGCTCCAGGCAGAGGTGCCGGCCCGGACCATCGCCGAGTCCCCTTGCCCGTATTCGCACCCTTCACGGTTGGCGGATCATTGCCATGGCGAGGACTTGCCGCCGGCAGGCCTTCACGTCGGCGATCCCGGGCCGATAGACCCATGGCATGTCCTCCCCCTCCCAGGCTTCCGCCTCCCAGACGCCCGCCTTCCGGCGCAGGCGCAGGCGCCGGCAGCTGCTCGCGGCCGCCACCGCGGTGCCGCTGCTGGCATCCGTGCTCGCGGTTCTGCAAGCGCCCGCCCAAGCCGCTCCGAGCAGGCCCACCGTTCCCGCCAAACCCTCGGCGACCCACAAGGTCACCCTGGTCACCGGCGATGTCGTCACCGTCACCACGACGGCCGACGGCCGCCAGACCGCCGACGTCCGCCGCCCGCACAGCGCCGTCGGCGGGGTCAAGGTCCAGCAGATCAAAGGCGACCTGTTCGTCATCCCCGACGAGGCGGTGTCCCTGCTCGGCACCGACAAGCTGGACCGACGGCTGTTCAACGTCACCGACCTGATCGAGATGGGCTACGACGACGCGAAGTCGGCCGCGGTGCCGCTGATCGCGACGTACGCCCAGCCGAAGTCCCGCTCGGCCGGCGGGCCGACGGCCCCCCGGGGCAGCAAGGTGACCCGCGACCTCAAGGGCATCCGCGGCGCCGCGCTCAGCACCGAGAAGCAGCAGGCCCGCACCTTCTGGACCGACGTCGCGCCGCAGGGCAGCGCGACGCTGGGCGCGGGTGTGGCGAAGCTGTGGCTCGACGGCCGCGTCAAGGCCAACCTGAAGGAGAGCGTGCCCCTGATCGGCGCACCCGAGGCCTGGGCCGCCGGCTACACCGGCAAGGGCGTCAAAGTCGCAGTGCTCGACACCGGCATCGACGCCGGCCACCCCGACTTCGCCGGCCTGATCGACGGCACGGCCAGCTTCGTCCCCGGTGAGGCCGTCACCGACGTCAACGGGCACGGCACCCACGTGGCCGGCACGATCGTCGGCACGGGCGCCGCCTCCGCCGGCGCCAACAAGGGCGTCGCCCCCGGCGCCGACCTGTTCGTCGGCAAGGTGCTCGGCGGCCCGGAGGGCTCCGGCCAGGACTCCTGGGTCATGGCCGGCATGCAGTGGGCCGCCGAATCCGGTGCGGACATCGTCAACATGAGCCTCGGCGACTCCTACCCGACGGACGGCAGCGACCCGATGTCGCAGGCGGTCGACGCGCTGTCCGCCCAGTACGGCACGCTGTTCGTCATCGCGGCCGGCAACTCCGGCCCGGAGAGCATCTCCGCCCCGGGTGCGGCCGCCTCGGCCCTGACCGTGGCCGCCACGGACAAGCAGGACCGGCTCGCCTCCTTCTCCAGCACCGGCCCACTGGCCCACTCCGGCGCCATGAAGCCCGACATCGCGGCCCCCGGCGTGGACATCACGGCGGCCCGCTCGCAGCAGATGAGCAGCGGCGAGGGCCTCTACCGCACCCTCAGCGGCACCTCGATGGCCACTCCGCACGTGGCCGGCGCGGCGGCGATCCTGGCCCAGCAGCACCCCGACTGGACCGGCGCCCGGCTCAAGGAACACCTGATGAGCACCGCGAACGGGCTCGGCGACCCGTACTCGCCGTACGAGGCCGGCACCGGCCGCCTCGACGTGGCCGCCGCCCTGCGCAGCACGGTCCGCGGCACCGGACCGCTCTTCTTCGGCAACCACACCTGGCCGCACGAGCCGAGCGACGCCGCCGTCACCCAGGACCTGACCTTCACCAACCACGGCTCCTCCGACGTCAGGCTGAACCTGGCACTGACCACCGCCGGCGGCCCGTTCCGCCTGGGAGCCACCGAGGTGACCGTTCCGGCGGGCGGCACAGCCGCCGTCCCGGTGACCGGTGACCCGAAGACCGCCCCGGCCGGCCGGCACGCCGGCTACGTGATAGGCACCGACGCGACCACCGGGAAGCCGGTCACCCGCACCTCCGTGGCGCTGCTCAAGGAGGAGGAGCGCTACGACCTGAACATCGAGCTGGTCGGCCGGGACGGGAAGCCCGCCGCCGGCTGGGCCACCGTCAACCTGGCCGGAGACCTGTGGCCGTGGTCGGTGTACGTCGACGGCCGGACCACCCTGCGCATGGCACCCGGTACGTACACCGTCGCGGCGTACCTCGACGTGGCCGGCGAACACGCGGACCGCTCCGGCCTGGCCGTGATGGTCGACCCGGAGACCCTGCTCAAGGACGGCTCCGCGAACGTGGTGCTGGACGCCCGCACGGCGCGCCTGCTGCAGACCGAGGCACCGCAGCGCACCGAGGACCGCCAGCGCAAGGTCGACTTCAACGTCCACTACAAGGGCCTCGACGCGTTCACGGACTTCCGCAGCGGATACGTGGTCCCGCCGATGTACGACGACGTCTACGTCTCACCGACGGAGCCGATGACGCAGGGCGAGTTCATCCTGATCACCCGCTGGCGCAAGGGCGAGCCGGCGCTCGCTCTGAGCGCGCTCGGCGGCCGGCTCGGCTTCGAGGCGCTCGTGCAGGCGGGCAGCGCACTGGGCACCGCCACGGACCGGCTGGACCTGGTCCACGCGGGCAACGGCGCGGCCGCCGCCTACAAGAAGGTCGACGCCAAGGGCAAGGCCGTCGTCGTCGAGCGCAGCGACGAGGTCTCCGCGCAGGACCGCGCCGAGGCGGCGGTCGCGGCCGGTGCGAAGGCGCTGATCGTCGTCAACGACGGTGTCGGCGCGCTGATGGAGTACGTCGGCGAGTCCGCCATCCCCGTCGCCACCGTGCACCGCGACGAGGGCAGGACCCTCATCGCTATGGCCAGAGCCGGCACCTTCAAACTGACCGCCAAGCAGACCGAGTTCACCCCGTTCGTCTACGACCTGACCCGCGACTACCCCGGCCGGGTGCCGGACCGGGCCCTGGTCTACAAGCCGGCCCAGCGCGATCTCGCCCGGATCGACGCCCGCTACTACGCGGCCGCGCAGGCCGGGGAGGCGGAGGGCTACCGTTCCGACTTCACTCTCAACCCCTCGTTCAACTTCCCCGAGCGCGAGTGGCACCCGGGCACCCGTACCGAATGGGTGACCCCCGGCCAGGTCTGGAGGGAGTTCCACGCCCAGGGCGTCCGAAGCGCCATGCCGTGGGTGATGGTGTCGGGCGACAACACCTACGCCAAGGGCCGTACCACCCGCCTGGACTGGTTCGCCCCCGCGACCCGGCCCGGCCAGGGAGAGTCCTTCGGCGTGTACAACTCCCGCTGGCAGAACCACATGACCTGGAACGTGCAGGCCTGGGCCTCCGCCAGCGACACCATGCGCCTGGGCGGCTACCTGCCCTGGGGAGAGACGCCGACCCACCTGCAGGTCTTCCAGGGCAACACGCTGATCCACGACAACCCGAACAGCACGGACATGCAGTGGATCGAGGTGCCGAAGGGCAACCGGCCCTACCGCGCCGTCCTCGACGCGGAGCGGCCCGGGGACATCTTCCGGCTCTCGACGCGCACCCACACCGAGTGGACGTTCATGTCCGACACCGTCGACTCCGACTTCTTCGAGCGGTTCTCGGTCCTCAACCTGGACTACGGGCTGGAGTCGGACCTGCACGGCGACGTCAAGGCCGGCGCACCCCAGCAGATCGCGCTGCGGCCGGTGCCGATGGGCGGCGCCACCCTGCCCGGCACCGTCACGTCGGTGAAGCTGGACGTCTCGTACGACGACGGCGCCACCTGGAAGAAGGTGACGCTGGCCAAGGGTACCGACGGCCAGTGGAAGGGTTCGTTCAGGACGGCGAAGAAGCCCGGCGGCTTCCTCTCGGTCCGCGCGGGCGCCGAGACGAACAACGGCTACAGCGTCAAGAACGAGATCATCCGGGCGTACGGCCTGCGATGAACCGCACCTTCGGGCCCCGGGCAGGCGACTGCCCGGGGCCCCACCCCCCGCACCCGCTCCCGGCGGCCACTACACAGAATCTGCCGCCATGGCGCATACTCTCCCCGCTGCGGCAAGCGGAACGGAGTCGGTCGCCGATGCTGGATGTTCTGGGCCTGGAACCCGACGACGAGCGCGTCTACCGCGCGCTCCTCGGACGCCCGAAGGCCACCGCGATGCTGCTGTCGGAGCTGCTCCTCGCCTCGCCGGCCGACGTGGACAACGCCCTGTCCCGCCTCGTCGGATGGGGACTGGTGACCCGGTCGGCCGACGAGCGGTTCACGGCCGCACCACCGGCCATGGCGCTGGGCTCCCTCATCAGCCAGCGCCGGGACGGGCTGCGCGTGGCCGAGCAGGCCCTGGTGACCTTCGCCGAGGAGCACCGGGCGGCGATGACCGGGGACAGCATCAACGACCTGATCGAGGTCGTCACCGGTGTCGACGCCATCCGTCACCGCTTCCTCCAGGTCCAGCACGCGGCCCGCACCCAGGTCCGCAGCTTCATCACCGCGCCGTTCGTCGCCGTACCGCCCGACGAGAACACGGCCGAACCCGTGGCCATCGGCCGTGGCGTGCACTTCCGCGCGATACTGGACCGGGCCGCGCTGGCAGAGCCGGGCATCGTCACCGATGCGATCCGTGCGCTGCACAACGGCGTACAGCTGCGCGTCGCCGACGAGCTGCCGATGAAACTGGTACTGGCCGACGCCGACCTCGGCCTCGTCCCGCTCGCGATCACACCGGACGGAGAGCCCGGCGCCGTCCTGCTGCACCGCAGCGGCCTGCTGGACGCACTGGACGCCCTGTTCGAGACGATCTGGAGCTCCGCCCACCCGCTCGAGCTGTCCGGCGCCGGCGCAGCGGCCGAGACCACCGTCGAGCGCGGGCCGGAAGGCCCGAGCGACCTCGACCGACGGATCCTCGCGCTCCTGCTGGCCGGCCTGACCGACCAGGCGGTCGCGACACAACTCGGCCTGTCACCGCGCACGCTGCACCGGCGCCTGCGCCATCTCATGGACATCGCCGGAGTCCGGACCCGGATACAGCTCGGCGCCCACACCGTCCGACACGGCTGGGTGGAGCCCCACTGAACGCCCCGCGCGGGCGCGCTCACCTCAGGGCGAAGAGCAGGTTGACCGAGTTGTAGTAGTTGGGCAGGTGCACCATCTCCGACTCCGGACGCGGCGGGTCGGCCTTCGGCCAGTTCCGCGGGCCCAGCAGATGGTCGGCGTAGTCGCTGTGCGGGACCTTCGGCACGAACCAGACGCGGTACGCGCCGCGTCGTGGGTCCGGCTCGAACCGCCAGAGCTGCGTCATGCGGTCCGAGCCGGTCCGGCAGGGGCGGAGGGTGACCTCGGCGAGGTTCCCGCCGCCGGTGGTTCCGTCGAGGCAGGTGCCGGTGTCCGCGTTGCGGAGCTGGTACGTGTTCCAGTGCGCGGGCAGCCGCTGCCACCCCTGGTCGGCCTTGCCGGTGCACTTCTCGAGCTGCAACGGACCGCCGGAACCGGGGCCGCCGAGGCCGACGCACAGCCCCGAGGCCACGTTGACCAGGGCGGGACCGCTGCGGTCCGGGGAGGGCGACGCCGAGGTGGGGGAGGCGGAGGCCGAGGCCGAGGCGGACGCGGAGGCGGAAGGGAGGCCCGTGGCGGGGGCCGTGGCGAAAGCCGCCGGGCCGATGGCCACGATCGGTGCGGTCTCCGGGAGCGGGCCGCCCTGGGCCGCAGGGGTTCGGGCGGGGGCCGCGGCCCGGCCGGAGGCGTCGCTCCCGGAGTCGGCCGGGAGCAGGACGGCCACGGTGGCCGCCGTTCCCACCACGGCTGCCGCAGCCACCCATTTCACCGCGCCGGCCTTGGCCCCTGCGAGCTGCGTCCCCTTCAGCGTGCCTGCGGCGGCGAGCTGCGTGCCGCCCCCACCCAAGGCCGACAGGAAGGAGGCGGGGTTCCACAGCAGGATCCCACCCAGCAGCAGCACGCCCAGGCGGCCGTTGACATCGCGCAGGTCGCGCTCGGCCCGGGCGCAGTCCTCGCACCCCTGAAGGTGGCGGCCCAGGTCCCGGGTGAGGCGCTTGCCCGGCCGGCGCAGCCTGGCGGCGATCTGCCCCCCGTAGTACTTGCACTCGTCGCTCGCGGTCTGGTCCAAGTGCGCGCGCAGATAAGCCTCCTTCAGGCCTTCCCGCGCCCGCGCCACCAGAGAGCCGACGCCTCCCGCCGATATCCCGAGGCGCGCCGCGGTCGCGGCCGCCGGCTCCTCCTCGACGACGGAGTGCCACAGCACGGCCTGCCACCGCTCCGGCAGTGACCGGTAGGCACGCAGGACCAGCGACCCCTCCTCCGCCGTGAAGACGGCGTCCTCGGCGTCCTGCCCGTCCGACAGCTGGGCGGCCCACTCCTCGAAGTCGTCGGACAGCCGCGTACGGGAGGCCTCCCGTGCCCAGGCGGCCGCCAGCCGGCGCACGCAGGTCAGCAGATACGGCCGCCAGGCGTATTCGGGCCCGGTACCCCAGGCGATGGCCCGGTAGGTACGGGCGAAGGCCTCGGCAGCGAGGTCCTGCGCGGTGGACAGGTCCCGGCAGCACGTACGGGCGTAGGCGAGCACCGAGGAATGGTGACGGGCGAACACCTCGTCCATCACGTCGCTGACCGCCGCGTCGGAATCCGGGGTGCGCCCCCGCAGCAGGGCACAGAGTTCCCCGTCGCTGAGGCTTTGCAGATCCTGCTGACGGGCGGTACCCGATGTACTCAACACGTGCTCCCGTGTGGCTTGCTGACGACCCGGGTGTCGGATCCGGGCACATCTGTCATGAGGGTGCGACGCTGCGCCCGACCGGAATTCGCGCAAGTGTGCACCCTTGCAGGGCCGCAAGCAAACCCTGGGCACGACAGTCGAGGCTGTCGCCCCGGAACCCGTGAACGCGAGAAGAACCATTCCGCTCACCGCGGCCGATCCCCTGGTGCGCAGCAACGACGCTCTCCGTGCAGGGTTCCGGTCCGGAGCGCGAGCCGGTGCCCCGGTTGGCGAGCAGTCGCCGCCCCATGATCATCTCGACCCCGGACCCCGTCAAGAGGAGGGAACCGCTCCGGGGGGCGGGGGCATCTGGTGGGGCATGGGTTTGGTGATCTTGTTCTTCCTGCTGTGTTTCGTGGCCGGTTGGGCCTTGGCCCTCGCCGGGCTCGGGTACGCCTCCGTGCAGCTGTGGCGAAGCCGACGGCAGCCATGGGTACGGGATCACGGGCATCCGTTCGTCCGGCTGCTGCTCCCGGCCCCCGCGTACCTCCGCTTCGACAGGGCGCTCGCCGTCACGGTGCTGCTGGCCGACCTGTGGCTGGTGTCGGGGGTCGTGGTGCTCGGCGCGGACGGCATCTTCACCGAGGAGTGGATGGGATACCCCGGCATGATGGATCCCGGCGGCCAGGGCTACCAGGCAGCGGCGGTGGCCCTGCTGCGGGCGACGGCCTGGTGGAGCGCCCTGGCCGCGGTCCTCGGCCGGTGCTGGACCACAACGGCCGTACAACTGTCCGTTCTTCCGCTGTCGGCGCTCTGGATCGCCTCGTTCGACACCTACTACACGTAACCGCGCGCAGGAGATCCGAGCCGGGCCCGGGCCGTGTCCGGCGCGCCGATTCCGCCTATGCTCCGTGGGGTTGCGGGTACGGCGAGACGAAGGACACGGGGATGAGCGCACACGGGGGCGGCGGCGGGCCCTGGAATCCGTACGGAGCCGGACAACCGCCCGTTGCGGGCTGGCCGTCGGCCCCGGTACCGCCGGCCGCCGCACGCCGGCTGACCTTCGGACAGCTCTTCAACCCCATCGCCGTGGGCCGCGCGGTGTTCACGCCGTCCCGGCCGGACCGCGTGCACGATCCGATGGTGAAGCGGGTGCAGATCCTGCGAACGGCCGTCGGACTCGTCGCCATCACCTGGATGCTGCTGACCTACGGGCTGGCAGCGGACGCCGACGCCGTGGTCGACGACCGCTTCGGCCAGATCCGTACCGCCCTGATCGTGCTGGCGGTGACCTTCCCGGTCGCCGTCGCCGCCTTCGTCGCATCGGCCCGCCCGCCCCACCGGCGCCTGTTCCTGCGCCGCGCGGCCAAGCCGGCCGGGGCGCTGCTCGCGCTGGTCGTCACGCTCGCCGTGCCGCGCCTGATCACCGGGCTCGGCTACGTGGACGAGCACACGGACTGGACGGCGTCCGCAGGGCGGGTGGTGCTGCTGTTCGCCCTGGGAGCCTTCCTGTTGTGGCTCGCCCCCTTCGCCCTCTACGGCATCGGGCAATCACTCGTCCACGTCTTCCGGACGGCAGACCTCCACGAGACCGTGCCACCACTGCTCGCGATGCTCCTGGTATGGGAACTGGCCCTCTTCGACCTGTTCCGGGGCGCCTACCACAGCGTCCCCCTCGGGGCCCGGCTGGCCTTCCTCCTGGGAGCACCGCTGTCCGTCACCGTCGTGGCGATGTGGGAGCTGCGCCGGCTGCGCATGCGCCACGGCATCACCCTGCGCGGAGCGCTGCTGCGCTGAGCTGCTGAGCCGAGCCACCCCAACGGGTGGCATGCCCGCTCGACCCGCCGCCGCCCCCGCCCGAGGGGTGTCACCCTGGACGCGTCGACCTGCCGGCCCGTCCGGCCCGTCCGGCCCGCCGGGGCCGTCGCCGCTCGCCCGGCCGGTTGGTGCGGAGACCGGCCGAGATGATCTCATGGGCGGGCACGGCGCGTCGGCAGAGCGGCCGAACGCGGGGGAAGGACATGTGGTGGGCGAGCGGAAAGCCGTGGGTGTCACGGTCACGGATTTGGTCGAGGCCGCCACGGACGGCCAGAGCGGCGCCCTGTGGCGGCTCCGGAAGAAGGGCCGGCAGCTCGACGCGAACCTGGTGCGCCTCCTGCCCGGCGGCGAAATCGCCCTGCACCGGGAGCCGGAGGTCGACGTACTGCTCGCCGTCGTACAGGGCGGCGGTTCCCTGACCCTGGACGGCGCCGGGGCGGAGATCGTGCCCGGCTCCCTCACCCTGCTGCCGCGCGGAGCGTCCCGCTCGCTGCGGGCCGGCCCCGAAGGACTGGTGTTCCTCACCGCGCACCGCAGACGGGCGGGCATGGCCATCGGCCGGCCTCCCCGCACCGAACCCCTCACGCCGCAGTGCCCGGTCCACCTCGTCTGCGAGTCGTGCCACCGGCACGCCATCGAGGCCGACGCCCGGTACTGCAGCTGGTGCGGTACCCGCCTCGTCCCCCGGGCCGACCCGGGCTGAGGGGGCACGCGGCGCCTACGGCCGCGGGTGGAGGGGAACCGGGACGCGCGGCAGGTCGATGCCGAAGTGGTCGCGATAGGCGGCCAGCACCTCGCCGTCGCCGGTCAGCGCCCGCTCGGTCCGTTCCCCGGCGGCCGTCACCGTCAGGACCCGGTCGCTGAGGGTGATCCTGCCGGTCTCCGACAGCAGCGAGCACACCGGCTTGCGGGTGAAACCGGACGCGGGCGAAGTGCTGTGCCACCAGGCCCCGGTCACGAAGTCGGACAGGACCCGGGGGCGCGTCTCCAGCCGGTACTGCGGCACGCCGTCCTGGATGACGTCGAGGTCCCCGTGCGGGCCGTCGGCCGGCACGATCCGGAACACCCCGCCCGGGTCGGACTGCTCACCGCGCTCGTCGAAGGCCAGCGGGAAGTGGCTGTGGTCGCCGAAACCCACGTCCACCAGCCACGCCCGCCCGTCCTCGGACTCGACGCGCAGCGCCAGGTGGTCGTACGGGACGCCCGGCCCGCCGCCGGCGGCGTACACCCGGGCCTGCAGCAGCTCCACCCGGTACCCCAGGGAGCGCAGCAGCAGCGCGAACGCCCCGTTCAGCTCGTAACAGAACCCGCCGCGGCCGCCGAACAGCTTGTCGAGCAGCGCGTCCGCCTCCAGCACGATCGCCTGACCGAGGTGGATGGACAGGCTCTCGAAGGGAACGGTCCGCAGATGCCGAAGGTGCAGGTCGCGCAGGGCCTGCGCACTCGGCGACACCGGGCGCTGCGCCCCGATCCGCCGCAGGTACGCGTCGGCCCGTGATGTGGGAAGGTCTTCCATCCCGCCAGTCTCACAACCCGCCCCCGCCCCCGCCATACGCCGCTGGACCTAGGCCGGGAAGCGGGCGAGGGGTGCGTCCTGGGCGAAGAAGGTCTTCGCACGGATCGACGCCCGCTCGTCGGCCCGCACCTGGCCCGGACGGGACGCGTTGCCGAGCAGTACCCCGCCGAAGCGCATCCGCATGTACGCCGCGGTGTGGTGCAGGCCGGTCACCAGGCCGCCGGCGCGGGCCTCGTCGTGGTCCGCCATGGCCGTCACGCCCCACAGGGTCCTGCCCGCCATCCGCTGCTTGAAGTCCGAGCCGGGGGAGGTGAGCCAGCCCGACCAGTAGTCGAGGTAGCGCTTGGTGTGCGCGGAGAGCGCGTACCAGTACAGGGGCGAGGCGATGACGACGTCGGTCGCCTCCAGCGTGGCCCGCTTGAGCATCGCCTCGCTCTCCCCGGGCACCCAGTCCCCGGTGGGTAACGGTGCGCGGTGGGCCGGGCAGTGCGTCGGCCCGCGCGTTCGTCCGGGTGGCCGCGACGCGCTCGGGGGTGACGTACTCGCCGAGCTGCCCCCCGTCGGTCAGCAGTGCCTTGGCCTCGGGAACGCCCATGTGGGGAGCGGGAGTTCCGGTGTGCGCGAGTGCGGGGTAGTACAGCGACAGCAGTAACTCCCGTGTCGGCCGCCGGTACCCAGGGGCCCTTGCGCCCCCGGTCCACCAGGTGGAGGGTGTCGCGTCCCACGGCGAAGGCGCCGGTGGGACCTTGCCTGACTGTCAGGGGTGGGTGCGGAGTTGGTCCGCCACGGCCGGGGTTTCCGGGGTGCGGGCGTGCAGATCCGGTCAAGCTGAGTGGCCGTCCGGTGAACCGCGATCGGCCGACAGCAGGTCAGCGGGGGCGGGGGTGCACGTCGCGGGCGGTGCGGCCCGCCGCCACGTCCGGCTACGGCACCGGCTGCGCCCGCTGTGAGCAGCCCGAACGACCATTCGGTCGTCGGTATGCGAACGCTCTGTCCGTAAATCGGTCATCGACATGCGGTGTGCCCTCGGGTCGGACAGTCTGGTGCCGCAACGACGCGATATCGAAACCAAATATCGCGTTCAACCTTTGAATCGAAAGTGAGTTTCGTCGTGCGTCACCGCATCGCAGCCGCCTCCGCCGCCGCCCTTGTCTGTCTGGCCGGCACCACCGGTATCGCGGCTGCTCAGCCCTCCAGCCTCTACGCCCCGTCCGCGCTCGTGTTCACCGTCGCGCAGGGCGACGACGAGGCGTCCACCGTCCTCCGGGCGTCCACCCTCAGCTGCGCCCCGACCGCCCTGGGCACCCACCCCGATCCGCAGGCCGCCTGCTCCGCGCTCAACGCCACCGGCGGAGCGCTGGACCGCCTGCTGGCCGCCCCGAACCCGGACCGCGTCTGCCCCATGCACTACGCCCCGGTCACCGTGACCGCCGACGGCGTGTGGAAGGGCAGCCGCGTCGCCTGGAAGCACACCTTCTCCAACGCCTGCGCCATGTCCGCGACCCTCAACGGGAACGCCGTCTTCGCGTTCTGAGTACCCGCCCGTGGGCCTCAGGCGTCGTCGAACTGCCGGCGCGAGGCCTCGATGTGACCGAGGTTGCGGTGGGTCCAGTCGCACATGCCGTGGACGGTCTCGCGCAGTCCCCGGCCCGGCCCGGTGAGGGTGTACTCGACCTTCGGCGGCACCGTGGGGTGCACGGTCCGCACCACCAGTCCGTTGCGCTCCAGCATGCGCAGGTTCTGGGTGAGCATCTTGTGGCTGACGCCCTCCACCTCGTCGCGCAACTCACCGAAGCGCAGGGTCCGCTCACCCAGGGCCTCGATGATCAGGAGCGCCCACTTGTTGGCGACGTCCGAGAAGATCTCCCGTGCCAGCGAGTCGGCCCGCTTCAGCTCCACGTCCTCGGGCGAGGTGCCGAACTGCTTGGTCACCATAAGGTTCCCCAGTCACTAAAAAGTGCGTTCTTCCATGTCAGCGGTCACTCTCCTACGGTTCCCCAGTAACCACAAGAGAGCATTGGACGACAAGGAGATGGGCGCATGGCGATCACCCTGATGGACCCCGACGGACTGCCGAAGATCGATGCCTACCGGCAGGTGGCCGTCGCGACCGGGTCGAAGCTGGTCTTCATCGCCGGGCAGGTCGCCTGGGACGCCGACGGGACCACGGTGGGCGAAGGCGACCTGGCCGCCCAGGTCGAACAGTGCTACCTCAACATCGCCACCGCGCTCGCCGGGGCCGGCGGGTCCTTCGACGACGTGGCGAAACTGACCCTGTACGTCGTCGACTGGACCCCCGACAAGATGCCCCTGGTCATGGACGGCATCGGCCGGGCGGCCGCACGGCTCGGCGTCACGCCCGTACCGCCCGGGAGCCTGCTGGGCGTCGCGGCGCTGGACGTACCCGAGCACCTCGTCGAGGTGGAGGCCGTCGCGGTCCTCGACTGAACACCCCCCGCACGCGGCGCCCCGCTCCCGGACCCTCCCCGGCCCGGCAGCGGGGCGCCGCCCTGCTGCGCCTACCCCTTCCCTCCCCGGGCCGAGACGGTGACGTGGTCCACCCGCATCGCATGGCCCGGCTCGGTCACGGGACCCGCGACCGCGCCGTCGGCCAGCGGCAGGCTGCCGCCGACCGCCACGTTGAGGATCAGGAACAGCCCGTGTTCCACCGCCGCCCGCCACGTTCCGGGGTCCATCCGGTCGGCGCCGACCCGGTGGTACACGCGCCCGTCCAGGTACCAGCGCACCTCCTGCGCGCCGGGCGCGAGGTCGACCTCGACGGCGTACGAGTGGAAGGCCGTCCGGCAGCCGTCGCAGGGCTGCGGACCCGAGGTCAGGCCCGCCGGCTCCCGGCACGGGCCTCCTTCGAGGACACCGCAGTGCATCGTGGCGAAGACGGTGTCCCGCCCGTTCACGGACTCCATGATGTCGAGCTCCCCGACGCCCGGCCACCCCGTGTACCCGTCGCGCAGCGGTGCCCCCAGGGTCCAGAACGCGGGCCAGTATCCGGCCGCCCCCTCCCCGGTGACGTCCGGCAGCGCGATCGACGCCTCGATCCGCAGCGCCCCGCCGGGCGGCGGCGCGAAGTCGGAGCGCCGCGTCTCGATCCGACCCGAACTCCACCGGCCGTCCTTGTCGCGGGTGGGCACGATCTCCAGGGCGCCCTGCCCGTCGAGGCGGACGTTGTCCGTCGAGTCGGTCATGGTCTCGACCTCCCCGGTGCCCCACTGCGGCGCGGGGCAGCCCGGGTAGCAGGTGCCCAGGTCGTGGAGCCAGTTGACGGCGGACGGAGGGGTGCCCGCCGGACCGTCGAAGTCGTCGCGGAGCAACCGCGTCCACCCGTCGGCCCCCGGGGCGGCGCCGGGTCCGGCGGCCCCGGGGCCGCCGGCGGCCGCGGCGGGCAACAGCCCGGACTCCGTGAACATCCGCTCCAGCCGGTCGGTCAGGACCACGGCCGCCGCGTTCGTCAGGTGCGCGTCGTCGCGGTACAGCAGGATCCGGTCGAGCACCGCCGGGCAGGTCGGCCCGTCGCCCGGGCACAGGACCGGGTTCACACTGACGCTCCGTACGCCCGGCAGCGCGCCCGATGCGATCCGCACCGCCAGCGGATCCGGCAGCTGGGCGTCCGCGCGGCTGAAGGCGCACGCGGCGGGGGAGTCGGGCCGGCCGGAGACGCACGCCGGAACGTCCGTACCGGGTACGGGGGTGTCCTCGATGTAGACGAGGGGTGCGCCCAGTGCCCGCAGCGGCGTCAGGGTCTTCTCCCACGCCTCGGCCAGCAGCTTCGCGTCGTCGGTGTACCGGTTGAGCGAGGCGATCACGATGAGGCGGGGCCTGGGCTGCTGCTTCAGCCGCTCCAGGGCGTCCGCGCGCCAGGTGTCGCACTCCCGGTAGGCGCGGCCGAGCTGCGGGCTGTCCACCGTCAGCTCCGGCAGCGGGCAGCCCTGCTTCACCAACTCCTGCAGAGCCCAGCCCCGCTGTGATGCCAGCGCCAGCATCGGGGAGAACCACTGCCCGGCGTGCGAATCGCCGAGCAGCACGATCCGGTCCGGGCTGTCCACCGCGCCGAACAGGCAGGCGGGGCTCCGCGTCTCGGCCGGGGCCACTTCGCAGGCCCCGTCCGGCGGGAAGTCCGACCGCGCCTGCACGGGACTCGGCACCACCGGACCGTCCACGAGCGGCGTGCCGGGCGTGCGGGCGAGCAGCGTGGGGCCCGAGGCGGCGCCCGGTGGCAGCCCCTGCGCGTCGACCGGGCCGGCCGGGCCGAGCACCCGCAGCGTCGTGGTCCCCACGACCAGCGCCAGGACCACCGGCAGCACGATCGCCGAGACGCCCACCGACAGGCCGCGGCGCGGGAGTTCGGAGACCGTACGGCTGCGGCGCAGCGGCTGCTCCACCCAGCGCAGGGTGGCGAGGGCGGGCAGGACGGCCGCCAGCGTCAGCGCGGTCTTCGCGGGCCAGCCGAGCGGGCCGAGCCGCACCTCGGCGAGCACGAGCACCGGCCAGTGCCACAGGTACAGGTTGTAGGACAGCCGCCCGACGGCCCGCGGCGCCCGCCCCGACAGCAGCCGCCCGACGTCCCACGTGCCGGGGGTGTGCCGCTCGCCCCGGCCCGGTATCGCCGCGAGGATCACGGCCGCCGTGGCCAGGGTCGGCACGAGCGCCGCGTGGCCGGGGTACGGGGTCGCCGCGTCGTACGACACGACGCACCAGCCTATCGCCGCGGCCCCGGCCCAGCCGCACAGCAGCCGCAGCGGGCGGGGCCCGCGCATCAGGTGCCAGGGGAGCAGCGCGAGCAGTGCCCCGACGCCGAACTGCCAGACGCGCGAGGGCGTGCCGAGGTACGCGAGCGATACGGAGTGCTCGGTCCAGTACACGCCCAGGGCGAACGACGCCGCGGCCACCGGGGCGGCGGCGAGCACCACGACCAGGCGCACGGCCCGGCCCCGGCGGACCGCACGAGCCGTGCACAGCACCAGTACCGCCAGCAGCGGGGCCCAGAACAGGTAGAACTGCTCCTCGACGGCGAGGGACCAGAAGTGCAGCAGCGGGCTCTGGTCGTGACCAGCGGCGAGGTAGTCGGTCCGCTGCGAGACGAAACGCCAGTTGGCGAAGGACAGCGCCGCCGCGACGACGTCGTACTCCAGGTCCGTGCGGCGCAGCGGTACGGTCAGCCAGGCGCCGGCCGCGGCCACCGCGGCGAGCACCACGGCGGCGGAGGGCAGCAGCCGCCGGGCCCGCCGGGAGAAGAAGTCACCGAGCCGTATCCGGCCGGTCGTGATCGCTTCCCGCACCAGCAGCCCGGTGATCAGGTAGCCGGAGATGACGAAGAAGACGTCCACGCCGACGAAACCGCCGGTCGTCCAGGGGATCCCGGCGTGGAAGGCGAGCACCGCGAGGACGGCGACCGCCCGCAGGCCCTCGATGTCGGGCCGGAAAGCGGAGCGGTGCGGGCTGGGCCCGGACTCGCCGCCCGAGCGGGATCCGGACGGCAGCTCTCCGGCCCGCGCGGCCGCGGCCCCGCGGGGCCGGCGCCGGCCGGGGGTGAGGAGGTAGGACATGACGATGGTGCCTTTCAACTCAGCCAGGGAAGCATCGGGTCGACCCACCCCGATGCCAGCAGGCCGGTGAGCAGGAGGACCGCCGAGGCGGCCACGGTCTCGGGCCAGCGGCGCGGCAGCATGCCGGTGCGCGAGCGCAGTGCGGCCCGCAGCCGGGCGCGCACGGGTCCCGCGGCCGGATGCAGTTCGGCCGCCAGGTCCCGGATCAGCGGGACATTGATCTGGCACTGCACCAGGAGGTAGAGCAACAGACCCCAGTTGGGCTCCCAGCCGCCCCGCTCCACGGCCAGCGCGAGGCCGATGACGGCGGCGCCGTTGGAGACCACGAGCCAGACCAGCGAGACGGCGATCACCCGGCGGGCCATCCCGCCCCGGGCCGCCGCCCCGCGCGTACCGGTGGGCACCCATGCGGCGCTGCGCCCCCGCAGCGTGTGCACGAACGCGGTCGCCGCGGCCACGCTCGTCAGGACGTTCGCGCGGATGACCTCCACCCGCCAGCGGGTCCGGCTGATCCTCGGCAGCAGCACGTGCCACAGCCACAGCGGGGCGAGCAGCGGCAGCACGTGCCAGGGCCGGATGTGCTCGGGGTACCAGAACATCATCACCAGCGGCGGCAGCGGCGCCGCGAAGGTGTTCACCGCGGTGGTCAGATAACCGACGATGCCCTCGTAGAAGCACAGCCGCATCCGCCAGGGCGCGCGCATCCGCCGCAGTACGGGCGTGCCGAGCAGGTGGAGGTTGCCCATCGCCCACCGGTACTGCTGGTTGACGAAGGAGGCGACCCGGTCGGGAGAGGTGCCCTTGGCGACGAGCACCGGCACGTACAGGGTGCGGAACCCCTGCTCGTGGAGGGCGAGTCCGGTGTACAGGTCCTCGCTGTGGTCGAGCCGGGCGAAGCCGCCCGCCAGGTCGATCGCGCTGCGCCGGTACACGGCGTTGCTGCCGCAGCAGATGGCGGCGTCACTCGCGTCCCGGGACGGCTGGATCCAGCGGAAGAACCACTCCTGGGCGGAGCCGGCGGCCCGCTGGATCCACCCCATGCTCTCGTCGGTGTCGAAGCACTGCGGGCTCTGCACGATGCCGACGGCGGGGTCCGCCAGGTACGGCACCAAGTGGCGCAGGAAGTCGGGCCTCGGGGCGAAGTCGGCGTCCAGGATGGCGATGAACCCGGCGCTGCTCAGGGTGAGCGCGTGGTTGAGGTTGCCGGCCTTCTTCAGGTGGCCCCGGTCGGGCCGTACGACGTACTCGTAGCCGTACGAGGCGGCCAGCGCGGCGACTTCGGGCCGGTCGGCGTCGTCCAGGACCCAGACGGTCAGCGCACCGGGCCAGTCGACGGCCGCGACGGAGCGGTAGGCGTTGCCGAGCACGTCGAGGGGCTCGCCGCAGGTCGGCAGGTACAGGTCGACCTCCGGCAGTGCGGCGGGCTGCCAGGCGTGCACGAGCACCTCGTGCGACTGCCGGGTGAGCCGGCGCTGGCGCAGGCTGTTGACGGAGGAGAGGGCGAGGGCCACGACGTTGAGGCCGAGGACGGCGAGGAAGGCCCACAGGGCCGGTGTCCGCAGGGCGAAGGTGAACATGGTCGCCGCCGTGAACACGAAGGCGAGCGAGGTGCTGACGAGCACCCAGCGGCGCTGCGGTCCGAAGTACCAGTAGAGCTCTTCGTCGGATGGTGGTTGCGGAAGATGATGAAAGGTCATAAAGCCCCCCACGGCTGTGCATGTACCCGTTTCAGGTGGCCCACCCTAGTCCCAAAGGTATAGACCAGTTGTTGCGGGAATGTGGCACTGGAGCCAATGCGCCACGGAATTGGCGCGACTTCATTGGTCCAGACCTCTTGATGAGGCCATTCGACCGGCCGTGCCCGGCCGGTCGGGGAAGGTGTGGGCCACGTGGGGGTGAACAGTCCTGGAACTCGCCGGGGCGGGACGGCTATTGACCGCCGGCCGGCGCGGCCGGCTCGGTGGGTGCGGTGGGCCGCGGCGGCGCGGTGAAGATCCGGTCGAGGTGGTGGTGGAGCACCGCGACGGCCGACTCGGGCTTCCGCTGGCCCACGAGGATGCTGGTGCCCATGGTCGCCGTCATGGCGAGCAGGCTGATCGCCTCCGTGCGCGCGTCGGCGCCGGGATCGGCGAGCCCGTTCTCCTGCGCCTGTCGGAGCAGGCCGGCGAGGGCGTTCTCCGCGGCGTCCGGACTGTCGATGAAGGGCTGGGCGGCGAGGGCCTCGTCGGTCACGGACAGGATGGAGTACGAGCTGTAGAGGAGGTGGAAGGTCCTGCTCTCCTCGTCGGTGGGGAGGGAAGCCAGCAGCAGCGCCTCGATGGTCGCCCGCGGGCCGGGGTCGGGCCCCACGGCCCGCAGGCGCTCGCCGACCCGCGCGGTGAAGCGGTCGGTGAGGTGCTGGAGGCCGTAGAAGAGCAGCTTCTCCTTGGTCTGGAAGTAGTACTGCACGAGCCGTAGCGATACGCCCGCCTCCGCCGCCACGTCGCGCATGCCCACGGCGTGAAGTCCGCGCCGTCCGGCGACCTGGATGAGCGCCTCGGCGATCTGGGCCCGCCGTTCCTCGTGGTCCACGCGCTTCGGCATGTCTCGTGTCTCCGCCCGTCGGTGGTGGGTTCGCGGTCCGGGCCGCCCGGACCCTTTGATGATACCGCTGTACCACTTTTATGGTACGTTCGTATTACGAAGAACGGATCTTCCCGGAGGTGCCCCGTGCCCGAGAACGCCACCCGAACCCGTCCGCGCCGCGACATCGGCCGCTATGTGAACGACACCCTGCGAGACCGCTACTTCGCCGCCTGCGACACGCTCTACGCAATGGGTGCACCCGCCCGCTCGGAGACGGACGTCGAGACGAGCTTCGGCACCACGCACGTCTACCGGTACGGCCCCGACGACCCGGCGGCCGAGTCCCGCACCCCGGTCGTGTTGATCCACGGCGCGGGCTACTGCTCCGCCATGTGGTACCCCAACACCCCCGCGCTCAGCGCCGAACGCCCCGTCTACGCGCTCGACACCCCCGGCGACGCCGGCCGCAGCGTCCACCGCGAACCCATGTGGCAGCCCGAGCGTGCGGCCCAGTGGCTGGACGAGGCCCTCGACGCGCTCGGCCTCGACAAGGTCCACCTCGTCGGCTCCTCCTACGGCGGCTGGCTCGTCCTCAACCAGGCGCACCGCCGACCCGGCCGGCTCGCCTCCGTCACGCTCCTCGACCCCGGCGGCCTGGAGAAGGTGGGCCTGCGCTTCTTCGCCTGGGTCTTCGTCAGCCTCTTCGCCAGCTTCGCGCCGAAGGCGCTGCGGCCGCGCCTCGCCGCCTGGCTGGAGCAGCCGGTCATCGTCGTGCCCGAGATGCGCACGTGGGTCCAGGCGGGCGCCCGGGCGTTCCGGATCCGGCGCCCGGCGCCGCTGCCGCTGGCCGAGGACGCCCTGCGGTCGATCAGGACCCCGCTCTACCTCGTCATGGGCAGGCGGAGCCTGCTCGTGCACCCGCAGCGGCAGCTGGAACGCGTACCGCGCCTGATACCCGGCGCCCGTGCCGAGATCATCGCGGCCACCGGCCACGGACCGCAGCTCGACCACCCGGACCTGGTCAACGCCCGGATGCTGAGCTTCATGGAGGACGTGGACACCCTGGCCCCCGCCGGGGCCTGACGCCCGTCACCGCCACCGCCGTCGCCACCGCCGGAACGGGTGGCGACGGGCGCAGCGGGGCGGCACAGGGCGTGCGGGGACCGGGTCGGGCCGGTGGTGCGGTCGGGTCAGGGCGGTCTCGGCCACGCCGTGGCAAGCACCCCCGTGGATCGCCACGGCGTGTGCGAGGCCGTCCTGCGTCAGTGGGTGGGCTCCGGCGGAGCGGCCGCCGGCGTGCCCGTGGGGAGGAAGCGGTCGATGCGCTGAGCGGGGACGATCGTGGGGAGGAGGAAGGTCCACAGGTCGGTGACGCGTTGGTGGAGGTCCTCGCGGCGGGTGCGGACGTACGAGGTGACCTGGATGCCGGTGAAGGCTCCGACGAGCAGCGTCGACAGGGCCCGGACGTCGAGCGACGGGTGGATGTCGCCGCGTTCCTGAGCCGGTGCCAGGCAGCTGCGGCAGGTGTCGATCCAGGTGTCGTAGGGGGTCGGATCAGGATGGGTGAAAGATCCGAACTCGATGACCAGGCGGATTCCGGCGCGGATACGGACGTCTGAACGCAGCCCGACGGCCATTCGGTGGGTGAGGTCGATGACGGTCTGCAGGCCCGGCTCCTCGATGGCGGCGAGGTGTTCGGCGACCTGGAACTGTTCGTCCATCAGGGTGCGGGCGAGGGCCTCCTTCGACGGGAAGTGGAAGTAGAGGGCGCCCTTGGTGACTCCGGCGTGCTTGACGACATCGCTGAGGCTGGTGCCCTCGAACCCGCTGACGTCGAAGGCGGTGGCCGCGCCGGTGAGTATGGCCTGGCGGGTGATCTCGGCCCGCTCCTGTCTCGCCCTCGCCACGTGCGCTCGTCCCCCTGGTCACTTCCCGCGCGGTGGTCGCTGCGGTGTGCCGTCAATGTAGTCGCGCAACTCGAAAGGAAACCAGTCGACAGGTACTTTTTTGTGGACGTGGGCGATCGATTCGGGGAGTTGTGTGACCGTTTGCCTGATTGCTTCTCCGTAGTGACCTGAGTGGACTCCGTAACGGACTTGTGGAGAAGGTGAGTTGACCGCTCCGCAGGTGCGGCGCGAGGCGCGGTGCCGGCCACCGCGAGCCCGGCAGGACCCGGAAGGCACGGCCTACCATGCGGGTCATGAGTGATCATGACGAACGGGTGACCGGATTTCGGCTCGACGTGGCCGAGGGAGAGCTGGACGACCTGCGGGAGCGGCTGGGGCGCGCGCGGTGGCCCGACGAGCTGCCCGGTGTCGGGTCGGCGTACGGCATGCCGCTCGCACGGATGCGGGAGCTCACCCGGTACTGGCGCGAGGAGTACGACTGGCGGGCGGCCGAGGCCCGGCTGAACGAGTGGCCGCAGTTCACCACCGTCATCGACGGGGCACGGGTGCACTTCGCGCACCTGCGCTCGCCCGAGCCGGACGCGACCCCGCTGCTCATGACGCACGGCTGGCCCGGATCACTGGTGGAGTTCCAGCGCGTCGCGGGACCGCTGACGGATCCGCGCGCCCACGGCGGTGACCCGGCGGACGCCTTCCACCTGGTGCTGCCGAGCATCCCCGGCTTCGGACTCTCGGGGCCCACGACCGAGCCGGGCTGGGAGTTCAAACGCGTGGCCCGCGCCTTCGGCGTCCTGATGGAACGGCTGGGATACCCCTCGTACGGGGTGCAGGGCGGCGACTGGGGAGCCGCGATCTCCCGGGAGCTCGGGCGGATCCGGCCGGACCGCGTCATCGGCGTGCACCTGAACCTGCTGCCCGGGGGCGGGGCCACCACCGAACCACGACCGGAGGAATTGGCCGCACTGTCCCCCGCCGAACGGGCGCGGACGCTGGCGTCCTGGGAGCGGTACCGGGTCTGGGCACGCGAGCGGCAGGGATACGCGGACATCCAGGCGACCCGGCCGCAGACCCTCGCGTACGGGCTGAACGACTCGCCGGTCGGCCTGCTCGCCTGGATCGTCGAGAAGTTCGACGAGTGGAGCGACCCCGCCTGCCCCGTGGACCGGGACCAGATGCTGACCAACGTGATGCTGTACTGGCTCACCGGCACGGCCGGCAGCGCGGCCCGGATCTACTACGAGCGCGCCCACGCCGCCTACGCCGGCCGCCCGCCCGAGGTGTCGCGCACCCCGACCGCACTGGCCGACTTCCCGCGGGACAACTTCATCCCGCTGCGCCACATCGCCGCGCGCACCGACACCTTCGTGCGCTGGACCTCGTACGACCGCGGAGGCCACTTCCCGGCCATGGAAGTGCCGGACCTGCTGGTCGGGGACATCCGTGCCTTCTTCCGGCAGCTGCACCGACCGGCAGCCGCAAACACGGTGGGCGGGGGACGGGCTCCGATGTGATGATCACCCCATGATCGACGAACAGAGACACCAGCCCGTTCTGGTGGGCGACGAACGCGCCACCTTGACCAGCATCCTGCAGTGGCAGCGGGACACCCTGATGATGAAGTGCGCGGGGCTGACCGAGGAGCAGCTGCGGATGAAAGCGGTGCCCCCGTCCGGGCTGAGCCTGCTGGGGCTCGTGCGCCACCTCGCCGAGGTCGAGCGCGGATGGTTCCGCAACGTCCTGGCCGGCGAGGACGTACGCGGCCACTTCCCGAAGAACGAGGCGGGCGAGTGGACGGAGTTCCACGTCGAGGACGCGGACGTGGCCGACTCGTTCAGGATCTGGGACCAGGCGTGCGAGCGGTCGCGCGAGATCGTGGACGCTGCCGAGTCCCTCGACGTGACGGGGGACTTCGGCGACCGGCCGTACTCGCTGCACTACATCCTGACCCACATGATCGAGGAGTACGCCCGCCACAACGGGCACGCGGACCTGCTGCGCGAGGTCATCGACGGGGCGACGGGAGAATAATCGCTGCGCGGCGGGACACGGCGGCGGTACGGTCCGAGGTCATGCTGATCACGAAGTACACCCACGCCTGTGTCCGGATCGAGCAGGACGGCCGCGTTCTCGTCATCGACCCCGGGACGTGGAGCGAACCGGCCGCCCTGGCCGGTGCCGACGCCGTAGTGGTGACGCACGAACACGCCGACCACATCGATGTGCTGCGCCTGGCCGGTCTCGGCGTGCCGGTCCACGCCCCGGCCGACGCCGACATACCCGGGCTGGAGGTCAACAAGGTGTCCGCCGGTACGGAGTTCACCGCGGCCGGCTTCCGCATCCGGCCGGTGGGCGGGCGCCACGCTTTCATCTACGGCGGCGAGCCCGACTGCGCGAACCTCGGCTACGTCATCGATGACGCGGTCTACCACCCGGGTGACTCGCTGCACGTGCCCGACCAGGAGATCGAGACGCTCCTGGTTCCGGTGCACGGTTCGTGGCTGAAGACGGTGGAGGCGATCGACTTCGTCAAAGCCGTCGCCCCCCAGCGGGCGTTCGCCATCCATGACGCCCAGATCAACGAGCGCGGCCTCGCCAGCGTCAACGGCTGGCTCGGCGAGGAGACCGCCCACGGCTACCGGTACCTGCGCCCCGGCGAATCCCTCTGAGCCCCCGGCCCCCGCCCGGCGGTGCCCCTGTCAGAGGGGCGACCGGACCCGGTACTCCATCAGGTGGGCGTAGTCGATCAGCAAGGTGGTAACGGCCGCGGCGATCCCGGCCGACAGCGGGGGCAGCAGGTACAGCACTGCTCGATGCGGCGGCCGGGATCGGGACGGGAGCAGGGGGACGAACGCGGCGAGGAGCAGGACGGTTACGGCCAGGACCGCGAGCGGTATCACCAGGAAATGGCGGGCCGTTCCGACGGGGTCGCTCCAGACCGTCGCCCACCGGATGTAGATGGCGACGAAGGCGAGAACGGTGGCCGGCGGCGCGGCTCGGAGGAGATGGGGCACCGCGTCGGCCCGTGCGACGACGAGGACGGCCAGGGCCACGGCCAGGCCGGCTCCGGCCGCCGACCACATGTCGAGCAGTTGGACCGAGGCCTTCTGGCTCTTCTCGACGGTCGCTTCCGTCAGCAGGCGTACCGCGCAGGACGCTGCTGCTGCCGCGGCGGCGGAGAGCAGAATGATCGCCGGTGGGATCCGCGAGGCCGTCGTGCCCCGCAGACGCCAGGCGAACAGGCAGCCCAGCACGGCGGCGACCGTGAGGGGCAGGGCCCACTGCGCGTCGCCGGCGAGGATCAGGTATGCGGACGGTTTCCACAGCTGCACGGAGAACGATGAGACCGTGCCGATCCAGAACGCGAGTCCGTACAGGATCGTGGTCACCAGCATCGGCACCGCCCAGCCGTCGGTGCGCCCGGTACGCCACCGAGCCCGGGCCAACGACACGCAGATCACCGTCGCTCCGGCGGTCGCCAGCGGAAGGGTGAGCAGCACCCACAGGCTGCCGTACGGGCTCTCACCGGCCACGCCGGTGCGATTGACCCCGATGAACAGCCCGATCGGCACCGCCAACGGGACGGTCAGGTACACGCCCGCGCGGTGCCGCCGGGGTGCCCGCGAGTCCGGCGGCTGCTGGTGCCACCATGCCGGACCGCACGTGACCGCCAACAGCACGCCGGCGAGCAGGGCGTCGATCGCGGGGGTCCAAGGGGCAACCGCCGTGGCGGTGAAGGCCGGAGTGGTCACCGCGTTGGAGGCCGTGAGAACGGTTACCGCGAGGACTGCGGCCACCGACTCGTCAAGACGGCCGAGCACAGCGGGCGGTGTCCGGTTGGCCAGGTACGTCAGCCGTTGCTGCGGGGTGGGATGCGTCCCCGCCACGCGCTCCCGCAGCGAACGTGGTTGGGCCTTCGCCTGCTCGAGCATGGCGGTCAGGCCGGGAGCCGCGCCGTCGGCCGCGGCGCAGGCGTCCGCCTCGTGTTCCCGGGCCCGGCCGATGCGCGCGGCGATGATCCATGCGGCCACGGCCAGCAGAGCGACGCGGGCGGCGTAGTCCAGCCAGCTCCAGCTCAGCAACGAACCCAGTACCGAACGGTCGGGCTTGGCGAGCGCCGCAATCGTGGTCACGACCAGCGGAACCACGGCGACCATCGGCAGCGCCCATCGCAGCCCACGGACCAGCCACACCAGGCGCACGTCGCCGGCGGCGACGTGCGCGCTCTCGTGGCGCAGCACCGCTTCGATCTGAGCCGCGGGCCGGCGCCGTGCGCCGCGCGGCATCACGATGTGCGGCTTGCCCCGGTACTGGACGGTGAACGGCTCGACGAGCCCGGGCCCGCCGAGCAGCACCGGCGGGCCCGGGGAGGACCAGCGGGCCGGAGGATCGGACAGCGGTCCGACCTGCCGCACCAACCGGCGCGGCAGCCACCAGGTCAGAATCAGCCCTGACGCGACGATCGCTGCTCCGCCCGCGAACCCGGACGCGGCCCGCACCCGCTCCGCCGGGGCGAAGCAGGCGAAGAAGATCGTCCGGGCTTCGAGCCGCTTCTGCGGATCGTCGGGCGGTGGCGGTGCGACGGACTGTTCACACCTCTTCCCCGCGTCGGTCCACGCCGTCCCGTGCACTTCGTTGAAGATCAGTGCCCCGGCGGTGATCCCGGCGACCGCCAGAACGACCATCAGCAGCAGGTAATGTCCGCGGGTCGGTGACGTGATCTGGTGCGGACGCGCACGATCCCCAGCTGCTTCTGCATCCGTCGCCAAGACCTCAGTCACGCGTGCCGCCCCTGCGCAGGCGCAGCGCCCCGACCACGGCCAGACCCAGGGTGGCGGCCTCCTCGGGGGTGACCTTCCCCTGGAGCATCAGGACGACTGCGGCGCACACCTCCTCTTCCTGCTCCGGGGCCAACGGGACGAACGGGTCCTGCGCGTGGCCACGCAGCCGCGCCAGTCCCGCCTTCGTCCTCTCGCTCACCACCGCCGAGGCCTGCTCCGCGAGAGCGCCGCCCACCGCGCCGAGCAGCGCCGCCACCGCGGGAAGCACGTAGTCGGCCAGCGGCAGCATGTCGACACCCATGCCGACCGGCGGCCGCACCCGAGAGCGGCCCTCCCGCTCAATCCGCTCCAGGGCTGCGTCAAGGTCCTCGACTTCGTCCGGGTAGGACGACAGGAGAGCCTCCCGCGTCACTTCCACGACCACAGGGTCCACACGAACTCCTCACGCTCGATGACCACTCGGTTCCCCCGTCCCGCAACGCCGGCACCGGCCGACTCGCGCAGAGTCGGTCAAAACCACCACCGGCATGCAGCAAGGTAGTCCGCAGCAGCGTCCTCCACGCGTGGTTTCGGTGAACGTCCCCGAAGCGGGATCGCACGGCAAACGCACGGCGAACGCAACTCGGTAGTCTTCGTCGAATGCTTCGACAGGGATCTCTCGCCACACTGCGGCACAAGCCGTTCAGGCTGTTTCTTCTGGCACGGCTCGTCTCGATGAGCGGAACGGCGATGGCCCCCGTGGCCCTGGCCTTCGCGGTACTCGGATTCGACAGCGGGCCGGCATCCCTGGCGATCGTCCTCGCCGCCAACACGGCTCCGCAGCTCGTCCTGCTCCTCGTCGGAGGAGTGCTCGCGGACCGGTTCTCCCGTCAACGGGTCATGGTGATAGGCAACTTGATACCGGCCGTCACCCAGGGCTGCGTCGCCCTCCTCGTGGTGTCCGGTACGGCCACGACAGGGCGGATCGCCCTGTTCGCGGCGCTGGCGGGCTGTGCGTCGGCGCTGACCCAGCCCGCCATGAACAGTGTGCTGCCGCAGCTCGTCGATCCCGGCGAGCTGCAGCAGGCCAACGCGCTGATGCGGTTGCCGAGCAACCTGATCCGCATCCTCGCGCCGGCGGTCGGCGGCGTCCTCGTCGCGCTCGTCGGCCCGGAGCTGACCCTGGGCTGGGACGCCGCCAGCTTCGCGGTCGCGGCCCTCCTCTGCAGCCGTCTCGGCGTGTCCGGACCCGCCAGGACGCCGGCTTCAGTGTTCCGCGACTTCAAGGATGGCTGGAGGGAGTTCTCCCGTCTCTTCTGGATCTGGTCCTATGTGCTGTCCGGCACCGTGGTCGTCGCCCTCTGGCTCGGCGGCTATCAACTCCTCGGTCCCGTCGTGGCCGTGAACGGCCGACTGGGCGCTCCCTCCTGGGGCATCGTCCAAGGGGCCTTCGCAGCAGGCCTGTTCCTGGGCGGAGTCGTTTCGCTCACATGGAAACCGTCCAGGATCATGGTCGTGTGCGTATGCGCCAACGTGCCTCTCGCGCTGCCCCTCGTCGCGCTCGCCGAGGGCGCGCCGCTCGCCGTGCTGGCGGGGGCGGCCGTCCTGGCGGGCATCGGCCTGGACATCGCGATCGTGTGCTGGAGCACCGCCGTGCAGGAACATCTGCCGTCCGAGGTGCTCGGGCGGGTCAGCTCCTTCAGCTCGGCCGGTGAGCTCATGTCCGTGCCGCTGGGCTACCTGGTCGTGGGCGCCGCCGCGACCTCCCTGGGCACGGAGGCCGTCCTTGTCTGGAGTGCGGTTCTGATGACGGCGGCGAGTCTGGTGCTGCTGCTGGCCCCGAGCGTGTGGGCGGTCCGCAGGCTGTCCGCCGGCCCCGGACCGGCCGCGGCAGCGGCGGGAGGCCAGGACCACCGGGACGGCCGGAGCCGGACCGGCCGGGCGCCGGATCAGGTGGCCCGCCCATAGCGGACCGATGAGCTCCAGATCCGCTCCAGCCGCACCCGGGTGCCGGGGCGTGGGGCGTGCCAGATCCGGTTGTCGCCGGCGTAGATCCCGACATGGGTCATGGTCGCGCCGCTCGGGAAGAAGACCAGGTCACCGGCCGCGCGATCGGCCTCGGGGATGTGACGGGTGTGCTCGTACTGCTGGTCGGCGGTGCGTGGGAGCCGTTTGCCCGCCTTCTTGAAGGCGTAGAGGGTGAGGCCCGAGCAGTCGAAGCGTTTGGGACCGGTGGCGCCGTAGGCATACGGCGAGCCCTGTTTGGAGGCGGCCACCGCGACGGCTCTGGCGCCATAGGGGGCGGCGGCGTGCGCCGGGGCCGCGGGGCCGCTGAGTGCGGCGGCCGTCAGGAGGAGCAGGGAGAGGACGGCGCGTGCTCTGGGGCAACAGCACGTGGGGGGAAGGCCCTTGGGGACCTTTCGGAAGTCGGTCCTGAAGCAGGACATCGTGACACCTCCGCAATCGGTTGGCAGGTAACAGTCAGGTCAGTGGTCGTGGTCCTGTTCTCGGTCGGATGCGTCATGGCTCTGACGGCGGACCAGTTTTCTCCGACGTGACGTGCCGAACCGTGTCGGACACAGTGGTATTTGTCTCGATTTTGCATTCGATTCGAGATCATAGGAATGAATGACCATCCGACATGCGTGCCCGAAATGTCTGTTCGAGTGGTGGGCGCAGGCGGGTCGCACGGCCCCGCGCGGCCACGATCCGCCAACTTCTATGATCATCAGATGTCAGATCCTCGCTATCCCGCGAAGCCCCGCCCCGGAGACCCGGTCGCCGTGCTGTCCCCCTCGTCCGGCCTCCCCGGCCTGTTCCCACTGCCCTTCGAGTTGGGCGTGCGCCGGCTCCAGGAGGACTTCGGCCTGACGGTGGTGGAGTATCCGACGACCCGGACGATGGGTGCGACGCCCGAGGAGCGGGCCGCGGACATCCACGCCGCCTTCGCAGACCCGGACATCAAGGCGGTGATCGCCAGCATCGGCGGCGACGACCAGATCACCGTCCTGCCCCACCTCGACCGTGACCTGCTGCGCGCCAGTCCCAAGCCGTTCTTCGGCTACAGCGACAACACCAACCTGCTGTTGTTCCTGCGGGACTTGGGGATCGTCGGCTACCACGGCGGCTCGGTCATGGTCGAGCTCGGACGGCCCGGCGCGCTGCACCCGTCGACCGCCGCCTCCCTCCGGGCGGCGCTGTTCACCTCGGGCGAGTTCGAGCTCACCGCGGCAAGCACCTACGGCGACGTCAACAGCCCCTGGGAGGACCCGCAGACCTTCGCGTCCGAGCCCTGCATGGAACCCGCCGACGGCTGGTCCTGGCACAACGCCGGCCGCGTCGTCGAGGGCATCGGCTGGGGCGGCAACCTGGAGGTCATCTCCTGGATGCTGATGGCCGACCGTGCGATCCAACCGGCCGAGACGTACGCCGGAAACGTGCTCTTCCTGGAGACGTCCGAGGAGATGCCGCGCGCCGAAGAGGTCTACCGGATCCTGCGGAGCATGGGTGAACGCGGGCTGCTGCGACAGTTCCCCGCACTGCTCATGGGCCGGGCGAAGAGCTGGTCCTTCGAGAACCGGCTGGGTGCCCGGGACAAGGCCCAATTCCGCCTGCGTCAGCGCGAGGCCGTCCTGAGGGCCCTCCAGGAGTACGCCCCCGACACCATGGTCGTGTTCGACGTCGACCTGGGCCACACCGACCCGCAGCTCGTGATCCCCGTCGGCGGCCGCATCCGGGTGGACGGCCGGGCACGCAGGATCCTCGTCACCTACTGAGCCGGAGCCGGTGCCGGAGCCGGCGTTCAGTGGCTCTCGGAGCGGTAGGCGCGCATCGCCAGCGGCATGAAGACCGCGGTGATGCCCGCCGCCCAGAGCAGCGACCACAGGATCGGTCCGCCCGCCGGAGTGCCGAGCAGCAGCCCGCGGAACGCGTCCGACAGGTGCGTCACCGGATTGACCTGCACCCATGCCTGGAGCCACCCGGGCATGGTGTCCACCTCGACGAACGCGCTGCTCGTGAAGGTGAGCGGAAAGATGAAGGTGAACGCATAGACCTGCACCTTCTCCGCGTCCCCGGCCACCATCCCGATCAGCACCGCCGTCCACGACACGGCCGCGGCGAACGTGAGCAGCAGCAGGGCCGCCCCGATGAAGCCCGCCGGACCGCCGGTTATCTCGAAGCCCAGCACGAGGCCCAGCGCGATCATCAGGAGCATGGCCCACAGCTGCTTGGCCAAGTCGGCCACGATCCGCCCGAACAACGGGGCCGAACGGGCGATCGGCAGGCTGCGGAGCCGGTCGAACACGCCCTTGGTCAGGTCGGTGTTCAACGACATGGCGGTATACATGCTCATGAACAGCGTGTTCTGAACGATGATCCCGGCCAGCGCGTACTGGAGGTATTCCTGAGGGGAGCCCGCCATCTGCCCGCCGAAGACGTAGGTGAACAGGAACACGAACATGATCGGCGTGATGCTGTAGTCGACGAGCTCCAGCGGGTTGTGCTTCACCGAGACCAGGCTGCGCCATGCCATGGTGGCGGTTTGCCGCAGTGCGGGCAGGGGCCGCACCCTTCCACCGCGCCCCAGGCCGTCCGTGAGGATCGTGCCGGTCATGACGGCCTCCCCGCCTCCGCGTACGCGCTGTCGCCGCCGGCGTCATCGGCGTCATCGGCGTCGTCCCGAGGGGTGGCGGTCTGCTCGGCCCGGTGGCCGGTCAGGGCGATGAACACCTCGTCGAGGGTCGAACGGCGCAGGGTGAGCTCCCCGACGGGAATGCCCGACTGGTCGAGCCGACGTACGACACGCGGCATGAGCGCCGGATCGTTGACGGGGGCGAGGATCCCGCCGCCCTCGGTCTTGGTCTGCGGACCGGCCTCCTGCGCGACCACGCCGTGCGCCGCGTCGAGATCGGCGGCGCGGACCGGCCGCAGGTGCAGTACCTGACCGCCGACCTGGGCCTTCAGCTCGTCCGGTGTACCGCCGGCGATCACCCGGCCGTTGTCGATCACCACGATGCTGTCGGCGAGCCGGTCCGCCTCGTCCAGGTACTGCGTGGTCAGCAGCGTGGTCATGCCCTCCGCCACCAGGGCGCGCAGCATGTCCCACACCTCCCCGCGGCTGTGCGGATCGAGCCCGGTGGTCGGCTCGTCCAGGAAGAGGATCTGCGGTCGTCCGACCAGGCTCGCCGCGAGGTCCAGACGCCGCCTCATCCCGCCCGAGTAGGTCTTCACGGCCCGCCCCGCCGCGTCACTCAGGTGAAAGCGGTCGAGCAGCTCCGCGGAGCGGGCCCGGGCCCCGCCGCGCGACATGCCGAGCAGACGCCCGATCATCAGCAGGTTCTCCGTGCCGCTCATGTTCTCGTCGACGGCCGCGTACTGCCCGGTCAGCCCGATGAGCGACCGGACCCGGCCCGCCTCCCGCACCACGTCGTGCCCGCCCACCTCGGCCCGTCCCTCGTCCGGGCGCAGCAGCGTGGCGAAGATGCGGACCGCGGTGGTCTTGCCCGCACCGTTGGGACCCAGCAGGCCGAGCACGGTACCCGCCGGAACCTCAAGGTCGACCCCGGCCAGAGCGCGGGTCTCCTTGAACCGCTTGGCCAGGCCCTCGGCCTGGATCGCGTACCTCACGGGATCACCTCGTCCGGTGCGGGGTTCGGCATCCCTTCCACTGTGACCCATGCCACTGACACTCGGCTCGCCGGCGGATCCGCCGCCCCGCCCCGCCGCGGGGGCACCGGACTCGCGGATCAGCCGCCAACTGTCGCGCACCGCCCGGCGGCTGCTCGACCTGTGAGGGCGCTCCCCGTGCGATCTACGAGGCGCGGTGCTGCTCGGTGCCGCAGCAGGCCGCGACGATGGGCCGGGGAGCTATCCGCATCCGGTCCTGCGCGTACTCCACGGTCTCGCCCGGGAGGATCAGCAGCCCGGGTTCCTCGTCCTCATCGGCCGCACCGATCGGCTGCACCTGCACGGCCGGGCCGAGGCCGCCGGCCATGAACACCGTCGGGTCGACCTCCCAGCCGTGCACGGCGAGCCACAGCTCCAGCGCCGCCGTGTCCCGAGCCTCCGCGCCGCGCGGCCATTCGAACGTCGATCTCCCCATCCCTGCCCCCTGTAGGTGGTTGGATCACCGCGGCCGATCCTGCCACCCACCACTGACAGTTGCCGCACATTATCGCGCCGTGTCGGCACACACGGGCGTGCCCGCACCCCCGCCTCGCGCGGGGGTGCGGGCACGCCGAACCGGTCGGGTCAGCCGTTGCGGTGGTGGCGGCGGCCGTTCCAGGAGTCGCTGTCGACGACGTTGCCGCGGTTGTCGCGGAGGGTGGCGGTGTCGCGCTCGTCCCAGATCTGGTGGCGGCGGTCCTGGTAGACGTCGCGGCGGGTGTCGCGGCCGTGGCCCGTGTGGACCTTGACGCTGGAGCGGCCGTCCAGGCGGAAGTCGGCGAAGCGGTAGCGGTTGCCCTGGCGGTCGGTGAGGGTGAAGCCCCGCAGGTTGACGCCGTGGCGGCCGGTGTTCTTCACTTCGACCCATTCGCGGTTGAGCGCCCGGGCGGAGCGGTCGCGGCTGCCGCCGCCGTACTGGACATCGCTGATGACGATCGAGGATGCCGGGGCCCGGTGGTCGCGGTCGCGCCGGTGGTCGTCGGCGGTGGCCGGGAGGGCGGCGGCGCCGACCAGGGCACCTGCGGCCAGGAAGGCGGCGACGACCCGGCGGGTGGCGAGAGAAGCAGACATGAAGATGACCCCTTCAACAGACAGCAGCCCTGCCCGGCTTGTGTACGGCGGGTGGGCTTCGAACAGTTCCCGGCGTCCTGCCGAGGAGCCACACTCTGGCCCTCCAACGCCACCAAACGCCACCAATTCGGGGCGTGTTGCAAAATACGGACCTTTCGGTGACTGTCCCTTGTAACGGACACACGTCAAGCCTGTGCTGACGCGACCGGCCGGACCCCGGATGCCAGGCCTTGGCGGGCCCGGCATCCGGGGTCCGGCCGCCCGGAGGGCCTTCGCGTGCGACGCGCTCCGGCCCTGCGCCGAACGGGTTCAGGTCTGCGTAACAGCCGCTCGCACCGTTTCTTCGCACACACTCACGCACCTGGTTCCGATGTTCTGCATCCCGGGAGCGGCGGGGGCCGTCAAGCCCCGCTCTGCCCGATAATGGGACGGAAAGGGCGTTCGCCCGCTGGTGGAACCATTCGCCCCGAAGGTGTCGGGCGCAGAGGAGGCCGTAATGGGACGGGACAGCACGTATGAACTGGTATTCGTCGCCCCCGAGCATGCAGCGCCGGGCGAGGAGGAATCGGTCCTCGTGCACCGCACCGACCGGTCCGGCCCCGGAGGCCACCCGATCTACGCAGACGAAACCGGCATCGTGCAGGCGGAGATCAGCGACCAGGGTGACGTACGCATGATCGCGAGCGGCGGCCACCAGGAACCCGCCTCGCGGGTCAGGGTTCGTCCGGTATCCGCAGGCTGAGGTTTTGCTTCATAAGTTGAATCGTTGCAGTGGAATCAATGATGGTGAATTGCCACTGAAAGGCCTGAATGGGCGAATGCGGACAGTGATGGCAACGTTGCCATCACGTTAACAATTCACTTCTTGACGAGGGTGTCAGTGCCGAGTTGACTGCCTCTACCTCGGCCGCAAGGACACGGCCTCGTCAGGGAGGTTTACATCGTGAACGCATATCTGGGTCGTGCCGCCGTCGTGGTCGCAGCTTCGGCCATGACCGTCTCGCTCACCGCCTGCGGCAGCGGGGAGGACGCGGACGGAAGACCGGGCGGCTCTGTCAAGGACGACGCGATCAAGGTCGGTCTGCTGCTTCCGGAGGACCAGACCGCGCGTTACGAGAACTTTGACAAGCCGCTGATCGAGAAGGAAATAGCCAGGCTCACCCGCGGCAGGGGCAAAGTGGTTTATGCCAATGCCAAGCAGGACGCGAGCGCCCAGAACACCCAGGTCGACGCAATGATCACCGCCAAGGTGAACGCTCTGATCATCGACGCCGTGGACTCCAAGGCGATCGCGGGAGCCGTGAAGCGGGCCAAGGACGCGGGAATTCCGGTCATCGCCTACGACCGGCTGGCGGAAGGCCCCATCGACGCCTACACCTCCTTCGACAACGAGGACGTCGGCCGCGTCCAGGGCAAGGCACTGCTCGACGCGCTGGGTGACAAGGCCACGGCCGGCCAGCTCGTCATGGTGAACGGTTCCGTCACCGACCCGAACGCCAAGCAGTTCAAGACCGGTGCGCACTCCGTCCTCGACGGCAAGGTGAACGTCGGCAAGGAGTACGACACCGTCGAGTGGAAGCCGGAGAACGCCAACGCCAATATGGCGGCCGCCCTCTCGGCGCTCGGCAAGGGCAGGATCGTGGGCGTCTACTCGGCCAACGACGGCATGGCCGGCGGCATCATCGCCGCCCTCAAGGCGGCCGGCGTCTCCCCGCTCCCGCCGGTCACCGGCCAGGACGCCGAACTCGCCGGTGTGCAGCGCATCGTGGCGGGCGAGCAGTACATGACGGTCTACAAGCGCTACGCCCCCGAGGCCTCGGCCGCCGCGGAGATGGCCGTAGCCCTCGCCAAGGGCGAGAAGATCGACGGGCTCATCAACCAGATCGTGGACAGTCCGACCACCAAGCGCGTGCCGGCGGTCCTCGTTCCCGGCGTCGCGGTGACCCGGAACAACGTCAAGTCCACGGTGGTCGATGACGGCGTCTTCACGGTCGCCGCGATCTGCACCGAAAGGATCAAGGCCGCGTGCGAGGAGATCGGCCTGAAGTAGCGGGCCCGCGGTGGTAGGCCGCGGGAGCGGTTCGGGGGAGTGCCGAAGGGCGTGTCGGGCGCGTGTGGCCGTGGCCACCGTTTCGATCGGAACATTCCCTTTCGGCCGATCGGCTGGATACCGTGAGGATCCGATCCCCTCACCCCCTGGTCCGGATGGTCAGCCCGTGTCCGCAGACTCCTCCTCGCTCTCGTCCCTGATCGCCGCGACCGCGCACTGGCTCACCCGTGCCTACCCCGCCGACGGCGGCGCCCTGCAGCGCGGCCTGGCCGAGGTGCAGGCCCGCCAGGCGGTCACGGTCGCGGCCTGGCTCTGCTACCCGACCGACCTCGATGCGCAGCTGGTCGTCCTGACCGGGCCCGGCGGATCGGATCGGATCGACCGGATCACCGGCACGGACTCCCGCGTGCGGACCGCCGACACCGACGCCGAGTATGACGAGGCCTGGCGCTCGTGGGTGGACGAGGTCGTGGCCAGCTGGGCCGCCTGCCTGCTGAGCCACCCCGACCTGGCCGCCGCGGCGACCCGGGCCCTGGCCGGCATCGATCACGGCAGCGCCGTCCCCCTCGCGTTCCACCGTCTGACCCGGCCGAGGGCGGCCGACCACGAGGCGGCCGCCCTGATGCGGCACCCCGACCTCCTCGAGCCGATAGCCCGGCTGCACCGGCCCCGGCTCCTGGTACGTCTCGACGTGGAAACCACCCTGGCCGGGTAGCGCCGGCCCGGTGCCGTCCACGGGCCATGCGCCCCGGACCTCAGGCACCGCGGGTCAGGTCGGCCAGCCCGTCGACCACGTACCGCAACCGGCCCGAGCGGTCGAGGGCGGCACGCTGGCGGGCCGCCCCCGTGCCCTTCCTGCGCAGCGCGTCCAGCAGGCGGTCGACCTCCGCCTCGTCCCCCGCCGCTTGTAGCCCCGGCCCGGCCGCCCTGACCAGGGCCGCGATCAGCGTCTGCGCCGGTATGTAGTCCCCGGTGAACGGGTCGAGGGCGAAACCGCCGGCTCCGTACCGCGCCGCGCACCGGTGCGCGGCGGACAGCCGCGCGACGGAGACGTCGGGCGGCGGCCGGCCCTCGTCGGCCCCGGCGAGGAAGGTGGCGCAGAGGCCGCGCAGCAGCAGGGCGACGAGGAGGGTGGTGTCGAGGTCGGCATTGCTGTCCGTGACCCGGAACTCGATCGTCGGCTGGTGTTCCGACGGGCGGGCGAACCAGTAGATCATCCGGCGGTCCAGGAGGATGCCGGAGGACACCAGGGCCTCCGCCGTCTCCTCGTACGAGGCAGGGTCGAGCAGCGGGGTGGGGCCGGCCGTGGGCCAGCGGCCGAATTCCAGGGCCCGCCAGCTGGAGAAGCCGGTGTCCAGACCGCCCGCGAACGGCGAGTTCACGGCCAGGGCCTGGAGGGCGGGGAGCCAGGGGCGCACGTGGTTGGCCAGGAACAGGGCCTGCGCGCGGTCGGCGGTGCCCACATGGATGTGGCATCCGCACACGATGCCCAGCCTGCCGTCGACCAGGGCGCCGAAGTGCCGGGCCATGCGGCGGTAGCGGGGCGTGTCGGTCACCGGGATCGGCGCCGACGGTGCCACCACGGGGGTGCCGGAAGCGACGAGCAGGCAGTGGGAGGCGCGCGCCGCTTCGGCGACGGTGGCCCGGAGGTGGCGGAGCTGGGCCCGTAGGTCGCCGGCGTCGGTCGTGGGCCGGGTGCAGGTCTCGACCATGCAGCGGTAGAACTCCGACTGCACCAGCTCGCCCAGCGGGTACGAAGCCGCCCGGATCACCGGATCGGCGCGTGCCACGGGTGCCCTGGTCAGACGGTCGACGAGCAGGAACTCCTCTTCGACCCCCATGGTGGACACCACGGGGGCGCCGCTGGCGGCGAGCGCCGGGCCCGGGCCGAGGCCCGGGGCGCCGGCCGGAAGGCTGCGCGGCTCGGTAGTGGTCATATAGCCCATTTACCCCGAAACCGATCCCGAAACAGCTCATCGGACGGGTGGGCTCGAACCGGCGTGATGCGCGCCCGTCCGGGCAGGCGCAGGTTGTACGCCGCCCGCCCCCGCGCGAAGGAGCAGCAGGTGAACCGTACGGAAGGGACCACCGGGCCGGAGCCCGAGGGGCCCGGACCCACACCCACCACGCCGGATCCGGTGCCACGGGACCCCCGCCCGGCCGACCCGGGAGGGCCACCGCCCGAACCGGCGCGCCCGGGCCCCGCTCCCGGCACGCCGCCGCCGGTACCGGAGCCCCCGGACTGACCGGACCGGCCACCGGACCCACCGACCACGCGACCACTGCACACGACGGCAACGGAAGGATGTGAGCGCTGTGCGCGTCGCCTTTCTGATGGCGCCCGAGGGCGTCGAGGAGATCGAACTCACCGAACCGTGGAAGGCCGTGCTCGAAGCCGGCTGGAACCCCCAGCTGGTGTCCACCGAACCGGGACGCATCCAGGCCTTCCGCCACCTGGACAAGGCGGGCACCTACCCCGTCGACCGGGTCCTGTCGAATCACACGGCCGAGAGTTTCGACGCTCTCGTCCTGCCCGGTGGCGTCGCCAACCCCGACGCACTGCGGATGAACGAGCCGGCCGTGGACTTCACCCGCGACTTCATCGCGTCGGCCAAGCCGGTGGCCGCGATCTGCCACGCGCCCTGGCTGCTGGTGGAGGCCGACGCCGTACGCGGCCGGACCCTGACCTCCTGGCCCAGCCTGGCCACCGACATCCGCAACGCCGGCGGCACCTGGGTGGACGAGGCGGTGCAGGTCTGCCACGCGCAGCCCGCGACGCTGGTCACCAGCCGCAAGCCGGCCGACCTGGACGCCTTCTGCGCCGCTCTCGTCAAGGAGTTCGGCGGCTGACCGCCGCACCGGCCGCTCCCGAGGGGCGGGGCCCTCTGGTCCGCCCTGCGGTCGTCCCCGCAGGGCGGCAGTCGGCTTCTGCCCGGGGGGCGGCCCCGAAAACCTGGAGAGCGAGCAGGAAACGCAGGGACGGGCACGCACACCACGGAGGCTGATCGCATCATGAACCGCGCCGCACTCTTCGACGTCGACGGGACGCTCACCGATACCAACCACCTGCACGTGACGTGCTGGTGGGAGGCGCTGCGCCAGGCGGGTCACACGGTGCCGATGCATCGGGTGCACCGCGCGCTCGGTCTGCCGGGCGACGACCTGATCGCGCACCTCCTGGGCGACGACCGCGACAAGAGCGAGGACGACACCCTGAGCGCCGCGCACGACACCCTCTACGGCACGTACTTCGACCGGCTGAAGAGCTTCGACCGGGCCGCCGGCCTGCTGCGCGAACTGGACCGGAGCGGATGGCGCGTCGTGCTCGTCACCTCCGCGAGCAGCCGCGAGCTGGAAGCGCTGACGAAGGCGATCGACGCCGATGACGCCCTCACCGCCACGGCGAGTTCCGACGACGTGAGCGAGGGGAAACCGGCACCCGACCCGGTGCACCACGCCCTCGACCTGGCGGGGGCGGCAGCCGGGCAAGCCGTATTCGTCGGTGACTCCGTCTGGGACATGAAAGCCGCGACACGGGCGGGGGTCACCGCCGTCGGGCTGCTCTGCGGTGGCATCCCGCGAGCCGACCTCGTGGAGGCCGGCGCCCGAGCCGTCTACCGGGACCCGGCGGACCTGCTGGAGCACATCGATCGCAGCCCCCTCGCCCGGTAGCCACGCTCACGCCCCGCCCGCCCTCACCCCGGGCCGGGAAGGCGGATCCCCGGCGGCCACGCCACCTCGCACCAGACGCGTTTGCCGTCCGACCCGGACTCGGAACCCCAGCGCCGCGCCAGGCGTTCCACGATCAGCAGCCCGTGCCCGCCCGGCTGTTCGCGTGCGTCCGGCCCGCGGGACGGCACGGGCACCGGTGGGGCGGGGTTGCCGTCAGTGACCTCGATCCGCAGCCGTTCGGCAGAGCAGTCGAGGACGAGTGCGCGGGGGCCTCCGCCGTGCAGGCAGGCGTTGGCCACGACCTCCGACACCAGCAGGAGTACGTCCTCGGCGGCTTCGCGGCCGCTCTCTCCGACGCCCGGGAGCCAGTGCCAGGCGAGCAGGGCCCGGCGGGTGAAGTCACGGCTGCGCGAGACGACGTCCGTGGTTCCGGCGAGCCTCAGGCTCCAGGTCCGGTCCGACGGCCCGCGCTGATCCATGGTGCTCAGGCTCCTCCGCCGTGTGTCGTCCTCAGGGCTTCCGTCATGTCGGGATGGATGGGGAACACACCGTCCGCACCGGTGATCCGGAACATGCGGGCCACGGGCCCGTGCAGGCCGACCAGTTCGAGGGTGGCGCCCGCCTCCTGCGCAGCGAGCCGACTGTTCAGCAGTACGTTCAGCCCGGTGGAGTCGCAGAACCCGAGCGTCGCCAGGTCCACCAGGACCCGGCGGCCCGGGGTGAGCGCCGCATCGAGGGCATCCCTCAGGGGTTGCGCCGTATCGTGGTCCAGTTCTCCCGCGAGCGCCAGGACGACGGCTCCGTCCACGGCCTCCACCGCAACGGTGAAGCGTTCTCTTTCCGCTTCCGGCACCATCCGGCATCACCCTTCCGTCGTGCTCTCCTGCACCTGCCCGGGTTCCAGCGCAATATACCTGTCTGTCCCGTGCGGACGGCTGAGTGCCTCAAGCCGGTTCGGCCTGCGGTTCCTCGGGTTCCTCGGCGAGCAGTCCCTCCCGCAGCCGGCCCAGGATGCGGCCCAGCAGCCGGGAGACGTGCATCTGCGACATGCCCAGCCGCTCGCCGATCTCGGCCTGGGTCAGCTCCTCACCGAAGCGGAGGGCGAGGATCGTCCGATCCCGTTCGGTCAGCTCCTCCAGCAGCGGCTTGAGCGATTCCAGGTCCTCGACCGTCTCGAAGCGCGTCTCCTCCACCCCGAGGCCGCGGGCCAGGGTGCCGGGCGCGTCGTCCTCCTCCGTCACGGGGAGGTCGAGGGACAGGCTGGTGAAGCCGTTGGCCGCGAGCCGGCCCTCGCAGACCTCCTCCGCGGTGATGCCCAACCGCTCGGCGAGCTCCTGCGCAGTGGGGGCGTGCCCGAGCTCCTGCTCCAGGGCGTCGTTCGCCTTGGCCAGATCGATGCGCAGTTCCTGCAGCCGGCGCGGTACACGGACGGCCCAGGTGGTGTCACGGAAGTAGCGCTTGATCTCTCCCACGATGGTGGGGAGGGCGAACGACATGAACTCGAAGCCGCGCTCCGGGTCGAACCGGTTGATGGCCTTGATCAGGCCGATCGTGCCCACCTGCATGACGTCTTCCCACGGGGCACTGCAGTGGCGCACGCGCGTGGCCGCGTACTTCACCATGCTCAGGTTCAGCTCGACCAGGGTGTTGCGCACGTACGAGTACTCCGAGGTCCCCTCCTCCAGCGTGTGCAGCCGCCGGAAGAGCGTGACCGACAGGTCGTGGGCGTCGGCGGTGCTCACCGACTGGAGGTCGGCGATCTCGGGGATCCCGGGAAGGGCGGCCGGCGATACGTCCGGCTGCGGCGCAGGGGTGGCCTGGATACGCAGAGTAGTAGGCATGAGGCCTCCTTGGGCTTTCCCTCCTGCCACATACCCCGATCCCGCCAGGTTGAAGCAGTACGGCTCGTGGCCGTCCCTCACCCTCCGTGTCCGTCGGCGCCGTCGATCGGCTCCTTCGCCCCCAGGTGGTATACGGCGAAGGCCCTGTCGATGACGGGCATCGCGACGTTGCGCACGCGCACCCCGCCGGCCGTCGTTCCGTGCTCCGTGCCCAGATGGGCGTGGCCGTGTACGGCGAGATCGGCGCCGGCCTCGTCGACCGCCTCCGCGAGCAGATAGCTCCCGAGGAAGGGAAAGATCTCGGGGGGTTCGCCCGCCAGGGTGTCCGCCACCGGGGAGAAGTGGGTCAGCGCGATCCGCAGGTCACTGCCCGCCTCGGCGAGCTCCCGCAGCGATCGCGCGAGCTCGTCCGCGCAGTGCCGGGTGTAGCGGATGAACGCCTTCATCTCGGGCTCGCCGAACTCGCTGCCGCAGCGCCCCGCGAAACCGCCGCCGAAGCCCTTCGTCCCGGCGATCCCGACCTTTGCGCCGTCCACGTCGATCAGCACGCCGTCGCCCTCCAGGACGCGTACCCCCGCCTCGGCCAGCACACGGGTGACGGCCGCCTGCCGGTTGCTCTGGTAGTCGTGGTTGCCGAGCACCGCGATCACCGGGACCGGGAGCCGGGCCACCTCCCCGGCCACCACGTGCGCCTCCTGCGGGGTGCCGTGCCGGGTCAGGTCGCCGGCGAGCAGCAGCAGGTCCGCACAGTCCTCGAGCGTCTCGAAGGCGGGGCGCAACAGCCCTTCGCTGCCGGGGCCGAGATGGATGTCCCCGACAGCCGCGACGCGGATCACGGAAGGTCCTCCGAACGGTCGGGAGGACTGGGGCAGCACACGGTGACGTCCTCGCGCCAGGGGACGCCCACGAGCTCCTCCTGCGCGATGCGCAGGACCTCGGCGCGGCACTCTCCACTGCTCACGCTGCCCCGGACCAGTACGCCTGCGCCGCGCGCCTCGACGCGGACGCCGAGCTCGGAGATCTCCTCGCCCGCCAGGCGTTCCCTCAGGTGCTCGGCGCGGTATTCGATGAGGTCGATCGAGGTCACGACGTCGCCTCCCAGGAATCGGTGATCTGGAGCCGTTCCAGCAGGTACAGGAAGGCGTCCGGCAGCGGTGCGGACCGGTGGGCGCGGTTGAGCCGGTCCCAGTCGATCTGCTCGCGCAGCATCCGGGCCATCGGCAGCAGGTCGCCGAAGTCGCAGTAGTGCTCGCACAGTGCGGTCAGCCGGGCATCCATGAGGTCCGTGGGCGCCAGGACCGGCATCCACACCGAGTCCACCGGCCGGACCACGGCCCGCTCCAGCAGCTCGGTACTCACCGGACGGCGGGCGAGCTCGAAGATCAGGTCGATCTCCTCGCCCCCCGCCCGGCCCTTGACCAGCCAGTCCTCGGGAGCGCGGCGCATGGCGATGCCGCCGTCCTCCAGCGCCCGGATCACGGCGTCCGCGTCCTCGGGCCGGACGCAGAAGTCCGTGTCGTGCTGGAAGCCTGCCGGCACGCCGTGTGCGAAGGCGGCCACGCTGCCCGCGAGGGCGAACGGCTGCCCGGACGCCTTCAGCAGCGCGGCCACGCGCTTGGTGGTCTCCAGGATCGCCTGGGTGTGGTCGTGCGGGAGGTTCCCGTCCGGACCGTCGCCCCCGGGGAGGGGGACTCCGGGCGTGGTCGCGAACTCCGACGGAGCGAGAGAATGGTTGCTCACGGTGTCCCTCCGGACGCTAGCCGGGATCGCTTGCCTGCCGTCGTGCCATGCGCTGCTGCTTGCCCGGACGGCGCCTTTGAAACCTCCCGGGGGTCCGGCCTCACCGGGATGGCCCCGTGGGGCGGACCCGTAGAGCTCGCGCGCGGGACGTCGGGCCGGTCGTCAGGTGATGGGTTCGGGAGCCGGCACCGGCCCGGGCAGGGGGCCGGGCTGCGGACGGGGATCGGGCCCCGGGGCGGGCGCCGGCTGCGGATCGGGTTCGGACTGGGGCGGAGCCGGCGGTACCGGGTCGGGACCCGGGGCGGGCACGGGCCCGGGCAGCGGACCGGGCGCAGGCCCGGGGCCCGGCCCGGGCGCCGGCGTGGGGTTGGGCGGTACGGGGTCGTCGGGACGGGTGTTCACGGTCGCCACCTCCGCTCGCATGGGGGTCGTTCGCTCCCTGCGCGGCTACCCGGCCGCCCCGGGTTGATGCGGAGGGCTGCGCGGTGCCGTCCCGCCAGCCGGCGGTGGCGGCGGTTCAGCTGCCGGGGCGGACTACCACCGTCATCACCGTCACCGGCGGGCTGTGCCGGAAGTGGAGGACGAACGGCACGATGTCGCCCGCCTGCCAGCCGGTCCTCGTCCGCGCCATGACGCTCACGTCGAAGGGGGACATGGTGAGCGTGCCGCCCGCGGATATCCGTACCGATGCGGTCATTCCCATGGTGTCCGCCCCGAGGCCGGGGCTCCGGTGCCGGCTCAGCCGGGCATCCTCCACCGCCGGTGAGGTCACCCCCGTCAACTGGTCGTCCGCTCCACCGATGTTGGTGATGTCGAAGAAGGCGGCCGTGTCCCGGCTCATGCCGTACGGGAGGAACACGCGGCCGTTGCCGGCCGCGATCTGCGGCGGGCTGCCCGCCGCGCCGGTCGAGGTCCAGATCGTCAGACCCGCCAGCGCCACCGCGCAGGCGGCCACCGGGACGACCGCGGCCCGCACCGCCTCGCGCACGCGCCGGGCGGTCGGGCGCCACTGGTCCTGGCTCTGCGCCGAAGGTGACTGCGTCATCGGCCCGTACCTCCCGTCCGGCGGGCGTACGGCGCGGGCTGCCAGGTACGCAGCCGCAGGCTGTTGCCCACCACCATCAGGGAACTCGCCGACATCGCGACGGCAGCGACCATCGGGTTGAGCAACCCCACCGCGGCGAGCGGCACGGTGACGACGTTGTAGCCGAAGGCCCAGACGAGGTTGGCCCTGATCGTGCCGAGGGTCCGCCTCGCCAGGCGGACGGCGTCGGCCACCGCCTCGATGTCGCCGCGCACCAGCGTGACGTCCGCCGCGCCGATGGCCACGTCCGTTCCGCTCCCCATGGCGATGCCGAGGTCGGCGCAGGCCAGGGCGCCAGCGTCGTTCACCCCGTCGCCGATCACCGCGACCCGGCGCCCCCGTCCGCGTAACTCCTTCACCAGCCGCGCCTTGTCCTGCGGCGAACACTGGGCGTGCACCTCCGCGATCCCGAGCGCGGCGGCGACACGCGCTGCGGTGGCCCGGCGGTCGCCGGTGGCCAGTACCGGCTCCACGCCCAGGCGCCGCAACCGGTCGACGGCCCGGTAGCTGCCCGGACGCAGAACGTCCCCGAGGGAGATCAGCGCCTGGTCGGCGCCGTCCACCCGTACCAGGACCGGCGTGTGCGCGACCGCCTCCGCCTCGACCAGGGCCCGGTCCAGCGACGGGTGGAGGTCCGCGCCGGCGGCGCGGACCTCCACCCGGTGGCCCTCCACCACCCCGGTCACACCGATGCCCGCCGTGGCCAGGAAGCCGCTCACCTCGCCCGGTGGCCGATGCCGGACCTCCTGCCGTGCGTACGCGACCACGGCCCGGCCGAGCGGGTGCTCGGAACCCTGTTCCACCGCGGCGGCCAGCCACAGGGCCCGCTCCCGGCCGATCCCGTCGGGCACCGGTGTCACCCGCGCGACGGTCATCCGGCCGGTGGTCAGCGTGCCGGTCTTGTCCAGGACCACGGTGTCGACATGGCGCAGCGTCTCCAGGGCCCGGGGGCCGCTGACCAGCAGACCCAGCTGCGCGCCCCGGCCCGTGGCCGCCAGCAGGGCGGTGGGAGTCGCCAGCCCCAGCGCGCAGGGACAGGCCACGACGAGCACGGCCACACAGGCCGTGACGGCTGCCTGCGGATCGGCCCCGGCGCCGAGCCAGAAGCCGAGGACGGTCGCGGCCAGGGCCAGGACCACCGGGACGAAGACACCGGCCACCGTGTCCGCCAGGCGTTGGGCCCGGGCCTTTCCGGCCTGCGCCTCGGTGACCATGCGGGTGATGCGGGCGAGTTGGGTGTCCGCGCCGACCGCGGTGGCCCGGACGACCAGGAGTCCGCCCGCGTTGACGGCGCCGCCGACCACGGCCCGACCGGGGCCCACCTCGACGGGTTCGCTCTCGCCGGTGACCAGGGAGAGGTCGAGGGCCGAACCGCCGGAGGCCACCACTCCGTCCGTCGCGACCCGCTCGCCCGGCCGGACGATGAACTCCTGCCCCACCCGCAACTGCGCGATCGGGAGGAGCCGCTCGCGGCCGTCCTCCCACAGGGTCACGTCCTTGGCCGCCAGGCCGGCCAGCGAGCGCAGCGCCTCACCGGTGCCGGTGCGGGCCCGGGACTCGAGGAATCGCCCGGTCAGAACGAACAGCGGGACACCGACGGCCGCCTCCAGATAGATGTGCGCGACGTCCCCGCCGATCGAGGGCAGCAGGCTGAACGGCATCCGCATCCCCGGATCGCCCGCCCCGCCCAGGAACAGTGCGTACGCCGACCAGGAGAACGAGGCGACGACGCCCAGCGACACCAGGGTGTCCATCGTCGCCGCCGCGTGCCGCAGTCCCCGCAGGGCCCGGGAGTGGAAGGACCACGCGCCCCAGACGGCGACCGGCGCGGCCAGGACGAAGCACAGCCACTGCCAGTTGCGGAACTGAAGGGCGGGCACCATCGACAGCACCAGAACGGGAACGGACAGCAGGGCGGTGATCAGCAGCCGCTGCGACTCCTCCCGGCCGGGGGACCCGGGGGACCCGCCCTCGGGCGCCGGTGTGCTGTTCTCCGCGGGCACGGGAGGCGCGGGCACGGGAGGTGCGGGCAGCTCGGCGGTGCAGCCCGCCTTCTCGACCGCGGCGACGAGGTCCTGCGTGGTCACCCCCGGCGGATGGCTCACCCGGGCCCGTCCGGTGGCCAGGTTGACCGTGGCGCGGACGCCCTCGATCCTGGCCAGCCGCTTCTCGACCCGGTTCACGCAGGCCGCACAGGTCATCCCGCCGACGATCAGGTCGGTGGTCACCGCCCCCGTCCCCGCCGCCGCCCCCGTCCCCGCCACCACCTGCGCCTGCGGCTGCGTCCGCTCGGCCGTCACCGCGTGCCGCCCGCGCCACCCGTGCCCGTACCGCCGCTGTGCCCGTGCGGCCGGCCCAGGTCCCCGTCGAACGCCGGGGCGTCGATCTCGCCGGACCGCATGCCGGGGGCCACCGGCCCGGCGGAGGCGCCCACTGCGTACGCCGCGGCGAACATGCATATGAGGAGTGCCAGGAAGCCGACCAGCGCCGGGGGCGGGGCCCACTGCTTCAGGGTGGTGATCACCGGGTTCGGGTACTGGGGCCGGTCCGTCATCGTCACTCCGGATTCTTGTACTCGGTTCCAGACGGACGAGGTGCCGATCATGCTGTGCCGGAGCCGGGACGGCACTCCCTCCGGCGAGGTGGTCGGGGAGGGGCGCGAAGAAGTTCCCGTGACTTCCGGTGAGGTGCCGTCGAGGTCACAGGGTTGGGCCCTTATGGACCGCTTGCTCCGTATGTCACTCTGGCCGGGCGCATCGGCTCACCCGCCTGCCGCATCCCCCGGCCGATCGACCGACACGGAACACGCCCATGCCCCTGCCGTTCCCGTACCGCGCCGCTCCCGCCGTGCTCGCCGGTGCCGTGGCCGCCCTGTTGGTGGCGTGCACGCCCTCGGTCGCCGCCGGTCCGGCGGTCCCCGCCACCTCCGCGCCCGCCACCCCCGGGCGGACGCTCACCCCCGCCGCTGCCCCCACACCCGCCCCCGCCCCGCCCTCCGCGCCCGTGGAATCGATGCTCTCCATACCCTCCGTGGGCGTCTCCGGGCTGCGCGTGGTGCCGTACGAGGGCACCACCGACGACGTCCCGGGGACGCGCATCCAGGACCTCGGCGTCGCCGCCAGTCCGTACGGGAAGCGGGGCGGAGTGGGGCCCGGGCAGGTGGGCAACTTCCTCGTCACCGCGCACCGCCTGTCGGCCGGCGGCCCGCTGGGTGACCTGCCCTCCGTGAAGCCGGGCGACACCGTCCTCGTGACCGCGGGCGGGGTGGTGTACACGTACGAGATCACCGCCACCCGGAAGACGTCCTTCCGGTCGGAGCGCTCACTGAGCGAACAGCGCGCCGCAGTGCCCGGGCAGCCGGGGGCGGCCCCGGACCGGGCCATGATCACGATCTCGACCTGCGCGACGCCGGAGGACCACGCCGAGGGCAACTACTGGAGCGACGCCCAGGGCAACCCGGAGCACCGCATCGACAAGATAGGCGTCCTGCGCACGACCTCCCCTACGGGGTGAGCCGGCGGTGAGCGGCGCGCGCGTTGGCGAGGCGCGCGACGACGGTTCCCGTGCTCGCCGCCGCCAGGAGACAGGCGAGGCGCACGAGGTCGTAGGGGGCGTCCCAGGTGAGCCGGCCGATGGGCGCGGTCGCGTAGGCGTTCAGGACGAGCCAGCAGAGCAGGGCCGTGCCGGGCGCTGCGGTGAGGCGGGCGCCGGTGCTCACCACCGCCACGGCGAGGGAGAGCGCCAGGAGGTCGATCAGCGGGTCGCCGGGGCCGTCCAGGAAGTTGAGCACGGCGACCAGGGCGACGGCAGCGAGGGCCGCGGCGGCCCAGACCGAGCCGGTCGGCGCCGGGGTCGGCACGGGACGCATGCCCGAGCTGATCCGTTTCCACTCCAGCATGCGACGCCTCCTTCACGCGGTGGCCCCGCCGTCGGGGCCCTCCGAGATGATGCACCACCGGGCGCGCGCCTTCCTGCCCGTCACTGCCGACGCCCCGCAACGTCATCCCGCCAACTCCGCCCGACCGTAAGGGTGCTGAGCCACCCTCCGGGCCGCCCCGCCCTCCGGGCCGCCCCGCCCTCCGGGCCGCCCCGCCCTCCGGACCGCAGCCCCCGGCGGGTGCGCCGCGGGAGGGACGGGCCGGGGGATACTGGCCGCATGCGTCAGACGCCGCCGCCCGCAGCCGTCCCCGAGCCGATAACGGCCGACCCGCCGCACACGGCGCACCGGCCCCTGCTCACGCAGTCCTGGCTCGACCTCGCCTTCCTGCACTGGGCCGCCGACCCCGCCGACGTCGCCCCGCTGCTGCCGGCGGGTACCGTGCCGGACACCCTGGACGGGGTCACGTACGTCGGCCTGGTGGCCTTCCGCATGCACCGGGTCGGCTGGTTGCGCCTGCCCGGCGTTCCCTACCTCGGTTCCTTCCCGGAGACCAACGTCCGCCTCTACTCGGTCGACGCCCACGGCCGCCGCGCGGTGGTCTTCCGCTCGCTCGACGCCTCCCGGCTGATCCCGGTGGCCGTCGGCCGGGCCGCCTTCCGACTGCCGTACGTCTGGTCCCGGATGACGGTCCGTCATGACGGCGATACGGTCACCTACGCCAGCAGCCGCCGTTGGCCCGGCCCGCGCGGCGCGCACAGCCGGATCGCCGTCCGGATCGGCGAGCGCGTCGCGGAGCCGACCGAACTGGAACACTTCGTGACCGCGCGCTGGGGCATGCACACGGAGTTCCGCGGCCGAGCCCTGTACCTCCCGAACGCGCACCCCTGTTGGCCGCTGCACCGCGCCGAACTGCTCGACTGCGACGAGAACCTGGTGGCCGCGGGCGGTCTGCCCGCCCCGGCCGGACCGCCGGTGAGCGTGCTCTACTCGCCGGGCGTCCCCGTACGGTTCGGGTGGCCGGCGGCCGTCCGGCGCACCACTTGATCGATCCGCGGAACCGGACGGCTCGCTTCTTCCTCTCCCAGGGCGTACGGACGGGGATCGGCGCAGGAGAGGAGACGCGCATGAGCGGCACCGCGGGCAGCGGGACGGAGGGCGTCCGCCCGAAGGAGATCGAGACGGCATGGTGGCTCACGCTCGCCGCCATGGCTGCGACCCTCGCGGACTGGGCCCTCGGCGCGTTCGTGATCGAGCCCACCGGCCTGGGCGAATTGACCGCCTACGCCGGAGCGGATGCCGCCGCGCGCCGGCTCGCGCTGTCGGGCGGCGTCCTGCTGGTGATCCTCGCCGGCTGGCTGGCCGTCGCGCTGAGGATGAGGGCCGGCCGCGGCTGGGCCCGGACGGTCCTCGGTGTCGTGGGCGCCGGAAGTCTGCTGTTCCTGGCCACCGACCTCGGTATGAGCGGGACGCAGCTCGGCATCGGCCCGGCGGTGGCCGCCCTCCCGGAGCTGCTCACCGCGGCCGCCGCGGTCCCGTTGTTCCTGCCCGAGGCGCGCGCCCACTTCCGGGTGCGGCCGCATCGGGTCTGAGCCGTCGCAGACGGCCTACACCACCGCGTGGGGCTCGCTGTCGTCGGGAGTGTCGTTTCTCACCCCGCCGGCACTCACCCCGCCGGCGGACGGCGCCGGCTGCGTGCTCAGCGGGCCGGCCAGGTAGGCCAGCAGGCCGGCGATCTCGTGGCCCGCCTCTGCCGGGTGGCGGAAGCGGGCGCCGGGTGCGACCACGTAGCGGTTGCGCCGCCCGTCCCGGATCCGGGTCAGGTACCCGTCCGCCTGCAGGTCGGTGACGATGGCCTGCACGGTGCGCTCGGTGAGACCGCAGTCCACCGCGATGTCACGCAGACGGATGCCCGGGTCGCGTGCGATGGCGATCAGTACCCGGGCGTGGTTCGTCAGGAAGGTCCAGCCGTTGCGGCGGTGGCCTGTGTGCTCGCTCTCCACACCGTCATTCTTGAGGGATGACTCACGAAATGCAATTCCCGAACCACTTTTCCGGTATTACTTGACGTCTGTCCTCGGCCCCGACAAGGTGCAGGGAAGCGGAGGCAGACTTCCGCACGACCCGAGCTATCGAGACGCACCGCAAGCACCCGTGCCCAAGGAGCGAAGACGATGACCTTTACGGCCACGGCCGAGGCCATGACCCCGACGACCCCGACGAGGACCACCACCGGTGGTACCGCAGGTGCCGCAGCCGCCCCCGGACTGGGCGGGCTGCCGGACGTGCCCTGCCCTCGGGAGCTGTCGACCCGCGATGCCCGGGAGCTGACGCATGTCTTCTTCGAACGGCTGCACAGCCTGGAAGAGGGCACCCGCGAGTACCAGTACGTGCGCAACACGCTCATCGAGATGAACATCTCGCTGGTGCAGTTCGCCGCCCGCCCGTTCCGTGACCGCCCCGGCGGTCCCGAGAACGAGGACATCATCCAGGTCGGCATCATCGGCCTGATCAAGGCCATCGACCGCTACGACCCCGAGCGCAACACCCAGCTCACCACGCTCGCCCTCCCGTACATCACGGGCGAGATCAAGCGGCACTTCCGTGACACCACGTGGGCCGTACGGGTTCCGCGCCGCCTTCAGGAGCTGCGCCTGGAGCTCGCCAAGGCCACGGAGGAGCTGACCGCCGAGACGGATCGGGCGCCGACGCCCGCGCAGCTCGCCGAGCGGCTGGACCTCACCGAGGACGAGGTCCGCCAGGGCCTGGTCGCGGCCAACGGCTACACCACCCAGTCCCTCGACGTGTCCCAGGACAACGCGGCCGGCGGCGCCCAGGCGCCCACGGCCGTACGGGCCTCGCGCAGCCTCGCCGAGACCATGGGCGACATCGACCCGGCCCTGGAGGCGGTCGAGGACCGGCAGGCGCTCGCGCCCCTGCTCGCAGGCCTGGACGAACGCTGCACCCAGATCCTGGAGCTGCGCTTCGGCCAGGAGATGACCCAGGCGGAGATCGGCGAGGAGATCGGTCTCTCCCAGATGCAGGTGTCCCGCCTGCTCACGCGCACCCTGGGCACCCTGCGCGCGGAGCTGCTGCGGGACTGACCGACTCGGCGGAGCGGCCGTCCGGGCCGATTCAGGTCCGCCAGGGACCAGGACCACCCGACCGCAGCCGATCGGCGTCGAACTCGGCCCAGACGACCTTGCCCTGTGCGATGGCCTCGGCGCCCCACAGGTCGGCGACCCTGCGCACGAGCAGCAGGCCGTACCCGCCCGGAGCGCCCGGAGTGCGCAGCCGCGGTGTCCCGGGCGCCAGCCGCCGCAGGTCGCCGTGCCCGTCGTACACCTCGACGCGGAACGTATCCCCGCCGCGGAGCAGGAGCTCGTGGCAGCCGTCGGCATGGAGATTGGCGTTGGTGAGCAGTTCGGACACGACCAGGATCGCGTCCTCGGACGCCTCCTGACCGTCCCAACCCCAGTCCTCCAGCGCCTCACGCGCGAAGGCGCGCCCCCGCGCGACCTGCCGACGGGCGCCGCGCAGGGAGAGCCGACGACGTTGGGCAAACGTCGGTCCCCGTGCTTCGCCCCATGTGCGCTCGCCGGTGTCCGCTCCGATGGTCCGCACTGCGCCCTCACCTCGTCCTCGGCTCCGATGTCCCGCTATGTCGTGGTGCGCTTGTACCCACGCTCGCGCCGTGGACGCCTCCACCCTCCCCCCGACTCTCCCGGACCCCTTTCGTCACCGAGACCCACCTCAGAGGAGACATGAACAGCCTTCTGCGACTGGTTGCCGTCCTCGGCGGCTCGATCGTGCTCACCCTCGTCGTGAGCCGGCTCACCGACCTGCTGCTGCGGCGCGCGGCCGCCCGCCGGCCCGAGACACCGTTGTGGGGCATGCTGCGCCGCTGCCGTACCTCGGTCCGGGTGCTGCTGTTCACCGCGGTGCTGCGCGGGGTGTACCGGCAGATCGAGTGGCAGCCGCTGCACGATCACGAGGCTGCCGTGGGCCGGATCCTGACGCTCGTACTGATCGGGGCGGGCGCGTGGTGCGTCGTCCTCGTCAGCTCGGCCGTGGTCGAGTCCTCGTACGCCCGCTACGCGCTCGGCACGCGCGACCCCTCCCGCGTGCGCAGGGTCCGTACCCAGGTGACGCTGATCATGAGGATCGTCACCGCCGTGGTCGTCGTGGTGGCCGCCGCCGCGATGCTGCTGACCTTCCCCGACTTCCGTGCCGTCGGCACCTCGCTGCTGGCATCGGCCGGCATCATCGGCATCGTCGCCGGCGTCGCCGCCCAGTCCACCCTGGGCAACCTCTTCGCCGGCTTCCAGATCGCCTTCGGGGACATGGTGCGCATCGGCGACACGGTCGTCGTCGCCGGTGAGTGGGGCGTGGTCGAGGAGGTCACCCTGACCTTCCTGGCCGTGCGCACCTGGGACGAGCGCCGGATCACCATGCCCGTCTCGTACTTCACCGGGCGGCCGTTCGAGAACTGGTCGCGCGGCGGGATCCAGATGACCGGCACGGTCTTCCTGCACTGCGACCACACCGCCCCCGTCGCGCTGATGCGCGAAAAGCTCAAGGAGGTCCTGGACGGCTGCGAGGCGTGGGACGGCCGCGGGTGGGACCTGTCCGTCACCGACACGACCGCCTCCACCATCGTGGTGCGGGCGATCGTCACGGCGAAGGACCCCGACGACCTGTGGACGGCGCGCTGCGCGGTGCGCGAGGAGCTGGTCACCTGGCTGGCCGAGAAGCACCCCTACGCCCTGCCCCGGGTCTCCACCTCCCCGGCCGTCGTTCCGCCGGCGTACGCGGACGGCGTTTCGGAACGGGTACCCGGGTCAGACGCGTGAGGGAGACGTCCGAGGACGTGCGCAAGCCGATGAGAGGAGCGCGGACATGTCGAAGGTGGCACGCTTGCCGGGCCGTGCGGAGCACCTGTGGCAGTGGCAGGAGGAAGCGGCGTGCCGGGAGCTCGGCACCGATCGGTTCTTCCACCCGGCGGGGGAGCGCGGCGAGGACCGCTCGATGCGGGAGCGGCGGGCCAAGGAGGTCTGCGCGCAGTGCCCGGTGCGGGCGCAGTGCCTGAGCCACGCGCTGCGCGTGCAGGAGCCCTACGGCGTGTGGGGCGGCCTGACCGAGGACGAGCGGCGGGCGCTGGGCGCACGCAGGGCCGGCTGACCGACCGGGCGGGCCGCGCCGCGTCGACGCGGGACGATCCACCCGGTCCGGTCGGCAGTCCGATGGACGGATCAGGGGCGTGCGCCCAGCTCGGCGACGATCGAGGCCGGTGTGTGGCCGCTCCCGTCCGACAGGCGGTGGAAGTCGACGGAGACGAAGTTCGGGTCCCGGCCCCCGGTGGCGGACCGGCACTGCTCGGCGATGCGGTTGCGCAGCTTGGTGCCGTTGTCCAGGGCCGCGGTGAGGACGGTGGGCACGTTGCGGTGGTGGCTCATCGTGAACAGGCGCCGGAATCCGGGCTCCTGGCGGTCCAGGGGTACGTCGGGCCAGCGGCTGACGCACGCGAGGTCATTGCCCAGGTCCCCGAGGCTCCAGAAGTTGCTCACGGTCCAGGACTTGTCGTACATGACGCCCAGGTGCTCGCGGTCGGACCGGTCCGAGAAGATCAGCAGGCGCTTGCCCGCGGTGACGAGGTCGGCCACCTTCGGCCAGCCGTGCTGCCGTACGCCCCACGCGTCGGGCCGGAACACCATGTCCTGCAGGCCCCTGACCCGGCCCAGGGACTGCTGCAACTGATCGGCGCCGACATAGTCCTCCAGGAAGACGGTCACGACCTCCTGCGGATGGGCCGCGAGGAAGTCCACCACGGTCTGCATGGTGCCGTGGAAGGACTGCCGCGGCAGGGCGTAGGTGGCCCCGGCGAAGGTCTTGCAGTCCCCGTGGCACAGGTACACGTCGCTGGGGTAGCAGTCGCTGCCGAAGCTGATGATGCACAGCCAGGTGCTGCGTTCGTACCAGTGGGTGTCCAGGCTCAGGCCGCGGACGCCGTTGTCGAGCTGGGCGCGCACCGACTCGGACTGGTTGACCGAACTCCAGCGTGAGTCCTCGTAGTTGGTGAAGGCGTTGTGGGTGGTGAGGAAGGCGACCTCGTCGAGCCGCCGGTCGCCCCAGCGGGCGGCGGCGGCCGCGGCCGGGGTCCCGGACGGCGCGAGGGTCGCGGCGTCGGCCGCGCGGGTGCGGGCCGTGGCTGCGGCGGGGGCCGCCCCGGGTCCGGGTGCGGCGGCCGCCGTGGTCGCCGTACCGAGCAGGGCCAGCAGGAGGAGGCACACCAGGAGGCGAAGGCTGCGCCGCGGCCGCGTTGGCTGCGTCCGCTGCATGTCCATGTCAATCATGGCGCGGAGGATAGCGCGCACTCCCTCGATCCGCTGCCCCGCGGACACGACCGGCCGGATGCGGCCCCGGATCCGGCGGGCCGCCGCCCCCGCTCGCGCGCGCCGCCGCAACGCGGTTTGGTGGAGGTAGGGGTGCGTGCAGTTGAGGCGGAGGAGGGCGCAAGATGCCCGGACCCGGCCCGTTGTCCCGCCGCGGCCGCTGCGCGGCGGTCCTCGTCGCGGGAGCGATCTGCTCGTCGGTGCTCACCGCGCCGCTGCTCGGCGCCGCCCACGCGGAGCCGTCACCCTCGGCGACCGTCCCCGCGCTCGACTGGAGCCCTTGCAAACCCGGCAGCCCGTACGACTGCGCCACCGCCCGCGTGCCGCTCGACCACGCCGATCCGGCGGGCCGCACCATCGATCTCGCGGTGGTCCGGCGCACGGCGGGCGACCCGGCACGGCGCGTGGGCACCCTCTTCGTCAATCCGGGTGGCCCCGGCGGCCCCGGAACGGTGCAGGTCCCGCAGAACTACGACTCGTTCCCCAAGGAGCTGCGCGAACGCTTCGACATCGTGAGCTGGGACCCGCGGGGGATCGGCAACAGCACGGCGGTGAACTGCTTCGACAGCCCCGAGGAGGCGAAGACCTGGGCCGCGGGCAAACCGATCGGCTTCCCGGTGGGTGAAAAGGAGCGCGCGACCTGGATCGACGCGTACGAGGAGCTGGGCCGCCGCTGCGAGAAGCGCGACCCGGACCTCCTGCGCCACGTCTCGACCGCCGACACCGCACAGGACCTGGAGCTGCTCCGCCGGGCGGTGGGGGAACCACAGCTCAACTACCTCGGTGTGTCCTACGGGACCATCCTCGGCGCCACCTACGCCAACCTGTTCCCCGACAAGGTCCGGGCCATGGTCCTGGACAGCAACATCGACCCGCTGGCATGGACGAACAACGCCTCACCGAGCGAACCGCGGACCACGACCCTCCTGCGCATGGGCTCGGACCGCACCGCGGCGGCGACCCTCGACAAGTTCCTGGACCTCTGCGGATCCGCCACCACCGCCCGCTGCGCCTTCTCGGCCGGCAGCCCGCAGGCCACCCGCGCCAAGTACGACCAGCTGATGCAGCGCCTGCGGGAGCACCCTGTGGGCCCGTGGACGTACGCCGCCACCGTCGCGGACACGGTCAGCAGTCTGTACATCGTCCGGCCGGGCTGGACCGATCTCGCCGCCAGGCTCCAGGACCTGTGGCAGGGCCGCACCCCGAAGCCGCCCCAGTACCCGCCCCCGCCCCCGGTCAAGCAGCCCGGTCCGTACCTGGGGGAGGAGCAGGCGGCGGCCGTGTGGTGCGCCGACAGCCCCAACCCGCGCGACCCCGGCGTCTACCCCGGCCTCGAAGAGGACAGCGCCAAGCGTGCGGGCGACGCCGGACGGTACTGGACCTGGTCCGGCGAGCCGTGCGCCACCTGGCCGGCCCGGGCCGCCAACCGGTACGACGGCCCCTGGGACAAGCCCACGCCGCACCCCGTCCTGGTGATCGGCACCACGTACGACCCCTCGACGCCCTACTCGGACGCCCAGGCCATGGCCGGGGAACTGGCGGACGCCCGCCTGCTCACGAACAACGGGTACGGCCACACCGCACTCTTCAACAACTCCAGCACCTGCATCAACACCTACGAGAGCCGCTACCTCATCGACGGCACACTCCCGCCGCCCGGCACGACCTGCCAACCCGACCGGCTCCCCTTCTCCTGACCGGTCCGACGGCCGGGTCACGGGACGAGGACGACCTTGCCGGCGACCGTGCCGGACTCGGCCAGGCGCATCGCCTCGGCGGCGCGGGCCAGCGGGATCTCGGCCGCGACCTTGGCGGTGATCTCACCGCGCTGCAGGGCCGAGAACACCTGGGAGAGGTCGGAGCGCAGACGCGCCCGGAAGCGGTCCTTCGCGTAGGCGCGTCCGGCCCACACGTTGAAGAAGTACGCGCGGCGGCCGTTGGGCAGCGCGTTCCACACCCACACCCGCCCGAGCAGCCTGAGTACCGGCCAGGAGCCGGAGCCCTCGTCGTCGCGGGTGGCGGCGCTGCCGTAGGAGACGAGCGTGCCGCCGGGCGCCAGCAGCCGCCAGGAGTCGGCGATGCCGTCGCCGCCGACGTGGTCGAAGACCGCGTCGACCCCGCCGGGCGCGAGGGCGCGGACCCGGGCGGCGACGTTGCCGGACCGGTAGTCGATGGGGGTCACGCCGAGGGCGCGCAGCGCGTCGTGGTGGCGGGTGGAGGCGGTGCCGATCACGCGGGCGCCCGCGGCCAGTGCCAGCTGGACCAGGATCGATCCGACCCCGCCGTTGGCGCCGTGCACCAGTACGGTCTGGCCGGCGCGCACCCGGGCCTTGCGGTGGAGCATCTGCCAGGCGGTGATGCCGTTGACGACCGCGGTCTCCGCGTCCACCGCGCTGACGCCCTCGGGTACGTCGACCACGTCGGCGGCGGCGAGGGCGATGTGGCTCGCCCAGCCGCCCGTCTTCGTCAGGGCGGCCACCCGCTTGCCGAGGAGGGCCGAATTCACTCCCGGGCCCACGGCCAGCACCGTGCCGACGAGGTCGTATCCGGGGACGAAGGGGAACGGCGGCTGGTCGTAGTACCGGCCGCGCCGCATCTGCTGCTCGGCGAAGGAGACGCCGGTCGCCTCCATGGCGACGACCACCTGGCCGGCGGCCGGCGCCGGGACCGGACCGCGGTGGAGCTGGAGGCCTTCCGGCTCGACCTTGCCCGGCAGAACGATCTCGACCCGCTCGACGGTGTTCGTCATCATGACCTCCAGATGGATGGTTTGCATCTCTCGTGTTCGTTAGAAGCTGTAACTAAAGTGAATGGATAACTCGAAGATGTCAAGAGAGTGTGCCGATGGTGATAGGTTCTAACTCCAGCTGTGGAGCGGCGAGAGGTGGCGGGCATGACCGGTACGACGAAGACCCCCCGTGAGCGGTACCGGCAGCAGGTGCGGGAGGAGGTCAAGGAAAAGGCCTGGCAGCAGATCGCCGGCTCCGGCGCCTCCGCGCTGTCACTCAACGCGATCGCCAAACAGATGGGCATGAGCGGACCGGCCCTGTACCGGTACTTCGCCAATCGCGACGAGCTGATCACCGAGCTCATCCGCGACGCCTACCGCAGCCTCGCCGACGCCTTCATCGCCGCCGGGGGACCGGGTGAGGGGGCGGGCCGGGCCGGGTTGCCCGAGCTGGCCCGGGTGCTGCGGCGCTGGGCCCTGGAGGACCCGCACCGCTACTTCCTCATCTACGGCACTCCGGTCCCCGGGTACCACGCCCCGCAGGACATCACCGCGATCTCCCAGGAGCTGATGGCCGTCCTGCTGGAGGCCTGCGCCGCCGCCGTACCGCCCGCGGCCCCGGGCCCGATCCCGACCCCGGGCACGGAGCCGGACCCCTTCGACGACCACCTGGCGGACCACCGGGAGTGGGCCGCGAGCCACCCCGACGCCCCGCCGTCGGCGCTGCGCCTGGCCCTGACCTTCTGGAGCCGCCTGCACGGCGTGCTGTCCCTGGAACTGGCGGGCCACTTCACCGGCATGGGCCTGGACCCGGCCCTGCTCTTCGAGGCCGAGGTCCACCGCATCGTCACGCGCTGAGCCGGCGTCTGGGGTCAGACCCGGAAGAAGAACCGGTCGGGGTTCAGTACGCCGTCGTAGTCCGCCCGCAGCAGGTGCTCGGGACGCCCTCCCGGTGGTCGGTGGCCGCGGGCACCGACCCGCTCACAGACCGGTGACCTTGGCGCTCGCCGACATTTCGTAGACCAGGGTCACCGTCCGGCGGCCGCCCGGCGCGAGGGCGACGTCCCAGCGCACGATGCCTTCGGCATCGACCCCGTCCGGCGCCGGCGAGCAGGCCTCCTTGCGCAGGCGCACCTCCACCGCCGAGACCTCCGAGACCGGGATCCGCTCCCGGAGGACGACCACCCGTTCGCCGTCGTCCCCGGGGGCGGAGAAGCGCGACAGGTGCAGCCGCACCGTGCGGGTGACCACCGTCCGCTGGGTGAATCCGGCCGAGTCCCGGGACTCCTCGGTCTGCCGGACCACCCGGTGATCGTCGCAGCTGCCGAAGGCCAGCTCGACCGGCGCGCCCGGAGCGGCGAACTCCAGCGTCCCGCGGCCGCCGAACCCGCTGCCGCGGACCAGGTCCACCGGCCCGGCGAGCAGTGCGTGACCGGACCGGTTGTCGAAGGACACCACCCGGGTGACCAGCGGCGACAGCTCGGGTGAGCAGGCGTACTCGCTCGCCGCGGCCGTGCTGAAGGCGGACAGCGGCACCCGGTGGGCGCGGCCGTCCCCGCGTACGGACACCGGCACGGGGGAGTGCAGCACCCGGGCCTCCCCGCCGTCGTCCACCCCGGGCAGTCCCAGGACCGAAGCCGCCGGACCGAGGTCCCCGATCTCCTCCTCGCGCAGCTCGACATCGACCGCACGCCGCTCCGCCGCCGTGCGGTCGGCCAGCGTGAGACGGTCCTCGCCCAGCCGCGGCGGCTCGGTGGCCAGCGCCGACCGGGCCGTCGACAGCGTCAGCCGTACGTCGGACCAGTCCTCACCGGTGCGCTGCCAGACCATTGCGTCGGTCTCCAGCGTCAGGGAGTCCCCGTCGAGCACGGCCCGGTAGGCGGGGCGCCACAGCGCGCACGGGACGAGATGGCTCAGCCGCAGCCGGGCCGGGCCGGCTGCCGCCGCTTCCACGGTCAGCTCCACATGGCCGACCAGCTCGGCGGGCTCCGTCTCGGCCAGGTCCACGGCCCGCCGGGTCTCTCCGAGTTCGACCGCAAGGGCGGCCAACCGGGTGTCCACGGTGCGCAGTTGCTCGCCGTGCGCATCGCGTTCGCCGTCCACCCGGTCCATCTCGCGGGTCCAGCGCGCCCGGTCGCTCTCCCCGCGGCCGGAGCCCTCGCCGATCTCCCGCAGCAGATCGGCCGCCAGCCGGCCCAGCACGTCGAGGCGGGCGTGCAGACGCTCGCGCCGGCGCCCCAGCACGCGCTGCTCCTCTTCGAGGTCGTGCACGCGCAGCCCCAGCACGGAGTCGTCCTCGGCGGACGGCAGCGGTCCGCGCGGCTGCCAGGTGCGCACGATGCGCACGTCGAGCACGGTGGCGGGGCCGTCGGCGGTCAGCTCGGCGTGCAGGGTGCGGTCGACGGCCAGCGCGCTGACCGGACCGAGCCGCAGCCGCTGGACCCCGGCCGCCAGGTCCAGTACGACGCTGCGCTCGATGTGGGCGCGGTCCTCCAGGCAGGTGACGGCGGTGACGGGAAGGGCGATCGGCTTCGGGGCCGTGGTCATGATGGGTGTCAGCTCCTGCGGTTGCCGCCGACCAGGGCCTTGCCGGCCGGGATGCGGATCTCGTAGCCGCCGTCGAGGGCGACCTGCCCGCCCGCGGGCAGCTCCACCCGCCAGATGCGGGTGCCCGGGGCGTGGTGCTCCGGCCCCGCGCCGGGCTCGGGCGTGGTCCAGGTGGCGCGTTCCTCGACGCGGACGTCCGGTTCGGACGTGACGGGCACCCGCTCGCGGACCTCGACGGTGACGGGCCCGGCGAGCCGGTTGGCCAGCTCCACGTGGACCTGGTGGTCGAGCACGGTGGTGTTGTTGCGCAGGCCCGCGGTGGACTCGCGCAGGTTCGTCCGGCGGGTGACCCGGATGCCCTCGGCGGGCCCCAGGCCCACCCGGCGCACCCCGCCGGGGGCGAGCGTCGGCAGGGCGGCGGTCAGCAGGAACTCGTCGTCGACGGTGACCTCCACCGGGCCGGCCAGCAGCGCCTGGTCGGTGGCGTTGGAGAGCACCAGCGTCGCGTACACGGTCTGCTCCACGGACGGCGCGCAGACGTACTCGGTGCGCAGACCGACCGGGATCTCGCCGACCGTGACGGTGTGCCAGGTGCCGTCCGAGGGGATGTCGGCGCGAGCGGCGGCGTCGAACCGGTGGTCGAAGGAGCCCGCCGACTCGCGGGGCCGCACGGCGTGCCCGGGCAGCGGCAGCCTGCCCACGGCCTCGGCGCGGCGGCGGTGTTCGGCCGCCACCGGGTCGAAGGAGGAGTCGGGGAACAGCCGGCCGCGGCGACCGCCCGGCTCGCCGGGGCCGCACAGGACCAGGGCGGCGTAGTCGAGCTCGGCGCCGCTGGGCTGCGGCGGCCCGGGCGCCGGTTCCGGCGCCGCGGGGGCCGGGGGTGCGGCCCGGCCGGGTGCCTGCGGGACGGCGGGAGCCGGTGCCCCGGCGAAGGGCATGGCGCCGGAGCGCGACCGGTTCGCGGCCGGACGTGCGGGTGCCGGCTGCGCCTGCGGCGGGGCCGGCTGCGCGTAGTCGGGCAGGGCGCCCCCGAAGGTCTCCGAGGAGGCGCCGTACGCGGCACCGGGCGCCGGGGGAGCGGCGTAGCTCTGCGGGGCCGGCGCGGCAGCCGGTGCGGGCGGAGGCGGCGGAGGCGGGACGGGACCGGACGCGAAGCCGGCCCTGACCGCGGCGGGTACGGCGGTCGGGGCGGGGCGGCGGGGGCCGGCCGCCTCGTACCCGGTGAACAGGTCGGCCAGACCCGCGGGCGGCTCGCGCCAGCCCGACGGCGCCGGGGCGGGCTGACGGCGCCCGATGCGGACCGACCGGAGCCTGGGCAGGTCGGTGCGGCGCCGCAGGTCGGCGGTGGCCAGCGCGATGCGCACGCCGGTCCAGTCCTCGCCGGTGCGCTGGGCGACCGAGGCCCGCAGCACCAGGCGGCCGGAGCCGTCCCCCTGACGGTGCGTGAGCCGGTAGGCCGGCACCCAGACGGCGCCCGGTACCCCGTACTCCAGCTCCAGTTCGACCTCCCCGCCGCCGTCCTCGTCGCCCTCCGCGACCGCGGTGACGTCGAGGGTCAGCAGGGCGGAGACCGTGGTCTCCACATGCGCCGACGGTGCGTCGGTGGACGCCCGGGACAGCCGGTCCGTGGCGATGGAGAGTTCGTGCTCGACGCGGCGCAGCTCCTCCTCCGCCTCGGCGAGACGTTCGTGCAGGTCCGTCAGGCGCCCGTCGACGAAGTCGGCGAGCTCCAGCCATGCGTCGACCGCGGTGCGGCGGTGCGGGGCCTCGGGATCGGGGACCGGAGGCACCGGGTGCAGGGCCCGGATCTCCTCGATCAGGCCCAACTGCCGGTTCCGGCGGCCCTGGGCCGCCGCGTGGGCGTCCCGCAGCCGCTCGACCTCGCGCCGCAACGCGTCGGGTGCGTCGGCGCCGAGCGGCTCGGCCTCGACCTCCACCCGTGCTTCGGTGACGCGCACTGCGGAGACGCCGAGGACAGCGGCCCGCAGCGAGGCCGGATCCAGTGAACGGGGCAGTCCCGTCACGCGCACCCGCCCGTCCGGCGGCACGCTGCCCCGGACCAGCCGGCGGCAGAGCGCGCCCTGCGCGTACACCACGACCGAATCGAGGGTCGAGTCCCACCGCGGTGCTGTCTTCGCCGTCATGTACTCCGCCCCTGCCGTGTGCGTGCCGATCGAAGCCTACGCCCGAGCGGCCCGGGCGTCCGCCGTCGGGCCGCTTCCTGTGGATCAGGTCCGCTGTCAGTGGCCTGTCGTACGGTCAGGGGGTGTGCACGTCCGACGAAGCCCGTGAAATCGCCCTCGCCCTCCCGGAGACGACCGAGAAGGAAGCCTGGGCCATGCCCACCTTCCGGGTCGCCGGGAAGATGTTCCTGACCCTGCCCGACGACGAGACCTCGTTGGCCGTCCGCTGCCCCAAGGAGGAGCGCGACGAACTGGTCCGCGCCGAACCCGGGAAGTTCTGGGTCGCGGACCACGAGGCCTCCTTCGCCTGGGTGCGGGCGCGCCTCGCCGCCCTCGACGACGTCGACGAGCTCCGTGCCATCGTCGTCGACTCCTGGCTCCAGGCGGCGCCGCCGCGGCTGCTCCAGGCCCACCCCGAGCTCGGGCCCCCGGCCGGGCCCTGAGGCCCGGAGCGGGCTCGTGCGGCCCCCCGGGGGCCCAGCACGGGCCCGGTGCGGGCTCGCCGGGACGGGCGGGTGCGGACGGGACGGTGGATATGGGGGGAACATGGTCATGTGCGAAACGTTCCGGGGCGCGACGAGAGGGCCGACCGGCGTGCGCTGAGCGAGGCACTGGTCGCGGCCTGCGCCGACGCGGGAGCGTCCATCGGCATGCTCTACCTGCCCGCCCCCGACCCCGCCCGGCGCGTTCTGCACCTGACGCTGGCCTCCGGGCTGTCCCGCGAGTTCGCGGCACCCTGGTCCAGGGTCGGCCTGGACGACCCGATCCCGGTGGCCGACGCGGTCCGCGACGGCCGCCTCGTCTGGCTCGGCGGCCAGGAGGACACGGCCCGCCGCTACCCGCGCCTGGGCCTCGTCCTCCCGTACGACTTCGCCCTCGCCGCAGCCCCGCTGCCGCCGACGGGGGCGGGCCTGCTCCTGCTGTGGCCGGGCTCGCACGAGCCCGATCTCGACGAGCGGGAGCGCAAGGCCCTGGAATCGGCCCGCGGCCACCTCACGCACGTCCTGCTGCGCGCCGCCGACGAGGGCCGGCCGCTGCGCCCGGCGTCGCGTCCGGTCATCCTGCGCCCGCTCCCGCCCCCCACACCGGGCCCGGCCGAGGCGGCGGCCGCCATGGCCTTCGTCCGGCGCCTGCCCGGAGGCAACTGCGCACTCGACCTGAACGGCACCATCACCTTCATCACCCAGGAGGCGGCCGACCTGCTCGGCGCGCCCGTCTCCAGCCTGCGCGGGGCCCTGCCCTGGGAGGCCCTGCCGTGGATGGACACGCCCGCCGTGGAGAACCACTACCGGGCCGCCGCGATGAGCCGGCTGCCGCGGAGCTTCACCACGCCGCGCCCCACCGGACAGCAGGTGCGTTTCGACCTCTACCCGGACAACACGGGAATCAGTGTCCGCATCACCACGGGCAGTGACCAGCCCGACGCGCCGGCCCCGGCCCCTCCCGGGTCCGCCGACCCGTCCGCGCCCAGCCGGGCCACCGCGCTCTACCCGCTCATGCTGCTGGCCGCGACCCTCACGGAGGCCGCCCACGCCCAGGACGTCGTGGAGAAGGCCGCCGACCAGATCGTCCCCTCGCTCGGAGCCCACGCCATGGCCCTGCTGGCCGAGCAGGACGGCCGGGTACGGGTCGTCGGCCACCGCGGATACTCCGCGCAGCACATGGCGGACCTCGACGGCACGCCCGTGTCGGCGGACACCGCCAGTACGCACATCCTGCGCACCGCCACCCCGCTGTTCTTCGGCGGGATCGACGAGCTCCTGGCCGCCCACCCGGACGCGGCCATCGAGGACGGCATGGCCGCCTGGGCGTTCCTTCCCCTGATCGCCTCCAACCGTCCCATCGGCTGCCTCGTTCTCGCCTACACGCATCCGCGCACCTTCGCGCCCGGCGAACGCGCCGTCCTGACCTCGATCGCCGGACTGATCGCGCAGGCGCTGGACCGCGCCCGCCTCTACGACGCCACCCACCAGCTCGCCCGCAGCCTGCAGACCGGGCTCCTGCCGCACACCCTGCCCGCGGTTCCCGGCCTCGAAGTCGCCGCCCGCTACCTGCCCGCCGCCCACGGCCTCGACGTCGGCGGCGACTTCTACGACCTCATCCGCATCGACGACACCACCGTCGCGGCCGCCATCGGCGACGTCCAGGGCCACAACGTGAACGCCGCCGCCCTCATGGGCCAGGTCCGCACCGCCGTCCACGCGGGCGCCGGCGCTCCCCCCGAAGAGGTCCTCGCCCGCACCAACCGGCTCCTGACCGACCTCGAACCGGGCCTGTTCACCAGCTGCCTGTACGTCCACATCGACCTGGCCGGCCACACCGCCCGGCTGGCCTCCGCCGGCCACCCGCCACCCCTGCTGCGTCACCCCGGGGGCAGGACCGAGATGCTGAACCTTCCGTCCGGCCTCCTCCTGGGCATCGTCCCCAAGGCCTCGTACGCGGCCGTCGAGATCCCCCTCGCCCCCGGCGCGCTCCTCGCCCTCTACACCGACGGGCTCGTCGAGGCCCCCGGCCGGGACATCGAGGAGGCCATCGGCGCGGTCGCGGCCCATATCGGCGACGCACCCGAGGACCAGCCGCTCGGCGATCTGGCGGACGAACTCATCGAGCACGCCCACCGCGACGCACCCCGCACCGACGACATCGCCCTCCTGCTGCTGCGCATCCAGGGCCCGGTTCCGCCGGCTGACCCGCACCGCCCCTGAACCGCCCCGAGGGCCGCCCCGCCCCGAGCGCCGCCCCGCCCGTGCGGGGCGGCGGCGCTCATCGCTGCGCGCCCAGCCGGACCAGCATCTTGCCGGTGTTGGCGCCGCTCAGCACCCCGAGGAAGGCGTCCGCCGCGTGCTCGATCCCGTCGGCGACGGTCACCTCCGTACGCAACGTCCCGTCGGCCAGCAGGCCGGCCGCCCTGCCGATCCACTCCGGGAACAGGTCGAAGTGGCTGGAGACCAGCATCCCCCGCAGGGTCACCTCGCGCGCCGCGGCCCGGAAGAGGTTGTCGGGACCCGGCGCCGGATCCGTGGAGTTGTAGCCGCTGATCGCACCGACCATGGCGATCCGTCCGCCGGGGCGGACGGCGCCGATGGCCGCCTGGAGGTGGTCGCCGCCGACGGCGTCGAGGTAGACGTCGATGCCCTCGGGGGCCGCCTGCGCGAGCTGACCGGGCAGGTCGCCCCGGCGGTGGTCGATGGCCGCGTCGTAGCCGAAGACGTCCAGCAGCTTCTTCGTCTTGTGGGGGCCGCCGGCCGAGCCGATGACCCGGGAGGTGCCCAACTGCCGTGCCAGCCGGCCGGCGACGCTGCCCACCGCCCCGGCCGCGGCGGAGACGAACACGACGTCACCCTCCTTGACCGGAGCGGTCCGGGTCAGCGCGGCGTACGCGGTCAGGCCCGTGGTGCCCAGCGCGCGCCGAGGTAGTCCGCCCGCGAGGCGATCGAGGTGTCGACGACGGTGGCCGCACCGGCCTCCAGGACCGCGTACTCCCGCCAGCCGAGGAAGTGCGACACGGTCGCACCGACCGGCACGGCCGCGGCACGCGAGGCGACCACCTCGCCCACCGCGCTGCCTTCGAGTGCCGTGCCGAGGGCGAACGGCGCGATGTAGGAGGGGGCGTCGTCCATCCGGCCCCGCATGTACGGGTCGACGGACATCCAGGTGTTGCGGACCAGGACCTGACCCTCGCCGGGCTCCGGCAGCTCGGTGGTGACGAGCCGGAAGTCCTGCGGCTTCGGGGCGCCGACGGGGCGGGAGACGAGGTGGATCTCGCGGGAGACGGTCATGGCGTGTTCCTTTCGGTGCGGACCGCCCAGGGACTGGCGGCGCCGGATCCGTGGCCGGCGCCCCGGGGGACCGCTCCGCGGCGGCGGAGCTCCTCGGTACGGCGGCTGCCCTGCGGGAGTCACTGGGCACCCCGCTGCCACCGTCGGAGCGGTACGACGTCGACCGGGCGACGGCCCGCCTCCGGGCGGCGCTGGGCGATGACGCCTTCACCGCGGCCTTCGCCCGGGGCCACTCCCGCCCGCCGGAGGGCCAGGCCGTCCGGCGGCAGTCGCGGCTGAGGCTGCGATTCGCGGTGGAGGTCGGTATTTCCAGCCATTCTCGGTACGAGACTGACATGCTCCTGACACTTCAAGACCGCTGTGGGACTCTCCCGGCACGCACTCCGCACACTCTGTGAGGCCCAGCGCCTCGCCCACCCCCACCAGTACGTGGCATGGAGGAGCGAACCATGAGGCACATCGCCCAGAGCACCCGCACCACGCGCACTACCCACACCACCCGCATCGCACGTCTCGCCGGGATCGCGACGCTGGTCGTCGCGGCGGCCTTCGCCGGCACCGGCGCGGCCCTCGCGCAGGGAACCGACGCCTCGGCCGTCGACCAGAAGGTCGACGGCGTGATGGTGGTCGCCGGCAGCAGCTGCAGCTGGACCAACGCGAGCACGAGCGCCGTTCCCCCGAACGCCCTCACGGTCGACCGCACCACCGTCAACACCCCGGGCGGCAATCTGGCCTGCGGCGGCGGCATCGTCGCCTCCCTGAACAACAACCCCGCCTTCACCTTCGACGACGCCGCGGGCACGGCCCGGACCGACCTGATCGACATCACCGGCAGGATGAGCTTCATCTCCTGTCGCTACAAGGCGACGAGCATCGTGTGGGACCGCGACGCGACGAGCCTGAAGTACATCAACCGGGCCTTCACGGCCACCAAGACCTCGGGCAGCTTCCTGTGTCCGGGATCGGTCACCACCCCGGCCGGGGACGCGTCGATGCTGTTCCACTGAGCCGTGGGCGGCCGGGCGGACGGGGCCGGCCCACCGGCCCCGTCCGACCCGCCGCCGGTCGGCCGTGCTCAGGGCCGGTCGGGCTCAGGCTCGGCCGGTGTGCGCGCCGGCCAGGGAGTTGAGCAGGGCGGCGGCCCGTTCGGCGTCGTCCACGCTGACCGCGAAGTCCTTGCCCCCGGCCCGGATCACCAGGCATTCGCCGCTCCGCAGCATCACCGTGGTGCCGAGGCCACTGAGCCGGTAGCCCCAGCCCCCGACCTGCGTGGGGGTGCGGTGCTCGGCCCGCGCCCACTCGATGTCCGCCGCGTCCCAGTGCCGTACCGGCCATCCGAGGGGACCGAACGCCACGTCCAGACCGCGCTCGGCGACCCGTACGCGGACCGAGGAACAGGCCAGTACGGCCATCGAGACGAAGGTGAACGGCGCGATCAGCAGCCACATCGGCTTCGCCGGATCGCCGAGCCCGACGAGCAGCGCGGCCAGCGCGACGACCCCGGCGACGGCGGCGAGCGCGTACAGCCAAGGATTCTCGGTGCGGGCGAGCCACACGCGGCGCTCACCCGCGGGAATGTCCATCCGAGAACCCTCTCCCGGTGCGGCGGGGGAGGCGGGCCGGCCGCTCGCCAGCACGCCCACCACTGCGGCCGCGGCCGCCGCCAGGACCGTCGCGACGGCTCCGACGGTCGCCGAGTCCGCGTCGCGCCACTGCGCGTGATAGAGGTTCGCCCGCACGATCGAAGCCTGTTCCCCGGCGAGCAGTACCCCGCACGAGACCAGCACGGCCCCGCGCCACCGCCGCGACGCCCGCCAGAACACCGCGGAGACGACGAGTGCGATCCAGATCGCGACCGGCACCAGTACGACCGCCCAGAGCGGAAGCGAGCCGTCGGGGTCCCCGAAGGCGTTCCAGTGCGTCGCCAGTCGATCCTCGAACCCCCTGCGCGCCGTCAGCGGCAGTACCACGAGCAGCGCGAGGATCCCGGCCGCCCAGGATGCCGTCCCCCATACGGCCCCTCGCCCCCACCCCGTTAAGCCCCCACGGTCCTTCACTGTGCCTCCTTGATCATCTCTATGAGATCCGCCCTGCCGTACCCCAGGCGGGCTCCGTCGGCCACCAGTTCGCGCACCCGTTCCAGCAGCGCCGAACGACCGTCCGCCCCACCTGCCACGGTGACCCCGCGGCCGCGCCGGAACTCCAACAGCCCCTCGTCGCGCAGCGCGCGCAGCCCCCGCAGCACGGTGTTGGCGTTGACACCCAGCGCCTGGGACAACTCCCGCGCCGGCGGCAGCCGGTCACCCGGCCCGCATTCCCCTTCGGCGATGGCCCGCCGAATGGCCCCGGCCACCTGCTCGTGCAGGGGGCGGTTGTCCGCGATGTTCAGACTGAGCAACATGATGCTAATGACGCTAGCACCATCCATTTCATTCGGCATCTGCGGGGCCGCGAAAAATCCGGCTCCCGCCGTCGAACCGGATCGCGGCAGCCGTCGTGTGATGGGCATGAACACGCCTTCCACCGGCCTCCGCGCGAGAGCCTCCGAGCACGCACTCCTGCCGCTGCGCCTCTTCCTGGGCGTCACGTTCGTCTACGCCGGTCTGGACAAGCTGACCGATCCGGCATTCCTGTCCGCCACCGGAGACGGCTCGATCGGGCAGCAGATGGAGGCGGTCCGGGACGCCGCGGGCGTGCCGGGACTGATCGACCTCTCCATGACCGACCCGGTCGCCTTCGGCATCGCGATAGCCGCCGGGGAACTGGCCGTCGGACTGGGCGCCCTGGCCGGTCTGCTGACCCGGATCGCGGCACTCGGCGGCGCGCTGATCTCCCTCAGCCTGTGGTTGACCATGAGCTGGTCGACCACCCCGTACTACTTCGGCGCGGACCTGATCTACCTGCTGGCCTGGACTCCCCTCATCCTGGCCGGGGCGCCGACCCTGTCCCTCGACGCGCTGGTCCACCGGCGCCGCGGCGCGACCCGGCGGGTGGCCCCCGCCTCGGGCCCGGCCCCGGCTCCGGCCCCGGCCCGCGGTGCGAGCCCGGCCGGCAGCGGCCACCGGGCCCGTGGGCGGGCCCGGGCCCGGGTCGGTCCGTGAGCCGCTCCGGCGGTCGGACGGTGAACGCGCCGGTCCGGGGCGGGGGCGGCGTACGGCGAAGCCCCCTCTCCTGCCGGGCAGAAGAGGGGGCTTCGCCGGATCGGTGACGGATCAGAGGGCGCTCTTCGTCGCGCTGGCGACGACGCACTCCTTGTACTCGCTGCCGTCGCCCTTGCCGGTGTACGGCGTGGTCGCCTCGGCCTGCCGGGACGCACCCGCCTTGACGGTGAGCGCGGTGACCTTGGCCTGGGCGGAGGCCGCGGCCGAGGTGGCGTCCCCGCGGAACTTCATGGTGATGTTGTAGGTCTGGTCCAGCGAGCCGCTGTTCGTGACCGTGATCCTGGCGACCAGGTTCTTGCCCGCGTCGTCCAGCTTGCAGGTGTCGATCTTGATGTCTCGCTCGGTCTTGTTGCTGCTGGATCCGCCGGTGACGGACGTGCCACCCGAGCTGCTGGTGCTGCCGCCGGTGCTGTCGCTGTCATGGCTGCCACCGGTGCTGCCGCCGCTGGAGCTGCTGGAGCCCGAGCCGGAACTGTGGCTGCTGCCACCGCAGCTGGCGCCGTGGGAGCCGCGGGCTCCGGTGAGTGCGAAGATTGCGATACCAAAGACGGCAACCGCGCGGACATGGCGAAGCTTCACGTGAACCCCGTTGGAATAGCAGTGTGCGAGAGCCCGACTTGATGGGCTCATGTCACTTTATCAGGGGTCGGGGCAGCCTTGATCCACTGTCCGCGCCCGCGTACGCGGGCGTGTGGGGTGCCGTTGGCCCGTGCGTCACCGAGCACGTCGCATGTCCGTCCCGAAGTCGCCCCGGCGATGAGCTCCTTGGCGCCGATCGGCGAAGGCGACGCCGCAGAGCGGTTGCATTCGTACAGACCGTCCCTTGTGTTGATGGCCGTCCGTGCCGGTGGCCCGCCCGTGTCGGTGCCCCTGCTCAGACGCCGGAGGGGACCTCGGTCTTCTCGTCGGACCCCGTGCCCTTCGCCCCGGCCGCCGCCAGCCTGCGGTTGCGCCGGACCGAGGAGAGGAAGGACCAGCCGATCAGGACGACGCCGACGAGGCCCGTGATGACCTCGTGGATCTCGTACTGGATGGTGACGAGCAGGATCACGGCGAGGGCGCCGATCGCGTAGTGCGCGCCGTGCTCCAGGTAGACGTAGTCGTCGAGGGTGCCCTGGCGGACCAGGTAGACCGTGAGCGAACGGACGTACATCGCGCCGATGCCGAGGCCGAGCGACATGAGGACGATGTCATTGGTGATCGCGAAGGCGGCGATGACGCCGTCGAAGGAGAAGGACGCGTCGAGGACCTCCAGGTAGAGGAACAGGAAGAAGGCGGCCTTGCCGGCCATCACGACCGCCGGGACCTTCGTGCCGCTCTTCCTGGCCGCTGCCTCGGCCTCGTGCTCGCGCTCCTCCTCTTCCTCGAGTTTGTTCTCGAAGTAACCGGAGAGTCCGCCGACGACCAGGTAAGTGATCAAGCCCGCGATGCCGGCGATCAGGACGGTCTCGGCCTTGTCGGCGTGGACCCCGCCGTACTGGTGGGCGTGGGTGGCGAAGGTCGTCGCGGAAACGAGCAGCACGATGAGCGCGATGCAGACGGAGAGCATGTCGATCTTGCCGAGCTTGGCGAGCGGGCGCTCCAGCCATCCGAGCCACTTGAAGTCGCGGTCCTCGAAGATGAAGTCAAGGAAGATCATCAGGAGGAACATGCCCCCGAAAGCGGCGATCGACGGGTGGGCATCGGTCACCAGCTGCTGGTACGTGTCCCTTTCGTCCAGCGCGAGCTGCACCGCTTCGATCGGACCGATCCCGGCGCTGACGGCGACGATCACGACGGGGAAGACCAGGCGCATGCCGAAGACCGCGATCAGGACACCGATGGTGAGGAAGATCTTCTGCCAGAAGGCATTCATCTTCTTCAGGATTCCGGCGTTGACCACGGCGTTGTCGAAGGACACCGAGATTTCGAGGATGGACAGGATCGCCACGATCCCGAAGCCTGCCCACCCCCCGTATAACACCGCCGCGATCAGGCCGAGCGCGGTGACCGCGAACGACCAGCCGAACGTTTTCAGAAGCACTGGCTACCCAATCGTCGTGTACGGGGCTCCTCCGCGCCGTACATGGCTTTGCGAAACATTGACCGTGGAGTCTAGATCGATGCCTCGCGGCTCCGACAGATCGCCCGGGCCGGCGGATCGTCACCTCTCCGTCGGCGGTGCCTGGTTGCCGAATGCGGCGAGGGCCAGGCGCTGGGCCATCGCCTCGGCGCCATGGCCGGAGGACGACGACGTGCCGATCGCGTACACCCCGCGCCGGTTGAGGTCGGGGGAGGCGAAGACGCCGCTGCGGTATCCCGGATCGGAGCCCGTCTTGCCCCACAGGACCGAGCCGTCGGGCAGCGGCAGGGACATCAGGCCGACGCTGAAGCAGGCCGTGCCCCTGGCGGGACCGGTGCTGCAGTTGGAGCCGTTGGCGTACGGCAGCGGCTTGCCGTCGGAGCCCTTCGGCAGGGCGAACAGCTCGGCGGCCTGCTCCGGTTGCAGCAGCCGGCCGTCGAACAGGCCGGAGATGAAGCGGTCCAGGTCACCCGTGGTCGAGGTCATGCTGGCGGGCAGCCCGCCCTGCACGTTGACATCGACCGCCTCGCCGGTGCTCCTGGTCATGTAGCCCGGCAGGTAGGGCGCGGGTACGGGCGTACTGCGGCCGGGCGCGGCGGCCCTGGTTTCCCGCATCTTCAGCGGCTTCAGGATGCGGGCGGTCACCTCGGACCGGTACGGGTGCCCGGTGATCTCCTCGATGAGCTTGCCCGCGACGCGGTAGCCGAAGGAGTTGTACTCCTGCCGGGTACCCGGGGCGAAGCGCGGACCCGGCGCCGGCCTGCCCACGGGGCGCAGCGTCTGCTCGATGACCTCGTCGAAGGAGAGGTACTCGAAGCGGCGCTCGATCTCCTCGTCCTCCGGGGTGGCCGGCGAGCCCTCGAAGTCCTGGGGCAGGCCGCTGGTGTGGTTGAGCAGCTGCCGGACGCTGATCGGCTCCGTGAACCGGGCTTCCGGCAGCAGCCCGGGCAGGTAGTGCTGGACGCTCCGGTCCAGGTCCACCCGGCCCTCGGCGGACAGTTGGAGGAGGATCACCGCCTCCATCGGCTTGCTGATACTGCCGATACGGAAGTGCGCATCGGGGCTGATGGGCTTGCCGGTGATGATGTCCCCGGACGTACCGCGCCACCTCTGGCCGTTCTTGTGCACCTCGGCGACGACACCGGCGACACCGGCGTCCGGGTGCACGGAAATCGCCTTGCGCAGGGCGGCGCGGTCGAGGTCCGTGCCCGTGTCGGCGTGCGCGGAGGCAGCGGTGGCGGCGGTGGCGGCGGTGGCGGCCTGCGCGGGGGCGATGACGCCCAAGGCGAGGGCGGCGGTCAGTGACAGGGCCGAGGAACGGCGCATAGGGGAAACTCCACTGGGGGCGCGATGATCAATTCCAGGTGAGTCTGTCCACCCGGGCCCGCCCGGTTCATCGGGGATCACCCTGGCCGGGCCCTGGGCCGACCCTGACCCCGCATCAGGGATCCGGGGGAACGGCCGCGTCTCACGCGTCAGGGTCCATCGGTGGCGTCCGGCGCGGCAGTTCGTCGTGGATCAGCCGGCCGGCGAGCGCACCGCCGAAGACGACGACGCCGACACCGACCAGCCAGGTCTGGATGACGAGAACGGTTCCGAAGGGGCCGTACGAGACGGCGCTGGAGGCGATCAGCGGGGAGAAGACGAGCCGGGAGAAGACCCGCAGTCCGAGCAGCGCGATCATGGTGGCCAGCGCCCCGGGCAGCAGAGCGGTCCAGGTGATCCGGCCGCCGAGCAGCAGCCATTGCGACCACCAGAAGAACACCGTGCCGATCGCCACCGCCACGAACCCGCGGGCCGGCGAGTGGCGCCACAGCGGTGCCATGGCCGACAGGTACAGGACACCGACCAGGGCGCCGAGCCACAGCACGTGCCGCCACCGGGCCCACCAGCGGGCCGGGGGCAGGTCCCAGATCCGTTCGTAGCCGCCCTGCAGCATGGTTCCGAAGGACAGGCCGAAGACGGCCAGTACGGCGAGGCCGAATGCGGTCGTGGTCCGCCACGCCTGGCCGGGCAGGGCGAACAGCCGGTCGATCTCCACCCGGGCGGCCGGAGACACACCGAGCCCGTCCCCCAGCCACTGCGCGAAGCCCTCCCCGGTGGCGGTGTTCGCCGCGGACACGACGATCAGCAGGGGTACGAGCGTCAGGAACCCGAGCGCCGAGAACCCGAGGGAGCGCTGCCACAGGTCCACGTCCCGGATCCGGCCCCAGCGGCGTCCGGCCCGCGTACGGCGTATCGCGCTGCGTATCCGTCCGACGGGCGACAGCCGGGCCGGTCCGCCCGACCCGGTCATCTCACGGCGGCCGGGGGAGAGGTGACGAGCATGGCCGCTCCAGATGTCGCTCCCACGATAGGACTCCGGCGCCGCGGAAATCCATCGCCGGGAACGATTGTTCGATTCTCAGGGCGCTCGGCCCGGCCGGTCCTGAGGTGCCACTACGGTGAACAGCGCCCCGTCGGGATCGGCGAGCACGACCCACCGGCTCGCGCTGGACGTCTGGACGGGCGAGGCGGTCCTGCCGCCCAGCCGGATCGCGGCCTCGATCACCGCTTCCAGGTCGGGCACCCGGAAGTGGACGTGCCACCGGGGACGCACTTCCGGGTCCGGTGCCGCTTCGAGCGCCCCGCCGCTGATGCGCGCCACCGTGTCGCGTCCGTGGCGCAGGACGACATGGGCGTGCTCGTACGAGACCGCGCAGCAGCCGGGACGCCCGCCGGCCCAGTCGAGCACCTCCCCGTAGAAGATGGCGGCCGCGAAGGCGTCCCGGGTCCGCAGTTCCAGCCAGGCCGGCGCGCTGCCGCGGCCGACCGACCAGTCGGGGACGACCTCGCCCTGCCAGAACCCGAAGACGGCCCCGGCCGGGTCGGCCGCCAGGGCGATGCGGCCGGTGCCGAACGCCAGGGGGCCGACCGCCATGGTGGCGCCGCGTTCGATGATCCGGGCGGAGGTGACGTCGGCGTCCTCGACGGCGAAGTACGGAGTCCACACCACGGGTGCGCCGCTCGTCCCGCCGAGCGAGCCGATGCCGGCGACGGGGGCCCCGTCGCGGAAGGCGACCATGATTCCGCTCCCGAGGTGGGTGGTGCGGAATTCCCAGCCGAGTGCCCCTGCGTAGAACCGCTGTGCGGATGCGAGGTCCCGGGCCATCAGGCTGACCCAGCACGGGGCACCGAAGATCTCGTGGCTCGATGTCGACACAGCTGCCAGCCTCATCTGCCGTTCACGGGGGACGGGACCCTTCCACCGTAGACCGGGCGGCGGCGCCGGGCCGCGAGGCCGTGCCCGGCGAGTGGCTGGATTCGAGGGGCCCGGCGCGGTGTTTGGCCCGCGACAGGGCGGGCACTCGCCTCCACACATACGGAAGGACCCGCCGGGTTCACCCAGCCGGAGGAGTTGTTTCGCGTGACGGAGCATGTGTGGAGTTACCGGTCGGCATCGGGGCCCTTGGCCTGGGCCGACCTCACCGGGTTCAAGGTCGAGGCGAGCGACGGCCACATCGGGAAGGTCGACAAGCACTCCTACGAGGTCGGTGACGCCTACCTGGTGGTCGACATCGGTGTGTGGATCTTCGGCAAGGAGGTTCTCCTTCCGGCGAGCACGGTGGCCCGCATCGACCTGGAGGAGGAGAAGGTCCACGTGAACATCACGAAGGACCAGATCAAGAACGCCCCTGAGTTCCACCGGGACATCCACCTGGAGGACCCCGGCTACCGGGGGGAACTCGGGACGCACTACGGGCTCGGGGGGCTGCCCTGGGAAGGCCCCTCCGGCAGCCACCGCGCGTGACACGGACCGGCGGCTTTCCCGCCGCCGAAAATCACTGGGCGTGGTACTGATAAATATGGTTTTCGAGGGTACACGCCACTCGAGACGCCATGGCGGATCCAAACTGTTCCGCCGAATTCCGAAGTGGGAACGAGGGCATCATGATTCTTGTCGGTCTTATTCTCCTGCTCGTCGGATTTCTGACCGGGATCTCCATCCTGTGGACCATCGGCATCATCCTGCTGGTGGTGGGCGCGGTGCTGTGGATCCTGGGCTCGGTCGGACATGCGGTCGGCGGCCGACGCCACTACTGGTAGCGGTTCGCCCTACGCCGGGACGGCGTATCCAGTTCCCATTTCGCCCCCCAGGGAGTGATCAGCTGTGTCGGACAAGCAAAAGAGCAAGGCCAAGGCCGAGCAGGCCAAGGGAAAGGTCAAGGAGACCGTCGGCCGCGCTGTGGGCAACGAGAGCATGACCGCCGAGGGTCGCGCCGAAAAGGCCAAGGGTGACGCCCGGCAGGCCAAGGAAAAGGTCAAGGACGTCTTCAAGCGCTGACGCGCTCCCGGATTTCGGCCGAGGTCCCGTGCCCGTGTGGGTGCGGGACCTCGGCATTTGAACGGCGTATCTTCCGTGACGACGGATGCGGTTCCACATCGGCGCGCGATGGGCGGCGGCGTAATGCGAAGTGTGGGCGTGGAAGAAGAGCTTCTGCTGGTGGACGCCTCCACCGGCGAGCCGCTGGCCGTGTCCGGTGCGGTGCTGGCGGCGGCCGACCGCTGCGCCGGAGAATGCTCCAAGGGCCGCGAGGAGCAGGACCACGTCTTCGAGAAGGAGCTCCAGCGGGAGCAGCTGGAGTTCAACACCAAGCCGGTCACGGAAATGGGCGAGCTCCGGCAGGAGATCGTCCGGTGGCGCTCGGAGGCGTCCCGGCACGCCGCGTCCGCCGGAGCACTCGTCGCCGCCCTCGGTACCTCCCCCCTGCCCGTACGGCCCTCGCTGAGTGCGGGGAAGCGGTACCGGTGGATCGCCGAGCAGTTCGGCCTGACCGCGCAGGAACAGCTCACATGCGGCTGCCACGTCCACGTCGCGGTCGAGTCGGACGAGGAGGGCGTGGCGGTCCTGGACCGGATCCGGCCCTGGCTGCCCGTGCTGACCGCGATGAGTGCGAACTCCCCCTTCTGGCAGGGCGCGGACAGCGGGTACGCGAGCTACCGGAGCCGGGTGTGGGACCGGCTGCCCTCGGCCGGACCGGAGGGCGTCTTCGGCTCCGCCGACCGCTACCACGAGCATGTCCGCGCGATGGTGGACTCCGGTGTGCTGCGCGACGAAGGGATGATCTACTTCGACGCCCGGCTGTCGGCCACCTACCCCACGGTGGAGATCCGCGTCGCGGACGTGTGCCTGGAGGCGGGGACCACGGTGCTCGTGGCCGCCCTCGTACGCGCCCTGGTCGAAACGGCCGCCAGGGCATGGCGGGCGGGGGAGCCGCCGGCCCGGATCGGTACCGGCCTGCTGCGCCTGGCGGCCTGGCGGGCCGGGCGTTCGGGGCTGGACGGACCGCTGCTGCATCCGCGGACGATGCGGGAGACCGCCCCCGCCGACGCCGTACTGGCCCTCTACGAGCACGTCCGCGAGGCGCTCGTCGACCACGGCGACCGGGATCGGGTGAGTGCGGAGATCGCCGTGCTCCTGGACCGCGGCAACGGCGCCCGCGCCCAACGCGCCCTGCTGGGCACGCGCGGCGATCTCGCCGGCGTCGTCCTGGGCTGCGCGGAGCTGACCACCGCCGTGCCGGGCTAGGCCGTCTCCTCCTCCGAGGTGTAGCGGACGCGCGCCCACAGCGGCAGTACGTACCAGCACAGCAGGTACCAGGCCAGGACCGCGGCGACCAGGTACGGCACGATCGCGTTGTGCGTGGCCACTCGCAGGACGAGGAGGAGGGCGGACGTGCAGGTGGCCAGCAGCAGGAGCAGTCCGATGAAGGTCAGTCGCGATGCCCACGCGACCGCCTCGGGCTTGAGCCGGCGGCCCGAGACGATGCGGTGGAAGGAAACGGGCCCGATCAGCGCCCCGGTCGCCAGTGCGCCGAGGACCACCGTGACGATGTAGATCACCTTGTCGACCTGGGGCAGCCCCTGGAAGTGCGGTGTGAAGGCGACGGTCAGCAGAAAACCGAAAAGGATCTGCACGCCCGTCTGCGCGACCCGGATCTCTTGGATGAGCTCCTGCCACTGCCGGTCGGCACGCTCCTCGACGCTCTCGCTCCGTCCGTCCCGAGCACTCTGGCCCTGGCCCTGGTTCATGACACCTCTTTCTGTCCGCTGTTGGGGTTGCGCGCGTGCCCGACCCGGAGGTCACCGCGAGGGGTACCCGGACGGGGACGTGCGTGAAACGTTTCTTCCGCCGAGGTCACGGGGCGTCCGGCTGCCGCTCCCGGGCCCGCTCGGCATTGAACTGGGCCCCGGTGAGCAGGGCCAGATTGGCCAGCCAGAGCCACACCAGGAAGACCACGATGCTGGCCAGTGAGCCGTAGAGCCGGCCGTAGGTGTCCAGCTCCGTGTACAGGGTGAAGAGCCCTGTCGCGGTCAGCCAGAGCAGGGCGGCGAGGATGCCGCCGGGCAGCCCCCGGCGCGTACCCCGGCTGCGCGCCGGGCCGGTCCGGAAGACGACCAGCACCAGGACGGTCACGACCGCCACCTGCACGGGCCAGCGCAGCAGCGCCACGACGTCCGGGCCGGGCCCGCCGGTGGCATGCGCGACCCACCGGGCCAGCGGCCCGGACACGACCAGTCCCACGGCGCCGACGAAGACCAGGACCAGCAGCAGGGCGTTGATGACCAGCGTATGGGCCGCACGCAGCGGGGGCCGGGTGTCGGGCACCCGGTGCATCGTGTGCAGGGCCCGCCGGAACACCGCCAGGTAGCTGCACGCCGACCACAGCGCGCTCAGTACTCCGCTGATCAGCAGGGCCCAGATCGAGGACCGGTCCGCCGAGAGGCTGCCGAGCGCGTCGCTGAGTACTTGCGCCGACTGGGGCGGTGCGTACGAGGTGATCGCGGCGATCAGCCGGTCCCGCGTCGCCTCGCCCAGCAGCCCCACGAGGGAGACCGCGATGACGAGCGCGGGCAGGAGCGCCAGCACGGCGTAGTAGGTGAGGGCGGCCGCGTGGTCGGCGACGTTCTCGGTCCAGAGGTGGACCGCGGTACGCCGCAGCTGGGCGCGGGTGCGCGTGGCCAGGGCCGTCGCGGCGGACGGACCGCCGGTGCGCGGTGCGGTGCGGGGGATGTCGGTCACGCTGCGCAAGTGCCCGAAAGAGCCGGTGAACATGCGCGATTGAAGTGCGGCGTACCGGGCCGTCGGCGGGGTACACGCGCCCGCATGACATGGAGCTACGCGCGGTGGCGCGGTGCGGGGCCGGAAGAATCCAAGGAAGCGGCCGTGGAGGCCGGCGAGCGGCAACGCCGTCCGGCCCACCCGGCCGTCCGGGCGCTGGCCATGTTCGCGGCCTTCGTCGGGACCGTCGCATTCAGTGTGGCGCTGGCGCGGGTGACGCTGGAACCGTCCGCCGCCTCGGCGGACCTCATCCACAGCAACGTCCGACCCGGCCACTCGATCAAGGCTTACCTGGACGGGGCCTCGACCCTCGAGGCGGTGCGCCAGCTCGGCGGGAACCTGCTGCTCGGCGTGCCGTTCGGGGTGCTCCTGCCGGTCCTGCTTCCCCCGGCCCGGGGGCTGCTGCGGGTCGCCGCGGTGACGGTCGCCCTGATGACGCTGGTGGAGCTCACCCAGGGCGCCCTCGTCACGGGGCGCGTCTTCGACATCGACGACGTCATCCTCAACACCGCCGGAGCGCTCATCGGATATCTGCTGATCGGCCTGCGCCTGGGACGGGCCGTACACCCGCGCCGAAGGCACTGGTGGCAGCGTTGGCAACGCTGAACCTCCGGGCCGGGATCCCGCGGGCTGCCGGGATCCCGCAGGCCGGGATCCCGCGGGGCCGCCGCCCGCGGGTCTCAGACCTCGCGCCATCGGGCCATCGCCCAGGAGAACGCCCCGAAGAGCATCAGCCCGACGGCGACCACGACCAGCAGCCACGGCCCCGCCGGCGTGGCGGTGAACGACCGCAGGGTGTCGTCCATGCCCTTGGCCTGCGCCGGGTCGAAGCGCACCGCGGCGTACACGACGAAGCTGCCGGCCGCGGCGAACAGGACGCCCCGGGCCAGACCGCCGGCCACCCCGAGGAAATCGACGGCCTTGCGCACGGACTCCGAGACCCCGCCCATGGCGAGATGCTTGCGGAACGTGCGCCGGGCGGCCTGCACCCCGATGACCACGCCCGCGATCGCGATCCCGAGCCCGGCCGCGCCCACCAGCCACTGGCCGGCGGGCAGCTCCAGGGCCCGCGCCGTCGCGTCGCGTGACTGCTGGTCCCCGGAGTGCCCGCCACCGCCCGCCGCGAACGACAGGACGGAGAAGGCGACGACCCCGTAGAACACGGTCCGGCCGGCCGCGGCCAGCCGCTTCAGCGGCTTGCCGCCGTCCGGACCGGCCGCGCCGAACACCGCCTCCGACAGGCGCCACAGCATCATGCACACGAGACCGATTCCCACGGCCCACACCAGGGCGCTGCCGAAGGGCTTGCCCGCGAGCTCCTGGAGGGCGCCCTGACGGTCGGCCTCCTTGCCTCCGGAGTCACCGAAGGCCACGCGCAGGGCCAGCACCCCGACCAGTACGTACAGCACCCCGCGGGCCAGCAGCCCGCAGCGCGCAGTGACCTCCCGGGCCCTGCCGCCGCGGGATGCGGCCCGGACACCCTTGCGCGCCTGCTCGCTTCTGCTCACAGCGGTCAGACCTCGCCGCGCCAGGCACCGGTCGCGACGCCGCGCGACTCGATGTACATCTTGAACCGCTTCAGGTCGCCCGCGACCTGGCGCTTGACGAAGCCGAGCTTGTCGGCGGCGCTCTCGGCCAGCCCCTCGGGCACCCAGTTCATGTGCAGCACGACCTTGGTGGTGGTCGCGTCGATCGGCTGGAAGACGACCAGTCCGGCCTGGCGCGTCTCCCCGTCGACCGTCATCCACGCGACGCGGCGGTCGGGGAGCTGTTCGGTGATCTGCGCATCGAACTCACGCTGTACACCGTTCACGTTGGTCACCCAGTGGGTGAGCGTGTCGGTGCGCTGGTCGATGCGTTCGACCCCCTCCATGAAGGCGGGGAACTCCTCGAACTGCGTCCACTGGTTGTAGGCCGTCCGTACCGGAACGTTGACCTCGACGTACTCCTCGACGTGCGACATGCGCATCCTTTCGGTACCGTTCTCGGCCCCCGTCCTGCGAGGACCCTTCAGGGCCCGGCTACCCGGCCCCGGGCGCCCCATGCGCCGTGGTTGGGCGCCGGCCACGGGGGCAGGTGCCCGGCAAGGGCGTCGAGAGCGGCAGGAGGGAGCGGTCATGGCACCGAAGGACCTCGACCTCGGCGCGTTCGCCGAGGTCCTGAACGGCCCCGTGTACGTGGTGACGGTGGCGGCCGCGGGCGAGCGCTCGGGCTGCCTGGTGGGCTTCGCCTCGCAGTGCTCGATCGGGCCGCCGCGCTTCGTGGTGTGGCTGTCCCGGCAGAACCACACGTTCCGGGTGGCACGCGGAGCCACGCACCTGGCGGTGCACCTGCTCGATCGTGGCCGGCATCCGCTGGCCGAGCTGTTCGGCGGCGAGACGGGCGACGAGGTGGACAAGTTCGCCCGGGTGGACTGGCGGCCCAGCGCCGACGGGAGTCCCGTGCTGACCGGGGCCCGCGCCTGGTTCGTCGGCCGGATCGAGACACGGCTGGACGGCGGCGACCACGAGGGCTTCGTCCTGGCGCCGACCGAGGTCTGCGCACCGGCCCGCGGCGAACCCGCCTCGATGAGGTACACCGACGTCCAGGAGATCGACGCCGGACACCCCGCCTGACCAGCACTTCGGCCGGAACACCGGACGCCCGGCGCCGGTACGCGGGCGCCGGACACAGGACCGCGGCCGCACGCGGTGCCCGGGGGGACGGGACACCGGCGTGCGGCCGCGGATCTCGGCGAGTCGCCGCCCCGCTCGAAACGGCGACTCGCCGACACTCACGCGTATGACCACGAATCGAGGGCTCAAACAGGATCGATCGAGGGAATCTGTTCGTGGCCCCGTGCGGTACCGGGCCGCGCCCCCTCACCCGTAGCTGACGTTCACCGTGCGGAAGCCGAGGGAGTGCAGCAGCCCCTCCAGCATCGCCGTCGTGTTCTTCTCGGCGCGCTCCGCGAGGCCGCTGTCGCGGGCCGCCTCGTCGATGTGCTGCGCGGCGAGCTTCTGGACGGCCTGCTCACCGGCCGGGTTGTCGGAGAAGAGATCACCGAGCCGGTCCAGCAGGCCGCGCTGCTTCGACACCGCGTACGAACGGTTCGGGTCCAGGGCGGCGGCTCCCAGCACCGGCCGCGGCAGCCGGATCGTGGCCTGCGTACGGTCGCCGTTGACCGTGACGCTCTGCTCGCCCAGCCCGCCCAGGTCCACGTAGCCGCTGACCGAGCCGGCTCCCACGTACAGCGTGCGGGTCCCGCGGATCGCGTCCGGCAGGAACGCCGCGTCCTTCTCCAGGTCCACGACCACCTGGAAATTGCCGACGGCGGCCTCGTAACGGTGCATGTCCTGCAACGATTTGAGCAGCGCCGGGCCGGAGCGGTCGTGCGTCCTGTCACCGAACAGTGCGCCGAGTCCCGGAATCGGGCTGAAGCGCCCCACCAGCACGATCAGGACCACGACCACCACCACGCCCACGGCGATCCTCGCCCACCACCGGCGCCCTGTGGCGCCCGGCCGATCCGAAGAGGTTTCCATGCTCCGCGGATACCCCGTGGACGCCGCTCCAGCGCCCGGCCCCTACGTCAGCCCCGTCCTCAAGGGCGCCGTGTGCGCCCGGACCTGTTCGGGCGTCAGGTACGCGTCCGTGTGCTCGAACTCCCGCAGCGTCGGCGGTCGCCACGCCTGGAAGCCCGTCCGCACGAAGTCGTCGCCCGCGACCGCGTTGAGCAGCCAGTTCGTCGCGACCCTGGTCTTCGCCACGTTGGTGCGCAGCGCCGCCCAGTGGTACCCCCGGGCCACCGCCTGCGCGGGCAGCCCGCGCAGCTCGATGCCGAGCGGCCTGGAGACGCCGTCGCGTCCGCCCAGGTCCACCACGAGCCCGAGGTCCTTGTGCCGGTAGGGGCGGAGCTCCTGCTGGCGCAGGGTGGCGATGAGGTTGTCGGCTGCCGTGCGTCCCTGCCGCTGGGCGTGCTGGGCGGTGGGCGGGCAGACCGCGCCGTCCCCGCCCGAAGCGAGGTCGGGCACCGCCGCCGCGTCGCCGAGCGCGAGGACTCCCGGGAGGCCGGGGACCGTCAGGTCGGGGGAGACCACGAGCCGCCCGCGATCAGTGTCGGCCTCCAGCGTGGCGATGAGCGGACTGGCGGACACTCCGGCGGTCCAGATCAAAGTGTGGCTGCGCAGCACACGACCGTCGGTGAGCGTCACCTCGTCCGGCCCGGCCTTCGCCACGGACACGCCGAGCGAGACCTCGATGCCCCGCCGCTCCAGCACCTCCAGGGCGGACCTGCCCAGCGCCTCGCCGAGTTCCGGCATCAGGGTGGGGGCGATGTCCACGAGGTGCCAGCGGATCTGCCGCGGGTCCAGCCGCGGGTAGCGCCGCACCGCGTGGTGGGTCAGCCGTTGCAGGCAGGCCGCCGTCTCGGTGCCCGCGTAGCCGCCGCCCACCACGACGAAGCAGAGCCGTGAGGCCCGCTCGGCCTCGTCCTCGCACGCGTCGGCGAGATCGAGCTGGGCGATGACGTGGTCGCGCAGGTGCGCGGCCTCGGCAAGGGTCTTCATCCCGCGGGCGTGCTCGGCGAGCCCCGGGATGTCGAAGGAACGGGTGACGCTGCCCGGGGCCAGCACCAGGTGGTCGTAGGCCCGGGGGATCAGCTCGCCCGAGATCTTCCGTACGACGCACACCTTCGCCCGGGTGTCCACGCCGACGACGCCGCCGGGCACGATGTGGGTCCGGTGCCGGCGGCTGCGGCGCAGGGACAGGGCGATCGACTGCGGGGTCAGCACCCCTGCGGCCACCTGCGGCAGCAGAGGCAGGTAGAGCTGGAAGGAGGACGGGGTGACGAGGGTGATCTCCGCCTCGCCGGGGGAGAGCCGCCGCTCGAGACGGCGTACGCACTCCACACCGGCGAATCCGGCGCCCACCACGAGAATCCTCGGACGTGCCACAGCTGTCATGGTGTTGCTCCCTTCCCGGGCCTGCCGAGTCCATGGACTCCTGCGCTTGTGCCCCCGTGCGGGAATACCTACCGGTGCCGGGCCAGGCTGCTGACGAGGACGAGGAGGGCGAACGCGATCACGATCAGGTGGAGCCAGGCGGGGCCGGGGGCCGGGGTCAGGGCCAGGGAGGTGAGCGCATGAGATGTCATACCGCGCGCCTGCCCCCGTACGGCGGGACGATGCTCCCGTACGCGGCCGCAGTCGCGTACGGGGGACGGACCGGCTGGGTCAGCGGCCGGTGGACCTGCCCGAGGTCAGCCGGGACGCCTCGACCTCGGCCCAGACCGCCTTGCCGTTCTCGTGGGTGCTGGTGCCCCAGCGATCGGAGAGCCGCTCCACGATGTACAGGCCGTGGCCGCCGGGGATGCCGCGCTGTGGCGACGGGTGGCGGCGCGGCAGCGTCGTCGAGCCGTCGAACACCTCGATCCGCAGGACCTCGCCGGCCGCGAGGGCGAGCTCGACGCAACCACCCGCGTGCAGGGCCGCGTTGGTCAGCAGCTCGGACACGAGGAGCAGGACGTCCTCGGACGTCTCACTGCCGTCCCAGCCCCAGTCGGCCAGCGCCTGGCGCGTGAAGTCACGGCCCTTGGACACATGGCCGCGCACGCCCGAGAGGGCCAGCCGGCGGCGCTGCCCCGCTATGGAAGGCCCGGCAGGCCGTCGATCGCCGGTTTCCGGCCCGATCGTTTCCACTGTGGTCTTTCACCCCCACCGTTGACGTCGGTCTCCATTTGTGGGACCGGTCCGGGCCCCGTGGGGCCGAGGACACCCGAACATGTCCGTGACAGTCTAGGGGACCGCCGGGCCCTCAGGACGTGCCCATGTGCAGTCTCAGGGTGAGACCGCTGTCGGAGGCGCGGATCTCGACCAGGTCGCACAGCTGGTGGATCATCCACAGGCCGCGGCCGCCGTTGACGGAGGCCAGGGCGGGGCGGCGACGTCCCGCCAGCGGGTTCGCCAGCCGGCCCGCGTCGCGGATCTCCGCCACGACCCCGGGACCTCCGTCCGGACCTCCGCCCGCCGTGTTCCACAGCCGCAGTGAGCCACGCCCGCCTCCGTGGGCGAGAGAGTTGGCGGCGGCCTCGCTCACCGCGAGGACGAGGTCGCCGCGCCGCGCAGGGCTCAGGGCGGTGTCGCGGGTCCACGCCTCGGCGTAGGCGCGCACCTCACCCAGCTCCCCGTGGGCGTACGCGAACCAGGGCGCGGCCCCGTCCGGCTCGGGCAGGGGGTGGTCGCAGTCGGCGCTGACGACGGCGGCGTCGACGTGGTCCTGGCTGATCTGGACCTTGCCCTCTTCCCTCAGCTCCGGATGGGTGCGCCGGGCGTCCTTCACCACCGCGGCGGGCAGGCCGAGGACGTCGTACGGGCACAGGATCGTGGCCGGCCGCCCCGCGAACGCGGTGTTGATGAGGGCCTCGTGACGCGTGGCCTCCAGCACCTCGGCCTGCGAGCGTCCGGCCCAGATCGGCTCGCCGACGATCCGGGCGGGCCGGTCCGGGTACCGGTCGGCGAACTCCTGCAGGGTGGCCAGGATGCGGCCCGGGTTGCGGCCCGTCTGCCTCATGTCCGTCCAGGTGACCTCGGCCGCGTCGCCGCCGAGGCTCTCGCGCAGCGTGTCCAGCTGTGGACCGGGCACGGCAACGAGCACCGGCTCGTCGGCCGTGAGGGCAGCCCGTACGAACCCTCCGACACCCGCCAGGTAATCCGCCTGGCCGCGGTAGAAGAGGGCGGGGTGGACGAAGGCCCCGGGGGCGTCGGCCGCAGGATGATTGATCATGCTGCGACCTCCAGCGCGGCACATTCTTCCGGGAACATCTCCACTACCTTGCGGAGCGAGTATGGCGGGTGGTGGAGCAGCAGGCGACGTCCTTGTCCGGCGACCGTGGCGTTCGCCTGTACCAGGGCCGCGACGGCGGCCGCGTCGAGGAAGCCCACGGCGGAGAGGTCGAGGTGCACGACCGGGCCGGGGATCCGGGTGACGACGCCGAGCGCCGCGCTCAGGATCGGCCTGGTGTCGAGGTCGCAGCGGCCGCTCAGGAGGGCGCCGGGACGGTCGCGCAACGGCCGGGCGGTCAGCGACGACGCCATGCCCGTGCCCGTACACGCGCCCGCCCCGGCGGCCGTGCACCGGACGACGGCGTCCGCCCACACCACATCGGCGTCGTAGGGCTGCTGTACGCCGGTGGGCGGGACGGATCCGTCGTCCCGGTGCGGTGCGGGCATGTCGCCTACACCGTGAGCATTCCGGCCCGCAGCCGGGCCAGGGTCCGCGACAGCAGACGAGAGACCTGCATCTGCGAGATGCCCAGCTCGGTACCGATCTCCGCCTGGGTCTTCTCGTCACCGAAGCGCATCTGCAGGATCAGCCGGTCGCGCTCGTCCAGCTGTTCCAGCAGGGGGGCGAGGGTGTGGAAGTCCTCGAAGAGCTCCATGGCGGGGTCGACGTCGCCGAGCCGGTCCGCCAGCGGGCGCATCGTCCGGTTCGTCGTCGACTGCTCGTCGCTCTCGACGCCCGTGTCCAGGGAGCCACTCGTGTACCCGTTGGCCGCGATCAGCCCGTCGATGACCTCGTCCTCGGTCAGTTCGAGGTGCGCGGCGACCTCCTTGACCGTCGGGGCCCGGCCCAGGACGTCGGTCAGCGCCTCCTGGGCCTTGGCGAGTTCCGTACGCAGCTCCTGCAGCCGGCGCGGTACGTGCACGGCCCAGGTGGTGTCACGGAAATAGCGCTTTATCTCACCGATGATGTAGGGGAGGGCGAGGGTGGAGAACTCGACGCCGCGCTCGGTGTCGTAGCGGTCGATGGCCTTGATGAGACCGATGGTCCCCACCTGGATCACGTCGTCCATGTCCAGGCCCCCGCCCAGCACGCGGGCGCGGAAGCGCCGCGCGGCGAACTGCACGAGGGAGAGGTTCATCTCGATGAGGGTGTTGCGGGCGTACTGGTACTCGCGCGTGCCCTCTTCCAGGTCGCGGAGTCGCTCGAAGAAGAGCTTCGAGAGCTCGCGCGCGTTGGCGGGTGCCATCTCCCGCGCGTTCTGCACCTCGGGCAGTGGCCCGTCCTGCGGCGGGGCCCCCACGGCGGGCGCAGCAGGTGTGATCTGCGCCTCTGTTGCACCAATGAGGCTGACGGCGGTGGCCGAGCGAGACATGTGGCCGTTCCCTCCCGATTGACTGACGGCTGCTCGGCGCTTGTGCCCCGACTTCGCGTCCTTACACACCTGACTCGAAAAACTTTTCTCGGGCTCTCGCCGGCGGGCGGTTCCCGGCCTTCGGAGGGCCTGTCAAGACCGCGACGTCCGCACCGGGCTGACGAGCAGGCATACTCCCTTGCGGAGGCCGTACAGATGACGATCCGGGGAGGCGGACATGACCGGAGCAGAGGACGCACATCACCACGAGGGCGTGGTCGGGGGCGGCTACCCCGCGGGGGCCGGGTGGGTGGTGACGGCGCACGGGGAGCTGGACCAGGACACGTTGGCCCCGCTCGAGACGGCGCTCGCCTCCGCCGCGGACCGGCACCGGCTGGTCGTGCTGGACGCCGCCTCCATCACCTTCGGCGACTCGTCGTTCCTCAACCTGCTGCTGCGGCTGCACCAGCTCACCAACCTGCGGATCGCCGCCCCGGGAGAGCAACTGCGCCGCCTCTTCGCCCTGACGGGCGCCGATACGGTCCTCTCCCTGCACCCGAGCGTCGAGGACGCCGTCGGCGGGTCATGACGGCCGGGTTCCACCCGGACCGGGCGACGGCCCGCGACGGGGGCCGGCGTGGGGCCCGCCGTGGTGGTCGCCGTGGGGGTCGGACGTCCCCGGTGGTCGGAAGCAGGCCGTGATCGCCTTGCCACCGTGGCACGCGTGGACGTCCCAGGAGTCTGCGAGGACGGTCACGATCCCCAGCCCCCGGCCGGAGGTGGCGCCCATGTCGCCATCGGCATCGGCCGTACGCGGGCGGGGCAGATTCGGGTCGGAGTCGGCGACGCTCACGTGGAGGCAACTGCCGTCCCACGTCAAAACGAGGTGGGCGGGGCCGTCCGCGTGCAGATGGGCGTTCGTGACGAGCTCGGAGACGCTGAGGAGTACGGAATGCACCGTGTCCGGGGCCGCGCCGCCCCACGGCAGCGAGGCGAGGTGCCCTGCGGTCCACTGCCGCGCCGCCCGGACTCCTCTCGACACCGGAAACGTGCGGGCCCATCCCACGGCCTTGACCGCCATTGTCCTCACCCCACTTCGGTTGCGTCGTTCGTGTGGTTCGTCACGGTTCGCCTACCCGCTGCCCGCTCATGCATCCGCCGGTTCCGGGGCGGTGTGTGTCGCACGGCTTCCGATTGGTCGGGATCGGGTGATCGGATGTGCCCGGCTCGGCGATAGCCTTCTTCATCGGTTGTACGGCGAAAGACGGATCCCCCGGTCGGTCCGGGGGATCCGGTGCGTTCCCCTGCCGTGTCCTTTCCCGTGCGCCGGCACGGTCCTTGTCTAGAGTGAGGTTGGCAGATGGCTGAGCGGTCGGGTTCCGAGGAACTGGGCAGGGCACCGGCGCTTCCCGGCGAGGACAGGATCGGCGAATCGGAACTGCGCCAGCTGCTGGCCGGTCTGACGGCCGTGCGGGACGGGGATTTCCGTACCCGGCTGCCCGATACGGCGGACGGCCTGCTCGGCGAGATCGCCACGGTCTTCAACGGGATGGCCGACCAGCTGTCGCTGTTCACGTCCGAGGTGACGCGGGTGGCCCGTGAGGTGGGCACCGAGGGAACGCTCGGTGGCCAGGCGGACGTGCCGGGAGTCGGCGGCGCCTGGCTGGACCTCACGGATTCGGTCAATTTCATGGCCGGAAACCTTACGGCGCAGGTGCGTTCCATCGCCCAAGTCGCGACGGCCGTGGCCAAGGGCGACCTCTCGCAGAAGATCAACGTGACCGCGCGCGGGGAGATCCTGGAGCTGAAGGAGACCATCAACACGATGGTCGACCAGCTGTCCGCCTTCGCCGGGGAAGTCACCCGGGTGGCCCGCGAGGTCGGCACCGAGGGCCGGCTCGGCGGGCAGGCGGACGTCAAGGGCGTCTCCGGCACCTGGAAGGACCTGACGGAGTCGGTCAACGTCATGGCCGACAACCTGACCGCCCAGGTGCGCTCGATCGCGGAGGTCACCACCGCGGTGGCCCAGGGCGATCTGACGCAGAAGATCCGGGTGGACGCGCGCGGGGAGATCCTGGAGCTGAAGGAGACCATCAACACGATGGTCGACCAGCTCTCCGCGTTCGCCGACGAGGTGACGCGCGTGGCCCGCGAGGTCGGCACCGAGGGCAACCTGGGCGGCCAGGCCACCGTCCGCGGGGTCTCCGGCACCTGGAAGGACCTCACCGACAACGTCAACGTGATGGCCTCCAACCTGACGGGCCAGGTGCGCTCCATCGCCCAGGTCGCCACCGCCGTCGCCCGGGGCGACCTCTCGCAGAAGATCATGGTGGAGGCGAAGGGCGAGGTCGCCGCGCTGGCCGGCGTGATCAACACGATGGTCGACACCCTGTCCGCCTTCGCCGACGAGGTGACGCGCGTGGCCCGCGAGGTCGGCACCGAGGGCCGGCTCGGCGGCCAGGCCCAGGTACCCAACGTCGCGGGCACCTGGAAGGACCTCACCGACAACGTCAACTCCATGGCGAACAACCTCACCGGCCAGGTCCGCAACATCGCCCTCGTCACGACGGCCGTCGCCAACGGCGACCTGTCGAAGAAGATCGACGTGGACGCCCGCGGGGAGATCCTGGAGCTCAAGACCACCATCAACACGATGGTCGACCAGCTCTCCGCCTTCGCCGCCGAAGTCACCCGGGTGGCCCGCGAGGTCGGCAGCGAGGGCCGGCTCGGCGGCCAGGCCGAGGTCGAGGGCGTCTCCGGCACGTGGAAGCGCCTGACCGAGAACGTCAACGAGCTGGCCGGCAACCTGACCCGCCAGGTCCGGGCCATCGCCGAGGTCGCCAGCGCGGTCGCCGAGGGCGACCTGACCCGCTCGATCACCGTCGACGCCTCGGGCGAGGTCGCCGAACTCAAGGACAACATCAACTCCATGGTCGGCTCGCTCCGCGAGAGCACCCGGGCCAACCAGGAGCAGGACTGGCTCAAGTCCAACCTGGCGCGCATCTCGGGCCTGATGCAGGGCCACCGGGACCTCGCCGTCGTCGCCGAGCTCGTCATGGACGAACTGACCCCGCTGGTCGCGGCCCAGTACGGCGCCTTCTACCTCGCCGAGGACGGCCCCCAGGGCGCCGTCCTCACCCTGGTCGGCTCCTACGGCCGGCCCGCGGGCACCGCCCTGGGCGTCGGCTTCGCCCTCGGCGAGTCCCTGGTCGGGCAGGCGGCGCGCAGCCACCGCATCATCGCCACCGACAGCGTCCCCGGGGACTACGTCATCTCCTCGGGCCTCGGCCACACCACCCCCGGCAGCCTGATCATCCTGCCGATCGTGGTGGAGGACCAGGTCCTCGGCGTGATCGAGCTCGCCTCCTTCTCCGCCTTCACCCCCGTGCACCGCGACTTCCTCGGCCAGTTGATGGAGACCATCGGCGTCAACGTCAACACCATCGTCGCCAACGCGCGCACCGACGAGCTCCTGGAGGAGTCCCAGCGGCTGACCGGTGAACTCCAGGCACGGTCGGAGGAGCTCCAGGTCCAGCAGGTGGAACTGCAGCGCTCCAACGCGGAACTGGAGGAGAAGGCGGCCCTCCTCGCCAGCCAGAACAGCGACATCGAGGCCAAGAACCTGGAGATCGAACAGGCCCGGCAGGAACTGGAGGACCGCGCCCAGCAGCTGTCGCAGGCCTCCACCTACAAGTCCGAGTTCCTGGCCAACATGAGCCACGAACTGCGGACCCCGCTCAACAGCCTGCTCATCCTCGCCCAGCTGCTCGCGCAGAACCCGACCCGCAACCTCTCCCCGAAGCAGGTCGAGTACGCGGGCATCATCCACTCGGCGGGCTCGGACCTGCTGCAGCTGATCAACGACATCCTCGACCTCTCGAAGGTCGAGGCGGGCAAGATGGACGTCAACCCCGAGCGGGTGCACCTGCCGCAGCTGCTGGAGTACGTCGACGCCACCTTCCGCCCGCTGACCACCCAGAAGAGCCTCGACTTCACCGTCACCACCGCCCCCGACGCCCCGGCCGACCTGCTCACCGACGACGCGCGGCTGCGCCAGATCCTGCGCAACCTGCTCTCCAACGCGGTCAAGTTCACCGAGCGCGGCGGTGTGGAGCTGCGGATCGAACCCGCCACGGCCCCCGAGGTGCCCGCCGGGCTCCCCGGCCGCGCGCCCATGCTGGCCTTCCGGGTACGGGACACCGGCATCGGCATCCCCGAGCAGCAGCTGGAATCCGTCTTCGGCGCCTTCCAGCAGGCCGACGGGACCACCAGCCGCAAGTACGGCGGCACCGGGCTCGGGCTCTCCATCAGCCGGGAGATCGCCCAGCTCCTCGGCGGCGCCGTCACCGCGGAGAGCACTCCGGGCCAGGGCAGCACCTTCACCCTCTACCTGCCGGTCAGCCGGGCGGACTACGAGGAGGAGCCCCTCACCGACGCCCCCGAGGCGCCCCGGCACCTCGCCGCGGGCGGGATCCCCGCACCGGCGGGCGGCCAGGGCCCGGCCGTGCCCGTTCCGCCGCAGCGGCAGGCCCGTCGGCTCCTGGTGATCGAGGAACGCCCCAACGGGCTGCTCTCCCTCGTCGCCGAGAGTGCCGACCGGGACTTCGTGCCCGGCCACCAGCCGTCCGGGGACCACCGCGAGGGCATCCAAGTCGTCAACGCGACGAGCTCGCGGGAAGCCGCCGCCGCCCTGGCCTCGGACTCCTTCCACTGCGTCGTCCTCGAACTCGACATGCCCGACGGCGAGGCCCTGCGCTTCCTCGACGCGCTCGACGGGGACCCGGCGCTCTCCTCCCTCCCCGTCCTCGCCCACAACAACCCCCGCCTGAAGAACGGACAGGAGCGGGCGCTGCGGGAACGCGCCGCGTCGCGCCGGCTGGAACTGCTGTCGAGCCTGGACGAGCTCCGCGAGCGCATCGTGCTGCACCTGTCGGCCGACCGGCCGGGGGACGTACTGCCCCTCGTCCACGAGGAGGCGGAGCGCCGGCAGAGTGCCCCGGTGCTCGACGACGACCTCGTCGGACGCACCGTCCTGGTCGTCGACGACGACGCGCGCAACCTGTACGCCCTCAGCGGCGTACTGGAACTGCACGGGATCCGGGTCCTGCACGCGGAGGACGGGCGCAAGGGCATCGACACGCTCACCCGCAACGAGGGCGTCGACCTGATCCTGATGGACGTGATGATGCCGGAACTGGACGGCTACGCGGCGACCGCCGAGATCCGCCGGATGCCGGCCTACTCGGGGCTGCCCATCATCGCGGTTACCGCCAAGGCCATGCCGGGGGACCGGGAGAAGAGCCTCGCCGCGGGCGCCAGCGACTACGTCACCAAGCCCGTCGACGCCGACGACCTCATCGCCCGGGTCCGGCACTGGCTCACCGGATGACAGTCGCCCCGCACTCACCGCCGGTCCCGCCGGTCCCGCCGGTCCCACCGGTCCCGGTCCCGTCCGACCCGAGCATGCCCCCAACGGCCCTCCCCGCAGGGCCACGACCGCCCCGACAAGGAGCCGGCAGCACGGTGAGCAACCCCGACACACAGCAGTACGACGATGCGCGGCTGCCGGGAGCGGTGGCCCCGGAGTCCCGCAACGCCATCCCGAACCAGGCCACCACGCCCCTGGGGCGCCTGGTCGCCACCGTCGAACGCCTGCGCCGCGAAGTGCGGGAGGCGCATGCCGCCGCGGACGGCCGGGCCCTGGTCGAACTGGCCAAGGGCATCCTGATCGGACAGCTCAACTGCACCCCCGCGGCGGCGGCCCGCCAGCTCGACGAGCTGTCGCGCGAGACCGGGCTGTCCCCGCTCGAACTCGCCGCCGACATCGTCAACCAGGCCGCACGCGACCATGTCAGCGAGGTCGCCGCCGAGTTCGTCGAGCGCACCGCCGCACCGGCACCGGCCGAATCGGCCGCGCCGTCCACCACCCTCGCCGTACGACTGCGCACCGCCGAGAGCGGGGTACTGGCCGCCGCCGACGACACCCAGGCGGTGGCCGAGTCCCTCCTGACCAACGCCCTGGGACCGCTGGGAGCCGTCGCCGTCGCCGTGTGGAGCGCGTCCCCCGACGGCTCGCTGGCCCTCGCCGGGCACGCCGGGTTCGGGCCGGGGGAGGCTGCGCGCTGGCGCCACGTACCGCCCGGTGTCTCCACCGTCGCCCGCCGCGCACTGCAGGAGCGGCGCCTGGTCGCGCTGGCCCGGCTGAACCGCGTCGGATTCCCCTCGATCGGCCACCTCCAGTGGCCCGACGGCGGCCGGATGGCCGTACCCGCCGGAACCGGCGGACGCATCCACGGAGTCCTGGAGATCTGCTGGCCCCAGCCCCTGGCGCCGCAACCCCCGCAGATCGAGCGCCAGGTCGAGGCCCTCGCCGAACTGTGCGCCCGCACCATGGACACCGCACCCCCGGGCGACTTCGGCGCCCTTGAAGCCGTGCTCCCGGACGTCGCGGAACTGGTGGACCTCGCCGAAGGCCTCCACGACCCCGCCGTGGTCCTCACCCCGGTGCTCGACCACGAGGGCCGGCTGACCGACTTCCGGATCCGCCACGCCAGCAGCAGGTTCGTCGATCCCGCCGGGCGCCAGCGCGGCGACGTGAATGGGGCGCTCCTGCTGGAGGCCTACCCGATGGCCGCCGGCGAGCGAGGACTCTTCGACATCGTCGAGCGCGTCCACGCGACGGGCGAACCCTTCCGCGCCCACCGCATGAGCCTGACCGCGCTCGTCGACCAGATCCCCCTCACCTCGGTCGCGGACATCAGCGTCAGCCGGCACGGCGCGGCCGTCCTGCTGATCTGGCGCGTCGAGGACGAGACGGCACGCCTCGCCGACCTCCTCCAGCACGCCCAGCGCCTGGGCCGGATCGGCGGCTTCGAGGAGAACCTCGTCACCGGCGAGATCACCTGGAACGCGCAGCTGTACGCGCTCCACGGACTACCGACCACCGCAGCGCCCGTCCGGCTGCGCGAACTCCCCGGCTACGCCCACCCCGACGACTCCGCCGCCCTCGGCCGCTTCCTGCGCGCCGTGCTGCGCTACCGCCGTCCCGCATCCGTCAACCTCCGCCTGCGCAGGTCCGACGGGATCACCCGGCACATCCGCGTCGTCGCCGAGCCCGTCCTCGACGCCGACCAGCGACTGCACGCCGTCCGCGGCGCCTACCAGGACATCTCCGCGCAGCACTGGACCGAAGTCGCCCTGGCCGCGACCCGGGACCAACTCGCCCACAGCGAGGCCGAGTCCGCCGAACGCAACCGCCTCGCCCTGCAACTCCAGCACGCCATCATGCCCCCGACCCCACCGGCCATCACGGCACCCGGCCTGCGCGTCGCCGTCCGCTACCGGCCCGCGGAGACCGAGTCGCTCGTCGGAGGCGACTGGTACGACACCGTGGTCCTGCCTTCCGGCCTGATCATGCTGTCCGTGGGCGACGTCGCCGGCCACGGCATCGAGGCCGCCACCGGCATGGTCGTCCTGCGCAACGCCCTGCGCGGCCTCGCCGTGACCGGAGCGGGCCCCGCCCAATTGCTGTCCTGGCTCAACACGGTCACCCACCACCTCGCCAAGCACGTGACGGCCACCGCCGTCTGCGGCATCTTCGACCCCGGCACCCGGGTGATGCGGTGGGCACGCGCCGGGCACCTGCCGCCCGTACTCGTCCGCGGCGGCGAGGCCGAGGCCTTCCCGTTGATCGAGGGCCTGCTGCTCGGCGCGCTCCCCGAGGTGACGTACGCCGAACGGGAGGTGCGCCTCGAACCGGAGGACACCCTGCTGATGTTCACGGACGGGCTGGTGGAACGCCGGGACTCCTCGGTGCAGGACTCCCTCGGCCACCTCCTGCACACGGCCGCCGCCTGTGCCGGGGACGTGGACCGGCAGCTGGACCGCCTCCTCGCCGAGAGCCGCTCGGACACGGACGACGACACCTGTGTCATCGGGATCCAGGTCGGCTGACGCGGCGGGGTGACACCCCTGGGGTGCCTTGCCGATCAGGCCGGGCTCACCCCGTGACAGGCCGGGCTGACCCGGTGAGCCGAGGGGTCCGGAGGGCGTCCGGGGGTGCGGGCGGGCCGTGTTAGCGTGCGGGCATGCGCGCTCCCATCGGGCCCTTCGACAACGCGGTGCCGGCTCCCGACTGCCTCGCGGACCTCACCCCGCCCGTGGCCGAAGCGGTCCGCGGCTGGACCGGGGACGTACCTGCCGAGCAGATCCTCCACGTGGACACCGATCCGGCGATCGCCGACACCCGCGCCTTCGTCGCGCACTACGGGCAGGAACTGCTCGGGCAGTCGGCGAACTGCGTGGTGGTCGCCGCCAAGCGCGGCGGCGAGGTCACCCTCGCGGCCTGCCTCGTGCCCTCCGCCGGCCGGATCGACGTCAACGGCGCCGTCCGCCGCCACCTCGGCGCGCGCAAGGTGTCCTTCGCACCGATGGAGACGGCCGTGGAACTGACGGGCATGGAGTACGGGGGCATCACCCCGATCGGCCTGCCGGCCGACTGGCCGCTCCTGGTGGACGCGGCGGTCGCCGACATGCCCTACGTACTCGTCGGCAGCGGACGCCGCCGCGGCAAGCTCATCGCCCCCGGCAAGCTGTTCGCGGAGCTCCCCGGAGCCGAACTCATCGAGGGCCTCGCCCTCTGAGGTCAGGCGATGCCCACGGTATACGCGGCCCGGTAGCCGTCGCCGTCCGGGACCGGCGCCAGGGTCATCGAGGCCCCGGAGGCGCGGTACCGGTCGTCACGGGCGTTGGGGTGCTCCGGCGCGCGGCGTTCGGCGTACGGAGGGCGCTTGTACACCTGCACCAGCAGGGGCTCGGGGAAGAAGAACTGCGAGGTCGTCTCGGTCCGGCGGTCGGGACGCACCTTGAAGTGGATGTGCGGTGCCAGCCCGGCGTACCAGCCGGGCACGATGGTGCGGAAGGTGCTGCGGCCGGCGGCGTCCGTGACCTGCGTACCGCGCAGGAAGGCGGCCCCGCCGGTGGAGTAGGCGCCCGAGGGGTCGGCGTGCCAGACGTCGACGGCGGCCTCGGCGACCGGACGGCAGCCCGCCGACACCCGCACCACGGTCAGGTCCAGCCGGAACGGCACACCCGCCCGGCCCTCCGTGATGTCCGACCGGACCCGGTCCAGATCGAGGTAGTACGGGCCGGCGCCCGCCTGCACGGCGAGCACGCAGGCCGGGGTGCTGGCGCCGGGTGACGGTGAGAGCGGCGGCGGTGCGGACGGCTGCCCCGCCGCCCCGCGGGTCCCGGCAGGGCCGGAGCAGGCCGCCGTCAGTGCCGCGACCCCGACCGAGCCGGCGGCCAGCAGGAGGGCGCGGCGGCTGGTCGGGGAACTGCCGTTCTCGGTCATACGAAACTCTCCCGCGCGCTGAACGACCGCCGCACGGACGCGACGGCCACCGACGGCGCCCACCGTGCCGGACGCGAGACGTCCGGGCCATCACCGACACGTCACGGATCCGCACCCCAAGTAGGACGGGAACCGACCTCATTGGTGCCTACGGTGGTGATGTCGCGCGGAGCGGCGGACCGCGGGAAGTCCGCGGAAGCCGTGTGAAGTCAGTCGAAGTCAGTCGAAGTCAGTGGAAGGGACGGGACGAGAGCGATGGACCACTTTGCCCCCGAGGGCTACACGAGCGTCGCACCGTGGGTCGTCACCGACGACACGGGCGCGTTGCTCGACTTCATCACCGCGGCGTTCGACGGTGAAGAGATCGCACGGGTGTCGGTCGAGGACGGCAGCATCGGCCACGGCGAGATCCGGATCGGCGACACGGTCGTCCTCGCCTTCGACCGGCGGCCGGACTGGCCGGCCACGCCCGCCATGCTGCGGGTCTACGTACCCGACGCGGACGCCGCCATGGCCGCCGCCGTCGCCCACGGAGCGCGGGTGGTCACCGAGGCCGCCGACAGCGCGTGGGGCGACCGCGGGGGCCGGGTGAAGGATCCCTTCGGCAACATCTGGTGGGTCGTGAGCCGGGTCGAGGAGGTCGCGCCGGACGAGGTCTGGCGGCGCATGGACGAGCCGAAGTACGCCGAGTCGATGCGCACGGCCCAGCAGACCCTGGACGCCGAACTCGGCGGCCGTGCCTCGGGCGTGGCCAGCGCCCCGCAGCGACCGCCCCACTGAGCGGCGTGCGGCCCGGGCCCGCCCCGGGCTGTCGCAGCCGCGGCGGGCGGGGCTACCGTGGGAGCCGTGCCCGGGGGCGGCGAAGGGGGAGCGTCATGCTGGACGAGGCGATGGTCGCACTGGCGGCCTCGGTGGGCTCGGGCGTCGTACAGGCCGCCGGGACGGACGCCTGGCAGGCGGTACGGAGCCGGCTGGCCCGGCTGCTCGGCCGCGGGGACCGGCAGCAGGAGGGCGCCCAGCTGGAACGCCTGGACCGGACCGCGGCCGAACTGACCGCGGCGGGGCCGGAGGGCGATGCTCCGGAAGGCGGCGGCGAGGAGCGCACCCGGCACATTGAGGCCTGGCGGACCCGCACCGAGGACCTGCTGGACGAACTGGCACCGGACGAACGGGTCGCTGCCGCGGCGGAACTCCGGGCGCTGCTTGCCGAGGTTGCGCGGGCGGCGCGCCCGGCGGCCGGAATGTCCGGGCAGAACGTGTTCCTCGGCCCTGCGGCGTTCCAGTCCGGGGACGGCAACGTCCAGGTGAACCGGTTCGACTCCCGCCCGTGACCGGCTCGGAGCCCGATCCGGCCGACGGACGCCGCGGGGACGCGTACCACGGCCCGGCCGGGGTGCAGCGCGGCAGCGGGAACCTCCAGGTCAACATCCACGAGCACCGCGTCGGCATCCTGTCGGCCTGCGCGGTGGCCCTGGTGTGCGTGGCCACGGTGATCGCGGTCCGGCTGGGCGGCGACACCGGTACCGGGGCGGACGCTCCGCCCGACTCGGCCCCGGCCACGACCTCGGCCACAACCTCGGGCGCGCCCCGGGAGGATCTGTCGGCCCTCACCGGGCAGCTGGTCAACGACGGCAGCGGACTGTGCCTCCGCGCACCCGGGACCGGCGAGGGCCTCGTGCCGGTGCAGGACACGTGCACCGCCGACACCGACCGCACCTGGACGCTCGCCCAGCAGGACGGCGCCCGCAGCCGCACGCTGCGCAACGCGCACAGCGGCCGCTGCCTGACCGTCACGGGGGAGGAGAACGGCGCCCCCGCCCGCCAGTTCGCCTGCACCGCCGGGCAGCACGTGCAGCGCTGGGAACTGCAGTGGGGCAGCGGCGCCCGGGCCGGGCACTTCGTCCTGCGCAACGCCGCCAACGCCAAGTGCCTGCTGGTCCAGGGCACCGGGCAGGGCCTTCCGGCGGCGCAGACCTCGTGTGGTGAGGAGTACGCCGACCAGTGGTGGCACCTGGTGCCCCGGCAGGGGGGTCCGTCATGACGCCCCCCGGATGTGCTGCCCGAGATGCCAAGCTCCGGATAGGGGACTAGCGTCTCTAAGTGAGAACCGCAACTGTGGGGAACACACTCAGCCCGCAGTAGTGCGCCCGAGCGCCACGCTTGAGGGATCGCGTGTCGGCCCGGTTGTCCGCAGCCCGATCGGGCTGCGTTGACGGGGGATACGCGCACACGCATGTATGCGGTCAGCCACGCACCCGCGCTCCGAAACATTGCGCGAGAGGGCGCCCCCGAGCACGTCCCGAATGCGTGGCACGACAACGGAAAAGAAGGGTTCGAACCATGCAAGCACTGAGAGTGAAGCGACTCTTCGCGGTGTCCGCCATCGGTGTTCTGATGGCAGGTGGCGCCGCTCTCGGAGCCGCAGGTACGGCCTCGGCGGCAGCTCCGACGCACGCGCCCACGTATGTCACCGGCGGAGGCTGGGACGACGACGACCACGGTTACGGCGGCCACCACGGCTGGTACGACGACGATGACGACTGGGGCGGAGGCTACGACCACGGCGACTGCTGACCGAAGCAGCTGTCCACACGGACGGGTCGGCGCGCGGGCACACGCGCGCCGGCCCTTCCGCGCTCGCGCGCGGCGAATTCGACCGTGCGGACACGACCCGTGCCGACTCGGCCGTGGCGGACCGGCTACGGTCCGCCACCCTTGTGCCCCCCACCCGTCCCGGGCGGGGCTGCGGGCACAAAAATTTCACAACTCGGTCCGCCCGGTGCCCCGTACGCCGTCCGAGGCGCCTCCGGGCCGTCGTGGGCCCCCTCTGAGCCGGCTCCGCGGCCGTCAGCCACGGCGCGTTCCGTGCACGGCACCGGGCCCGGGACCGTACGCGGCAGGATCGAAACCGGGAAGTTCCCTTTGGCGTGAACCCGTTCGGTCGGGACGGCGCGGCGGTGGTGTCCCCGCGACCCGGCGGGTCGAGAACCTCCCAGGCGGCGGCCGCGACACCCGCGTGGCGCCGCCGTGAGCCGGTGCGGCCGCCGGTCTGCGCGCGGCCGTCGGGTCCGGCGTGAAATCGAGGTCCGGGGTCGGTCGCCGTCCCGGCCGTGCCCGCCGCGCGCCCGGACGCCGGCCCGCCTGCCTTGTCCCGGACCGGCCCGATCCGGGCCGTGCCCGCGTCATGTGCGGTGCACCTTTGCTCAATCATGACTGCGACATGGCAAGGATGTTACGCGTCCGTTCGCCTCTTGTGAGTGAGCGGGGGGTGGGTCAACCTTTCGGGGGCGGCAGCCCGTTGGCCATGCATTGACATGTGCATGGCTATCGAGCCCGCCTCGTCCCCGCAGTGCAGCACCCATGAGGAGGACCCCCCACATGTCCGTGATGCGTCACACCCGCCGGAAGATCGCCGGCATCAGCGCGACCGCCGTCGTCGCGCTCGCGCTCGGCGCGGCCGCCGCCTTACCCGCCTCGGCGGCAGACAACGGCGCACAGGGCGTCATCGAGAACGCCGGTGCCGCCGGAACCATCTCCGGCAGCTACATCGTGACCCTGAACGACACCGCGGCCCGCTCCACCGCCGACAGCGGCAAGGCCGTCGCCAAGCGTTACGGCGCGAAGATCGACAAGACCTACAGCGCCGCCCTCAACGGCTACTCCGTCGAGGTCTCCGAGGCGCAGGCCAAGAAGCTCGCCGCCGACCCGGCGGTCAAGTCCGTCGTGCAGAACCGGGTCTTCACCGTCGACGCGACCCAGCCCAACCCGCCGTCCTGGGGCCTCGACCGCATCGACCAGCGGGCGCTCCCGCTGAACCAGAGCTACACCTACCCGGACAAGGCCGGTGAGGGCGTCACCGCCTACATCATCGACACCGGCGTCCGCATCACCCACCAGGACTTCGGCACCCGCGCCTCCTACGGCTACGACGCCATCGACAACGACAACACCGCCCAGGACGGCCACGGCCACGGCACCCACGTCGCCGGCACCGTCGCGGGCGGCGCCTACGGCGTGGCCAAGAAGGCCAAGATCGTCGGCGTCCGCGTCCTCGACAACAACGGCTCCGGGACGACGGCCCAGGTCGTCGCGGGCATCGACTGGGTGACCCGCAACGCCGTCAAGCCGGCCGTGGCCAACATGTCGCTGGGCGGCGGCGCGGACTCCGCGCTCGACACCGCCGTGCGCAACTCCATCGCCTCCGGCATCACCTACGGCGTCGCCGCGGGCAACGAGTCCACCAACGCCTCGACCAAGTCCCCGGCCCGCGTGGCCGAGGCCATCACGGTCGGCGCCACCACCAACACGGACGCCAAGGCCAGCTACTCCAACTTCGGCACCGTCCTGGACATCTTCGCGCCGGGCTCCTCCATCACCTCCTCGTGGGGTACCGGGGACACCGCCACCAACACCATCTCCGGCACCTCGATGGCCACCCCGCACGTGGTCGGTGCGGCGGCGCTCTACCTGGCGCAGAACACCGCCAGCACCCCGGCGCAGGTCCGTGACGCCCTGGTGGCCGCCGCGACCCCGAACGTGGTGACCGGCCCGGGCACGGGCTCCCCGAACCTGCTGCTCTACGTCGGCGACGGCGGCACCGTCCCGCCCGGCAAGCGGTTCGAGAACGCCGCGGACTACGCGATCAACGACAACGCCACCGTCGAGTCGCCGGTCACCGTCAGCGGTGTCGCCGGCAACGCCCCGGCGGCGCTGACCGTCGCGGTCGACATCAAGCACACGTACATCGGTGACCTCAAGGTGGACCTGGTCGCGCCCGACGGCACCGTCTACACCCTGCACAACCGCACCGGCGGCAGCGCGGACAACATCATCAAGACCTTCACCGTCAATGCCTCCGCGGAGGTCGCCAACGGTGTCTGGAAGCTCCGGGTGAACGACAACGCGAACGTCGACACCGGCAAGATCGACTCCTGGGCGCTCCAGTTCTGAGCGCGGGACCGGCGCATGACTTCTGAGCCGCGATGAACAGGCGGGGGCGACCACAGGGCGGTCGCCCCCGCTGCGTCGTCCGCCCGCAACGGCGGGCTGCACACCGCGAAACGGTGCTGCAATGGAGCCATGCACCTCGATGAGCTCCGCACCCTGCTGGCGCGGCACGCCCGCTCCGACTGGAGCACCGCCATCGACGGCGTCCTGATCTCCCGGGTCGACCGGTCGGATCCGCCGGCGCCGTCGATGTCCGGCACGGTCCTGGCGGTCATCGCCCAGGGAGCCAAACGGCTCGCCCTCGGGGACAGGGTCTACGAGTACGGCGCCGGGCAGTACCTGGTGGCATCCGTCGACCTGCCGGTCACCGGACAGTTCACCCGGGCCGACCCGGATCACCCGGCCCTCGGTTTCGGCCTCACGCTCGAACCGGCCGCCGTCGCCGAACTGCTGGTACAGGCCGGTCCCGCTGTGTACACCCCGCGGTCCGCGGCGGGCGCGCCGTCGGGAATCGCCGTCAGCGACGCCCCGCCCGCCCTGCTGGACGCGGTGGTCCGCCTGCTGCGCCTGCTCGACGAACCCCGGGACCGGGCCGTACTGGCCCCCCTGGTCAAGCGGGAGATCCTGTGGCGGCTGATCACCGGCGAGCAGGGGGCCGCGGTGCGCCAGCTCGGCCTCGCCGACAGCGGCCTCAGCCACGTCTCACGCGCGGTGCGCTGGATCCGCGAGCACTACGCCGAGCCCTTCCGCGTCGAGGACGTGGCGCGCCTGGCCGGCATGAGCGTCTCCGCCTTCTACCGGCAGTTCCAGGCGGTGACCGCGATGAGCCCCATCCAGTTCCAGAAGCAGATCCGGCTCCAGGAGGCCCGGCTGCTGCTCGCCACGCACCCGGGCGACGTCACGGGCGTCGGCCAGCGCGTCGGCTACGACAACCCCTCGCAGTTCAGCCGTGAGTACCGCCGGCAGTTCGGCGCGCCCCCGAGCCGGGACGCGGCCCGGCTGCGGGACACCGTACGGGCCCCGGCGAGTGTCCTGCCCTGAGCCGACCCGAGCCATTAGGGAGGATCGTGCAAGGGGCAGCGAGGATAGTTCTACTGTCTGCGCAGGTCAGAGCGATTCAATGGAATCAGCGGTTCTTCCGCGGAGCAGGAAAATGCCTGTCGCTCCGTGGATCCCCGATCCCACCACCATCGCGAGGGGCACACCATGAAGACCGTCCTGATCACCGGCACCTCCTCCGGCTACGGGCGCGAGACCGCCCTCTACTTCCACGAGCAGGGATGGAACGTCATCGCCACCATGCGGACCCCGCGTGCCGGCATCCTGCCCGAGTCGGACCGGATCCGCGTCCTCGAGCTGGACGTGACCAGGCCCGAGACCATCACCGCCGCGCTCGAGGCCGCAGGACCCGTCGACGTCCTGGTCAACAACGCGGGTGTCCCCTCGATCGGCGTCTTCGAGGGCACCCCCATGGCCCGGGTGCGGGAGGTCTTCGAGACCAACACGTTCGGCGTGATGGCCGTGACCCAGGCGGTGCTGCCCGGGTTCCGCGAACGCGGCAGCGGCGTCGTGGTCAACGTGACCTCCAGCGTGGTGCTGGGGCACATGCCGCTCACGGCCGTCTACAAGGCCAGCAAGACGGCCGTCGAGGGGTTCACCGCATCGCTCGCGCTCGAACTCGAGCCCTTCGGCGTGCGGGCCAGGACGGTCGAGCCGGGCGCCTGCTTCACGACGAACTTCGGGACCAGGGCGACGAGCGACGGATCGCCCGACGAACTCGTGCCCGCGCCGTACGCGGAGTTCACGAAGAAGGTCCTGGCCGACTTCGCGAACCAGGACCTGTACACGACGGAGCGCGACGTGGCCGAGACGGTCTGGCGCGCCGCGCACGACACGACCGGCCGGCTGCGCTTCCCGGCCGGCGCCGACGCGGTCCGGCTCGCCGAGGCGAAGTGACCGGGCGATCAGGAAGCCGGCGCGGGCGGGCTCCAGTGGGCGTCCGCGGGCAGGTTGCGGGGGACCGAGGCCGCCTTGCCGACCCGTACTGCGTCCACCACGGCCTGGTGCAGGAGGCGGCTGCCCTCCTCCGACTCGCAGGGCACCGGACTGCCGGTCACGGTGAACCAGTCGGAGCCGCCGCTGTACTGCACGGCCACATGGGCCTCCGGAGCCGACCAGGTGGTGTGCACGGTCAGGTCCCCGGAGAGGATGCCCGCCTCGTCGGTGCTCACTCCGCCGCGTCCGGCGTATACCCCTGTCGTCGTCCACGAAGCCCAGGTCATGGCGCATCGCCCCTCACCGCGGAGTGCCTCTGATGCTTCCACGCTACGGCGCGTCCAGGGTTCGCGCGCCCGCACGGCCGGATCAGTGGCCCGCGGCCGCCTTCACCAGGGCGACCGCGGTGCCGATGGCCGCGTCCAGGATCCCGGCCAGCAGCGCCAAACCCGTACCGCCACCCATGCGGATGCCGCCGTACCAGCCCCAGGTGAACAGCCCGGCGATGCTCACCCCGGCCGAGACCAGCAGGGCCGTGTCCACCTCCATCACCCCGAGCGCCGCCGAGGCGATGAGGACCAGGGGTCCCACGGCGGACAGCAGCAGCGGGCTGCTGATCGACAGCATGCGGCGCAGCTCGTGGCCGGTCGCCAGACGGCCGTGGACGACGCGGTGGGCCTGCTGGTCCGCGACCAGGGCGGCCAGCCACAGGCCCACCGCGGTGGTCAGTACGGTCGCGGCGGCTCCGGGGGCGCTGATGTGCTCGGAGCCCGCCAGCCCGATCACCACCGCGATCATGGTGATGGTCGCGTACAGCCGTTCCTTCAGCCGCGCGGCGGCGAACCGCGGCTCGCGATCGAAGGCCTGCTCGTGGTCCGGTCCGGGGGCGGCGCCGCCCGGGGACCCGGCGGGGAGCGTCTCGTCAGGGGCCATGCGGTCCACCGTAGGGCCGGCCGGTGGCCGTACCCCGCAGGTGGGCGGGCAGCGCGCCGCCCGCCCTGCGCCGGGTGGGTAAAGGGCTGCGGCGGGGAACCGGTGACCTGGACGGCAACGGACGCGACAGCCGCACGGCGGCAGACGAGGCAGGTATCGGCGTGCACATCGACCTCTCCGGCAGGACGGCCCTGGTCACCGGATCCACCCAGGGAATCGGCGCCGCCATCGCGGCGGGACTGGCCGGCGCGGGCGCCCGGGTGGCAGTCAACGGCCGCGGCTCGAAATCCGTCGAGGCGGCCATCGCCCGGCTCGGCGCCGCCGGGGGCGGCGAGTACGTTGCGGCGCCCGGCGACATCGCCACGGACGAGGGGGCGCAGGCCGTCTTCGACGCGGTCCCGCACGTCGACATCCTCGTCAACAACCTCGGGATCTTCGGATCGGCACCGGCGCTGGAGATCGAGGACGACGAATGGCGGCGGTACTTCGAGACGAACGTGCTCACCGCGGTCCGGATGACGCGGCACTACCTCCCCGGCATGGTGGAGCGCTCCTGGGGCCGCGTCCAGTACATCGCCAGCGACTCGGCGGTGGCCGTCCCCGCCGAGATGATCCACTACGGGATGTCCAAGACCGCGCTGCTGGCCGTCTCCCGGGGCTTCGCCAAGGCGGCGGCCGGCACGGGGGTCACCGTCAACTCCGTCATCGCGGGCCCCACGCACACCGGCGGGGTCGAGGACTTCGTCTACGAACTGGTCGACCGGGACCTGCCGTGGGAGGAGGCGCAGCGGGCGTTCATGCGCGCCCACCGGCCCCAGTCGCTGCTCCAGCGGTTGATCGAACCGGAGGAGATCGCCCACATGGTGGTCTACCTGGCCTCGCCCCAGGCCTCGGCCACCACGGGCGGAGCACTGCGGGTGGACGGGGGATACGTGGACTCCATCCTCCCCTAGGGAGTGCTTTAATAAATGAACGTGCATGTATTAAATCGGAGTGGTGATGGCGAGGGCAGGACGTCCCCGAGGCGTGGAAGACATGGTGATTCTCCGTGCGGCGACCGAGGTCATGGGGCAGGTGGGACCTTCCGGGCTGACGCTGGCGGCGGTCGCCCGCCGGGTCGGCCTGGTGCCCGGCACGCTCGTCCAGCGGTTCGGATCCAAGCGCGGCCTGATCCTGGCACTGGCCGACCAGTCCGTCCGGGACGTCGCGGCCCTGCCCGACCGGGTCCGCGACGAGCAGGGCTCGGCGCTGGGCGCCCTCACCGTGCTGATCACGCAGTGGGCGGAGCCGATGGTGACCCCCGAAACCTTCGCCCATCACCTGGCGTTCCTCTGCGCCGATCTCACCGACCCGGAACTCCGTGAAAGGGCCCTCGCCGTGCACCGGGCCCAGCGCGACGCGGTCGCCGCGCTACTCGCCGAGGCCGTGTCCGCGGGCGAACTCGACGCTGCGACCGACACCGAGGAACTCACCGCGACCGTGCTGGCCGTCACCTCCGGTACGGGTCTCGCCTGGGCGCTCGACCGCCGGGGCACCCTCGACCGGCGCGTCCGGCACGGACTCGACGCCGTCCTGGCCCCGCACCTCGCCGCCCCCTCCGCCTGAAGCCGCCGCACCACTGGGAGACGACATGACGATACGGACACCACAACTGGCCGGCAGGGTCGCCCTGGTCGCGGGCGGTACCCGGGGCGGCGGACGCGGCATCGCCGTCGAGCTCGGAGCCGCCGGCGCCACGGTCTACGTCACCGGCCGCAGCAGCGGAGCGCACCGCTCCGACCTCGACCGCGCCGAGACGATCGAGGAGACGGCCCAGCAGGTCACCGATGCCGGAGGCCGGGGCATCGCGGTCCGCACCGACCACAGCGACCCGGAGGAGGTCCGGGCCCTGGTGGCGCGCATCGCGGCCGAACAGGACGGCCGCCTCGACATCCTGGTCAACTCCGTCTGGGGCGGCGATCCGCTCACCGACTGGGAGCACCCCCTGTGGGAACAGGACCTCGACCAGGGCCTGCGCCTCCTGCGGCAGGCGGTCGAGACCCATGTGATCACCAGCCGGTACGCGCTGCCGCTGATGGTCGCCCGCAGGAGCGGCCTGGTCGTGGAAGTCACCGACGGCAACACCGCCCGCTACCGGGGCTCCTTCTTCTACGACATGGCGAAGTCCGCCGTGATCCGCCTCGCCGTCGCGCAGGCCGCCGAGCTCAAGCCGCACGGCGTGGCGGCCGTGGCACTGACACCGGGGTTCCTGCGGTCGGAGGCGATGCTCGAGCACTTCGGCGTCACCGAGGCCAACTGGCGTGACGGCGCGGCCGATGACCCGAACTTCGCCCACTCCGAGACCCCCGCGTACTTGGGGCGCGCGGTCGTGGCGCTGGCGGCCGACCCCGACGTCATCGCCAGGACCGGCCGGGCGCTGGCCACCTGGGACCTCCACAAGGAGTACGGGTTCACGGACGCCGACGGCAGCCGCCCCGACTTCGCCGCGCACTGGGCCAGGAACCTGGAGGCCGAGTACGGCCCCCTCGGCGATCCGCTCTGAGCGCCGGGCACCGGTGACCCCACAGGGGTGTTCGCTGTTGGTACGGGCATGGATGACGTACTGGACGTATTGGACGTACTGCTCGACGGCGCGACGGAACAGCGGTTGAAGCTGATCAGCGGCGACGAGGCGCGCGCCCTGATGGTGCTCCTGGGAGTGCTCGAGAGCGACGAGCAGCCCGAGGAGGTCCGCAGGGCCGCGGGCGAGATGCGGTTCCGCATCGCGTCCCGCCTCGGCAGACCCGCCGACACCGGTGTCCGGCCCGCACGGTGGTAGCGCGCACCGGAATGAGGCAGTCAGCCGGCCGGGCGGCCGGTCCGGCGCAGGACGGCCGCCATGGTGCCGTACCAGCGCCGCACCGCCCGACGCGGGGCACGCGCGTCGGCGCAGCAGTGCCGGGCATCGGCGGCAACGGCCCCCGGTCAGTGCGGAATGCTGTCGATCAGCTCTCGGGCACCCTGTCGCAGGAGGGCGACGGCGACGGACGTGCCGAGGGTGGCCGGGTCGAGGCGGCCCGCCCACTCGTGGGCGTTCAGGACGTCCTTGCCGTCCGGCGAGAACACGCAGGCGCGCAGGGACAGATCCCCTCCGCGCTCCGCCCGCGCGTACCCGGCGATCGGGCTGTTGCAGTGCCCTTGGAGGACGTGGAGGAGCATGCGCTCGGCCGTCGTCTCACGGTGGGTGTCGGGGTGACCGAGGGCGCTGACGGTGTCGATGAGCACGGCGTCGTCCTCGCGGCACTGGAGCGCGAGGACCCCGGCGCCGATGGGCGGCATGAGCGTGTCCACCGGGATGATCTCCGTGATGACGTCCGCGCGGCCGATGCGGTGCAGGCCGGCGACGGCCAGGAGAAGGGCGTCCGCCTCACCGGCGGCGAGCTTCTCCAGCCGGCGGTTGGCATTGCCGCGCATCGGTACGCACTCCAGCTGCGGGTACGCGGCGGCGAGTTGGGCGATCCGGCGTACGGAGGAGGTGCCGATCCGGGTGCCGGGAGGGAGCCGGTCGAGCGTGAGCCCTCCCGGGTGGATCAGGGCGTCACGGATGTCGTCGCGCTCCAGGAACGCGGCGAAGACGGTCCCGGCCGGCAGCGGCCGGTCCGCCGGGACGTCCTTGACGCAGTGCACGGCGAGGTCGGCGTGCCCGGCGAGGATCGCGGCGTCGACCTCCTTGGTGAACGCGCCCTTGCCCTCCACCTGGGAGAGGTCTCCCATCCACATGTCCCCGGTGGTCTTCACCGGCAGGACGGTGGTCTCGATCCCGGGGTGGAGCGCGGCGAGCTCGGCGCGGACACGTTCCACCTGGGCGAGGGCCATCGGCGAGTCGCGGGAGACGATACGGATCAGATCGGCGGGCATGCGGGCACGATACGCCCTCGGGGCCCGGTGGCGGGCATCCGCACCGTACGGCCATCACCCGTGCGAGCCGCGGGAGTTGGCCACTCGCGTGGGCGTTCGACCGAGTTGCCGCACGCCACCTCCGCCCCGCCCGCGGGCAGGTCCCGCGGGCGGGTCCCGTGCGCTACTCGTCGGCCGGCTGGTGGTCGGCCCAGACGTAGCTCTCGGGCAGCAGGTCGGCGACCGGGACGCTGCGGACACGATCGCCCGCCCCGACGATCACCCTGAGGGAGGGGAAATAGTCCAGGAGGACCTGGCGGCAGCGCCCGCACGGGGGCACGACCCCCCGGTCGCGGTCGCCCACGGCGACGATCGTGTCCAAGTCGTGCACGCCCTGGGCGGCGGCCGCGCCGATGACGACGAGCTCGGCGCACGGGCCTCCCGTGAAGTGGTAGGCGTTCACCGCGGTGACGATCCGGCCGTCGCCGGCGCGGGCGGCCGCCGCCATGGTGTGGTTCTCGCTCCGGCAACGCGTGCGGGCGATGTGCGCCGCGGCTTCGATCAGCTCGTGGTCGACCGGATGGGGATGCGTGGTCATCTTCACTTCTTCCGTGCGGTGTCGGTCGACCGTGGACCGAGCGACGATGGGGTGCAAGCGAATATCGACCGCGGACCGCCCCTCGACGACAGCCCCGCGCCGCGGGCCGTGGGGCGCGGCGCGCGTGAACGTGACCGGTGCTCCTGCTGGAGTGGCTGCTTCGGAGGTCCGGGGCGAGGACGGCGAGGAGGTCCGTTTGCCGCAGCGAGACGGGAGGTCCACCGGGCCTGCCGGTGGGCATGAGGGGCTGCTGGCGCGTGTCCGGGCGACCGAGGCCGCCGTGGAGCGGATCGGCACGACCCTCGACGCGGTGACCACCTGCGAGGAACTGGCCGGTTTCCTGTTCCGGAACGTGTGCGACGCGGTGGCCGTGGACCTCCTGGACGAGGACGGCGGGCCCCTCCGTGCGGCCACGGCCGGAGCCGACGAGCTGCTGGCGGCGGGGAGCGACGGGACGCCCTCCCCACGGGCGACCGACGGCGGTCACCCGCTCTCCGCGTGGGTGACGGTCGCCGGCGGCGTCCCGGTCCACGTCCTGTCGGTCCCGCTGCCCGACGGGCACCGGGTGCACGGCCTGCTGACTGCCGTACGCGCCCGGACGGCGTTCAGCGACCACGAAGCGGCCACCGTGCACTTCGCGGCCCGCTTGGCGGCGGTGCACCTCGGGCACGCGCGGCAGCTGGCCGCCACCGAGGACACCGTGTCGCACTTGCAGCGGGCGCTCGTGTCGGAACCGGGCCGGCCGCACCCGAACCTGGAGGTGGCCAGCCGCTACCTGCCGGCCGGCCCCCGGGCCCTGGTGGGAGGCGACTGGTTCGAGACGGTCCGCCTCCACTACGGCCGCACCCTCCTCGTCGTCGGGGACGTGATGGGCCACGGCCTCGACGCGGCGGTGGACATGAACGCCTACCGCTCCACCCTGCGGGACGTGGCGTCGACCGACCTCGCCCCGCACCGCGTGCTGCGCCAGCTCGACGCCCTGGCCGCCGGGGACGCGGGCCGCAGGCCCGCGACCTGCCTGCTCGTACGGGTCGATCCCGCGCGCGGCGTCGCGATGTTCGCCGGCGCCGGCCATCTGCCGCCGGCGGTCTTCGGCGCCGGCGGCTCGGCCACCCTGGTCGACGTCCCGGTCGGCCCGCCCCTGGGCACCGGGGTCGGCGGCTACGAAGCCGTCACGCGCACCATCACCCCGCAGGAGACCCTGCTGATGTTCACCGACGGGCTGGTGGAACGCCGGGGCGAGGACATCGACGTCTCGCTGGCCAGGCTGGCGGCCGTGCGCCTGCCGCCGGGGGCCGGTGTGAACGCGGTGGTGGACGCCGTGGTGGCGGCCCTCGACGCCGACCACGCGGAGGACGACGTCGCCGTACTCGCCGCCCGGTCCCGTCCCCGGCTGCCGGTTGATCCCGCAGCCGCCGCCGGGGCGCTCTGAGACCCCGCCCCGGTCGTCGGGGGCCGTCCCGGCCATCCCGGCGGCCCCGGATCGCGGCCGGCATGCCCACCGCGCCGGGCGTGCCTACGGTGGAAAGGTGAGCCATCGCCTCGCCTGCGCGGTCCTGGCAGGCACCCTGTGCGCGACCGTGTTGTCGTGTACGGCGGCGAAGACCGAAACGCACCTCCAGGCCCTGCCCGAGCCCGCGGTGCAGACGCTCTCCGCGCACGTGACGACCGTCCCCCCGGAGAAGCTGGGCGCAACCTACCACCCGGGGTGTCCGGTACCGCCGGAGCGGCTCAGGCTCGTGTCGATGAACCACTGGGGCTTCGACGGCAAGGTGCACCGCGGCGAGCTGGTGGTCCACGAGGACGTCGTGGACCCCGTCCTGCGCGTCTTCGGCACGGCCTTCACCGCCCGTTTCCCCATCCGCCGCATGCAGGTGACCGCCGAGTACGGCGGCAGCGACATCGCGGCGATGGCCGACGACAACACCTCCGCCTTCAACTGCCGACCGGTCACCGGAGACCCGGGCAAACTGTCCCGGCACGCGTGGGGCGACGCCATCGACATCAACCCGGTCGAGAACCCGTACGTCGACGTCCAGGGCACCAGCCATCCCCCGAACGGCCGCACCTACCTCGACCGCGGCCGCGCCCGACCCGGGATGGTCACCCCGGAGGGCGCGGTGACCCGGGCCTTCCGCGAGGCCGGCTGGTACTGGGGCGGCCGCTGGAGTCCACCCGACTACCAGCACTTCTCCGCGGAGGGCGGCTGACGCCCCGGCCCCGCGCGCGAATCGGACCGGACCGGACCGGGCCGTGTCCCGTCCCCGCTCAGCGGCCCGGGGTGAAGGTCACCGGCAGGCTCTCGGGCCCGCGCAGCCCGCCGGGGCGCCAGGGGATCTCGCCCGGCGGTACCGCGAGGGCGAGCCCGGGCAGCCGGCGCAGGACCGTACCGATGGCGATCTGGCCCTCCAACCGGGCCAGCGGAGCCCCCAGGCAGTAGTGGATGCCGTGCCCGAAGGCGAGATGCGGATTGTCCTGCCGGGTGATGTCCAGGCGGTCCGGGTCGGGGAAGCGGGCCGGATCGCGGTCGGCCACGGCCGAGCCGATCAGCACGGTCGCGCCGCGCGGTACGGTCACACCCGCGATCTCCACCTCCTCGCGCGCGAACCGCGCGATACCCGGGTTGACCGGGCCGTCGTAGCGCAGGAGCTCCTCGATCGCGCCCGGCAGCAGACCGGGATCGGACCGCAGCAGGTCCAGCTGGGCCGGCTCGGCGAGCAGCATCGCGATGCCCCCGCCGATCAGGTTGACCGTGGTGATGTAGCCCGCCGCCAGCAGCAGGAACACCATGGCCACCAGCTCGTCCTCGCTCAGCCGCTGCTCCTGGTCCCGGGCGGTGACGAGGCCGCTGAGCAGGTCGTCACCGGGGTGCGCCCGCTTGGCGTGGATGAGCCCGGTCACGTAGCCGCGCATGTGCTGCCACGCCTCGTTGACCACGGCCGGGTCCGGCGGCTCCGCGCCCCGCCTGATCATGCGATCGGTCCAGCCCTGGAACTCGTGGCGGTCGTCCACCGGAACCCCGAGGAGTTCGCTGATCACCGTGACCGGCAACGGCAGCGCGAAGTCCGCCACCAGATCGGCACGGCCGGCCGGGGCGATGTCGTCCAGCAGCCGGTCGGTGATGCTCTGGATCCGCGGCCGCATCAAGGCCACGCGGCGGGCGGTGAACGCCTTGGAGACCAGCCGGCGCAGCCGGGTGTGGTCGGGCGGATCGCTGCGCAGCATGTTGCTCAGCATCGACTCGCGTTCGGTCTCGGGCAGTTGCTGAAGGAGCCGGGCGTCCGAGGCATCGCGTACGTCGCTGCTCAGGCGGGAGTCGGACAGGGCCGCGAGTCCGTCCTCGTAGCGGGTGACGAGCCAGGCGTCCAGGCCGCCCGCGATGACGACGCGGCGCACGGGGCCGTCCTCGCGCAGCTGCCGGTACAGGGGGAACGGGTCCGCGACGAAGGCCGGGTCGGCGTAGGGAAGAAGGGCCGGCGGCTGCTCGCTCATGATGCCTCCCGAAGCGCGTCGTCACGTCGTCCTCGCTCTGCAAGGTGAGGTTATATGCCCAAGGCTCCCGATACGTCGCTTTCCGGCCATGGTGGGCGGTCGTTTCGGAGAGGTCAGCGCAGCGATTCCTTCGGGGGCCGCTCGCGCAGGGCTCCGTAGGCGAGGAAGTAGGCGGGCAGCCGGTTCAGCCAACGCGACTCGGTGATCAGCTCGGTCAGCCGCTTGGCCCGCCGGGGATTGCCGAACGCGACGCGGCCGGCCAGCAGTGGTTCGATGACCTGGGCGTGGGCCACCCGCTGGAGGCCCTGGGTCGCCACCGTCGTGGGCATGCGCCGCTGCTGCACCCGGCGTACGTCCCGCAGTCCCACGGTCCCCTCGCGCAACGGGCCCACGAGGTGGCGGGCAGCGGCCACCGCGTCCTGCACGGCGAGGTTGATGCCGATGCCGAAGACCGGCGACATCGCGTGAGCGGCGTCGCCGATGCAGAGCAGCCCCGGGCGATGCCAGCGGCGCAGCCGGTCGAGGCGTACGTCGAGCAGCTTGACCTCGTCCCAGGAGGTGACGGCGTCGGCCCGGTCGGCGAGCCAGGGGACGGCTTCCGTGAACCGGGCCATGAACGGCTCCAGGCCCTCCGCGCGGCGCCGCGCATCGGTCCCCTTGGGAATGAGCGCCGCGCACTGCCAGTAGTCGCCGCGGTCGATGAGCGCGACGAAGAGCCGGTCCCCGATGCCGCCGACGAGCCCGCTGGGATCCTCCTCGCGGCGCGGCATCCGGAACCACCACGCGTCCAGGGGACACGGGAAGTCCTCCAGCCCGAGCTCGGGAAGGGCCCTGGCCAGGGAGCCGCGCCCGTCGCAGGCCACGGTCAGCGAGGCCCGCAGCTCGCCGGTGCCGCCGTCGGCCGTGCGGTAGCGCACGCCCGTGACCCTGCCGCGCTCGATCAGGAAGGACGTGGCCTCCGTGTTCATGCGCAGTCGGAACGAAGGCTCCCGGCCCGCTTCGTCGGCGAGCAGGTCGAGCAGGTCCCACTGGGGCACCATCGCGATGTAGTTGTACTTCCCGTGCAGCGCCCCGATGTTCCCGACCGTGACGAGGGACCGGTCGGGCCCGATGGGCAGCTGTACCGAGGTGACCCGCCGCTGCGGCAGCGCGGCGAAGCGGTCGGCCAGGCCGATGGTGTCCAGCAGCGACAGGGTCGACGGGTGCACGGTGTCACCGCGGAAATCGCGAAGGAAGTCGCCGTGCTTCTCCAGCACGGTCACCTCCACCCCGGCCCGGGCCAGCAACAGGCCCAGCACCATCCCCGCGGGCCCTCCTCCCACCACACAGCAGGTGGTTCGTTCCACGGCGACCGCTCCCTTCGCAGGCATCGGGCAGGCCCTGGAGGACGTATACCCCGCCGCCGAGTCCGGTGGGGCGATGCGGCGCCCGCGAGTCGCACCGGGCCCCGGCGTCACCACCGCACGGCAGGGAGGAGGGGGTTCAGTAGCGCAGGGCCTTGCCGGTCTGGGCCGTCACCGTGCCGGAGAGCTTGTGCGTGCTGCGGGCCGTGCCCTGGCCCGTGCCCTTGGCGGCGACGTCCGTGATCGTGGTCACCACCGTGTCGATGAGGTTGCCCGACTCGTCCTTGAACTCGACCTGCACCGCGAAGGACTTCGACGCGTCGTCGGTGTTCTGCACGGTCACGGGCACCGTCGTGTACCCGTCCGCGTCCGTCGCCACCGAGCCCAGGGTCACCTGGCCCTTGGCATCGACCCCGCCCTTCACCTCGGCGAGCTTGTCCTGCGCCACCGCAGCCGCCGACTCGGCGGCCCGCTTGGCCTCGGCCGCCGCCGACGAGACCGCCTCGCCCGCCGACTGCACCGCCGACGCGGCGCTGGAGACGGCCCCGGACGGGGTGCTGTCGCCGTCCGAGCAGCCCGCGGCGCCGAGCGCCACCAGCGAGACCGCCACCACACCTGCCGCACCACGCATCCACGCCAGCGCTGTCACCATGCCTCCACGGGTGTTCGGAACTTCCGGACTCCCAGTCAACGGCGCCCCGGCCCGGATGCCCAGTGGACCGGGCATCCGGGTGAGGCGTACGGCAGCCCGCGCAGCCGCAGCCGCAGCCGCAGCCGCGGACACGGCCTCAGGCGCGGGCCGCGGACAGCCGCTGCTCGTGCACGCGCAGCTGGAGGTCGGCGAGGTCCAGCAGGGGAGTGGCCACCCCCAGCGCGCGGGCGCGCAGGGTGAGGTCGGTCAGGACGTGGTCGGCCTCCGTCGGCGCTCCCGCGACGAGGTCGCGGTACAGGGACGGGGTGAGCGGGGAGCCCGGCGCCGTGACGGTCGACGTGGTGAAGGCGAGCTCGGCCCCGGTCACCGGGTGACCCGCGGCCTCCGCCACCGCCGTCGTCTCGGCGATCAGGGCCGCCGCCAGATCGGGCCCGCCCGCAACGGCGTTCACCTCTCCGACCGTGCCGCGCATCAGGCAGGTCAGGGCGACGAGGGTGGAGATGAAGACCCACTTGTGCCACATGGCGGCGACGATGTCCTCGGTCGCCGGCGAGTCGATGCCGGCTTCGGCCAGGACGGTACGGATCGAGTCCACGCGGGCCGACGGACGGGCGTCGAGCTCACCGGTCAGGATGACCGCGGGCGGCGCCATGCGGAGGATGTCGCCGTCCTCGTTCAGGGTGGTGACCACCTTCGCGACACCGCCGAGGACTGCGCCCGCCCCGAGGTGTGCGACGAGCGCGTCGAGGTGCGCCACGCCGTTGAGCAGGGGTACGACGGCGGTGTCCGGGCCGACGGCGGGTTCGATGTCGGCCAGGGCCGTGGTCAATGCGGTCGCTTTCACGGAGAGCAGGACCAGGTCGTACGGTCCGCCCACCGCGTCCGCCGTCACCAGGCGCGGCGCGAGGTGCAGCTGCTCTCCCTGGCCCGTCACGCGCAGGCCGCGCGCTTCCAGGGCCTTCGCGCGGCCCGGCCGGACCAGGAAGGAGACGTCCTGGCCCGCGTTCGCGAGCCGGGCGCCGAAGAAGCCGCCGACGGCACCCGCGCCGACCGTGAGGATCCTCATGGATTGCTTGCCTTTCGGGATGGGGGACGTGGGACGGGTGGGATCAGGTACGGCCCGCGCCGAGCGGGCTGTCCTCGGCGGGGGTGCGCGCCGAGCGCGGTGCGTACCGGGAAACCGCCACCCCGGCCAGGCACAGCGCCCCGCCGAGGAGGGTCAGCCAGGCGGGTACCTCGCCGAGGAGGGTCCAGCTGAGCAGGACGACGATGGCGGGGACGGCGTACGTGGTCGCGCCCAGCTTGCCGGCGGGCATCCGCGCCAGGGCGTAGGTCCAGGTGGTGAAGGCGAGGGCGGTCGGCACCACGCCCAGGTAGATCATGTTCAGGGTCGCGGACACCGGTGCGTCGGGCACCTCCGCGAGCAGCTGGCCCGTGAAGGGCAGGCAGACCACGGCTCCCGTCAGGCAGGCGTAGGTGGTGACCTGGAGCGGCGTGCCGTAGGAGAGTGCCGGCTTCTGGGCGACGACGCCGGTCGCGTAGGCCACCGCAGCGAGCAGGCAGAGCGCGACGCCGAGCACCGAGGTGGAGCCGCCGTCCCCGGACGACATGGACAGTCCCACGACCACCGCGCCGGCGAAGGAGACGGCCATGCCCACGAGGAGCCGCGGGGGCAGGGCCTCGCCGAGGAGACGGGCCGCGAGGAGCGCCATGAGGATGGGCCCGGTGTTCACGAGCAGCGAGGCCGTGCCCGCGTCGACCAGCCGCTCACCCCAGTTCAGCGCGATCGTGTAGCCGCAGAACCAGACGACGCCGGATACGAGGATCCCCCGCCAGGCCTCGCGGGGCGGCAGGCCCTGGCGGCGGACCAGGACCAGCACGACGAGCACCAGCGAGGCGGCCAGCAACCGGCCGAGGGCCAGTGCGCCGGGCGAATAGGCGGCCCCCGCGCTGCGGATGGACACGAAGGCGGAGGCCCAGGCGAACACCGTGAAGGTGACGGCGCCGACCGTGAGGACGCCGGGCGGGATCGAACTCGAGCGGAACGTCATACGCCCACCCTACGACCGCAACATTTCGGTGTCGACCGAATTAATGGCTGGATGTGGAGCCGTGCTCCATGAACGCTCCACGCGCACCCGGCCCTGCCTCCCGGCCCCCACGCCCGCCGCCACGTCTCAGCGGCTCAGCGGCTCAGCGCCATGCCTGCGCCGTGAGCCCCAGCAGCTCGCCGAAGGCCCGCTCCCCGGCCTCGGTCACCTCCAACGCCCGCCCGCCACCTGCCGGGCGCACGACCCACTGCTCCTCCAGTGCCCGCGCGCACAGGCGCGCCCCGGCCAGGCCGCCCAGGTGGCGGCGCCGCTCCGTCCAGTCCAGGCAGGAACTCGCCAGCCGCCTGCGCCCCTCGTCGGCGAGGCTGATGCCGGCCTCGGCGCACCAGGCCCGCCCGGCCTCCGTCAGTTCGAAGACGTCCTCCGTGCGCAGCAGCCCGCGCCGCTCCATCGCGTCCGTCACCGCCATGCCGAGCCGCCCGGCGAAATGGTCGTAGCAGGTCCGGCCGCGGGCCAGCGGGTCCGGCGCGGAGACCACGGGCACGGCGTGGGCCGCGTCCCGGTCCGGAATCGCGTGCGAGGCGAGATCGTCGAGCAGCCGGGCGGTCGCACCGTCGGAGATGCGCACGTAACTGTGGCGGCCCTGCCGCTCGGTCACGCAGATGCCCGCCTCGAGCAGCCGGGTCAGATGGCCGCTGATGGTGGAGGGCGCCACCGAAGTGATCCGGGCCAGCTCGCCCGCGGTCCAGGCGCGCCCCTCCAGCAGGGTCATGCAGATCGCGGCCCGCGTCTCGTCGGCGAGGGCGCCGGCGAAGGCGGCCAGGAGGGCCGCGGGGGCCGGTCCGCACGAGGGCGACGCAGGCTCCGTATGCATCTGGTTCATACGTCCAGGATGCCCCATGATTTCGGCAAACAACGAACGGTTACCGGGTGAGGGCTCGTATCCATGTTCGCGGCCGGACGGAGGTGGGCCCTCTGTCGCGGGCGGGGCTCCACCGGCCACACTGGGTGCGCCGGGGCCGAAGGCCCCCGTCATGGGGAGGTGGTGGGGTGGTGGCGTCGGGTGAGCGCGCACAGCGGGCTTCGCAGCCCGCTCCGGTCGTACGGCCCGAGGTGTGGGAGACGTACGGTCCGGCCGATCTCAGCGCCGTACCGGTGTTCGCCGGAGGGTTCATCAACTTCGGCTACTGGCGGGCCGTCGACCTCGAAGGGCCCCTGTCGCAGGGCGACCGGATCCGTAGCGAACAGGACCTCTACCGGCACGTCCTGGACGCGGCGGCCCCCGGCGGCGGCCGGGCCGTCGAGGTCGGCTGCGGTCTCGGCCTCGGGTGCGCCCTCGCGCTGGAGGAGTACGGTCCCGCGGCCATCACCGGCATCGACATCCACCCCCAGCAGCTCCAACGGGCCCGCGAGGCGAACTCACCGCTCCTCGAGGCGCAGCCGCACCGGCTGCGCTTCGTCCTCGGAGCGGCGGAGGATCTGCCGCTCGGCGATGCGGAGTTCGACTGCCTCTACAGCGTCGAGGCGGCCCAGCACTTCCCGGACCTGTCCGCCTTCGCCCGGGAGGCGGCGCGGGTGCTTCGCCCCGGCGGCCGGGTCGCGGTCACCAGCTTCTTCAGCGTGGGCGGTGCGCCCGAGTCCGCGGAGCGGCTCGCCGGGCTGCTCGACTCGTTCGCGAGCGGCCTGGACATCGCCCGGCCCGTCTCCCGGCTCGCCGACGCCCTGACCGAAGCCGGTTTCGCCGACGTCCGGGTCGCATCGATCGGCCCGCAGGTCTGGCCGGGCTGGGACCGCTGGCTCGCCCGCCTGTGGGAGCCGGGCACCTGGCCCCGGAACTTCCTGGCCGCCTGGGAACAGCAGATCCTGGACTACTACCTCGTGACCGCCACCCGCCCGTAGCCGGGGCCGCGGGCCGGCGCCCTCAACAGGGAGAACCCGGGCGGGGATTGTCGGTGGCTCCGCCTATCCTTCCGGCATGTCAGTGAATATCGATCTTGCCTTCACCGTCACCGGGGTCGCCGACGAACCGCAGGCCTGGCACATCGTCCGCGCCCTCCAGCAGTTGATGTACGAGGAGGACATAGCCGGCCAGGTGACCATCGGGGTGGCCGTGGACGACGACGGCGCGTTCTTCGTCTCCGGGGAGTCCGACTTCCCGCTCGGCATCTCCCGCTTCTACCTGTGGCAGCCGCACTTCGAGGGGCTCTTCGCGGCGACGGTCGCCGAAGTGGCGGCGGGCGCCCGGCCGGAGATCCGCTGGGGGTACCCCGACGAGGAGTACTGACCGGCCTGGGCCGATACCGGTACCGATACCGAAAACCGGTACCGGCCTCAGTGCGACGGAGCGGGAGGCGGGGCCGGGGGAGCCGGGGGCAGTGCCCAGCGGATCGCCCGGGTCACGGCGTGGCCACCGGCGCGAGCGGCAACGGGCGGTATCCGTGCGGCGGCGGAAGCCTCGCCGGCCACGGCCGCCCTCGCCCAGGGCGGCAGCAGATCGACCGCTGCAGCCGCCAGCAGTGCGTACGGCCACCGGGCGGCCCCCGGCAGCGGGGGATCGGTCAGCAGGAATCGGGCGGTGTCCCGGGAGGCCGCCGTCGGCCGCAGGTCGGGCCGGTACCGCGCCATCAGCACGGCCAGTTCCCGCATGCTCTCCGGTGGCCGGTCCGCGCCCAGCGCGCGGGCCACGCGCGCCGTGTCGGCGAGGTACGCATCGCGGCCCGCGGAGTCCAACGGGCGCCTGCCGTACCGCTGGTGGGCCCGCAGGAAGCACTCCGCCTCGGCGATGTGCACCCAGGTCAGCAGCTCCGGATCGTCGGCCCGGTACGGCACGCCGTCGGCCGTCCGGCCCCGGATGCGGCCGTGCACCTCGCGTACGTGGGCCACGGCCGCCTCGGCGTCGGCACTGGTACCGAAGGTGGTGAAGGCCAGGAAGGTACTGGTCCGGTGCAGCCGGCCCCACGGGTCGCCCCGGTAGCCCGAATGCGCGGCCACGGCGGCCATCGCGAGGGGGTGCAGGGACTGGAGCAGCAGGGCGGCCAGCCCGCCGATGAACATCGACGCGTCCCCGTGCACCCGCCGGACCGGCCGCTCCGGCGCGAACCAGCGGGGCCCGGGGGTCGTGTGGATCCGCGCCCTGTTCTCGGGCCCGTCGGGCCCGGCCACGCGCAGGAAGACCGCCTCGCCGGCCTGGCGTCTGATCCGCTGGACGGTCGTCGTCTCCCTTGCCATGTGCCCAGTATGGGCCGCGCCGGGCGCACGGCGTAGGGGGCGTGGGGGACGTCGTTCAGATGATGTGGATGCGCTCCAGGGCGCCGGAGGTGTCGCGGACCATCAGGTCGTTGCCCTTGGCACGTTCGCGCTCGATGAACCCGAGCAGGAGCACCGCCCGGTTGATCACGTCCGACTTGCTGACGCCGGTCGCGGCGGTCAGCTCGGAGACGATGGTGACGGCCGGGGGGCAGAGGGTGACGGAGTACCGCTCGCTGTCGGGGTGAGGGGGGAGCTGATCCATGGCGAGGCCTTTCCTGTTGAAGAAGACTGCACCATGGTTGCACCAGTATTGCGCGAATGTGCACCAATTATTGGCTCGTTGTCCGTGGACAATCCCGTTGTCCGCCCACCCGCCCCTGCTGAGCTGGGTTCTTTCCGCCCGCGCCGCCCGGCCAATGCGCCCGCCCCGCCATCGTGGCGCCGTAACCCCACCGGACCGGCCGGTGGGCGAGCGAGAGGCGGATCCCGTGCGAGCGACCTGGACGAAGGCGAAGAAGACGACGAGGACGAAGGAAGCGACGAGGACGAAGGAAGCGACGAGGACGAAGGTGACGAGGGCGAAGGCGCTCACCAGGTCCGTGGGGGCGCTGGCAGCCGCCGTCGGCCTCGCAGTGGTTCTTCCCGCCGGCCCGGCACACGCCAACCCCGGGGACCAGATCATCTGGTCGAACGGAACCAACGACGTACAGTTCCGCGCCAGTGAATGCGTGGCGGACGCGCACTTCGGCTACACCACCGCCAACCCGCACCCGAACACCATGTACGCGAACATCACCAAGGTGGGTGGGCCCGGCTACTGCCGCGTCGGGGTCCGGCTGGAATACCGCAACAGGTGGAACCAGTTCGTGAGCACGGAGTTCGCCTGGCACGCGAACTCCGCCATGGTCTCCGCACTCGGCACCCGCTGCGTGGTCGTGTTCTCGATCCAGCGGCCCGGCGGTACCAGCGGCTGGTACGACGTACCGCTGTACAACCCCCACGGTACCTGCGCCGGGGGGAGCTGAGCCCGGCGGGCGTGCCACACCCGGGGTGCCGAGCCGTGGTCACGGCTCGGCACCCCGGGTGTCGGGCGGGTGCTGCGGCCGGGGGTCACAGCCAGCGGGGCGGGAAGATCCCGTAGTAGCCGCCGAGCGCCTCCCGGTAGTCGGCGTCCTGCAGGTGCACGTCCCGCACGAACTCGGGGGCGTTCTTGATCTGTTCCTTGGTCAGTCCGACCTGGACGCTCTTCTCCTCCAGATCGATACCGGTGACGGTACCCGCCGGGAGGAGGACCTCCTTGCCGAAGATCCACGGGCCGGTGTCCACGACCAGGTAGGCGGATCCCACCTCGTCGGAGTGCTTGTCGACCTTGCCGATGGTGCCGTCGGTCGCCTCCACCTTGTAGCCGGAGAGGTCCACATCCGCGAGGCGGCCAACGGTGAGGCGGTAGGCCCAGACGTTCTCTGACATGGGAAAACAGCTCCCTTCATCGATCCGTGTCCGTCACGGCGCGCCTGCCCCGGGGTGTCCCGGCTACACGTCCGCCTCCCGATCCCGTTCAGGGCGGACCGGGCTGACGGCGCGTGAGGCGGTCAGACGAGCTCGATCCCGAAGACGCCGTACGTGATGAGAGCCGCCGCGGCGAGCAGCAGCAGCGCGAGACGTACGGCCGAGAGCCACAGGGCCAGTCGGCGGGAGCGGTCGGTCCTGGCGCGTGCGAGCAGGGTCGCCGTCACCGCCAGGGACGTGATCAGCGCGAGGGCGGCCGCGAGGACGGCGAGGGCCCTGGGCGAGGTGGGCCGGGTGGCGGGCCCGTAGTCCTCCGTGATCCCGGGCAGCAGGACGCTGGCGGCGCACAGGCCGAGGGAGGTCAGGAGGGTGGCCAGTAGGTCGAAGGCAAGGACGGCCGACCAGCCGACGGGCAGCCGTCGCACCGGCCGCGGCCGGCGGGCCTGCCGACGGGTACCCGATGTCTTTTGAAGGTTCACTGCTTCCCCAAGGAGAAAATCTCCACGCCCATGGCTGAAAGTCGCCGGTGTGGATCAGAACCTAGCGGCAGCCGCGGTCATCAAAACGGCACAGAACAGCCCATGCGGCATGCGTACCTGACCAAGAGTTACCGAACAGTGAGGAAGCGGAAGCGACCTACGCAGATCCAGTGGCCGCCCCGAACCAGCGGGGCAGCCGGTCGAGCAGCTCCTGCTGGTCGTCGCCGGCCCACACCACGTGGCCGTCCGGCCGCAGCAGTACCGCGGGCACGTCCAGTGCCCCCGGTTCCTCGCCGGCGTCGACCACATCGACGACGTGGTCGACGCGGTCCGACCAGCCGGCCACCGAGAGCCGGCCGGTCCGGTCCAGCAGCAGCCCGCGGCCGCGGTGCATCAGTTCGTAGAGGCGACCGCGCTTCAGTGCGATGTCCCGCATCCGCCGGCCGAGCAGTGCGTGGCCCTCGCCGACGTCGTAGCCGACGTCGTAGCGGACCCCGATGGCGGTGATCTTCTCGATCAGGTACCGGTTCACGTTCTCGAAGTCCATCAACTCGGACAGCAGCCGGCGCACCGCCCGGGCGCCGGGCTCCGTGGACATCAGCTCCATCTGCGCACGGGTGTTGTCCAGTACGTCGGCCGCCACCGCGTGCCGTTCGGCCTCGTAGCTGTCCAGCAGCCCCTTCGGTGCCCAGCCGTTCACCTCGGCCGCCAGTTTCCAGCCGAGGTTGAAGGCGTCCTGGATACCGAGGTTGAGGCCCTGCCCGCCGGTCGGCGGATGGATGTGCGCCGCGTCGCCCGCCAGCAGTACCCGGCCCACCCGGTAGCGCTCGGCCTGCCGGGTGGCGTCACCGAACCGCGACAGCCAGCGCGGGGAGTGCACGCCGAAGTCGGTGCCGGCGACGGCCCGCAGCCGCTCCTTGAACTCCTCGAAGGTCGGCGGGACCGCGCGGTCCTCCGCCACCCCCTCGGCGGGTACGACCACGCGGTACACCCCGTCCCCGAACGGCGCCGCGCCGAACCGCTTCTGCGTCGCGCGTACCTCCGCCATCACGGCAGCCAGCGTCTGCGGCTCCGCAGTCAGCTCCATCTCGCCCAGCAGCGTCTCCACCCGGGTGGGCTCGCCGGGGAATCCGACGCCGAGCAGCTTGCGCACCGTACTGCGGCCCCCGTCGCAGCCGACGAGATAGCGCGAGCGCAGCTGCGTACCGTCGGCCAGCACGGCGGTCACCCCGTCCGCGTCCTGGCTCAGCCCGACCAGTTCGCAACCGCGCCGGATCTCGGCACCGAGCTCGGTGGCGCGCTCAGCCAGCAGGCGATCGGTGACGGGCTGCGGGATGCCGAGGACGTACGAGTGGGCGGTGTCGAGCCCGTCGGGCCACACGGTGCCGAGGCCGGCGAAGAAGCCGCCCACCTCGTACTGCTTGCCGTGCGCGAGGAACCGTTCCAGCAGGCCGCGTTGGGCCATCACCTCGATGCTGCGCACGTGCAGGCCGAGCGCGCGGACGTAACCGGCCGGCTCCGCCTCCTTCTCCAGGACGAGGGCCCGCACACCGTGCAGCCTCAACTCGGCGGCCAGCATCAGGCCGGTCGGTCCGCCGCCGACCATCATCACGTCAATCAACAAGATCCCTCATACTCCGCGAATCCCTGATTTTCATCAGGTTCCGGCTTCGAACGGAGATTGTGCAGCACGGCAGGGGCCTTGCCGCAAGGCCCCCGGTGCGCTATATGTTGAGAGTGGCAAGGAGCGCTTACCTCCTTGCCTTTGCCTTTTTGGCCATTACCTTTGTCGCCCCGGTTCGGGGCGCGGGGCTACGCTCCGCAGATGGAACGCGCAGAGGTACTCAAGCGGGTCATCGGCATCCTCACCGACGCCCAGGACATCCGCCGGGCCGCCGAGGCCGGGGAGGACGCGGACGAGGGCGACAGCCCCGAGCCCACGGCCGGCGTGGCCACTCTGCTCCTGAATGAGATGCTGCCGTCGATCCGCGTCCCGGCCGACGCGTCTCCGCAGCAGGTGGCGGCGCTGGTCGCGGAAGCACTCGGCCCGGCCCTGCACACGATGGTCTCCGGCTTCAGCCTGGCTTTCACCAGCCTCGCGATGGTGCACGACAGCGGGCGGACGGACATCTCCTCGATCGGGGTCCTTCAGCAGCTCGCCCTGGAAATCGAGGCAGGGACCTACGACGAGGGCCCATAAGGCCCCGCCGAGGTCCCTGCCCCATCGACCTACGACCGGACGCCGTTACTCCGCGTCGTCGTCGCCCGTTCGGGTCATCTTCCGCTCCTGCAGCCGCCTCAGTTCCTCCGGAGTCTTGCCGCTGACCCGCTTGCTGGCCTCCGGGTGGACCGGGTCCGGACCGGGGTGCTCCTGCACCTGCTCCTCGCGACCCTTACCCGGCTTCTGACGCTTGCTCTCCATACCGCTCATGGCTGCCGCTCCCTCACAGATCTGATGGACAGGGGATCCGGACACCCTCCGCCTACCCGCGAACGGCCCGGTCACCCTCCTCTCACGACCCATCCTGAAGCGCTCGGACCCCGTCGGCCACGCCATGCGTCATCCGGCCCAGCAGCGGGAAGGCGCCCCGCATGACGGAAACGATCAGTAGCCTCGCCACCCGTTTCGTACGCCGTCGCCGCGAGCCGGTCGCCGTCCAGGCCCTGCGTTCCACCGCGGCGGCCGTGATCAGCTATGTCGTCGCGCTCCGCCTGAGCAGCGAGCCGAACCCGCTCACCGCGCCGCTGACCGCCCTGCTCGTCGTCCAGGTCACCCTGTACTCCACGCTGACCACCAGCATCCGGCGGGTCAACTCGGTGGTCGTCGGCGTGCTGATCGCGATCGGCTTCAGCGCGCTGGTGGGTCTGACCTGGTGGAGCCTGGGCCTGTTGATCCTCGCCTCCCTGGTCGTGGGCCACCTGGTGCGCGTCGACGAGTTCGTCCCCGAGGTCGCGATCAGCGCCATGCTGGTCCTCGGCGTCACGCAGGTCACCGACACCGCCTGGGACCGGGTCTTGGAGACGATCATCGGCGCGGTGGTCGGACTGCTCGTCAACCTCCTCCTGGCGCCACCGCTGTGGGTCGGCCCCGCGGGCGCCGCGATCACCGACCTCGCCCAGCGGATGAGCCGGCTCCTCGACCACCTCGGCGAGGACCCCGCCGGCCCGGCACGGGTCGAACAGGCCGCGGCCCGGCTGCACGAGGCACGCCGCCTCGACAACGACATCGCCCAGGTCGACGCCGCCCTCCGGCAGGCCGAGGACAGCCTCCGCCTCAACCCGCGCGTCAAGGAGGGGCTGCTCTTCCGGCTGGTCCTGCGCACCGGCCTGGACACCCTGGAAATCTGCGCCGTGGTGCTCCGCGTCGCCTCCCGGACCCTGACCGACCTGGCCAGGGCCCGCCCCGACGGCCCGCTGTTCGACCCGGCGACCGCGGCCGCACTGCGGCAGGTGCTGCGCCACACGGCCATCGCGGTGGAGAGCTTCGCCCAGCTGATCACCGCGCAGGTCAGCGCCAACGCGGAGGAGGCGGAGGCCCGCCTGACGGGAGAACTCGCCGTCGCCCGGGCCTACCGCGACCGGCTCGCGGAGCTGCTGCTGGCCGCCGCCCGCGAGGACCCGGAGCACTGGCAGCTGCGCGGCGCGCTGCTCACCGAGATCGACCGGGTCCTCGACGAACTGGGCGTGGACAAACGTTCCCAGCGCCTGCTGGAGGAACTCGACCACCACACCCGTACCCGGCGCAGGAGCTGGAAGCCGCTCAAGCGGGCCCGGCAGGACGCCGCGTGAGGGAAGGTGGAGGCATGGTGCACGTACTGGGCAGCAGGATGCTGCTGCAACCCACGGATCCCGAACGCTCGCGCGCCTTCTACGGCGACACCCTGGGGCTGGCGGTGTACCGCGAGTTCGGTACCGGCCCCGAGCGCGGCACGGTCTACTTCCTCGGCGGCGGCTTCCTCGAGGTGTCAGGGCGGGCGGACGAGCCGCCCGCCCCCGGCCTGCGGCTGTGGCTCCAGGTCGCGGACGTCCACGCGGCGTACGAGGACCTGCGCAGCCGGAACGCGGAGGTCCTGCGAGCGCCCCGCCGCGAACCGTGGGGCCTGATCGAAATGTGGCTCGCCGACCCCGACGGCGTCCGCATCGCCCTGGTGGAGGTCCCCGCGGACCATCCCCTGCGCTTCCGCCCCTGACCGCCCGCTAGCGGGCGCTGCCGAGGTCGCGGTCGGCGGCGGATCCCTTGAGCATGAGGGTGGTCTCCTCTATGCGGCTGAAGCGGCCGTCGGCGGCGAACTCGCCGAACAGGTAGACCTCCATGCTCACCGTCGAGCCGTCCGTCTTCGTGACGTGGACGGTGTGCCGGTCGGCGTACTTGCTGCCGTCGGAGAGCTCCTCGTGCACCTCGACCGTGCCGTGGTCCACGACGCCGCGCAGGTGGGAGATGTGCTCGATGAAGCCCGCCCGGTCCGCCCACTCCCCGTCGGTGCGCTGGCGGTACTCCGGCGCGAAGTGGCGGTCGGCGGCCTCCTCGACGGTGAGGTCGCGGTTGAGGAGCAGGTCGGTGAGGGCGGCGGAGATACCGGTGCGCGTCATGGGACTGCCTTTCGATACGAAGAAGATCTTCCGCGATGCGTGCGCTGCGCACGCTCTTTCATCACCGTAGCAGTACTGCGTGCGCAACGCACGCTATTCTTTTCGTGTGGACAACGAGATCGGGCACGAGATCGCGGACGCGCTGGGCATCCTGCTCAAGCGAACGACCCGCACGCACCTGCACAAGCAACTCACGGAGGACATGGGGGAGGCGGTGGACGAACTGACGTATCCCGTGCTCAGCGCCCTCGCCCGGACCGGCCCGCGCAGCGCCGCGGACCTGGCTCAGGTCGCCGGGATCGACCGCTCGGGCGTCACCCGCCGCGCCTCCCGCCTGGAGGCCGCCGGCCTCATCCGCCGCGAGCCGGACCCCACCGACCGCCGCGCACACCTCCTCGTCCTCACCGACGAGGGGCAGCACGTCGTGGCGGAGCTCCGCACGCGCCTGGCCGCCCGCATCACCGCGAGCCTGGCCTCATGGCCCCCGGGCGAGGCCGAGACGTTCGCCCACCACCTGCGCCGCTTCATGAACGAAGGCCCCTTCGCCTAGGCCGTCTCTTTCGGCTGCGGCTACTCACGGAGATCTGAGTACCTGCGCCCAGGCGCAGTTGCTCGCCGCCCGACTAGCGTCCGAGCCATGAGCGTTGTGGAGCAGGAGCAGGAGCAGGAGCAGGAGCAGGAGCAGGAGCAGGGGCCGCGGCCGAGCGGTCTGGTCCCTCTCGTCCTGGGCGCCGTGGCCGTCGCGATGATCGGCTGTCTCTTCCTGCCCGAGGGATTCCCGGCATGGCTCCGCTTCGGGCCCGTCTACCTCGTCCTCCCCGTCGCGATCCTCGCGGTCGTCCTCGGTCTCCTCGACCTGCGGTACCTGCGGGGCCCGCAGGAGGACGAGGGAGTGGCCCGTCGCCGGGCGCGGATCGGGGTCGCGCTCGGCACGGTGGCCACGGCGCTGCCGCTGGCGTTCGTATGGTTCGCCGCGGTGCTCCTGGGGGGATGAGCGCCGCGGCCGTTCGGCCGGCCCGGCCCGGCCGTCAGACCGTTACGGGAACCCCGGCGCCAGCCAGCTCCGCCAGTGCCTCCAGCCGCTCCCGCGTCTCCTCGTCCAGCGGTACGTACGTCACGAGCCTCGGACCGGTCCTCGGGCCGAGCCACAGATTGGTGTGCTCCACGTGCAGCATGCCCACGTGCGCGTTGCGGATGTACTTCGCCTTCGCGACCTGCCCGCCGACCACCTCATGGCGCGCCCACACCTTCCGGAACTCCGCCGACGCACCCTCCAGGCGGGCCAGCAGCGTCGTCCACGCGGGCTCCGCCAAGTGCTCGGCCATCGCCGCCCGGAACCTCGCCGCCATGATCCGGTGCGTACTCGGCAGGTCGACCACCGCCTCCCGCCACTCGGGATCCGTGAAGGCCAGCCACATGCAGTTGCGGTCCTCCGGCGGCTTCCTGTCCAGATCGCACAGCAGCCGACCGTACGTGGCGTTGTAGGCGACGGTGTCGTAGCGGCTGTTCTGGACGCACGCCGGGATGTGGCCCAACTGGTCGAGCAGCGCCCGCACGGCCGGCGTCACACTGGGGCAGTCCGCGGGCGGCGCCGGGTCCAGGCTCCCGGCCAGCGCGAACAGGTGCTCGCGTTCGCTCACGTCCAGTAGCAGCGCCCGCGCGACCGCGTCCAGCACCTGCGCCGACACCTGGATGTCGCGCGCCTGTTCCAGCCAGGTGTACCAGGTCACGCCCACCGACGACAGGTGCGCGACCTCCTCGCGGCGCAGCCCGGGGGTGCGCCGGCGAGGTCCGCGTACGAGTCCGACCTGCTCGGGGGTGATCCGCTCGCGGCGGCTGCGCAGGAACTCGGCCAGCTCGTGCCGGCGGACATCGCTTCCAGGGGCCACAGTGGTCATACCTCCAGCCTGCCGCACCGCCCATCCTGTTGCCAGGTAGTCCTGGTACCCGGATAAGCGCACTCTGGTACCCGTCCGGCAGGTGCACGACCGTCGAAGGGTGACTCGAACTCCTGTGGGCGACACGCCTGTACGCACCACCCCTGCGCGCACCACCCCCGCACGCACCGCCGCCGCCCCCCACCTGGGCGGCCTGGGCCTGTTCACCGTGCTCCTCGGCGCGGCCCTGCCCCTGATCGACTTCTTCATCGTCAACGTCGCGCTGCCCTCCATCGAGCACGACCTCTCCGCCGGCCCCGCCCTCCTGGAACTGGTCATCGGCGGCTACGGCGTCGCGTACGCCGTCCTCCTGGTCCTCGGCGGGCGAGTCGGTGACAGCCTCGGCCGGCGCCGGCTCTTCCTCGTCGGCATGGCCGCCTTCGGCGTCACCTCGCTCGCCTGCGGGCTCGCGCCGAACGCCTGGACCCTCGTCGCCGCCCGCGTCGCGCAGGGCGCGGCCTCCGCCCTCATGCTGCCGCAGGTGCTCGCCACCATCCAGGCCACCACCGAGGGACCGCGCCGGGCCCGGGCCATGAGCCTGTACGGGGCCACCGGAGGCCTGTCCATGGTCGCCGGGCAGATCCTCGGCGGCGTCCTGGTCGCCGCGGACCTCGGCGGAACGGGCTGGCGCGCGGTGTTCCTGGTCAACGTACCCGTGGTGATCGTCGGACTGGTCCTGGCCGTGCGCTCGGTCCCGGACACCCGCGCCGGCCGGCCCGCCGCCGTGGACGTGCCGGGCACCCTGCTGCTCGCGCTGTCACTGGTCTCGCTGCTGCTGCCCCTGACCGAGGGGCGGGCCGCGGGCTGGCCGCTCTGGACCTGGATCTCGCTCGGCGTCTTCCCGGTCGCGGCCGCCGCGTTCTACGTCACCGAGCGCCGGGCCGACCGCCTCGGCCATATCCCGCTGGTGCCGCCGAGCCTGCTGAGGCTGGAGTCGCTGCGGCGCGGCCTGATGCTGCTGGTGCCGTTCTCGATCGGATTCGGCGGCTTCATGTTCGTCCTCGCCGTGACCCTCCAACAGGGCCTGGGCATGGGTCCGGTGCAGGCGGGACTGTCGCTGGCGCCGATGGCGGTGGCCTTCTTCGGCGCCGCGCTCGCCGGGCCGCGCCTGATCACCCGCTTCGGCAGCCGGATCGTCACCGCCGGCGGTGTCATCCAGGCGGCCGGGATCGCCCTCCTGCTGGTCACCCTCCGCCACGGCTGGCCGGACCTCGGCCCGGCGGCACTCACCCCGGGCGTTGCCCTCGCAGGTCTGGGCCAGGGCTTTCAAATGCCCGTGCTGATGCGCCTGATGCTCTCGGACGTCCCCGCCGACCGGGCCGGGGCGGGCGGCGGCGTCATGATCACCGTCCAGCAGTCCGCCGTGGCGATCGGCGTCGCCACCCTGGGAAGTCTCTTCCTCGCGCTGGTGCCGACAGCAGGCGTGCGCGAGGCGGTGTCCACGACGCTGCTCGTCCAGCTCGGCCTCATCGCGCTGACCGTCGTGCTCAGCCTCCGCCTGCCCCGCATGCGCTGAGCGGGCCGCGGGGCGGCATGAGTAGGAGGACCCGGGCGACTGAGTAGGTACGCCGAGGCGCCGCGTGCGGCCGGTCGGTTCACTGTGACCATGACCGAGACCAACCGCACGCGGGCGCCGGGCCCGCCCGCACGGCGCACGAAGCCGTGCCAGTGGTGCGGGCGTCCCGTACCGCAGCCCTTCCCGGTGGTGCGCAAGCTGCACTGCAACACCCGCCACTGGATCAGAGACGTGCACGCCAACTTCTGGCGCCGGTTCTGGGACAACCTCTGAGCTTGTTCTTTAACCTCGGGGCCTTCTTGTCAGTGCCTGGTTCTATCCTCCGCTGAATGTCGCGGATGGACTGGGAGTCAGGCTGTGCAGATCGCAGGGGTAGAACTGTATGTGAATCACCCGGTGATGGCGCTCGGTTCGACCGAGTGGATCCCCACCACGTTGGCCCTCGACGGCGCTCCTGCCGCTGCGTGCGACACGCACCTCATCGTTCGGGTGCAGGCCCAGGTTGCGCTGGTCAAGGTTCGAGTCTTTCAGGATCATGGTGACGCGGATGACCACGGAAGTGACGGAGAGCCTCTGACCACCGTGTTCGACGGGCATCTTCTGCTGAGTGACGGTCGGCTCGTAGTGGGGGATGTCGTTGGCGAGAGCCGATTCACCACTTCCCTACTCGGGAAGCCAGGTAGGCGGCGGGTTCGGGTCTCGGTTGACGATCCGCAGGGATGGGCTCGCGCGGTTGACGTCGTCATCAGCGCCGAGACAGTGTGACGGAGCCGTGTGTCAGCTCGAATGATCTTCGAACTAGGTGGCTCACGTGTGGATTCGCCGGACGTGGGGGCGGCCTTCGTTTGATCCTGTGCTCCGACCAAGGTGCATGTGACCCAAGACGAAGGCCGTGAGGGTGAGTCTGCTGCCTGATGCTGTCCGGAGGGAGGCGCTCGCGGAAGCGTCACGCTTCCGGGGTGAGTTCTACGAGTGTCTGACTGCGCGACGGGACGAGCTGTTCGAGCTGGTGGACGCGATGCTGTGTGCGGACGGGGCGGTGAAGACGCCGGTGGACCTGACGTTGCTGCCCGAGCATCGACGTGGCCACGGAGCGATGTACGGCGGCCTGAACCACGGCAGGATCGACGCCGACCAGCTGCGTATGGCGCTGGCCGGGCTGTCGCTGCCGCGGTTCGACGGCGGACGCCTGGTCCTGGCGGTCGATGTCTCGCCGTGGCTTCGTGCGGACGAGCCTTGTTCGGCGGACCGGCTGTTCTGTCATGTCTACGGCCGTGCGAAGACGGCCGGGGACCCGGCCATCGTGATCGTCAGTGACGCGGGCTATGACGTCACCCGTCTGGCCTGGGTCCCGCGCGACCTGCCGGTCGAGCTCGGCGGCCGGGTTCGCTCCGACCGCGTCATGCGGCTGCCCAAGCCACCGAGGATGCACGGCGTCAATGGCCGACCGCCTAAGCACGGCCCGGAATTCCGCTTCGCCAAACCGGAGACCTGGCCCGAGCCGGCCATCACCACGATCACGGACACCACCAACTACGGCAAGGCCGAAACCCAGGCATGGGACCGGGTCCACCCACGGCTCACCCACCGGTCCTCATGGCTGGACCACGAAGGCGAACTGCCCTTGGTTGAAGGGACGCTGATCCGCCTGAAGGTTGAGCACCTGTCGAAGGACCGGGATGCTCCGCCGGTGTGGTTGTGGTCCTCCAAGACCGGAGCCACCGCGGATGACGTGAACCGCTTCTGGCAGGCGTTTCTCCGCCGTTTCGATCTAGAGCATACCTTCCGCTTCGCGAAACAGACCCTCGGCTGGACCACCCCGAAACTCCGTACTCCTGACGCCGCGGATCGCTGGACCTGGCTCCTGATCGTCGCGCACACCCAGCTCCGGCTCGCCCGGCCCCTGGCCGCGGACCTCCGCAGGCCCTGGGAGAAGCCCACCACCTCCGGCCGGCTCACCCCGGCCCGGTCCGCCGAGGGTTCAGGAACATCCGCGCTCATCTCGCCTGCCCGGCCCGTGTTCCCAAACCTCAAGGCGCCGGACCCGGACGGCCACCCGGCGCCAAGAACAAACACCGGGCACCCCGCTACGACGTCGGCAAAACCGTCAAGCGCCCAGAGACCCTCAAGGCCATCGGCAAGCCCGGAAGATCTTGGTAGATAAGAACAAGCTGAGCCCGTCGTTTATGGTCCGCCGTCGAAAGGGGCTCGAACTTTTTCGGTTTCTCCCCGGTTCACCAGGCGTGTGAAGGGCCGCGGGCCGATCCTGTGCCGAGCGACAACGCAGCACGGGGGCCGGGATCGTGGGACTGGTTGAGCATGCGGTTCCACGCGACGCGTTGACGGTGGTGGCGGAGTTCCGGTCGGAGTTGTACGCGTGCCTGACAGCGCGGAGCTACGCCCTGTGCGATGCGATGCGATGCGATGCGTTGCTGTGCACCGACGGTCCGGTCCGCACCCTCGTGGACCTGGCGCTCGCTCCCGGGCATCGGCGCGGGCATGGGGCCCTGCACTCCGGAATCAACCACGGTCGGATCGTCGTCACACGGCTGCGGCGGGCACGCCAGCCGGTGCACCGAAACCCAGACGCCCTGGCCCCGGCCGCCCTCTCGGCTCGGAGAACCGGCGGCTCGCTACCCGCTATGAGGTTGGACGCGTACTCGCCACCGGCGAGTCGTACGCCCGACCCGCACACGCCACCAGGTCGGGCACCAAACCCCGACGAACTGGCCAACCAGAAGGCTGAGCCGCCACCCGAACTCCTCGCCACGAGCTCGACCATGTTGGATAGCGGCATGGTGAGACGCAGGAAAGCGAAGAAGAAGGGGCCAGCCTTCGGCATTCCGAAGGGGATCGTCCTGCTGGCGACGCCGGAGGGCTGGCGCACCAGTGTCCTCACCGGGGAAGGCGGAATGCTCTGCGGGCGCCTGGACGTGCCGATCAACACCCACCCGCAAGACGCGCGGGCCGCAGCGGCTGTGATGGTGACGGAACTCGCGCGGGACTTCCACGCCACCGACGTCGAGGTGAACTGGGACCCGCCCCGGGAGCCTTGGTCATGGACCGCCCAAGTCACCCTCACCGCAAAAGACGAGCCGGCTTCGCCAGAGGCCGGAGGTTGAACGGCAAGCTATGAGCTTGTTATTTGACCTCGATCAGGTCAGGTGAGCATGTCCAGGTCGGCGAGTAGGCAGGTGACGCCGAGGCCGGTGTTGAGGTACTCCTCGAAGAGCCTGTTGTTCAACGCCGAGGGGGATCGTTTCTGTCGGACGACGTCGACGGCTGTCCGCGCTTCGTGGCCGAGGTGGACGAGCGTTTGCGCGATGACAAGGCCGGAGCGGTTGTAGCCGGCGTTGCAGCGAACCAGAACCGTGCGCCCGTCCTGCACGGCCCTGGCGGCGGTGCGGGCGAGCTGCTGGACCGTGTGGATCTGTGCGGCGACGAGCGGACCGTCAGGAATCTCGGCGACCAGGTGATCGATCCCCGGGTCGGGTCCGTGACCGGGACGGGTGTACAGGCTGATGACCAGTCCGAACTCCTTTCCGACGACCACTGGACGGCTTTCCCCCGAGGCATTGGTCCAGTCGTGACCGCCCATCCACAGCCCTGGCACGACTTCGTTCCAGGGGGCATGTGGCTCTGGCACGCCGCGGTCCTTCTGACGTGTCTTCACTTGCGTCCCACTCTACTGAGACAACGCGGCCGGCTCCCTGGACCCATCACACGGCTCGAGTGCCCATCGACTTGGTGCCCCACCAGGGATCCTCCGGACACGCGAGCGCCCTTCGCCCGATTCCGTGCTCCGACCAAGTATGGCAATCAGCCATGACGAAGGCCGTAGGGATGAGCGTGCCGCACCTTGATGCCCAACCGGAAGCGTTCGCGAAAGCGTCACGCTTCGGGCGCGGCCTCTATGCATGTCTGACCGCGCACCGTGACGAACTGTTTGCGCTGACCGACGCGATGCTGTGCGCGGATGGGCCGGTGCGGACGCCGGTGGACTTGACGCTGCTGGCTGAACACCGCCGCGGCCACGCCGCCCTGCATTTGCGGCCGACGGAGGGCGTGCCGACAGGGAAAATTGCGGTGCGGGCCGGCACCACGCCGGTCAGACTCGCGGACATGACCGAGAAGATCACCCGCATCAACCCCGAGCAGCTGCATGCGACGCCCGGCTACCACCACATCACCGTGGTGGAGGCGGGTCGTACGGCCTACCTGGCGGGGCAGTGCCCTCTTGACCGGAACGGTGACCTCGTCGGTCCCGGTTCTCTCGAGACACAGGTCGACCAGGTTGTCGCGAACGCGCTCACAGCCCTCGCTGCGGCGAATGCCCAGCCGCAACACGTGGTGCGGTCGGTGATCTACGTACGGAGCGATGAGAGGGACGTTCTCGGAGCCGCGTGGCATCGGCTCACCGGCTCCGCCCTCGGTCCGGCGTTCACCACCGCCAGCACCCTCCTGGGCGTCTCGCAGCTGGGCTTTGCCGGACAGCTCGTCGAGCTGGATCTCACCGTGGCACTGCCCGACTGACTTCGAACAGCCCAAGGCCGTCACGCAGGCGTGGGACCGGGTCCACCCGCGGTTGCCGCACCGGGCTGCTCGGCTTGACCACAAGGGCGAACTCCCCCTGGTGGAAGGCATATCAAGCCGGCTGGAGGTCGAGCACGTCCGGATGTCGCCGACGCAGGCCTTGTCCCGCCGGAGCACCGAAACCCCGCCGGTCAGGCCCCGGACGACTACCCGGCACCCCGAACGGACACCGTTCAGGGGCCGACGTACTCGAAGACGCCGCCGCGCGGGTGGCGCAGCACCGCACGGCGGCTGTTCGGGGTGGCCTGAAGGGGCATCACGATGTCAGCCCCTCCCGCTTCCGCCTCATCAGGCCCGGCGAACAGGAGGAAGGGCCCGACGCCTGCCGGGGCTGCGAAGGCCATCCGGCAGACCCGCACACCGCGGAGCGGCCATGGCGTTCCAGCTGCCGTTCGACGCCGAACGCCGAACGTCGAACGACAGGCTGGGACGGTCCTACCGGTAGCCGCCCGCGGCTCGGTTCGCGGTTCAGCCCGCGGCGAGGAGGGTGAGCGTGTCGATCACACGGTTCGAGAAGCCCCACTCGTTGTCGTACCAGGCGACCACCTTGACGTGGCGGCCGTCGACGCGGGTGAGCTCCGAGTCGAAGATCGACGAGGCGGGGTTGCCGGTGATGTCGGACGACACCAGCGGGTCGTCCGAGTACTCCAGCACGCCGGCCAGCGGGCCCTGCGCCGCGGCACGGTACGCCTCGAGGATCTCCTCGCGCGTCACCTCGCGGGCGACGGTGGTGTTGAGCTCGACGATCGACCCCACCGGGACGGGCACGCGGATCGAGTCGCCGGACAGCTTGCCGTCGAGCTGCGGCAGCACCAGGCCGATCGCCTTCGCGGCACCGGTCGAGGTCGGCACGATGTTGACACCGGCGGCGCGGGCACGGCGCGGGTCGCGGTGCGGGCCGTCCTGCAGGTTCTGCTCCTGCGTGTAGGCGTGCACCGTGGTCATGAAGCCGTGCTCGATGCCGGCGAGGTCGTCGAGTACGGCGGCCAGCGGGGCCAGCGCGTTGGTCGTGCAGGACGCGTTCGAGACGATCGTGTGCAGCGCCGGGTCGTATGCGTCGGTGTTCACACCGAACGCGAGCGTGACGTCGGCCCCGTCGGACGGCGCGCTGACCAGCACCTTGCGCGCACCCGCCTTGATGTGGCCACGGGCGGCCTCGGCGGAGGTGAAGCGACCGGTCGCCTCCAGGACGAGGTCGACACCGAGCTTGGCCCACGGCAGCTGCTCCGGCTCGCGCTCGGCGAGCACGGTGATGCGGTGGCCGTCGACGACGAGCACGTTCCCCTCGACGGTCACCGGGCGGCCGAGCCGGCCGGAGGTGGTGTCGAAGGCGAGCAGTCGCGCGAGGGTGGCGGGCTCCGTCAGGTCGTTGACGGCGACGACCTCGAGGTCCGTCTCGCGCTCCAGGAGCGCGCGCAGCACGTTGCGTCCGATGCGGCCGAATCCGTTGATGGCAATGCGAGTCATGAGCGATGTCCCTTTCGTTCGCCACCAGGTTCGCCCCCGCTGCCCCTCCCCGACAGCGGCGAGATCGCCATGGTTCGTAAGGATCTCGCCACCCGCGACGGTCGAGGCATTCTCGGGCCGATGCGGGCAGGACGCGCCCCGGGCCCTATGTGCCCTGGGTGAAGGTGCGCCGGTACTCCGTCGGGGTGGTGCCCAGGATGCGGTGGAAGTGCAGCCGCAGATTCGCCCCCGTGCCGAGGCCGACGTCGTCGGCGATCTGCTCGACGCTGCGCCCCGAACGCTCCAGCAGCTCGCGCGCCACGTCGATGCGCGCCCGCATGACCCACTGCATCGGCGTGTACCCGGTGTCCTCGGCGAAACGGCGCGAGAACGTACGGGGCGAGACCCCCGCGTGCTGGGCGAGCGCCTCCAGGGTGAGCGGCTCGCCCAGCCGGTGCAGCGCCCACTCCCGGGTGGCGGCGAACCGCTCCCCGAGCGGCTCGGGGACGCTGCGCGGTACGTACTGCGCCTGGCCGCCGCTGCGGTACGGGGCCGCGACCAGGCGCCGGGCCGCGTGGTTCGAGGCGGCCACGCCGAGGTCGTGGCGCAGGATGTGCAGGCACAGGTCGATGCCCGAGGCGGCGCCGGCCGACGTCAGCACGCTGCCCTCGTCGACGAACAGGACGTTCTCGTCGAGGCGGATGTCCGGATGTTTCGCCGCCAGAGCTCGTGCGTAGTGCCAGTGGGTCGTCGCCCGCTTGCCGTCGAGCAGGCCCGTGGCGGCGAGGGCGAAGGCGCCCGTGGAGATGGCGGCGAGCCGCGCGCCCCGCTCGTGGGCGGCGATCAGCGCGTCGATGACCGCCCGCGGCGGGTCCTCGCGGTCGGGAAAGCGGTAGCCGGGTACGAAGACGATGTCGGCCCAGGCCAGCGCGTCGAGCCCGTGCGTGACGTGGTACGAGAGCCCGTCGCCGCCGGTCACGAGACCGGGCGCCGCCCCGCACACCCGCACCTCGTACGGCATGCTCGCGCGTGTCGTGAACACCTGCGCGGGGATACCGACGTCGAGCGGCTTCGCGCCCTCGAGGACGAGGACGGCGACACGGTGGAGGCGGGAGGGCGGCACGTGGTTCAGGGTACGGCGGGTTCGCCGCTCGCACGGACGTGCCGGACCCCGCGCGGGCGCGTGGAGGTGCGGCGGGGTGTGCGGGTCGGTCGCCTCACCACTGCTTGGCGATGAGCTCCAGGTCCCCGCGGCCGCGTTGCCCAGCTCGCGGTCCAGTTCCCGCAGGCAACCGGCCGATGCCCGGCAGGAATGTGCGGTGCGGCCGGCAGGATGTGGCGATCCGTCAGGGCTCGGTAGGCGGGCTGCCCGCCGGGCGGGCGGGCCTGCCGCATGATGCCGGGGGGGGAAGGGCATCATGCGGCGCGGCGCGCTCCGGAAGCACCCCACCCCCCAGGCGGCGGCTTCCGATGTCACGCGTCTGACCCGATTGCTCGTTCCCAAACACCCGCTCCTCCAGAAACTCCGCGCACCTGAGAGCGCGTCAGCAGGGTCACGGGTCACGGGCCGCGGCGATCTCGTGGCCTGAGACCGGAGCCGCTTCCACGGCGTTCGGTGTGCAGCGGCGAGCCGCGGATGCCGTACGGGGCGGCCCGCCGCACTCTGGATGTATGGCGGACCAGACGGAGATCGTGATCCACCCCGTGTCCCCGCAGGGCGGGCGCAAGGTCACCGTGCACGCGCTCGGCGTGGACGCGGACCTGGGCCGGGCGCTCACGCTCGCAGATGTGACGGAGTTGCTGCGCCGGGTCGGCCTGGAGGATGTGGAGCTGTCCGAGGACGGGCCGATCCGGTGGGAGGGGGGCGGGCCCGAGGTGTGGACCGGGGGCGCCTGACGCTGCCGGGCGCCGTGGGACCGGGGTCGGGTTCGGGGTCAGGGGATGCGGAGACCGGCGAGGAGCTGCTCGTGCATCGCCTTCAGGGCCTTGTCGTTCGCCTGGGGGCCGAGGCTGATGGCCTGCACGAGGTGCTTGTCGTCGGCTATGAGACGAATGGAGCCGGTCACAGGCTCACCGTCCGACTCGGAGGTCAGGCGAGCGTCGAGGGCGGGGCGGCCGTCGACCGTCAGTTTCCGCACGTCATGGCTGGTCAGAGGCTCGGCGGTGTTCTGCGTGTACGACCGCAGGAAACGCTGGAGATTCTCCTCGAGCGGGTACTGGTCTCCCGGCATGTCATGGACGGCGAAACCGGTCCCTCCGTCCGGCGTGTCCACGCCGTACGCGCGTCCGTCGACGAGCTGGTCCTCGATGGGTACGGTCGCCGTCCGGACGGTGGCCTTCCCTGGAAGCTCCGCACTGATGCCACTGGGCGGGTCGGTCGTCCTCACCCAGTCCGCGGCGGGGACGGCGGCCAGGGCCGTGACCGGCGGCGGCGCAGGGGCGGAGGGAGCGCCGGAGGGGGCGGCGAACGCGGTGGCGGAAACCGGCACACCCCCTGCGATCAAGGCCGCGGACGCCGCAAGCATCGCGAGGCGCTGCGTCCGAGAACGGTGAGTCATGCCGATCACTTCCCGTGGCCCGCCCGCCGACCGACGTCCGGGGGCCGCTCCCGACCCTTCTTCCAGCGTCCGCCCCGACCGCTCCGGGTGCATCCGGACGCAAGGGAGCGACAAATAGCGGGTCCGGCACTGAATAGAGCGGCCGGTACCGGCCAGGAGCGGGGGGACGGCTTCGGACGGACTGAATGGAGGAATGACGATGAACTGGCGCCAGGAGGCTGCTTGCCGGTGGGAAGATCCCGAGCTCTTCTTCCCGGTGGGCACCAGCGGCCCGGCCCTTGTCCAGATCGAGGAGGCCAAGGCGGTGTGCCACCGCTGCCCGGTCATGGAGAGCTGCCTCCAGTGGGCCCTCGAGGGAGGCCAGGACCTCGGCGTGTGCGGCGGCATGAGCGAGGACGAACGACGTGCGGCCAAGCGGCGCGCGGCCCGGGCCGGAGCGCGATCGTCCGGCTGAGCCCGGTTCTCGGGCCCGCCGGGCGCGTACGCCTTCATGGCGGGGCCGCACCCGCGGGTCGGGTCGTCGTGGTCGGTCATCGGGCTCGGCAGCGGCGTGATCCGCCGCCGGCCCCCGCGTCAGAAGGGCGCCGAAGAAGCCCAGGAGGGAAAGAGGGCCTCCACGGGTACCGAGCCGGGCCCCGCCCGGCGCCCGGAAAACCGCGGGCCGCCCGGGGACACCGCCCGCTACGATCGGGCCGCGCGCGTACCCACCCACCTCACGCGCCTCATCCACCCACCCGATCACGGCGGTCCCACGGAGGCACCGATGACCCTGGCCCCCTCGCGGACCCCCGCCCACCCCGAACGACTCGACCAGGGCCACCCGTTCCGCCAGTGGAAGACCTGGCGCATACCCGGGACCGAGCTCACCCTCACCGGGTACTCGCGCGCCAACGACAAGACGTTCTTCCACATCCCGGAGCTGCGCTGCGCGCTCGACGCCGGACTGGCGGAAGGGCGTCAGCCGGAGACGGTCTTCCTCACGCACACCCACCACGACCACTCCAAGGACCTCGACCACCTCGCCGCCCGGCCCGACGGAGTCGACATCCACCTGCCCGCGGCGGCTGCGCCCTACGTGGAGACCTTCCTGCGGGCCTCCGCCGAACTGAACCACGGCACCGCCTACGACCCCGCACTCGCCGCGAACTGCCGGCTGCACGGAGTCCGCGGCGGCGACGAGTTCACCTTCGGCCGCCGTGGCCACCACGTACGGGTGGTGGAGTGCGTGCACAAGGTGCCCTGTGTGGGATACGCCTTCTCCGAACGCCGCAAGGCGCTGCTGCCCGAGTACGAGGAACTGCGGCGCGACCTCGCCGAAGAGGGCCGGGGCGGCGAGTTCGGGCGGATCCTCGCCGAGCGCCGCAAGGAGGGCGCCGAGGTCGAACGAGAGGTGCTCAAGCCGCTGTTCGCCTTCCTCGGTGACACCCACGTGAGCGTCTTCGAGGACAATCCCTGGCTCTTCGAGTACCCGGTCCTCATCACCGAGTGCACCTATCTCGACGACGCCGAGCTGGAGCGGGCCGACCGGGTCGGACACACCGTCTGGAGCCGGCTGAAGCCCGTCGTCGAGGCCCACCCCGACACGCTCTTCGTCCTCACGCACTTCAGCCTGCGCCACTCGGACCAGGACGTCCTCGACTTCTTCGGCGACGAGCGGCCCGGCAACGTACTGCTGTGGGCGCACCCGGACAGCAGGCTGCCCGAACAGCACCAGCACGGCTGACCGCACCGACCGTACCGACCCCGTCCCGTCACACCCCGGCCAGCGCGTCACGCAGCCGGCGTGCCTGCCTGAGCAACTGGGACGAACCCGGTCGCTGCGCCAACGCCGTCACCTCGGGCAGCTCACCGCGCGCACCCGACAGCCGCGCGCAGTCCGCCGCGACGGCCAGGAGCGCTCCGTGCACCTGCGGCCGGGTGTGGACCAGCAGGCCGGGGAGCGCGCCGGCCAGGACCGCCCAGACCGCCCCGGCGCCCTGCGGCGCGGCGGCCGCGGCCCGGAGTGACTCGATCAGCAGGGGCACCTTCAGCGTGCCCAGCCCCACGAGTTCGGTGAGCTCGCGGCCGAGCAGTTCTCCGTCCAGCCGGCCCCGCGCGGCCAGCAGGAGCAGCGCCCGCACGGCGGCCTCCCGGTCCCGCTCCGGGACGGAGGCGAGCCCGTAGGCGACGGCCAGGTGCACAGCGGGTCCGGCCGGGCCGTCGGTCGCGGCGAGCGCCTCCAGGAAGGCGGGGGCACCGCTGCCGTCCTGGTCGGCCGCCGATGCGACACCCGTCAGCAGCCGGGCCGCGGCCGTCTCCGGGTGCCAGGGGAGGGCCGCGACCGTGTGGGCGTCCCGCTGGTCCGGCAGCGACCAGTGCGGACAGGACAGCTGCGGCTCGAACTTCCGGAACAGCGACCAGAAACGCCGGGGAAACGCGCCCCGGCCCTCGATCGCCTCGTGCCCCACCAGGATCCGGCGGCCGATCCGTGCTCCCCGGCGCCTGCTGGGACGCTCGGGTTCACCGGCCTCGCGCTCCCGCCACGACGCCGGCCGGGGCAGACCGCCCTGCCGGAGCCAGTCGGCCACGCGGGCGCCCTCCGCCAGCCGCAACCCCTCCGCGGCGCGCACGGCTTCCGGATCGACGGGGCCGCCGACGCGCAGCAGTGCCTGCCCCAGGTCCGCCGGCCCGGGCCGGACACCGAGACGCTCGTACTCCGCGAGTCGCGCGACCAGGTCGTACGGCGCCACCGCACCGGTCGGCCCGCTCGGCGTGGACAGCAGGAACGGTACGGGATCACCCGCGCGCAACCGCGCGGCGACCTCGCCCATCCGCGCCCCGACCACGTAGTCCAGTGCCACGTGCTGGCACAGTTCGAGCCAGCCCGCCGCCCCGGCGGTCTCCCAGGGCTCCTCCGACCGGACCGGGTCCACCGCGGCGCCGACGACCGCCGCGATGCTCCCCGCCCGAGGGTGCGGCCGCAGCCCGGACCCGCGCGGTACGGAGCCCAGCGCGGCGACGAGCGCGTCCCGGTTGCGGAAGCTGTGACTCACGACCCCGCCCAGTACGCGCTCGAACGAAGGCACGCCGGGGTCGCGGCGGTCGGCCAGTACCGCCGCGACCTCGTCGGCGAGCGCACCCGGTGCCGGTGCGGCGAATTCCCCATCGATCATGTGGTGCAGGCTAGACCGTCCCACTGACAGGGCCGCCCGGGTGGCCCGGGCGAGGGGCTACCGGTCCTGGGAGAGGCGCACGAGCTCGGCGAAGGAGCCGTTCAGCCGCACCAGTTCCTCGTAGCTGCCCTGTTCCGTGATCCGGCCAGCGTCGAGCACGATGATCCGGTCGGCGAGGCGGCAGTTCTCCATCCGGTGCGTGACGATGACCGTGATCCGGTCGGCGCGCATGTCCCGCAGCCCGGAGAACACCATGTGCTCCCCGCGCGGGTCCATGGCCGACGTCGGCTCGTCCATGACCAGCAGCCCCGGCTTCCGGTGGAACGCCCGCCCGCACGCCAGGCGCTGCCACTGGCCGCCGGAGGGCTCGTGCCCGCCCCAGATCGAGCGGGCCAGCAGGGTGTCCAGGCCGTTGGGGAAGTCCTCGACGGTCGTCCGCATGCCGACCGCGTCCAGGGCGTCCCACACGGCCTCCTCGCCGCGCGGGTCGGGCTGGCCGAGGGTGATGTTCTCCCGGGCGGAGAACGGCCAGTACCCGTACGACTGCGTCACGAGGCCGACGTGCTGCCAGGCGGTGCGCTGGTCGGCGTCAGAGGTCGGGATCCCGTCCCAGGAGACGGTGCCGGAGGTCGGGACCGTCAGCGAGGTCAGCAGCCTGATCAGGGTGGACTTCCCGGCGCCGTTCTCCCCGACGACGGCGATCACCTCGCCCCGGGACAGGGTCAGGGACACCGGCCCGAGCGCGGGGCTGTCCTTGCCCGGGTAGGCGTACGTGGCCTCCTCCAGCCGGATCTTCTCCGGGGCGCCCTCCACCACCTGCGGTCCGCGCGGGCCGGACTTCTGGGCGGCCTCCGCGACGAAAGCGGTGTAGTCACCGAGGTAGAGCGCGTGCTGGAACATCGCCGCGCCGTAGACGACGAGCTGAGACAGGGCGGCGGTGGAGGTGCGCATGGCGACGATCGCGGTGCCGGCGGCGGCGATCGCCATGTACCCGCCGACGACGAGACCGGCGAGGGCGCCGTAGGTCGCGACGACGAAGACCCCCGAGGCGGAGGCGGCGATCAGGTAGACGGTGAGGTAGCGGGGCGCGGAGCTGACCATCCGGGAGTCGATCCGCTCGCAGACCGCCGCGTACCAGTGGTGGGCGTGCGGCCGCATGCTGTTGCCGCGCAGCTCGTCGGCGAGCTTGGGGGTGGTCAGGTGCCAGCGCATCATGTGCTTGATGTTGCGGGAGGCGATCGTCTGGTTGTGGAGGCGGTAGTCGAGGCGGGCGGCGTAGACCGAGCCGAGGCCGCGGGGGACCACCGACAGCAGGAGCAGCGGCAACAGCACGGGGTGGACCACCGCGAGGACGGAGGCCACCGCGAGCATGTCGATCAGGCCGCCGGTGAAGCCGAGGGCGTCCTGCAGCAGCATCGCGGACCGGGCGGATCCGGTCTCGGCCGCCTCGGAACGCTCGGTGAAGTCAGGGGCGTCGTACGCGGCGAGTTCGACGTCCATGTGGGCGTCGACCATGGCGAGGTCGGCGAGGGTGGCCATGCCGGGATTCAGTCGGCGGGCCGCACTGCCCGAGGTGATGGAGGCCAGCGCGCCGAGCGCCGTCATCGCGGCGGCGACGACCAGCGGCCAGGTCGCGGCCGAGATCCGCTCCTGGACGCTGTCGCCCGCCAGTAGCGGGACCATGGCCCGCGAGATCGCCGCGAGCGCCGCGGCCGTGCAGATACCACCGAGGATCTGGGCGGTGACCAGCACGTGGAACGCGGTGCGGTTGACGGCGAGGGCGAGCCGCGCCGTCTGCCGGAGGGCGGAGGGAACGCGGCGGGCCATCTGCCCCAGCGACAGCGCCTCCATGGTCTCGTTGTGCTGGCCCCAGGTGTACTTGAACTCGGGCGGTGCGGGCGGTGCGGGCGGTGCGGCGGCCCTCTTCCGCTGCTCGCTCCGCTGCTCGGTCTGCTGTTGGTCCTGCTGCTCGGACATGTGGCTTTCTCCTTCAACTGGGTTGTCGTGGAGGCCGGTTCACGTGCGCCCGGCGCATGCCGGAGAAGCCCGTCTCCGTGGTGTGCGGAGGGGCGGCTGCGTGGTCGCGGGAACTGGAGGGAGTGAGTAGAGCGCAGGCCCGGACGCGGAGCAGCCGGATCTGGCCGACCTCGCGGCGGCGGCTCCCCAGCGGTGGCCGCTGATCGTGCGCGCGTGCCGCCGGGCTTCCGGGCGCAGCCGGAAGGGAGGTTGGCCGGAACCGGCCGGTCCGGGGGGCGGCCCCCGGAATTCGATTGCGGGGGCGGCCGTGGATGATGGCGGGGTGCTGGTACAGGTGGAGGCGGTGGAGCGGTCGGCAGCGGGCGCCACGTCCGTGCGGGTGCGTTCGGCGGTGGGAAGCGCCGTCGTGGTCTGGCAGGACGGCGCCGGTGAGGCGGCGGAGGGCCGGCACCACATCGAGTGGACGGTCGACGAGGACATCACCTGGGCGGGGAACACCCGCGCGGCTGCCGTCCCCACGTCCGAGGTCCGGGAAGAGGGATCCCACATCGTCTTCCGGGGGAGGCTGGGTCTCACCGAGGACGGAGCGGCCGTCCTGGAGGTGGGCGGCGCGCTGATCCTCTTCGATCAGGCAGGTCCACCGCCGGACGGTGCCGACGGCTCGTGGGTGGAGGTACGGGCTGCCCGGAGCCGTGTCAGCGTCTGGCCCTACCGGTGCTGAGGGACAGGTCGAACGGGCGACCGGCGCGCCCGGGCGGGTGAACCCGGCGGCGGGACGCGGCGACGCCGTCACGTCCGTCATGACATGGTGGTGCGATGGTCATCAGCGTTCGTCCGGCCGCCGTCTTCGAGGACGTCCGGGCCGTCCTCGGACCGAAGTCACCCGGGGCCAACGTCTGCTGGTGCCTGAGCTACCGGATCCCGTCCAAGCTCAACAACGAGCTGCGCGGGCCGGCCCGCGGTGAGTACGTGGCCGGGCTGTGCCGTGGCGAAACCCCTCCCGGGGTACTCGCCCACGACGGCGACGAGCCGGTCGGCTGGGCCGCCGTGGCCCCGCGTGCGGACACCTCGTACGCGCGCAGTCGTACGATCCCGACGGTCGACGACCTACCGGTCTGGTCGCTGTGGTGTGTACGGGTACGCCCCAGCCACCGCGGCAGCGGGATCTCGCACGCACTCATCGCCGGCGCGGTCGAATTCGCCCGTGCCCGGGGCGCACCGGTGATCGAGGCCTACCCGCTCGACAACGGTGATGCCAAGGTCGACCTGACGATGGCGTACGCCGGGCTCCGCAAGAACTTCGAGCGCGCCGGGTTCGTCCATGCCGCGGACACCACCTCGGTGCTGGCCGGTCATCCCAGGATCCTGATGCGCCTCGACCTGCGCTGACGTTTCACGTCTGCGTCCATCCCTACGTCTTCGCCTTCGTCTTCGTCTACGCCTGCGGGGAGGTACGGGTACGGGCCTCGAGGGCGCTCAGGGCAGTGGCCCACGGGAAGTGGAGCGGGGCGTCGGGGTCCGCGGGGTCGGGGGCGTAACCGGTTTCGCCGTGGAGGAGTTCGACTCCGGCGTTGCGCAAAGTGCTCAGCGAGGACTCGAACTGCGGGTGCGCGGCGAGCGCGGTGTTGGTGCAGGGCATCGCGACGGCGGGCGTGCGCTTGCCGGTCGCCTCGGCGGCCAGACCGATGACCAGGTTGTTGGTCAGGCCGAGGGCCCAGGAGTTGATGCTGTTGAAGGTGGCGGGCGCGAAGAGGAGGGCGTCGGCCGCCGGCCATACGTCGGCCTGCCCGGGGAACTTGTACTGCCAGCGGACCGGGTGGCCGGTCAGGGCGGCGAGTCCGTCGAGGCTCTCGGACAGCCAGTGCGCTGAGGTGGGGGTGAGGCCGAGGCACACGTCCCAGCCGCGGGTCTGGGCGTCCTCGATGACGTGGGCGATGTCGAAGACGGGCGGGGCGGCGGAACAGAGCAGGTGGAGAGTCCTCGTGGTCATGCCGCCATATGATCACATTGTTTGACCTTGATCACGCTATCCGGAACGGGCGACTTTCCTGCGGACCTGCTCGGCCGGGGACGAACACCCCTCCGGACCGCCGCTCAGCCCACGAGTGCGGCCGCCTCCCGGCGCGCCCGGTGGCCGCCAGGCCGCGCGTTCCCCGCCGAAGAGCGGGTGACCGTCCTGTTGGACACGTGACGGGTGGAGCCGGAAGACTTCCAACGGCCCGGACGCATGCAGGCGGTCGTACAGCTGGGCAGCCTGCCGGAAAGCCGGCGGACCTGCGTCCGGGAGCTGCTTGCCCCAGCCCGCCCCGAAGCCGGAAAGGTGTACCGACCGTAGGGCCGCCCGCCGACCCGCCGCCCGCTGCCCTACGGTTGCCGCCCGGGGCCCGGGGCCCGGGGCCCGGGGCCCGGGGCCCGCGGCTCGCAGCGACGGACGGGGGTTGGTCCGGGCTGCGTGATCAACGGCGCGCAGTGGGCTCCGGGTGGCTTCGTTCGCGAGCATTCCCGCGAACGAAGCCACCCGGGGAGGCCGGCGCCCCGCGGGGCCCGGTGGGTGCCGCGCTTGTCCGCCGTGGCGGCGCCGCACTACGGTGCCGGTGTGGACCTCTTCACCCGTTCCTGGTCGGCGTTGCGCACGGCGGTCGCCGAGATCCCCGACCCGGACTTCGCACGTCCGTCCGGCTGCGCCGGCTGGCTCGTACGGGATCTCGTGTGCCACCTGGTCATCGATGCCCAGGACGTCCTGATCACCCTCGCCACCCCCGCCGCGACGGAGCCGACCGTCGACGCGGTGACCTACTGGCACGTCGAGGACCGGCCCCCGACCGGCGAGGACCCGCTCGACGCCCTCACTGTCCGGCTGGCCGCCGCGTACGGGGACCCGCGCCTGCTCCGGTTCCACCTCGATGACGTCGGCTCCGCCGCCGGCCGCGCCGCCGAACTCGCCGACCCGAAGGCCCGGGTGGGCACCCGCGACGAGGTCCTCACCGTGGCCGACTACCTCGGCGCGTACGTCCTGGAGTGGACCCTGCACCACCTCGACCTGATCGCCCACCTCCCGGATGCGCCGACCCTGCCGCCCGAGGAGGGCATGGCCCGCTCCCGCGCCATGCTGGAGCGGATCGCCGGGGCGGCGTTCCCCGCCTCGTTCACCGACCGCGACGCACTCCTGGTCGGCACCGGCCGCAGCGCACCCACCGACGCGCAGCGCGCCGAACTGCGCGACGCGGCGGTGAGGTTCCCGCTCGTCCTGGGCTGACCCGCCCCGCCGCAATGAGGATCGCGCCGGGCCCGGTCAGGGGATACTGGGTCCTCCGGGCGGCCGAGGCGCTCGTTGCGCCGAACGGATGCAGTCGTCGAGCAGCAGGGCATCCGCCGGGATCACAGCGGCCCCCTCCCACGTTGAACTGTCGAAGGGTGCGCTCCGCGTCCGCACACCGCACGGACCGCACGCACCGCACTGCACGCACCGCACCGCTGGCTCATGGGATGAGGAGGACCCGATGCACGCCGCCGAGGAGAACCGGCCGGAGCTGGACCCGGTCAGCGTCCTGAACGCGAAGAGGACGCTGCTCCAGCTGCTCGGCCGGGCGGGGATCTCCGCCGACGATGCGGAGGGCCTGATCGCCCTGGTCGAGGCGGGCGCCTTGGCCGGCGCGTGCGAGGAGCTCGGCGCGCTCGGGGGATCCGTACCGGGAGACAAGGGCGAGCCGTACGAGTCGGGCTGGCTGGACGGTGCCCGTACCGTCACCGACGAGCTCGGCGCGATCGCCGAACGGGCCCTGCGGCACACCGTCGACCCCGACGGACCGAGCACCGCCTCGGCCCCCCGGCCGCCGGTCGGGCGCGTCGAGGTGGAGCAGGCGAAGGCGGCCGTCACCCCCCTCTACCTCACCTTCACCGCCGCCTCCGACCTCGACCCCGAGGTCACCGAGGAGGTGCTCCGTGCCGTCCTCGCCACGATGACTCCCCGCCAGAGGGCCCGGTACGCCGGCCGGCTGGCGGATTTCGCCGCGGCGCACCGGGCCCGTCTGGAGCGGTTGTACGTGGAGTACGGGCCCGGCAGCCCCACCGCCATCCACAGCCGCTACTCCCTCCTCCACTCCGCCACCAGCGTCGCCGTACTGGAGCGGCTCACCGCGCCGGCCACGGCACTGCGGGAGGAGTGGGACGCCGCCGAGCTGCCGCCCGCCTGGCTGGACGGTCCGATGAGGGCCTGGGACGCGGTGGGCTGACGTGGTGGGCCGACCCCTCGGCGCCGGGGCACCCAGTGGGAGTAGGAGTCGGTCAGGCGCAGTCGTACGCGTGACTCGCCATCGGAGTCCTACGCCCGTGGCTATCCGGCCGCACGGAGTCGGGCGGCTGCCGTCTCCGCCTCCCGTACGACGCGGTTCGTGTCGATGTCCACGAGTCGGCCGTCGAACTTCAGGGGCCGTCCGTCCACGAACACGGCCTCGATGTTCTCGGGCCGCCCGTTGAAGACGGTCTGGCCGACCCAGTCGAAGCGCGGCGCGAAGTTCAGGGCGGCCGGGTCGACGACCACGACGTCCGCCCGCTTTCCGGGCGTCAGGGAGCCCGTCCGGTCGCTGATCCCGAGGGCCTCGGCGCCGCCCAGCGTGGCCATCCGCAGGACGTCGTGCACCTGCGGGAAGATCCCGGCTTCCGTCGCGCGGGCGCGCTGCAGGCCGATCGCCGTCTTCATCAGGGCGTGGAAGTCCGAGCTGTCGTTCGTACCGCCGTCCAGGCCGAGGCCGACCTTGATGCCCCGCCGCCCGAACTCGGACAGCCGCATGATGCCGGAGGCCAGCCGCATGTTGCTGAGCGGGCAGTGCGCCGCACGCACATCGTGCGCGGCGAGGGCGGCGATCTCGTCGTCGGTCAGGTGGATGGCGTGGTTGATCAGGAGCCGAGGACCGAGGGCGCCGATGTCGGCGAGGACCCCGATGGGGTCGTCGGCGCGCTGCTCGGGGCGTTCCAGCACGTGGGAGTTGAGCATGACCCCGAGGTCCTGGGCGGCTTCCCAGTGGGCGTGGTTGAGGTGTTGGACGGCCCGCGCCGCGTGCGTGGCGACCTGGAAGCCGCCGAGCGGAACGGGGTCGACGAGTTCCTTCTTCACCTTCGTGACCAGCGCCGGGTCGGCTTCGGAGGGGAACATCGCGTAGGTGAACCGCACTCCGGTTCCGGCCAGCGCCCGTACGTAGCTCTCGATGAGGTCGTACGAGAAGATGTCCACCCAGTCCACGAGGGTGGTCACCCCCGACTGGACGGCGTCGAGGGCTGCGAGGCGTACGAAGCTGTGCAGGGCCTCGGGGGTGAGTCGGCCCCGCTGGGGGTCCGTACATCGTGCGAACCAGCCGAACAGGTCCCCGTCGGTACAGCCCCCGCGGATCACCGCCTGCCAGAGGTGGGTGTGGGTGTCGACGAACCCCGGCATGACCAGCTTGGCCGAGGCGTCCACGATCCAGGTGCCGGGCGGGGGCCGCAGGCCCGGGCCGACGGAGGCGATGGCGCCGTTCCGCATCAGGACGTCGGCGTTCTCGAGGGCGCCGAGGGGGCCGCTGCCGAGGGCCGGGTCCATGGTGAGGACGAGGGAGGCGCCGCGCAGCAGCACCCTCGGGCCGACCGGGACGTGGGGACGTTCGGGGCGGGTGGTGATGCCGAGGAGGAGCGGGGCGCCGGCGGCCAGGCCGAAGCCGGTGAGGATCTCGCGGCGGCTGCGGGCCGGGGACGGAGTGGGGGACGACTGCATGGCGTAGTACCTCCCGAGACTCAGAACGGAAGGCCCGCCCGGGCAACGCCGTATGGGAGCGTCGGCGAGGGCGGGAGATCACACCCAGCATTCCCAGCGAACGGCCATTCGATAGGCGTCTGCGGAAAACTTTTTCCGTTCCGGTCATCTGTCGTCCATCCGCCTCCCACACCCCGGATCGGCGCCGGCGGTTCGCCCTGCGCGGGCGAGGACAGGGCCGCACTCACGGCCAGGGCGCCCCGGCCGAGACGGCATGTCCGGATGCCTCCAGCGCTTCTGCCCCTCTCCGGCACGCCTTTGATCCGCACCATTGCTGACCGTGCACCGGGGTGGGACCGTGGCCGACATGGTCGACACGCGCTCTCGACGGTATGAGGCAGCCGCCCGGTGGATGTTCTGGTCCGGTATCGCCCTGTTGCTGCTGGGGCTGGCCGCTCTCGCAGTCGCGCGGACGGGTGGCGCCCGATCGTGGGTGTGCGCCCCGGACTGCCGCCCGACGGAGAGCGCCGCGTGGGAGATCGCCGGAACGCTGGGTGCGGTGGGTGCGGCCCTGGGCTCGCTGCTCTGTGCCGTAGCCGTTCTCATGGCCACCCTCCGCCGCCCGCCGACGCCTCCGGCGTCGGGTGCTCTCTCAGCCGACTCGAGCAGCAGCGGGCGGTAGCCACACGAAAGACGAGCGACGTCTGCCTGGGCACCGCGAGCGCCGCAGTCCCGACCATGGCGGTGACCGGCTGTGGCGACTCACCGGACAAGGGGCTGCTGGGGCGCGTTGGGCCCGCTGTTAAATGCCTCGACATCGGGCGCGATGATCGGGGACGCTTCGCGCGATGACAAGAATCGACGACACGCCGCCCGCGTGGGACGAGCGCACCCAGCTCACCACGTTTCTCGACTACGCACGTGACACCGCCCGCGCCAAGTGCGATGGCGTCTCGGAGGAGAACGCCCGCAAGGCGCTCTTGCCGGGCTCACCGCTGATGACCATGAGCGGATTGATCAACCACCTCCGCTGGGTCGAGTACCACTGGTTCCAGGTGGTCTTCCTCGGCGAGGAAGACCAGGGCCCCTGGACCGATGAGGACCCCGACCGCGAGATGCGTATCGCCGTCGACTTCCCGCTCACGCAGCTGCTCGACGAATACGCCGCGCAGAGCGCCCGCTACCGCGAACTGGTCGCCGGGAATGGCCTGGACCAGAAGGCCCGGCGATCCATCCGCGACGGCCTCCATGTCGACCTGCGCTGGATCCTCCTCCACCTCACCGAGGAGACGGCCCGCCACAACGGCCACCTGGACATCCTGCGCGAGATGCTCGACGGTACGACCGGCAACTAGCTCGACTTCGTTCCTGCGCTTGCAGATCGTTTTGTCGAAGCCTGTGGGCCCGCCGCCCTTGCTGCCCCTTCGTCGGCGGCTTGACCGGCGTCCGCTTCGGTCGCCGTGGCAGGGGCGGGGGAGCCCTTTGCCAGCACGCCGGCGCGGGCGGCGGCGAGCGTGATCCTCACAGCCAGGTCGGCGGTGCCCTCCTCGACCGGATCAGGGCTCACCAGCAACCGGAAGTGGATCGGAGCGACCAGCGTTTTGATCAGCTCGACCGGATCGGTGTCTGCCGGGAGCTCGCCACGGTCGATGGCGCGGGCGGCCACGGGCTCGGCCCGCCGGAACCGGTCGGCGAAGATCCGCCGCCGCGCCTCGGCGATCTCCGGCAGCCGGCCGGCGTCGGAGTACATCGCGGTTTGCACCGCCCTGCCCACCGGCCCCGTCATGCTCTGCACGAGCGCCTGGGCGAGCGCTTGCAGGTCGGTCTCGATGGCGCCGGTGTCCGGAATGGGGATGTCGGTGGCGAAGCGCTCGGCCAGCGCGTCGACGACCAGGCTCGCCCGATCCTTCCGGCGCCGGTAGACCGTCGTCTTGTGCACCCCGGCCCGCTGAGCCACGCCCTCGACGGTCAGCTCGGCGTATCCCTTGTCCGCCAACTCGGCGAGGGTGGCGGCGCGCACCGCCTCCTGAGCCTTGCGGCTGCGCGGCGAGCCGGTCCTGCGCGGCCGGGAGCGTGCCGTACGCGACACCGCCACCGCCCGCCGGCTGTGGGAGCTGTGCGAAACCCTCACGGGCGTTCGCTTCCGGCTGTCCGATGATGCCGAGTGCCCCACCTGGAAGTCCTCGTAGCCGTCCCCCTGTTCGGCTCGGACTCACCCCCGGAGCCGCCGCAGTCGCCGCGTTCCGCATCACGTCCACCGCGCGCACCCTCGATCGGCAGACCGACGAAGGGAAGGACGGCGAAGGCCTGTTGCTGATCGGTTCGGTACGGCGCCGGGCCGCCGAGACCGTAGCCGCCGCCCTCTCCCAGCAGCTCACCCGCCGCCACCGCCCCGCCGAGGCCGCCCGGTACGCTGGCGACTCGCTCGCCCACCACACCCGCGAGCTCGCCACCATGCTCGCCGCCGCTCTCGACCGCGGCATCGCCGCCGAAGTCCCCTCGGCCGGAAGGTACTTGGTCTCGATGCTGCGCAGCCGCGCTGCCAGTCTCGACAGCCCGACCAGGACCGCCATCGACGATGTACTCGATCTCTCCGCCGCCCGCCGCGCCCGCCGGACGTAGCGATAGACAGCGACACCACCCTCGCCGTGGCCCCCGCCACCGCGTATCGCCCGGACGGGGCGACCATCACCGAACATCCTCTGCGCTCCCGGCACGGACGTAGACCGCGCGGGACGGCTCGCGAACCCGGACCGCGCCGCCCCTGCCCGTCGTCCGGCGTGCCCTCCGAAGCGGTGGCCACCGCGCTCGGCGCCACCCGCGGCAAAGCGATCGTCGTGCTGCCACCCGCGCCGTGTCAGCGATCGCTCACGGGGCCGCGGCCCGATCCGTCCAGGTCGATGTTCACCGGGACGGGAGGCACTCCGCGGCCGGCCACCTCCCCCGTGCGGGGGAGACATTCGCGACCTGCGGACGATCTCCGGACACCGGTTCGGTGGCGACGATCGAGGCACATGCCATCACCCTCACACGTCCAGATCGGAGCATCCTCGTGTTGAAGTGGACTCTACGCGCTGCCGCAGTCCTCGCCATCGCCGCCGCAATCGCTGCACCGCTGGCTACGCCCGCACTCGAAGCCGCCGTCGCCCCACCGGCTGTCGCCATCGTCGCGACCGCATCCGGCCCCGACACCCCGGGGGCCGAGCTCGCATCCGCCGTCAAGGAGAAGGCGAGGTCGGAATACCTCGTCGCCCAGACGGCATAGTTCCAGATCCAATCGCCGGTCCAGGTCGAAGGCCTCGGGCAAAGGGCCAGCGTCGTCCCAGCGGACCTGGCGACAAGAAATTTTGCGCGTCGATCGAAGCGGTCATCGGCAGGGAACTGGTCGACGAGGGCTACGAAGTCACCGTGCCCGTGGCGTCGACCTGGTCCTGGTCGGCCGGGACGACGGCAAGGCCGAGCTCGCCGACCGCATCGCAGATTGTCCAGGAGGCCATCGTCACCCGGACCGATGCCCGGTACCGACCAGCTGTCACCGAAGGATGACGCTCACGCCCCGTTTCTCGAAGATCTCCAGGAACAGGTCGAACAGTGCAACCTCACGGTCGCCGACCAACCGTGCCCGGGCCTCGGCCGAGGAATCCCAGTGCAAGGTGAAGGGGGAAGTGGCGCCCCAGCCGCCGAAGAGACAGTCGTCCAGGGCGTCAAGGTTCCAGCCGAAATATCCGCCGGGTCCGTTGATGGCCTCACCGATCGCGCAGTAGAAGCTGTCTTTGTCGACGATGTGCCGGCCGTTCAAGGTGAACACTTGGCCCGCGGGTGCATCGGGCTTTCCCTGGCATTGGTACTCCCGGGACCACAGCGCCACCGATAGCCATGCCTGCCGGTCTGCGGGTGCGAGATCGTGCCACATTCCGGTCTGGTTCAGGCGACCGGTGCGGAGCAGGTCCCAGGCTCGTTCCGCTCCGGGCAGGGCGTTCTCGCACCACAGCGTCACCGTGAGGTCGACGAGGCCGACTCCATCAGCGGAAGGCTTGACGTCGATGACGGTGACCTCGTTGACGAAGTAGGACCCCATGGTGGCGCCGTCCCGGTCGAGAAGGGCGAGCCAGGCGTTCCCCGCCACGGCGCGACGACTACCGACATGATCGACGCTCTTCAGCAGGCCACCCTCCGGTAGGCACCCTACGAGGTGCACTCGACGTGCGCCCTCCTCATCCGGCAGAGGCGTGAAGAGCCCGTCGGCCTCGTGAGCAAAGCCCCAGAAGTCGCTGTAGTCGTCGTCCGAAGTCAACGCGTACTTCCGTCCCGTGCCATCCCGTCCTGATATTCGCATCGCACCCCTTATGAGAGCGCTGATCCTACCGACGCCCTGCAACCTGCCGCGTGGTTGCCGGCGCCGTCCCATCAACACGCCGCGCCGTCAGGCGCACGACCAGTTGCGGCAGATCAGTCCTTCGCCTCGCGGACGTCCTTTCCCTGCTCGGCGAAAGCCTTGAAGTCCTGCATGTGCTGTTGCGACTGCTTCCGGAAGGCGCCGGGCATCAGAATCCCCACCAGCTTCATCAGAAAGCTGCTGAACCGGTATTCGTTCTCGCTCTCCCACAGCGTCGTTTCCGGGCCGGCTTCCGTCAGCCGGTCGCGCACGGCGCTCCACATGCCCTCGCCGACCATCTCGCGGTCGAAGTGAACGACGCTCGATTTCGGGATCTCACTCAGGTCCGCCGGTTCCCGGCGCGTGATGGTCTCGGTGCACTCCATCTGCCGCTTGCCCATCTCCATCACGACCCGCGACTTGGTGCCGAGCTGCCCGTGCTCCCCACTCAGCGGCTCGTGCAGCACCAGGCCCCGCAGCATTTCGGCAGGTATGCCGGGTCGGCGAGCAGCTGGACCACCTTCTCCCGCGGCAGGGCGATCTCGGTGGAGACGGTGTACTTCATGGTGCGCACCATTCTTCCTTCGGGGCAATGTGCTTTCTGCTGCTCTTCGTACTCCTCGGCTGAGGGCACTGCATTCTGCGTCCCTGACTAAAGGTAGCGAGGTGCGGCGCGAGTATCTCCAGTTCCTCTGCCTGTCGGCCCTGTTCGCCGAGCAGCCGTGCCGACTCCCGCGCGCAGAAAACTACTCCCTCCCCGGCATGGTCGAGTTCGCGAAGTCGAGAGGCCAGGAATGCATCCAGACTCCGGCCGGGCCTTATAGCTCGGAGCCGCTGACCGCTGGGGGAGCGAAATGCCGGGCAGGGGAGTGGCCACGTCCTGCTCGGGGAGGTCGCGGCCAAACGGGCCGGCTCCGACGCGATGACCGCGCGGACGGCCACAGGGGAGCCCGGGGGCTCCGGTGGCCGGCGGCGGGGCGGAGCTGCCCGGGCGGCGCGAGGTGGAGTGGGCTGGGCCCGCCAGTGAAGCCGCACGAGGTGGGGTCGTGGTTCCGGTCACGCGTCACGGGCCACGGGCCACGGGCCAGGGGCGAGGCCGCACGTCCGAGGCCGACTCCGGCGATTCCGGCGATCCCGTCGTTTGGCGGTGACGCATGGGGTACCCGCGACAAAGGGGACTTCTTCAATACGGCGGCCAAGGAACGATCATGAAAGCTGCAGTGTACGAAGGACCGCGGACAGTGACGGTGAAGGACGTTCCCGATGCGAGGATTGAGCACCCCGCCGACATTCTCGTGAAGGTCACGACCACGAACATCTGCGGATCCGACCTCCACATGTACGAAGGACGGACCTCATTCGAGACCGGCCGGGCCATGGGCCACGAGAACCTGGGGCAGGTGGTCGAGGTCGGTGCGGCCGTCGGCAAGGTGAAGGTCGGTGACTGGGTGGTGCTGCCCTTCAACATCGCCTGCGGCTTCTGCAAGCAGTGCGAGCAGGGCCTGACGAACTACTGCCTCACCATGCAGCCGAAGGCGGACATGGCGGGCGCGGCCTACGGCTTCGCGGAAATGGGCCCGTACCAGGGCGGGCAGGCCGAGCTGCTGCGCGTCCCGTACGGCGACTTCAACGCCCTGCGCCTGGGCGAGGACGCCGCCGAGCGCCAGCTCGACTACGTGATGCTGGCCGACATCTTCCCGACCGGCTATCACGCCACGGAGATGGCCGGAGTCAAGCCCGGCGACCAGACGGTTGTCCACGGCGCGGGCCCGGTCGGTCTGATGGCCGCCTACTCGGCCCTGCTCAAGGGCGCCGGGCGGGTCTGGGTCGCCGACCACCAGCCCGACCGGCTCCGCCTCGCCGAGCAGATCGGCGCCATCCCCATCAACACCGCCGAGCAGGACCCCGCCGAAGTCATCAAGGACGCCACCCTCGGCCTCGGCGCCGACAACGGCTGCGAATGCGTCGGCTACCAGGCCCACGACCCCCAGGGCCACGAGGACGCCACCCTCACCATGAACGGCCTCATCGACTCCGTCCGCTTCACCGGCAGGATCGGCGTTGTCGGGGTGTTCGTCCCCGAAGACCCAGGAGCCCTCGAGGCACAGGGGGAGCTTGCCGCCGAGGGGAAGATTCCGATCGACTTCGGCAAGCTTTGGTTCAAGGGGCAGACGATCGGCACCGGCCAGGCCCCGGTCAAGCGGTACAACCGGGCGCTGCGCGACCTCATCGCAGGCGGCAGGGCGGAGCCCAGCTTCGTCGTCTCCCACGAACTCGACCTGGACGAGGCCCCCTCGGCGTACGAGCACTTCGACAACCGCGACGACGGCTGGACGAAGGTCGTCCTCCACCCCGACGGCACCCACCGTTCCGGCCGGCGCGGCGGCTCCTCCCACCTCACCCTGCAGGAACTGCGCCATCGAGCCGCGGAACACGGGATCCAAGGCCGGTCCCACATGAACAAGCACCAGCTCGAGGAAGCACTCGGGTACTGATCACGCCGGGCCGACCGCACCCGCACCCCATACGCGAGCCGGTCGGCCCGGCACATCACCGGTCATCACCGGTCCTGGGAGGTGGACCGTGGCGAAGACGCCCGCACTCGTCGTCATCGACATGCTCAACACGTATGACCACGAGGACGCCGAACTCCTGATCCCGTCCGCCTCGCGGGCCCTGCCCGCCGTGCGAAACCTGCTAGCACAAGCCCGAGAACGGGACGTCCCCGTGGTCTACGCCAACGACAACTTCGGGAAATGGCGCTCCCACCACGGGGAACTCCTGGAGGTGGCCCTCGCGAGCCCGCACGCCGACCTCGTCGAACCGATCCGACCCGACGAGTCCGCGTACTTCGTCGTCAAGGCACGCCACTCGATCTTCTACGAGACCCCGCTCGCCTACCTTCTGAACTCCCTCGACGTGACCGGCCTCGTCCTGTGCGGGCAGGTCACGGAGCAGTGCGTGCTCTACTCCGCCCTCGACGCGCACATCCGCCACCTGCCGGTCACGATCGCCCGGGACGCCGTCGCGCACATTCACCAGGACCTGGCCGAGGCGGCCCTGCGCATGATGGAGATCAACATGTCCGCCCGCATCGTGCAGGCGGCTGACGCGTTCCGCTAGTGGGCCCTCGCCCCTCTCGTCACCGCCGAGACCTGCCGGGACGCGCGGCAGCGCCGGTCCGGTCCGGGCCGGACATTCCCGAGGAATCGACCGGCGTGACGGACGACGGGCCGGGGAAGACGCCAGGGGCAGGGCGGCGACCGGACCGGAAGGCGTACGGGCCGCGGCACGTGCGCCGGATCGACCGAACCGCTCTCGTGCGTGACCGCGGATACGAAAGGTTGATGACCGATGGCACAGTGCAAGATCCCCGACTACCAAAGCGGTCATCGCGGCCGCCACTGGACCCACGCCCTTCGCAGCGCCGAGAGGGCGGGCGCGGTCATCGTCACCGACGACACCGGCGAACCGGTCACCTACACCTTCGACCACACCGGCCCGGGCCGCTTCCGACCGTGGATCACCGCATCGGGTCGGCGCTACGACAGCCACGACCTCCACCCCGAGTGGTGAGCCCGCGCCCGCCAAGCGTGCGCGTCGACCCGCCGGCCCGCCCGGGTCCACGTACTTCCCGCAGCGGGCGGGCGGGCCATCCGCCCCTGCTCAGGCAGGCGGGTACTCGCTGCGCTTGAGCCGACGGGCGAGATGGGCGGTGTTCGCCGCGAGCGTCTTCGTGGTGGCGGCGGTCTTCTCGGGGGTCTTGTCGAGGTCCTGGTAGTCGGTGCCCTGCATGGCTTCGCCGACCCAGTAGGTGACGGCGTTCGGGGCGAGGGAGAAGCCGACATCGTTCAGGCCCTGGAAGAGGTCGGCGCTGACCTTGTGGGCGCCGTCCTCATTGCCGACCACGCATACGGCGGCGACCTTGCCGTAGGTGAGCATGCGGCCCTCGTCGTCGCTCTCGCCGATTTCCGCGTTGAGGCGTTCCATGACGCGCTGGGCGAGGCTGGAGGGGTGGCCGAGCCAGATCGGCGTCGCCAGAATCAGGATGTCCGTGCCGAGGATCGTCTCCCTGATGTCCGGCCAGGCGTCACCGCCGCCCAGATCCGTCGCCACACCGGTTTTCACGTCGTGGTCGGCGATCCGGATGGTCTTGCCGGTGACGCCGTGCTCGGCGAGGGCGTCCAGGGTCTGCCGGGCGAGGAGGTCGGAGCTGGACCGGGCAGGGGACGGAGACAGGGTGCAGACGAGTGCTACGGCACGCAACGGGGTGTTCTCTGTGGCATCCATGACCCGCGACTACCCCTGGTTCCGTTTTCAACCCGACGTTTCGGTGACCTGCCGCACTGGGTGGGCGCTCGCGCGGGAGTGCCCGGCGCGTGGTCGCGCAGCGAGCCACTTGTGGGGTCAGTCGACTTGCTCGCCGTCGTACATACCACCCTTGCAGTAGTTGCCCGCGTCATTGATCGCGGGTGTTCCGCCGCCCTGCTTGCACTGGGAAGGGGTGACGACGGTGGGGGCACTCTGTGCGGCAGCGGTGGCGGTGGCGGCACCTGTGAGGCCGAGTCCGGCGAGGGCTGCCGTGGCGATGACGGCGGCAAAGATTCGTCGAATGCGCATGTGGTTCCCCTTTCACGGATTACCTCGGTTGGGCCACTAGCCAGTTTCTCACCCATGTGGGTGGCACGTCTTGTTGGGCCATTCGGGTGACAGGGTGAAAACGGCGGTCGGTGCGGCTCCTTGAGCGGGCGGGGCACGGGCGGGAAATCTTGGGAGCACACCGACGCTCAATCGACCGGTCGGCGCACGGCTGGACAACCAGTCCGGCCGGTGTATCCGGCGCGGTGCGTACGGGGTGACGATCGCGCGCGCCCGCCTCGCATCGCGGCGCTCGCGATGGTGGACGTCGACCGTCCTCGCGAACCCGAAGCAACCGGCATCGCCAACCGGCACGCGGCGCGCGACCCACGGCCATCTCCGGGCACCTACGGGACGGCGCCGCCGCAACAGGACCACCAAGGAGCCGGCCGCACGGTGCGCCCGCCTGCCGGTCGGCTCCGCCGTGCTCGTCGACGACCCCGGGGACGACTCCGTCGTTCGGCCCATCAAGGGCACCGGCTGCGACGCCGAAAACGACCAAGCGGAGTCGCCCCACCCTCGCCTTCCGGTACGCCTCCGCGCCCCAGGCCGCCCCGATGACGGCGGTCGCGTACCCCGGCCGACAGGCCCGGAGGAGATCCTGCATGCGCGTCTTCCTGCCCCTGACCGCCGTCACCACCGCCGCGCTCCTGCTCGTCACGGTCACCGGCGCAACCCCCGCCGCAGCAGACCGGAACCCTGTCCGCACACCCCTCGTCAAGGTGTCCCAAGGCGACCCGTACGCGGACTGCACCATTGGCGCGATCTCCCCAGAGAGCATCGTCTACCCCGGCACCGAGGTCGAGCCGTACCTGTCCGTCGATCCACGCGACCCGAAACGCGTGGTCACCGTGTACCAGCAGGACCGCTGGAGCGACGGCGCCGCCCGCGGCCTGGTGGCCTCCTGGAGCACCGACGGCCACACCTTCCACCGGAGCACGCTGCCGTTCAGCCTGTGCGCCCCCGGCGGCGCGGACTACGAACGGGCCTCCGACCCCTGGGTGAGCACCGGCCCGGACGGCACGGTCTACGCGAGCGGGGAAGGCGTCGACTTCACCAGGAGCACGCGCAGCGCCCTCCTGGCCGCCACGTCCCGCGACGGCGGCCGGACCTGGCAGAACCTCACCACCACCCACGTCGACGAGCAGCCGTTCTTCAACGACAAGCCCTCGCTCACCGCCGACCCGATCCGCGAAGGCACCGCCTACCAGGTCTGGGACCGCCTCGACAACGACCCGCCCGGCCCCAGCTCACTCGACGGTCCCGGCTACATCTCCCTCACCCGCGACGGCGGCCGCACCTGGAGCGAGGCCCGGCGGTTCGTCGACACCGGAGCCGTGCCCAACACCCAGACCATCGGCCATGTGATCGTCGTCGACCCGCGCACCGGCACCCTGTACGACTTCTTCGACCGGATCACCCACTCCGACGACCTGAGTACCGTCGTCGAAGCCCGCTACGAGGTGGTCACCTCGACCGACGCCGGAGAGACCTGGAGCGCCCCGGTCACCGTGGCCCGGGACACCTCCGTACCGGAGGTCGACCCGAACGACCCCACCAAACTGCTGCGCGCCGCGGCCACCCTGCCCAGCCCGGCCGTCGACCCCAAGTCGGGCGCGCTGTACATGGCTTACGAGGGCTCGGACTTCTCCGGCGGCAGGTTCGACTCCGTCCAGCTCGTACGCTCCACCGACGGCGGACGCACCTGGGGGAGCCCCGAGCTGATCAGCCCTGAGGATGTGCCGGCCTTCTCCCCGTCGATCGCGGTCGACGAGCGGGGCACGGTCGCGCTCACCTACTACGACCTGCGCTTCCTCAAGCCGGGCGACACCACCACCCTGCCCACCGCCTATCAGCTGGCCACACTGCCGCACGGAAACCCGGAGCTCCGGACCGAACGCCGGATCTCACGGGTGTTCGACTGGCTGCAGGCGCCGTTCGCCGGGGGTTACTTCCTCGGCGACTACCAAGGCCTGGTCGCCGACGGCAAGGAAGTGCGGGCGGTGCTCACCGAAACCAACTCCGACGCGCCGCAGAACCGTACGGACGTGTACACCGGCAGTTTCCGTACCCGCTGACCGACGCGGACGCCGTCGGCCGGCCCGACCACCACCGCGTTGGGTAACCGAGCGAACACTGCGTCGGGCTTGCCTGCATGTCAAACCTGGACCGGCCTGATCGCCGCGTGCCGCGCGACGGGGTGCCCTTCTCAGCGCGGAGGAGGGCTCGGCTCGCTGGACCGGATCAGCCAGTAGGTGAGGGGACGCCTGGCGCGTTTGGGTGTGCCGGGGGAGAGGGACTGCCCGATCGCCGCGCGCGTCAGGTGGTCGACGTCCGCATGGCGCTCGCGCAGGCGGCGGAGCTGACTGCTCGTGAGCCCCACGGCCCTTGCGGCAGTCGCCACGGCGGCCCCTCGGGCCACGGCCTGCAGGAAGAGACCCAGACTCATACCGCTGAGCCGGCCCGGCGCGCTCACTTCATCCACGGCAGCCATGGCGGTCGCCGTTGCCAGGGCGGCGTCGAAGACAGGGTGCTGCGCACGCCAGGTGGACAGGAGGGACTCCGAAACGCCGGCGGCGGCCGCGCACCCCGCGTGGTCCAGTCCCATGGCGGCGGCGTGAACGGCCCGGGCGCGCCGCTCCTTGTTCTCGGCGGCCAGGTTGTGTGCGCCATGGACAGCCACATGGAGAGCCCAGTCGGCGTCGGCACGGGATTGGAGGCCGGTGACGATCTGATGGGCCCAGTCCTCGGGGCGGCCTGCACCACCGGGATGTTCGCTTGTCAATGCTGGCGTCCTTTCTGGCCTCCGAGCCATTGTGTGGCTGAAATCCAACCTTGGATAGACCGGTCCGGGGGCTGGCCGGGCCTGGCCCGCGCCCCGGCCACCGGGCCCGTTCGCTGACCCGCTGCGGCACCCGAGGCTCCGCTCCCGGACGGAGGTCGACAGGTGGTGGCGCTTGGGGACTGCGCGCTGTTCCCCGAGGGCAGCGGAACAGGCATCGCGCCTCCGACACCACGGCTGAGAGCTCAGTCGACCGTTCGCTCGGCGCCGTAGTAGCCCCAGCTCAGCCGGCGTCGCATGGCGTCAGTGCCCTCTGCCTGGATGTGTCCGATCAGCATCGACCTCTGCGGTTCGGGCAGGTGGCGGTCGTGCGCCTTGGTCCATTCGGGAGCGCAGAACAGTTCGGACGCCCCGTCGAGTTGGGCCGGACTCGGGGGGTGCGCAGCCAGCGCGGCCAGGACGAGGTCGGGAGATTCCCGGTGGAGTTGGCGCTGTACGGCAGTGTCGTACCACATTGATCCGGTGCTGGACTCCCGGGAGCAGATCCCCGCCCATGCCAGCAGCGCGCGGATCCGCTCGGTCGCATCGGGGTAGTGCTGCTGGACGAGAGCGGCGAGCCGGACCTCGGCCTCGTTCAGCTGCCGTGACCAGGCTTCGTAGTCACGGCCCGGTGGCTGAGCCACATCGGCGGCTGCGGCGTCCAGGCCGGCCGGTGCGGCCCGGATCCAGCGCATCCGGCGATGCTCGGCCTCGGCCTCTTCCTCGGCGAGCCACTCCTGGGCCCTCTGTGATCCGGTCAGGCCACGCTGTGCCAGCCATGCCGTGAGGGCCGGTCCATCACGCAGGTCGGCATCGCAGTTGCCGATCCCTCGCAGCCCGATCTGGTGGTGCAGGGTCCAACAGGCCGTTTCGCCGTCCGGACCGTGAACCATGATCGTCGGCCAGCCGTTGCACCGGCATCTGTCACCGGTCCCACCGTCCACGATGGCCAAGTGGCTTGCCAGGTCTGCGATCTCGTCACCCGTCACCACGAGCCGTGCCCGGTCGACGGAGTCGACCTCGTCGGGCGATCCTTCGACGATCACCACGCGTGTGGCCCGGTTCAGTATGTCCTGCACCCGGGCTGTTGTCGGAACGTCCTTGGTCATCCTCACCGTCTTTCTGTTGATCACGTGCCCGGGAGGATATCGGCGGCACTTCGTCCGATGCTCGGACGCCCCTCGGCCACAAGGGGTCGGCGAAGGGGGCGTACGGCCGAGCGTATGGTCACCGTCCCCAGGCCGGACGGCCCTGGTTCGACGCCGGGATGCGGTGAGCTCCCACGCCGATGCCGCTCCTTCCTTCAGCCACTCCTGTGCCGCATCAGACGTCCTCATAGGGGACATCTGCCATATTTTGGACGCATCTCCCGACGGAAGGCATGTCATGAAGTTCGCGGTCATCGGCGGTACCGGGCTGATCGGGTCGCAGGTCGTCACCCGTCTGAACGCCGCCGGGCACGAGGCGGTGCCGCACTCGCAGTCCACCGGTGTCGACGTCATCAGCGGCCAGGGACTGGACGGGGCGGTGGCGGGGGCCGACGTCATCGTCAACCTGACGAACTCCCCGACCTTCGACGAAGCCTCCCTGGCCTTCTTCCGGACCTCGATGGACGCCCTTCTGGCCGCGGGCCGGAAGGGTGGCGTCCGGCACTTCGTCATTCTCTCGATCGTCGGCGTGGACCAGGTGCCGGAGCTGGACTACTACCGGGCCAAGGTGCTCCAGGAGGACATCCTCACGGCCGGGCCGATCCCCTACTCGATCGTCCGCGCCACGCAGTTCATGGAATTCATCGACGCGATCCTGTCCTGGACCGCCGACGGCGACACCGTCCGGCTGCCCGCCACGCCGATCCAGCCGATCGCCGCCAAGGACGTGGCCGCCGCGGTGGCAGAAGTCGCTGCGGGCGCCCCGCTGGGAGGCATTCGCCGCATCGCCGGACCCGAGGTCTTCTCCCTGGACGAGTTGGGCCGGCTCACCCTGGCCCACATGTCCGACAGCCGCACCGTCGTCACCGACCCCACCGCCGGCATGTTCGCCGTCGTCAAGGGTGACGTCCTCACCGACGAGGGCGCCCATCTCGCCCCCACCCGCTACGCCGACTGGCTCTCCTGAGCGCTGGTGCAGGCCTTCAGGATGTCCGCTGCCGTGCCGTCGCTGTTCAGCCCTTGCGGGTCAACGGCTGCCCGGCGAAGCGCACGCCTGCCAGGCCATGGGCCATGAGGTTGCGGATGTTGCTGTGATCGGTGCCGTTCGGCGTCGCCAGCACACTGCGGTAGTGCTCACCGAATGCCTGCAGGGCCTCCTGGTCGCTGAGTCCTTCCAGCAGGGCCAGTCCCAGCGTCTTGCAGGAGCCCTCGTTCTCACCCGCGGCGTTTTCCACTTCTCCGTTGTGGAACGCCTGGGGCCTGTACTCGTAATGCGCGGCGACGAAGGCCAAGGTGGCGGCGAACTCGTGCTCACCCGACGCAAGGCTTGCCCGCAGCGAGTCCAGTTCAGTCATGTCGGTTCCCCTGGGTTGGACGGACGATCCGAATGCCGTCCGTGACCGGGGGACAGTACCCCCTTGAGGCCGACCGGCAGGAATCGGGCCACATGTCGGAACGAGCGGCGTCAGCGCAGGTCACGCCGTGCGTCCGGGCGGTCAGGGCAGGTTCGGGGCCAGGGGGAGCTTGGCGACGCGCTGGTCGCCGGCGAGTTCGCCGGTCGGCCGGAAGCCGAGGCCGAGGTAGAAGGGCTCGGGGCTGTTCACGCCGGTGCTCCAGCTGACGTACGCGTGGTCGACGCCGCGGGCGCGGAGCTCCTCCGTCACGGCCTGCACGGCGAAGCGGCCGTACCCCTTGCCCTGCCGGCCGGCGTCGATGTTGAGGCGCCACAGCCCGCTGCGCCGGTCGTCGGGGTCCACCGCCGGGTCCCACACGAAGTCGTGGAAGGCCATCACGAAGCCGACGACCTCGTCGCCGTCGACGATGGCACGCGGCCAGGCGGTCGCCGTGTGCACGTACGCCTCGGCGAGCGACTTCACCACGGGGGAGACCAAGTGCGCCTGGTCGGCGCGCACCTGTATCGCGCAGACCGCGTCGAAGTTGTCGGCGGTGACGGGTTCCAGACGCAGCGTGCCCGGCGCGGGGCTGTTCAGGACTGACATGCCCTCAGCGTATCCCCGGCCAAAACCGGGTGCGGCCACTCGCCCCGTCCTGGGATCATCCCGGAATGGTCCACCGACTCGAACCCCTGGTCATCCGGCACACCCACCGCATCCCCTGCCCGACAGGACCCGTCGGGGAAGGCGCGGTCGTGGCACAGCAGTTCGACGCCGCGCTGATGTCGGTGGGCTTCAAACTCTCCGCCGAGCTGCTCGCGCACCTGTCCGGGCTCGCCGAGGGCGCGGTCGTCGAGACCGCCGTACGGACGCTCGGCACCGTACGGGAGATGGTCGGCGACCACGTCCGGCACAACGTGTACTTCATCGACTTCCCCGCCAACGTCCCGGACACCTTCGACTTCTGGACACGCTGCATCGCCGACGCGCTCGCCGACGACGAGACGCGCACGAGCACCCTGGAGCAGCTGAGCGCCGGTGTGGTGAACCTGCTCACCCTCCCGTCATACGGCAACTACCGCCACGCCTACGCCGAGATGCTCGCCCACCACGACGAGCTGATCGCCGCGGCGGGGGACCGGATGACGGTCCTGCACCTGGGCGGCGCCCTCGACGAGGAAATCACCTCCCTCTACCTCGCCCTGGCCGGCAGCGCCACCCCGCTCGGCGAGGACGGCCTGCGCGACCTGGCGGACCTCGCCGGTCACTGCGCCGACGGACCGCAGCCCGCGGAGATCCCCGTACGGGAGAACCGCGCCGTGATCAACCAGGCCCGGCTGATGGCCGGCGCGGGCCTGCTGCTGGACACGGTCACCGACGTGCTGCGCCTCGCCTGCGCGCTCGTGGGCGGCGACGTGACCCTGCAGGAGCCGACGCGGCTGAGCACCCTGCCCCGTTCGGTGCGCCGGGCGCTGCTCGCGGGGCTGGACGCGGTGGTCGCCGCGGCCCCGGCCAAGCTCGCCGACGTGCACGCCCACCGCGAGAGGTGGAAGCGGCTCGGCGAGCGGCTGCACCCGCACGAGTACCCGCAGTGGCCGCACGCGGCCGACGTGTTCGCCGTCGCCCGCGGCGAGAAGACGGCGCGCTCCCTGGAGAGCCGGGTCGATGAGCTGCTCGCCCGCGCCGACACCACCGCCGCCGTCGCACTGCTGAAGGCCGCGCCCGGCAAGCTCTTCCGCTCCCTGGACCACCTGCTGCGCGACTCCTACACCCAGGAGGAGCGCGACGTCGTGGTGGAAGCCGCCGAGCAGGTCCTGGCCGACGTATCCGGCCGGGTCGTGCTGGCGGTGCGCCAGCACCTGCACAACCGCGAGCACGAGACGGGCGAGCAGCGCGTGTTCGTCAACCGTCTCGGCCGCGCCTGGGTCGCCGACGACGTCCGCCGGCCGGTGCACGCGCGCGAGCGCAAGCGGCTGATCGCCGCGCTCGACGCGGAGCTGCGCCGACGGCTGCCCGCCGCCGACCACCTGCTGATCGACCCGGACGTCCTGGACGTGGCGCTGCCGCTCAGCGGCAAGGCCACCGCGTCCGGGCTCGGCGTGCTGCCGCGCGGCTCGGTGTCGCGCGTCGAGGGGGAGCTGCTGCGCTTCTTCGTGTACTGGAAGCAGAGCGAGCACTCCACCGACTACGACCTGTCGGCGGCGCTCCTGAACGCCGACTACTCGACCGCCTCCTGGCTGTCGTACACCAAGCTGCGCGGCGTCGAGGGCGAGCACTCCGGCGACATCACGGACGCCCCCGACGGCGCCTCGGAGTTCATCAACCTGCGGCTCGGCGCAGTGCGCGCCACCTGCATCGTGCCGCAGGTCAACATCTACAGCGGTGAGGGCTTCGAGGAGGTCGAGGAGTCGTTCTTCGGGTTCATGCTGCGTGAGGGCGAGCAGAAGGGGCGCCCGTTCGAGCCGCGCACGGTACGCATGAAGTCGGAGCTGCGCGGTCCCGGCCGGGTCGCGCTGCCGCTGGTCTTCCTGCGCGGTTCCGACGGCCGGTGGCGCGCCAAGTGGCTGCACCTCTACCTGAAGGGGGCTCCGTCGTCGAACAGGGTCGAGGGCAACCGGGCCACGGTCGCTACGCTGCTGCGCGGCATCGTCGAGCGGGAGCCGGTCACCGTGCGCCACCTCACCGAGCTGATGACCGGCAGCGCGACGACGGTGACCCTGTGGGACGGCAAGAACGTTCCGGCGGGGCCCGTCACCTACATCGGCCTGGAACGTCCCGCCGGGCTGCACCCGCAGTCGCGGATCGTCACTCCGGAAAACCTGCGTGACCTGATCCCCGCCTGACTGTTAACGTGGCCGTGGCGAGGCCATGAGGGGGCTTCCTTCTCCACACTCCTTGAAATCAGTCCCTTCGCTTTCCTCGCCACCGACTTGAGGCCTCCGGCCGCCCCGCCTGTACGCGGGACGGCCGGAGGCCTTTCGCATGGCAGGCGAAGGTGCAGGCGCAGCCGCCCGCGCCCCTCGCCCCCCGCCCGCTCAGACCAGGAACTCGGCGACCAGCTCGGCGAAGGCCTCCGGCGAGAGGACCTCGACGCCGAGCTCGGCCGCCTTGACCGCCTTGGAGCTCGGCTTGCCGCCGGCCGACGGCGCGGAGACCAGGATCGAGGTCTTGGGGCTCACGCTGCTCCCCGCGCGCCCGCCCGCCTTCTCGATCAGGGCGTTCATCGCGTCCCGACCCCGGCCTTCCAGGGCGCCGGTCATCTTGCCGGTCACCACCACGACCTTGCCCGCCAGCGGCCCCGACTCCGGCGCCGCCGACGTGTCCTGGGGCTCGGTCATGTTGACGCCCGCCGCCGCGAGCTTGTCGATCACCGGAGCCAGTGCGGCGATCTGTTCGACGATCACCGGGGCCTTCTCCGGGCCGATGCCGTCCACCGCCTGCATCGCCAGGGAATCGGCCGCGCGGACGGCGTCCATCGTGCCGAAGTGTCGCGCTATCCGGCGCGAGATGCTGCGCCCCGTGCCCAGGATCCCCAGCGCGCACACCACGCGGTTCAGCGGGCGGGCCTTCGCCGCCTCGATCTGCTCCGCCAGCTTCGCGGCCCGCTTGGCGCTCCCGGAAGCGGTGGTGAGCTGCTCCACGGACAGGCCGAACAGGTCGGCGACGTCCGTGACGTCCCCGGCGTCGACCAGGGCCTTGACGTACGTTCTGCCGAGCCCGTCGATGTCGAGCATCTCGCGCCCGGCGGCGTACTCGATGAGCGCCGGGAGGGCGCAGGCCGCGCCCTTCGCGCAACGCCACCGCTCCTGAGTCTTGTTGATCTCCCCGCCGCAGCTCGGGCACTCCTCGGGGAGCGGTACTTCCACCGCACCCTCCGGGCGGAGCGGCACCACGGCCGCCTGGACGCGGGGGATGATGTCACCCGCCTTGTAGACCGTCACGGTGTCGCCCAGGTGCAGGTCCCGGCGCCGTATGTCGGCCGGGTTGTGCAGCGTGGCCCGGGTCACCGTGGACCCGTCGATCAGTACCGGGGCGAGGATCGCGGTCGGGGCGAGCACCCCGGTCCGGCCGACCTCCCACACCACGTCCTCCAGCACAGTCTGCCGCTCGACGGCCGGGAGCTTGAAGGCGACCGCGAAGTAGGGGAACCGGCTGCCCAGCCCCGCCGCCTCCTGCTCGGCCGCGTCATTGACCTTGATCACGACCCCGTCGATGCCGAAGGGCAGCCCGGGGCGCAGAGCGGCGATCTCGTCCACCCGCTGCTGGGCCTCGGCGAGCGTGGCGACCACGTGCAGCCCGGCCGGGGTGTCCGCGGTCGTCCGTACGCCGGCCAGCGCGACCGCGGCCAGCACCTCGGCGTGCGTGGCTCCGGCGGGCAGGAACGCCTCCCCGTCCAGTTCGACCGCGCCGTACGTCCAGAACGTCATCATCAGCCGGTACGGGCGGTCCTTCGCCCTCAGCGTGCCGGCCGTGCCGTTGCGGGGGTTGGCGAACACCTGCGCGCCGTGCGCGGTACGCACCGCGTTCGCGGCCTCGAACTGCTCCTGGGTGAACAGCACCTCGCCGCGCACCTCGAAGGTGGCTGCCACCGGCAGTTGCTCGGGCAGGCCGTCGATCTGCCCGATGACGTGGCTGACGTCCTCACCGCTGCTGCCGTCGCCACGCGTGATGATCTGCACCAGCCGCCCGGCCCGGTAACGGGCCGCCACGGCCGCGCCGTCCAGCTTCGGCTCGACGGTGTACCCACCCACCGGCGCACGGCCCAGGCGGCGCTGCAGGGACTCGCCCCACGCCACCAGACCATCGGCGTTGAACACATTGTCCAGGCTGAGCAGCCGGGTGGTGTGCGCAATGTCCCCGACGGGGGCGGCGCCGTCGCCGACCAGCCCGGTGGGGGAGTCGGCGGCGACCTCGCCGGGGTGCTCCGACTCCCACGCCAGGACGGCGAGCCGCAGCTGGTCGTACGTCGCATCGTCCATCGGGCTGTCGCCGTCGGCGTAGTACGCCCCCGAGGCCGCGCGCAGGCGCTCGAGCGCGGCCTCGTACGCGGAGCGGCCGGACAGGACGGGGATGCCGGTGGGGATGCCGGGCATGCTGGACAGCGCCTGAACGGCGGAAAGGTTCGTCATGTCAGTGATCCTCTCGCGAGCCACTGACAATCGGCACGGGCTGTGGACGGGCCTGCCGCGCGCTCATCGCCGTACGGTCCGACGGCGCCCCGTACACGCTCGGGCGCTCGGCCCAGAACGCCCCGGACACCGCGCGCCGGGCCAGCATCACCAGCACACCCGCCAGGCTCAGGCCGAGCGCGATCACCAACGGCGGACCCAGGCCGAACCAGGACGTCCCGCCCGAGGAGTTGGCCGGGTCCGCCATGTCGGCGACCGCTTCGACGAGCAGCCAGACCAGCATCGCCGCGCCGAGCAGGGGGCCGGCGCCGATGAACAGGAACTCGCGCACCCCCGCGGTGAGTCGCCGCCGGTGGTAGACCGCGCAGGCGATGCCGGTCAGGGCGTAGTAGAAGGCGATCAGCAGGGAGAGGGCCGTCAGGGAGTCGGCGAGCGCGTTTTCGCTGATCCGGTGGATGAGCAGGTACCAGACGGTGGCCGTGCCGGCGACCCACCAGGTGCTGACGGCGGGCGTGCGGTACCGGGGATGGATCAGGCCGAAGCGGCGGGGGAGGGCGTGCCGGCGGGCCATGGACAGCGCGGTACGTGAGGCCGGGATGATCGTCGTCTGGGTCGAGGCGAGCGCGGAGGTGGCGACGGCGAGGAGGACGATCCAGTCCCAGCCGCCGAGGGCCTCGCGGGCCAGGGAGGCGAAGACGGCCTCCTCGTCGTCGACGTGCGCCGCGAGGTAGCCGGTGCCCGCGTACGCGACGACGGCGAAGGCCACCGATACGTACGTGGCCAGCAGGACGACCGTCGACCACAGGCCGGCCCGGCCCGGGGCGGACGAGGGATCCGTCGTCTCCTCGGTGAGGTTGACCGCCGACTCCCAGCCCCAGTACACGAAGACGCCGAGGAGCAGCCCGCCCGTCAGCGCCGTGCTCCCGGCTCCGAACGGGTCGAGCCAGTCGGCGGACGGCCGCACCGCGTCGAGCGAGCCGGTCCCGGCGTGGACCCGGTACAGGGCCACCGCCGCGAAGACGAAGAGGCAGAGGGTCTGGAGCAGGACGAGGACGTTCTGCAGCCGCGCCGCGGCCTGCGTGTCCCGGACGCACAGCGCCGCCATCGCCACGATCACCAGCACGGTGAGCGCCTGGCGGATCAGGGTGTTCGCGGCCCAGCCGTCCAGGCCGACGGCCAGCAGGCCGAAGTTGACGGCGACATCGGCGAGCGAGCCGACCACCAGGACCCCGGTCATGGTGATCGCCCAGCCGCCCAGCCAGCCGGTCGTGGGCCCGAGCGCACGGGTCACCCACGAAAAGGTCGTGCCGCAGTCGGGGTCGGACCGGTTCAAGTAGTAGAAAGCGGATGCGATGAGCACCATCGGAACGAAGGACGCGAGCATCACCCCGGGGGCGTGTACGCCGACCAGGGCGACGATCGGCCCGATCACGGCAGCCAGGGAGTACGCCGGCGACGTGGCGTTGAGTCCGATGGCGAGGGCGTCGACGAACCCGATCGCGTTCGGTCTGAGCGTGGCGGTGGCGGCCGGCGTCCGCGGGGTGTCTTCGACCATGGTCCCTCACTGGTGCAGGGTGAACGGTGAACGGTGAACGGGGCGTGAATGCGATGAGGAAACCCGTGCGCCGTACCAAGGGTCAATGGTGTTGGCATAAGCGCGCCCGCCGGGCCGGGGCGGGTTCAGCCGCGCCGGCGGGTGCTCCCGCCCTCGGCCCCCGCCGCACCCCCGGAGCCCCCGGCCGCGCCCGCCAGTTGCCTCTCGGCGGTGTCCAGCAGCATCTCCAGCGCGACCGGGTACGCGCTGTGCGGCATCCGGGCCGCCAGAAGGCCCGCCGTGGCCGCGATGTTCGGGTAGGCGTCGGCCGGCAGCCGGGCGTACGTCGACTCCCACCGCTCCTCGTCCGACTCGCGCGCCTCGTCGGTCAGCGCGAGGGACCCCGCGTCGAGCGCCGCGAAGGCCAGGGCCTGGTCGATGTAGGCGTGGTAGATCCGTACGGCGTCCGCATCCGGGAATCCCGCGCCGCGCAGGCTGCCGAGGATCGCCTCGTCGGTCGCGATCTCGCGCGGCCGGCCGGTCACCCGGCTCGCGGTCAGCAGTGCGGCCTGGGGGTGGGCGAGGTAGGCGCCGTGGATGCGGAGCCCCAGCGAGCGCAGGTCCTCGCGCCACCGCCCGGTCGGGGCCCAGCCCGCGAGCGCCCGCCCGATCAGCTCCTCGCCGATGGCCAGGGTCAGTCCGTCCATGCCGTCGAAGTACCGGTACAGGGTGCTGGGGTCCGCCCCCAGCGCGGCCCCGAGCCGCCGGGCGGACAGCCCGGCGCTCCCGTGCTCGCGCACCATCCGCAGCGCCGTCTCGACGATCAGCCGCTCGGAGAGCACCGTCCCCTGCCGGGTCGGGCGCCGCCGCCTGCGGGCCTCCTCCGGGACCACGTCCTTCGCCATCGCCCGTCCTCCCGTCCGTATGGCCGTCCTTACGCCAACACCATTGACCTTAACTCGGAGCGGCGGGTTGCATCAGCCCCCTGAGGCGCACGCCTCACAGAGAAAGGACCTCGCCATGCGTGTTCTGCTTGTGGGTGCCGGCGGTGTCGGGAGCGCGATCGCCAAGATCGCCGCCCGCCGCGACTTCTTCGACCACTTCGTCGTCGCCGACTACGACCCGGCCCGCGCCGAGGCCGCCGTCGCGGCCCTCGGCGGCGAGGAGCAGCGCTTCAGCGCCTGCCGCGTCGACGCCTCCGACGAGGCGGCCGTCACGCGCCTGCTCACCGAGCGCGGATGCGACGTCCTGATGAACGCCACCGACCCGCGGTTCGTGATGCCGCTGTTCAACGCCGCGCTGGCGGCGGGCAGCCACTACGTCGACATGGCCATGTCCCTCTCCCGTCCGCACCCCGACCGCCCGCACAGCGCGTGCGGAGTCAAGCTCGGCGACGAGCAGTTCGAACGGGCCGAGGAATGGGAGAAGTCGGGCCGTCTCGCCCTCGTCGGCATGGGGGTCGAGCCCGGCCTCTCGGACGTCTTCGCCCGCTACGCGGCGGACCGGCTCTTCGACGAGATCGAGGAGATCGGCATCCGCGACGGCGCCAACCTGACCGTCGAGGGCTACGACTTCGCCCCGTCCTTCAACATCTGGACGACGATCGAGGAGTGCCTGAACCCGCCCGTGGTCTACGAGCGCGAGCGCGGCTGGTTCACCACCGAGCCCTTCAGCGAGCCGGAGGTCTTCGACTTCCCCGAAGGCATCGGCCCCGTGGAGTGCGTCAACGTCGAACACGAGGAGGTCCTCCTGATCCCGCGCTGGGTCGGAGCCCGCCGGGTCACCTTCAAGTACGGCCTCGGCGACGACTTCATCGGCAAGCTCAAGACCCTGCACGCCCTGGGCCTGGACTCCACCGACCGGGTCGCGGTCCGCGGCGAGGACGGCGCCGAGGTCCGCATCTCGCCCCGCGACGTGGTCGCCGCCTGCCTGCCGGACCCTGCGACGCTCGGCGACCGCATGACCGGAAAGACCTGCGCCGGCACCTGGGTCAAGGGCACGAAGGACGGCCTGCCCCGCGAGGTCTACCTCTACCACGTCGTCGACAACCAGTGGTCCATGGGCGAATACGGCTCCCAGGCCGTCGTCTGGCAGACCGCCGTCAACCCGGTGGTGGCCCTCGAACTCCTCGCCACCGGCGTGTGGACGCAGTCCGGCGTCCTGGGCCCCGAGGCGCTGCCGCCGCAGCCCTTCCTCGACCTGCTCACCGCGTACGGCTCCCCGTGGGGCATGCGCGAACAGGCCGCCGGGGACCGGGCCGCGGGCCACTGACCGCCGGCCCCCACGGAGGGGCGTGCGGCCCGCCGCGCGCGCCCGCCCCCCCTCCGGCCACCGGACCGTCCGTCATCCCCCGTACGGGTCCTCCACCACGGGGGATGCACGGCGACAGCGCCGACTCGGTGTGCCGGGTGACGATTCCGGTGCCGCCCCGGCCGGCCCCGGCGGCCGGGGCCGCGCATGGCAGCGCCGGCGCTCGCCGAACCTCGGCGCCCGGTCACCGATGTCGCAGCACAGCCTTGTCCGCGGGGGGAGCGTCAGCGGCCCCAGCGCAGCGCTGCCGTCTGCACCGGCGCGTCCCACAGGCGCAGCATCTCCTCGTCGGCCCGGCACAGCGTGACCGAGCATCCCGCCATGTCCAGCGAGGTGACGTAGTTCCCCACGAGGGCCCGGGCCACCGGGACGCCCCGGGCCTCCAGCACCCGGGCCACCTCCGCATGGAAGCCGTACAGCTCCAGCAGCGGCGTTGCGCCCATCCCGTTGACCAGGGCCAGGACCGGCCCGTCGACAGGGGCCGTGTTCGCCATGTCGTCCAGCACGGTACCCACCGCGACCTCCGCGATCTCCGCCGCCGGCATCATCGGGCGCCGCTCCCGGCCCGGCTCGCCGTGGATCCCGATGCCCAGCTCCAGCTCGCCGTCCGGCAGGTCGAAGGTGGGACTGCCCTTCGCGGGGGTGGTGCAGGCGCTCAGCGCGACGCCGAAGCTGCCCGAGGCCTCGTTGACCCGCCGGGCGAGCGCGGCGACCTGCTCCAGCGGCGCGCCCTCCTCCGCCGCCGCCCCGGCGATCTTCTCGACGAAGAGCGTGGCCCCGGTGCCGCGCCGCCCGGCCGTGTAGAGGCTGTCGGTCACGGCGACATCGTCGTTGACGAGCACCCGCTCGACGCGGATGCCGTCCTCCTCGGCGAGCTCGGCGGCCATGTCGAAGTTCAGTACGTCCCCGGTGTAGTTCTTGACGACGAGCAGCACGCCCTGGCCGGAGTCCACGGCCTTGATCGCCCGCGCCATCTGGTCCGGCACGGGGGAAGTGAACACCTCGCCCGGACAGGCGGCGGACAGCATTCCGTATCCGACGAAACCGGCGTGCAGGGGCTCGTGTCCGGAGCCGCCGCCGGAGACGAGACCGACCCGCCCGCCGGTCCGCGCGTCCCGTCGTACGACGACCCGGGCCTCGACGTCCACGTCCAGGTCCGGATGGGCCGCGGCCAGCCCACGCAGGGCGTCCGCGACCACGGCCTCAGGACTGTTGATCAGCATCTTCATCGAGTGCCTCCCGGTCGGAGCCGACGAGTGGGTGTCCGGTGTCCGGCGCCGTCACGGAGGACCGATTTCCGCGCGCCGGTCAGGCGCGTCAGCGAAGGCACGCCATACGAACAGTGTGCTGCCACCCCCGAGGGCATGCGCGAGAACGGGAGAAACCGCCTCGGAGGAGTACCGGGCAATCCCAAGCGGGCACTGGCCTCCACCGGACCGGACCACCCTCGCGTTTGCGGTACGACCGACCCGATCTACGCTGAATCGGGGGACTCGGGGCAGGCGAAAGCCGGTCCTCGGACCGGCGGGAAGCGGGCACCCATGAAGGAGCGCCTCAAATCATCAGGATTGGTCGGCGAACTATCGGCCGAATTCGCCGGAACCATGATCCTCATTCTCTTCGGCTGTGGTGTCGTGGCCCAGGTGGTCGCCGGCGGAGCCCTGACCGACCCGGCGGGCGGCCTCGGAAACCACGACAGCATCGCCTGGGCCTGGGGTCTCGGTGTGACCCTGGGCGTCTACGTCGCGGCACGGCTGAGCGGCGCCCACCTCAATCCCGCGGTGACCGTCGCCCTGGCCGCTTTCAAGGGCTTCCCGTGGAGCAAGGTGGCCCCCTACGCGCTGGCCCAGCTCGCCGGAGCCTTCGTCGCCGCCCTGATCGTCCGCTGGAACTACACCGAGGCGCTGGCAAAAGCCGACCCCGGCCACACCATCAAGACGCAGGGTGTCTTCTCCACGCTGCCGGCCAACGGAAACACGAACCTGCCGGTGACCGAGTGGGGCGCACTGCGCGACCAGATCATCGGCACCGCGATCCTGCTGATGCTGATCTTCGCGGTCACGGACCTGCTGGGCACGCCTCCCGGCGCCAACCTGGCACCGTTCATCGTCGGCCTGATCGTGGTGGCGATCGGCATGGCCTGGGGCACCAACGCCGGGTACGCGATCAATCCGGCCCGTGACCTCGGCCCCCGGCTGGCCAGCTTCCTCACCGGCTACGGCGGAGCATGGAGGGATCAGTACGGCAACCTCTACTTCTGGGTGCCGATCATCGGCCCGTTCATCGGCGGTGTGCTGGGAGCGGCCATCTACAAGCTGCTCATCGGCCGGTTCCTGCCGACCGCGGAACCGGAGCCTCCCGGACGCGTACCGGCACCGGAGGAGAGCTGATCGGATCCGCGACGGGGGCGGGACACGGCACGACGCCCCTCCCGTCCTGTCGCGGATCACAGCCCACACACGGCATCCCAACAGGAGGCGGCACCCATGGCTGACTTCGTCGGCGCAGTGGACCAGGGGACCACGAGCACCCGTTTCATGATCTTCGACCACGCCGGCAACGAGGTGGCGCGGCACCAGCTGGAGCACTCGCAGATCCTCCCGCGATCGGGGTGGGTCGAACACGACCCGGTGGAGATCTGGGAACGCACCAACTCGGTGATCCAGAACGCCCTCCGGCACGGCAACCTCGACGCCTCCGACCTGGCGGCCGTCGGCATCACCAATCAGCGCGAGACGACCGTCGTCTGGGACCCCCGCACGGGCCGCCCGTACTACAACGCCATCGTCTGGCAGGACACCCGTACCGACTCCATCGCCGCGGCACTCGAGCGCGGCGGCCAGGGCGAGGTCATCCGCCGCAAGGCGGGGCTGCCACCGGCCACCTACTTCTCCGGCGGCAAGATCCAATGGATCCTGGAGAACGTCGACGGCGTGCGCGAGGCCGCCGAGCAGGGCCACGCCCTCTTCGGCAACACCGACTGCTGGGTGCTGTGGAACCTCACCGGCGGACCCGACGGCGGCGTCCACGCCACCGACGTCACCAACGCCAGCCGCACCATGCTCATGGACCTGGAGACCCTCGACTGGGACGACGAGCTCCTCGGCTTCTTCGGCATCCCCCGGTCCATGCTGCCCACCATCAACCCTTCCTCCCACCCGGAGGCGTACGGACAGACCCGCACCTCGCGTCCGTTGCGCGGGGCCATTCCCATCACCGGTGTCCTCGGCGACCAGCAGGCGGCCACCGTCGGGCAGGTCTGCTACCAGCCCGGCGAGGCGAAGAACACGTACGGGACCGGCAACTTCCTGGTGCTCAACACCGGGACGGAGCTGGTCCGCTCGCAGCACGGCCTGCTGACCACCGTGGCCTATCAGTTCGGCGACAGCCCCGCGATCTACGCCCTCGAAGGATCCATCGCGGTCACCGGTTCCGCCGTGCAATGGCTGCGCGACCAACTGAAGATCATCGGTGACGCCGCCGAGAGCGAGCGCCTGGCCCGCACCGTCGAGGACAGCGGCGGCATCTACTTCGTGCCCGCCTTCTCCGGCCTGTTCGCCCCGTACTGGCGCTCCGACGCCCGCGGCGCGATCGTCGGCCTGGCCCGCTACCACGACAACGGACACCTGGCGCGGGCCACCCTGGAGGCCATCTGCTACCAGACCCGTGACGTGGTGGAAGCCATGGAGCAGGACTCCGGCGTCCACCTCGACGTGCTCAAGGTCGACGGCGGGGTCACGGCCAACGACCTGTGCATGCAGACCCAGGCCGATGTCCTCGGCGTCCCGGTCAGCCGGCCTGTCGTCGCCGAGACGACCGCGCTCGGCGCCGCCTACGCGGCCGGGCTCGCCACCGGCTTCTGGCGCGACACGGACGAACTGCGCACCCACTGGCAGGAGTCCAAGCGCTGGGAGCCCGAGTGGTCGGAGGAACGGCGCACCGAAGGGTACGAGGGCTGGAAGCGGGCGGTGGAGCGCACGCTCGACTGGGCCAAGGTCGAATAGGTCCGGCCGATCCGGCCGCCACGCACGTGCCCGCATCACCGAGGAGGAGACCATGGTCGATCCGGTCGCACTCTCACCGCGGGCCCGCGCACAGGCCCTCGCAGGCATGGGGCAGGGCGAACTCGACGTCCTGGTCGTCGGAGGCGGTGTCGTCGGCAGCGGGGCCGCCCTCGACGCCGCCACCCGGGGCCTGAGCGTCGGACTCGTCGAAGCCCGCGACTGGGCTTCGGGCACGTCCAGCCGCTCCAGCAAACTCATCCACGGCGGCCTCCGCTACCTGGAGATGCTCGATTTCCGCCTCGTCGCCGAAGCCCTCAAGGAACGGGGCCTCCTGCTCCGGTACCTCGCCCCCCACCTGGTGCGTCCGGTGCCGTTCCTCTACCCCCTGCAACACCGCGTCACGGAGCGCCCGTACGTCGGCAGCGGGGTGCTGCTCTACGACGTGATGGCCCGGGCCTCCGGCACGTCCGGGGGCCTGCCCCTCCACCGCCACCTGAGCAGGCGCCGGGCCCTGCTCGAAGCACCTGCCCTGCGCGCCGACGCCCTGGTGGGCGCCATCCAGTACTGGGACGCCCAGGTCGACGACGCCCGCCACACCCTGTTCCTCGCCCGTACGGCCGCCGCGTACGGGGCACTGACCGCCAACCGGACCCGCGTCAGCCGCTTCCTGCGGCAGGGCGAGCGGGTGGTCGGCGCCGTGGTCACGGACCTGGAGACCGGCGAGGAGACAGAGGTACGGGCCAAGCAGGTCATCAACGCGACCGGGGTGTGGACGGACGACACCCAGGCCATGGCCGGCACGCGCGGCCAGTTCCACGTCCGCGCCTCGAAGGGCGTCCACCTGCTCGTCCCCCGGGACCGCATCAACTCCCGCACCGGACTGATCCTGCGCACCGAGAAGAGCGTGCTGTTCGTCATCCCCTGGGGGCGGCACTGGATCATCGGGACCACCGACACCGACTGGACCCTCGACAAGGCCCACCCCGCCCTCAGCTCCAAGGACGTCACCTACCTGCTGGAACACGTCAACAGCGCCCTGGCCACGCCCCTGGTCCCCGAGGACGTCGAGGGCGTCTACGCCGGCCTGCGGCCCCTGCTGTCCGGCGAGGCCGCGGAGACCAGCAAGCTGTCCCGGGAGCACCTGGTCGCCCATCCGGTGCCGGGACTCGTCGTGGTGGCGGGCGGCAAGTACACCACCTACCGGGTGATGGCCAAGGACGCGGTCGACGAGGCCGTCCGAGGCCTGGACGAGAAGGTTCCCGACTGCGTCACGCACCGTGTCCCGCTGCTGGGCGCCGACGGCTACCCGGCGCTGTGGAACTCCCGGCGCCGACTCGCCGAGACCTCCGGCCTCCATGTCGCCCGCGTCGAGCACCTCCTGAACCGCTACGGCTCCCTGGCGCCCGAACTGCTCGCCCTGGTGGCCGCCGACCCCGCGCTCGGCGAGGCACTGCCGAGCTCCGACGACTACCTGAAGGTCGAGGCCGTGTACGCGGTGACCCACGAGGGGGCCCGCCACCTGGAGGACGTCCTCGCCCGGCGCACCCGGATCTCCATCGAGTCCTGGGACCGCGGGGTGGACGCGGCGCCGACCGTGGCCCGGCTGATGGCGCCCCACCTGGGATGGGACCGGGCGCACCGGGACCGCGAGGTCGACCACTACCTCAAGCGCGTGGCCGCCGAGCGGGAAGCGCAGGAGCAGCCGGACGACCGGACCGCCGACGCGGTGCGTCTCGGCGCCCCCGACATCATTCCGGTGAACTGAACCGCGTCGCGGTGCGGGCCCGTCGCGGTGAGGGCCCGTCCCCGTGCGGTGCCGCCTTGCGGCGGCGGTACGTCAGCTCTGTGCGGGGGCGTCGTCCGCCTGCTCGGCGCCCTCGGCCGCGCCCGCCTTCTCGCGCATCTTGCGCACCAGCTCCGCCTTCTGGTCGGCGGCGTTCCGGCGGTCGAGGTTGCGGTGCGGACCGTTGTTCTGCCGTTCGGCGCGGGACAGCCTCTTGCGCTGGCCGCCGCCCTGGCCCACGGGGTTGTTGATGTTCTTGCTGTCGGTCACGGGTTCTCCAGGTGGTGATGCGAAGCGGTCTACGGACTGATCGGTGGGGGAGGGGCAGCGACGCCGAAGGACGTCAGCAGGGGCCCATCACGCCCTCACTCGTAAATCGGCCTCTGGAAGAACATGACAAAGACGGTACCCGGTTCCGTCGCCCCTCCACACCAACGTTCGCGACGCCGGGCCAGGCCAGGGCCGGTTCGGGCAGCGCATCCGCGGTCCCTTGACCTTGCCGCGACGTCAGGGTCTGTACTGAGGGGCATCCCGGTCCGCAGCGATCACCGAGCCCGCGGACGACCCCGGAGAGGACATCGAGATGATCACCGCGCCCGAGAAGAACGTGACCCTGCTGCGCACCGCGTACCGGGCGGTCGAGAGCGGTGACCTGGACGCGGCGGAGCAGATGCTGACGCAGGACTTCATCGCCAACGTTCCCGGCAGCCCCGCGCCGCTGGTCGGCCGCGACGTCTGGCGCCTGGGCACACAGGCGATGAAGGACGCCTTCCCCGACCTGAAGATCATGGTTCAGGAGATCTTCGGCGCCGGCGACAAGGTGACGGTGCTGCTGCGCTTCGAGGGAACCCATCAGGGCGCGTTCCAGCAGATCGAGGCGACGGGCCGGCAGGTGGCTTTCACCAGCATCGAGGTCTACCGCATCGAGGGCGACAGGATCGCCGAGGAGTGGGTCGCTCCGGACCTGATCAGCCTCATGCGGCAGATCTCGCCCGCCGCCGCCCACTGACCCGGGCCGCGCTGCGAAGGCAGACGTCCCCGGCCCGCACGGCTTCGCCGGACCCCGCCGCGAACTGCGGTCTAGCATGAAGAGCAAGGTTCATCCCCAGGCCCGGCCCGCAGCGGCAGGGAGGCCGGTATGGCGTTCGACACGACGGGTTTCGCGCAGGCGGACGGCGGCCGCTACATCCCGATCTCCGACCACGGCCTGATCGGCGATCTTCGTACCGCCGCCCTGGTCGGCACGAACGGCACCATCGACTGGTACTGCTGTCCGCGCTTCGATGCGCCGAGCGTCTTCGGGTCCATCCTCGACGCCGACCGCGGCGGCTCGTTCGAGTTGGCCGCCGAGGTTCCGACCCGCACCAGGCAGTTCTACTTCCCCGACACGAACGTGCTGATCACGCGGTTCTTCGCCGCCGACGGGGTGGCGGAGATCCAGGACTTCATGCCCGTCGTCGACGAGTCCCGCGAGGCGTCCCGGCACCGGCTGATCCGGCGGGTGATCTGCGTCCGCGGAACCCTCCCGTTCAGGGCGCGGATCGCTCCCCGCTTCGGCTACGGCACCGAAAAGCACACCACGCACCTCGAAGGCCACACCGCGGTGTTCCGCTCCCCGTCCCTCACCCTCGCGCTGACCGCCACCGCACCCCTGGAAGCCGACGGCCAGGACGTGTGGTCGCACTTCAAGCTCCTCGAGGGCGAGTCCCACGTCTTCGCCCTCGACCAGATCGGCGATGATGCCCCGCCCCGGGCGTGCCCGCGCGCCGAAGCACAGGAGCAGGCCGAGGCGACCGTCCGGTTCTGGCGCCACTGGCTCGCCGGTTCGCGCTACCACGGGCGGTGGCGGGAGATGGTGAACCGGTCCGCGCTGGTGCTGAAGCTGCTCACCTATGCGCCGACCGGCGCGATCGTCGCCGCACCGACCACCAGCCTGCCCGAGCAGATCGGCGGCGAGCGCAACTGGGACTACCGCTACGTCTGGGTCCGCGACGCCGCCTTCTGCGTCTACGCGATGCTGCGACTGGGGTTCACCTCGGAGGCCGAGGCGTTCATGGGGTTCATCTCCGAGCGGGGCATCCTGCAGGGCACGGGGGAGACCGGTCCGTTGCAGATCATGTACGGCATCGACGGGCGCACCGAACTGCCCGAATACGAGCTTTCGCACCTGGAGGGATACCTCGGCTCCGGACCGGTCCGGGTGGGCAACGCCGCGACCGGCCAGCTCCAGCTGGACATCTACGGCGCCCTGATCGACTCGATCTACCTCTACGACAAGTGGGGGCAGCCGATCAGCAGTGACCGCTGGGACCAGGTCGGTGCCGTCGTGGACTGGCTGTGCGAGCACTGGGACCAGCCGGACGAAGGGGTGTGGGAGACCAGGGCGGGCCGGCGCGACTTCGTCTACTCGCGGCTGATGTGCTGGGTGGCCCTGGAACGGGCGATGCGCATGGCGAACCGCCGCGGTCTGCCCGCGGACCTGAACCGCTGGCGCGAGTCCCGGGACGCGATCTACCGGCAGATCATGCGGCGCGGCTGGTCGAGCGAGCGCGGGGCGTTCGTCCAGGGGCTGGACGGCCACGTGCTGGACGCCTCGCTGCTGATGATGCCGATGGCCAAGTTCGTCTCGCCCACGGACCCCAAGTGGCTCTCCACCCTGGACGCCCTCACCACGGACCTGGTCTCCGACTCGCTGGTGTACCGCTACGACCCGACCGCCAGCCCGGACGGACTGCACGGACCCGAGGGCACCTTTTCGATCTGTTCCTTCTGGTACGTGGAGGCGCTGGCCCGGGCGGGCCGGCTGGAGGAAGCCAGGCTCGCCTTCGAGAAGATGCTCACCTACGCCAACCATCTCGGCCTGTTCGCCGAGGAGATCGGCCCGACCGGGGAGCAACTGGGAAACTTCCCGCAGGCCTTCACCCATCTCTCGCTGATCAGTGCCGCCTTCAATCTCGACCGCGCGCTGGGCTGACGCGGCATCACCGCCGGGACGGCGGCCATCTCCGCAGAGCCGGGACGCGATGGAAATTCGCGCGAAAAAGGCCCTTGGGCTGCGCCGGGAAAGCCCCCCAGGACGCCTTCGGCGGGGCCTTCGCGCCACTCCGCGCCCTGCGGAGGCGCCCCGGGACGACGGCTTGGGTAAAGCCGCGGCAGCGGCCGCTCGGAGCCTCGTCGCATACAGTCTGACCTGCGGATTTGCCGTCAGATTCCTAGGATGGGGCACACACGGGCGAGGGCGCGGAAGCGGCGTGGACTCCTTCGGCGAGCCCCGCCCACGAACGTGCTCAGGACGACCCAGGGAGGGTGCTTCATGACCGAGTCCGGCAACCCCGCACAGCCCGCGAACGTGAGTGTGAACGAGTACACCGCCGCGCACATCCAGGTACTCGAAGGCCACGAGGCGATCCGCAGGCGTCCGGGCATGTACGTCGGCTCGACCGGCGAACGCGGCCTGCACCACATGGTGTACGAGGTCGTCTCGTACGCCGTGGACGAGCACATGGCCGGCCATGCCGACGCCATCGGCGTGACGATCACGGCGGACGGCGGCATCCGCGTCGCGGACAACGGGCGGGGCCTGCCCGTCGAGGCGGAGGAGCCCACCGGCACGTCGGCCGTCGAACGCGAACTGACGGAGCTGAACTTCGGCTCCCGGCCCCACACCGGCTACGGCGTTTCCGGCGGCCTCGGAGGCGTGGGCCTGTGCGCGGTCAACGCGCTGTCGAGCCGCCTCACGGTCGAGGTCCGCCGTGACGGCCACCGGTGGACACAGGAGTACCGGAAGGGGGTCGCGGTCACTGCGCTGACGAGGAAGGAGGAGACGAGCGAGCACGGCACCACGATCGCGTTCCTGCCCGACGCCGGCATCTTCGAGACCGGCCGGTTCTCGTTCGCCACGCTGTCGGAGCGCCTCCAGGAACTGGCCTTCCTCAATGGGGGCCTGGCCGTCTCGCTCACCGACGAGCGTCCGCAGCGGCCGGTCCGCCACCACCACCCGGACGGCCTACGCGCCTACGTGGCCCGGCTCAACCCCTACCCCGCGAGTCACCTCCACTCCCCGGCCATCGGATTCGAGTCGGAGAACGAGAGCAGGACGATCTCCGTGCAGGTCGCCATGCAGTGGAACACCTGGTCCCCGGGCGAGCTCCACTCCTTCGCGAACAGCACGCGTACCCGCGAGGGCGGCGCCCACGAAGAGGGCTTCCGCACCGCGCTCACGGACCTCGTCAACGACTACGCGCGCCGGCACGGGATGCTGTCCGCGGACGACGAGGACATCCCCGCCGGGGCCGTCCGCGAGGGCCTGACCGCGGTCGTCTCCGTCAAGCTCGCCCATCCCGTCTTCGAGGGCTCCACCAGGACCAGGCTCCGCAATCCCGACGCGGGCACCTACGTCCAGGAGGTCGTCCGCACACACCTCACCGATTGGCTGGACCACCACCAGAAGGAAGCCGAGTCCATCGTCCGCCGCATCCTCAGGGCCACACCGCCACGATGATCGTCGGCGTCGGCGTCGGTGGTGCGCCGTACCGGACCGTCCCTCGCGCGTCCGGTGACCAGCGGACTCCGCCCGGGAGAGCAGGCACCGGCGCCGGCCACGAGGACATCTCGGCCGAGTCGGAGGAGCATCTATTGCTGTGGGGCCTGTACGACGCGCTGTGCCCCCGGGCGGGTACGAGGCGGGCGCACACCGGTCGGCCGTGAGGAGGAAGGCCATGATCGTCGACTGCGCACATTATCGCGACGGGCGTCGACAGCAGGAAGGCGCGATGCCGCTGGAGCAGGCGGCCGCGCGCTGCGGGCAAGGCGGATTCGTCTGGCTGGGCCTCTTCGAACCGGGTCCCGAGGAACTGGACCGGGTCCGCGAGATCTTCGGACTGCACGAGCTCGCCGTCGAGGACGCCGCGGCCTTCCACCTGCGCCCCAAGGCCGAGCAGTACGAGGACGGCACCGAGCTGATCATCCTGCGGACGGCGCGCTACGACGACGAGCGGGAGGAGATCGACACCGGCGAGATCAGCATCTTCCTCGCCGACCACTTCGTGATCACCGTTCGCCACGGCATCGCCAGCGAGCTGCACGGAGCCCGCAGCCGGCTCGAAAGCCGCCCCGAACTGCTCAGGACCGGGAGCGCCTCCACGCTGTGGGCGATCCTCGACCAGGTCGTCGACAGCTATGCGCCGGTCGTAGGCGAACTCGAGCGCGACATCGAGCAGATCGAGGCGACGGTCTTCTCCGGGGCGGTCGCCCCGACCGAGCGGATCTACTCGCTGCGCCGCGAGGCCACCGACTTCTACCGGGCCGTGCACCCGCTGCTCGCCGTGCTCGCCAGGCGGCTGCAGACCGGCAAGACGCCGTCCGCGCTCCGGCCGTACATCCGTGACGTCCACGACCACCTGCTGCTGGTCAACGAGGAGGTCGCCGCCCAGCGGGACCTCCTGACCACCGTCCTGGAAGCGAACATCGCGGTGATCTCCGTAGAACAGAACAAGATCAACCTCCGGCAGAGCGCCACGATGGAGAGGCTCACGATCCTCGCGAGCGTGTTTCTCCCGCTGTCGTTCGTGGTCGGCTTCTTCGGGCAGAACTTCGACTGGCTGGTCACCCACATCAGCAGCTTCACCGCGTTCCTCACCCTCACCGTCCTCGGGCTGCTGCTGCCGTGCCTGATGCTGTACGTCTGGCTGCGCCGACGGCGGAGCCGGCCGACACCGCCGGTGCCCGGGGCGAGCCACCCGGGCCGGCGTGCCCCGGCGGCCTCCACGAAGTGAGGACGGCGCCGGCTCCGCGGCGTCCGGCCGTGGGGCGTCCGCAAAAAATCTGGTTGGCGGGGACAGCGGCCGCTGCTACGTTTCCGGAGGCCGTGCGAGAGAACGAGGAGGTGGTACCCGTGAACGCAGTATCGACATGGGCGCTCCCTCCCGGGGCCACGGTCGGACGATAGGCAGGTCGTCCGGGAGCGCCATTCATGAGCACTCCCGAAAGGCACGACCATGCAGTTCACTTCTGAACACCGTCACGACGACGGCGTCCTCGAACGCGAATTCACCCTCGGCGAGATCCCCGGCACCCTGTGGACGCCTCGATCCGCCACACCGCTCCCGCTGATCCTGATGGCCCACAACAACGGCCTGCCCAAGGGGGCGGCCCGGCTGGTGGCGCGCGCCCGGCAATCCGCGGCGTACGGCTACGCGGTGGCCACCATCGACGCCACCGGGTGCGGTGACCGGCCCCGCAGCGCCGCCGACGAGCAGGCTCGCGCCGACTTCCGCCGGGCGATGCGGGCCGGCGGGCCGGTCGACGAGATCTTCGAGTCCTTCATCGGCCCGCTGGTCGAAAAGGCCGTCCCGGACTGGCGTACCACTTTGGACGCGCTCCTCGCGCTGCCCGAGATCGGCGGCCCGGTCGGGTACTCGGGGTGGACCGCCGTCGGCATCCGCCTAGCTGCGGTCGAGCCGCGCATCGCGGCCGCCGGCCTCTTCGCCGGGGGATACGTGCCCCGCGCCCAGCGCGAGGAGGCCCGGCAGGTCAACGTCCCGCTGCTGTTCCTGTTGCAGTGGGACGACGAGGGGAACCCCCGGCAGCGGGCCCTGGACCTGTTCGACGCGTTCGGCTCCGCGGAGAAGACGCTCCACGCCAACCTGGGTGGACATACCGGTACCCCGTGGTTCGAGGTGGAGGACGGCAACCGCTTCTTCGACCGGCACCTGAAGTGAGGCCGGGACGCCCGGCCCGTACCGGACGGTAGGCGGCGCCGACGGCGGGATCGCATTTTTAGGTCATCTGACCTAAACTTCGGAGCATGATCACCGAACCGCACGACGAACTGCGCCCGGACCCCTCCGGCCCTGTACTGATCACCGGCGGATACGGCACCGTGGGCGCCGAGATCGCCCGCATCCTGGGCCCGGCCACCCCGACCCTGCTCACCGGCCGGAACCCCGACCGCGGCGAGGCCCTGGCCGCCGAGGTCGGGGGCGAGGTGCGGGCCTGGGACCTGGCGGACCCGTCCCCCTTCCGGGCGGACGTCCGGGCGGTCATCGGCTCGGTCAACGACCCCGAGGACCGGGTGCTGGCCGCCGCCGCGGCCGCCGGCGTGCCCTACGTCGACATCACCCGGTGGACGGGCCGACTGCAGCGGGCCGTCACCGTCGCCGCCCTGCACCGCCCCGCCGCCCCGGTGCTGCTCTCCTCCGCCTGGATGGGCGGGGTCAGCAGCCTGGTGGCGGCGGCGCTGGCCGCGGAGCTGGGCGGCGCCGAGCAGGTCGAGATCGCCGTCCGCTGGGACATGGCCGACCGGGCCGGCGCGGATTCCGTCGAGTTCATGGACCGGCTGGGCGTGGCGTTCGAGGTGGTGGACGGAGGAAGGCGCCGACTCGCCACCCCGATGACGGAGTCCCGTACGGTCCGCATCGACGGAACACCCGTACGCGTCGCGCGCATCGACACCCCGGAGCAGTTCACGCTGCCGCTGACCCTCGGCACCACCACCGCAGCCACCCGCATCGGCTTCAGCTCCCCGGCCGCGACCCGGGCGCTCCTCGCGCTGCGGGGCACGGGATTCTTCCGCTGGGCCGGCGGGGAACGCTGGGCGCCCGCGCGGCGGGCCCTGCTCCACTCGCCGGGCGACGGCGGGACGGCCCGGCTGCGCGTGGACGTCACCCATCGCGGACGCACGCGCACCGCGACCGTCACCGACCCCCTCGGCCAGCACCACCTGACGGCGGTCGGGGCCGTCATGGGCCTGCGCCGCGTCCTCGGCACCGACGGCTCGCCCGCTCCCCGGGGGGTGGTTTTCCCCGAGCAGCATCCGGATCCGGCCCGCGCCCTCGAGCTGCTCGCCGCGCACGGTGTCGGCCTGGCCTTCGACGAGGACGACGCCGTCGGCACGGGCCACGGCCGGCCGGGAACACGGGCCGCCGCATGAGCGCCGCAGGCGGACCGACCTCCAAGGGCCGCCAGCGGCGTACGGCCCTCCTCGATGCGGCCGAGCGCGTCCTCACCGGCTCCGGAGGGTCCGAACTGACCCTGCGGGCCGTCGCCGAGGAAGCCGGTGTCCGGCTGGGCCACCTCCAGTACTACTTCCCGGCCCGTTCCGACCTGCTGTCGGCGCTCCTCGACCGCATCCTCGCCTCGTCCTTGGAACGGGTCACCGCCCTCACGGCCCTCCCCGCCGCGCACACGCACGGCACCGACCGCGAAGCCCTGCTCGACGCCGTCCTCTCCGACCACGACGACCCGCGCCTGGTCATGCTGTTCACCGAGGTGTGGGCACTGGCCGCGCACGACGAGGAGGCGGCCGCGGCGGTCCGCGCCTTCTACGACCAGTACGTCACGCACGTGGCCGCCTTCGTCCGCGAGCACGCGCCGGGCGTGAGCGAGGCCGAAGCACACCACAGGGCCGAGGTGTTCGTGATGCTGATGGAGGGCTCCGCCCTGTTCCGCTCCGGCATCACCGGCCGCCGGACGGCCGGCACCGACGCCCGGCTGCGCGAGGCCGCGCTCACCCTGCTCGGGGGCGCCGTGCGCCCCTGAGCGACGACGGACTCGCAGGCGAAGCCGTGTGCCCGGCAACCTTTCCGGCTCCGGCGGCAACTGAGGGGTGAACAGTGCACGTCACCCCAAGGAGTACCGCTCATGTCAGCTTCCCCCCATCGCCGCCCCGTCGGACGCCGAAGGCTCGCCCTGGTCGCAGCGGCCGCCCTGGTCGCCGCCGGCCTCGGCGCCGTGCCGCTGGTCGTGAAGGCCGATGCCGTGGCGCCCGCCGACCTCGCTCACGGGGTGCTGCCCGCCCGGGACGGCTGGGCGGCGAGCGGCTCGGGCACCACCGGCGGCCGGGCGGCGGCCGCGGCACGCGTCTTCACCGTCTCCACCCGCGCCGAGCTGGCGCGGGCCCTGGCCGCGGGCCCGGCCGATGCCCCGCGGATCGTCCGGGTCAAGGGCCTGATCGACGCCGGCACCGATGACAACGGGAGGCCGCAGAGCTGCGCCGACTACGCCGCGGGCACCGGCTACTCGCTCGACGCCTACCTCAAGGCCTACGACCCCGCCGTCTGGGGCCGTACCAAGGTGCCGTCCGGTGCCCAGGAGAACGCCCGCAGGGCGGCCCAGGCCAGGCAGGCCGCTCGGATGGTGTTCACGGTGCCGGCGCGGACCACCGTCATCGGCGTACCCGGCACCGGAGCGGGCATCACCGGCGGCAGCCTGGTGGTGAAGAACGCCGGCAACGTGATCATCCGCAACCTGTCGCTCACCGACGTCCGGGACTGCTTCCCGCAGTGGGACCCCACCGACGGCTCCACCGGCAACTGGAACTCCGCCTACGACGCCGTCAGCCTGCGCGGCGCCACCCACGTCTGGGTCGACCACAACAGCTTCTCCGACGACCCGCACCCGGACTCGGGCAATCCCGTCCGCTTCGGCCGCGAGTACCAGGTCCACGACGGCGCCCTCGACATCACCAACGCCTCCGACCTGGTCACCGTCGGATACAACACCTTCGCCAACCACGACAAGACCATGCTGATCGGCAGCAGCGACAAGGACACCAAACTGCGGGTGACGCTCCACCACAACGTCTTCCGGGGCATCGTCCAGCGCGCCCCCCTCGCCCGGGTGGGCCAGATCCACCTGTACGACAACTCCTACGACACCACGGAATCGGAGGGCTACGCCCACAGCTACAGCATCAACTCCCGCGCCGGCGCCCAAGTCGTCGCGCAGAACAACCACTGGAAGCTCTCCTCCGACCGGAAGACCTCCGACCTGCTCAGCGGTGACGGCACCGGAGCCATCGCGGGCAGCGGCAACCTCGTCGGCGGCGCCCTCGTCGACCTGGTCGCCGCCCACAACACCGCCAACCCCAAGAAGAAGATCAAGACCACCGTCGACTGGCGGCCCACCCTCACCGCCGGACTGGAACCCGCCGCCGGACTGCCGGCGAAGCTGGCGGCCGAGGCGGGGGCCGGCGTCCTCACCGAGACCGGCGGCAAGGCCGCGCCCGCCCCGTCGGGTCCGGCCGGCGGCCGGACCCTGACGGTCGCCGCCGACGGCTCCGCCGCCCACCGCACCGTGCAGGCCGCAGTCGACGCCGCCACCGCGGGCGACACGGTACTCGTCGCGCGCGGCACCTACCGGGAGACGGTGAACGTCCCGGCCTCCAAGCGCGGGCTGACCCTCAAGGGCGCCACCGGCAATGCCGAGGACGTCGTCATCACCTACGACAACGCCTCCGGCACGCCGAAGCCCGGGGGCGGCACGTACGGTACGGCGGGGAGCGCCACCGCGACCTTCTCGGCGAACGACCTCACCGTCACGGGCGTGACCTTCGAGAACACCTGGCAGCGGGCGGCGCACCCGGAGATCCAGGACACCCAGGCGGTGGCGGTCAACGCGTCCGGCGACCGCCAGAAGTACCTCAACTCGCGTTTCCTCGGGCACCAGGACACCGTCCTCAACTGGGCTCCCTCCGCCACCGGCCAGTACCGGCAGTACTTCCGCCACTGTTTCATCGCGGGCGACGTCGACTTCGTCTTCGGCAACGCCACCGCCGTCTACGACCGTGTCAACATCACCCTGCGCGACCGCGGCACCGCGGCCGGCGGAACGGGCGGATACCTCGCCGCGCCGAACACCGACGCGGCCAAGCCGTACGGGATCCTCATCACCGACAGCACGATCAGCAGCCCAGCCCGGCCCGGGACCTACTACCTCGGCCGCCCCTGGCACCCGGGCGCGAGCGCGGTCGGTCAACTCGTCATCCGCAACACGAGCCTGCCGGCAGCCGTGAAGACCGAGGGCCCGTGGAGCGACATGGGGGGCTTCTCCTGGAAGTCCGCCCGGTTCGCCGAGTACGCCAACACCGGCCCCGGCGCCGGCAGCGGAGCGAGCCGCCCCCAGCTCACCCCGGAACGGGCCGCCGCCCACACCGCCCGCGCCTACTTGGCCGGCACCGACGGCTGGAACCCGACCGGCTGATGGGCGTCACGATGCGGACCGGGCCCATGCGTACCGGACCCGGGCGCACCGAACTCGGGCGGACCGGGGCACCCGAACGAGTGCGCGAACGGACTGCTACGCTCCGGCACCTGCCCGAGACTGCCCCCGTCGCACCGAGAGGCCGTACCGAGGCCATGACCGAAGATGAGAGGGCCGCGGACTTCCATGCGTTCTTCGAACGCCACCACGCCGAACTCTCCCGCCTGGCGTACCTGCTGACCGGAGAGGCGGACGCTGCCGACGACCTCGCCGCGGACGCGATGGTCGCGCTCTGGCACCGCTGGGACAGGGCCCGCCGTGCCGACTCCGCGGCCGCCTACGCCCGCGGAATCGTCGCCAACCTCGCCCGCAGCCGGATCCGGAGCACGGTGCGCGAGCGGCGGCGCGTCCTGCTGTTCTGGTCGCACCGCCCGGAGCGGACCGACGGCCCGGACATCGCCGCCGTCATGGACGTACGGGCCGCGCTGGACACGCTGCCCTTCCGCAAACGCGCCTGCGTGGTGCTGCGGCACGCCTTCGACCTCTCGGAGAAGGACACCGCGGCGGCGCTCGGGATATCGGTGGGTACGGTGAAGAGCCAGACCTCGAAGGGGACGGCGGAACTGCAGCGGCTGCTCGGTGCCCGGGCCGCGGACGAGCTGGTGGGAAGGGGAAGCCGGTGACCGACGAACTGCGCGGCCTGCTGCGCGAGAGCGCCGAAGCCCACCTGCCCGACCGGGCCCGCATGCTGGCCCGCGTCGAGCGCGGAACGGCCCGCCGCGGCGCCGCCCGCGGGCTGCGGGACAGCGCCCGCACGGGCAGCCTGACCTGGCCGAAGATCGTCCTCGCGACCCTGGCCACCGCCGGAACCCTGACGGTGAGCGCCCTCACCGTGGTCGCGGTCGTGCACACCCCGGACCCGCCCCGGCAACCGGCGGCCGCCGCCCCGTCCGCCGCCCCGTCCGCCGTCGACCGCACGGCGCCGCCGACCGCGGGCAGCCGGACCGAGGACGGTCCGCTGTGGGCCGACGGCTCGGTCGATCCCCACAGCAACACCTACTGGGCGCAGAGCAACGTCACCCTGAAGACCAGGAAGCCGCTCACCGCGCTCGTCGTCGAGCTGCGCATCGCCCTCACCGCAGGGGTGAAGGACACCGGCAGCTGGCGGACGCTGCCCGCCGAGGACTTCGAGCTCTCCGCCCGCGAGGAAGGGGGCTTCCTCGTCTACCGGTGGACCCTGAAACCCGGCAGGAACGTCCCGTCCGGCGAGCACGTCTTCGCCGGCCAGTACGATCACGCCACCGGCGGACGCGACGCGAAGGACGACGCGTACCGGATCGACGCCGCGGGCGCGGGGGAGGGCGGAGCCGCGGTGTGGGGCGGGTTCGCATAGGGAGGGTCCGCGCCGCAACGGCGACGCCCGCTCACCGGGCGGGCCGTCCACCGGCGGCGGTCAGGGCGTGCAGCCGGGCGCGCAGGGTGGTCAGCCGGGTGCGCAGGCGCTGGGGCGGCGTGGGCGGCAGGCCGCGGGAGGTGCCGCGCGCGTAGTACCGCTCGACGTAGTACTGGCCCCCGCTCAGCACCGTCGTGACGGCGACGTACCAGAGCGTGGCGACCATCAGCAGCGGGATCACCTGGTAGTTCTGGTTGTACGTCAGCTGCACCGAGTACAGCAGGTCGTGCACGGCCAGCACGCTGACGATGCTCGTGCCCTTGAGCGTGCCGATCAGCATGTTCCCGGCGGTCGGCACGATCGACCGCATCGCCTGCGGAACGACGATCCGGCGCAGGGTGCGGCGCCTGCTCAGGCCCAGCGCCTGCGCGGCCTCGGTCTGGCCCGGGTCCACGGAGAGGATGCCGCCGCGCACCACCTCGGCGGCGTACGCGGATTCGTGCAGGGTCAGGCCGATGACGGCGGTGAGGGTCGGGCCGAGCAGGTTCACCGTCTTGATGGTGAAGAGCTGGGGGCCGTACGGGATCCCGAGGCCGAGCGTGGGGTACAGGGCGCCGATGTTGAACCAGAACAGCAGCTGCACCAGCAGCGGCGTGGAGCGGAAGATCCACACATAGCCCCAGCTCAGTGTCCGCAGCACCGGGTTGCCCGAGAGGCGCATCACCGCCAGCACGGTGCCGAACAGGAAGCCGAGCACCATCACCGCGCCCGTCAGCCACAAAGTGAGCAGCAGTCCGTCGAGCACCGCGGCGGTGGTGAAGTACTGCCCCACCACGTCCCATTGGAAGGCCTTGTTGCGGACGACGGAGGCCAGCACCAGCGCGAAGGCCAGTAGTGCGGCGGCAGCGGACAGCCGGCGGCCGATGCGCCGACGCGGCACGATCGGGGGCAGCCCGTCCCCGGGGATGCCGTGCGCGCCGGGGCGCTTCGCCACGGTGGCGGCCGCCCCGGCACGGGCTGCGCTGGGGGAGTCGGACGTATCGGTGTGATCGGTGTGATCGGTGTGATCGGTGACTTCGGGCGGGGTGGCCATGGGGAGGCTCTCCAGGGAGGGGCGCGGGGGCGGATGACCACCCGGCGGCACGGCACGCGCGCAGGCACGGGCACAGGATCCGCGCGCTTGCGGTGCTGCCGGGAACGGGGGTACTCGTGTCGTCACGCTCGCCGCGTCCCTCAACGCGGGCGGAGAGGCCGCCGTATGGGCACGGCCGCTCCGCCGTCGATCGTAGGCACCTACGGCCCGGCCCTGTCAACCACGCGGGGGCCGAGGGCCGTCCGGCATTCGACCGTTGCTTGACGAGGAGCCGCATGTACTGCTCAATTAGTCGCATGAATGCCCGTCAGCGCCTTTTCTCGCGCGACTACATCGACTTCGGTCGGGTGTGGTCCGCGGCGTGTTGCGCCTGACGCGGCAGTGGGCGCTCTGAACGGCCCTTCCCTCCCTCGGTGACCCCGTCGCGGGCCGAGACCTCCCTTCGCACCCTCACCGGACGCGGGCGGTGAGCCGTGCCAGGCCCACCGCCGCGATCCCGGCCGTGCGCTGCCGCCGAACTGCTGCTCCCGACGCCCCGCGTCGTCACGCCCGTATCGCTCCGCCCCCACCCGCATCCGTGTGACGTTGCGTCACCTCGTGCTGCCCGAGCGGCTGCTCAGCCATGCCCCGGTGCACGATCCTCGCCCGTTCCGAAAGGCCCACCCCATGCCCGTGGAATTCCTCGGCATCGCCGCGACCAACAACGGCTCCGAAACCACCGCCCGATCGGGCGCCGCCTTCGACAAGGAGTACACGCTCCGGCTCGCCCGGGCCCACGAGGACCACGACTGGGACCGCGTGCTGTTCGCGTACGGCTCCGGGTCCCCGGACCCCGCGCCCGCTGCCGCGTACATCGCGAGCAGACTGGATCGCCTCCAGATCCTGCTCGCCCACCGGCCCAACGTCTCGTACCCCACCTACGCCGCCAAGACCTTCGCAACCCTCGACCGGATCAGCGACGGCCGACTCTCCGTCCACTTCATCACCGGCGGCAACGACCACGAGCAGGGCCGCGAGGGCGACACCCTCACCAAGGACGAACGCTACGCCCGCACCCGCGAGTACATCCGGATCGTCAAGAAGATCTGGACCACCCGGGAGGCCTTCGACCACGAGGGCGAGCACTACCGCTTCCACGACTTCGTCAGCGATGTCTTCCCCGTCCAGCAGCCGCGCCCGAACGTCTCGTTCGGCGGATCCTCACCCGCCGCGTACGCCGCCGGCGGCGCGGAGGCCGACATCTACTGCCTGTGGGGCGAGCCGCTCGCGAAGACCGCCGAGCAGATCGAGGCCGTGAAGGCCGCGGCGAGGGCTGCCGGCCGCACCGACGTGCCGCGCATCCAGGTCGCGTTCCGCCCGATCATCGCCCCGACCGAGGAACTGGCCTGGGAGAAGGCACACCGCACGGTGGGCGCCATCAAGCAGCGGCGGCAGGCGGGCCTCGTACCACAGCACCGCAACGGCATCCCGGAGGTCGGGGCCCCGCAGAACACCGGATCACAGCGACTGCTCGCCATCGCCGAGGCGGGGGAGCGCTACGACCGGGCCCTGTGGACCCCGACCGCTGCCGCCACCGGCGGCGCCGGCAACTCCAACGCCCTGGTCGGCACTCCGGAGACGGTCGCCCGGGCGCTGCTGGACTACTACGACCTCGGTGTCGACATCCTCTCGGCCCGCGGCTACGACCTGCTGGACGACGCCGTCGACTTCGGCCGGTACGTGATCCCGCTCGTCCGCGAAGAAGTCGCCAAGCGAGACGCCGAACGGGTGGCCGGGCGCGGGCCCGCGTCCGCGGCAGACGGCTCAGACCCGTTGCCCGCGGCAGTGCACGGATGACCTCCACAGCACGCACCCTCCACCTCGGCACCACGCCCCACCTGGGCACCGCACCCCGCAATGGAAAGGTCCTCCCGCTGTGAACCTCCCCGGGAACGCGATCCGCACCCGACTGCGCACCGCCGCCGCCCTCGCCCTCCTGCCCCTCCTGGCGCTGACGGCCTGCGGCTCCGGTGGCGGAGCCCCGGCCGTCGCGGGTGCCGGGGCGGCCCCGGCACCGGCCGACGACCCCGTCGCCGGTGTACGGGCCGTGGACTCGATCGCCGCCCTGCTGCCCGCCGAGGTCCGCAAGGCGGGCACGCTGCGGGTCGGCAGCTCCGTCGGAGCCCCGCCCGCGGCGTACTACCCGAACGGGCAGGACAAGCCCCCCGCCGGCCAGGACATCGACATCGCCGACGCGGTCGCCAAGGTCCTCGGCGTGAAGCTGGAGCGCCAGGACGCCTCCTTCGAGACGATCCTGCCCGCGCTCGGCAGCGGCAAGTACGACTTCGGCACCGGCAACTTCGGCGTCACCACCGAACGCCTGAAGACCATCGACTTCGTCACCTACATCAACGACGGACAGGGGTTCGCGGTCAGGACCGGCAACACCACCCTGACCACACAGGTCTCCGACCTCACCCAGCTGTGCGGACTGACCATCGGAACCGGCGCGGGCACGACCTTCGAGAAGACCCTCACCGCGCAGAAGGGCGTCTGCGCCGCGGCCGGCAAGAAGCCGTACGAGGTGAAGGTCTTCTCCGAGACCGGGGCCGTCACCACCGCCCTCCAGCAGGGCCGGATCGACGTCGTCATGTCGACGATCAACGGCCTGCGCCACCAGGCCGCACAGCCCGCCGCGCAGACCGCCTTCCTCGGCGAGTACCACCGCCTCGACGTCGGATTCGCCTTCAAGAAGGGCTCCCCGCTCGCCCCCGCCCTCCAGGCCGCCGTCAACGAGCTCATCAAGAACGGCACCTACGCGCGGATCCTGCAGAAGTGGGGCACCACCGCCTCCGCGATCGACACGTCGCAGATCAACCCGGCCGAGCACGCATGAGGGGGAATCCATGAGTGACGTCATGGTCGAGGTGCGCGGTGTCCACAAGAGCTTCGGGCCACTGGAAGTGCTGCGCGGAGTCGACCTGTTGGTCCGCCCCGGCGAGGTCACCGTCATCCTCGGCCCTTCCGGGTCGGGGAAGTCCACGCTCCTGCGCACCATCAATCATTTGGAGAAGGTCGACCGCGGCTGGATCAGCGTCGACGGAGACCTGATCGGCTACCGCAGCTCCCGCGGCAAGCTGTACGAGTTGAAGGAGAAGGAGGTCCGGCGCCAGCGCACCCGCATCGGGTTCGTCTTCCAGACCTTCAACCTGTTCCCGCACCTCACGGTGCTGGACAATCTCGTCGAGGCCCCGGTGGCCGTACTGGGCCGCCCGCGTCAGGAGGCGGAGGGGACGGCCCGCCGGCTGCTGGAGCGCGTCGGGCTCGCCGACAAGGTCGACGCCTATCCGCTGCAGCTGTCCGGCGGGCAGCAGCAGCGCGTGGCTATCGCCCGCGCCCTCGCCCTCGAACCCAAGGTGCTGCTCTTCGACGAGCCGACCTCGGCGCTCGACCCGGAGCTGGTCGGCGAGGTCCTGGACGTCGTCAAGGACCTGGCCCGCGCCGGAACCACCATGATCGTCGTGACGCACGAGATCGGCTTCGCCCGCGAGGTCGCCGACACCGTCGTGTTCATGGACGGCGGAGCCGTGGTCGAACACGGGCCGCCCGCGGCCGTACTGGACGACCCGCAGCACGCGCGCACCCGTGCCTTTCTCTCCAAGGTCCTCTGACCGCAGGCGCGTTGCTCCCCGAACGCAGAAGCGCCCAGGACGGCGACGAGCCGGTCGTGCTCGTCGCCGTCCTGGGACTGCCGTGGTGCGGGGTTACTTGGCGCCGAGGCCGGCGTCGGAGACCTCGGGCTTGCCGGCGGCCTTGAGGACCTTGTTCAGGAGCGTGAGGTCGTAGATGCCGGCGAGGTCGGGCTGCTCGATGAGCTTGGCCTTGACGGCCCACTCGGACTGGGTCTTGAGGGTGGAGGCCAGCGGGTCGTCGGTGATGGCGATGCTGGGCCACGCCGGGTCGAGGACCTTCGCGTCGAGGGCCTTGCCGCTGTCCGCCTCGAGCTTCGCGTTCGCGGAGGCCTTGGCCTTGTCCGGGTTGGCGTTGATCCACTCGTTGGTCTTCACGGTGCCCTTGAGGACGGCCTCGACGACGTCGGGGTGCTCCTTGAGGAACTTCTGCGACACGATGATGTTCGTGATGACGAACTTCTTGTCGGGCCACAGGGCGGTCTCGTCGAGGAGGACGGAGCCGCCGTCGGAGACGAGCTTGGAGGCTGTGGGCTCGGGTACCCAGGCGCCGTCGATGGAGCCCTGCTTGAAGGCGTCGGGGGTGACCTTGTTGTCGGTGCGGACGACGGAGACGTCGCCCTTGCCGGACTCGGGGTCGACCGTCCAGCCCTTCTCGGAGATCCAGTTGAGGAAGGCGACGTCCTGGGTGTTCCCCTTCTGCGGGGTGGCGATCTTCTTGCCCTTGAGGTCGTCGAGGGTCTTGATCCTGTCCGGGTTCACGACGAGCTTGACGCCGCCGGATGCGGAGCCGGAGATGATGCGCAGGTTGGAGCCCTTGGACTTGACGTAGCCGTTGATCGAGGGCGAGGGGCCGATGAAGCCGATGTCGAGAGAGCCGCCGTTGAGGGCTTCGATCTCGGACGGGCCGGCGTTGAAGGACTGCGGCTTGACCTTGGTGCCGTTCAGTTCCTTCTCGATCAGGCCCTCCTGGAGGCCGACCAGCGCGGTGGCGTGCGTCAGGTTCGGGAAGTACCCGATACGGACCTCGGCGGCCGACAGCTTCTTGTCGCCGGTGGCCGCGACCTGGGCCTTGTCGTCGTCCTTCTTCGCCTCGGAACCGTAGCCGCAGGCGGTGAGCAGCAGGGGAAGCGCCGCTGTGACGGCGATGGCGCGCAGGAGGGGGAGCGGTCTTGCGGCAGACACGGGGGTGTCCTTTCACGGGATGGTGTGCAGGTTCGGGGCGATACGGAGATGGAGCGGCGCGGAGCCGCCGGCGTACGGGACATCGGCTCCCGGCCGTCGGCGAGGTCAAGGCACGGAGGTTTCGGACGCCCGCGCTCGAAGGCCCGCGCTCGAAGGCGCGCGGTCGGTGAGGTCGGCCGAAGGGGCCCGCCCGGCCGGCGGAGAGCGCACCGGAACGGTGGCTCGTGGCTCGTCGCTCATGGCGCTCATGGCGCTCTGCGCGGAGACGGGGCCCGGTGAAGGGTGTCAGCCGGGCTGACAGATGGCGCTGGAGGTACGGACCAGGTCGATGTGGCGACGGGAGGTCAGAGGCAGCGTCCGGCCTGCGTGGTGCACGGTTCGCACGGTCGCTCCCTCCCTCATTCCTAGTTTTCCCACCTGGTTGGTAGGCATCTTGGCAGAGGTCGGCACCCGCCCCAAGAGGGTGACCGCATGTTGGACTCTAATTTCTCGTTATGTGAGAACGCGCAGGTGGGGCAGCGTCTGCACTGGCGGCAGGAGGTCAGGGATTGGTCCAGGCCCCGGGGGTTTCGGCCAGCGCCGATACGACGGGGGGCAGCTCGGACGACGCGACGTCGGCGAGGGACACGCCGTCGAGGATCTCGCGCACGTTGGCCCGCAGGGCGATCCACAGGGGGAGCAGGGACTCGGCGGGGCCGGTGTAGGACAGGTCCGGTGGGCGTACCCCGCGCACCGAGACGAGCGGTCCGTCCACGACGCGGATCACATCCGCGATGCTGATGGACCCGGCGGGCTTGGCCAGCCGGTAGCCGCCGTTGCCGCCGCGCTGACTGAGGACGAGCCCGCCTCGGCGCATGTCGTTGAGGATGCCCTCGAGGAACTTGTGCGGGATGTCCTGCGCATCGGCGATGGCTTCGGCCTTCACCGGCCCGTCATCCTGTGACGCGGCGAGCTGCAGCGCGGCCCGTACCGCATAGTCCGCCCTGGCTGAGATCCGCATAGGGCCATTATCGGGCATGGACCGGGCCGGTGTCGGCCGAGGCCCCGCGGGTCAGTGGAAGGCCGCTGCCACCGGGTGGTGGGAGCCGTTGAGGTAGTGCTCGCCGATGGAGCGCAGGCGGTGTGCGACCGGGCGGTGGGCCGTCAGGACCCGGGCGTTGCGCCAGAACCGGTCCAGGCCGGGCGCGTCGGCGAGCTCCAGCACCCGGGCGGTGATGTGCAGGGCTGCCCTCGACATCACGGTCTCGGCCGTGGCGACCAGGGCGGCGACGCCCGCCGGTACCTCGGCATCGAGCTGCGCACCCGTGGCGAGGGCCTGTGCCATGACCTCCGTCGCCCGGTCGACCACGGCGGTGGCCGTCTGGGCGGCGGAGGCGAGTTCCCCGTAGGTCAGGAAGAGGTCCGGGTCCTCACCGGGCAGCCGGTGGGCGCGGCCGCCCCTGCTGAGATCGCGGGCTTCGGTGAGGGCGCCCTCGGCGATGCCGAGGCCGACGTGGCACAGGGCGAGCCGCAGCGCCGGCTCGGCGAGCGCGGTGAACGGCGCCGTCGACTCCTCGTCGTGCGGGCGGCGGCCCAGTACCTGCCCCGCGGTGATGCCGACCCTGTCCAGGACGACCTCGCCCGCGCCGGCGACGCGCTGCCCGAGGCGATCCTGCGACGGTTCGACGCTCACGCCCTGCGTACCGGGCGGGATCCGTACGACCAGGACGTCACCGGTCGCGGCGCAGACGGCGTCCACCACGATCTGGTCGGCCGCGGCCACCGCCGTGTCCACGGACCGGCGCCCGTTCAGCAGATAGCCGGTGGGGCGCGGCCTCAGCGCGAGGTCCCGTTCCTCGATGCCCCCGTGGGGGGCGGGGGTGCGGACGGCCCCGGTCCACAGCCACCCTTCGCGCACCGACTCCTCCTCGAGGGTGCTCGCGTGCTCGTGACTCGCGTAGAAGCGTCCGCTCCAGGCGTGTACGTAGTGGCGGGCGAGGACGTCACCGACCGAGCTGTCGGCCGCGGAGACCTCGCGGATGACGGCGCATCCGGTACGCCAGTCCACCCCGCGGCCGGGCCCGGGCGGGGTGAGGGCCGCCGGCAGGCCGGCCTCGCGCAGCCGGGCCGCCTCGTCGAGCGGCGGCCTGCCCGCCTGGTCGCGGACGATGACGTCCGCCGCGAGGTCGTCCGCCACGTCCCGGGCGGTACGCAGGAGCGCGCGGCGCCGCTCGTCGGCGGATCGGAGGTCGGAGGGGCTGGATGTCGTCCGCATGGGTGTCACCGGCAGGACCCGGTGCCGCTGTACGGTGCGGGGGCTGGGCGGACAGCGGTGCCATGGGGGATGGCGGTGGTCATGTCGGCTACTCCGGAACGTTGTCGGGCGGCTTCGGCCGGTTTCTGGAGGGGGTGGGAGGCGCATCCGTCCGTTCCGCCGCGGCGGCCCACGATTCCCCACCTTTCCCATCGGATTGATAGGGATACTCGCCCCAAGCGACCCTCCCGGCAAGACCGTGACCGAATGATGGACAGTTCGATCTTGACATGAGAGACAGCGCAGGTCAGGGCGCTTCGGCTGGATATTTCCTATGGAATCAGTAGGGAAGTATTGACGCGCGCCCGCCGCGCACTTCACGATGTGGCCATGTCCCCGTCGCAGCCGTTGCTCGTACGCCGCAGGCACGTTGACTTCCGTCGCGTCGCCAGCGCCGTCTGCCGACCCGTTTAAGGGCTTCTGCGACAGGGCGTTTCCTCGACGTGCGCCGGTGATCCGGCTGCCGTTCCCCTCCGTGCGCCGCGCCTTCCGTGCGCCGCGCCTCCCGTGACCCCGGCCCTTCGGGCCGTACGGTCCGCCGGGCGTGCGCCGCGCCGACCCGCGCGGTCGACTCCGTCACGGGGATCCCCTGCCCTGTCGTGCTCGAACACCCGGTGTCCGTACCTCGATCCGCGCAGCCGAAGGGGCTCATCGTGACCACTGCCGTTCCCGCACCCGCCGTCCACCGTCCGCCGGCCCCGCGCCTCCAGCTGGTCGGCGACCGCCCGCCCGGCGCCCTCGCGACCCATGGTGGCCGCGTCGGCTACCTCGTGTACCTGGCGGCGGACGTCGACCCCGTTGCGCTGATGGAAGCGCACGGCATACGCCCGGAGAACCGTTCCCTCGGGCTCCGGACCCTTCCGGCCCTTCCGGCCCCTGACCCGGAACCGGCGCCGCACCCCGACCCCGCCCCGCTCGACGACGTCATCCGGGTCGACCGCGCGCGTCGGCTCGTCGAGGTCGACGGGCGCGAACTGGAGCTCACCTACCTGGAGTTCGAACTCCTGGCCCACCTGGTGTCCCATCCGGGCACGGTCCACACGCGTGATTCCCTCATCTCCGCCATCTGGGGGTACGGGAACATCGGCGACGGCCGCACGGTCGATGTCCACGTGGCCCGGCTGCGCCGCAAGCTCGGCCCCGGCCACCGCGGCCGCATCTCCACCGTACGCAGCGTCGGTTACAAGTACGTTCCCGGCCACCACGTGTGAACAGAAGCCCGTTTCATTTCGCGGGAAGGCGTTGTGTGTACGGCAGATGAAAATGCCGCACGCTTCTCCGTACTTCGATATCGGGGCCGTTGACAGCCCTTCTGCGGGCTGCCTAGCTTACGCCGCAGATAAACAACGGCGGCCTCTTCTGCCCGGCATGACGGCTGCTTTTCGATTCTCGGATTTGTCGAATGCTGCTGGAGTGTCCTTGACCGAATCACTTGTTCTCACCGCGCCCCCGAGACCGCCCGCGCCGGCCGAACCGGTCCTCCCGCTCCGCCGGCCCGGGCGATGGATCGCCACCCTCGTCGTGCTGGTCCTGCTCTCCCAGGCCGCCCACGGCCTGCTGACCAACCCCTTCTACCAGTGGGACCGCTTCGCGTACTGGTTCGCCCGACCGGTCATCCTGGAGGGCCTGCTCATTACCCTCCAAGTGGCCGCGTACAGCGCGGTCCTGGGCCTCGCCGGCGGCATCCTGCTCGCCCTCGGCCGGCTCTCCGCGAACCCGGTCCTGCGGTCGGTGAGCTGGACGTACGTCTGGCTGCTGCGCTCCGTACCGCTGATCGTGGTGCTGCTCTTCCTCTACAACCTGAGCGCGCTCTACCCCACCCTGAGCATCGGAGTGCCCTTCGGGCCCGCCTTCTTCACCTTTGACGAGTCGCGGTTGGCCACCGACATCGTCGTGGCGGTCGTCGGACTGAGCCTGGCCGAGGCGGCGTACGCGGCCGAGGTGGTACGGGCCGGGCTGCTCTCCGTCGACCAGGGCCAGCACGAGGCGGCGGCCGCGCTGGGACTGCCCAAGCGGTACCAGTTCGCCCGGATCGTCTTCCCCCAGGCGCTGCGCTCCATCGTCCCCGCCTACGTCAACCAGCTGGTCGGGCTGGTGAAAGCCACCTCGCTGGTCTTCTACGTATCGCTGCTCGACCTGTTCGGCACCGTGCAGAGTCTCGGCAGCACCTACTCCGGCGACATCGTGCCGCTGCTGCTGGTGGCCACCTTCTGGTACGTGGTCCTCACCAGCGTCCTGTCGGTCATCCAGTTCTACGTCGAGCGCCACTACGCGCGCGGCGCGCTGCGCACGATCCCGCCCACCCCCGTGCAGCGGGCCCGGACGGGCCTGCGCGATCTGCGGGACCGCTTCCGGAAGGAGACGGCGCGATGACCACCGCCCTGCGGGCCGCCGCGATCGAGGTCCACGACGTACACAAGTGGTACGGCCGGCAGCAGGTACTGGACGGGGTGAGCCTGACGCTGCGCCCCGGCACGGTCACCGCGGTCCTCGGCCCCTCCGGCTCCGGCAAGTCCACCCTGCTGCGGGTCGTCAACCACCTGGAGAAGCCCGACGCCGGATACGTCAGCGTGGGCGGCGAGCTGATCGGCGTCACCCGGCACGGCGGACGGCTGAAGGAGCTGAGCGAGCGGGCGATCCTCGCCCAGCGGGGGCGGATCGGCTTCGTCTTCCAGAACTTCAACCTCTTCCCGCACCTGACCGTCCTCGACAACGTCGCGGCGGCCCCGGTGGCCACCGGCAGGCTGCCGCGGGCCCAGGCGCGCGCCCTGGCACGCGAACTCCTGGAGCGCGTCGGCCTCGGCGACCGGACCGGCGCCTATCCCAGGCAGCTGTCCGGCGGCCAGCAGCAGCGGGTGGCCATCGCCCGCGCCCTCGCCCTGCGGCCCGGCGTCATCCTCTTCGACGAACCCACCTCCGCGCTCGACCCCGAACTCGTCGGCGAGGTGCTGTCCGTGATCAAGGACCTGGCCACCGGCGGAACCACGCTGGTCATCGTCACGCACGAGGTCGGCTTCGCCCGCGAGGTCGCCGACGAGGTCGTCTTCCTCGACGGCGGCCGCATCGTCGAACAGGGCCCGCCCGAACTGGTACTGGACCGGCCCACCCATCCCCGTACGCGGGAGTTCCTGAGCAAGGTGCTCTGACTCCGCGGCACCCCACTCCGTCCCACTCCGTCCCACGCATTCCACCCGACCCACCCGCCCTACCCGCACCCCAGCCCCCTGCGAACCGAAAAGGAACACCATGCGACGCCGACGCTCCCTGCGCACCAGACTCGTCCGCGGCCTCGGCGCCGCCACCGCGACCGCGGCGCTCGCCTCCGGCCTCACCGCCTGCGGGGGCGAGGCCGAGGCCACCGGACCGGGCTCCGGCCAGGTCACCGTCGGCGCGGTGTCCAACGGCGCTGCCCAGCAGGCCGAGCTGTCCGTCCCGGTGGTCGAGTCCCTGCGCGCCCAGCTGCCCGCCGAGGTCCGCGAGCGCGGCGAACTCGTCGTCGGGGTCGGCGCGCTGCCCGCCGGCTTCCCGCCGCTGGCGTACGTCGGCACCGACCAGAAGACCCTGACCGGTGCGGAACCGGACCTCGGCCGCCTGGTGGCCGCCACGCTCGGGCTCAAGCCGGTGGTGAAGAACTCCACCTGGGAGAACCTCTTCGTCGGCATCGACAGCGGCAAGGTGGACGTGGCCTTCACGAACGTCACGGTCACGGAGGAGCGGAAGAAGAAGTACGACTTCGCCTCCTACCGGCAGGACAACCTGGCCTTCGAGACGCTGAAGGACAACCCCTGGAACTTCGGCGGCGACTACCGCAATCTCGCGGGGAGGACGGTCGCCGTCGGCTCGGGCACGAACCAGGAGAAGATCCTGCTGGAGTGGCAGAAGAAGCTCCAGGCCGAGGGCAAGGACATCACCGTCAAGTACTTCCCCGACGCCAACAGCACCTATCTGGCCCTGAGCGGCAAGAAGATCGACGTCAGCTTCGGCCCGAACCCGGCCATCGCCTACCACATCACCCAGACGGCGAGCGGCAGTTCACCCACCCGCAACGCGGGCTCGTTCTCCGGTGCCGGTGAGTCCCTCCAGGGCCTGATCGCGGCGACCGCCAAGAAGGGCAGCGGGCTCGCCGAGCCGGTGGCAGGGGCGATCAACCACCTGATCAAGAACGGCCAGTACGGGCAGCTGCTCGCCGCCTGGAACCTGTCCAACGAGGCCGTCACCAGCTCGGAGGTCAACCCGCCGGGCCTGCCGGTGACCAACTCCTGAATCCCCGGCCCCCGGGCCGCGCCACGGACGGAGCCCACCCCATGAGCACGAACACCGGCACCGGCACCGGCACGCGTACGAGCACCAGCACCGGTACGCGTACGAGCCCGGGCACCGCGGTGTCCCCGCACGTCCTCGACAACCCCGCCTGGGCCTCGTTGTCCGGCGCGCACGCCGCCTTCGCCGAGCGGGCGCTCCGGCCCGGGGCGGACCTCTCCTCCTGCCGCGCCGCCCGCTATCCGTCGGACGTCTCGCCGTTCGCCGCCCTCGCGGACCCGGCGGACCCGCAGGCGTGGGCCGACCTGCGCAGGCTGGTCGGCGACGGCCGGATCGCCGCGCTCGCCGGCGTACTGACTCCGCCCGACGGCTGGGAGACCGTCGGCTCGGTCCCCGGCGTCCAGCTGGTCGGCACCTCGCTGCGCGCCGAACCCGCCCCCGAGGCGATCCGGCTCGGCCCCCGCGACGTACCCGACATCCTCGAACTGATCGAGCTCACGAAGCCCGGTCCGTTCCTGCCCCGCACCGTCGAGCTGGGTACGTACCTCGGCGTCCGGCACCGGGGCCGGCTGATCGCCATGGCCGGAGAGCGGCTGCGGCCGCCGGGCTGGACCGAGATCAGCGCGGTGTGCACGCATCCCGACCATCAGGGGAGGGGGCTGGCGACGCGGCTGGTCCGCGCCGTCGCCGCGGGCATCCGCGAGCGCGGCGACGCCCCGTTCCTCCACACCGCCGCGAGCAACACGACGGCGATCCGACTGTACGAGTCGATCGGCTTCACCCTGCGCCGCCGCCCGTCCTTCATGGCGGTCCGCGCGCCCGGCAACACCGCTGCCAACTTCTCTTAATATTCAGGTCATTGTATGGCACCGCTATCGGGCGTAGCGTCTCGAAAAGAAAGTGGTGAGGGGCCTCTTCCCCGCCCTCTCCTACGCCCCTCGTATTTCGGCGACGCGTATCGGCCTCCTTTTCGCCCGGCCGATCAGGAAGGCGTAATTCGACGTGTCCTCATTCCCGCCCGCATCGACATCCGCATCCGCCTCCGCATTCACATCGGCATCCTCCGCGCCGCTGCACCTCGGCGTCGCGCTCGACGGGGCGGGCCGGCACCCGGCCGCCTGGCGCGAGCCGGGTGCCCGGCCCGGCGAGCTCTTCACGGCCCGCTACTGGGCAGGCCTCGCCGCCGAGGCCGAGACGGGGCTGCTCGACTTCGTCTCCTTCGAGGACTCCCTCACCCTCCAGTCGTCCCCGGCGGACGGGCCGGAAGGGCCGGACGGGCCCGACGGACGCACGGACCGGGTCCGGGGGCGACTGGACGCGGTACTCGTCGCCGCCCGTGTCGCACCGCTGACCCGGCACATCGGACTGGTCCCGGCCGTGACGGCCACCCACACCGAGCCCTTCCACATCTCCAAGGCGATCGCCACCCTGGACCACGTGAGCCGCGGCCGCGCCGGCCTGTGGATCCAGGTGTCCGGACTCCCCGACGAGGCACGGCACTTCGGACGGCGCACCGGCCCGCTGGAGGAGGCAGAGCTCCACGCCGAGGCCGCCGACCACGTCGAGGTGATCCGGCGGTTGTGGGACAGCTGGGAGGACGACGCGGAGATCCGGGACGTGGCCACCGGACGGTTCGTCGACCGCGACAAGCTGCACTACATCGACTTCGAGGGGCGCCACTTCAGCGTCCGCGGGCCGTCGATCACCCCGCGCCCGCCGCAGGGCCAGCCCGTGGTCGGCGCGTCCGGTGACGGCGAGGCCTCCTACGCCCTCGTCGCCCGCTCCACCGACGTCGGGTACGTCCCCGCGCACGACGGGGACGGTACGCGCGCCGCGGTCGCGGCGATCCGGCGGGCCCGGGAGGCGACCGGGCTCGCGGCGCAGCCGCTGCACCTCTTCGGGGACCTCACGGTGTTCCTGGACGCCGATGCCCCGGCGGCCGCCGCCCGGCTGGAGCGCCTGGACGCGCTCGCGGGACTCCCGTACGGAGGCGGGGGCGCGGTCTTCACCGGCAGCCCCGGCGAGCTGGCGGACCTGCTCCTGGAGCGGCGCGAGGCGGGTCTGTCGGGCTTCGTGCTGCGGCCGGGCGTGATCGGCCACGATCTGCCCGCGATCACCCGGGATCTGGTGCCCGAGCTCCAGCGGCGCGGGGTGTTCCGCCGGGCGTACGAGGCGGACACCCTGCGCGGCCTGCTCGGGCTGGACCGCCCGGCCAACCGCTACGCCGCCCACCCCGCCGCCTGATCCCGGACCCGTAAGGACCCGTCATGACGAGCAAGCCGCTCAAGCAGATCCATCTCGCGGCCCACTTCCCGGGCGTCAACAACACCACCGTGTGGAGCGACCCGGCGGCCGGCAGCCACATCGACTTCGATTCGTTCGTGCACTTCGCCCGGACCGCAGAACGTGCCCGGTTCGACTTCCTCTTCCTCGCCGAGGGGCTGCGGCTGCGTGAACAGGGCGGCCAGATCTACGACCTGGACGTGGTCGGCCGCCCCGACACCTTCACCGTGCTCGCCGCCCTGGCCGCCGTCACCGAGCGCCTCGGGCTGACCGGGACCATCAACTCCACCTTCAACGAGCCCTACGAGGTGGCCCGCCAGTTCGCCACCCTCGACCACCTCTCCGAGGGCCGGGCCGCCTGGAACGTGGTGACCTCCTGGGACGCGTTCACCGGCGAGAACTTCCGGCGCGGCGGGTTCCTGCCGCGCGAGGAGCGGTACTCCCGCGCGAAGGAGTTCCTGGAAACCGCGAACGGACTCTTCGACTCCTGGAACGGCACCGAGATCGCCGCCGACCCCGGTGCGGGCGTCTTCCTGCGGGACGCGCGGGCCGGTGCCTTCGCCCACCGGGGGCAGCACTTCGACATCGAGGGACGGTTCAACGTGCCGCGCAGCCCCCAGGGCCGGCCGGTGATCTTCCAGGCGGGCGACTCCGACGAGGGCCGCGAGTTCGCCGCTTCCTCCGCCGACGCGATCTTCGGCCGCGACGGAACCCTCGAAGCCGGGCGCGCGTTCTACGCCGACGTCAAGGGCCGGCTCGCCAAGTACGGGCGCACGCACGACGAGTTGAAGATCCTGCCCGCGGCCACCTTCGTCCTCGGCGACACCGACGCCGAGGCCCACGAGATCGCCCACGAAGTACGCCGCCGCCAGGTCAGCGGGCAGACCGCCATCAAGTTCCTGGAACACGTCTGGAACCGCGACCTGTCCGCCTACGACCCGGACGGCCCACTGCCCGACATCGACCCCGAGGTCGGGGAGAACACCGTCGCCCTCGGCAGGGCCAGCGTCCGCCAGTTCCGCGACCCCCTGGAGACCGCCCGGCAGTGGCGCCGGCTGGCCGAGGCCAAGAACCTCTCCATCCGCGAGCTCGTCATCTCCACCACCGCCGACCAGACCTTCGTCGGCTCCGCCGCCACCGTCGCCGAGCAGATCGACACCCTCGTACAGGCGGACGCGGCCGACGGCTTCATCCTCGTCCCCCACATCACCCCCGGCGGCCTGGACGACTTCGCCGACACCGTCGTCCCGCTCCTCCAGGAACGCGGCGTCTTCCGCACCGAATACGCCGGCACCACCCTCCGCGACCACCTCGGTCTCGACGTGCCGCGGCCGGCATCCGGCAGGCAGACCGTGGCCTCATGAAGTTCCTGGCCATCACCCTGATCACGGACTCCGCGGACCCGGTGACGGGCGCCCCCACACCCACGCACGAGCGGTTCCGCGAGGTGGTCGCCGCCGCGCTGCTCGCGGAGGAGCTCGGCTTCGACGGCTTCGGGGTCGGCGAACGCCACGAGCGGCCCTTCCTGTCGTCGTCGCCGCCCGTGGTGCTCAGCCACATCGCCGCGCTGACCCGCCGGATCAGGCTGTTCACCGCCGTGACCACCCTGAGCCTGCTGGACCCGGTGCGGGCGTACGAGGACTACGCGACCCTCGACCACCTCTCCGGCGGCCGCCTGGAGCTGATGATCGGCAAGGGCAACGGCACCGCCCAGCGCGAGCTGTTCCACGTGACCCCCGAGGACCAGTGGGAGCGCAACGCCGAGGGCTACGAGCTGTTCCGGCGCATCTGGCGCGAGGACAAGGTGAGCGCCGAGCCGCGCTTCCGCCCGCCGCTGGCCGGCGCCGAGGTGCTGCCCAGGCCATTCCAGCCGGCCCTGCGGGTCTGGCACGGCAGCGCCACCAGCAAGGAGTCCGTCGAGCTCGCCGCCCGCTACGGAGACCCGCTCTTCTCGGCCAACGTCACCCATCCGATCGGCCCGTACGCCGAACTGGTCCGCCACTACCGGGAGCGCTGGGAGCACTACGGGCACGATCCGGCGCACGCCGTCGTCGGCGCGGGCACGGCCGGCTATCACGCGGCCGCCACCTCGCAACAGGCGGTGGCGGCGTACCGGCCCGCCTTCGCCCGGTACCTCGCCGCCCACAAGCAGCAGGGCGTGGATCCCGTCTTTTCGACGCTGGAGGACTTCGTCGAGCGGAGCTCGGCCCTGGTCGGCAGCCCCCAGCAGGTGATCGAGAAGGTCCACCGTTACCACGAGGCCTTCGGCCACACGGCCTTGCACCTCCAGGCGGAGCCGGGCGGGCTCACCCCGGCGGAGCACCGCGCCTCGCTCGAACTCTTCCAGTCGCAGATCGCCCCGGTGCTGCGCCGGGAGATCCCCGACCCCTCCTTCCCCGACCTGTAAGGAGTCCGGCCATGTCCGGCATCCCCCTCGGGGTCCTCGACCTCGTCCCGGTCCCGTCCGGTTCGACCGCCGCCGAGGCCCTGCACCACAGCATCGACCTCGCCCGGCAGACCGAGGCGTTCGGCTACGCCCGCTACTGGTTCGCCGAGCACCACCTGAACCCGGGGGTCGCCGGAACCTCCCCGGCCGTAGTGCTCGCCCTGACGGCCTCGGCGACCTCGACCATCCGGATCGGCTCCGGTGCAGTCCAGCTCGGGCACCGCACTGCCCTGTCCACGGTCGAGGAGTTCGGCCTGATCGACGCGCTCCACCCCGGCCGCCTCGACCTGGGCCTGGGCCGCTCGGCCGGCCGCCCACCGCAGCGGAGCGCACAGGAAGCACCGTTCGAGGGACACACCCCGAACGGGCTGCGGATCCCGAAACCCTTCTCCTTCGCCCACCTGCTGGGCCACCCTCGGGTCGCCCTCCAGCAGCACCTGCTGAACCTGCCCGGTGCCCGCCCCCAGGACTACGCCGAGCAGGTCGACGACGTACTCGCGCTGCTGCGGGGCGAGTACCGCTCACCGGATGGCGTCGAGGCGCACGCCGTCCCCGGCGAGGGGGCCGACGTACAGGTGTGGATCCTGGGCAGCAGCGGAGGGGTCAGCGCGGAGACCGCGGGCCGCAACGGGCTCCGGTTCGCCGCCAACTACCACGTCAGTCCCGCCTCGGTACTGGAGGCGGCCGAGGGCTACCGGGCCGCCTTCAAACCGTCCGCCGAACTGGACCGCCCGTATCTGACGGTGTCCGCCGACGTCGTCGTCGCCGAGGACGACGCGACCGCCCGCGAACTGGCCGCCGGGTACGCACCCTGGGTACGCAGCATCCGCACCGCCGAAGGCGCCATCCCCTTCCCGACCCCCGCCGAGGCACGCGCCCTGCCCTGGACCGACGCCGACCGGGAACTGGTCGCCGACCGGGTGGAAACCCAGTTCGTCGGCTCCGCACGCACGGTCGCCGACCACCTCGACCGGCTCCAAGAGGCCACGGGCGCAGACGAGTTGCTGATCACGACCATCACGCACGGCCACGCCGACCGGGTCCGCTCCTACCGGCTGCTCGCCGAGGAATGGCAGCGCCGTTCGGGCTGATCGCGCTCGACGCGGGCCCTGCCGCCCGGTCGTACGACCGGCCGGCAGGACCCGCGCCCCGCCGTGCCACGAGAGCGCGGCTATTTCACCGAGCCCGCCATCACCCCCTGGACGAAGTGCCGCTGGAAGGCGAAGAACACGATCAGCGGGACCACCAGGGACAGGAACGCCCCCGGCGCGAGGACGCCGATGTTGCTGCCGAACTGCCGCATCTGGGACTGCAGTGCGACGGTGAGCGGCTGGGACCCGCTGTCCGCGAAGAGCAGCGCCACGAGCATGTCGTTCCACACCCAGAGGAACTGGAAGATGGCCAGGCTCGCGATGGCCGGCCGGCCGAGCGGCAGCACCAGCCGGGTGAAGATCCGCCACTCGCTGCCGCCGTCCATCCGGGCGGCCTCCAGCATTTCGCGCGGTATCTCCGCGAAGTAGTTGCGCAGCAGGAAGATGGCGAAGGGCAGTCCGTAGGCGACATGGAAGAGGACGACGCCGGCCACCGTGCCGAACAGCCCGACCGCGCCGAAGAGTTTGGCCACGGGCAGGAGCCCGATCTGCACGGGCACGACGAGCAGTCCGACGACCACCAGGAAGACGGCGTCGCGGCCGGGGAACTCCAGCCACGCGAAGGCGTATCCGGCCAGTGCCGCGATGGCGACCACCAGGGCGGTGGTGGGCACGGAGATCAGGACCGTGTTCCCGAAGGCCGCCGCGATGCCGGAGTCCTCCAGCAGAGCGCCGTAGTTGTCCAGGGACAGCTGCGACGGGTCGGTGAGGGCGGTCCACCAGCCGTCGGAGGCGTTGTCCCCCTCGGAGCGCAGGGAGGACAGGAGCAGGCCCGCCAGCGGGGTGATCCATACGAGGGCGACCAGGATCAGTGCGACCTGGACCAGGGAGTTGCTCAGCAGGCGCGACAGCCGGCGCCCGTTGCCGTGACCGGGCCCCCGCCGGAGCCCGCGCCCTGCGGTGCCGGTGACGCTCATGCTCCACTCCTTCGGAAGCGCCGGATGTTGAAGACCATCGCCGGGACGACCAGCAGGAGGAGCACCACGCTGAGCGCGCTCCCGAGGCCCTGGTCGTTGCCGCCGCCGAAGGACACCAGCCACATACGGGTGGCCAGCACGTTCGCCTCCTCCTGGACGGGTCCCGGCGCGATGATGTAGACGAGGTCGAAGACCTTCATCACGTTGATCACCAGGGTCACGAAGACGACCGTGAGCACCGGCGCGAGCAGGGGCACGGTGATCTTGCGGAAGATCTGGCTCTCGGAGGCCCCGTCCATGCGCGCGGCCTCCAGCGCGTCCCGGGGAATGGCCGAGAGGCCGGCGCCGATCAGGACCATCGCGAAGCCGGTCCACACCCATAGGTAGGCGCCGATGATGGCCGGTGTGACCAGCGCCGGACCGAGCCAGTTCACCCCCTGGTACGGGGCCGCGAAGTTGGCCGCGGGCAGCCTGACGGTGTACTCGCCGTCGGCCAGCCCGGTGAGGCGGAAGGACCCGTCGTCGGCCGAGACGGCCGTGGCGGCGACCCGGCCGTCCCGTACGGCCTCGACGGTCATGCCGGGCAGTCCTTTCTCGCCGGGATCGATGCGGCCCGGGAGACCGGCGCCGCCGGGGGCGAAGTCGAGGTAGACGACGCCCCCGATCCCGTCCGCGGCGGGCGCCGCGGCGGCCGCGGACTTCGCTCCGGCGGGCATCGCGTCGGGCGCCACCCCGATGAGGCCGAGATCGACCGAGCGGCCGGGGCGCAGGGTCCCCGCGGTGCTGTACGGGCCGCCCGCCCCGCCCGTCAGCCCCTGGTTCTCCCGGGCCCGGGCCGTCGGATAGGCGGCAGTGTCCGAGAAGCCGTCGTGGACGCCGACGACGGCGGCGTTCAGCACGCCCCGGTCCGGGTCCTGTTCGTAGGCGAGCCGGAAGATGATGCCCGCGGCGAGGAACGACACGGCCATCGGAAGGAAGAGCACCAGCTTGAACGCGGTCGCCCAGCGCACCTTCTCGGTGAGTACGGCGAGCATCAGCCCGAGCCCGGTCAGCAGGGTCGGCGCCACCACGACCCAGATGGCGCTGTTGCGGATCGCCTTCAAGGTGGCCGGGTCCTGCACGATCGCGACGTAGTTCCCGGCTCCTACGAAGCGGTCGCCGTCGGCGTCGAAGAGGCTGCGCCCGAAGGAGAAGAGGACCGGGTAGACGACCAGCGCGCCGAGCAGCAGCAGGGCCGGGAGGACGAAGACCACCGCGAGGCGGCGTTTCCTGCGCCGGGCCAGGCGCCGCCCGTCGACCGGTGCCCGGGCGGTGCCCGCGCGGGCGAGGTCGGGGGCGGTCATGGTGTCAGCCATCGGGACCGCCTCAGTTCCCGTAGGCCTTGGCGGCCTCCGCCTCGAGCTTCGCGGCCGTGCCCTGCGGGTCCGACGGGTCGCGCAGGAAGTCCTGGAGGAGCTTCCACTCGCCGGCGCCCTTGGTCCCGCCGAACGCGGCGGGGGCCTGGTCCGACATGTCGAAGCGGATGGAGTCGCCCGCCGCGATGAGCGAGTCGGCTGTGCCGCGGGTGATCTCGTCGCCGTACGAGGCCATGCCGACTTCCTTGTTCGGGGAGAGGAAGCCGCCCGCGCGCGCCCAGACCTCGGCGGCCTCGGAGCCGGACAGGAACTCGACCAGCTTCATGCCGGCCTTGCTGTTCTTCCCGTCCTTGAGGACGACGGCCGCATCCCCGCCGCTGACGACCGGCGCCTTGCCCCCGTCGACCGCGGGGAACGGGAAGAACTTGGCGTCCGTCCCGAGCTTCCTGCCGAACTGGTCCTTGGCGACGCCGCCGACGAAGTCGCCCTCGTAGACCATGCCCGCCTTGGGCTCGGGGCCGAAGACCTGCGCGACCGACGTGGGGAAGTCGGTCCCGAGAGCGCTCTGGGCGCCGCCGGCGACGAGCTGCTTGTCCTTGTACAGTTCGCCGAGGGTGGTCAGCGCCCTGACGACGCTCTCGTCGGTCCACTTGATCCGGTGCTGGGCGAGCTGGTCGTACTTCTCCGGCCCGGCCTGGGAGAGGTAGATGTTCTCGAACCAGTCGGTGAGGGTCCAGCCGTCCTCACCGGCTATCGCGAAGGCGGGGCGGCCGGAGTCGGCGAGGGTGCGGCCGGCCTTCAGCATGTCGGCGTAGCTCTTGGGCTCGTTGACCCCGGCCTGGGTGAAGGCCTCGGGGGCGTACCAGACGGTCGACTTGTGGGCGGCCTTGAAGTAGAGGCCGTAGTACGCGCCGTCGACGGTGCCGTAATTGCGCCACACCGGGGCGAGGGTGGACCCGGCGCTCTGCGTGGTCTGCTCGGACAGCGGGAGCAGCCAGCCCTCCTTGACGAACTGCTGGAGCACGCCGACCTGCGGCACCATCACCACGTCCGGCGCGTTGCCGCCTTCGATCTTGCTTCCGACGAAGGTGGAGACGTTGTCGCCGGAGGGCACGAAGACGGTCTTGGCGCCGGTCTTCTCGGTGAAGGCGTCCAGCACCTTCTTGAAGTTCTTCTGCTCACTGCCGGTCCAGACGCCTGCCACGGTCACGGTCTGACCGCTCAGTTCGCCGCCGCTCGCGGGTCCGGTGGGGGAGCCGCCGCAGGCCGTGGCACCGAGGGCGAGGGCGAGGGCCGCCGATGCGGTGGCCGCGGTCCGCCGGGTGGTCGTGCTGGGTCGTCGCATGAGAGGTCCTTACGTCGAGGGGGTGCGCGCGGGGAGAGGGAGGGAGGGAGCGGGGAGAAGGGGAGCGGGAGGGCGGGGTCAGGGGGCCGGGCACTCGGCGGTCCACCAGGCGGCGGTCGCCGCGGGGAGCACGCCGTCGGGGCACGGGCCGCTGGCCAGCAGCGGGGTTCCGGGGACCGGGGCGGGTACCGGCTCCGCGCCGAAGTTGACCGCGCAGACCAGGCCGTCGCCGCGGACGATCGCCAGGACCTGCGGCGGCGCGTCCAGCCAGCGCAGTGCGCCGTCGCCGAGTTGAGGCAGGGTGCGCCGCAGCTGGAGGCCGTCGCGGTAGAGGTGCCAGAAGGAGCGGGTGTCGGCCAGGGCGCGGTCGGTGGCGTGCTCGGCGAACCACTCGGGCTGCGGCAGCCACGGCTTGGCGCCGCCCGCGTCCCGGGTGAATCCGAACGGTGAGGCGTGCCCGGACCAGGGGAGCGGCACGCGGCAGCCGTCCCGGACGTGCTTGCGGCTGCCCGTGCGCAGGAAGATCGGGTCGGTGAGTACCTCGTCGGGCAGGTCGAGGACCTCGGGCAGGCCCAGTTCCTCGCCCTGGTAGACGTAGGCGGCGCCGGGCAGCGCGAGCATCAGGAGGGCCGCGGCGCGGGCGCGGGCGGCGCCCAGTCCGCTGCCCTCCACTCCGGGCTCGCCCGCGTAGCGGGTCACCGTGCGGATCTGGTCGTGGTTGTTGAGGACCCAGGTGACCGTGGAGCCGGTGCCGGCGATGTCGCGTATCGCCTCGGTGATCGTCGCGCGGAAGGCGTCGGCGTCCCAGGGCGCGCTGAGCAGGTCGAAGAAGAAGGCCTGGTGCAGTTCGTCGGGGCGGACGTATGCGGCGTGCTCGCGTGCGGTGGGTACGGACACCTCGCCGACCAGCAGCCGCTCGTGGCCGTCCAGGGCGGTGTACTCCTCGCAGACCGCGCGCCAGCGCCGCCACACGTCGTGGACCTCGGGCTGGTTCCAGGCGAGCTGGTTGACGGCGTCGCGGGCCCGCTCGTCGGCTCCGGGGTCGTCGGAGTCGGGCAGTGCGGGGTGCTTGAACAGTCCGGCGGCGACGTCGATGCGGAAGCCGTCGACCCCGCGGTCCAGCCAGAAGCGCAGCACCTGCTCGAAGTCGTCACCGACGGCGGGGTCGCGCCAGTTCAGGTCGGGCTGCTCCGGCGTGAAGAGGTGCAGGTACCACTCCCCGGGGGTGCCGTCGGGCTCGATGACCCGGCTCCAGGCGGGACCGCCGAACATGGCGCGCCAGTTGTTGGGGGGCTCCGCCCCGTCCGCGCCGCGGCCGGGCGCGAAGTGGAATCGGGAGCGCGCCGGGCTTCCGGGCTCCGCGGCGAGCGCGTCCCGGAACCACGGGTGCTCGCTGGAGCAGTGGTTGGGGACGATGTCGAGCAGCAGCTTGAGCCCGAGTCGGCGGGCGTCGGCCACCAGCCGGTCGAATTCGGCGAGGTCGCCGTAGACGGGGTCGACCCCGCAGTAGTCGGCCACGTCGTAGCCGTGGTCGTGCTGCGGCGAGGGGTAGAAGGGGCTGAGCCAGATCCCGTCGACACCGAGCTTGCGCAGGTACGGGAGCCCGGCCCGGACGCCGGCCAGGTCGCCGATGCCGTCCCCGGTGCTGTCGAGGAAGCTGCGGACGTAGACCTGGTAGATCACCGCGTCACGCCACCAGGGGGCGGTCGCGGTGGCGGTGCGGGAGGGGCGGCCGGTGTCGGCCGGAAGGGTGCTGAGCATCTCGCGTCGACCTGTCTGCTGAATGCGAGAGCGCTCCGGATCGGTGCGCTGTTATGCATGCATGTTAAGTAGCAGCGACTGGAAGGTGTCAACGATGTGTCCAGAAACAGCGAAAAGCTGGGGTGGTTTGTACCTAAAGGCCCGCATGCATGAAGAAGGGTCTCTACTTAACATGTAAGTAGAGACCCTTGGGGTGACACAGAAAGGGGACCGCGGAGTGGGCTCAGCCCTTGCGGGAAATGGCCCCGAGTTCGCGCGCGAGCCGCGCCGTCGCCTCCTCGGGCGTCTGGCGCAGCGCCATCACGTCCTGCGCCACGGCCTGCACGGCGAGGCTCACCTGGTCGTAGCGCGGACTCTTGGGGCGCGGCACCGCCGACAGCAGGCTCTGGCGGAGCGTGGGCAGGTACGGATGCGCCCGGACCAGCTCGGGGTCCTCGTACAGTGCGGCGCGCACCGGCGGCAGCGAACCCCGCGTGAGCACCTGCCGCTGGACCCGCTCACTGGTGAGGTACGAGATCAGGTCGGCCGCCGACGCCGGATGCCGCGCACGGCTGCTCACCGCGAGGTTGGAGCCGCCCAGCACACTGGTGCCGGGCCCGTCCGCTCCGGGCAGCGGCACGGCACCGAACCGGCCCGCGATCTTCGACCCCTCCGCGCCCGCGTCCGCGTACACGTAGGGCCAGTTCCGCAGGAAGAGCAGCCGGCCGTCCTGGAAGGCCTGCCGCGACTCCTCCTCCTTGTAGCCGAGCGCGTCGCGGGAGATCCAGCCGTCCCGCACACCGTCCGCGAGGAACCGCAGCCCGGCGCGCGCCGCGTCGGAGTCCACGCTCACGCGGGCCCCGTCGTCGCGCAGGATCGACCCGCCCGCCGAGTGCACGGCCTCCGTGACGTTCACGGTGAGGCCCTCGTACGGCAGGAACTGGCCGGCATAGCCGTCGAGTCCGTACTGCGGGGCGATCGTGCGCACCTGGCGGACCAGATCGGCCCAGGTGCGCGGCGGCTCCTCGCCCGCCCGGTCCAGGATGTCCTTGCGGTAGTACAACAGGCCCGCGTTGGTGACGTACGGGACCGCGTACAGCCGCCCGTCGAAGGTCGCGGTGTCGACGACCGGGCGCAGGAAGGCGTCCAGCGGGAAGCGCTCGCGCGGGAGGGGGGAGATCCACCCGGCCGCGGCGAACTCGGACGTCCAGGCCACGTCGATGTTCAGCACGTCGAACCGGTCGCGGCCCGATCGCAGTTCGCTGATCATCTGGGCCCGGGTCTCGTCCGCCGAGTCGGGCAGCTCGACGAGCGTGACCCGCTCGTCGGGATGGGCGTCGTTCCAGTCCTCGAGGAGCGGCGGGAGGTAGTCCGTCAGATCGCCCGCCGTCACGAGCGTGAGCGGCCCGCGGTCCCCGGAAGACGCCCCGGAGGCCGCCCCCGCGTCGGCCCGGACGCCGAAACCGGTGTAACCCGCCAGTACGACCGCCCCGACCAGGAGAGCTCTACCCGCGGCACGCATCCACCGCATAGATTCCTCCCAGTGCACGATCCGGCTGCGCCGCCGACCATCGTGGCCTATATATACCCGTTAGGCATGGGCGATACTAGACGCCCAGGCAGACGAGACGGACGGCGGCGCAACTCGGCCCGCCGCCGAGTGAACCGTTGACTACGGAGCGGGAAGGAGGGGGAGCGAGTGCGGCTGGCGCTCCTTGCGCTCCTCACCCGTAGCCCTGCGCACGGTTACGAGCTGAAGCAGGACCTTGAGAAGCTCCTGGGCGCCGCGTACCCTCAGCCGAACGTCGGCCAGATCTACGTCACCCTCGGCCGGCTGGAGAAGAGCGGCCTGATCGAGGGCGAGGACGTCGAGCAGTCGGGACGGCCCAACAAGCGCACGTACCGCCTGACGGACGCCGGGCGCGAAGCCGTGCAGGCCTGGTTCGAGGAAACCGCCGAGGAACCCCGGGTACGGGACGAGTTCTTCATGAAGCTCGCCCTCGCACCGCAGTCGGGTCTGGCCGATCCGGTCGCACTGATCAACAAACAGCGGCGGCAGTACCTCAACACCATGCGGGACCTGTCCAAGCTGGCCGCGGCGGAGGACCGCGACAACAAGATCTCCCAACTGCTGATCGAGGGCGCCATGCTGCACCTGCAGGCCGACCTCGACTGGCTGGAACGCTGCCAGGAGGAGCTGGAATGAGCGACGACGCCACCACCGCCGCTCCCGGCGAGCCCATAGTGCGGGCCGAGGGCCTGACCAAGACGCACCACGGCGAAGGCGTACCGGTGCACGCCGTACGCGCAGTGGACCTGTCCGTCCGGCCGGGCGAGTTCGTCGCGGTCACCGGACCCTCCGGAGCCGGCAAGTCCACGCTGCTGCACCTGATAGGCGGCCTCCAACGTCCCGACAGCGGCAAGCTGTGGCTCGGCGGCGAACGCGTCGACGAATACCGCGAGGCCCGCTGGGCGGTCCTCAGGCGCCGCAGCATCGGCGTCGTCTTCCAGTTCTTCAACCTGGTCTCCAACCTCACCGTCGCCGACAACGTCGAACTGCCCGCCCTGCTCGCCGGAGCCTCCCCGAAGGCCGCCCGCGCATCCCGCGCCGAACTGCTCGCCGACCTCGGCCTCGAAGGCCGCGAACGGTCCATGCCCGGCGAACTGTCCGGCGGCGAACAGCAGCGCGTCGCGCTCGCCCGCGCCCTGGTCAACCACCCCGCACTCCTGCTCGCGGACGAACCGGCCGGCAGCCTCGACAGCAAGGGCACCCGCGAGGTGCTGCGGCTGCTCTCCCGCTTCCACCAGCGCGGCCAGACGATCATGATGGTCACCCATGACGCCCGGATGGCCAGCGCCGCCGACCGCGTCATCAGCTTCTTCGACGGACGGATAGCCGACGACGCGCACCTCGGCGGCGGCCACCGCCCGCCCGCCCGGGGTGTCTCGGGCGTGCTGGACCTGGACCCGGAACCGGAACCGAAGCGGTGACCGTGCGGGCCACCCTGCGCTGGGCACACGCCGACTTCCGCGCGCACCGCGGCGAAGCCCTCTTCGTCGTCCTGGCCAGCGCCGGGATCATCGCCTCGCTACTGCTCGCCGGCGCACTGTTCAGCTACGCCGCGAACCCCTGGCAGCGCGTCTTCAACCAGTCCCACGGCGCCCACATCTGGCTGCACACCCGCGCCGGGGCGGACATGGCGGCCCTGTCCCGCGTGGAGGGGGTCGCCGCCCTCTCCGGGCCCTACCGCACAGCGGCGACGACGGTCGAGTCGCGCGGCGCCCGGGTCGGGGTGACGCTCCGCGCCGCCGGGGCGGCGCCCCCGGAGACCGGGCGGCCGCTCGTCACCGCCGGCAGCTGGCTCACCGGGCCGGACGAGTCCGGCAGCGGTAGCGGTAGCGGTAGCGGTACGGGCGCCGGCACGGACGCCGGGGCGCGTGCCGGCACCGGCACCGGTGCCGTCGTACTGGAGGCTTCGGTCGCGCGGGCGCTCTGGGCGGAACCGGGCGACACGATCCGGGTCACCGGCCCCGACGGCGCCCCGCACGCACTGCGGGTGAGCGGGATCGCCGAGGTGGCCGAGCCCCGCTACCACCCGGGCGGCGGCCCCGGCATCGGCTGGGTACTGTCCGGCACCCTCGGTGAGATCGCCCCCACAGAGACCGGGCAGAGCGTGGGCCTGCGCCTGGCCGACCCGGACGACACCGATTTCATCGTCCAGCGCGCCGTGACCGTCCTCGGCGCCGACCGGGTCGCCCAGGTCACCAACTGGCAGCAGGCACGCGCCGAGGCGGGCGGCGACGACCGACTGCTCGGGCAGATGTTCGCCGTCTTCGGGCTCGGCGCGCTGCTCGCGGCCGCGCTCGCCGCCGCCGGAGCCATCGGCGCCCGGGTCCGCGGCCAGCTCAGGGACATCGCCGTCCTCAAGGCCATCGGATTCACCCCCGGCCAGGTGACCCGCGGCTTCCTCGTCCAGCACCTGGCCTTCGCACTCCTCGGCGTGGCCCTCGGCACCGCGGCGATCGCCCTGCTGGGCGCCCGGATACCCGGCAGGATCGGCGAGGCGGCCGCGGTCTGGCAGGACCTGCCCGGCCACACCGCGCTCATGATCGGCGTCCCCTGCGGAGCCGTGCTGCTGATCGCGGCCGCAACCGGACTCTCGGCCTGGCGGGCCGGACGGGTCCCGCCCGTGCCCGTGGCCCGGGCCGCACTGCCCTCCGCCGCCCCGATGACCGCGCTCGGCAGGCGCGCCCTCGGCGTACGCGTGCCCCCCGCCCTGGTCCTGGGATGGCGCGCGGCCTTCCCGCGGCGCGGCCGCACCCTCGTCCCCGTGGCCCGGCTCGCCCTGCCACTGCTCCTGATCACCGTCGCGCTCGTCGCCTGGTCGACGCTGGACCAGTTCCGCAGCCGCCCCGCACAGGTGGGACTGCCCGCGGCACTGACCGTACGGGCCGCCCAGCCGGCCGCGTCCGCCGAAGCGGAACTGGAGCGGACCCTCGCTGCCGTACCGGACGTCGAAGCCGTCCACCCGGGCGCCGAGATGGCGGCGCTCGTGCCGGGGCAGACCGGAACGATCACCCTCCGGGGGCTGGGTACCGCCCGGGACCCCTACCCCTCCAAGGTGGTGGAAGGACGCGCCGTCAGCGGTCCGGACGAGGCGGTGGCGGGGCAGGGACTGCTCGACCTCCTCGGGGTGCGGGTCGGCGCGTGGGTCCGGATGACCGTCGAGGGACGGCCGCAGATCCTGCACGTCGTCGGCCGCACCATCGAACCCGAGTCCGGGGGCCGGGTGATCACCACGACCCTCGACGCACTGCGCGAGCGCGATCCGGAGCTGCGGCCCGACTTCCACGCCCTGGTGCTGCGCGCGGGCGCCGACCCCCGGGCCGTCGGCGCCGCGCTCGCCGGGACGGCGGGGGGAACGCTGGAGGTCCGGGAGACACCGAACCCGGTCGACCGGCTGGAACCGGCGCGCGCAGTGATCGCCGCCCTGATCGCGGTGCTGGCCCTGATCGGCCTGATCGAACTGCTCACCCTGATCAGCACCGGTGTCCGCGACCGGGGCCGTGACCTGCTCGCACTGAAGGCGATCGGGCTGACGCCCCGGCAGATCGGCTCGATGATCGTGACGGCCGCCGGACTGACCGCCCTGGCTTCCGCCGTCGCCGGTACGGCCCTGGGGCTGCTGTCCGGCAGGTGGCTGGTCGACACCCAGGGCGCGTCGAGCGGTATCGGCGCCGGAATCGCCCAACTGCCTTCCCTGCCCGTGCTGTTGACCGTGATCGTCGGGTCGGTGCTGGGCGCGGTGGCCGCGGCGGCACTCCCGGCGGCACGCGCGGCCCGGCGCCGACTGGCGGACTCCCTCAGCGAAACCCTCTGACGGGTTGCGGCCTGCGGCCTGCGGCCTGCGGGCTATCGGCTACGCGCGCGGTGGGACGCGTGCAGTCGCGACAGGGTGCGGTGGCCGCGTTCCGTGACCTCCGGGTCCTGGTGGCGGGCGCCGTACGCGATCCCGGAGACCGCGTCGAAAGCGGCTTCGCAGTCCTGCGCGAGTTCCTCGGCGGGCGTCAGCGCCCTGCCGTACCCGTCGAGGAAGGCGGTGCGCAGATCGGCCCGCCCGGTCCACGTATCGCTCAGGCGCACCATGTCGCGGGTCGCGGTGGCGTACTCCGACCGCTCGAAGTCGAACAGCGTCACTTCGCCGTCGTCGGCCAGGAGCACGTTGCGGTACTGGAGGTCCCCGTGCGTGGGCACCAGCACGGGCCGCGGGAGGTCCTCGTAGATAGGGACCAGGCCGAGGACCAGCTCCTCGTCCCCGGCCGCCAGGTGGGGCCGGGCCTCCTCCAGGTGGCGCTTCACCGTGGCCGCGGCGGTGGCAGGTCCGGCCGGCCGCTCGGGGGCCGAGCGGTGCAGCGCGCGAGCCAGGCGGCCCAGCTCCCGGTGGAGGTGGACCTCGGCCGCGGCGTCGAGGAGCATCCCGCGCGGTGACCGGCCGGCCAGCGCGGTGACGACGACGGCCCGCACCGCCGGGTCGGCCGCGACGAGCCGGGGAGCCCCGCGCCCGAGCACGGGGACCCACGCGCGGTACGCGGCCACCTCCCGGTCGTGGAAGGCCGGGCCGCGGTGCTGCTTGAGGTACCAGATGCCGCCGCCGGAGCCGGTGAGGCGCCACACCCGGCTGCCGGTGCGCGCCCAGGAGGTGTCGGCGGCCTCCGCGATCCGGCCGACGGCGTGCTCGGCGAACTCCCTCAGCCGGCGCGGCAGCTCCACCCCGCCGGTGGGCGGCCCCGGCACGAGACGGGTGCGGTCCACCGCGTCCGCGGCGTACGCGACGGGGTCGCCGGGCCGCTGGAAGTGCACGGCGGCGGGCAGGCCGGCGCGGTAGGCGTCCAGTCCGGCCCGGCAGTACGCCACCATCGGATCCGGCAGACCGTCCAACGGGTACCAGCCCATCCCGTCGCACCGGTCCGGCTCCATCACCCGGGGCGCTCCCGACCACCGCCGCACCTCGAAGAGGACGCCGATCCGCGAACCGGCGCCCCGGGGAGGCCGATGGTGGACCGTGACCGCCGCGGCCACGTCCTCGGCCGCGATGACGACACCGGTCTCCTCACGGGCCTCCCGGATCACCCCCTCGACCATGTCCTCGCCCGGTTCCAGATGCCCGGAGGGCAGGTGCCACATCCCGGCGGCGTACACGGGGCCGGCCCGGCGCGACAGCAACACCTCGGGGCCGGATCCGCCGTCGCGGCGCAGGACGAGATGGACGTCGACGGGCACGGTGTGCCGGGGACCGCCGTGGGCCACCGGTTCGAACGAGGTCATGCGTTGCGTCTCCGATCGTCGTCGTCGGCTGCACGGCCGGGGCCGCCACCGAACCACGATTCCCCGGCCGGGCCTTGCGCGCGACCGATTCCCGCACACCCGGGCACCATGGGACAGAAGAGGCGAGCAGAGGAGAGGCGACGACGATGGCCGAGCGCATCATCGAGGCGGAAGGCATCAGACTGTGCACCGAGTCCTTCGGCGACCCGTCGGATCCGCCCGTACTGCTCATCATGGGGACGGGCGCCTCGATGCTCTGGTGGGAGGAGGGCTTCTGCCGGATGCTCGCCGAGGGCGGCCGCTTCGTGATCCGCTACGACCACCGCGACACCGGGAGATCGGTCACCTACGAGCCGGGCCGTCCCGGATACACCGGCGCGGACCTCGTCGCCGATGCCGTGCGGGTGCTCGACGCCCGGGGGATCGCGGCCGCGCACGTCGTGGGCGTCTCCGCCGGCGGGGCGCTCGCGCAGTTGCTCGCCCTGGACCACGCACGCCGCGTCCTCACGCTCGTGCTGATCAGCACGTCCTGCGCCGTGCCCGGCGACGGGGACCGCGACCTGCCCCCGCCGACCGAGGAGTTCATGCGGTTCGTCACGACCGCGCAGGTGGACTGGTCGGACGCCGACTCGGTGATCGACCATCAGGTCGCCTACGCGCGCGTCCTCGCGGGCGGCCGGCGCCCGTTCGACGAGACCGCCGCCCGCGGCCTGGTCCGCCGCGACGTCGAGCGCGCGGACGACTTCGGCGCGGCACGCAACCACGACTGCCTTCCGGACGGCGAGCCCCCACGCGCATCCCTGTCCTCGATCGCGGTACCCACCCTGGTGATCCACGGGACGGCCGACCCGATGTTCCCGCTCCGCCACGGCGAGGTACTCGCACAACAGATCGTCGCTGCACGGCTGTTGGCTCTGGCGGACGCGGGTCACGGCATCGACCGGGCCGACTGGCCGACGATCGTCGCCGCCGTCCTCGACCACACCGGCACCGACGACGTCACCTCCTGAACGCCGACGGAGCGCTGCCGGAAGCAGGCCTACGGCCGGCCAGGGCCGGGGCCGGTGCGGGCGCCGCCTTCCCCGCTCCTCGTCGCCCGTACCCGATCCACGCAGTAGGCGCCCAGCCCCACCAGCAGGGCCGCCCCGGCCGCGTACACCGGCAACCACAGCGTCGTCGTGGCGGACAAGCGGTCGGCAACGGCCGTATGGCTCTGGGCCTCCTGAGTGAGCGCCAGGGCGGCACCGTCGCGACCGGCCAGGTCCGCCAGCGCCGCCTCGGTCCGGATGCTCTCGTACCTGCCCAGGGCAGGACACCTGGCCCGCGTGCCCGGCATCGGGAACAGCCACGCCCAGCGCTGGAACACGGGTGCCAGGGTGATCGCCACGCACAGGCCGACGACCAGGGAGTACGCCGCCAGGTTCCCCACCTACGCAGAGCGGAGACCGGGCGCGGGCGTCCACCGCGGAAGCCGGTAGAGGGTGAGGAGCACGGTAAGGAGCGTCACCCCGATGTACGTGGCGAACCACTGCCACGAACCCTGTGCGAGGACGGCGGTCAGTACCGCCCCGAGCGCGATGCCGATGACCCCGGGCTCGCCGGCAACACCACGGCTCGCACCGGTGGAAGCCGAACTCCGGGCACCCTGGAAGCCGGGTTCGTCCACGGTTTCTCCTGCCTCGTTCGGCCACCAGCATCCCGGCGCACCGCTCCGTCGGCCAGGCACCATGCCGTGGCGACCCGAATGCCTGGTCCGCCCACCGGGCCCGGTGCCGGATACTCGATCTTCGAACAGGGGAGAAGAGCGGATGGGGAGACGTGTGACGGCGGCCGAGGAGCTGGTGTTTGATCACGAGCAGGTGCGCAGGAACGGGATCGAGTCGTACGAAGGCACTCCACTCGACGTGCGCATGGTGATCGCGGCCATGCCGCAGCACGTCAAGGACGAGTTCCGTCTCGACGAGGTGCCGTGGAGCCGCTTCGGGCACGCCTACGGCTCGGCCGACGACGTACCCGGGCTGCTGGCCCGGCTGCGCTCGGACGCCGAGGCGGCGGACCACGCCCTGGGCCGGCTGCGGAGCAGCCTGGTCCACCAGGGCACCGTCGGCTCCGCGGCCCCCCTGGCCGTGCCGTTCCTCCTGCGCGTCGCCGCAGACCCGACGGCGCACCACCGTGCGCAAACGCTCGGCCTGGCCACCGCTGCCGCCCGCCGCGCGCACTGGGGGTACGGCACCCGCGCCACCTTCCTCCAAGTGGCCGCGCAGGACCGGCTCTGCGACTGCTCCGGCTACGCGATGAACTGGTCCGTCGAGGCGGCACGCAACGCCCTCACCGCCGACGCCGACCTGCTCCTTCCCCTCCTCCACGACCCGGACCCCGAGGTCCGCACCGCCGCCTGCTACGCCCTCGCCACGGCCACCGGCGAAGCCGACCGCATCGCGGACGCCCTCCGCGCCCGCCTCGCGGTCGAGGAGACTCCCGGGGGCCGCGCGAGCCTCGTCCTGGCCTTCGCCGAACTTGCCCGTGAGAACCCCGTCCCCGGCGCCGCTGCCCGGTTGCGCTCCCTGTGGCCCGACCCGGCGCAGCCCGCGGACGTCCGGGTGGCTGCCGCGCTCGGCTGGCTCTGCCTCGTGGACGACCCGGTTCCGGACGAGCTGCGCACGGTGCTCGATGCTCTGGTCTCCGCCCCCGACCTGGCCCGTGACCTCGACCGCGTCCGGTGGATCGCCCACGTGGACGACGAACAGGGCCTCGCCCGCACCCTCGACCAGCTGCTGAACGAAGCCGCACCGGGACTCATCGACCCCGACCCCTGGGGCTGACCGAGGGGAGAGCTCCCGCCATTGAACGGCAGCTCTCAGGTATCACTTGATGACAGGACCAGCCGCACGTTCCGTGCGCCTGGAGCAGGTCACCGGACGACAGCAGGGGAGAGCTTGGTGCAGGGGCCGTCCGTATCACGGAGTTCGATCAAGAAGTGCGAGCAGGCATGGCTTCAGGGGGTCGCGCAGCTGAGGCTGGGCAACCGGGGCGCTGCGGCAGATTCCTTCCGCGCTGCCGTTGAGCACAATCCGCACGCCGCCGATGCCTGGTTGGGGCTTCACGCCGCCGGACAGCTCCAGGGCCAGGCGGTCGAGGCCATGCACGCTCAGGCCCAGTCCTTCGGGGAAATGCGCACGATGCTCCAGACCCCGTTGTCCTCCCGGTTCCAGATCGGGACCTACGTCACCTTTCGCCTGGAGACGCCCCGCGACCTGTGGCTCGCGCGGGCGGCGAAACTCCTGGACGACGGGCTGCTCGACCAGGCGTGGGACATGCTCTCCCACGCCGTGCTCGACTGCGACGAGACCCGGTTCGTCTGCGCGCGGTACGCCGTCCTGAAGAAGGACTGGCCACTCCTGCTGACGTTTGCCGAGGGGATCCGGGACTCCTTGCTCCGGGACGAGTCGCAGCTCTGTGTCGCGGCCGGCCTCATCGCTCAGGGCGTCTCCCACGAGGCGCTCAATGTGCTGAACCCGCTCCCGCTGGCGCTCGGCGACAACGCCGGCTTTCTCGGGGAGGTCGCCTATCTGCGCGGCGGCGCATACGAGCAACTCGGCCGGGCCGAGGAGGCGCTGCAGCAGTTCCAGAGGGCGTTCCGGTACAGCCCGAATCTGGCCGATGTGGCCCAGCGCGCGAAGGTGACGCCCCCGCCCGCTGCACGCGTGCCCGCCCAGGCGGCCTCCGCTGCGCCGCGGGAACAGCACGAGGGCCCCTCCGGAGGCACCTTGAGCGACGAGGAGCGCTCGGTGTTGCTGGACGAGGCGATGGCCGAACTGGATGCGATGGTCGGTCTGGCTCCGGTGAAGCGCCAGGTGCGGAGCCTGTCGGCACAGCTGAGGATGGCGGCGGTGCGCAGGAGCCAGGGCCTTGCCGCAGCGCCGGCACCTCAGCATTTGGTGTTCGCCGGGCCGCCCGGCACGGGCAAGACCACGGTCGCCCGCGTCGTCGGCAAGGTGTTTGCCGGGCTCGGCCTGCTCGAGCGGGGCCATGTTGTCGAGGCTCAGCGCGTCGACCTCGTGGGAGGGCACCTCGGAGAGACGGCGATCAAGACGTCCGAGGCCATCGACCGGGCGCTGGACGGCGTCCTCTTCATCGACGAGGCGTACGCGCTGTCCAACACCGGCTATTCAGGTGGTGACGCCTTCGGGAAGGAGGCGCTGCAGGTACTGCTGAAACGCGCCGAGGACGACAGGCACCGCCTGGTCGTGGTTCTGGCCGGGTATCCGGACGAGATCGCCGAGCTCCTGTCCACCAACCCGGGTCTGGCCTCCCGCTTCAGCACCCGGGTGGACTTCCCCTCCTACACGGTTGACGAACTGGTGCTGATCGCGGAGTCGTTCCTGGCAGCCCAGGGGGACTCGCTCACCGAGGAGGCGGCCGTCGCGTTGCGCATGTCCTGCGATCTCGTCGTCGCCGAGGGCGCCATCGACCGGCTCGGCAACGGCCGCTTCGCGCGCGAACTCGCCCGGAAGACCGCTGCGGCGCGGGACCTGCGCGTCTTCGACAGGCACGGCATCTCAGGAGTTCCGTCGCAGGACGAGGTCACCACGCTGTACGTGTGTGACGTCATGGACGCGCACCAGGAGCTCACCGGCAGCATCCAGCCCCGTCCCTCGGCCGCTCCGGAGGCTTGAGCGGCAGAGCATACGAGAACAGCAAGGCATACAACCGATGCAGCGTTGCGGACCTTCCAGCGCGCTCGCATACCAGCCGCGATCGCCCGATGTGTCCGGTTGCTACTGCCCATCAACAGCTGTCGTACGAGCGGTGCGAGGTCGGCCGGTATCGGAGCAGTCCTGGTACGTCCAGGAGCGGACCCCAGCGGCAACGGCCGCTGCTTGGACAACGGCATCGGGGTCGGGGGGCTCTCCAGGTCGGCCCGGGCCAGCGGCGACGTGGGCAGACGGCTTGGCGACCGCCCCGAGTAAACCGATGGCATCGACAGCTGTCGGGCGACAAGACTGCACTGGTGAACACCCTGCCACCGCCGCCGGACCCGCTCCTCCGGCCGGTACAGGACGTGCGCGCCCGCGACCTCGTTCGCGATTACGTGGACATGCACGCCCTGGTTGCCGACCTGGTTCTGCCCGTCGACGCGTCGATGTACGTCATGAGCGCGATGGAAACGTCCCGGGAGCTCATCCGGCACTCCTACTACCGGTACGAGTTCGCCACCGTCGCGGTCACGCACTCCCTGTTCGCCCTCGAGCATGTCCTCGCCGAGCGACTGGGCACGAACGGACCGCTCCACCTCCTCATCGAGCGAGCCACCGACGCAGGGCTCATCACGGCCGGACTCGCTGTCGAACTCGACCGCAGCCGACTGCTGCGCGAAAAGCTCACGCAGGGCGCCGAGTCAAGTGCCGCCCTCCGCCCGCTCCGGGCACTCGCAATGGTGCGTGCCGTCTTCGATGCCGTCTCCCTGCTCCTTCGCCCAGCGTCTGCGGCAGAGGCGACAGCCGCCGACGTGGGCGGAGCACAGACCGAAGTCGGACTCACCGGGCTGTGGGAGGACCACCTGCGCGCCCTGTTCCCCGACGGCTTCCGCGGCGTGGACTTCGACGGCGTGGACCTGGTCCTCCTGGACGCCGACGTTGCCGGCCTCGTACAGAGGGAGCTGAAAGGTGGACTCGACGACAGCGGCATCGCCTACCTGTGGGGCTGCATCGCCGCCCTCGACAAGATCGTGCCGCTGATCAACGAGGAGTACTGCGCCGCCTACTTTGCGAGACTTCGGACGATGGCCCAGGTCGCGGCAGCGCCTTACATCCCCACCGCGATCTGACCACCGAGGTTCCGGCGCACGCTCGTCCGGCTGCCGGACGTGCGCAGCCCAACCTCCCGCAGGATTGGCCGCGCCGGCCCGGATGAGGCCTTGGTGCGCGCGAAGTGCGTCTCATCGCCGCGTGGTTGACGCTTCGCGTCGGACGGCTCGGCCGGGCTCTGCGATAGGTTGCCTGCCATGATCGAATTTGGGCCTGTGAGCTGGCCACCCGCCCCCATACGGACCGAACGGCTCGTTCTGCGTCAGTCCGAGGCCCGCGACCGGGCGGCGGTCATCGAGCTGTTCGCATCGCCCGAGGTGGGTACCTACACCGGCGGCCCCCGGCCCCGCGACGAGCTCGAAGCCGCGGTGCCCGAGGTGCCGGGGCGGCGCCCCGGCTTCTTCGTGATCGATGTCGACGGAGCGATGATCGGCATGATCACGCTCGATCGGCGCGACGCGGGGCGACCGGGTCACGTCCGTCCCGACGCCGGTGAGGTCGAGCTCGGCTACATGTTCCTGCCGGAGGCGTGGGGGCGCGGGTACGCCGCCGAGGCGTGTGCAGCGGCACTCGACTGGTGCGCCGACGCGCTTCCCGGCGAGCCGGTGGTCCTCTGTACCCAGACCGCCAACGACCGCGCGATGCGCCTCGCGGCGAGACTGGGATTCACCGAGGTGGGGCGGTTCGAGGAGTACGGCGCCGAGCAGTGGTTCGGCGTACGGCCCCCGACCACGCCGTCCGGTTGAGCTCGGCGGCCGGACCCCTCCGGCCGGTGACCGACCGCCGAACGCGAGGTCGGATTCCCGCCAGCAAGTGCATGCCCGCCCGGGAGAGAGTCGGTGACGGCCCGCGCTCCCGATCGCGAGCCGGTCGCTCCGACCGACACCCCGCGAAAGGCGCAGCAGATGCACGTGGTCCCCGGGCTCAAGGTCCTGTACTTCGGAACTCCGGTGGTGTTGATCAGTTCACGCAACGAGGACGGGACGGCGAACCTGGCGCCGATGTCCTCCGCATGGTGGCTCGGCCGGTACTGCATGCTCGGGCTGGGCAACAACGCCCGGACGACCGCGAACCTGCTGCGGGAGGGCGAGTGCGTGCTCAACCTGCCCTCGTCGGCGATGGCCGATGCCGTCGACCGGATCGCGCTCACCACCGGGAAGCCGGACATGCCCGACTACAAGACGAAGCAGGGCTACCGGTACGAGCCGGACAAGTTCGCGGCCGCAGGGCTGACCGAGCAGGCATCGGACCTGGTACGGGCCCCCAGGGTCGCGGAATGCCCCGTTCAACTGGAGTGCAGGACCGTCTCGGCGCACCCCTTCGGCGGCGGCGATACGGACGCCACCGCCTTCCAGGTCGAGGTGCTCCGCGCCCATGTGGACGAGGAACTGGTCATCCCGGGAACCCACTACGTGGATCCGGTCGGCTGGGACCCGCTGATCATGAAGTTCTGTGAGTTCTTCGGAGGCGGAACCAACCAGTCTCCGCCCGTCGAAGCTCGCCAAGGGCTGGAACATGCCGCACCGCGCGACGGACCGCGTCACGAGGTAGCGGGTGCAACCGGCTCGGCTCGGCACGCGTCGGATCGCCTTGCGGCAGGTACGTTTCGCTCACCGGCCGGAGCCGCCCCCGACACTAGGCTCAGGACGTGGGACAGCCCGAGCAGCGCGTCGAAGGCGCAGGACCGTTCACCACCCGGCTCACCTGGCAGCGCCCCCAAGGGGAGACGGTGGTCTGGGACTCGCGGCTGGCGCGCAGGCGCGGCACGCTGTCGGTCCGGGGCCCGGGGGACACGGCCGACCGGCCCTCGCCCGCCGGTCCGCAGGCACTGCACCGGCTGCGCAGGCTCAACGCCATCGCCTCGAGCGCGTTCGTCATCGGCGGGGCGCTCTTCGCGATCGGGGCGGCCCTCGCCCAGTTCGGCGCGGGTGATCCGTTCCAGAGCGCCTGCGTGTACTTCGCCGGGGGACTGTTCTTCAACACCGGGGGCTACGCCTCGCTCCTCCAGGTGCTGAACGCGCCCCGCCACGCTCCCGATGGCCGGTTCCTCGGCACGGCCGACTGGAGGTGGTGGGGGTACGAGCCGATGCGGCTGGACTGGCTGAGCACGTTCGTCCTGTTCGTCGGAACACTGGTCTTCGGCATCAACCTGTTCGACTCCTTCCTGCAGGGCCTCACCGTCCAGCAGGTCAACCGGCTGATCTGGACCCCCGACGTCATCGGGTGCGTGCTGTTCCTGATCTCGGGGCATCTGGCGTTCGTCGAGATCTGCCATCGCTCCCGGATCTGCTTCCGCTCGCGCAGCCTCGGGTGGTGGATCGTCGCGGTGAACCAGATCGGCTCTCTGCTCTTCATGGTCTCGGCCGTGGCCGCCTTCACCCGCCCCGGCACCGGCGACCTGGTCAATGTCGGCATCGCCAACTGGGGCACACTGACCGGCGCCATCAGCTTCTCGATCGGCGGCGTCCTCCAGTTCTTCGAACGGCCGTAGGCCGCTCCTAGTCCCGCCCTCCGCGGTCGCCGTCCAGGCCCGTGATGACGGCTCCGCTGTGCAGCCGCGCGGTCAACGCGGGCCGGGCGGCCGGTGCGGGAGCAGGTGCAGGCGCAGGCGCCGGTGCCGGTGCGGTCAGGGAGCGGCCCGAGGCGTGGGCGCGTACGGGACCGGTGGCGTCGATCTCGGCGACCTCGCGGCTGCCCGCGGCGAGCAGGTAGGGCCGCCCCGAGGGTGCGCTCCACACCGTGCCCGCGAGGACGTGCTGGCCGAACCGGCCGCAGGCGGCCGTGGCGCGGGCCCGGGCCACCGGCACCGAGGACCCGCCGGCCGGGCGCAGGCGTACCTCGACATCGCCCTGTCCCGACCAGTGGGTGGCGCGGCTGCACGACCAGACGGCCCGTCCGGAGTTCTCGGGGAGGTCGGCCGCGGCGAAGTCCCACAGGTTCACCGACCGTACGGCGCGGGCGTCCACCCCCTGCAGCGTGCAGGCCTCCTGCGCCCAACGTTCCAGGGCGGCGGGCCCCGTGGCCTCCCGGGGCTGCCGCGCCGGTACGGCCGCGGCGCCCTCCGCGAGCGGCGTGTACGTGAGGTGGACCGGGAGCAGGCCGCCGAGGTCGGCCAGGAGGAAGGAGTGCTTCTCCACGATCCGCGCCGATGAGGCGACCTCCAGTACGGGCCGGCTGCCGCACGGTCCGTCCGTACGGGGCACACGGGCCAGGACCGTGCCGTCGCGGTCGATCGGCAGGGTGCGGACGGGCTCGGCGGGAGCGCCCAGGTCCCGTTCGGCGGCGGTCGCGATCCAGGGGGCGAGCAACTGCCGTGCCGTGTCGCCGGTTCGGCCGAGGGTGAGCGCCGCGGCGGTGGTGACGCCGGCGTCGTCCACCCGGGAGATGTCGAGGGAGCGGCGGCGGCCGTCGCGCTCGACGTACCGGACGATGCGGTCCCCGTCGAGGAGCACGACGGCGGAGGCACCGCCCGGGGCACCTGCCGGGCCGTCGGCATCTCCCGCGTACAGCAGGTGCGGTGGGTGGACGGGGGGTTCGGCCGGGGTCGCGGGGGAGACGGTCACCGCCGTGCCCTCGGGCGGTGCGGCCCAGGTGCCGAGGGCACGGGTGAGGAGGGCGCTGTCGCCCGTACGGGAGCCCCGGGCCGGCCACGCGGTGAAGTCGACCCGGCCGGTGTCGGACCAGGCCTGGGCGGGGACACGGACCAGCCTGGCGGGGTCCAGGGCGGTCCGGGCGGCAGGGGAGCCCGCGTAGGGGCCGGAGGCGGTCGGATCGGGACCTCCCCCGGCTGCTGCCCGGCCGAGGACGGCGGCGAGGACCAGGACGCCGATTGCCGCCCAGGCGGCGCGCACCCGGTTGCGGCGGCGGAGCAGGTCGGAGGGGCGGGTGTTGACCGCGGCGGCATCGAGCGCGGTGGGGTGGGGGAGGGCCGCGTACGGGCCCGCCTCCCCGGTGGGCGCCGAGGTGTCCGCGGGGCCGGTCGGGACGGCGAGGGCCGCACGGACGGCGGCCGCCGCATCACGGATCCCGGCGTGCTCCAGTACGCGTACGGCCCCGGGCTCGTCCAGCCCGTCGAGCCGGCACAGTACGTGGGCGGCCCGGGCCGCCGGGGTCAGTGGGGCCAGGGTACGGGCGATCTCGTCGAGGCCCTCCGCCGCGGGCCACATCCGCAGCCCCCACACCCACGGCGGCAACGGCAGGGGCGGTCGGCCCGGCCCGGCGACGCGGCGGACCACTTCGGCCCGTACGGCCGTCAAGATGTCGGGGCGGTCCTCCGTACCGGGGCCGGTGCTGCCGCCGCCGTGGCTGCCGCGGCCGGCGGAGCGCAGCGCCTGCTGGACCGCCCGATGGGCGCGCAGCACACGGGAGTGCCGGTCGAGGGTGGTGGGCAGCGAGAGGTAGGCCAGACGCACGAGTTGGGGGTAGCGCTCAACGATGACAGCCTCGGCTTGCTGCACGGAGGCCCTGGATCCATTTCGTAGTCCCACGATGCGGACAACGAGTGAATCATGGGATGGTCACATTCCCCTCCGTCCCCTCCCCGGTGTGGGGTTGGGGGGTGCTCGGGGGAGGCCGTATTCTCGGGGTGGGGTGCGGAGTGGATACGGTCTGTTCATGGATCTGAATGGGCCGGGGCCGCAGCGGGGGCATGTTCTGCTGATAGCGGGGGACGTGGCGGTGCGCCGTCGGGCGGTGCAGCTGGCCCCCAGTGCGAATCTGGCGGCGTTGGCGATGGTGCCGGCCTCGGTGTTGCTGGGCAGTGAGGTGCCGACCGACACGGTGTGCCTGGACGGGACGCGTGACCCGAACACGGTCCTGGCGCGGCTGCGTTCGGCGGCGGCTGCTCCGGGTCCGCTGCTGGTGTACCTGTCGGGCCGGCTGACCGCGGACCGGCGCGGCCGTCGTCTGTACTTCGCGTTGGCGGGGACCACGGCATCGGCGGTGCGTTACACGGCGGTGCCCTGGGAGTGGCTGGGTGGCGAGTTGCGGAGGCGTCCGGCGGGCCTGACGACGGTGCTCCTGGACCTCGCTGCGGACCGGGACGCGTGGCCGTTGCTGCAGGAGTCCGGAAGTCTGCCGGTTTCGCCGGGTGCGCAGGTGTACGGGGTGGTGTGCCCGCCGGGGTTCGCGGCGGGTGGTGAGGGTGCGGTGAGCGGCTATACGCGGCAGTGGATCGACCAGTTGAGGCGTTCACCGGTGCGGCCCTCGGACGTGCAGTTGCATGCGCTCGCGGCGGGGGCCGCGGGGTTGCCCCCGGGTGCCCTGGTCCTGCCGACCGCCCGCGAACTGGGTATGCGCACCGGCCCGGTACCGCAGCAACAGCAACAACAGCACGACCACCACCACCAGCAACAGCACCAGCAACAGCACCAGCAACAGCAGTCGCTGCGGCCGGCCGACGGCGGGCCGCAGGAGCATCCGACCCGGCCCGTCCCCCGCCCCGACCCGGCTCCGGAGGCAGTACCGGGTGGGGATCCCGCCGTGGCGTCGGACGGGGATCCGCGGCCGTACATCCACGCGTTGGCGTCGAGCGGCCGGCACGGTGAGGCGGCGTTGCTGGCGCGGGCGTGGGAGGAGTACGTACGAGGGGTGTACGGGGTCTCGTCGGCGCAGGCGATGGAGTGGGCGGAGATCCGTGCCGATCTGGCGCGGATGGCGGGTGACTTCGTACTGGCGGCGCGGTTGTGGATGGGGGCGTGCCGGGTCCGTCTGGCCGGGCCGGGCGGGGGCGGCCCGGAGGCGCTGGCTGCGGCGGCCGGTGCCGTGTACTGCTGGACGCGGCTGGCTGAGCGGGAAGCGGTGGTGGAGGTGGGGGTGGACCTGGTGGCCGTGCTGCGTGCGCTGCCCGGGCTGGATCCGCGCTACCTGGAGCTGGCCCGGGCGCGGCTCTCGGCGTGGGAGGAGTCCGGCCTGCCCCGCCCCGCCCGCACCTGAGTCCGCGCAACGGAACGGCGGAGTCACTCGGGATGCGCCACCGCGTCCTTCTGCAGTTCCACCGCGGCCAGCAGGCTCAGCTTCGGCTCCGCCGTGCGCAACGCCTTGACCGCGGCGACCGACCCGATGTCCCCCGTGAATCCGGCGGCCGTCAGCCGGGAGCGGACCCAGCGGGCGCGCAGCTGCTTCTCGCTGGCCGTGGCGGCTGCTTCGGCGAGTGCGATGGCCCGTTCCAGGCCCGGGCGCTCCTCGGGCGAGGCGTCGTCCAGCGCCTGGCGCAGGGCTGCCGTGATCGTGTCCGCGTCACGGATAAGCAGGACGAAGTTGTGCTTGGTGTTCATTCCCAGGAATCCCGTCATGCGGATCATCGTGACAACCGTGTCCCGTGCGCAGCAAGGGACTTGAGGAGTCGCTGAGGTTCGGCGCAGGCCTCCCCGCGGGCGGTACGGCCCTACATTCGGCTATACCCTCACGAATTGGTGAGAGGCTATCACGAATCTGTTGACGCCTCACTCGCGCTCGCGTTACAACTTCTAACGAGAACGTGAGCCTGTCCCAACCGGGTGACGCTCACGTAACCGACAGAGGAGACCACATGCCCGGCACCCGCACCGCCGTGTTGTCCGTCCCGCTCGCACTCGGCCTTCTGTGCGCCGCCGTCGCACCCGCCGGGGCCGCCGACCTCCCCGCCCCGTATGGCTCCCGCCCGGACGCATCCCTCACCTGTCGCGGCAGGGGCGTCGACCCGAACGCCCTCGTCCGCCACCGGACCGAGACCCTCATCGCCGCCCCGCTGCGCACGGTCTGGAAGCTCCAGACCGATGTGGAGCGCTGGCCTTCCTGGCAGGCCCCCGTCGAGTCCGTGCAGCGGCTCGACCACGGCCCCCTCCGCAAGGGCTCGGCGTTCCGGTGGACGATGCCGATCCCTCCCAACCCCTCAACCCCCGCCACCAGCCTTGACATCACGTCGACGGTCGGTCAGATCGAGCGTGGCGCGTGCATCCGCTGGACCGGTCCCGCGATCGGCGAAGGACTGCGCATCGACGGCGTCCACGTGTGGACCTTCACCAAGGTCAGGGGCGGCGTCCTCGTGCGGACCGAGGAGACCCACACCGGCGCCGAGGTCGAGGCGAACGTCCCCGTCGCGACCCGGCTCCTGCGCGACGGCCTGGGGGCGTGGCTGCGCGACCTCAAGTCCGAGGCCGAAGCGCAGTCCCGCGCCGCCTCGCGCTGACCGTGCCAGGGGGAGGTCCGGTGCCGCCGACCCGCGTCGGGCCGGGCCGACTCCGGTCGGCGGGGGTGCAACGGCGCGTGCCGGGCGTCCGGTGGTACGCGTGGTGTGCGCAGGTGCGTCGGGTGCATGTGTGCGCTCCCTGTCGGGAGCCGGGTGGGGGCGGCAGGGTGGTCGAGGTCGGCGATCACGGACCGGCACCGCACTCCACCGGATCACCCACCCCGACACCCGGAGAACCATGCCCCAGGACATCGACTTCGACCTCCCCGCCGTCTCCGTGACCCATCCCGATCTCGAAGGCGCGCGTCGGCGCAACCTGGCATGGGTGCGCCGTACGGGCCTGGTCACGGGCGACCGGGCACTGGACTGGTACACCTCGTGGGACATGCCGCGGCTGGCCGCCCTGGGCTACCCCCACGCCCGGGGCGCCGCGTTGGACCTGTGCGCGGACGCCATGGGGTTCTTCTTCGTCTTCGACGACCAGTTCGACGGCCCCCTCGGCCGGGACCCGGCCCGGACCGCCCGCGTGTGCCAGCAGTTGATCGACATCGCCCACGGCGCACCCGCGGGCCCCGGCGCGGACGCCTGCTCGAGAGCGTTCGCTGACATCCGGGCCCGCAGCACCCTGGGCGCCCACCCCGCCTGGACCGCGCGGACCGCACACGAATGGGAGTACTACTTCGCCGCCCACGCCCACGAGGCGGCGGGCCGCCTGCGAGGCACCCCCTCCGACATGGAGACCTACCTCCACGTCCGCCGCGGCATCGCCGCCACCGACCTGCCCCTCTCCCTCGGCGAGCGCGCCGCGGACATCACCGTCCCGGCCGCAGCCTTCCACGCCCCGCAGCTGCGCATCATGCGGCAGACGGCGATCGACGTCACGTTCATGTGCAACGACGTGTACTCCCTGGAGAAGGAGGAGGCGCGCGGCGACGTGGACAACCTCGTCCTCGTCCTGGAGCACACCCGCTCCCTCGGCCGGCACGAGGCCGTCACCGCCGCCTGCGCCGAAGTGGACCGGCGCGTGCGGCGGTTCCGGGAGCTCGCAGGGCAGGTCCCGGGGCTGTGCACCCGACTCGACCTCTCCGACGGTGAGAGAGCCGCCGTCAACACCTACGTCAGCGTCATGACCGCGTGGATGAGCGGCTACCACGCCTGGCAGACCCGGACCCTGCGCTACCGCACCGCGCCCCGCATCGTGCCCGCATCCGGTCCCGGCCACCTCGACCGGATCCTCGACACCCCACGCCCCGGCGTCGGCGTACCGGAAACGCTCTGACCGTACCGCTCAGGTCGCAGGGGCGGAGCCGGGAAATCATCATCAGGGCGCACAGGCCGGAGGCGGAGCGCCAGCAGGATGTCTGTCATGGCACAAGCACAAGAACTGGGAATCCTGGCCCAGCAGACCGCGGACCGGCTGGCCGAGCAGGGCGTCGGCGCGGTGGTGGCCGTGGTGGCGCACGACGTCGTCGAGATCCGGGGTGCGGGCCGCACCGGGGCGGACCACGGGCGTACCGGTGCGGACCACGGGCGTACCGCCCCCGGCCCCGACACGCTCTTCGAAATCGGCTCCGTGACCAAGACGTTCACCGCCCTGGCTCTGGCGCGCATGGCAACCGCCGGCGCGGTGGCCCTGGACGAGCCGCTCGGTGATCTGCTGCCCGACGGGACGCACGTACCGTCACGGGACGGCCGGCAGATCTCCTTGCAGCACCTGGCCACCCACACCTCCGGCCTGTCGCGACTGCCCCGAGGCATGATGCTCCGGTTCCTGCTGCACCCGTCGACGCCGGATCCCTACGCCGGCTGCACGGCCGACGCCCTGCTGTCCGGGCTGGCCCGTACCCGGCTGGGAGCCGCACCGGGGAAACGGTTCCGCTACTCCAACCTCGGAGCCGGACTCCTCGGACTGGCCCTCGCCCGCCGCGCCGGCACGGACTACGAGACCCTCATCACCCGGGACATCTGCGCCCCGTTGGGCATGAGCGACACCGTCGTGACCGTGGACGGTCCGCGCTCGGAACGCTCCGCCCAGGGCCACAACCGCCGCGGGCGGCCCACCACACCGTGGAACCTCGCCGACCTGGCCGGAGCGGGCGCCCTACGGTCGACCGCGACCGACCTGGTGGCCTTCGTACAGGCCCAGCTCGACCCCGCTCCCGTCCCCGCGGAGCTCGCCGAGGCGATCCGCCTGAGCCGGAGCGTCGAGCACCGTACGAGCCCCTTCGCCCGGGTGCACCTCGGCTGGATGGCGCACCGCCTCCACGCACGGCAGGGCGGACACCTCCAGATCTGGCACAACGGAGGAACCGGCGGATTCTCCTCCTTCGTGGGCTTCGACCCGGAGAAGCACGTGGCCGTCATCGCCCTCGGCAACACCACGCGCCCGGTGGACCGGCCCGCCTTCGACCTCCTGCGCACCCTTCAGGCAGGGCAGGCGTCCAAGGCGAGCTGAGACGCCCCCGGTCGGGCCGGGCCGACCGGGGGCGGTTCCCCCACCTGTCGGATGCTCAGAGTCCGGAGGGACTGTCCGCTCCGGAAGGACTCTCCGCCCCGCGCCGGTTGAAGGGCAGCCTGCCGAGCACGAGCGCCATCCCGCAGGTGTTGGTGAGGGCTGAGAACACCAGCCCGCCCCCGATCGCCGCGGCCAGCAGCGAGAACGCCGGGTGGAGCAACAGCCCGAGCGCCAGGCCGAGCAGCACCAGGGAGCCGGCGGTCAGCCGCACCTGTCGTTCCATCGCCCACACCGCCCGCGCCCGGGTGTCGCCGCCCGGGTACTGGAGGTCGTGACCGCCGGCGGCCCAGGCCGTGGTGCCACCCGCCAGGCTCGACGCGGGAATGCCGTGCGAGGCCAGCGTCGCCACCGCGTTCTCGGAACGGGCACCGGAGGCACACACGATGAGCAGGGGCTTCGCCCCGGAGGCCTGCCGCAGCTCCTCCAGGCTCCGCGAGAGCCGGTCGAGGGGAACGTTCACGGCGTGCGGGAGGTGGCCGGACGCGAACTCGCCCGGGGTGCGGACGTCGACGACGGTCAGTTCGGCCAGCCGGGGACGTGCCCGGCTGACGTCGAGAGAGGTGGGAATGCTCATCGGACCTGGTCCTTGGCAGTGGGGGAGGGGCGGGCACACCGCCGGGCCCGGCGACGGCCGGCCGGCAGAGCCATGCCGGGGATGTTAGGCACCCCCGGGGCGGTGCGGCCGCGAACCGCCGGACGTGCCACACGACTGCCACGTTCCGGAAACAACCGGCTCCGCCCGCTGCGCCCCGCCCTCCCTCCCCTCCCCTTCTCTCAGGAGGGCTGAACGATGGCCACCGCGGGCGGGAGGACGGCGGGGCGGTCGAGGAACGCGAGCACGGCCCGCTTCTCCGGAAGGTAGATCTCGGGCAGGTCGATCTCCGGCAGGGTGATCTCGCCCTGCCGGACGAAGCCGAGCCGGTTCAGCAGGGCGAGCGCCTTGGCGTTGGAGGCGTCGGGCTCGGCCACCGCGCGCAGAACGGCCGGGTCGCGGAAGGCGAACCGGATGAGCGACCCGACGAGGGTCCTGCTGAATCCGGGCCGGGGCCGGCCGGCCGCCGGGGCCAGCATCAGATGGACGCCGATGTCGCCCTCCCGCACCGCGTAGCAGTCGCTGACCCGGTCCTCGGCGGGCTCGTACGTCTGGAAGAGCGCCACCGGCTCGTCGTCCAGCCGGACCATGAACGCGTGGTGCGTGTCGCGGCGGTCCACGTCCTCGTAGATCTCCTGGACCAGTTCCCGGCTGGCGCCGTTCATGCCCCAGAACTGCGCGCGCTCCTCGACCACCCAGGAGTGCAGCACCGCGGAGTCCGCGGCGGGGTCGACCGGGGTGAATCGGACCGTGCCGAAACCTTCGACGGTCTCGGTCAGGACGTCCGCGCGCGGGGAGACGAGGACAGTGGACTCGGGTCTCATACGGGTTCCGTTTCTGCTCGGGCGGCAAGGACCGGCGAACGCGGGAAGCACTCGCAGCGCCCTATGGTTAGGCTGCCCTAACTATAGGGGTCCCTGGAAGGGCCCCCGAGGGGGCTCCCGGGCCCGCCCGGCAGGCACCTTTCGAGGATCTTGGTGAAGCAGACCTGCGGCTGTCCTCCAGCCAGGGGTACTCGGTGCACCACTTCGCCGCCAGCCACGCGCTCGCGATCACGATCACGAGCAGGGCGCCGCGCTGCGCGTTGGGTAGAACTCGCGGGGCGGCCGGGCCAGGAGCTCCCGTACGAAGGCGCCGTGCCCGCCGTCGGAGCCGGTGATCCAGCGCTCGGAACCGGTGAGGGGCTCGGGGTGCGCGACGGGCGTGAAGGAACCGTCGGCGCGCAGCACCCCCCCACACCGGCGGGTCGGCGGGCCGGGCAACGGCCGCACCGCCGACGGCGTTGGCCAGTCCGTTCTCGTCGAAGGCGTCGAGGCGGCGATCGGCCCCCACTCCTCACCGAGCAGGACGGGCGCCGTTCCGGCGGCGTTGAAGGGCCGGGCCCTGTCGAAGCGGGCGGCGACGGCCACCGTGCCCGAGGTGTCGGCGTAGCCCCACAACCCGCCGGTCATGAACCGGGACTTCAGGGCCCGCCGGCGCCGGTCAGCCGGCGCCGTGGCCGGGGGTGCTGCCGGGGTGGGTGAGGGCGAGGGCGGCGGCGTGGCCGTCGGGCGCGGGCAGGTCGACGAGGGTGAAGTCGGCGAGGGGCGGGGGAGTGGGGCGGGTGCCGACGTACGGGTGGACGAGACCGAGCGCGAGGCCTGTGCCGGTCGCCTTGAGGCAGGCTTCCTTGCGGCTCCAGAGGCGGGCGAGGGCCTCGGGGCGTTCGGCCGGCGTCAGGGCGCCGAGCTCGGCGGTTTCGTCGGGGTGCAGGGAGCGGAGGACGTCGGCGACGGTCTCGGGGCTCGGCGTCTTCTCGATGTCCACGCCGACGGGCAGCGCGGCGAGGGCGATGTAGGCGATGTCGCCCGTGTGGGAGAGGGAGAAATGCAGGGGGTTGCCGGTGACGGCGGGGCGGCCGTGGGGTTCACCGCAGCAGGGGCAGTCCTCCCGGGTGAGGGGGACAGCCTGCGGGGACAGGCCGAGGTAGCCGCCGAGGAGGACGCGCAGCCCGAGGTGGGCGGCGAGGTAGCGGTGGCGAAGCCCGGGCAGGCGCAGGCGCGCGGCCTTCTCGCGTTCACCGGCGTCGAGCACGGTGAGTGCGTCCTGGGTGCGGTGGCCGCCGAGGATGTGGGCGGTGGTGTCCAGGGACCACACGAGGGCGTCGGGGCCGGTGGGGGCCGGACCGATCACGGGGGCGTCGGCGCCGAGTTGGTTCACGTACTCGATCATTTGCCCGAGGGTAGACCAGGTGGTGGGGTGCGAGGGGCCCGTCGCGGTACCGGGGCTGCTTCGGGGGCCGCCGAGGCCGGCGGCGCACACGCCCGGTGGCAGCGGGAGAAGCCCCGTACACCGTGCGGACGTGTGACGGTGTACGGGGCGGCTCCTCGGACCGGACCGGGCCGGACGGGGCCGGGCGTTGGCCCGCGGTCGTTACGCGGCTTCGCTCCATGCCTCGTCGCTGCCGCGCGCGGTCCGCAGGGCACGGCCCCACCACAGCAGGTCGTCGAGGAGCACGGTCGCGGCCTGTTCGGCCCCTTCGTGGTCGCGAGGCTGTCCGGCCTCGTCGAAGGGGAACTGGTGGAAGCTGACCGTCTCGCGGATCGTGGTGGCGTGGAGCTCGGCGAAGACCGGGCGCAGTTGCTCGACGGCCCGCAGGCCGCCGGACAGGCCGCCGTAGGACACGAAACCGACCGGCTTGCGCCGCCAGACGCGTCCGGCGGTGTCGATGGCCTGCTTGAGGGAGGCCGGGAAGGAGTGGTTGTACTCGGGAGTGAGTACGACGTAGGCGTCCGCCCCGGCCAGGCGCTCGACGAACGCCCGCCCACGGGGTGAGAGATCGGGCGTCCAGTGGGCCGGCAGATCGGCATCGGCGAGGTCGGCGACGGTCAGTTCGATGTCGGTGCGGCGGCCGGCGACGGCTTCGAACCAGCGGGCCACGGTGGGCCCGAAGCGGCCCTCGCGGGTGCTGCCGACGATGAGTGCGATACGCAGTGGAGTAGTCATGCCCCTAGGTTTAGAACATCAAGTCCACTTGAGGTCAAAGCCCCGGGCGTCGAATTCCTCGCAGCCGTCGCACACCCGTCGCACACGCTTCGCATCCATCGCCGGCATCGTCGTCAGGGTCGGCGGGTGAGTGCCGACGGCGCCCCCGCCGATTGCGCTCCTTCCGACTCCAGCGTCAGGCGGTCCGCCTCCGCCATCGTGAGTACGTACAGGTTGCCGCGCGGGCAGTCGAAGACGGCCGCAGGGTCGGTGGGGTGACTGGTCACGGCTTCGAACACCGCGTTGTTCCCACGGATCTGCCGCAATTGGAGGGCCTCGGTACAGCCCAGGTTCCGGCCGGTGGTGGCCTCTTTGACATCGCTGACCTGCCGGCCCACCAGCTCGCCCACTGCTCCGCCGTTCAGGGTGACCGTGACCGCGAACGTGCCTGTCCGCGCACGGGAGATGCCGTCCGCGTCGGGCGTTCCGGGCCCGGTGCCGGCCCAGGTACCGGTCCAGGCCGCGGGCAGTGCTCCGGAGGCGGCCGCGGCCGTCGCCGCCGGCGGTGTCGGCGACGGTGAGGTCGGACCGGACGCGGACCCGCGCGGGGACGCCCCGTCACCGTCGCCGCGCCCGTGGAGTGCCACGGCGAGGGCGACGGCCGCGGCGACGACGACGGCGCCCGCAGCCGCCCCGGCCCCCCGGGACCGCAGCAACGCCTTCGCGTCGGTCCGCGGGGCGGGGGAGGAGGGCGTGGTCCCGTCAGCCGGGTGGGGAGGTACGAGCCCCTGCGCGGCCCCGGAGGGATCGGCGGCACCGCTGCCCGGCGTCGACAGCGGCGGTGGGGACAGGGGCAGGGGCGGTGCAGGCGTCGGTGTCGACACCGGTGTCTGCGAGGGTCTCGGCTCGTGCGTGGCGGGCGTGTGCGCGGGTGGCTGTGAGGCGGTGAGGAGCCGGCCGAGTGCGGTCTCCCGGTGCGCCGCCTCGGCCGTCAGCGTCCGCGGGACCACGGCCTCCCAGCCCTCCTCCTGGCCGCCCTCCAGGCGCGCGGCCACCTCCGCTGCGCTCGGGCGCTGCTCGGGGTCCTTGGCCAGGCATTCCGTCACCAGGGGCAGCAGAGCCTGCGGGACCCCGTCGAGCAGCGGCTCGTCGTGCACGATCCGGTAGAGCAGGGCCGGTAGGTCCAGTTCCTCGCCGGCCGCCAGGAAGGGGCTGCGGCCGGTGGCCGCGTAGACGAGTACCGCGGCCAGGGAGAACACGTCGGCCGGAGCCCCGGCCACGGTGCCGGTGGCCTGTTCCGGTGCCAGGAAGCCGGGGGTGCCGATGACCGTGCCGGTGCGCGTGTGGCGCGGATCGCGGACCGTCCGCGCGATACCGAAATCGATGAGGAACGGCCGCTCGGCGCCCAGCAGTACGTTCGCCGGCTTGATGTCCCGGTGGACGACTCCGGCCGCCCGCACGCTCACCAGCGCGGTGGAAAGCTCCCACCCGAGACGCCGTACGGCCGCTGCCTCCAGCGGGCCCCGGGCGCGCACCCAGTCCCCGAGCGACGGTGCGGGGACGTACTCGGTCGCCAGCCACTGCGGGGACGCACCCGGTGGGCTGAAGTCCACCACCGACACCGTCCATGCGCACCGCACCCGGTCGCTGGTGCGTATCTCCCGGTCGAAGCGCTGGGCGAAGTCCGCGTCCATGCTCAGCTCGCGGTGCACGGTCTTCAGCGCGAGCGCCCGCCCGGACGCGGTCCGGGCCAGGAACACCTCGCCCATGCCCCCGGAGCCGAGCCGCGCCAACAGTCGGTACCCGCCGATTTCCAGTGGGTCACCCGGCCGCAAAGACTCCATCTATTCCCCCCTGCACCCACGACCGTCGGCCGGTCCGCATCGCACGGACCCGCCCCCGCCGGTCATCCTGGGATGGACCCTAGAGGACGACCTGTGGATGTGGACCGCGGCCGCCCGTCCCGCGGGTCGCACCCGGCCGGTGAAGGGCCTACCGGGTGCGACCCGCGGGACGGTGGGCGCCGGGTGGCTACGCCTGCTGGGGCAGCGCGGCCTGCGGCTCTGCGGGGGTGGGGACGACGACGGGGCTGTAGTAGACGGAACGGCCCTGCTTGGAACGCTCCAGCAGACCGCGGGCGACGCCCTGTTCGAGGGTGTTGCGGACGACTCCGGCCTGGACCGTGCGCGCCGGGTGGGCGGCGCTGACGGCCTCGGCCACCTCGGCGGCCGACCTCGGCTCCGTCCCACCGGCCAGGACCGCCGTGACGAGCTCGAGCCAGGAGGGGCTGCCCGCCTCGGTCTTCACGGCGGTGTCACCGGAGGCCTTGTCCGCGGCCTTGTCCACGGCCTTGTCTGCAGCTTTGTCCGCGGCTTTGCGGGCACGGGGCGCCTTCGCGGCCGGGGCCGCGTCCGCAGCTCCGGAGGCCGTTTTGGCTGTGGCCTTGGCCTTGGCCTTGGTCACGGTTGCCTTCTTCGCACCCGCACTCTTACCCGCGCCCGCACTTGCACCCGCACGGCGTGCCGAAGGCACTGCGGCCCGCTTCGCAGCCCGCCCGGCCGGGCGAGCGGTGGTGGGCGCCGCCGCCACACCCAGTGCGTCCTGCATCCGCAGGAGGACCTTCTCGCTCTCCTCGAGCTCCCCGATCTCTTGTTGCAGTCGCTGCAGTTCTCCTCGCCGCTGTTCCTGCGCCGCCTGGTTCGCCGCGAGATCACCGGCGATCTGCTCGGCGTAGTCGTCCTTGACGCGAGTGACATTGCTGTCTGTGCTCATGAGTTCCTCGATGTCTGTCGTGTGGAATGCAGGGGCGCGGAGGTCTGCACTGCACGTGCGCTACTTGCGCCACGTGCACTACGTGTACCCGTGACACGGGATCATGTACCGGACCGGACGGGGGGAAACCTTGAGGGAGTCTTTCACAGCCACATGAGGGCCGTGTACGACACCGCAGTTGTGGTTCGAGCCGCGGACCAGCCCGTTTCGGGGGTATCGACCGCATCGAGGCACAGGGAGGGGCGGTGCCTAGACCACGCAGGTGAACAGACCCGACGACGCCGTCCGCTCGGCCGTGCAGTCCTTCGACACCGCGATCGCCGAGCGGAGCATCTCGCAACTGGAGGCGGCCTACGGGAGCCTCACCTCGCTGCCCCGCCACATCCTGGCCGACCATGCAGGCGAGTTGGGACCCCACCTCGCCCAGCACCTCGACGACATGCCCGAGTGGCATGCCGCGGTCTACGCCGTGTTCGTGGGCGCTCTGGTGGAGTGGAACGCGGACGCCCTCGTGTGCGCCCGCCCCCTCCTGTCGGGCCTGCGGTCCGCGATGGAACGGGCGTTGGAGTTCACCGAGCTCTGGGAACGGCACCACGGCGAGGACCAGGAGCCCCCCGACCCGTCGGGCCTGCCGAGCCCCGAGCAACAGGAGGCCTTCGGTTCCGACTACGAGGACGTGTGGCACGCCCCCTACTTCGGCTGGCTCACCGTGCACCGCTGGGAGCAGGCGGCCGTCGCCGTCCTCGCAGACCCCCGGGTCCGGGCCGGACTCGGCGCCCCGGACTCGATCGCGGACCGCGCCGCACTGTTGGAGTTGACCCGGCGTCTGGAGCCGCACATCGGGGACCTGCAGTGTGCCCAGCGCGCCCTCCTGCTTCTCGACGACGAGCCGCTGCTGGTCCTGGACCGCGCCTCCGGGCGGGCGTTCCGGCTGCGGATGAGTGGGATCGCCGACAACTACCAGCTCCAGACGCTGCTGGGGGCACGCCTCATCGGTGGCGGGCACCTGGGCGGAGACGCCCCGAGCACGGAGGCCGTCGCGCTGAGCACCGACGCCCCGATCGACATGGACCGCCCGGGCGGGTTGCCCGGCACACTCGAGTGCTTCAACTTCTCCGAGCCCTCGGGGCAGTGGATATGGAGCGCCACCACCCCGGACCGTATTCCGGCGTGCGACGGCGTACGCCGCCTCGTCCTGGACCCTCCGGTCATGCGCCACCACTACAAGGCCGTGCGGTTCCTGCCGCGCGTGCCGGGCCGCCTCGAACTCGAAGCGGTTCTGGAACCCGACGAAGCGGCGGCCTTCTTCCCGGACCTCGAGGACCTGATGTCCTGGCAGGAGGCGAGTCGGCAGGCCGCGAACGGTTACGCACCCGATCCGGCCGACCCGGCCACCCCCGCCGGCTCGGACGGGCGCGGATCGGTACGGACCCGGCCGTCGATGTGGCGCAGGTTCCTGCGCACGGTCACGCCCAGGTCGGGCGGCGGGGGATGAGGACTCCCGCGCGCAGCGGCGGTGTTGATCAGGGCGGCCTCGGCGCCGGGCGAGACGAGCAGCATGCTGGAGGCACACAGGATCTCCACAGGTTTTGTCGAAAAGCGATAACTTCCCGCAGCGCGTCTCAGCACATTCAACAATCCGGAAGATCTCCTTCCGACGGGTTCATGACAGGTCATCCCGCCTACCCCCGCATCCCGACGACAGCAACGAGGCACGACTGAGGGAAGACCGCCACCCCCGAGTCCCATCAACCCACCGGTTCGGCAAGGAGATTGACGACAGAGATGTCCCGCGGTCGGCTGCCCGCCTTCCCGAGGGACAAGCCTCACCCCCGCATGAACGAGGAAAACGATGTGCGAACTCCTGAACCGCATCTGGTCCCGCCCCCGAGGCGAATGGACACGCGTCCTGCGCAGGGAGCTCCCCGTGCTGGCCGAGAAGATAGTCAAGGAGCTCCTGCACGACACTCCGGCACTCACCGCACGTGCCGACGACCACAAGACCATCGATGACGAATCGCTCAAACAATCGGTGGAAAAGGCACTGTGCATCGCACTCGGCTACCAGCAACCCCATGGCCGGAACCCGAGCAGCGAACACCCCCGCCCGGTCCGAGCAGGCGAGGACAGGCATGACGGCAGGGAGGAGGAGAGCTCACGCGACGGCCGCGGCACCGCGAACAGTGCCACAGCCACTGCCACGGACAGTGCTGCGGACGGCGCTTCAGGCGGCGCTGCCGCACACTGGTACGAGTCCGCCGCACCGGCCGACCGGGCGCGTCACGATCTGTTCAAGGCGCTCACGGACGCCAGAGCCGCATCGAAGCGGTCCCTCACCGAGCTGGCCGAAGCCGCCGGCTGGCCGCTGCCCACGGCCGTACGAGCCGTCGTACTGGCCACCCCCGGCGAGACGCAGCAGCTGGCGGCCGTACTCGAGACCTCCCTCGCCGGCGTATTCGCGGGCCAGCCCTGCCTCCTGGTCCCGAGTCCGGATCCTGACACCCGCGCCCAGCTGGAAGTCCCGCTGCGCGGCCGCCTCGCAGCCGTGGGCCACGCCGTTCCCCCCACGGAGAGCGCGTCCTCACTCCGGTGGGCCCTGCGCCTGCTCGCGCTCACCCCGGCCCGCCCGAGTGCGGAGACCCGGCCCGTCTTCGTCGACGACCACCTCTCCACCCTGCTCCTGCTCCAGGACCAACCGCTGGCCCATGCGCTGGCCGCCCACTGGCTGCGGCCCCTGGCCGGCCTGACCCCGCGCCAGAGCGAGCGGCTGGAGGTGACCCTCCTCGCCTGGCTCGAAGGGGGTGGCGCCCCCGAGGCCGCGAAGGCCTTGAGCGTGCATCCCCAGACCGTGCGGTACCGCATGCGGCAGCTGGAGAAGCTCTTCGGGCCGGGGCTGCGTGACCCCCGTACCCGGTTCGAACTGGAGATGGCTCTGCGCAGTCGCCGCCTGATGGCCCAGGTGCGACTCCAGCACTCCCGGCTCGGCCGCAGGACGGGCCGCGCCATCACGACCAACTTCGCACCGGTGGCCGTGGAGAGGATCGCCCGCGTCAACGGCCTGTGAGCCGAGCACCCCGGCCGTCCCCCACCCGTCACGGGGCGGGACGGCCGGGGTGCCCCCCGGAAGCCGGCACCCTGCTCCCCACGGCCGACGCGGCGTGGCGCCGGCTCGAACTGTGCAGAGACCGGCTCACCCTGCACGCGCGGGGGACGTTTGGAATCCTCGAAACGGCGCAGACGAGCACCAACACCGACTCTGTGCATCGAGGTAGGAGAAGCGCATGGGCATCATTGCTTGGATCTTGATCGGACTGCTCGCGGGCTTCATCGCGAAGGCGCTTATGCCGGGCAAGGACCCGGGCGGCATCATCATCACGATGCTGATCGGCATCGCAGGTGGCCTGCTCGGCGGCTTCCTCGGCAAGGTCATCTTCGGCGTCGACTCCATCGACGGCTTCTTCGATCTGTCCACCTGGATCGCCGCCATCATCGGCTCCGTGATCCTCCTCGCCGTCTACCGACTGGTCACCGGCAACCGGCGCCACCACCGCCATGCCTGAGTGACCCACCCGGCCCCGTACGAAAACGGCTCCCCCTCCTCGCGAGGGCGGAGCCGTTTTCGTACGGGGGCGGCCGTCACGCCTGACACCGGCCGGCGTCAGGCGGGGCCCGGCAGCCGGTGCGGGGCGTCGGACCGGGCGCAGCGGATACAGGTGGTCGCCGCCGGACGGATCTCCAGGCGCTCGGGCGCAATCATCCCGCCACAGCCTTCGCACCGCCCGTACTCGTCCCGCTCGAGCCGCTCCAGCGCCCGGTCCAGTTCTTCCAGGTGCTCGCGGGCCCCTGCCATCAGGGCGGCAACGTGAGCCCGCTCGAATGCGGTGCTGGCCCCCTCCGGGTCGTGCTCGTCGTCGACCGCGACCAGGGCGTTCGCCGCGACGATCCCGTCGAAGTCCCGACCCAGCGCGGCCGCCCGCGCCAGGGTGTCGGCGCGGTCGGCCGCGAGGCGCGCGCGGACGGCCGCACAGGCGGCCGGGTCGCACGCGTCATGGCCGTACCGGGATGCATCGCCCATACATACGACAACGCCGGGTCGAGGTCATCCGATTCCGCGGCACTGCTTCGGGCACGCACGCCCATGGCCTGCCCGGAGGCAGATCCTCACCCGGTTCCGGTCACGCCTGACCGGACGGGGCCGGGAGCGTGGCGAGGGCGCCCAGCGCGCGGGCCGCCGGCGCCGGGTCGACCAGCCACTTCAGGTGGCTGCCCCCCAGGGTGTGCACGTCGTAGGGATTGTCCGGCGTCAGCTCGTCACCCTCGCGGATCAGCCGGTCCTTCCGTGGCGGCCACGGCCGCTTCCCGGCGGCGCGAGCCGACGCACGGCCGAGGGACCGGCCCACGTCTGCGGCACGCCGTCCTCGTTGCGGCGCCTGGCGGGCATGGTGCGGACAGTGCTTGATATCCGAAGATCCACATTACCCATGAGAAGATCATCCGCACTACCGTGCGCAAACCTCCTGGCTGACCCCCTGGCCGTACGGGCCCGCAGGCACGCGGGCGCACAGGCCGCCGGTAGCGTGGCTCTGGCAGCCGCCTATTGGCCGCGGAGGTTGTCCGCGATGGTCAGGAACACGAGCAGGTTCGGCACCAGCTGGGCCTGGGGCGCCGCCCAGGCCTTCGTCCTGCCGGCCCGCCAGACGCAGACCATCCCCCCGCGCACGGCGACCTCGCTCACCTCACGCCACGCCAGCACCTCACCGGAGGCGTTCGTGATGCCGCTGCCGGACAGCTTGTACGGGCCGAAGCCGACCGTCCCGCCCTCCCGGACCAGCTTCCACACCTTCTCGACCTGGGCGCGGGCGACGGCCTCCGCGATCAGCGGGGCCCAGGTGTGCGAGCCCGCGTAGGCGTGCGTGATCAGTGCCTTCTGACCGCCCGGTGCGACGAGCCGGGAGGCGTGCGAGCGTCCGACGGGCGTCTGCGTGCCCTTGTAGTCGATCACTTCCTGGACGGTCTCCTGGTAGAGCACCACCCGCTCCCAGCGCGCCGCGAACAGCTTGCTGCCGCTCGTGTTCACGACCAGCCCGTGTTCGTACAGGTGCAGCCGCCGGGACGCCAGGTCCCTGCGGAACAGCGGGCTCCGGCTCACCAGCCCGGCGGCCACCACACCGATCCACAGCGGGAATATGGCCGCACCCCAGTGCACTTTCACCCATAACAGGACGCCACCGCCCAGCAGTGCGGCAATGCCGGCCAGGGAGCCGATGACGAACCAGATCCGGTACTTCTCCTGGACCGCGACCTCGCTCTCGGGACGGAAGGTGTGCTCCAGTCCGCCCAGGCGGTGGCGGGTGGCCAGCGCCTTTGCGGCAGGGGAGGGCGACGTCGGAACGGTCATGCGCGGCCTCGGCTTCAAGGGCATGGCGGACCCCGCAAGGCCGCCTGAGCGAACGGGAGTTCACCGGCCGACACCGTGTCGGTGCCGGTGGACGGCCCCAGCAGCCAACACCACGATCAGGACCCGGGCAAGCCCTTCCGGAGAGCCCGCACGTGCACTCTCGTGGCGGTCCGCGGTTCCGCGGTTCCGCGACGACGTGGCGGCGGTGCCCGGCGGTCAGGGCCTGGTCGTGGCCTCCCTTCAGAGCAGCGGGTACAGCTACTTGTAAGATCGCGAGCGGGATGGGGTTCGTAGCGCAGTGGTCGTCGCGCCCCCACCGCATGTGGGAGGACGCCGGTTCGAATCCGGTCGGCCCCATCCCGTCTCGACGACTGCCGGCGGACACGCTCTCGCAGGAGCCGGCCTCCGGCCCGGCAGGCGACGGCGGCATCACGGCCGCATTCCGATCCGCTCAGCGACCCAGCCGGGCCGCGAGTCCGTCGAGTACGCAGTCCAGGCCGAACGTGAAATCGATGTCCGGGTCGGTTTCCTCGGCTTCGAGGACGCGGCGGGCGAGCATCGGGTGTTCGCCCGCCGCGAGGACCTCGCGGATGTAGGGCCCGACGCTGCGCTGCCACTCCTCCTCGCTGAGCCCGGTGCGCTGCTCCGCGCGTCGAAGGGCTTGCTGGGCGGCGACCGAACCCAGTACGTACGCGTGCACGGCGCCGAGCGCCTGGGAGGCCACGGTGATGTCGGGCGTGAGCGCGACCGCAGCGCGCAGCGCGCACTCCGTCCGCCGCAACGAGTGGGGGCCGAGCGCGGGCCTCCCCGCCAGTTCGCCCGCCAGCCAAGGATGCCGCAGCAGCGTGCCGCGCAACGCGTGCGCGACGGCGCCCAGATCGGCACGCCAGTCCCCGGTGGACTCCGGCGGCGGATCCTCGCCCTGCGCCGCGTCGACCATCAGGTCCACCAGCTCGTCGCGGTTGGTGATGTACCGGTAGAGCGAGGCGGTCCCCGAACCGAGATCACCAGCGACCCGCCGCATCGACACCGCTGCCAAACCCTCCACGTCCGCGACAGCCATCGCGGCGGCCACGAACTGGTCCACCCCGGGCGCACGTCGACGCGGCTCGGGGCGCGGCCGGGTCCACACCGACGAGGGAGTGGGTTCGGTCATCGGGGCGGTTCCTTTCCTCGTTGACCTGCATCCTACCTTCTGGCTACGCTGTATCCATGACGGAAACGACGTACTCAAAAGAGTCGGCCCCGGCCCCGGCCCCGGCCCCGGTACCGGTGCTCGTGGTCGGAGGCGGCAGCGTCGGCCTGCTCACCGCGGCACTGCTCACCCACCACGGCGTCCCCGCGGTGCTCGTCGAACGCCGGTCCGGGCCGTCGGTGCACCCCCGGGCCACCGGCATCGGACCCCGCACCGTCGAGGTCCTCCGAGAACTCGGGCTCGACGCCGCCGTCGACGCCGCCGCGGTCGACCTCCGGGGCGCCGCGGGCAAGGCAGTGGCGCGGACCGTCGTCGAAATGGGCGCGGGTGACGTCCGGACCGTTCCCATGCCGAAGCCCCCGACCGCCGACGAACCGGACGTGACGCCGTTCAGGCTGCGCGGCGTCTGCGCCCAGGACCGGCTCGACGCCGTCGTAGCGGCCGACCTGGCCCGCCGCGGGGCGGACCTGCGCTGGTCGACCCGCCTGGTCGGCATCGCGCAGGACGCCGCCGGGGTCGACGTCGAACTGGAGGGCCCCGACGGCCGCTACTCACTGCGGTGTGCGCGGGTGGTCGCCGCCGACGGCACGCACAGCACCGTGCGGACCGCGCTGGGCGTGGGCACCTCCGGGCCGGGCGATCTCGGCAAGTCGATGATCAACATCCTGTTCCACGCCGACCTGCGACCGCACCTGCGGGGAATGTCCTTCGCCACCTGCACGATCACCACGCCGGAGGCGCCCGGCCTGCTGGCCACCGTGGACGGCGAGACGAACTGGGTCTTCCACGTCCCCTGCGACGTCGACGCCGGCGAACGCCCCGAGGACTTCACCTACGAACGCTGCGCCGCGGTCGTGCGGCTGGCGGTAGGCGATCCCGACCTCGACGTCGAGGTGCGCAGCGTGCTCCCGTGGCGGCCCCGGAGTGCAGCGGCCGAAAGCTTCGCCGTCGGCCGCGTGTTCCTCGTGGGCGACGCCGCACACACCGTGTCACCCCTGGGCGCGTTCGGACTCAACACCGGGGTCGCCGACGCGCACAACCTGGCGTGGAAACTGGCCGCCGTCCACCACGGCGAAGCCGGTACCGGGCTCCTCGACACCTACGCGCACGAACGCGAACCGGTCGCTGCGGCCACGCTGGACCAGGCGATGCGCAGGCTCGCCGACCCGGAGCTGCACTGGGGACGCGGACCCGAGGCCGACGCCGCCAGGGCGGCGGCGGGAGTGTGGGCGGCGGCGGTCGTGCACCTCGGCCAGAGGTACGACTCGGCCGCGGTTGTCGACCCGCAGCCCGAACTCCCGTCCACAGTGGACCTGGACCTGGTACTGGACGGGTCGCCGGGTTCACGGGTGCCCCACGCGTGGATCGACGGGGTTTCCACCCTCGACCTGGTGGCGTCCCGGTGGACCCTGCTGGTCGGCGTCGCCGGCGACCACTGGCTCCGCGCCGCGGCGGACGTCGGCCTTCCCGCGCATCGCGTCGAGGCCCCGTGGCTTTCCGAAGCAGGGGCGCTGCTCGTCCGTCCGGACGGGATCGTCGCCATGCGCGCGACGACGTCGGCGACGGATCCGACGCGGTTCCTCACCGCGGTCATGGACCAGGTACTGGCCAGACCGGTCCCGGCACCGAGCGCCTGAAACGGGGCTGCCCTCATTCCGGCCAGAGCTCCGTCGCGCCGACGGGAGGTTCGAGAGGTACACGGCACCGCCTGGGCAGGCGCCGGTCACCGGCGCCCTGTACCTCCTGCGGCCGCTACCGCGGCAATCCCACACTCTGATCCACCGCGTACAACGCCTGGCCCTGCGTGCCGTGCAGCCCGTGACCGACTACGCCCACCAGGTCTGGGAAGTGCCCCGCGTTCTGCGGGAGATCGAGGCTGACAACGCCCCGAGTATCGCTGTCGCACGGGCCCTGGATTCTAGGCCTGCCTGGGGATGGCGCGCGGGTCGGCGCCCGTCAGGGCACGGCTCGCGTCCCACAACCGCGCCGCGGCGGACGTGTCGGCGAGGTGGCTCCATATCGGTTCGCGTCGGGGCCTGCCGCGCAGGCCGAAGACGCGTGGTCCCCACAGCTGGCCTCCACCCACCGACGGGTCGAGCACCGCTCGGACCGCGGGCCATGCGCCGGCGTGCTTGCCCTGGACGAGGAGGGCCGCAGGTGCCGAGCTCAGCCGTGCGCCGGGGTTTCGCACATGGACCGGTGGCCGTGACGGGGTGAGGGAGTCCAGCGCGCCGCCGGGATGAACCACCACGCTCGCCACCGTGCTGCCGGCAGCACGCAGGCGGCGGTCGAGTTCGACGCCGAAGGACATCTGCGCCAACTTGGAGCGTCCGTAGGTGCGCTTGGGCTGGTAGTCCTTCCGGGACTGCAGGTCGTCCAGGTCGAGCCGCTCGGACTTGGCCGCGAAGCTGCCCATGGTCACGATGCGGGCCGCCGGCGCAGCCGACAGCAGCGGCATCAGCCACTGGGTCAAGGCGAAGTGCCCGAGGTGGTTCGTGCCGAACATGAGCTCGTGACCGTCCCCGGTCTCCCTGCGCGGCGGGTCGTCGAGCGCGACACCGGCGTTGTGGACCACCGCGTCGAGGCGATCCACCTCCAGTGACTCCACCACGGTCTCGAGTGACGAGAGGTCGGCGAGGTCGAGCCGTACGGCCCGCACTCGCGCTCCGGCAACGCGCTCACGGATCGAGGCCGTGGCGACTTCGGCCTTGGCGGGGTTCCGGCTGCCGAGTACGACGGTGGCTCCGGTTGCCGACAACTGCTCGGCGACGAAGTACCCGATGCCGGCGTTGCCGCCGGTGACCAGGAACACGCGGCCTTCAGCACCGGGCAGACATCGGACGTCCCACGGCGGGGCGGAGGAGGTGGACGACATGGCGACGGGGCTCCCTTGCTGTCGAAGGCGACGGCGCAGGCGACTGCTCCGCCGGTACTCGGCCCACAGTCCCAGCGGTCACCGACACATCGCCCATGGATCACCGACAGGCGTGCCAGGCGGCCGACATTCCGCCTGTTCGGTGCCGGCCCGCTACCTGATGGCGGGGCCGCCAGGTAGCCGTGCTGTCCGTCGCAGCCAGCCTTGTGCCGTACGAACGCCGGGGCACCGCGGGCGGCCCTACGCTCCCTCCGCGAGCCGGAGTTCGCGGCGCGGGCCGTGACACAGCAGGCACACGCCACGGTGCGAGAGGCACCGGACCGACGTTCCGTTCCGCGGCCTCCTCTTACCAGAGGCCCCATCGCGGTGTCAGCACAACTGCCGTATATCGAAAATGGGTTGGAAGGGGGATCCCGGTCTCGCTGGTGCTGTACGTTCTTGCCATGGCCATGAGTAAAGGGACGGAAGATCCGGAGCTGCGCTTCTCCACAGTGCTGGCGGTCGCGGCAAGGCTTCCGGGCGTGCGCATCAACAGGGAGGCGTACCTCCGGCAGGCGCTGACTCGCCATTGCTCCGAGGACGCCATACGCAAAGCAATAGAAGAGACCCCTGCAGCGGCGGGTATCCCCCTCGAGGTCCTGGACAAAGCGGCCAACGATTCCATCAACTACGAAACCGCCAAGGCCAGTGCCCTTTCGGCGGCTGCCGGGATACCCGGCCTGCTGTTCCTTCCCGCCACCGTGCCGGCCGATGTGGCTCAGTACTTCGGCCATATGCTGCGCATCGCGCAGAAGCTCGCCTACCTCTACAGCTGGCCCGATCTGTTCTCCGAAGACCCTGATGACCTCGATGACGCGACAAAGGGAGTGCTCACGCTCTTCATCGGGGTGATGTTCGGTACCCAATCGGCGAACGCCGCCGTGGGCAAGGTCGCGGGGATGATGTCGAAGCAGGCCGCCAAGAAGCTGCCGCAGAAGGCACTTACCCAGGGCCTCATCTACCCGATAGTGAAAAAGGTCGCAGGCTACCTCGGCGTTCAGATGACGAAGAAGACCTTCGCGAACACCGTCTCAAAGGCCATCCCTGTCGTCGGGGCCGTCGTTTCCGGCGGCCTCACTCTTGCGACCTACCTTCCCATGGCCAAGCGGCTGAAGAAACACCTCTCCAGCTTGGAGCTCACAAAGCCGACGCACCTGATCGTCGACCCGGAAGGCGTAGTGATTCAGGAGCCCTTCGTCCCGGAGCACGCTGAGTAACACACTCCGGACGGGGCGGTGGTGTGGTGCTGCTGGTGGCGGAGTACTGCCGCGCGTACCCCTCACGTCGCCGTAGCTCGCCCCGTTCTTCGGGAACGCTCCGGCAACCGCATGCCCGGTGAGCAACGAGTGCGGGCAAGCGCCGCGGCTCGGATCCCGTCGTCCCTCTGCCCGAACAGCGCCGGCCGACGCCTCCACGTCAACGGGGCCGACCGAACCACGGCCTCTGCCGTCGTGTTGGCGCTGCTTCCGCCACCGGCCGTTGCCCCTGCTCGGTCACGTCGGGTGCCGGGGCAGCCTCCGGTCTGTCAGAGCCCGCGCCTAGGCTGGTGGCAGAGAGTCGATCAAGGAGCAGGGCAGTGCGGATAGAGCGTCACCAGGTGGGCGGGGCCGTCGTGTCGGCAGCGCGTGAGGACTTCGTGAACCGGATCGGGGGTCAGGTGCGGTCCATGTCGCGCGCCGGCCGGATGGCCACGTACGAGTGGCAGTCGATCGCCGACGAGTTCCTCGACTACCTGGGCGCCCTCTCGGTCGAGACGCCCGACCTCGACACCCCGGAAGCCAGGGCCGCCCTCAAGGACGCCGCCGAAGCCGCTGCCGGCGCCGTCGCCTACGCGGCGTACCATCCCCACTGCAGCTTCCAGGTCTTCCTCGAGTACGTGAACTACGGCACGAGCTACGACCCGGGTGACGACGCCCCCGAGGAGAGCGTCACCCCCGGCGAATGGATCGATGCGCTCTGCCTGTCGGTCCTGAGGGACAAGGCCAAGTGGCACGGGGAGGCCTTCCACTTCGCCCGCGACAAGTTCGCCGCGCGGGCGCAGGGCACACCCGGTGGTGAGCTCGCCACAGGACTCATGGCCGTGGTCCTTGACGCCGCGGGCAACCACGGCGAATACCCGCCGAGTGCGCAGGCCAAGCTGGCTGCCGTGGATGCCGCCTTGGACCGGATCCGTACCCGCGCCGCGGAGACCGGGGAGCCCCTTCTGGACCGGCCGGACAGCGCGGCGCTGCACACGCTGCGCGCCCTGGCCGCCGAGGACCGGGAGGCCTTTGACGCCGCGCTGGCCGATCTCCTGACCAGGCACACCACCCTGCACGGCCCCGCGGCCTCTCCGAGCAGCCTCCTCCCGCTCGTCCCCATCGCCCTCGCCGCGCTCGCGTACCGGACCCTGGGCTGGGCGCCCGCCGCCCGTACCGATTACCTCCCGCACGCGCTCGTCACCGGCTTCGAGACCCGAGGGCCGCGGGTCGCGGGCTTCGGCCGGAACCGGCGGCCGGACGCGGTCGCCGCGCTCGGCGCGGGGCCGCTGGTGGTGGAACGGCCGGCCTGTGAGCGGACCGTGCACCGGGAGATCGAGGACATGTACGAGGAACACCTCCGGGAGGCCTTCACCCCCGTCGGCCAAGAACCCCTCGCGGTGTGGCGGCTCGGGAGCGTCATGGGCGACCAGGAACGCCTCTTCAAGTGGCGCGCGGGGAACCCGGCAGGCGTCACGGACGCCCAGCTCGCGACCCTTCGGCTGGCCTCCCAGATGGGGGCGGCCCTGTTCCGCATCGCCCTGGCCGATCCCGGTACCGAGGTCGAGGTGACCATCGGCGGCCGCAACCTGCGCTACCCGGCCGAGCGGAAGGACGCGGCCGGCGCCCACAACTGGGAGAAGGCCACGGCCTTCGCCTTGATCACAGGAGTACGCGAGGACCTCGTCCCGCTGGTCCTCACCGGCCCCGCCTTCGCCCGCCCGGACGGCTCCGCCTCCAGCGCCTATCGCGAGGCCCTCCACGCCTACCTGAAGGGCGGCGACCCCGAACCGGCCGTGCAGCGGGCGCTGGAGCAGGCGGAGAAGGCGAAGGACTGGGGCTTCGCGATGCCGCCGGCCGTGCTGCTGTCACAGCTGGTGGAGGGCGACGAGGAGAGCTTCAACCTCGCCCTGGCCGACGCGCTCGAGGCCCACCGCGACTACTACCAGGTCGCCGACCGCGTCGACGAGCCGGATACGTCGGTCGACCTCGACATCCTCGCCCTCGCCTGCCACGCCCGCCGCCGCGGCTGGGCCATCCGAGTGGAGTCCCCGTACCTGCCGCAGCCCCTCCTACGGGCCGCAGAACCTTTCTAGGAGGACGGCGACGGCCTCCGCTCTTTGCCCTGGCCCCTTGCTCACGCCCATGGGGCGTGGCCCCCCGGGCGCCGGGTGCCGATGCTCCGGTCGGCACCCAGCCGGTACTCATCGAGTTGTCGGCGCGCCGGCTGTTCTGCAACGACAACGGCTGCGCGGGGGTGACCTTCGCTGAGCAGGTCGAGGGCTGGCTGACCGCCGTTACGGTCGGCGCATGACCGTCCTGCCGCCACTGCGCGAGCGGGACTCCGCCTGACCGTGGCCAGCTGCCGACCCCTAGCCTCTGGCGTCTCGGACCTGACGGTCCAGGAACTCGATCAGTCGCGTCTCCGAACGCAGAACCCATTCTCGCTGCTCAGGAGGAAGAGACGCGAGGAGGTCGACCAGGACTCGCTTCCGCGGGACGTACACCATGTTGCCGGAGTAAATCCGGCAAGTGGAACACCAGGCGAGTCCGATGCACCGCTCGAACATCGAGGACTCGGGCGAATGGAAGCGGTACTGGTACGAACGGACGGACGTTCCGCAGCCGGCGCAGACGCGTCGATCGCCGTCGGGAATCGTGTCCCAACTCCCGACCTTTCGCCAATGCTGTCGCCCGGCCAGTGCTCTTCACGTCGTCATGCCGAGCATTCTCGCGCACAAAGGTCCACCCGGCGCAGCCCCGAGCAAGATCCGGCCGACCAGGCCGGGCTCCGTGCATCGGCACGCACAGGCAGCAGGGGCCGCATCCGGTGTTCGGCTGCGGCCCCTGCTGCCCGGCATTCGCCACCCGGCGTACGCGCGTCAGCTGCCCGGTGGTCAGCGGAGCGTGGGGATCACATCGCGCGTTTCGTCGATTCCGACGCCCGTCGTGCGGTGCCGGTCCGGAGGCTGCGGCGGGGCTTCGTCCGCGCAGACGGTGCCACGAACGGGCAGTGCCAGCGTGACGAGGTAGCTCTCGACCAAGGTGCTGACGCACGTGCTGCGGTTGTAGGCCGTGTGTCCTTCGGCGGCGAAGGTGAGCAGTCGTCCGTTCTCGAGTGTTCCGGCCAGAGCCACCGCGTCCTGGTAGGGGGTGTCCGGGTCTCCGGTCGTGCCCAGGACCAGGACCGGTGCGGAACCCGCCGCGCGGTAGGAGCCCTCGTACCGGCTCGGGCGCTCGGTCGTCCACTGGACGCAGGTGGGTGCGTGGTTGTGGTCGTACGCCGGTGGCCCCAGCCCGATGGCGGGTCCCAGCAGTGGCGCCGACGCGGCCTGCGCGCCGACCATCGCGCCCAGCAGCAGCCGGCTGCCCGGGTAGGTGCGGTCGGCGCATTCGACTGCCGTGTTGACGTTCAGGAAGTCGAACGACGCCGGTGACGGCGGGGACAGCAGGAACGAACCCTGCCGCAGCTGGGCCGCCCGCAGCGCCTGCCCCAGGTAGGGCCACACCTCGCGGCCCGAGTTGATGTTGAACATCAACCGGTAGGCCAGGGTGTAGCCGGTGGCCGGGCGCCCGCTCGCGGTGATCACCGGATCGGCGTCCAGATCCCGCTTCAGCCGCTCGAACGCCTGCCGCGGCCGCCCCTCACCGAACCCGCAGGCGGCGGGGTCGGCAGCGCACCAGTCCAGGAAACGGCCCACCGCCCCGTCCAGTGCAGCGAACTGCCCGGCGTCGTAGGCGTAGGGCACCTCTGCGTACCGCCGCGGATCGTAGGCCCCGTCCAGAACCATCGCCCGCACCCGCCGCGGGAACTGCGCGGCGTACACGGTGCCGACGTAGCTGCCGAAGGATCGGCCGTAGAAGGAGAGCGTCTCTTCGCCCAGCGCCCGGCGCAGCAGGTCCAGGTCCTGGGCGTTGGAGCCGGTTCCGATGAACGGCAATATCTGCCCGGAGCGTTCCCGGCAGGCGCGGGCGAAGTCGGCGCCCTGCCGTACCGCCTCCTTGAGAGCCCCCGGACCGGGCACGCCGCGTGCGGTGTCGACGGCTGCCGCGTACTCCTGGTCGTTCCAGCACTCCACCTGCCCGCTGCGCGCCACACCGCGCATGTCGTACCCGACGACGTCGAAGGTGTCCCGCAGGGAGGCGGGCAGCGCCTCGTAGCTGCTACGGGCGAAGTTCACGCCGGAGTTGCCGGGCCCGCCGGGGTGCAGTACCAGTACACCGGTGCGGTGCGCCCGATCGGCCGCGGCCCGACGGGTGACGGCGAGGGCGAGCGTCGGTCCGGTGGGCCGGCGGTAGTCCAGCGGCACGCGGGCGGTCGCGCACTCGAAGCCGTCCTGCTCCCCGTCGCAGGGCCCCCAGGACAGCACCGGAACGGGCGGGGCGGGGGGCTCGGCGGCCCGGGCGGCGGCGGGCGCACCGCCCGCGAGCGCGGTGACCGCGATCAGGAGCAGGGATATCCCCCACACCACCCGCCTGCGCGGGTCATCGGCCAAACGGGTCGGCATGCAGAGCCCCTTCCGTCGTGCTCCAGCGGAACGGGCGACACCGTAGCCGCCGGCTGCTGTCGTTGTCGGCCTGCAGGGGGTTGATTTCCTGCTACCCCCACGGGAGGTGGCCGTCTACCCCCTGGGGTGTATGTCCTCGTTGCGGTGTGCAGGGTTTCCGTGGGCCCGGGGCCATATCCCGTCCCGGCTTGCGTTCCGGCTCGAGGCCGACTCGCCACCAGGCCCACAGGCTGCCGGGTGGCGCGTGTGGGTGAATCGGCGTCCGACGCGCCGGGGGTGTGTTGCTCCGGCCGGGTGGTGGCTGGGGGTGTTCCTGCCGGGTTCGGGGCTGCTGCGCCACGGTCCGTGTCGCCTTTTGGGGCAGGTTTCCGGTTTGCCGGGTGCGGGGTGGTTTCCGCATGCTGTTCGTGCCGCTCGCTCGATGAGGGCGGCACTCCCAGGAAAGGATTCCGACCGTGTCGGTTGCGCTCTCCGATGGCCTGAGGAAGGTCATCGACGACTCTCCGGTTTTTGCTTCTGTGGCAACGATTCAGCCGGACGGCAGTCCGCAGGTGTCCGTCACCTGGCTGGCGCGTGACGGTGACGACCTGCTCGTGTCCACGACCGTGGGACGCCGCAAGGAGCGGAATCTGCGGCGTGATCCTCGTGTCACCGTGCTCATCAACCCGAGTGATGCCCCGTACACCTACGCCGAGGTCCGTGGTACGGCGCAGTTGACCACCGAGGGCGGGCAGGAGCTGATCGACGCGCTGTCGCGCAAGTACACGGGCAAGGAGTACGCGGATTTCAATCCGGCGTCCGCCGAGGACAGCGAACGGGTCGTGGTACGTATCACCCCGCGCAAGGTCGTTGGCTCCCTCTGACCAGCACCCCGCCACCCGCTGAGACCGGCCCGGCTGCCTCGATAACTGCCGGGTGGCTGTTGTGTGGGTGGCGGGGGTCAGAGGGCGTCCCGTGTCGTGCTGGGCGTGCTGGTCGACACGAGCACGGCGAGTTGGTGCAACCGCCGGCAGTACTCGGCCGCTGCGGGGTCATCGATCTCAGGGACGACTCGGCCCAAGTCCTCGACGCGGCTCTGCAGGAGCGTGCTGTTCTTCGGGTCGAGAGTGCCGCCGTTGTCGAGCCAACGAAATACGCAGCCGGCGATGTCCAGGTCGAGCAGCCACACGTGTGTACCCGCGAACGTGACATGTCGGAGGCTGTCGGGGAAGGGCTCGTGGCGGTGTTCCTCCCAGAGGCGATCTGCGGTCTGCACCTGCTCAGTCGATTCGCTCATTTGAACTATTTTGCAGTAGCCGTTGAGCTGGTTCGGCGTTCGTCATGCGCACCTGGCAGATGAGGGCTGCTGCGATGCCTGCGAACGCCAGGAGGCGTTCGGCCTGGCTCTCACGGCGCCGGTGACGGAACCGGCGTTACGCAGCCAGGTCCCCAGGTGGGGCGTTGGCGGTAGCCCCCTGACTCCGTGGAGCTTGCCGGGGCGGGGGGTGATGGGTTCCGTGGTGAGGTCTGATCGGCAGGATGCCGCGGGCCCTCCCCGCCATGACCTTCTCAGTGGGTGGTCCAGCCGCCGTCGATGGAGAGGGTGGTGCCGTGGATGTAGGAGGCGCGGTTGCTGGAGAGCCAGGCGGCGGCTTCGGCGATTTCGTTGGGGTGGGCGTGGCGGGGGAGGGGGGTGTGGTTGAGGAGGGTGGTTTCGATGGTGGGGTTTTGTTGGAGCCAGTTGGTGATCATTTCGGTTTGGGTGGTGCCGGGGGCGATGGCGTTGATGCGGATGTTGTGGGTGGCGTATTCGTAGGCGGCGGCTTTGGTGAGGCCGATGACGGCGTGTTTGGAGGCGATGTAGGGGGCGGTGACGGGGGTTGCGACGAGGCCTGCGGTGCTGCTGTTGTTGATGATGGTGCCGTGGCCGTGGGTGAGCATGGCGGGTATTTCGTGGCGCATGCTGTTCCAGATTCCGCGGACGTTGGTGTCCATGATGGTGTCGTAGATGTTTTCGTGGAGGAGGTGGAGGGGGGCGGGGGTGGCGCCGATGCCGGCGTTGTTGAAGGCGGTGTCGAGGTGGCCGTAGGTGGTGATGGCTTGTTGGACGGCGTGGGCGATTTGTTCGGTGTGGGTGACGTCGGCGATGACGTATTGGGCGTGGTGGCCTTGGGTTTGTAGTTCGTCGGTGAGGTCGGCGAGTTGTTTTTCGCGGCGGGCGACGAGGGTGACGGCGGCGCCTTCGCGGCAGAAGATGCGGGCGGCGGCGGCTCCGATGCCGGAGCTTGCGCCGGTGATGAGTGCGGATCTGCCTTCGAGGAGCTTGGGTTGGGTTCCGGCGGTCATCGCGTGACGGTAACACGGTGGATTGGGGGGTTGTGGTGTTCGGTGGGGGTGGGTTGGTGTTGGTGACGGGGGGTGCGGGGTTTGTGGGTTCTGTGGTGGTGGAGAGGTTGGTGGGGTGGGGTGTTGGGGTGAGGGTGTTGGTGCATCGGGCGGGGGTGTCGCGGGTGGGGGTGGAGGTGGTGCGGGGGGATTTGGTGCGGCCGGGTTCGTTGCGTGGGGTGTGTGAGGGGGTGTCGTCGGTGTTGCATTTGGCGTCGCGGATCGGGGGGTCGGTGGGGGAGTTGGAGGCGGTGAATGTGGAGGGGACGCGGGCGTTGTTGGGGGAGGCGGCGCGGGCGGGGGTGGAGCGGGTGGTGCAGTTGGGGACGGCGGGGGTGTATGGGGATGGGGTGCATCGGGGGTGGTGGAGGGGGAGTTGGTGGAGTGTCCGGGGTCGGTGACGAGTGTGACGCGGTTGGCGGGGGAGCGGTTGGTGTTGGCGGCGGGTGGGACGGTGGTGCGGCCGCATTTGGTTTTCGGGCGGGGGGATCGGTGGGTGGTGCCGGGGTTGGTGGAGTTGTTGGGGCGTGTGCCGGTGTGGGTGGAGGGTGGGCGGGCGCGTTTGTCGTTGGTTTCGGTGGATGTGTTGGCGGGGGTGTTGGCGGAGTTGGCGGTGGGGGGTGGGCGGGTGGGGGGTGGGGTGTTGCATGCGGGGCATCCGGAGCCGGTGAGTGTGCGGGTGTTGGTGGAGACGGTTGCGGGTGCGTTGGGGTTGGGGTTGCCGGTGGGGGAGGTTGATCTGGCGGGGGCGTTGGAGTGGGTGGGGGGTGCGCAGGGTGGGGTGTTGGCGCGGCGGGTGCGGTTGGTGGGCGTTGATCGCTGGTATGACAGTGGGCGGTTGTGGTCGCAGGTGAGGGTTTCGCCGGGGCCTGGGTTCGTGGAGGCGTTCGCGGAGTGTGCTCCGTGGTACCGGTCGGTGCTGTCGGGCGGGAACCCTGCCTGACGGCCCCGATGCTCTCCCCCTCCTGGGCCGGCCCATGCGCCCTGGGCGCCGCCACGGGTTTGGCAGGGCGTGAACATCGTGTGTCACGCAGTGTGTTGTCCGCCGGAGAGCCGGGCTGGGTCTTCCTTGTGTCCGGTGTCTTGGGCCCCGGGTGGTGGGGTGGTGGCTTGGTGTGGGCGCGGGCTGGTGGCGTACCGGTGAAGGGGTTCGACTCGGTACAGGTGAATGTGCTCGGTCGATGGTGCGCCGACCGTGGGTCACGTTCGTCCCGGCTCTGCCTCGGGAGGTTGTCGTTCTTGGCGGTCCGCCTTGGCCGGTTGACGTTGTCGGGTGGCCGGGTGTTTCTTATGTCACCTTGATGACGGTCTTGCCGGTGGTGTGGCCGTTCTCGACGGCGGCGAGGGCGGCCGGGGCTTCGGAGAGCGGATGGACTGCGGTGATTGCGGGTGTGAGGAGTCCGTCGAGGGCGAGTCGGGCTGATCGCTCCAGGTTCTTGCGGTCGAGGCGGCGCTCGACGAAGCGCCCGCCGAGATCGGGCACGGATGTGTCGCTGACGGCAATGATGTTGCGGGGGTCGCGGGCCAGGGGAGCGATGGTTCGCAGTGAGGTGCCTGCGACCAGGTCGACGATCGCGTCGAAGCCGTCCGGAACGAGCTTGCGTGCCGCGGCGGCGACGTCCTGGGTGGTGTAGTCGATGAAGAGCGCCCCCAGGCTCTCGGCGTGTTCGCGTTTGGCGGTGCTCCCGGTGCCGATCACGTGCAGCCGGCGTCCGATGGCCAGCCGGGTGACGGCGAGGCCGACTCCGCCTCCGACTCCGTTGACCAGGACCGTGGCGCCGGCGGGGAGTCCGAGTTGGTCGAGGACGTCCACCGCGGTCGTCCCGGCCACCGGCAGTGTTGCCGCCACGGTTGCGGACAGGCCCGCCGGGATGCGCGCGGTGTTCGCCGCGGACAGCACCGTGGTCTGGGCGTAGGTGCCGCCACCGGTCAGCGCGAAGCCGAAGACTGCGTCGCCCACCTCGAGCCCGGTGACGTCCTGGCCCCGGGCGAGAACGGTTCCGGCTGCCTCCATGCCCAGCACGCGGGGAAAGGGACGCCCGCCGTCGAGCCCGTCGACCGGGCCCGAGCGCAGCAGGTGGTCGAGGGGATTGACGCCGGCGACGTCGACCCGGATCAGTACCTCACCGCGACCGGGTACGGGATCGGGGCGATCGAAGAACGCCTGCACCTCGGGCCCGCCGTGCCTGTCGAAACCCCATGCCTGTCCCATCTTCCGCCGCCTCTCGTACGACCGGCCCGCTGAATGCGGGCGCTGTCGCCACCCTCACCCCTGCCACTGATGTCAGGGGCAACACGATGAGATGCAGGTCACAGCATCAGGTCGGCTGCGCCGCCGGTTGTCGGGGCCGTGGACAGCTGCGCCCGGTGCCGGCTGTTGGCCCTGATCAGTGCGTCGAGTGCATCCCGGGTCTCGATCAGGTGCGCGATATCGGCGTCGATCCGGTCGCGCTCGCGCATCATCGCCGTGAACGTCTCCTCGGCGACGCCCGGGTCACCGGGGATGTCCACACACGGCAGCACGGTCGCGATCACCCGGCTGGACAGCCCCGCGTCGAACAACTGCCTGATGAGCGCCACGCGCTGGACCGCAGCATCGGCGTAGTGACGCTGCCCCGCGTCGGAGCGTGAGCTGGTCAGCAGCCCCTGGTCCTCGTAGTACCGCAGTGAGCGCGGGCTCACGCCCGTGCGCCGGGCAAGCTCGCCTATCCGCATCCCGCAGAGCCTACGCCCGCGACCTGCGGGTGCGGAGCGCCGATGCGTCATGGTCGCCTGCGGACACCCCCTACCGCGGCAGGGTTGCCGTGCCCGCCGCCCCACGGCTGAGCACGTTCGCCCGTACACGGCTGAGCCCTTGTCGCCGTATGCCGGCACGGGCTGCCGCCAGGGGGCTCGGTGCGGCGCCCGGGGACGGGGGCACGCCCGGCTTCGGCGCCCCGCGGCCCATGACGCCGCCACATCCCACTCGGTGGGCGTGAACTTCTGCTGCCGCCGGGGGTGTTGCCAGGCCGGGGGCAGCCGGGTCGGGTCGTCCTTGTGTCCGGTGTCTGCGTCCCCTGGTTCCGGGGCGGGGGGCCTGGTATGGATGCGGGCTGCCGTCAGGGGGTGGCCGGTCGGAGGTCCTGGGCCGGGTGACCCTGCTGTCCGGGGACCGGTGGCCCGGGTCCCGGGTCCTGGGTCGTGGCCGTGCGTGAACACCGGATGGGCGCGGGTGCTGTCGGGTCGGTCGCCCGGGTCGGGCGGCCCCTGGTTTCGTGCCTGAACTTTCGTGCCGGGTTGCGGCCCCGGCGTGGACATCGGCTGCCGCAGGGGCGTGTCTGTCCCGATGCCCGGGGCGGGATCCCGTCCCGTGCCCGCACGCCCCTGGTTTACCGGCAGGGCCTGGGCGTGCGCATCGTGCGCTTGGGCGGGTGTGGTGCGGTCGGTGTCCGGGCCGGGTCGCCCCTGCGTTCCGTTGCGTGCCGTTGCGTTTCGTTGCCTGCGCCCCTCCGGGCCCTCGTTACGGGCCCTGGCGTGAACGGGGCTGCCGTGCGGGGCTGTCGGGCTGCTCGCCCGGCACCGGACACCCCCGTTTCGGTGTGGTGCAGGTGCGCAGGGCGGCGGCTCCGGCATGAACATGGGCGGTGGTGGGGGAGGTTGTCGGGGCGGCCGTCCGCGGATGAGCCTCCTCCGCTTCGGGGACTGCGCCCCCACGTGCCGTGCCGTGCCGTGCCGGGGCGTTGGTGTGGACTGCGGTTGCTGCAGGGGGTCCGACCGATCCCGTCCGGGCGGCCGCACCGTGTTCGGCCGCTGCGTGCCGGGTTTCCCGGGCGGCGGCTGGGGTGCGGGGCCGCTCCGAGGTCCCGGCCGGACACTCTGGTGCGGCGTGCCTGCCCGCGCCGTGGTGCGGGGCGATGGTCCTGGCGTGAACCACGGGCTGCTGCGGGGGCCCGGCGTGGACAGCGGCTGATGCGAGGGGGCCGGCACGACGCCCCGGACCGGAGCCCCGGCTGCGCTGGGCGCGCTCTTGGCGCCGTCATGGCTCCGGCTGGCGTGAACGTCGTTGTCGGTAAAGGGTGCTGTCCCCGGGCAGCCGATGCGAGTCCATCCCGGTGCCCCCGGTGTTCGCGCCCCCTGGTTCAGGGACGGGGGCCCGGTGTGGACGCGGGCTGCTGCGGGGGAGGTGTCCGGTCGGTTGCCCGGGTCGGCTCCCCCCTTTGTTGGGCGTGCTGCGCCCCGTGGTGGGGGGCGTTCGGTGCCGCTGGGAGTGGTCCCCGCCGGTGTTCCGGCCGGGGGTTCCTGCGGCGCCGACTGGGCCGGTGGTGTGCGGGGGCATGGGGCGGGACCCCCGGTGTGAACGGTGTCGCGTGGTGGGGGGTGTTGTCCGGTCGGGGGTGGCGAGGCCGTTGCCGGGGGAGGTGTTTCCCCTTTTGTGCGGGCGGGTGTGCGCCTGCCTGTCCGCCCCCGGCCCCCGGTGTGAACGGTGTTGCGTGCTGGGGGTGTTGCCCGGTCGCGGTGGTGAAGCCGCCCTCCGGGGAAGGTGTGCCCGCTCTTGTGCGGGCGGGGTGTGTGCCTGTCGGCTCGCCCCGCCCCGGCTCCCGATGTCCGCGCTGCCCCCGCCGTTCCCGCGGCACCCCCGACCCCGACGCCCGCGGCCCGACCCCGACGTCGGACGCCGGACAGCGGTGGTCAGGTGGTGGTTGCGGTGACGGTGGAGCGGAAGATGGTGCGGTTTTCCTGGTGGCCGGTGATGGCGACGTGGCCGGGGGCGGTGAGGGTGGCGTCGATCCAGCAGGGGGCGTCGAGTTCGGCGTAGTGGTGGAATTCGGTGGCGATGGCGGCGGGCGTGAAGGTGGCGGGGGCGTGGAGGGCGCTGGCGGCCTGGCGGGCGGCTTCGACGAGGACCATGCCGGGGTGGTGGTCGTTGGCGTGTTCGAAGAGGATGGGGTGGTCGAGGTCGGGGTTGAGTTGCCAGCGGCCGGGGTGGTCGGTGGGGGCGAGGACGACGTCGAAGGGCAGGAGCCGGCCGGTGGTGTGGGCGGGGACGGGGGTGCGGCGGGGCAGGGGGCGGGTCAGGGCCAGGCGGCCGCGGTCGCCGCGCAGGCGGCGGTAGGTGGCGGGGGCGACGCAGGAGAAGCGGGCGGTGCCGCGGGCGGCGAGTTCGCCGTTGCGGTGGATGTCGACGCTGAGGTAGCCGGAGAACCGGTTGCCCTTCCAGCCGAAGTCGGTGCACAGGGCGTTCATGGTGAGGTCGCTGGGGCCGCGGCCGATGCGCAGGTGTTCGGGGCGGGTGGTGAAGTCCAGGCTCCACAGCAGGACGTTGTGGCCGAGGGGGACTCCGTAGACGGCGTGGCAGAGGTAGAGGCCGACCTGGCGGACGGTCTCGCCGGCCTGGACGGGGTCGTGGCCGGTGCCGTCGGCGCTGGTGAAGAAGGTGTGGGCGCGGGGCCACTGCCCGGTCAGGGTGAAGGTGTCCTGGCCGGTGCGTTCGCAGCCGGTCAGGAAGACCTCGGCCAGTGAGCTGCGGTGGACGTATTCCCGGGGCACGGTGGTGGTCAGCTGGCGGGCGTCGTTGCAGCGCATCCATGGCTGCTCCGTCCCGGGCAGGGGCAGGACGGGCGCGTGCTTTCCGATCGTCAGCATGGTCATGACTTCTCCCGCAGAGCCGTTCGACGGATGGGACGGGTTGCGCTCGCGAGACGCAAGATACGTACTCTCCGGTTTTGTTTGCAAGGAGCTCAGCCGGGCAGGATGCGGCCCGCACGTCGCCCCGGCGGCCCGCCGGGCGCCCTCCGGGAGGGCTGTCAGGACCTGGACCAGCGGATATCCGACAGGGTGCGGCCGCAGGGGACGCGCACACCACCGCCCCAAGTGGGAACCGTGGTTCCGGTCATATGCGCCGGTCGGACAGGGTGCGGGCGCCGTCCGTTCAACCAGGCCCCCGCCAGGGCGACTTCGGGGGACCGGATGCGGCGGGCCGGGTCCCGAAAACCATTGGCATGCGGGTCGGGTCGTGTCAGACTCGGGGCCGCCGCCGGTGAAACAGAAACCGGATGGGCGGTTTTGGAATACGGGGTGTGGACACGCCGCTGCACCCTGTCGCCGATCTGCCGCCGTCCATCCTGGAGAGTTGTGAGATGAACCGTCAGTGCCCTTTTGCGATCGACGCCCTGGGCGGGGACGTGCACGCCGAGGCCGCGCGCGTGCGTGAACAGGGGCCCGCGACACGGGTCCTGCTGCCGGGCGGGGTCAGTGCCTGGGCCGTGGGCCGCGCGGCCGACATGCGCCGGCTCCTGGTGGACCCGCGGGTCTCCAAGGACGCCTACCGCCACTGGCCGGCCTGGATCAGCGGCGAGGTGGGGGAGCAGTGGCCGCTGGCGATCTGGGTCTCGGTGCAGAACATGATCACCGCCTACGGCAGCGAGCACGCCCGGCTGCGCAGACCGGCGGCGGCCGCGTTCACCGCCCGACGGGCGGCCGGCCTGCGCCCCCGGATCGAGGAGGTGGTCGGTGAACTCCTGGAGGACCTGGCCGCCTCGGCGCCCGGTGGCGCGGTGGACCTGCGCACGCGGTTCGCCCACGAGCTGCCGACCCGGATCGTCTTCGAGCTGTTCGGGATACCGGAGCACTCCTGGGGCCCGCTGCACAAAATCATCAACGCGTTCTTCGACACCGGTATCACCGCCGAGGAGGCGCAGCGCAACGCGGCCGATCTGGACGTGGTGATGGCGGACCTGGTCGCCCACCGCCGCCGCCACCCCGGCGACGACATGACCAGCGCACTCATCGCCGCCCGCGACACCGCCACCGACCCCCGCACCGCCACCGACCCCCGCACCGCCACCGACGCCCGTACCGCCACCGACGCCCGTACCGCTACCGCTACCGCCGCCGATGCGGGTGCGGGTGCGGGTGCGGAGGGGGCGGGGTTGAGCGAGAAGGAGCTCGTCGACAGCCTGATCCTGCTCTTCACGGCCGGTTACGAGACCTCCGTCAACCTGATCTGCACGGCCCTGCACGAACTGCTGCGCAATCCGGCGCAGTTGGCGCTGGTGCGGGCGGGGTTGGCTTCGTGGGAGGACGTGGTGGAGGAGGCGCTGCGGATCGAGCCGCCGGCCTTCTACGGGCTGCTGCGTTTCGCGGTGGAGGACATCGACATGGGGGAGGGGGTGGTGATCGGGCAGGGTGATCCGATCCTGATCTCCTTCGGTTCGGCGGGGCGTGATCCCGAGGTGCACGGCGCGGACGCCGACCGCTTCGACGTGCTGCGGGCGACGCGGGGGCAGCATCTGTCGTTCGGGTTCGGCACGCATCACTGCCTGGGTGCGACGCTGGCGCGGCTGGAGTGCGCGGTGGCGGTGCGGCGGTTCTTCGAGACGTTCCCGGCGGCGGCTCTGGCGGGGGCGGGGGAGTTGGGGCGGGTGGAGTCGTTCATCTCCAACGGGCTGCGGGAGTTGCCCGTGGTGCTGGGTCCCAGGGCGCCCGTGGCCGATTGACCGCGTCGGGGCGACGCCTGGCCTGCTTGAAAAGAATCGGACCTTCTGGTTGGTTTTAATGGGGCGGTGGATCCGCGCGGTGGATCCGGCCGTATTGGACCATGGACAACGGAGGCACCGGTGGCACGGCAGGAGCGTGCGGTACGTACGCGTCGCGCGATCTTGGAAGCGGCGGCGGCGGTCTTCGACGAGCGCGGTTACGACGCGGCCACCATCGCGGACATCCTCGCGCGGGCGGGCGTCACCAAGGGCGCCCTGTATTTCCATTTCTCCTCCAAGCAGGAGCTGGCGCAGGGCGTCCTGGACGAGCAGTTCGCCGAGGGCGGGGTGCCCCACCGGGAGAGCAAGCTGCAGGAACTGGTGGACGTCGCGATGGTGCTGGCGTACCGGATGAAGCGCGAGCCCATGCTCAGCGCGGGTGCCCGGCTCTCTCTGGGGCCGGGCATGCGCGACATCTTCGGCGGGGGTTCGGTGCCGGGCTGGATCGAGTTCACGCGGACCCTGCTGGTGCGGGCGAAGGAGCAGGGTGAGCTGCTGCCGCACGTGGATCCCGCCGAGACGGCCTGGATCCTGTCCGCCTGCTGGACGGGCGCGCAGATCTACTCGCAGACCCTGAGCGACCGCAGCGACATCGAGCAGCGGGTGGCCGCCGTCTACCAGCACATCTGCCCGAGCATCGCGACGCCCGCGATGCTCGCCAGGCTCGACATCGCCGGCGACCGGGGGGAGCGGGTGAGCGCGGAGATGCGGCGCGGGCCCGGCCGGGGGGCGGCGCAGGAGAGCGAACCGGCCCTGTCCTGAGGCCCGCCCGCCCCCTGCCCGCCCGAGGGCGGCCCCCGGTGGGGCGGGTGGGGCCGGTGGGGCCGGCCGGCTCCAGCGGGACGCGAGCGGGGCTCCGGTGGCGGCGCGGACCGTGACCGGAACGATCTTTACACCCCCTTGGGCAAACCGCGTTGGCGGTTTGTGGAGACTCCATGGTCAAGCAGGAACGTGCGGCCCGTACGCGGGAGGCGCTGGTGCGTGCGGCCGCGGAGGTGTTCGCCGAGGAGGGGTTCACCGCCGCGTCGATCGCGGTGATCAGCCGCCGGGCCCGGGTCAGCGCCGGGGGACTGCACTTCCACTTCGCCGGCAAGACCGTCCTGGCCCGCGCCGTCCAGGACCGGGCCGCGCAGGCCCTGTCGCGCATCACGGCCGGCCCGGCCGTACCACCGACCGCCCCCGCCTCCGCCCCGACCACCCCCGGACCGGGTCCGACTACCGCCCGGACCACCACCGCCCGGACCACCACCGCCCGGACCACCACCGCCCGGACCACCACCGCCCGGACCACCCCCGCGCCGGGTCCGGCCTCCGCGCCGGGTCCGGCTCCCGCATCCGCGCCGACCGCCCCCGCCTCCGCCCCGGGCCCCGCCCCGGGCCCCGCCCAGGGCCCCGCCCCCGCCTCCGCCCCGGGTTCCGCCCCCGCCTCCGCCCCGGGCCCCGCCTCCGCCCCGTCCGCCCCCGCACCGGGCCCTGCCTCCGCAGCGACCACCCCGGCCCCCGTCCCGGGCCCGGACGGGAGCGCGGGCACCGGCGCAGACCCGGGCGGGAACGCAGGCGGGAGTGCGGGCGCCGGTTCGGGCGGGGGTTCGTTGCAGGTGCTGGTGGACTCCACGCACCGGCTGATGGCCCTCCTTGCGCACGACGCGGTGGTGCGGGCCGGGTTCGCGCTGTGCGCGGACCCCTCCTTCGACGGGACGGCGGACCTGCGCCGGCAGTGGCGGCTGTGGGTCGAGGCGGCCGTGGCGGCCGCGGCCCGGGAGGGCCTGCTCGCCGAGGGGCTCCTGCCCGAGGACGCGGCGCGCGGGGTGGTGGCCGCGACGGTGGGGCTGGAGGTCCTGGGCGCCTACGACCGGCAGTGGCTCGCACCGCACACCCTGACCCGGTTCTGGACGCTGATGCTGCCGCGGCTCGCCTCGCCCCCGGCCCTGGACGCCCTGCTGCCGCAGGGATCGCCCGGCAGTGCCGCCCCACCCCCCGACCCGGACACCGAATCAGACTGAACGGTCTCTTTCAGGTGGGGTCCGCCACCCTCCTGTGACCCTCGTCGAGGGGGTGATCGAGGCGTCCTGAAGCCGCCCCACCGCACCCGAACCCACCCGAAATTCCAGGCCAGCAAAGGTTTCTGACGTTCCGTCGGACATGATCGACCATCAAAACAGCACGACCGGTTTGATATTGACAAACCGCCGGTCCTGTTTTCTACTGGCTGTGCGACTCATCCAAGGACAGGGGAGTACGGCGTGGACATCGATGTACTGGGCGCGTTGGCGGTGCGGGAGAACGGAATCTCCATCACGCCGACCGCCCCCAAGCCCCGGCAGGTCCTGGCCCTCCTGGCCCTCCATGCCGATCAGGTGGTACCCGTATCGGCACTGATAGAGGAACTGTGGGCGGGCGAACCGCCGCGCAGTGCCCGCACCACACTGCAGACCTACGTCCTGCAGTTACGCGCCCTCATCGCCGGCGCCCTCGAACGCGGCACCGCCACCGCCACCGGCCCCGACGCCGGGGCCGACGACGACACCCCCACCGGTACGGGTGCGGGTGCGGGTGCGGGGCGGGTGGTGCGGACCGCCAAGGACATCCTGGTCACCCTGCCCGGCGGATACCTCCTCAGCAGCGGCGGCGGAACCCTCGACGTCCGCGAGTTCGACCGCCTCGCCGGCACCGGCTACCGCGCCATGGACGCCGGCGACTTCCCCGGCGCCGCCCGCCTGCTGCGCGAGGCCCTGGCCCTGTGGTCCGGACCCGCCTTCGCCGACGTACAGGGCGGAATCCAGCTCGACATGGAGACCAGACGCCTGGAAGAGACCCGGCTGTGCGCCCTGGACCAGCGGATCGAGGCCGACCTGCGACTGGGACGCCACCGCGAACTCCTGGCCGAACTGACCGTCCTGGTCACCCGCTACCGCACCCACGAGAACCTCCACGGACAGTTCATGCTCGCCCTGCACCGCTCCGGCCGCCGCGGCGAGGCACTGGACGTCTACCAGCGACTGCGCGCCACCCTCGTGCGCGAACTGGGACTGGAACCCTCCATCGCCCTGCGCCGCCTGCAGCGCTCGATCCTGATGGCCGGACCCGAGAGCCCGGCCGAGGCCCACGCGGAGCCCGGCGGCGAAAGGCTCGTACGGGTCTGACGCCCGACCACCCCCGCCCGCCGGGGGCGGCCGAAAAAGGGGCACGACCCGGCCCGGCCCCGGGACACACCACAGGTCCCCGCGGCCGGGAACACGAGGACCTCCACGGGGCGAGAGGAGACGACGCGGTGCAGGAGAGGTCGGAACGGACCCGCAGGCGCCTGGTCCACGCCGGGGCCGAAATGTTCCACCGCAACGGCTACGCCAACGCCACACTCGGCGAGATCGCGGCCGCCGCCGGGGTCACCAAGGGAGCCCTCTACTTCCACTTCGCCTCCAAGGACGAACTCGCCGAAGCCGTCCAGCAACGCGGCTGCGCCCTGCTCCACGACGCCGTGCGCACCCTGCGCCAGGACGGCGTCTCACCCCTGCAGGCCCTGATCGACATCACCCACTGGCTGGCCTGGACCCTCCACGAGGAACCCGCCATCCCCGCCAGCTTCCGCATCACCAAGGAATGCGGCCAACCCGCCCCGCGGGGATGCACC